>JBBDLF010000001.1:0-192910 GCA_040879025.1 Pseudohongiellaceae bacterium
CTGATTAATTCTGTACCGCCTCTGCGGAGCCTGTCGCGTGTCGCCGCAAGGCGTCGTGCGCAGGCAATGGCCGTCGCCCTTGGCAAGCACGACAACGCGGCGGCGGCGCGCGACAGGCCCGCCCTTCGGGGCTTCCAGCCGAACCCGGTCTCGGCGTTGCCGTTTTTCGACAGGCCGACGCATGCCTTCAAAACCGCGCCTTGATACCGGATTCGGCTGAAAGCCAGAGGCGGTACAGAATTGATCAGAGGTTCCTTAAGTCATTTTTCAGGATTACCCCCTATTGAATTCGCCTCGTCATTGGGCCATATTAGACGTGGTAATGAGGGTAGCAGGGTATGAAATCAGGTAGCGCATTTCTTCCATGGGTTACATTGGGCCTTCTCGTTGCAGTTTCCGATGCAACAGCTGATTTTCCTTCGTTTTCGCTTTCCCCGGACCTGAACGTCACCGCAGCCCAGCTTGCCGGTCTTGACAAGCAGTTCCGGCAAATAGAGGCCATGGAGGCGAGTTACGGACCCTACGATCACCGCCTGAAGGAAGCACTCAAAGGGATGGGCTTTCAGCTCAAGAGTGTTTCCGATTACCGTGCCGCTCGCGAGGCCTACAAGCGCGCTTTGCACATTTCCCGCGTCAACGAGGGACTGTACAACGGCGGTCAGATCGACATAGTCGAGAAGTTGATTGAGTGCGATGTGGCGATGTCAAACTGGAACCAGGTAGATGAACACTACGGTTATCTGGAACATCTGTATCGCCGGCTCTATCAGGAGGATGACCCGCGTCTTGAAAAAGGATTACAGAAGATCGTGGCATGGCACATTGATGCAATGAACATCAATGTCGACGGCAAGCAAATTGAACACTTGCGCGCCGCCAACAAACTCTTCAAGTTACGCCTTCGGGTTGCGGAACTCACCCTGAGCGCCGAAGACCCCATGTTCGATTTTCTCAAACGGAATATTGCCGCCAGCGAATACTATCTGTTCCGGGCTTCTGATTTAAACCGGGAAATGGAACGTCAGAGCGAGAAAAACAAGCGGGACCGTTATTTCGCTACACTTGATTGAGTGATTGAGTCAGTTCCCCGCATGGCTGCAGAATTCCGACCTTCCATGTCAATCGGTCCATTCCACTGATTCCATTTCGGTGGATGAACGCGGCTTTGAAAGATTATGAGGAAAAAGCGCTAAAGCGGAGACTTGAAAGTAGCTCAATGCTTTAGAAAAGGGGGGAACAAAGAAAAACTTTCAAGCTCCGACTTTAGCTGTTTCAGTGTGCAAGTTATCCATAACAGGCATCAACTGAAAGTTCGGAAATGTTAGCACAGTATAAATAGTCTGACTACTCCAGCTCATTGTAATTGTCCGTGTTTTTGCCGAACGAACGCTCAATTTTTACCGCATCGATTTTTGCGTGTTGCAGTCGATCAATGTGCCGGAGTGGACTGTGCATCGGAGACTTGCGAATCGCCACGCCCATCATTGCGTACCAACAGTTCACGGAGCCGAGCCGGCAGGGCAAGCATGGCGGGTGTGACGATCAGAGTCAGGATTGTCGCGAACGAGAGTCCAAAAACGATCGCACTGGCCAAGCTTACCCATTGTGAAGTGATAGGTCCGCCTACTTCAATTTCCGCACCGATCAGATCCACAGAAACATGCATGGCCAGGGGTAACAATCCAAAACCGGTAGTAAATGTTGTCAAAAACACCGGACGCAGGCGCTGCACCCCGGTATGTACAATTACTTCTTTCAGGGACCAGTCGGGGTGATTGCCCTTGAGGTAATTAAACGTATCAATCAGCACTATATTGTTATTCACAATGATCCCCGCAAGCGCCACGATTCCCACTCCGGTGAGAATCACGCTGAAGGTCTGGCCCGTTGTCAACAGCCCCAGCAAGACTCCGGAAGTGGACATCAGTACCGAGGACAGAATCAGCAAAGCCTGATAGTAACTGTTGAATTGGGTCACCAGCAGTATTGCCATAAGCGCCAGGGCAAGCGCAAACGCCTGTATCAGAAAGGCGGCAGAGGCTTCCTGTTCTTCGTTGGCACCACGGAAGCGATAAAAGACGCCGGACACGGGTGGGTCGTTCTCGATCCACTCCGACAGTTCAATGACCTTGTTGTTCGCGACCACGCCGGGGGCCGGGTTGGCGCGAACGTAGACGACACGGTTGCCGTCTACGCGCTGAATGGAACTCACCTTCTGTCCCGGAACCCGCTCTATGAAACTGCTTAGCGGCACCGGGCCGCTGGCGGTGCCGATACGTATGGTGCCTAATTGGTCCAGGCCGCGATACTCCTGCGGATAACGGATGCGAATATCCACTTCTTCTTCTGTATCATCAGGTCGGTAATCCCCCATCATGACGCCATTGGTCATCAATTGTATTGCGGTGCCGATTTCAGTGATGCTGGCGCCCATCATGGCCGCCCGGGCGCGATCAACCCGGATTTCCCATTCAATGCCGGGAATAGGCATGGTGTCATCGATATCAATCAGCCCTGTCATTGTATTGGTCATATGGTTACGTACGCGCTCGCCCTCGGCAAAGAGCAATTCCAGATCGTCACCATACAGTTCCAGCTGTATTTGTTTGCCCACGGGCGGGCCCTGTTCAATCGTGGCCACTTCCGCCTTGACCCCGGGGATATTATTGATGGATTCCCGATACAGGTTTTCCATTTCAAACCCGTCCAGTTCACGATCGCGTCTGTCGGTAAACTCTACAAAAATGGTACCGATCAGGTCGGGAGCCGCTCCCTGTCCACCACCACCGGTCTGGCCTCCGGCGCCAGACTGGGTAATGATGTTCTTGTAATTACCGTGGACATCAATGCGTCTTTCCACATCCAACATCATGTCGCGGATTTCCACCGGGGAGAAATTGCCTCGCGCAAATACCTGAACCTGGGTAAAGTTGGGCTCAACGGCGGTAAAAAACTCCATGCCCCTGCCGAACACCGCATACAGAGTAACGATGCTTGCCAGCCCTGCGATGCTGGACACGAAAACAATGATGGGTCGGCTTACCGCAGCCTCAAGCACTCCGGCATAGACTCCCGTTATTCCACCGACTTTGTGCGGGTCGCCTTCCTCAAGTGCCTTGAGTTTTTTTGCCGCCTCGGTATCGGCGCGTCTTGACGTACCCAACAGGGCACCGAGCGTGGGGGCAAACAGCAACGCGTACATCAGTGAGCCGACCAGTACCGAGAAAACGGTGATGGGCAGATACCTCATGAATTCACCGGCCACGCCAGGCCAGAACATTATCGGCAGGAATGCGGCCAGGGTGGTCGCGGTGGAGGCCAGAATGGGCCAGAACATGCGGTTCACCGCCTCGCGGTAGGCTTCTCTGCTGTCGAGGCCTTCAGCCATTTTCCGGTCAGCAAACTCCACCATCACGATGGCGCCATCGATCAACATACCGAGGCCGAGCAGCAGGCCGAAAATGACCATGAAGTTATAGGTGAAACCCAGCATGGAAATAATGATGAACGCGAACAGGAACGAGAACGGAACAGCGAGCGTAACCAGCATCCCCGAACGCACACCCACGGACGCGATAACAACGATCAACACCAGGACCATAGCCGTGGCTATGTTTCCCTGCAGGCCCATGTTCTGTTCAATTACCAGCGGCGCGGAATTGTTGAGATACGCAATGGTCACCGCCGGAGGCAGGGAAGGAAGCATTCTCTGAACGATGGCATCAATGGATTCCATCGCTTCAATCAGGTTGGCCCCCTTGCGTTTTTCAATGTTTAACGAGATCGCCTGACTGCCGTTCGCATACGAAAAGCGTGTGGCATCCTTGAAGGTACGCCGTACCTCAGCGACATCGCTGACGGTGAGCACCCCCATTTCATTCGACGCAATGGGCAGTTCATACAAATCATTGGCGGTTTCAATGAGGCCCGGCACCTTGACTGAAAAGCTGCCTTGCCCGGTGTCAACGGCACCCGCCGGAATCAGGCGGTTATTGGAGGTCACCGCCTGTACAATCTGTGAGTTGCTCACGCCGTAGGTTTCGAGTTGCGCTGGATCCACGACCGCTTCCAGCAGTTCCTCTCGGTTGCCCACCATTTGCGCTTCCAGAACATGGGGCAGCGTTTCGATTTCCCTTTGCAAGTCCTGGGCGACCCTCAGCAATACCCGTTCCGGCACATTTTCGCCACCTATCGCAATCTGTACGATGGGGGCCTGGGCGGCGGAGACTTCCTGGATGATGGGTTCCTCGGTGGACTGGGGGAAGCGTGCCTTGGCGCGGTTCATGGCCTCGCGTACTTCCATCAGGGCGTCGCCGATATCGTAACTGATATCAAATTCAGTGATTACCGTAGCCGCGCCTTCGCTGGAAAATGAACTGACCTCGATGATACCGTCAACGGTTTTAAGTTCCACTTCAGCCGGTTTGGAGAGCAGTCGTTCGGCGTCTGTCGGCGAGATTCCCTCGTGTAGTATCGTGGTAACGATTACCGGCACTGTCACATCGGGATTAAGCTCCACCGGAATTGTCGTGTAAGCCACGAAGCCGGTCGCCATGATGGCGGCAAATAGACTCAGGGTTGTTCGTGCCTTGGTGATCGCTACATCCAGGTAACGCATAATTCGTCCGCCCGTCTATCGGTTGCCGGTAGACCAGTTATAGTCGCTTTGAACTTGTTGGCCGGGAAATACGATTTCCTGTCCATGGGTAATCAGATTGACTTGTTCGGGCAAGCCCGTTACCCAGATACCCGGATTCAGCTGATTGGTTTCATCGCCGATGATGTTGATGGTGGCGAAACCCACCGTGTTGGTGTTGTCGAGAATTTTAACGCCTATTTGACCGGCATCGTTCAAGGTCAGCGCCGATGCGGGAATCAGATGAGCCTCGACTTCCTCCGCATCGACCAGAATTTCTGATGTAATGCCGTCACGAATGATAACGCCATCAGTTTCCAGTTCAACTTCAATACGGTAGCTGCGGGACACCGGATCAGCGGAACGGGACAGATAGGTAACCTCGCCGGATACTCTCTCTCCCGTCAGTAATTCCGAACTGGCCTTCGCTCCCTGCCTGACCTTGCCGATTTCCTGTTCAGAGACCAGACCGACCAGCAGCATCGGCGTGTCATCCATCACTGTGGCGCAAACGCCACCCCGTTCGAGCAGATCGCCGATATCAACGGGACGGGTTTCCATGACACCGTCAAACGGAGCGCGAATGCGGGTGTTTTCCAGAGCGAGTCTGGCGCGGTCCACAGCCGCTGCCGCCGCATCCCGGGCGGCCTTGTTCTGGGCGATATTGACCTGCGACTGCAAACCGCGGGCCTGCAAGTCAAGCGCGGCCTGATACTCCAATTCCGCCTGTTCCTGACGGCTCAAGGCTTCCTGCAGTTCCGCTTCTCGATTGTCCAGGGCGATTTCGCAGAGAATATCGCCCTGGCTCACTCGGGAGCCACGTTGTACCGGCGTGGCGGCAATGCGGCCACTCTGTTCAGCGCGCACCTCAACGGTGCGGATTGCCTGGGTGCGCCCGCGAATTCGTATGCGTTCGACGTAAGTACGAGCATCCAGTGTGGAGGCGCGCACGGTGAAATCGGCATTTTCATCAGTTATCGATTCGTCGGCCGGCAACACCACTACGGTTTCACCCGACGACATGTTGGTATCATCGCTGGTACCATCCGAAGATCTTGGCACCAGCATCCAGACAACCACGACCGCGCTGATAGCCAACGCGACAACATGCTGTGTTTTCACTTGTTTCTCCCGAGTTCCTTTATTGGGTCCAAACTCTCGTTCCTGAAGAATATAAGAACGCAATCACGAACTATTTTGTTACTGCACACACCCTGAAAAGCGGGTGCGCATTCCATGACAAGGCCGGCATCCGCCAGCCCCGGCTCAGGGTCGCTCAGTGTCGATCCCGATAATGAATGCCAGTCTTGGTTTGCGGAGATAGCCTGCGTTGGGGTGTGCGGTTCAAGCTTGCCGGCCCATGCTCCTGCGCGGTCCGTTGCACCGCAATTCAAGTGTTACGTATTGTAACCAAGCTTTGGCCGATTGCAATCGGAAAAGCGGGAGGAAACCAGGTTTTTGGGATAAACGGTGGATAGGAGTTAGTTACTGATTCTGATACATTAAGGAACCTCTGATCAATTCTGTACCGCCTCTGCGGAGCCTGTCGCGTGTCGCCGCAAGGCGTCGTGCGCAGGCAATGGCCGTCGCCCTTGGCAAGCACGACAACGCGGCGGCGGCGCGCGACAGGCCCGCCCTTCGGGGCTTCCAGCCGAACCCGGTCTCGGCGTTGCAGTTTTTCGACAGGCCGATGCATGCCTTCAAAACTGCGCCTTGATACCGGATTCGGCTGAAAGCCAGAGACGGTACAGAATTGATCAGAGGTTCCTTAAGTAATTCGCTGGATCGGCGCGGATGTCGGCTTGATCAGTTTGGAGAACAACATGAAAAATATTTCAGGAAAAGTTGCCATTGTGACCGGATCCAGCAGTGGTGTCGGGGCGGCAACCGCCAATTTGCTTGCTGCTTCCGGCTGTCACGTGGCAATCAATTTCAGTCGCAGCGAAGAATCGGCGCAGGCGGTGGCCCGGTCTTGTGAAAAGCATGGCGTGGAGACAGTGGTGTGCCGCGCAAATGTGGCCGAAGATGGAGATTGTCAGCGCCTGGTTAATGCCGCCATTGAGAAGTGGGGGCAGGTCGATATACTGGTAAATAATGCCGGGACCACCAAGTTCTGTGACCATCATCAGTTGGATGGTCTGGATGCAGTGGATTTTCAGCGCATTTACTCGGTGAACGTTGTCGGCGTTTACCAAATGACCCGGGCTGTTCATCGCCACCTTGAGAATACGGATCGAAACGGCGATGTCGTCAATGTCGCATCCACCGCTGCGATTACGGGTATAGGCAGTTCCGTGGCCTATGCGGCTTCCAAAGGCGCGCTGGTTACCATGACCCTGTCACTGGCCCGCGCCCTCGGGCCGAAGTTGCGCATCAACGCGGTATGTCCCGGTTTTATTCAGGGTGACTGGCTGCGAAAAGGTCTGGGCGACGAAGTTTACGAAAGGTTCATGGCTCAGAATGAGCAAAGCGCGCCGCTTGGTGTAACGGCGACCGCCGAAACCGTGGCCGAGGCGATTCTGCATTTTATTGTCGGGCCGCAGATAGTGACCGGAGAGACTCTGATCGTCGATGGTGGCAGGCATCTTACCCAGACGCCTCTGACTCGCCGTTAGGGAGCCGGCGAATCGGTTCAAGGGGCAAGTGATAGAGCGCCCGAAACCATTCAGCGCTTGCGCGGGGGTCATAAAGGTCAGCGGTGACCAGTAATGACCCGGTCTTAGGGAGATGTGCTGAAGTGTACGGATTTGCACGCGGTTATCTGGTATTTTTTCTTCTGGTCCACGGCTTGTTTTACGCCTGGCTCACCTGGTTGTTTATAACCGATGCTCCGACCTGGTTTGCCCGTTTGCAGATCGAACTCGATTCCGCCGTGGGCTACACCGAACTCTATGCTCTTTACCGTGGTTATATGGCTGCGGTGAGTGTGTTTTTTCTGTCAGCACTGGTAGTGGACAAGCTCGTCCCCGGCGTGACCTGGTTTGCCTTTTTGACAGCGTTCGGACTGGTGCTGGTCCGGGGATGGCGCATTTTCAGGGAAGACGTGTACAACGATCTGATGCTGCAACTGTTCATGGTGGAATGCCTGGGGTTGGCTGCTGCGATTATCGCCCTGTATTGCCTTTACTGGATTTCAATCCGTCGCCGCAACCCGTATATCTAGGGAACCTCTGATCAATTCTGTACCGCAGAGGCGGTACAGAATTGATCAGAGGTTCCCTAGCCTCCGCCGTTTTGCACAGGTAAATTGCCTGTGGTTATTTGGCCACTGGTTTTTTCTGCAACTTGCGCTGCAAGGTGCGCCGATGCATTTTCAGTTGTCGTGCCGTGGCTGAAATATTGCCATCGTTCTCCATCAATACCTTCTGTATATGCTCCCACTCCAGGCGCCTGACCGACATGGGCTCCTGCAAGTTTTCAGTGCCTTCGCTGTGACTGTCACCCATCAGCAATGCGGCGAGTATTTCATTCAGGTCGGCGGGTTTGGCCAGGTAATTATCCGCTCCCAGTTTCATGGCTTCGACCGCGGTGGTTATGCTGGCGTATCCGGTCAGCACCAGAATTCTGATTTTCTCATTGCGCTGTTTCAACTGGGGAATCAACGCCAGGGAAGACTGGCCACCCAGATTCAAATCCAGAATGGCGTAGACATAGCTTTCCTTTGCGATCAGTTCCTCGGCGGCTTCGCGCGAGTCTGCCGTCGACACCTGATACTCGCGTTGATTCAGTGCATGGGCCATGATCCGGGCGAAGACAGGGTCATCTTCCACGAGCAGAATGGACAACTCATCCGTGGTCACACCACTGACCGCAGTGCTACTCACGACACCCGCCCGGCAGTGATTGGTGTCGCGGATTCTTGATCAGGCAGAGGCAGTTTGATCAACGTGAGCGCGCCACCAAGTTTGAGATTGAACATTTCGATACTGCCGCCGATTTTTTCCAGTGCCGCGTTGGCCAGAAAGATGCCAAGACCCATACTGTCCTTGCGTGTGGATATGAAGGGTTCACCCTTGCTCTCCATCACCGCGGTAGGAATACCCGGGCCGTCATCACTGACCGCGATCTCGAGACATCGCGGCACGGCCTGACCCACGCGGCAGGTTACTTGCACCTGTTTGCTTGCGGCCCTGATTGCATTTTCAATCAGGTTGATAACGGCGTGCCTGAAATTTGGATCGGTCGGAATCTGTACCTTCCGCGCTTCCTGTTCGAGGCTAAAATCGATCAATGCAGTGGGATGGATGTTGACCACGTAGTCTTTCACGTCCGCGAGAAACTCATCCAGTGACTGAGAGCCGTCTCTATTATAGCCTTCGTCATGATAGTGGCGGGTGAGCTGGTTAAGCGACTCCTTGCAGCGGAGAACCTGTTGTCGCAGCACGGAAATATCTTCCTTTACATCACTATCGCTCAGATCATCAACCTTTCTATCGTCCAGGTCGGCGAGCAGCACCGCCATGGTGGAGAGGGGGGTACCCAGCGCATGGGCTGTTCCCGCCGCCAGGGTGCCGATCGCCACCAATTGTTCATTACGTAATTCCTTTTCTCTGGCTTTGGCAAGTGTCAGTTCGCGATCGCGGATCGCGGATGCCATCTGGGTCACGAAAACACTGATCAGAATGGCGCTTACGACAAAAATAACCCACATTCCCACCAGGTGCAGTTGAAAGTCCATCACCATACCGTGGCTTTCCATGTCATTGTTGTCTTGAAGATCCAGCAGTATGAATACGGTGTAAATCAGTATGCTGATCACGGCGAACAGGTTAACGTAGAAACGTGTAAGAAACGTGGCGCCGATGGCCAGCAACACGAGCAGGTAGGAAATCAGCGGATTGCCCGCACCCCCGGTGTAGACCAGCACAATCAGCAGAAATACCACATCCAGGCCAAGATGGGCGAAGAGTTCAGTTGTGGTGACCGCGCGCTGTCGGCGTATTCGCCAGAATCCAAAAGTGACGCTCAGGGCCAGCAGTGCAACGACGCCCAGGACCAGCCACAAGGAAATATCAAGCGAGGCATACGTCTGGAGGCTGAACAGATTCAGGCTTGAAAATAATTGAAAGACTATGAGCCCCAGAATGCAAAGCAGGCAGAAGAATACGCGAAGCAGCAGTATCCGCTGCAGCGAGTGTCTGGCGGTGCTGTCACCGATGCGGAACAACGAGGCGAACAGCCCGTCGTTTTTGCCGTAGGCATTGTTATAGGTGGTTTTGTAGGCTTGCTCCGGAGTCATCGGGCTCTATTCTACTCGATTAACCTGGTGTCCGGTCCCATTAATTCGCATGATTTCAGCGAATTAATGGGACCGGACACCAGGGAGTGAATGCCAAATGGCGGCACATCCGCTAGAATCGTCCACCATGATTCCAGAGATCGACAACACAAGCAGTTTTGCATTGGCGGAGATTGCGGCTTTGTTCGAGCAGAGCTTCGACTCTCCATTCGACGGCTTGCTATGGAACTGGAAATACGGGGAGGGCCGAGGCCGGGCCACCGTGGCCCGCTACCAAGGTGAACTCATTGCGCATTATGGTGGCATGCCCAGGGATATCAGTTATTTTGGGGAACACCATAAGGCGATACAAATAGGGGATGTTATGGTGCTTCCCCAATATCGTACCCATTACGGAAAGGGAAGTGTCTTTTTCACGGTGGCTTCATCGTTTCTGGAACGACAAATCGGATACACCGTAGACCACTTGCTCGGGTTTGGATTTCCGGACCGGAAAACCATGCAGCTTGCCACTCGACTCGGCCTGTATAAGCCCACGGATGAACTCGTGGAACTGCGGTATCCCGTCGACCTTCCGCCGCATGCCAGTGTCCCGTATGAACTGAGCCATCCCGACGTTTCCGACCCGGCGTTTCACAAGTCGGTCGACAGGCTCTGGCAGCTTTTTCGTGAAGAAATGCAGCAGGCGGTTGTCGGGCTGCGCGACTGGAATTACTTGCAGTACCGCTATTTGCAGCATCCCGCTGATTGCTACCGCATTCATGGTCTGAAAAAGCCGGGAAGTGATGATATTGCCGGCGTGGTTGTGTTGCGCAGGCACGAGGAAAATTATCTGGTAATGGACATCGTGGGCTCACGCAGTGAGTTTGCGAATATTCTCCGGAGTACCATACACTATCTTTCACTGATGGGAGATAACCCCGGTCTGAAGTGTTGGATAACCAGTCATTGGCAACAGGCGATGCTGATTGAGGGTGCCGGAATCCATGGTCTGAACATCGCGATTCCCTGCAACAGCTGGACGCCGGGACCCGAAGCCGATATCTTGAGCGGAGCCTGGTGGCTGACGGCGGGTGACACGGATTTTCTGTGAAAAACACCAGTGTACAGTGAGATCAAGTTATGAGTAACAGCAATATTTACGAACAGCATCTCGACCGGAACCCGGCCAATTTTGTGCCTTTGACACCTGTCAATTTTCTTGAGCGTGCTGCCGCGGTTTATCCTGGGCGGGTGGCCATTATCCATGGTGATCGGCGACAGACCTGGGCTGACACCAGCCGTCGTTGCTGCCAACTGGCATCGGCCCTGGCTAAACTGGGAATAGGTGAGGGCGATACTGTCTCCTTTATGGGAGCTAATACCCCGGAATTGTATGAAGCTCATTTCGGTGTGCCCATGACCGGCGCCATTCTGAATGCCTTGAATATCCGGCTCGACGCGAAAGCCATAGCCTTCATTCTGGAGCACGCGGAAACCAAACTGCTGTTCACGGACCGTGAGTTCAGCGAAACGATTCGCAAGGCGCTGGAATTGTTGCCGAACAAGCCCCGTGTCATCGACATTGACGATCCGCTGTTCATAGGCGGGGAGTTGCTGGGCGAAGCCAACTATGAGGAACTGCTGGCCACAGGTGAGGAAAGCTTTTCCTTTTTCAGGGTGAAGGACGAATGGCAGGCTATCGCCCTGAACTACACATCTGGAACGACCGGTAATCCCAAGGGAGTCGTCTATCATCACCGCGGTGCCTATCTTAACGCCATATCAAACATTCTGTGTTGGAACATGGCTTCAAGCCCGGTTTATCTGTGGACCCTGCCGATGTTTCACTGTAACGGCTGGTGCTTTCCGTGGACTCTGGCCGCAGTGGCCGGAACCAGCGTCTGTCTGCGTCATGTTCGCGACGAAGAGATATTCAACTCGATACGCGAGCATCAGGTGTCTCATTTCTGCGGGGCTCCCGTGGTACTCAACCTGCTGGTCAATGCCGATCCGGTACTGCGCGAGGGTATCAATCACCGCGTTCATGCCATGACGGCGGGAGCCGCACCGCCAGCTGCGGTTATTGCAGGAATGGAAAAAATGAATTTCAGTGTCACCCATGTTTATGGACTTACCGAAACTTACGGTCCGTGCGTGGTTTGCGCCCCCCAGGAAGACTGGTCTGAGCTGGAGACGGAGGCCCGCGCGGAGTTGCTCTCCCGCCAGGGGGTGCGCTCGCCGCTTCAGGACGGCATGATGGTGGCCGATCCGGAGACGCTGAAGCCCGTCCCCAAAGACGGTAAAACCATGGGCGAAATTTTTATGCGGGGCAATCTCACCATGAAAGGCTACCTCAAAAATCCGCAGACAACCGCGGCATCCTTTGCCGGAGACTGGTTTCATTCCGGTGACCTGGCGGTTTGGCACGAAGACGGTTACGCGCGGATCAAGGACCGATCGAAAGATATCATTATCTCTGGAGGAGAAAATATTTCTTCCCTCGAAGTGGAATCGGTACTTTTCAAGCATCCCCGAATTCTGGAGGCCGCTGTCGTGGCCTGCCCTGACGAGAAATGGGGTGAAGTACCGTGTGCCTTTGTCAGCCTGAAAACCGGACAGGAGTTGACCAAAGATGAACTGATTGCGTATTGTCGGGAAGAGCTTGCGCACTTTAAGGTACCAAAAAAAGTGATATTTGGACCTATCGATAAAACCTCGACTGGCAAGGTGCAGAAATACCTGCTGCGGGATCGCGCCGTCGCGGCTGAAGAGTGATCACGTCGAAGCGCTGGAAGGGTTGTCTGACGGACCGGTTTCGTGACCGAAAGCCCGAATAAGTCGCATCGTGACGGGGTGTACGTTTTATTAACATGTCAAGGAAATCATGATGAAAAAATCAGTTGGCAAATTAGCTTCTATCGCGCTGTTGGCTGGTGCGACGGCCGGTTCAACCCTGGCCGCCGATGCGCCGGAGACGATCACGGTAAGCAGTAGTGCTTTCGATCATCACGGCACGGTCCCATTGGAAAACACAGCGTACGGCGATGGAGATTCGCCGCAATTGACCTGGACCAATCTGCCTGAAGGCACTGAAGAACTTGCCCTGATCATGGACGATCCGATTGCTCCGACGCCTGAACCGTTTGTTCACTGGGTGGCCTACAATATTCCCGCATCCGCCACCGGCTTGATGTCAGGTCTGCCTACGGATGCCGAGTTTCTGGCTGAAGGTCTGGAGGGAATGACCAACGGAGTCAACGGAATCGGCCGTACAGGCTATTTTGGTCCGCGACCTCCCGCAGACGACAAACTGCACGCCTATCACTTCAGGGTATACGCGCTTGATGAAGACCTGGATCTTCCGGCGGGACTGAACAAGACTCAGTTACTGGAAGCGATGGAGGGTCATGTATTGGCCACTGGCATGCTGATGGGGCACTACCAGCAAATGGAAGGTCAGTAGGCACTGTTCAGTCCGAAGTTCGGCGTACAGGTCGGGAATGAAATTCGACACATGCTGGTGCCTCGGCACCGGCCTGAGTTGAGTACCCGTCAGAAGTGCTCGATGATGTCTCCGGTCCTGGCGCCGGCTTCGATTCTCAGATCCACGGCGCGGTAGAGATGAATGTCCCCCTCCACGACCGATGAGGAATCAATGTGCAGCTCCGGGTCATTGCCAATGCCGAAACTGAACAGGCGGTTCCACCACCTTTTGCGCCCTTCGATACTCACATCGCCTCGCACTATGGTGCCGTTGGTGAGTGAGATATCCCCGTTGTCCGTCGCCAGGTCCCGATTCACTGTGGTGTTGGTCAGCAAAATCTGACCATTCACTGTTGTCACACTGCCTGCTATTCCGGAACCGCCGCCGGCCCGGATTCGGCCATTGACGGTCGTGACCGATCCGTCCACCTCCACATCGTCACCGAGGGTGACCGATCCATTGACGGTGGAGACTGATCCCGATGCCCGCACCCGGTCGGCGATCCGAATGCTGCCGTTTACGGTTTCTGCAGCGTAGAATTCCGAATTGCCATCAACAGTGATGCTGCCATTGACTGTCTCGAGCACGCCTGCGGTAGCACCCCGGGCGAGGCTGATACTTCCGTTCACGAGAGAGATATCACCGACGTGTTCATCAGACGACACCTCCACCCTGCCGTTGATCCTGGAAATATTCTCAACTTCGGCGGCTTCCGCGCCACCGGCATTCTGAAGATATGTGCCCAGCACCACAGCCAGCAGAGCGGCGGCGACCAGTCTCAGATTGTTGTTAACGGTTTTCATCTCCATCTCCTGTCCCTTCCGATCTTTCACTATTGGACGCGCTGTGTCCAAATTTGTTACCTGTCATTACGTTGAGCGAATAATGCCGATACCGGGTTCTGTCCAAGTGTTAGCAATTGCCTTGCCACTTTTAAAAAAGGCATACAATACAAAGGTATAGGCATAAGCGCATACGGCAGCAATAGGCAGTAATAGTGCATTTGACCAATCATTTGGCAATAATGACTACCCGCCCGATCCTGTTCGTTTCCAGCGGTATAGTGTGACGGGGGTACGGCGACGATGAACCGGCGCGGCAATCGTTATCGTGTCAGAAGGTGCCGCTTATTCCGATTCTGAACGCGCGGGGTTCGACAGGATGAAAATGGATGTCGTTCACCGGTTCGGCTTCACCCGGCAACTGCGACTCGTACAGGTAGGTGATATCCCGGTCATCGCTGTCGAAAAGATTCAGCACATCGAGGTGTACACTCCAGGACGGATTGATTCGATAGGAAGCCTCCAGATTCACCAGAAATGTTGAGTCGGATCTGACTGAATCATCTTCTATCAGGGGCGCATCTCCCAGGTAGCGGAACCTGAGGCCACCGCTGATTCCGTTGAGATCGTCCAGTAACAGCCCGAGCGACGCGGTGCGATCCACTGACAGGGGAATGTGATCGTCCGAGCCGGCGCGGGAGAATCGGGCCCGGGTGAATGTCACATCGGCATCCACAATAAACCATGCCACCGGTGAGTGGATCAGCCCTATCTCAATCCCGCGGCGCTCACTGGCGCCAAGTGCCTCGGTCGCTCCGGCATCTCCCACGTACACCAGTTCGGAATCCAGCTCGAGAGAAAAGATCGAAGCGGACAACTGGGTGTTGGGAAGGGCCGCGGTGCGGAAGCCGGCTTCGATACCCCTGGCCTTCGCCAGCGGATCCACGGCGTCCACCAAGTCGCCGCTTGCCGGATCCACGGTGATAACGGTCCCGCGGGCATCATTGCTGTGGAAACCCCGCCCGTAACTGAGAAAGGTTTCGGTATGGTTCCACGGGCTGAATATCAGGTTAAGTTTAGGGCTTACCAGGGTGTCGTTCGTCTTGCCGCTGTTTGCCGGAAGACCGGAGTCGATATCGAAGCGGTAATGATCGAGCCTAAGCGATGCTTCAGTTCTGAAATAGTCGTTCCAGGTTTGATCGATGGAAGCGAAGGTGCCAAGCGTTGTTTCCGTGAAACCGTCGTCGCGTACCGTCGCGAAAGCCTGACGCCTTTCTGTTTTGAACAGGCCAACGTCGGCGTCATCGCGCCGCAACTGAATGCCGACGGTCAACTCGCCTGGAGTTCCGACGATATTCAGCGGGCGCGCATAGGCGGCATTGAAACCGGAAATCCAGCGGTCATCCACCTGCTGGAACTGATCCCCGCGTACGGGGTCTTCGACGAAATAGGTAAAATTGGAATACAGGTCCAGTTGGTAATCCACCAGGTAGCCGTTGACCTGCAATCTGCCCGGTCCCAGCAATTGTTCGCGGTGGAACGAGACGCTGTAGCGATGGGAATCACCGCCCACTGTGGGGTCGACATTGCCCAGTTCGTCAAGCTGGTTGTTCTGCACGGCGCGTAGCGGAATCTGGTCGGTTGAGTCCCATATACCGTCATAAAGGGCTGCAGTGATACTCCAGCGCGCTTCGCTGGACTCGGAAAAATACTTGATCAGCGCATTGGTCTTGGCCAGATCCTGATCCCGCTTCCAGGGTCCGGCGTAGCGGGTCGCGGCTCCGGCCAGGGTCAGTGTGCCGTCTCCGGCGGTAATGGAATTGCCCAAAAACAGGCGATGGTATTCGTTCTCTCCGGTAACGTAGCTGATCTGGCCGGTTTCAAGCGCGTTACGGTAGGCGAAATCCGACGATCCGGCAGTGGCGAAATTACCTACATTGCCATAGTAGGGGCCTTTGCGATACAGCATGGCCTCCACCATTTCGGGCAGCAAAAAATTGAGATCGGCATAACCCTGGCCATGGGCATGGGTGGGCATATTAACCGGCTGACCGTCGATGTTGATGGAAAAATCGGTGCCGTGATCCAGGTTGAAACCGCGAAGAAAGTACTGGTTCGCCTTGCCTTCGCCACTGTGCTGGGTGGCCACCAGGCCGGGAACGAATTCCATGAGTTCGCCAATGCGGGAAATCGGCCGCAGTTCAAGCTGTGTTCCGGTCACCACACCTTCGGTGGCGGTCACCGGGTCTCCAGCCAGCGCATTGCGCGATCCCAGAATGGTTATCTCTTCAATACTGTTACCGGTAATGCCGGCGGCGACAGCGGTATTGACAATCAGACTTGCTGTTACGGTAGCGACTCCTGTCGCCAGAGACTTCATTTTTGGCATATTCTGTTCCAGTTGCATTTGTTTTGACAGCTAATGTAGAGTGGGACTGTATTGAAGAATCTGGCTCAAGACCAGTCATGGCTCGCCGCAGCCGGATAATGACAATTAAGTATTTGAAAAATAAAGGTTAAATTTGCGATGTCATCACCGACTACTGCTCGGCGTTTGTGTCAGTTGATGCCGGATTTACGTGTGTGCCACCAAAGGGAAAAAGCTTAGTTGCCATGGTCCGCAAAAAATCCGCATCGAATGTGATGACAAATCAGCTGGGCCAGCTGGAGCTGGAGGTGATGGAGCAGGTCTGGCTCGCGCCGGGCATAGAAGCCAAAGAGTTGACTGAAATTTTCAATCAACAGACCACACGGCTGACTCTGAGTACCATGCAATCAACGGTGGAACGGCTGGTGCGCAAAGGGCTGCTGGAGCGGCGCAAGGTTAGCCACGCCTACCAGTATCACGCATGCATCTCACGCCAGAATCTGCTCGCCAGACTCATGGGTGACGTCATTCAGCTTCTTCATGACGGCCGCATGGATACCATTCTCAGCAGCTTCGTCAGCGTTGCCGCGAATCTGGACGCGGCCTCTCTCGACCGATTGGAAAGATTGATCGAAGACAAAAAGTGCCAATTGAAAACTGCCGGCGACGCCGAGAAGGAGTCGCCCGGTGATTGATCTGATCGGTTCATTCGCGGCGATCTGGCTTGCTTTCTGGTTTAGTCTCAGCGTGCTGTCCGTGCTGCTTTACCCTGCTGTAAAGCGGCTGTTGTTTAACCTGCATCCCCGTTACGGTAGTTCTCTTCTGCTGGGCTACTGGGCCGCCCCATTTTTACTGAGCCTGATCAGCACCACACTCTTGTTTCTGCCAGCTGTTGAGAGCCTGTTGGTGGGCAGTCATTGCCATGCTGCCTGTGATGACCATGTGCCCGTGGCACAATCGGCATTCCTCACTTGGCTGGGATTGGTACTGGCTGGCGGGATGCTGTCGGTTTGCCTGTACCGGCTCCTCAGCCACATCAAGGCTTCATTCGATCTGCGCCGACAATTCGGACTACTGGGAAATCCCCGTGCCGACTATCAGTTGATCGACTCGCGGGAGCCTCTGGTGTTCACGCTGGGCTGGTGGCGGCCTGAAGTTTTCGTAAGTCACGGCATACTGGACCGCTGTGGCGGTGACGAGATGGACATCGTGCTGACTCATGAGAGGGAGCATCTTCGTCGACGGGATAATCTCAGACTGTTGCTGGCGCGGGTCTTCGGAATACTCTTGCCCGCTGCGTTGAGTAATCGGCTCATGGATGATCTGCGCCTGCTGACGGAGGAGGCCTGCGACTTTCAGGCCGCGGAAAATTTTGGCGAGGTGCGGGTAGCCGAAGTCCTGCTGAAAATGCAGAAGCTGTTACAGGAACGCACGTTCCTGCCGCCGGGCGTCGCGATAGCCTTTGGTGAACGCGAGGTCGAGGAACGCATCGTAGCCTTGCTGGGTGCCGCGAAGCGTTACCGTCCATCCGCGGGACAGTTGGGCTCTCTGTGGGTTGCCCTGTTTCTCTGTCTCGTATTTATCGTCGAACCGTTGCATCACAGTTCAGAATGGTTGCTTCAAATCATCGGTGGTTGAGGTATATAGGTTGAGGAAAATAATATGACAAGAAGACGAACTGCATCCTCCACGGTCAAACTCACTTTAATTGCCGGCTTCATACTCGCGGTGATGGCCAGTTATGCGCGTGGGCAGAACGAACCATTCGGCCGCGTCGTGGAAACCGATACTCATCGCTTTACTGAAATGGCTACCGGTGTCTGGCAGGCGACAGGCACTGGCACCGTCAATACAATGAGTAACGCCATGGTGCTGGAAGGGGCGTTCGACGTACTGGTAGTGGATTCTCACGTGACGCCGGCCGCCGCCCGGGCACTGTTGGGTTCGATAGCCGAGTTGAACGACAAACCGGTGCGCTATCTGGTCAACACTCATTACCATTTTGATCACGCTCACGGGAACCAGGCTTTTCCCCGCGAAGTGGAAATCATTGGCCACAGTTATACCCGCGCCAAGCTCAATGGCGAAATCGGCGATGTGCTGGAAGAATCCACTTTTAGAAGCTTTACCGATGGCGTGCCCGCCACAGTCGCCAGGCTGGAACAGCAGGCCGCTGCGGAAACCGATCCGCAACGCAAGGCAGAGCTGGAGGAACGACACCGGGTGCAGAGAGATTATATGAACGCGCTGGACGAGGTGCAGCCCACCCCGCCGAACATCACTCTGGAAACCCGCATGACCCTGTTTCAGGCGGTGGACTGGGGCAGCCGCGAAGTGAGACTGATCCATCTGGGCAGAGCGCATACCGCCGGTGACGTCGTGGTATTTTTGCCACAGGAAGGTGTCATCTTTACTGGTGACATGATGGTGCCGTCGCTGCCGTACATGGGTGACGCCCATGTCAACGAGTGGCCCTCGACACTGGAAGGATTGAAATCACTCGACTTCGAAACCCTGTTGCCTGGCCATGGTCAGCCTCTGCAGGGCAAGGAAAGGATCAGCCATTTACAGGCCTACCTCGACGACCTCTGGCAGAAAACTGATGCTCTGCGGCGCGAGGGATTGTCCGCCGAACAGGCAGCCGAGCGCATAGACTTGACCAACCATAGCGATAATTATGCGCAAATTCGCGGACCTGGCGCCGACGTGCGGGCAATTCGCCGTATTTATGAACTGCTGGATTAGCGCCGGAAGGCGGACCTGTCAGACCGCCAGATCCGGCCACATTATTCCAGCGGCTGATAAGCCCTCACTGAAAACGGTTTGTTGCTGTTGCTGTCGATGATCGATTGCATTGCGGTAACGCCCAGTTCCTGCCGTACCCGCAGGTGGCTATAGGATGTAATCTGCGTCATCATGATGCCGATCATTTCCTCAACCGGGTCCACCCAGAATACCGTGCCCCAGGCTCCACCCCACGTGAATGTGCCGGGCGTCAGCGGATCCCGTGACGCGGCCGGATCGGTCAGCACGCCGAAACCCAGGCCGAAGCCGTAGCCGGGTCCCCGCACATAGACGTTATGATCGCCACTGTGATTGGTAATCATCAGGTTGACCGTTTTTGGGCTCAGCAGTCTGACATCGTCGAGCTCGCCACCGTTGAGCAGCATCTGCGAAAAGCGCCAGTAATCGGAGATGGTGGATGATAAACCGGCGACTCCGCCAAAGTAGGCAGTCTCGCGGTATTCCGGCGCGCGTGACAACTCGATGGTGTTGTTCTCGCCGCTGGGGCTGTAGACCGCGGCGACCCGGTTAATTTTTTCCCGTGGCACAATATAGAACGTATCCCGCATCTGCAATGGATCAAAGATCCGCTCCTGCAGGAAGTCACGCAGCGGCTGCCCGGAAATACGTTCCACCAGAAGGGCCACGTAGTCGGTAGAACTGCCGTATTGCCAACTTTCGCCGGGGTGAAATGCCAGCGGCAGCGGCCCCCGCCTGACCAGCGTTTCCTCGAGGGTGGCGGCACGACCAAGCAACTCCGCTTCCTCCTCACGTAGCTGATCACGGGCGGGATCAAGCCCGGCGGTATGAGACAGAACATGACGGAAGGTAACGGGTTCTCTTGTTGCGGTGCGATAGCTGCCTTTTTCGTTATTGACCAGTACTTGTTTGTCAGCGATTTCCGGTATCCAGTCGCTGATCGGGTCGGTGAGCAAAAAATGGCCTTCTTCGTACAACATCATCAGCGCGGTGGAGACGATTGGTTTCGTCATGGACATAATGACAAAGATGCTGTCATCGGTCATGGCCTCGCCGGTTTCCCGGCTTTTCATGCCCTGCGATTCCAGGTGGATCACTTTGCCTTTTCGGGCCACCAGCGTGATGGTCCCGGCAAGCAAGTCCTGATCGATATAGCGTTGCATGGACGCGGACACCCGTTGCAGTCTTTCCGAGGAAACTCCGACACTTTCCGGCTCCGCGAAGGGCAGCTCCGCGGCCGTTGCACTCCAGGAGAGCAGTACACAGACCAGCGCGCCGATGAGTGCTAGTGTCGGATTGCGTCGGCCACGTTGAAGAAGGGAATAATTGGCCATGCGAGGCTCCTTGCTTATAGTGTGTTAATGACGGCATGGGACGGCATGGGGTCGGTGGAGAATGATTCTCATTCGCCACCGACCCCC
Source organism: Pseudohongiellaceae bacterium (assembly GCA_040879025.1). Taxonomy (GTDB): domain Bacteria; phylum Pseudomonadota; class Gammaproteobacteria; order Pseudomonadales; family Pseudohongiellaceae; genus JBBDLF01. The sequence continues at coordinate 20,676 of JBBDLF010000001.1, forward strand.
AGACCCCCAGTCGTGTTAGATGGAGTAGCCTTTTTCGTCATGGTCGGTGATATCGAGACCAACCTGCTCCTGCTCCGGGCTGACCCGGATGCCCGAGGAGAGCAAACCCACGACCTTGATAATAATGAAGGTGACGACAGCGGTGTAGGTGGCTGTTGCGAGAATGCCGATGGCTTGCACGCCAACCTGGGAACCCATCGCCATGCCTTCCGCGTAACCATTCCCACTGAAGACTCCGAGATTCTGTGAGACCAGGATGCCGGCCAGCAGGGTGCCGACCATGCCGCCGATGCCGTGGACAGGGAAGACATCCAGAGAGTCATCTATTCTTAACCTGAGCTTGAGATAGCCGGTAAAGAAGTAGCAGATCGTGCCTCCCGCCAGGCCTACCAGTAATGCCCCGGCCGGTCCCACCGAACCGGATGCCGGAGTGATTGTGGCAAGCCCGGCGACCATTCCGGTAACCGCGCCCAGACCACTGGGTTTGCCATGCTTTACCCATTCAATAGCCATCCAACTGACGGCTCCAGCCGACGCCGACAAATGCGTGGCGAGCATTGCCATGCCCGCGGCACCGGTGGCGCCGAGTGCGCTGCCGGCGTTAAACCCGAACCAGCCTACCCACAACATGCCCGCACCGGTAATTGTCATAGTCATATTGTGCGGCAGCATCCGGGTGGTGAGAAAACCGTTGCGCTGGCCCAGGCTTATCGCCAGTACCAGCGCAGCTACTCCAGCGGTGACGTGAACAACTGTTCCGCCGGCGAAATCAATCAAGCCCATTTGTCCGAGCCATCCTCCGCCCCATACCCAGTTGGCGACCGGAAAGTACACCAGCAAGACCCAGAGACCGGTAAACAGCAACATGGAAGAAAATTTAATGCGCTCGACAAACGCGCCAACGATGAGCGCCGGCGTAATAATGGCAAAGGTCATCTGAAAGGTGGCGAACAGCGACTCCGGAATGTCTCCGGACATGGAGTCCAGGACCACGCCGTTAAACAGCGCCTTGTCAAGACCCCCCCAGAAACCGGACTCCGAGGGGCCGAAGGCGATGCTGTAGCCCACCAGCAACCAGAGCAGGGAAACCACGGCGGCAATGGCAAAGCATTGCATCAGTACCGACAGTACGTTTTTAGTCCGAACCAGACCGCCGTAAAACAGCGAGAGCCCGGGCAGGGTCATGAACAACACGAGCGCGGTTGAGGTGAGTACCCAGGCGGTGTTGCCCTCGTTCAGTTCATCCTGGGCGAAAGCCATTGACGGCACCAGCAACAGGCAGGGAAAGAGCAAAGTCACAAATTTCACTTTCATGGTCGTTCTTATTTTTGTCATCAAATAATCCTCTAACTGTAAGTCCCAACTACAGTGCATCGTTACCGGTTTCTCCGGTTCGAATTCGAATCGTTTGTTCAAGATTACTGACAAATATCTTGCCGTCTCCGATTTGTCCGGTATGTGCCGCCTTGCAAATGGCGTCAACCGCCTGGTCAAGCATGCCATCTTCTATCGCAACTTCAATTTTTGCCTTGGGCAGAAAATCGATGACATATTCAGCTCCGCGATAAAGCTCGGTGTGGCCTTTCTGGCGACCAAAGCCCTTGACCTCTGTGACGGTCATCCCGCTGACCCCGAGTTCAGACAAGGCCTCTCTTACGTCGTCGGATTTGAACGGTTTAATAATGGCGGTAATAAGTTTCATGCTTCTCTCTCCTGGCGGAATCGTTGAGCGTGACGGAGCAGACTTTAACATGAGGTTTGGCAAAGCACCAATGGTGAGCAGACCCTCAACGGCCGAGTTGAGCGCGTGTTCTGAAATGGTGCATGAGGGTCCGGGCAGGGCGATGCAGAAGAGCCAAAAATGAACCATCTTGGTGCATCGTTGTTAGGAAGTCTCAGGCAAAAAAAAAGGGCGGTCATTCGAGGGAGGGAGATGGGAATGACCGCCCACAAGGGAGGGACCGATTCATGCCAGGTTCATAGCGGCGCCCGTAACAGATATTGCACCGATTTGATGAGCGGTAGCATGATCAGCCCAAAGAAACAGATGGATGACACCGCAAGCACCAGAAACGCAGAGTGCAGTCCGTGGTATTCCGCCACATAGCCAATCAAGGGTCCGCTGACAATAAAGGCCAGCCGAAAAGAGAAACCGGTAAGTGAATTCACCGTCGCCCGGAAGGCGCCAGGTACCCTTCGGTTAAGCGCATTCACCAGAATAACCTGGTTGAGTCCGCGGCCGAAAAACAACAACAGGCCAAGCACCATGCCGGCCCCTCCATCCACAATGGCCAGTCCGAACAATCCCACAATGGGCAACACGCCAATCAGTGCCAGTGAAAATATTGCACCGTGGTGGCGTTCGATGACATATCCAATCCGCGAGGCCACACCGGTAGTAATGCTTTGCAGACACCAGAGCACGCCGAACACCGCGAGGCTGATTCCCTGAGACTCCCAGTAAGGCTGCACCAGCCAGGCCACATGCAACGTGGCCAGGTTGTAAGCGGGAATCGCTATAAACACGTTACGCAGCACAGGGTCTGCATACCATATGAACCGAAGTATCGTTGCCAGCCGGAGATCATGACCTGACTCTTCTTCGCGAGATGGCGGTTCAGCCAGTTGCAGGGCCAGGCCCAGACAAATCCATGCACTGACTGACTGGATTATTATCATCAGATCGAACGAGTACATGGCGAGCACGCCACCGAACAACGCGCCGAGACCTTCGGCCAGTGATTTGAGGAAACCCAGATGTGCAATTCCGCTGCTATGGGGAAGATCCTCTTCCTGCAGTGCCCTTTGGCTGTCATAGAGCAAGGCCAGGTCCGCGCCCGACAGCAGGCTTGCAGCGACACCGACCGTTACTTCAAAAATCACAAGACCGGCGAAGCCATCCACCAGGTTTAGATAGAAATATCCGAGACCGTGGGCGACGCTGCCGCAGATCAGAGCAATTCGCCGTCCAAGCAGATCCGCAAAATAACCCGATGGTGCTTCGAGCAGAACAATAGTCAATGCATAAATGACCTGCAGGTAGAAAATCTCGCTGAGGCTTAAACCCTTCGACATAAAAAAGGGCACAATGACCGGCATGATCACCATGAAGCTGTGGGAAAACGCCAGACCGTATATCAGTTTGATGTTTCTTTGTATTTTTTCGAGCACGAGCGATCCTCTACCCGCAGTGACTGGGTATTGATAAATTTCCCTGTCGGGAAAATTCTTTGAAAGAAGCAAAAAAAAAGACCTCTAAGCCTGGTTCGGACTTGGAGGTCTTTCTTTGAATCTGCTGTGACTAATTACAAGAAATTACTCCAAGCCGGACCTCCAGGTCTTTTCCACGCATACGCACACCACGCGACCCGGTAGGGACGGAGAGTGGTGGGGCATGCTGGAATTAATTGTCAGGCTATTAATATTCACAATATTTATCTTGTCAGGTAGTCAGGCTCATTCATGGTGGACGGCGTAACGCTGTCGGTCCGGATTAAACCGGTACACATTGTTAGAACGGCACGCGCATTGTAGCTTCTTCAAAATGCCTGTCAACTGTTATGGAGGGTTTCTGGAACGATTACAACAAAGCAGCCTGTCGGCACTGCATACTTCTGGTCACTGATTGTTGGACCGGCCCGGGATAACTTATTCAGCCCCGGTTCAGGCACAAGGTGTTATAAATCCCGGACTGTAGCCCTGATTCATTGCCTGTAACTTTTCCAGTCGGGTAACGTCCAAACAAGAAATGGGTGGAAATGGGTGGCGGGTTCTGTCTATCGGAGCCTCAGCCCCTGAAGAAGAAAACCAACCGGGAGAAGAAATATGACCAGAATAGTGCTGCTAGTGGCCGCATGCTTTTCTCTGTCAGCTTGTCTGTTGACAGTCAATTCTGACAGCAGAAACCTCCAGTCAGTATGGAATGAAGCCGATGTTCACCGTATACAGCTTGGCCAGTCCGATATTGACTGGGTGCGCACCTCATTCGGAGAGCCCGCCACCCGGCTAAGCTATGCCGATGGCACCGAAATCTGGAAATATCGGAACCGGTCGGAAAAAGATACCGAGGTTGGCCTGTTTCTGCTGTTTTCCGTGGATGTGGAAGAGGAGCGAATCGAGACGCTGTCAATTGAGTTTATGGACGGATTCGTAAGCAACTACTGGATTGAAGAAGACCGGTTCTGAGGGGGCTCTTTATTGCCTGCTGTTTGTCGTTTGTCCGTGCCCTTTCGCGTTCACCCTGCATGGGGGAAACGTACAGAACCGGCTGAATACCTATTTCAGGGTGTTCAGCCAGGACTCCAGTTCGTCCCAGTTCAGTTCGAACACGTGCCGGGCATCCGGCACCAGTTTGGCGTTGACCAAAGCGCCTGAAGCTTCCAGTCGTGCGACCATGTCATTAAAGCGCTTGTCCCACTTGAAATTATCCTTACTGCCAATGCGTAGATAAATTGGCATACCCGCCAGAGGCGACAGGTCCGTGTCGTCTCTCAATCTCCCGGGAACGGCCATCACGCCAAGAAACGTGACGGGATGTCGGGCCGCGACCTCGATGGCTTCGGTGCCGCCTGATGAAACCCCCACCAGCAACGCCCGGCCCTCCTTTATGCTCGGTGAGTCCTGCAATCTCGCGATAACGGCGGGAATGCGCCGGCCGCCTTCACCTGAGAAGTAAGTCCTGTTTGGAGAAACCGGCACTGCGATAGTCCAGCCCCGCCTCGCCAGTTCACGCCCCAGCCAGAATTGCGCCCTGGCGACATATTCATTACCCCTGCCGCCCGACATCAACACGGCGAGGGGCCACGGTCCGCTCCCGGCTTCCTCCGGATGGAACACAAACACCTTGATTTCTATATTATCATCCAGCGTGATGAATTCTTCCGCCGCCTGCAGCGTGGCAGGCAACAGAAGCAGAAGGGCGACCGAAAGGTTTTTGAGCAGCGACATTAACGAGTCTCTGTATACGCTTGGCGAATGTGGAGCAAGTTTAGCAACGATTGACCCTGCAATGCAGCGGTAATCGACCAATGGGCCTATAAACTGGTCGGTTTCCCGGAATTTGGGTGCAAACACCGGGTTTTGTCCGTTTTCTGTAACCTCCCGACGGGGGCTCTCGTCTGAATCAACAATGCTAGCAAAATACCAACAGGCGATAGAGCAGTACCGCAGGCAAATGTTTTCCTTTGCCTATTACAGCCTGCGCACCCGGGAAGACGCCGAGGATGTGCTTCAGGACGTGTTTATCAGGCTTTGGCAGCACTGGCGCCGGATTGATCATGACAAGATGGGTGCGTGGTTGATGCGTACCACCCGCAATGCGGTGGTGGATCATGTGCGTAAACGCAAGTCATCAAGGCAGCATATCACCGACGAACTGATAGAGGCCGAGGCCCCGGACGTGGCCCTTCCCGAAACCGACGCTTTCAGGGAGCGACTGGAGATTGCCATTCGTGACCTGCCGGATCCGTTTCGCAGCATCATCATCATGCGCGATGTGCAAGGGATGAGTTACCTGGAAATAGGCCACATTCTGGAACTGAGCCAGAGCCAGGTGAAGGTTTACCTGCACAGAGGGCGCAGACGCCTGAGAGAGAATACCGCGCTGAGGCAACTGGCGGTGGATCATGAACTGATTGATGAATTGGACCTGAAACCCGCAGAGCGAGTGACAAAGGTGACACCATGACTTTTAAAAACGAATGCCAGGGTTTTCAACTGCAGATGGACAGTTATCTGGACGGCGGACTGGAACCGGTTCAGGAACGGGAATTCCGGAACCATATGGACCACTGTTCCGGTTGTGCCGCTGAATTGCGCTACGCCACGATGCTGCTGCACGAGGTGGCTTCTTTGCCTGTCATGGATTGTTCCGAACAGGCTCTGGAGCCGGTAAACCGACTTGCAGGTGTCTCCGGACAGGGGCCAGCGGGTTTTATGGAGCGCCTCCGGAACCTGCTGGATTCAGTGCCATCCGCGCTTCAGATTGGTGCCCCGATCGCTTTGGCTGGCGCCATGGGGGTAGCGATTGCGCTCAACGCAGGATGGATTGGCACGCCCGATGAAACGGGCGTTGAACCATCGCTGCTGGCGGGAGGTGAACAATACACCGAGGACGAGATTGTCCAGGCAATGCGTGATCTCGAAGTGGCAATTGACTATCTCAATGCTGTGACCGTACGCGCGGAGACAATTATTGAAAACCGGTTTGTCATGGAATTGCAGGATTCAATTGATGCTTCCCTGCGCACTCTGGGGACCGGGGACCCGGACGCAACCACTGTTGATGGGCCTATATAAGTACCCGAGCCGAAATACGTCAGTCATTATAATTTGCGAGGTAACACCCATGAAGTTTTTACAAGCGCTTGCATTACAGGCTTTGTTGGTCCAGCCTTTGCTGGCTGCCGACGCTGACCTGGCAAATCACCCGGGTTATGTGGATTTTTCTTCACTTGCCGCCATCACCGGCGCCGAGCCGAACGTGGAAGTCAGTCTCAAAGAACCACTACTTAACCTGATAACCAATATTATCCGTAACCAGGATGCCCAAGCCGCAGGATTTATTTCCAAACTGTTGCGGGTGGAGGTGCGGGTATTTGAAAACAGCAGTATGGACCGTGACCGGGTTGCCGCGTCCATGGCCGAGATAGCCACCGATTTGGATGCCCAGCAGTGGGAACGGGTTGTCAGGGTACGGGATGACGAGGAACACGTCGATGTCTACTTTCGGCTATCCAGCGATGCCAGCCTTATTCACGGCATCGCGGTGATGGTGGCTGAACCCCGGGAAGCGGTCATTATAAATATTGTGGGTGATATCAGCCCCGATGATATCGCCGCGCTGGCGGCCCGTTTCGAAATTGATGAACTTTCAGAACTGGATTATTCCGATGACAACACCGACCAGTAAGGGGTGGCATACAGGCGTGCTGGTGCTGTTGTTGGCAATACTCTCCGGCTGCTTTTCGCTTTCAGACAGGGAATTCCGTTCGGTGAAGGCATCATTGTCACAGCAGATGCCCGAACTGAAACTGGAAAAAGCCTTCGCGCTATCACTGGGGTCCGTGGCAATGAATCTGGTTGATGTCGCAACCGTCGGCATCGATTTCAATTTTTCCGCTATCGATGATGTGCAGATTGCTGTCTATGATGTGGAAAACCTGCGCGAGGCCCGCCATCTGAACGTGGAGCAAGCCATGATGACCCGTGACCGGAACCTGGTCTGGCAGACAGTCGTGAAGGTACGTGAGCCCGCGGAATTCGTTTGGGTTATGGTCGGTATCAATGAAAACAGGAATGAGATCGAGGCGGTGTCTATATTGGTTATGGAACGCACGGAACTGATACTGGTCAATGTGAAGGGCGACCTGCGCAGTTTGATAGAATTTGCCCTGAAACCGGTGGAAGGAAACAAGGGAGTCATCCGGTTGACCGGGTCCGGAGTTTCAGCAGCCACAGATTCCGTTACTGCGTGGCCGGCATGACTGATCTGGTAATCCTGACCGCCACGGATTTGAAAGCGGGTGTATGGCTGCGTGAGTCAGTCAGTTGTGGTACCAGCACATTGGCCTCGGGGAAATACGTCATCACATTACCTGCACGAATATCATACGCGGACAGCGTCAGCCGCCTTAATGCGCCGGTTTCGTTCCCCACATCCACCCGGTCTCCCTCTGTTAGCTGCAGCTCTTCCATATCAAGCGGATTCATCATCAGCACCTGTCGCGACTGCTGCCGCCGATAAACGTCTTCCTCACTATAAATAATCGTATTGAACTGACCCTCGCTGCGTACCGTGGTCAGCATGAATTCTCCGGTCGCATTGCCTGGCCTTGGCTGCAACCCCGATCCGGACGGAAGCCTGAAAGCGGCTCGTCCATCGGGGGTGGCGAACTCAGGTTCGGCCAGATGCCGTCCGCCTATATGGAATTCCTGTTTGGAAACGTCGATGTCAGCCAGCGCCTCAAATCCAGGTATGACTTTCGCTATCGTCTGTCTCATTGCCCGGTGCCGGCGAAATTGCCTAAAGTCCAGATTATCAGGGTCAATAACGCGGGCACCGATTTCCGCAATTATTTCAACTTCGGACAACAAGCCGGGTATTCGCTCGAAGCCGCCGTCACTCAAGCGCAGAAAGTTGAACATGGATTCCTGCGTGGTTGCCTGTGTCTCCTCGTCCCGTACCCGTATCGGCAGGACAATATTTTCCTGTTCGGTTCCAAACAGATGGGTCTGATTGAGGGTGGAACTGAGCATGACCTTGAACGGAATCCTGTCCAGCGCCGTGGCGGAGAAGGCGGCATCAGGGTTGGCGGCATGCAAATTGCCGCCCAGCAAAAAAGCAAAATCGATTTCACCTCTGGAGGCCGCCTGTACGCAGGCCAGGGTATCCATTCCAGCGGTTTGGGGCAGGGTGAGGCCGAGTTTGGTTTCGAGGGCGTCAAACACCTGTTGTTTCAGTACCGGCGTCATGCCCATTGAGCCGACACCCTGAACGTTGCTGTGTCCACGCAACGGTAGCAGACCTTTGCCCGGAGCCCCGATCATTCCCCGAAGCAGGGCAAGATTACACAAGGCTTCTATGTTTTCGGTTCCATTGCTGTGATGAGTCAGCCCCATGCCCCAGGAGAATATCGCCCGTTCGGCCGTTGCGTAAATTGAGGCGACATTTTCCATCTCCTTTCGTGATACGCCCGAAACGTCTTCCAGTCGGTTCCACGAAAGATTTTGAATAAATTGACAATAATCATCAAAACCTGAGCAATGCTGCTCGATGAACTTTCTGTCGATGGCCTCGCCAGACAATAGCGCCTTGGCCACACCGCTTACCAGGGCGATATCGCCGCCGATATGGGGTTGCAGATACAGAGAGGCAACTTCGTTATCACCGGCGATCAGGGAGCGAAAATTGGCCGGGGATGCAAATCGCACCAGACCGGCTTCCCGTGCCGGATTGACCACGATGACCCGTCCCCCCCGCTGACGGCATTCCAGCAGCACTTTGACAAACCGGGGGTGATTGGAGGCCGGGTTGGCGCCGAATACCAGTATCAGGTCCGCCTTGTGTAAATCGCCGTACTGTACCGTGGCTGTTCCGGTACCTATTGTGCCACTGAGCCCGACGCTGGACGCCTGATGACAGTAATAGGAACAGTTATTCACATTGTTGGTGCCGAACAGCCTGGCAAACAGTTGAAGTACAAAGGCCGCTTCATTGGAGGAGCGACCTGATCCGTAAAAAAAACTGCGCTGCGGGTCCGTCTCGCGTAAACGCTCCACAATCCGCTGCAGGGCTTGTTCATAAGTAATGGGCCGGTAATGTACGTCGCCGGGTAATTTGTGCAGCGGATGGGCCAGACGACCGAGGTCTTCGAGTTGCTTGCCGCTCAACTGGCGCAGTTCCGCGAGGGTATTGTGGCTGAATATCTGCTCCGGAATCGGATCGCGAATGTCGCTTAGCTGCGCCTGGATGTTTTTATTGCAGATTTCAACGCGATTGCTGTATTCATTATGCAGACCGCCACGCTGTCCGCCGGTTCCGAATGCGCAGGCCTTGCACGCGTTTTTTGACCGAACGGCGGCAGCCAGTTTGCGGGTGCCGATCTGCCTTGCGCAGGACATCACAAACTGAATGGCCTTGAACCCGCCGGCAGCAGCCGGTTTGTCCTGTGACATGATTCGGTACCTCGTCTCAGTACGTTCCGTTCAGAACAGTTGTGCCGGACTGCTACGGTTTTTACTCGAGCCCGGCGACTTCCATTCGCTCACTGTCGGCCACCGTGACAGTTGTGCCGTCAGTTGTCACAAAGGAACGGGAATCGAGCTGGTACCGGTAAACCTCGTAGGTCATGGCCTGCTCCGAGCCGTCACGATACAAGCGCACCGTCAGAATAGCGTGATCTTCCTGCCAGCGGTAGTAGTAGAGTACCCCACCCAGGCCCAGCATCAGGGCAAGAAACAGATAGGCCGCCAGTCGCATGTCTCCCCCTCGCCCGGTGGGTTGCTCAGACTTTTTCAGGCTGACTTTCGATCCGTCCTTCAACGCAGTCGCCGTTTCTTTCTGCTGTGACCGCGTGTTGTTGGTGTGCGATGAATCGGCACCGCGATGCCGGCGAACGAATATTACCGCCACCAGAATCACCAAGGCTGTTAAAATTATCTTGCTAATCATAGACTTGTCATTAGCGTTGGACAGGGAATTGGGCATAATAGCAGCCGTTTGTCGCTCATTGCCAGCCAACCCGGTTGTGCTGGGGCCGCCCCGTCGCCATTTGTGGCCGGATAACCTGACATGCCTGGTGTGAATCAATTACAATTCCGACTCCGCGTGAATGAACTTCGGGATTCATGAATAAACTTCAGGCTATTTTTCAATTGGTATTAGCGGCCATCTCGCTGTTGGTGGCTATCGCGATGACAGTCAATTTTCTGTTCATCGTATTCCGACCGAACCCGGTTTCGGTGGTGAACGTCATGGTTGCCACTGTGCTTATCGTTGCCTGTTCCCTGGCCTTTGGCCGTATCATGCTGAAACGCGGTCTGAGTCGGCTGCGCGATGAAAAATCTTCCCACGATTAGAAGACTCACCGGATTACCCAATGATTGTTGTGAAAGACCCTGCGAGCTTCCGCCAGTATCATTCCCGTTGCGTGGCCACTATTGGCAAATTCGACGGCGTACACCTGGGACATCAACTGATCATCGCGCAATTGAAGAACAGGGCGCGAGAACTCGAACTGCCAGTGCTGGTGATTCTGATAGAACCGCACCCGGAAGAGTTTTTTGCTGCAACGGAGGACGAGTGCCCGGCGCGGCTTACGATACTGGAGGAAAAGCTGGAACTGCTGGAGCATTACGGAGTGGACTTCGTTTTCCAACTGACGTTTGACCGCGCGCTGAGCCGGCTCGGCGCCGAGGACTATGTGCGGGATATTCTGGTTTCCGGTCTGGGTGTGGCGTCTTTTATCGTAGGCAGTGATTTCCGATTTGGTTATCAACGCCGGGGAGATTACACTCTGCTTACCACGATGGGCGAAGAGTTGGGATTCGACGTGCAGGAAACGGTAACCTATGAGCGAAACGGACAACGCATCAGCAGCACCTATATTCGTGACCGGCTCGCCGCGGGCGACTTTCCCCTGGTAGCCCTGTTGCTGGGTCGTCCTTACAGCATCAAGGGAGATGTTGTGGCAGGACGGCATCTGGGAACCGACCTCGGATTTCCCACCTGCAACGTCAATCCGCACCGCCGCCGAATTCCGCTGCACGGGGTTTTTGCCTGCGAGGCTCTGGTCGCTGGGAAAGTGCTCAAGTCGGCGGTGAATATCGGCTACCGCCCCACAGTCTCCGACGGCGGTGAGGCCCTGCTCGAGGCGCATCTGCTTGATTTTCACGCTGATTTGTACGGCAGCCGGATTGAAGTGATCTTTCGCCACAAAATTCGAGAAGAGCAGAAGTTCGATTCACTCGACGCGTTGAAGAAGCAAATTGCCGACGATGTTGAGCGGGTCCGCGAGTACTTTGAAGGGTCCCCGATAAACCCCTGATGTGTATAATTCAGCTCTTTGGCCCGTGCTCCTGCAACGGTGCCGGAGGCGCAACTTTGATACTGGATGGCAAACCAAGGAAGCAGTACACCCCATGAGTGATTATAAAGACACACTGAACTTGCCCAGCACGGCGTTTCCAATGAAGGCAAATTTGGCCGGGCGCGAGCCCGAGATGCTGAAGAAGTGGCGACAAATGGATCTCTACCGTCGGGTCTGCGAAAAGCAGGCCGGCAAGCCGCGCTTTATACTTCACGATGGCCCCCCCTATGCCAATGGCGATCTGCATCTGGGCCATGCCATCAACAAAACACTGAAAGATATTATCGTCAAGTCGAAGCAACTGGCCGGCTTTGATGCGCCCTATATTCCCGGTTGGGACTGTCACGGTCTGCCCATTGAACACAATGTGGAAAAAAAGAAAGGCAAGGCCGGACAGAAAATAAGCCACGCCGAATTCCGCAAGGCCTGCCGGGAATATGCCACCCGGGAAGTGGAAAACCAGAAGCAGGACTTTATCCGGTTGGGGGTCTTCGGCGACTGGGAAAACCCGTACCTGACCATGGATTACCGCAACGAGGCCGATATTGTCCGGGCGCTTGGAAAAATCGTGGAGAATGGGCACCTGGTGAAGGGGTTCAAACCGGTTTACTGGAGTGTGGTCGGTGCATCGGCGCTGGCGGAAGCCGAAGTCGAGTACCAGGAGAAAACCTCGTTCGCTATCGATGTCAGGTTCAAGGTGGAGGATGCGTCCAGATTGATACAGGCGTTTCAGCTGGATCCGAGCGAGCTTGATACCAGCCTCGACATTGCAATTGTCATATGGACAACCACGCCGTGGACCCTGCCTGCCAACCAGGCGGTGTGTCTGCACCCTGACCTCGGTTACACACTCGTGCAGTGCAATTTCGGAGACGCGGACGAATATCTGGTGATCGCCGATGCCATGCTGGATGATGTCATGCAACGCTACGGCTGTGGTGATTTCCAGCGTCTGGGTACCGTGAAGGGCGGCCAACTGGAAAATCTGATGCTGCGGCATCCATTCGCGGAGCGCGAGGTGCCGGTGATTCTCGGCGAACACGTGACAACCGAAGCCGGGACAGGCGCGGTTCATACCGCTCCCGACCACGGCATCGATGACTTTAATGTCGGGCGCGCCTATGGTCTGAAAACACTGAACCTGGTTGATGAGAATGGCGTGTTTGGTGCCGAATCGGGACGTTTTGCGGGTGAGCACGTATACAAGGTGGACGAAAAAGTCATTGAGGTGCTTAAAGACGTTCAGGCACTGGTGGCGGCGGAAAAGATTACCCACAGTTATGCCCATTGTTGGCGTACCAAGACACCACTGATCTACCGCGCCACGCCGCAGTGGTTTATCAGTATGTCGGAAAAGAATCTGTTGCGGTCCGCGCTCGACGAAACAGGAAAGGTGAAGTGGATTCCCGACTGGGGCCAGGCGCGAATTGAATTGATGCTCAAGGCCAGTCCGGACTGGTGCGTCTCGCGCCAGCGAACCTGGGGTGTGCCGATCACCCTGTTTATTCATCGACAAACCCAGCAACTGCATCCGCGTACTCCTGAACTGATCGAACAGGTCGCGCAGCGCATCGAGAAAGATGGCATCGAAGCCTGGTTTGAACTGGGACCGGGGGAATTGTTGGGCGAAGAAGCGGGCGATTACGTCAAGGTAAGCGATACTCTGGATGTCTGGTTCGATTCCGGGGTCACTCATTTCTCTGTACTGCAAAAGAGGGAGGAATTGGGTTATCCAGCGGATCTTTATCTGGAAGGATCAGATCAGCATCGGGGATGGTTTCAATCTTCGCTGAAAACCGCGGTGGCGATGTACGGCACGGCACCGTACCGGCAGGTACTCACCCACGGCTTTTTTGTCGACGCCGACGGCCGCAAAATGTCCAAGTCGCTGGGTAATACCGTGGCTCCGCAACAGATTTACAAACAATACGGTGCGGATATCCTGCGGCTGTGGGTCGCCGCCACCGATTATCGCGGCGAAATGACTGTGTCTGACGAAATTTTCAAACGGGTGGCGGATGCCTATCGACGAATCCGCAATACAGCGCGGTTCATGTTATCGAATCTGAACGGTTTTGCCCCGGACAGGGACTTGTTGCCACCGGATCAGCTACTGGCTCTGGATTACTGGATAGTGCGATACACGCAGGGCCTGCAAAAGCAGATACTCGGACATTACAACGATTACAGTTTTATCAATGTGTACCAGAAAGTACATAATTTCTGCGTAATAGAGCTGGGCGGCTTTTATCTTGACGTGATCAAGGACAGGCAATACACCAGCAAGTCGGACAGTGTGGCCAGACGTTCGGCGCAAACGGCGTTGTATCATATCGTGGAAATGCTGGCGAAACTGGTGGCCCCGGTTTTGAGTTTCACCGCCGACGAGATATGGCAACACATTCCCGGCAAGCGGTCCGACTCGGTCTTCCTTTCGGGCTTCGACGAAGGGATTGAACCGTTGCCCGAATCCGCCGAATTTACCGATGACTTCTGGCGTCGCGTCATGGAGGTGAAGTCCGCCGTGAACAAAGAGCTGGAAAACAAGCGCGCGGACAAAGTGATCGGTTCCGGCCTCAGTGCCGACCTGAGCCTGTACTGCGACACAGCTCTGAAACAGGCTCTGCAACGGCTTGGAGACGAATTGCGCTTTGCGCTGATTGTGTCAAGGGTATCTCTTCGGGATACTGCGGAGTCGCCCCCGGATGCCGCGGACACCGAAATTCCGGGCCTTAAGGTGGTAGTGGCGGCTTCCGGCGACACCAAATGCGAGCGCTGCTGGCACTATCGTCCCGACGTGGGAGAAGATTCCGCACATCCGGATCTGTGCGCCAGGTGTGTGGAAAATATCAGTGGATCGGGTGAAATACGACACTACGCCTAGCGATCTTGTCATTACCGCATTTTGTCCTTATCAGTGGCGCATTCATGACTCCATTTGTAACGCCAATCGGCCCGGGCTGTCGGGTGACTTTGCATTTTTCCCTGTCATTGGTCAGTGGTGAGGAGATTGACAGCAATTTCGGGAGCCGTCCTCCGGCCTTCATTGTCGGCGATGGCAGTCTGTTGCCGGGCTTTGAAGCCTGTCTGCTGGGGCTGGTCGCAGGGGAGGAGGTGGAAGTCAGGGTGCCCGCCGAGAAGGGATTCGGATTGCCGAACCCCGCCAACGTACAATCTTTCCCGCGAAGCCGATTCGCTGATCTTGACGCGGGGGGGGCGCCGGCGGAGCCGGGGAGCGTGGTATCCTTCAAGGACGCCGGTGGCTTTGACCTGGCGGGTGTGATAAAAACAATGACACAGACAAGGGTGGAAGTGGACTTTAACCATCCGCTGGCGGGACGAGAAATACTGTTCCGGGCAAAAATTATTTCCGTTGTGCCTGCGGACAGGGAAGTTGTCGAAATCAGACTTTGACATTGAATTTAACACTCACACAGGACCACACAGGACACCATGAACATCCCGTCCAAGATCACCAGCACTTCAATTAAATTGGCGAATCCCAGGGGTTTTTGCGCCGGCGTCGACCGCGCAATCGATATTGTAAACAGGGCGCTCGATATTTTTGGCGCTCCAATATACGTGCGTCACGAAGTGGTTCACAATAAATTTGTGGTGGACACTTTGCGTGAACGCGGGGCGATCTTTGTCGATGAACTTTCAGATATACCCCAATACGATGCATTAGGGCGTTCCTCGATCGTTATTTTCAGTGCACACGGCGTATCCCAACTGGTCAAGGAGCAAGCCAGGGAAAAAGGTTTCAGAGTATTTGATGCCACCTGTCCCCTTGTAACCAAGGTGCATCTTGAAGTGGCTAAATTCAGCGAAGCAGGGCGCGAATGTGTGCTGATCGGCCACCAGTTCCATCCTGAAGTGGAAGGCACGATGGGTCAATATGATGACACCGCCGGTGGCCAGATCTATCTGGTGGAGTCAGTGGCCGACGTTGACACGCTCGAGGTGAAGCATCCGGAGAGTGTGTCCTACGTAACCCAGACTACGCTCTCAATGGATGATACGTCACGCATTATTGACGCACTACGGAAGAAATTTCCTCATATCAATGGTCCTCGCAAAAAAGACATTTGTTACGCTACCCAGAACCGGCAGGACGCGGTCAAGCAACTGGCCCTTGAATGTGATTTGCTGCTGGTGGTTGGGTCTCCCAACAGTTCCAATTCCAATCGCCTGAAGGAGTTGGCGGAACGGATGGGATGCGAGTCGTATCTGATAGACAGTGTCGACGATGTGGATGAAAGCTGGTTTGAAAATAAAAACCGTTTCGGGGTGACCGCAGGAGCGTCCGCACCGGAAGTTCTGGTCAGGCAGGTGGTTGAACGTTTGCGCGAAATCTGTCGCGAAGAGCCGGTTGAGCTGACGGGCGTTGAAGAACACATCGTATTCAGCATGCCGCGGGAACTGCGGAAGCCAGGCAACTAACGCGTTCTGACCAGCCTAGTCGCGAATGAGAATCATTCGCCACCGACCCCCATCCTAGTCGCTGTGCAGCGCCTCGAGTTTTTGTTGCAGGGCCCGGGTTGCCTCTTGCAATTCCTGCTCGCGACGGCGTTCCTTCTCCACGATTTCCGCCGGGGCATTGGCGACAAATTTCTTATTACCCAGTTTTCCGCTGATGCTTTCGAGTGCCGACCGCAGTTTGCCGATTTCCCGGGTTAACCGGTTCTGTTCCGCTTCCACATCAATCAGTCCGGCGAGGGGCACCAGTATTTCCAGGTTTCCATGAAGCTGGGTGGCCGAGCGTGGCGCATCCGATTTGTCGTCCAGCCATTCAATGCTTTCCAGTTTGGCCAGCTTGGTCAGGTACTGCCGGTTGGCTTGCAAGCGGTCGTGGTCGGTTTGCGATCCGCGCCGCAGAAACACCGTGAGTTCTCGCCCCGGAGGAATATTCATTTCTCCGCGAATATTACGGATTCCCTCTATCACGCCCTTTAACCACTCCACATCCGCTTCCGCTGAGGCATCCAGCGCGCTGTCCCCGGCATCGGGATAAGTCGCCAGCATAATGCTGTCTCCGGTTTTTTGCAGCAGGGGAGCCACCCGTTGCCAGATTTCCTCGCTGATAAACGGCATAAAAGGGTGCAGCAACCGCAAGGACTGTTCCAGTACTGAAAGCAGTACAAAACGCGTGACCTTTGCCGCTTCCGGATTTTCCTCGTCGGCCCAGAGAACCGGTTTGCTCAACTCCACATACCAGTCGCAATACTCGTTCCAGAAAAATTCATGGATAGACTGGGTCACCAGATCGAAGCGATAGTTTGTCATCGCCTGGTGGACCTCGGTGGTGGTGCGTGCAAATCGCGACAGAATCCAGCGATCGGTAACGCTCATGGAACGGGTGTCTGCTGCGAGCACGTAGTCCTTGTCCTCGGCATTCATCATGACATAACGTGCCGCATTCCAGATTTTGTTGCAGAAATTGCGGAAGCCTTCGGTGCGTCCCAAATCGAATTTGATGTCGCGACCGGTGGATGCCAGGGAATAGAACGTAAACCGGAGTGCATCGGTGCCGTATCCCTCGATGCCCTCAGGGAACGACTCGCGGGTATAGCGGGCGATCTTCTCCGCCAGCTGTGGTTGCATCATATCACTGGTACGCTTGGCGGTCAGTTGGTCCAGCCCGATCCCGTCGATCAGGTCGATCGGGTCGAGTATATTTCCTTTGGATTTCGACATCTTCTGGCCGTGCTCGTCCCTGACCAGGCCGGTGATATACACCTTGCTAAACGGCACTTCGCCCGTGAATTTCAATGTCATCATAATCATCCGGGCGACCCAGAAAAAGATGATGTCAAAGCCGGTAACAAGCACGTCGGTCGGGTGAAATTCATCAAAAAATTCGCGCTCCTCCGGCCAACCCAGCGTGGAGAACGTCCACAGTGCGGACGAAAACCAGGTATCCAGCACGTCTTCGTCCTGGCGAAGGACAAACGAGTCAGCCAGATTGAACCGTGTGCGCACGTCGGCTTCGCTGTGACCGACATAAACATTGCCTTGTTCGTCATACCAGGCGGGAATGCGGTGCCCCCACCACAACTGGCGACTGATACACCAGTCCTGGATGTCGCGCATCCAGGCGAAATAGGTATTTTCCCAGTTTTTGGGCACGAATTCGATGTCACCGTTCTCGACCGCCCTGATGGCGGGTTCGGCCAGCGCCTTCACCGATACATACCATTGGTCGGTCAAATAAGGTTCAATCACTTCGCCGCTGCGATCGCCTCGCGGAACTTTCAGTTTGTGATCTTCAATTTTCTCCAGCAGGCCGGCTTGTTCCATGGCCCTGACGACATCACGTCTGGCTTCAAACCGGTCCTTGCCCCGGAAAGGCTCTGGTGCATTGTCATTGATGCAGGCATCAGGCGTAAAAATATTGATCACTTCCAGATCATGGCGGCGACCGACCTGATAATCGTTAAAGTCATGCGCGGGAGTAATCTTGACGCAGCCCGTGCCGAATTCCGGATCGACATATTCGTCGGCGATGATGGGTATATTGCGGTCACAGAGCGGTAGCGCTACCTGTTTGCCGATCAAAGCACTGTAACGGTCGTCGTCCGGATTGACCGCCACTGCGGTATCACCCAACAGGGTTTCCGGTCGAGTGGTGGCTATGGTCACATAGGTTTCGCCGGAGGAGGTGACGGCGCCGTCAAGCAGTGGATATCGGAAGTGCCAGAGATGACCCTGTTCTTCCTCCGACTGAACTTCCAGGTCAGAGATCGCTGTATGCAGTTTCGGGTCCCAGTTGACCAGCCGCTTGCCCCGGTATATCAGGCCTTCTTCATAGAGTTCAATGAAGACCTTTTCCACTACGCTGGACAGCCCGGCATCCATCGTGAAACGCTCGCGCGACCAGTCCAGGGACGAACCCATGCGCCGCAGCTGTTGCGTAATCGCGTTGCCGGATTCCTCCTTCCACTCCCAGACTTTTTTTACGAAGGCTTCGCGGCCAAGTTCCAGCCGGCTGGAACCTTGTTGCAGCAATTGACGTTCAACGACCATCTGAGTGGCGATGCCGGCATGGTCGGTTCCAACCTGCCACAGCGTCTTGCGGCCCATCATGCGGTGATAACGGGTCAGGGCGTCCATGATGGCGTGCTGGAACCCGTGACCCATGTGCAGGCGTCCGGTGACATTCGGCGGGGGGATTACGATGCAGTAAGGCTGGCCGTTTCCTCTCGGAGCGAAATAGCCCCGTTCTTCCCAGATTTTGTACCAGTGGAATTCCACTTGCTGTGGTTGAAATGTCTTGTCCATCCCTCTTCCTTATCACCCAACAGGTCTGCAGGTGTGTCTATTCCAGGATTCTCGCGGAAAAGGCGCAAGTATAACGTACCGGCCGCCACTTGGCTTCGCGGTCAGGAAATTCTATGGCTGGTCAGTTCGTGTCCGGCATCGCGGTAGACGCGATAACTTTCCCGCCCGGCCCTCAGGCTGGCATCGTCCCCCAGCACAATCTCATTGATAATCGCGAACTGATCGCTGAAGCTGGCTCCCGTGCTGCTCAGGTTAATCAGCACTTCCGCGGGGGGGAGAGTGTCCGTCTGATGGCCGATGGTAATCAGTACGGGGCCGTCGGGACCAGACTCGGTGAGCAATTGATGGGGGAGAAAACTCTCCGGCCGGAACTGCCATAGCAGGTCATCAAGCCGACGCGCTTCTTCCTGAGTGTCGGTATGAATATGAATTTTGTGGCCAAGGCTCGACGCTTTCTCCGCCAGGCGACAGGCAAACACCAGTCTGGCATCCTCGCGCTGGTCCTTGAGAGCGTAGAAATTGACCTTGCTCATGAATCAGGGCTTCTGTTGTCGCAAGTATTCCACCAGAAGCGGAACAGGCCGCCCAGTGGCGCCTTTCTCTTTACCGGACAACCAGGCGCTACCGGCGATGTCCAGATGGGCCCACCGGTATTTTTCAGTGAACCGGGACAGGAAGCAGGCGGCGGTGATGGTGCCTCCCCGTGGTCCGCCGATGTTGGCTATGTCGGCAAAATTACTGTCCAGCTGCGACTGATAGTCATCCCACATCGGCAATTGCCATGCCAGATCCAGGCTCTGACGGCCGTTCGCCAGCAGTTCCTGGGCGAATTTGTCATCATTACTCAACAGGGCGCTGGTGTGCTCTCCGAAAGTACCGACCGCCGCTCCAGTAAGGGTGGCGATGTCGATTACGGTACGCGGCTTGAAGCGGCTCGCGTAGGTAAGGGCATCGCATAAAACCAGCCGGCCTTCGGCATCGGTATTCAGCACTTCAATGGTTTTTCCCGACATGCTGGTGACGATGTCGCCGGGTTTGGTCGCCCTGCTGCCCGGCATGTTCTCTGCGGCGGCGATGATAGCCACCACATTGACCGGCAGTTCAAGTGCCGCCACCGCATCCAGTGCGCCGATGACGCTCGCGGCTCCGCACATGTCGAATTTCATCTCATCCATGGCCTGACCCGGTTTGATACTGATGCCCCCGGTATCGAAGGTGATACCCTTGCCAACCAGCACCACCGGCCTGCTCCCGGATTTGTCGTTGCCCCGGTACTCCATCACGATCAGTTTGGCTTCCTGGGCGGACCCCGCGCTGACAGAGAGCAGGGCACCCATACCCAGATTTTCCATTTGTTTCTCGCTGAGCACCTGAGTCTTTATGCGGCTATACTTGCGAGCAAGCTGCCTGCCCTGATCGGCGAGGTAGGAAGGCGTACAGATATTGCCGGGCAGGTTGCCGAGTTCCCTGGCGATATTCACGCCTTCACCGATGGCCGAACCCAGGGCCAGAGCTTGGGTATACGACTTTTTGCCGCCGGTTTTTGGTGGGGAGACGCTGACCGACTTGAGATGGACGTTATCCTGCTTCCTGCTCTTGGTGACCTGGTATCGGTAGATGGCGCTTTCTGTTTCCTGTGCAATCCGTGCCGCGGCCCAGTCCGGTTCCCGGTCTTTGATTTTGATACCGGTCAGACTGAAATGGACGTTAACCGCGCGGGTTTTAACGAGTGCCTTCATGGCACATTGCACCAGCTTGCGAAAATGACGGGCATCCAGTTTGCCGGGTTCACCGCCGCCCGCCAGCAAGACACGTTTGGCCTTGATTCCCGACAACCCGTGAACCAGCAGGGTTTCCCCGAGTTTGCCGGAGAAATCGCCGCTACGCAGAATGCTGCTCAGCGCCTTGTTGCTTGCTGCATCCACGGTGTTGGCATCGGAGCCAAGCTTTGATTTCAAGTGAGATACCAGCACCAGGCAGTCGGTAGCAAGCTTGTCCGGCGAGTCGGTTTTTACTGAATACTTCATAGGGCTCCTTGTGAATTCCAAAACCATGGAGGTCGGTTGTGAGTTCGTCAAATGCTCATGATTGGGTGAACAGGAATGGCGACGCTCCGTATTTTACCGCGAATCCTAAAGTTATTCAGGTACTTAAGCAACAGCCTGTGGCAGCACGGCAACCATGCTGGAGTTTTGAGTATTGAAACTGGTAAAATCCGCTGAATTTTTCCGTCACAGCGAGGGCGGAGTGCCTAACACGGTAAATCGGGCCGCTATTCTGGATCAAATACCACGTGTGCCCGGCAAGGTTGAACCTAACAGATTTTCGGTTGTCAGATTATTCACGGCAACAGAAAGCGTAAGGAGAAGTCATGCCCAGAGTAAAAATCAGTGCCCCTGATCAATTTATGTTCAGCATGGAGCGCGCGGTTGGCATCAGTGATGTAAATTACGCCAGACATCTCGACAGTGTCGCGATGGTAAAAATTCTCCACGAAGCGCGACTTCAGTTTCTGGCCAGCCTTGGCTTCACCGAGGCCAATATCTACGGATTGGGCATGGTAGTCACCGATATGGCCATCGATTACCGGTCTGAATCCTTTGCCAACGACCTGTTGATTATTGACGTGGGCATAAGCAAGATGAACAAGTACGGATTCGACATCGGATTCCAGATAACCAACAGCGCCCTCGAAACCGTGGTCTCCAATGCGAAAATGGGTGTTGTCTTCTTTGATTTCGACAAGCATAAGATCGCGGAAATCCCGCGCGCATTCCGCGCGCTCATTGGACAGCCCGAGTCACGGGTAGCCTGATTCTCTCCCCGGGCGGCCCTGCGCTATAGCAGCTTTTGTCGCGGATTGGCCGGCAACCCCCGGGAATAGACAGTGATCATATTTCGCTACCTCAGCAAGCAAATCCTCCAGGTTATGGCAGCGGTCACGGTGATTTTGCTGGTCGTGGCGCTGACGCAGCGTTTCATTCAGTATCTGGGACAGGCCGTGGCCGGCGAACTGGCATCGAATGTGCTGGCGTTGCTCATGCTCTACCGGCTGCCTGATTTTCTTTTGGTCATTCTGCCGCTGGCATTCTTCCTCGGCATTCTTCTGGCGTACGGGCGCATGTATGCCGAGAATGAAATGACGGTGCTGGTTGCCAGCGGCCTGAGTCAGAAAAAACTACTGGGTTTGACGATGGCCAGCGCCGCAATCATGGTGGGGGTCATTACCCTGCTAAGCCTGCATACCGCCCCATGGGGCATTGGTCATACCGAACGGTTAAAACAGTCCCAGGAAGAATTGACTGAACTCGACTTGATTGTGGCCGGACAGTTCCAGTCCTTCGCTGACGGTAATCGTGTGACCTATGCCGAGCAAATTGGTTCAACCGACCGCGGTCGTCAATTGGACCAGGTGTTCGTCGCGCTCAGGGGCGATGAAAGCAGCGATGGTGAACGCAGCATCCGCATTATTCTTTCTGATTCAGCGCGCCCGGAAGTGGACGAAGCCAGCGGCCGGCGCTTCATGCGGCTGGACAACGTGTTGCAGTACGAGGGAATTCCCGGCGAGGCCCGGTTGAGCGTGGGACAGTTTGATGTGCAATCGATACTGTTGCCGGAGCCGGCGGCGTTTGAAGCCATTGACGAGGAAAGGGCAGTGCCGACCATGGATCTGCTGTCCGCTTCGTCTCTGGAGTTGCAGGCTGAACTGCAATGGCGGATCTCGCTTATCCTGATTGTACCGGTGATTACCCTGATTGCCGTTCCCCTGAGCAAGGTCAGTCCCCGTGCCGGCCGCTACAGCAAGCTGGTACCGGCCACACTGCTTTACGCCAGTTACTACATCCTGCTGCAGGTGTCCCGTGACCTGGTCGCCGATGGCAGCCTGCCACCGGCCGTTGGGCTGTGGTGGGTCCATGTGGCTTATGCAGTACTCGGCATCATGGCCTACAGAAACACGTTAATGCCGACATTTCAGATCAGGCGCGCCCGTGGGTAAAATCGACCGGCATATCGCTATTACCGTGATGCTCGCGATGCTGGTGGTGGTTGCGCTGATGTCCATGGTTGACCTGATTTTCACCTTGGCGGAAGAACTGGCGGACACCGATGAGGATTACACCGCGGCCAGGGCCTCGTTGTTTGTTCTGCAGACAATGCCGAGCAAAATCTACGAGTTGTTGCCATTTACCGCACTCGGCGGTGCGCTGATAGGTCTCGGCATTCTGGCTTCACAAAATGAACTTACGGTGATCCAGGCATCGGGTGTTCCTACGTGGCGCATCGTGTGGTCGGTCATGCAACCCACGTTGGCGGTTATGCTGCTGAGCCTGATGCTGGGAGAAACCATTGCACCGCAACTTGAGCAGACGGCCCAAAGCCGCAAGTCCGTGCTGCAAAGCGGAGGCCAAGCGATAAACAACGCGGGTGGCAACTGGCAGAAATTCGGCAATGAGTTCGTGCATATTAATGCAATCGCCCCCGGGGGCGAGGAATTGTTCGGCGTCACCCGCTACCGTCTGGATGAAAATCGCCAGTTGGTCTCCAGCAGTTTCGCCGAGTCCGCCCGCTACAGGCGCCGTGGCGAGGCCAGTTACTGGGAGCTGTCCAGCGTCAGTGAAACCCTTATCGCACCCGGAGAAGTGAATACACGGCAGCATCCGCAGCTGGACTGGCCGGTGGACCTGTCTCCTGAATTATTGAGCGTGCTGCTGGTGGAGCCTGACCGGCAATCCATCAGCGGTTTGTATCGCTTCGCCAATTTCTTCGAATCCGAAGGCCTGGAAGCGGGCAGTTACTACCTCGCCTTCTGGAAAAAGCTTCTGCAACCCCTGGCCACGGCGGCCCTGGTGCTGCTGGCTGTTTCATTCGTGTTCGGGCCGTTGCGTTCCGTCAGCGCGGGTTTCCGGGTCTTCATCGCCATCTGCATCGGTCTGGGATATACCATTGTCCAGAAGCTGATGGAACCCGCCAGCCTGCTTTATGGCTTCAGTCCCCTGATCGCGGTGCTCCTTCCCATCCTGATCAGCTTGATTATCGGCGCCACCATGCTTCGCCGCGTACGCTGACGGGAAAGGGGATCGCCGCATTCTCCCGCCCTTTGCCCAAAGCAGTCGGCTGTTGACTAACTTTGTATTGCAAAGTACACTGTGACAAATGGCCGATTCAGACAATTCAAGCTCTCTGGGCAACCGCGCGGCCGGTGATCTGCGGCTCATCCGGTCGCTCATGCAACGCTCCGCGGTAATCGTACCTATGCCGGGATGGGGTCTGTTCACGGTGGGAGTCATCGGCTCGGTGACGGCCGTGTTGACTCGCGATATCAGCGGAATCGGTTGGTTGTTGAGGTGGTTTGGCGCGGCTGGCTCAGCCACGGCGGTGGCTTTGTTGACATCCGCGGTCCAGTCACGCAAGTCCGGCCGCAGCGTGTTGACCGGCAGCTATTCCCGTTTTTGGCTGGGCCTGCTACCGGCTTTTTTCGCCGCCGGTATATTGACACTGTTGCTGGTACGCACGAACCAGGAGCAATGGCTGCCGGGGCTGTGGCTTTTGCTCTACGGGGTTGGTCTGCTGGCTGCCGGGAGCCAGTGCATTCGCCTGATCAGTTGGATGGGCGCCAGCTTTCTGATACTGGGCGCGGTTGCGCTCTTTCTTCCCTGGCCGAATCTGATGATGGGAGCCGGTTTCGGTCTTACCCATATGGTATTTGGCCTCTTGATCACGAGAGTACATCATGACTGAGACTGCGACAGCCAGAAAGCTCAACTCCGCCTTGCTTGCCATCAAGACCATCAGTGGGGGCAGCACTGGAGAAGGCGTCAATCGCCTTATCTATGAACGCCTGCGGCTGGCCATTGTCAGCGCGCTGGCAGTGCAGGACGCGCTGAGTTTCTCCGAGTTGAAATCGTTGCTGGACACAACTGATGGTAACTTGTCCATGCACGCGCGCAAACTGGAAGAGGCGAAACTGATTCGCTGCAAAAAAACCTTCAGTGAACGCACGCCGAGAACTGAATACAGCCTGACCCCCAAGGGTCGCAAAGCCCTGGAGGTGTATCTCACCCATATGGAAAATCTGGTCAACTCAATGAAGGAACCACCCCGCATCTGAGGCCCAACCCTTTTTTTTCATCTCAACTTTGCATTACAAAGCTGATTCACCATGACGAAACGATCAAACAGAATACACATTAATATCTACGTGCAAACCAGCATCATTACCACGCTTACACTGGCTGCCCTGGTGGTGATCTTTTTCTGGTCGGCCCGCATGGACAATTCTGGAAATACGGAGACGGAAAATGCACAGCAATCCCGTTATTGGCGCTCTGCCGGATTTACACACGTTGGAATGTCTTTACCAGCAGGATCCCGAAGCATTCAGCCGGCACTTGGACCAGGCTCTGCAACTTCATCCCCATGCGCAGGTTTTGCATTTCTGGCACACCCGGTTGTACTGGAACCGGGAGAACAGCCAGGCACACGCCCAGACCGGCAGCGCGCAGGTATTCAGGTCACTGCTCTTTGTCATTATCCTTGGGCTGGTGGCAACGATGATGGTCAAGCTGCCTTCCTTGCTGCCGCTGGACCCCGAATGGTACTACCCGCGATTCGCGCCCTTCATCGTATTGACTGCACTGATTGTCTGGTTTTGCCGGCAGGAGAAATCCTTTCGTCACCCTGATGGAGTTCTGCTGACGGGGATTCTTGGGGTGGGGGCCTTATTGCTTGTGTTGCCTGATTACAGGGGTTCAGCCTCCGCAACCATGGCGTTGATTCATGTACCACTCATCCTCTGGTGCGGGCTGGGCTTGGCTTTTACCCGCGATCAATGGCGCGGCGACAGTCAGCGGCTCGCGTTTATCCGCTACAACGGCGAACTGCTGGTCTATGTTGCGCTGCTTCTGCTGGGTGGCATAGTGATGACCGCCTGCACAGTGGCGCTGTTCGGCGTCACCGGAGTGGATATCGAGCAGTGGTATCTGAGGAATGTGGTGGTGGCCGGAGTGGTCAGTGCGCCACTGGTTGCCACTTTCATCTATGAGGTGTTGCTGCGAAGAGACAGCCGTATCGCCAGCCTCATCGCCCGCATCTTTGCACCGCTGTTTCTGGTCACCGTCTGTGGATACCTGATCGCGATGTCGATCGGTCAAAACAGTCCCTACACCGATCGTGATTTTCTTATAACCTTCAACGCACTGCTGTTGCTGGTTCTGGGCATAACGGTGTTCAGCGTCAGCGACCGCGGGGATCAGCGCTCTTCCCTGCCGATGGATGCCGTTAACCTGTTGTTGATTTCAGTCACACTGCTGATCGACGCGGTGGCTCTGTCGGCCATTGTGTTCCGGCTCGCGGAGTACGGAATGACACCCAACCGCTTTGTGGTACTCGGCGCCAATTTACTGATTTTTGTTCACCTGTGTCTGCTGCTGCAGGCCTACTGGCGGACCTTGCGGACTACCCAGCGGCACCAGGAACTGGTGAAGGCCGTAACCGGTTTTCTGCCGGTGTACGGTGCCTGGGCGGTGTTTGTGGTTGTGGGGGTTCCGGTGATATTTTGGGGGAGCTAGCGCCAACGGTTCCCCGCCGCCCGTTTGCCAATTGAAAAACGGACGCCGGGTTTTCTTTATTTGAACGGGCTGAAGTCTTTCGGCAGAACAACCACCCGGGAGCCGGAAAGTTTGTCGTGCAGGGCATCGCCGCCGGGATCGCGGTAGATCCAGAGGTAGCCGACGCCGAACAGGAAGAATGCAGGCCACGCCAGCGCAAAACGGATCAGTGCCTGCCGCAGGTTCAACCGCCTGCCGTGAGGATCCTGAACCCGCAGGCGCCAGGCGATCATGCCGAGAGTCTGGCCACCCGCGCACCAGAAGCCGACATAGAAAGCGGCGGTGCCCGCCACCATGCAGAGGAACAGCAGATTGCTCAGTATCGGGCTCGACTGCACATTGGCATTGCCGAACACGAAATTGAATGTGATCCCCACCATCCAGAGTACCGCCGCGACCAGAAAGACGTCGTAGAGCAGGGCGGCCAGCCTGCGCAAGAGACCGGCCGTCGGATAGTCTCGCGCCTCGTTACCCAATGGGACAGGACACTAGGAAAGTTCCTTGATCGACTGGATCAGTTCACTGGCCGCTTTCTGACCATCGCCGAACAGCATGCGGGTGTTGTCGGCGAAAAACAGCGAATTTTCCACGCCGGAAAAACCCGTGCCGCGACCGCGCTTGATGACGATTACATTGTCAGCTTCGGAGGCGTGAAGGATCGGCATACCGTACAGGGGGCTGGCGGAGTCGTTCTTTGCGGCGGGATTGACCACGTCATTGGCGCCAATGACAAGCGCGACCGTGGTTTTCTTGAAGTCGGCGTTGATATCTTCCATGTCATAAATCATGTCATAAGGCACGCCGGCTTCAGCCAGCAGCACATTCATATGCCCCGGCATGCGGCCGGCCACCGGGTGAATGGCAAACTTTACCGCGACTCCGTGTTCCTGAAGCAACTGGGCCAGTTCCCATATCTTGTGCTGCGCCTGGGCAACGGCCATGCCGTAACCGGGAATGACGACAACCTGGTTGGCGTAAGCCATCATGATGCCCGCGTCCTGGGCCTGAATCTCCCTCATGCTGCCACCCGTGCCGCCCGCTCCATCGCCGCCACCGCTGTCCGAACCGAAGCCGACAAATACGTTCAGGACCGAACGGTTCATCGCGACAGCCATCAGGTGGGTCAGCAAACTGCCGGCCGAACCGACCACGATACCGGCGATGATCATTGCTGCGTTACCCAAGACATAGCCTTCGAAGCCTACCGCCAGTCCGGTGAGCGCATTGAACAGGGAAATGATGACCGGCATGTCGGCGCCGCCAACGGGAATGGTAATAAATATTCCCAGTACCAGTGCGAATCCGAAAAACACCATCACCGGCATCAGGGATACGGAGGTGTAGATGCTCACCGCAAACGCTACAGTCGCTACCGCGATCAACGCGTTGACCCAGTGTTGTTGCGGCAGCAGCTTATTGCGTGACAGCCGGCCATCCAGCTTGGCCCAGGCGATGATGCTGCCACTGAAGGCCACGGTACCGATCAGCGCGCCGAGAATGGCAAGTATTGCCACATCCGGCCCCAGCGCGTCGCCAATGTGGGCGGCTGAACCTTCGGCTACTTCGGCCTGCGCCTTGAGAAGTTCGACCGCGGCAATGGTGGCGGCGGCACCGCCGCCCATGCCGTTGTACATCGCGATCATCTGCGGCATATCGGTCATCGCGACGCGCTTACCGGTGTGCCAGGCATAACCGCCGCCGACTGCGATGGCCACAATGATGAGGGCTATATTAGTGACCGCACGTTCATTATCCAGAATTTCCGGAATCAGAAACGTGACAAGCGTTGCCAGTAACATGCCCGCGCCGGCCCAGATAATGCCGCGTCTGGCAGTCACTGGTGAACTCATCTGTTTCAGGCCCAGAATAAAAAGCGCTGCGGCGGCAAAATAGCTTCCCTGAATCAGAATCGTCATCTACTTGTCCTCGCGCAGGGATGGTTTCTTGCTGGGCTTGAACATTTCCAGCATCCGTTCGGTGACCACGTAACCGCCCACGGCATTGCCCGCACCCAATAACACGGCGATAAATCCGATAGTCTGCTCAATGGGCGTCTCGGCGATACCCAGAGCGAACATGGCGCCGACAAGCACGATGCCGTGAACGAAATTTGAGCCGGACATCAGCGGTGTATGCAGAATTACCGGAACCCGGCTGATAATCTCGAAACCGGTGAACCCGGCCAGCAGAAAGATATACAGTGCCGCCAGACCTTCAATCATGCCGATGCTCCTTCAAGTTTTTCGCGCACAGCGGTGTTGTGAACCGCGCCCGCATGGGTAACCAGGCTTTCGTTGATGATCTGGTCTTTCAGGTCAATCACTATTTCGCCGTCCTGTATTACCAGTTCCAGCAAATTGAGCAGGTTTTTGGCGTAAAGCTCACTGGCGTGGTTGCCAACCATGCTGGGTACGTTAAGCGGGCCGTAGATCTTGACGCGATTTTCGATAACCGTTTCTCCCGCCCGGGTCAGTTCGCAGTTTCCGCCGCCCTCGGCCGCCAGGTCCACGATCACGGAACCGCCTTTCATGCCGCGAACCATTGCTGCGGAGAGGATTCTCGGTGAGGGTCGACCGGGAATTGCCGCGGTGGTGACCACCACGTCCGCGGTGGCCACATGCTTCGCGAGAATCGCCTGCTGTTGCTGTTTTTCTTCCTCTGTCAACTCGCGCGCATACCCGCCCTGGCCTTCGGCGGCGATACTGATATCCACAAACCGGGCGCCGAGCGATTCAACCTGTTCCCTGACCGCGCTGCGCACGTCATAACCTTCCACGATCGCACCCAGCCGGTGTGCGGTGGCGATCGCCTGAAGTCCGGCCACGCCGGCACCGATCACCAGAACTTTGGAAGGTCTGATGGTTCCCGCCGCGGTGGTCAACATGGGAAAGAACTTCCCAAGCATGTTGCTGGCGATCAACACCGCCTTGTACCCGGCGATGGAAGCCTGGGATGAGAGCGCGTCCATCCCCTGAGCGCGGGAAATCCTCGGAATGAGTTCGACGGAGAACGCGCTGATATTTTTCTGCTTCAGCGCTTTGATCAGTTCAACGTTGTTGTAGGGATTGAGAAACCCGAGCAGCACGGAGCCCGGTTTCAATTGTTCCGCTTGAGTCGGCGTAAGCGGGTTGACGGCCAGCACGACATCGGCCCGAGCCAGCAGCTTCCCCACGTCGGGTTCAATCACGGCATCGGTATACTCGCTGTCGGCAAACCCGACTTGCTCACCGGCACCGGCCTGAATGACGACCTCGTTGCCCAGTTTAATCAGGCGTCTGGCGATATCCGGAACCAGTGCCACACGCTGTTCGCCTTCGCGAATCTCCCCGGGCACGCCGATACATATGGGCATAGTGGTACACCTGTACTGTTTCGATAAAGCGCGCAGTATATAACGATACCGGACAAGATTGAATTGATCGGATGCGGCTTTTCAGTCCGGGGCCTGCTTATCACCCGGTAAATCTGGTAGAATCGGCGCCCGGTGTTTCACTGGCGAGTTGGGGGTGGACAGGAGTAATGACAATATCAGGTTCCCAGACAGGTCATGCGCGATGAGTACTGAATCGAGGTCCAGACGCCGTCACATTTACTTGATGGACACCACCCTGAGGGACGGAGAACAGACCCAGGGTGTATCCTTCGCCGGTAACGAGAAGCTTACCGTGGCCCGCGCGCTGCTGCAGTCGCTTAACGTAGACCGTATCGAAGTCGCCTCGGCCAGAGTTTCTCACGGGGAAAAGCATGCCGTGGTGGACATCAACCAGTGGGCGGCACAGGAAGGATTTCTCGAACGCGTTGAAGTGCTGGGCTATGTGGACCACCGCAAGAGCGTCGACTGGATCGTCGGCTGCGGCGGCAGGGTGATCAATCTACTGGCCAAGGGCAGCGAGAAACATTGCCGGCAGCAACTGGGAAAGACGCTTGTCGAGCATGCACGCGACATCATCAAAACCGTCGACTATGCAGTGAAAAACAGGCTGGCTGTGAATATGTACCTTGAGGACTGGTCGAACGGCTTCAGCGACAGCAAGGACTACGTGTTTTCATTGGTCGAGAAAACACGTGAACTGGGCATCGATCATTTCATGTTGCCGGATACCCTGGGGGTGATGTCTCCTGAGGAAGTATTCAATGCCCTCTCTGAAATGCTGGCTGAATTTCCCGCACTGAATTTCGACTTTCATCCCCATAACGACTACGGTCTGGCCACGGCGAACTGCCTGGCGGCGGTGCGGGCCGGTATCAATACGGTCCATTGCACGGTGAATTGCCTGGGTGAACGCGCGGGCAATGCGTCTCTGGCCGAGGTGGCGGTGGCCCTGAAAGACAAAATGGGTCTGCGCCTGTCAATCGATGAAACACGGATCGGTATGCTCAGTCGCATGGTGGAAAATTTCTCCGGAAAGTGGGTGGCGGCTAACACGCCGGTTGTGGGAGCGGATGTGTTTACGCAGACGGCGGGAATTCATGCCGATGGCGACAGCAAGGGCAATCTCTATGTGACCGCACTCAGACCCGAGCGCTTCGCCCGCAAGCGGGTTTATGCACTGGGCAAAATGAGCGGCAAAGCCTCGCTCAGAAACAACCTCGAGGAATTGGGCCTGAACCTGTCGGATGAAGACCAGGCACGGGTACTGGAAAGGATCGTAAAACTGGGCGATTCAAAGCAGACCATAACCCCCGAAGACCTCCCGTTCATTATCGCCGACGTGATGGAAGGTCGGGAAATCAGCTATGTCACACTACTGAACTGTTATATCAGTAGCGGGCTGGACGTGGAGAGCACCGCAAGCATCCGTGTGCAGATCGAGAAAGACGAATACCAGAGTTCCGGTTCAGGTAATGGCGGGTTCGCCGCCTTTATCAACGCATTGGTCAAAATATTGGAAAAACGCAACTTTTTCATGCCGGCGCTGGTGGATTTCGAAGTGCATATTCCCCGCGGCGGCAATACCAACGCGTTGACAGAATGTATTATTACCTGGGACATCGGACAAAAAGACTTTAAAACCCGGGGGGTGGACTCCAACCAGGTTCTGGCTGCCGTCAAGGCGACACTGCGCATGGTAAACCTGCGGCTGCACGGAGAGCCCTGAGAGACCGGCGGTTGTCAGGTTCTTTGGTCCCCCCGGTTGGGAAGAGCCTCAGCTATTGGACAGAAGCGCCTGGACGACTTTATCGCCAAACTCCCGCGTGCTGATCATATTCGTTCCCCTGCCATGCGCCAGATCCGCGGTCGTAAACCCGTCTGCGAACACCGACTGCATGGCATGCCATACGTGCCGCGCTTCCGCATCCATACCCAGGCTCATCTCCAGCATCATGGCGACGGAACCGATCATCGAATAGGGATTGGCGATATTCTTTCCGGCGATATCGGGCGCTGAACCGTGTGAGGGTTCATAATAAGCCTTATCCGGTCCCACACAGGCCGAGGGCATCAAGCCCAGCGAGCCGAGGATGCCGCCGCCCTGATCGCTCAATATGTCGCCGAACATGTTTTCCATGACCATTACGTCGAACTGGGTGGGCTTCAGACAAAGGTAGGTAGCGGCTGCATCAACCAGAATATGCCTGATTTCCACATCAGGGTAATCCTTGCCGACTTCTTCAATAACCTCATTCCACAGGACGCTGGATTTGAGCACATTGCTCTTGTGAATATTGTGCAGTACTTTCTTGCGTTTGCTGGCGGTGGTGAACGCAACTCGTGCGATTTGCTCGATCTGAACCTCGTCGTACTCGAGCGTTTCGCGGACATAACGGACTCCTTGTTGTGTGGTACCTGACTCCTTCGCGCCGAAGTAGAGACCGCCCACCAGTTCCCTGATAATCATCAGGTCAATCCCTTCGCCGATGATTTCCGGTCTCAAGGGTGAAAAGTGCGCCAGGCTTTTTGGCAGGTAAACCGGTCTGAAGTTGGCGAAGGTATTATAGCGGCGACGCAACGGCAACAGGGCGCCACGCTCAGGCTGCATATCAACCGGTATTTGTCGGGATTCTTCGTGGCTCAGGCCGATCGGCCCCTTAAGAATGGCATCCGCCCGGTCACAAAGCGCCTTGGTTTCATCCGGGAACGAATCGCCGTGCGAAAACCAGGCCGCGGCGCCAAACGCCCCGGGAACCAGTTCAAGTTCGAGTTTGTTTCGAGATGCCACCAGTTCAAGCACCTTGACGGCCTCGGTCATAATCTCGGGGCCAATGCCGTCCCCGTCCAGCAGTGCGATTGTGTATCTGGTCATAACAGGCCTGGATCAATGGTGAAATGGGCGCGATTCTACACGCCGGTTCAGTGTTGGACAATGAGCAGTGCCGGATACCGGATCAGCCTGCAATCACTGGGATGCGGAGGGGAACAATGCGGGACAGCGCCCGCCGGGCAGCGAATTCAGAATAACCGAAACAGGACAACGGCCTGTCTGACAAAAATTAGTGCCAGGATCACTACTATAACGTAGGTTACCGTGTTGCTGACTTCCATCCCGAAGAAACGTCTGGACTGCTTGCTGTCGTCGGAATTGCGATTATCTTCGCTCATTGAGGTGTCCTCCGTCCATCGTCAGATACTGTATCGACACTTTGCGGCAAAGTATAACGCAATTTGGGATAGTCGCGGCAGGACTGGCTGGAGACGGCAATATTTCCATAGATCACCTGTATCTGGAAAATGGTGTCTGTCCCGGACCCGGGTGGACCGCTGATGAGGATGGTACCGGAGGCCGGACTTGAACCGGCACGCTATCGCTAGCACCGGATTTTGAATCCGGCGTGTCTACCAATTTCACCACTCCGGCAGCGAGGGACATGAACGGGCAAGAACCGCGGGCAGTGCGAGCCGTGGCGTCCGCGCCATTATATCAGCAATGCCCCGGCGTGCAACGCGGGCGGCGCTTCTCATCGGCCCGATAGTCATTATCCTTGCCGCGTTTCCGGCTTCGTGCCAACCTCTCGGGAACCAGCCCATCCATTCGTTTCCGGCATGCGCCATGCGACTTGAAGATTTCAGCTACCATCTGCCCCCTGAATTGATAGCCAGTGAACCTTGCGGCCAGCGCACCCAAAGCCGCTTGCTGTGTCTGGATCGCCACACTGGTGCCATCGGGCACCGCCATTTTCACCAATTGGCGCTACTACTGCAACCGGGCGATCTGCTGGTCTTCAACGATACGCGTGTTATTCCCGCCCGCCTGTATGGCCGCAAGCAAAGCGGGGGCAAGGTGGAAATTCTTGTGGAACGCATTCTGCCGGGCAACGAGGTGCTTGCCCTGGCGCGGTCGAGCAAACCGTTACGCACCGGTGTGGTGATCGAACTTGATACGCCAAACGCTCCGGTAACGCTGACGGTTCAAAAGGACGTGAAGGACCGCATCAGGGAGATAGAAACCCGACGGGAGAGAGGGTCCGGCCCTCCAGGGCAAGAAGACGCGGGCGGGTTGCGGGGCGATCTCGTTCGACTGCGATTTCACGGCCCGGAGCCGGTAATGAATGTGCTGGAGCGGGTCGGGCACATGCCACTGCCTCCCTATATCGATCGCCCCGACAATGCCGACGACCGGGACCGCTATCAAACTGTCTACGGAACCCGGAAAGGTGCGGTGGCGGCGCCGACCGCCGGGTTGCATTTCGATCATGCCTTGCTCGAGGAATTGACTGCACGGGGAGTGGAGCAGTGTTTCATTACCCTGCACGTTGGCGCCGGGACTTTTCAACCGGTGCGAGTGACCAATATCCAGGAACACAGGATGCACAGTGAGGTGGTGAGGGTAAGCGCGGAAGTGTGCCAGCGTATCCGTGGCTGCAAAAAGCGCCGGGGCCGGGTGATCGCAGTGGGTACCACCACGGTCAGGAGCCTGGAAGCCGCCGCACTGGGTGGCGGTCTCAACGCGTTCGAGGGTGAGACCGACATTTTTATTTACCCCGGGTTCAGATTCAAGGTGGTGGATGCACTGATAACCAACTTCCATCTTCCCGAATCCACGCTGCTGATGCTGGTGAGCGCCTTTGCGGGCCGTGAGCTTACACTGAATGCCTATGATTGCGCTGTGGCACACGGGTACCGGTTTTTCAGTTACGGCGATGCCATGTTTATCGAGGGCCTGTCAGGCTGACGCAATTCCCGCCCGGCACGCTCCGTGTCCAAATCTTTGTTATACTCATTCGCCTTGGCCCCACAGCGGCCTGCCAACCACGGCCAGAGCCGTCAATTTCCATTTCAGTCAAAGGATCATCGTAACCATGAAAGCACCAGTACGAGTTGCCGTAACCGGCGCGGCGGGACAAATCAGTTATTCATTGTTGTTCAGAATCGCCGCGGGAGAGATGCTGGGTAAAGACCAGCCTGTTGCCCTGAAGCTACTGGAAATATCTCCGGCTCTTGAAGCGCTCCGGGGTACGGTTATGGAACTGGAAGATTGTGCTTTCCCATTGGTTACCGACATTGTGCAGACAGACGATCCCGCGCTTGCATTCAAGGATGCCGACTATTGTCTTCTGGTAGGCGCGCGGCCCCGTGGCAAGGGTATGGAACGCAAGGATCTGCTTGAAGCCAACGCGGCGATATTTTCGGCGCAGGGCAAAGCGATCAACGATCACGCCAGTCGCTCGGTGAAAGTGCTGGTTGTGGGTAATCCCGCCAATACAAATGCATTGATTGCCTATCGCAACGCGCCGGATCTGGATGCCGGTCAGTTCACTGCAATGACCCGGCTGGATCACAACCGCGCCATCGCTCAACTGGCGGCGAAAACCGGTAAACACAATACCGATGTCGAGGGCATCATAATCTGGGGCAATCATTCCGCCACGCAGTACCCGGATATCCATCACGCCAGGGTTGCCGGCAAACCAGCTTCGGGTCTGGTTGATCAAAACTGGCTGGAGAATGAATTTATTCCCACGGTCCAGCAGCGAGGTGCGGCCATCATCAAGGCGCGCGGGCAGTCCAGCGCTGCTTCCGCCGCCAATGCTGCCATAGAACACGTGCGCGACTGGGCGCTTGGAACCGGCGGCAGGATTGTGAGTATGGGTGTCCCAAGCGATGGAAGCTATGGTATTCCAGAAGGTCTGGTGTACTCCTTTCCAGTGACTTGCGCCAACGGTATTTACACTATCGTTCAGGATCTGAGCAATAATGAATTCAGTCGCGGCCTGATGGATACAACCGCCGCCGAACTGGAGGAAGAACGAAGCGCCGTCTCCTCGTTGCTTCCCTGATACCGGACGACGTCGGTCGAGCATTGCCTATGCGCACCCCGGCTGTTACAGCCAACAGAATGACACTAAGCAGAAACAAGCAGTTCTGGATCTTTCAGTTCGCCGGTTGGTCAGCCTGGGTGCTGCTGCTGATAATTCGCGACCTCACATTCGTACCGGCGGATTACATGATGCAGCGTTCGGTGATTTTCATCGCCGATGCCGCCGTTGGGATCACACTGACCACATTGCTGCGATACCTGTATCGCGCTGTCTGGGAGAAACCCATGACGGCACGGATTGTGGTGGTATTGATCGCCTGTCTGCCGGCCGCCCTGATCTGGGAATATTTCAAGGAAATTATCTCGCTGTTACCTGATGGTGACAGCGTTGACCTCACTGACTATGGCTGGGTCGATATGTTCGCGGGAGTATTGCCGTTTGCGTATGCACTGTTATTACTGTGGAGCGGTCTTTATTTTTTTATCAAATACTACCAGTTGTTCCAGGAGGAAAAGGAGAAAAGTCTGCGCTCCGAGGCCCTGGCCCACCAGGCCCAGTTGCGAATGCTGCGGTACCAGCTTAATCCGCATTTCCTGTTCAATACCCTGAACGCGATATCGACACTGGTATTGGACAAGGCGACCGGGCCGGCCAATGAAATGTTGACGAAGCTGGGAAAATTCCTGCGTTATACGCTGGATCATTCGCCGCTGGATCTGGTGACATTAGCCCATGAGTTGCAAACCTGCAGGTTGTATCTTGATATCGAGAAGGTACGTTTCGAAGAACGATTGAGGCTGGAGCTGGACATCGATCCGCAGGCGGAAGATGCTTTGGTGCCAAGCATGTTGTTGCAGCCGCTGGTGGAGAATTCCATCAAATATGCGATATCGAGAAGTGAGGCTGGAGGCTATATCCGGATAGCGGCCCGGGTGGAAAATCAGCGTCTGACAATCGAGGTCGTGGACGATGGTCCAGGACTTACCGGCCGCGAGACTGATGTCGAAAACAGAACAGGACCGGAAACAGCGTCAGCGGAAAATTCAGGCGTGGGCTTGACTAATACCCGAAATCGTCTTCAGGAGTTTTATGGCGAGCGCCACACAGTCGAAATCAGTAATATGCAGCCTTCCGGCTGTCGAGTAATGGTGATCATACCCTATGAACGAGAACGCGCAATCAGTATTAAAAACCATCATAGTCGATGATGAATCGTTGGCCCGGAAAGGGCTTCAGATGCGGCTTGGCGAGTTCAGCGATGTCGAGGTATTGGCGGCCTGTCGCAATGGCAAGGAGGCGCTGGCGGCGATAGTGGATTTTGAGCCTGACGTGGTGTTCCTCGATATTCAGATGCCGGGCATGTCGGGCTTTGAAATGTTGCAGCAGGTGCAGGGCGATATCATGCCCATGATCGTGTTCGTTACCGCTTATGACGCGTTCGCCGTGGAAGCATTCAAGGTACACGCGGTGGATTATATCCTCAAGCCGCTCGAAGACGAGCGGCTGCGTGAAGCGATCGATAAAGCCCTGATACGCAAGTCTCAGCTTCAGATACATGATGACAAACAGAGGCTGCTTGATATCGTGATCGGTCTGACCGGCAAGTCAGAGGCCGCCATAGGCGAACTGCTGAACAACTATGAGGAAGAGTCCGCCCATCCCGACAGACTGGCCATCAAGGACCGCTCTTCAACCACTTTCGTCCCGGTCAGGGATATTGAATGGATTGATGCCGCCGGTGACTATATGTGTGTTCATGCCGCCGGCGAGACGCATATCATGCGTACCACAATGAAGGAGTTGGAGTCGAAACTGGACCCGCGGACATTTCAGCGTGTGCATCGCTCAACCATTGTCAACCTCGACCAGGTAGAGAAAGTGTCCTCACATATCAACGGTGAATTTCATCTGACTCTCAAGGGGGGCAGTTCACTGAAGATGAGCCGATCCTACAAAGACAAGGTGAAGCATTTCCTTTAGGCCGGGGAAGGCTGTGCGGGCTGTCTCGCTCCCTTCATCCAGGCTTCGGGCTATTTGCCTACGTCCCGGTTGCCGGTGATATGGTCCAGAGGGAGTTCGGTGCTTTCGATTACCTGGCGCATGATGAAGCTTGAATGCACATCGGTAACGCCTGCGATGCGGGTGATCTTGTTAAGCAGGAATTCCTGGTAATACTCCATATCCGGAACCACCACCTTCAACAGATAATCAGCGGACTGACCGGTGATCAGTGCGCATTCCACCACTTCCGGGTAGGTTTTTACCCGGCTTTCAAAATGTTCGAAACGATCAGGAGTATGTCTGTCCATGCTGATCTGGATCAGCGCTGTCAGTTTGAGATCCAGTTTGGAGCGGTTAAGCAGAGTGACATGGCGGTCGATAATGCCCGCATCTTCCAGTTGCCTCACGCGGCGGGCGCAAGGAGTGGGCGAGAGTCCGACACGCTCCGCCAGTTCCAGGTTGGTAAGGCGGCCGTTGTGCTGGATTTCCTGCAGGATTCGCTTGTCAAGTTTGTCCAGTTGCATGCCCTTGTCTCCAGACGATACGGGCTCGCCCTTACGATTAGTGATAAACACCTATATAATATATAAAAATAGATATATACACCAATTAATATGCTAATTACTAGAAAATATGTGTAGAAATACCGTCGGAGATACACTATTCTGTTGTTCAATGAAGCGAGACTGAAGCGTCGGAGTTGTCACTGCGGCGCAGACCCGGGGAGCCGGAAACATGTTTGACCACAGCAAGTACCAAGCTTTTCAACCCATTGGTCTGAAAAACCGCCGCTGGCCTGACCAGGTCATCGATAGAGCGCCAGTGTGGTGCAGCGTCGACCTGCGTGATGGCAATCAGGCGCTTATTGAACCGATGTCGGTCGAGCAGAAGAAAAAAATGTTCGATCTGTTGGTGGAGGTCGGATTCAAGGAAATTGAAGTCGGTTTTCCCGCGGCTTCACAACCGGATTTCGATTTTGTCCGCTGCCTGATCGAAGAAAACCGCATACCCGGCGATGTGACTATCCAGGCGCTCACCCAGGCCCGGCCGGAGCTGATCGAACGCACCTATGAATCACTCAAGGGAGCCCGCAGGGCGATAGTTCACGTTTATAACTCAACTTCGGTAGTGCAACGCAAAAAAGTTTTCAAGACAGACAAGGCCGGCATTATGGCAATTGCCGTTGCTGGCGCCAACGAGGTCAGGCGTCATGCGGAAAACGCCCCTGAAACAGAATGGGCATTCCAGTATTCGCCTGAAAGTTTTACCGGAACCGAGGTTGATTTTGCCGTGCAGGTGTGCGATGCGGTCGTGGATGTCTGGCAGCCGACACCGGACAAGCCGGTGATTATCAACCTGCCCTCAACGGTGGAAATGGCCACGCCGAATATCTATGCCGATCAGATAGAGTGGTTCTGTCGTCACATCAAAAACCGGGATTCGGTCATTGTCAGTCTGCATACGCACAATGATCGCGGTTGTGCGGTAGCCGCCGCGGAACTGGCTGTTATGGCCGGCGCCCAGCGTGTGGAAGGTACGTTACTGGGTAACGGTGAGCGTACAGGAAACATGGATATCGTGGTCATGGCCATGAACCTGTACAGTCAAGGCATCGATCCCGGGCTTGATTTGCACGATATGGACCGAATAGTTTCAGTGGTACGTGAATGTACCCAGATTGATGTGCATCCCCGGCAGCCGTACTCGGGAGACCTGGTTTTCACCGCCTTCTCCGGCAGCCACCAGGACGCCATCAAAAAATGCCTCGATATGTACCGGGAAGGGGAAACCTGGGAGATTGCCTATCTGCCAATCGATCCACGAGATCTTGGCAGAACCTATCAGGATGTCATACGGGTAAACAGCCAGTCTGGCAAAGGTGGGGTGGCTTATGTTCTCTCCAACAAGTTCGGGTTTCAACTGCCGCGATGGTTGCAGATCGAGTTCAGCCGGGTCGTGCAACGGCACACGGAACAATCCGGCCAGGAGATTTCACCGGACGAAATCTGGACGCTCTTCAACACTCACTACCTGAGCAATGAAAAGGTCCTGAGCCTGGAGAATTTCAGCATTGAGAAAAAAGCCGGCCGCGAAACATTTACGGCACAGGTTGATTATTTCGGTGAGGAAATCGCAATCAGTGGAGAAGGTGACGGTGCGCTGGATGCGTTTCTTGAAGGACTCAGAGAGTCTCTGGGCATTGATCTTGAGATCCTCGAATACGGCGAACATGCCCTTGGGCAGGGCAGCGATGCCGAGGCCGTCACTTACGTCCAACTGAAATGTGACGGCAAACGCTATACCGGCGTTGCGATCAGCAAGGACATTATCACCTCATCATTGAACGCCCTGATGGGTGCCGCCAGCCAACTCCTCAGCGCCCGCCGCCGGCAGGCCGCCTAGCAGCGAGGCGGTCGGGTCTTGTTCAAGACCTGACTCTTCGCTTCTCCTTTTTCCGTTAAAAGGTCGTTACATCGGCAAACTTTTATTGGTGTTCGTTGCGACTAAGGCAATAAAGCACGTATTCTGCCGATCATAAGGGAGCGCACGATCCGGGTATTCAGGCTCTACTACTCCAGAGAACGCCCGATTCACCCCATCAGGACGGCAGGATAAACAGGATGGCATTGATAAAAGACGATGACGCACTCATAGCGGCTGCGCTCAAAGGCTCTACCTACGCCTGGGACAAGCTGGTGCGGCGCTATGAAGGCCGGGTCTACAATTACGGTCTGCGGCTGACGGGGAATCCCACCGATGCCATGGACCTGATGCAGGAAGTCTTTCTGGGGGTTTGTCGCAATTTGCACAAGTTCCGTGGTGACTCAAAGTTCAGCAGTTGGCTGTTCCGCATAGCACACAACAAAGCGGTGGACATGCGTCGGCGTCGCTGGTTATTGCAGCAGCATGGTTCGATCGGGGTTGACGAGATCGACGAACTCGACATGCAGGAGAACCGGGCCGACTGCGGCCCGGAGAGCAGTCTGATTTCAGGCCAGCAGAACCGGCGTATCAGAAAACTGCTGGAAGGGTTACCGATGGACCAGAGGCTCGTGGTGGAACTTAAATTTTTCCAGTTTCAAACTTTCGAAGAGATCGCTGATATGCAGGATATCTCTGTGAACACAGCAAAAACCAGATTCTACAGCGCGCTGAAAAAACTCAAGGCCGCCATGGAGGAAGAACATGTCCTGTCCTAGAACACAGCACTTACTGGTGGAATATTTCGCCGATGACCTGTTGTCCGTCACTCGTCAGGAGATTAACCATCACCTGCGCGAATGCAACGACTGCAAGTCGGAACTCAATGCAGCATTGTCCGCCCGGGACACCCTCGCCGGCTGGCGCGGCGAAGCCGTTCCCCATTGGGGCCGCGGTGTAGCGGAGTTTAAAGCGCAACACCACGGTAATGACAGCCGCGGCGGGCTCAACTGGGCGTGGCAATGGATGCCCACGGCCGCCTGTGCCGTCATGGCGACCATAATGTTACTGCAAACTTCCATTACCGCCGATGACAGCGGATTCTCGATTGGTTTCGGCGTTCAAGCTGAAAACCAGGTCACCCACGACACGCTGGATCAACGTTTGGCAAGTTTCCAGCAGAACCAGCTCGCGAGACAGGAGCAACAACTTGGCGGGTTCCTGACCCGAGTTGATGAACTTCAGAACGATAACAATCGCAGATTATTGCAAGCGGTGTCGGATCAGACCGAGCAAGCGACCGCCGAAAACCTTGAACGCATCTATACCTATTTCGAGCAGCAACGGCAGCAGGACTTGCAGACCTTGCAGGCCGGCTATCAGCAGCTCTATGACAGCGACTACGAAACTATCCGCTCGATGCAGCAACTGGCCAACTATATTGGCTATGAAGGAGCACAGCAATGAAAATGCGTCGGTTGTCAGCCGGGGTGTTAGCCTGGTCTTCGCTGGTGCTGACCGGGCACGGCGCGCACGCCCAGGATCCGGTTTCCGGGAACGTCGAATTATTGCACCGCAACATCGAGATTTTTTCCGGCGTATTGGGGGAGGCTATTGGCCTCGATGAGCGGGCGGGACTGTTCAGCGCCAATACCGGTGAAATTGACAGTATTTATCTTCAGGGCCAGGGTGTGCTTCTGCAGATACGGACGCCTTTGGCCGCCCGCCGCCTGAGATTGAACCTGGACGCTCTGAATACATCGATCCAGAACCTGGAAGTTCGCCGCAATCCTTTCGAATTATTGACGCGACCGCAGGTGGCACCGACCACCGAGGCCATGGCGTTGTCCTTGCGACGCGACGCAGTTGGTGAGCAGTACCGTGATTTGCAACAACAGATTCGTGACAACGGTTTCATCTCAGAAATTCGCAGCGCAATCCGGCAGGGTGGACAGTTCGCTCGCGCTTTGCAAAATCTGGACTCGGTGACCGACAGTGAATATCTACAGATCGAATCCAGACTGGGTGGATACCAAAGTCAGTTGAATGAACACGTGGCGGAGTTACGTGGCCTTGAGCAGGAAGTTCAACGCCAGGCTGAGGAGAGTCAACAGGACCGGTTTCTGCAATTGCAGCAGTCGCTCGAACAACTGATCGCCAGTGTGAGTCCGCTTCGGGACGATGCGGTGGACGCCGTGGCCGAACTGCGACAACGTCACGAAGAGGCTCGGGCGAACTACGCCAGTCGCTGGAGCAGTGAAGTAACCGCGTTCGAGGGAGACCTCTTTTCCGCGCTTTGCGGCTACGGAACCACACTTTGGGAACTGCCGGAGAATGAATCCCTGATACTGGTGTTGACGGATCTCGGCCATGAAACCGGGGATCGGGAACGCCGTGACCGCATTCACATCGTCAAGAAGGGTGACCTGGCCCGCTGTCATGCCGGCGATATTGATGCGCCGGTCCTGCAGCGGATAAGCATCAGCTACGACTACTAGCCTAGAACGGCGCGCCGGTAATATTGATATCCGCCGGTGCGAACTGTTTTGCGGAATCACCAATCTGGTAAAGGCGAGTGATCACCAGCAACACACCCGGCACATCCAGCAAATCGACATCATCAAAAATCAGTTTGCGGCGGATGCGTTCACGGCTCAGATACATGCCGCCGTCTTCCCTGAAGTTAAGAAAGCTGAAACTTTCGTCCTCCACGCCCCATTCGCTCGAAATGACCTCCTGCCCTGTTCCGCCATCAAGCCGTGCGAATGGATAAAACCAGCGCCCCCCGCTGTACCCGGCCTCGTAAGTGATGACGTTGCCGTCAGGGTAATACCACGCTTCGTCAAAAGCCCGGAAATAGTTGGTTGCCAGCGAACCATTGGGCCAGAACACCGCGGAGTCGCCATGCATCCAGTGATAGGCCATAACTACGCCGTTAGGGTAATGGATGCGGGCATCGGCACCGGGCTCGGCCAGAAACAACTGGCCATTGGGGAAATACCAGGCATTATGGTACAGGTCGGAGGAGGCGAGTGACCCATTGGCATAACGGGTATTGCCACGGGTGTGTGCGGTAAGGATCACCGGCTGACATATCAGCCGGTTCATCTCCTTTAACATATGGTCGATATTTCGCAGTTGGGCCCAATTGTCATGGTCCGCCGGCAACACGATATTCAGCGCCGTCAGCTTGGCCATGAACTCCAGGGTGGCGCAGCCGCTGCTGACATTGGCCGATCCGTCACTGCCAGCCGAGGCCGGTCTCGCCAATGTGATGACGAGCAGGGCAGTTGCGAGGCAAGTTAAAGAGGAACCACACTTTGTCATTGTTATCTCCCGGGTTGGTGCATAAGCTCCATCGTAGAAACCTTCAAGTGAACCTGAACTTAATGGAATCG
The DNA here is from genome assembly GCA_040879025.1 of Pseudohongiellaceae bacterium. Classification (GTDB taxonomy): domain Bacteria; phylum Pseudomonadota; class Gammaproteobacteria; order Pseudomonadales; family Pseudohongiellaceae; genus JBBDLF01. The sequence continues at coordinate 64,170 of JBBDLF010000001.1, forward strand.
CAAAAAGAGGCTGATGGGAATGGTATGGGGCGGGTTTATCCTATAAAATGCCCTTTGAAAAAAAGCGGCCAGGATAACAAAAATAACATGTCAGTGGGGTTCCTGACGGAATCCGCCCGTGTGTAAGGAGAATTAGATGGACTGTCCGAAATGCAATTCAAAAATGAAAGAGATAAAGGTCGAGACCCTTCACGGTCCGGTGGTGGTCGATCAGTGTGGGAGTTGCAAAGGACTGTGGTTTGATATCGGTGAAGCTGAACAACTGAAAAAGGACTGGATGGCCGATTTTCTCGACAGTGGCGATCCGGACATCGGCAAAACCTACAACGCGGTTCGCGATATCGACTGCCCGCGCTGTCAGAAACCGATGAAAAAAATAAATGATGCGAAGCAGAAGCATCTGGAAATTGAAGCCTGCCAGGAGCACGGGATGTTCATGGACGCCGGGGAATTTACGGATTACAAGCACGAAACCTTGCTCGATATTTTCCGCGGCCTGATATCATCCGTAAAGCGACGCCGCTAGTGTTCCGAGGATACAAACCCGGGATTTAACCAGATGGCCTTTTCCTCGCACATCGCCGGAAGCCGCGGGAATTTGCCGATATCGGTCCAGGTGGCGGCGGCATTGTGGAAATCAGAGCCCGCTGAAGCCCAAAGTTTTGCCTCAAGGCACAATTGGGCGAGGGTGTTGACAGTGGCGGCATCACAGTTGCCATAACAGACCTCCATGGCGTCACCTCCCGCATCGCAAAAGTCAGATACCAGGCGGCGCAATTTTTGTTTACCCAACCTGTAGGCCGCTGGATGGGCGAGTACCGCAAGCCCGCCGCTGGCCTGGATAGCCGCAACCGCCTGTTCCATCCCGCACCATTGCGCTTCACTGTAGTAGGGTCCGTGCATCCCCAGCAGCCGGAACGCGCTGCTGCGCCGGGTACACAAACCACGCTTGACGAGAAAATCAGCCACATGGCTTCTGCCCGGGGCGACGCTGCCCAGGGAGGCCATGTAGTCGCTCAATCCCTCAACACCACGGCCCGACATCAGCCCGGCAATACGCTCAATACGGCTGCGGCGTTTGCCCTGTTGCTGGTCCAGCAACCCCGTGAGGCCGGTATCGAAGGGATCTATCAACAAACCGACAATATGGATCTCTTGCCGTTCCCAGCAACTCGAAATTTCCACCCCGGGTATGACGGCCAGATCGGAGCCACGCGCGTGAGAAAACGCCCTTGTCAAACCGTTGATACAATCGTGGTCGGTTAGAGCAAGATGGGTAATTCCGTTGGCAACCGCCCGGTCAACCACAAATTCAGGCTCGTGACTTCCGTCGGAAAACAGGCTGTGGCAGTGCAGATCAGGCCTCATGGGCAGAGCGTATCACAGTCGGCAGGGTGGCCGAGTGGGTGCCGAGACCGGTCCGTGGCTCCCGATCCCGTCATCTGTCTTTGAAGGCCAGCAAAACAGCGGCTCACAGGCCGGAGGTATTCTGCTTAATACTTGACTAATTTAGTTAGGTATTCAATAATACCGGCTCAAACAGGATAAGTCGGTACTTGATATTCCAGGCTGGCATTTTAGAAACAGAAGGCTCAAATGCGATTAACGACAAAAGGCAGGTATGCCGTCACAGCCATGCTGGATCTGGCGATTCATGGCAATAACGGTCCGGTCAGTCTGGCTGATATATCCCATCGGCAGGAGATTTCGCTGTCGTATCTGGAGCAGTTGTTTGCCAAATTGCGCAAGGCGGAGCTCGTGGGCAGCGTTCGTGGTCCCGGCGGCGGCTATGAGTTGAATCGAACCGCGTCCTCGGTTTATATCGCCCAGATTATCGATGCGGTCAATGAATCGCTGGATACGACAAAATGCGGCGGCGCCGGTGATTGCCAGAATGGCGAAACCTGTCTTACCCACCATTTGTGGGAAGACTTGAGCCAGCAGATTCATGATTTTCTATTCGGTATCAGCCTGGCTGATCTGGTGGCAAGAGCTGAGATCAAGCGAATTGCCGACCAGCAGGAAAAGAGGAAAGCCAGAGGGATGGCAGGTGCCGGAGAATCCCGGGCTGATCGTATAGCGGCAACAAGCCTGTAATTTTCAAAAGTAAGCATTATAGTCAGTTGGAGCAAGATTATGCAGTTTCCCATTTATCTGGACTACTCAGCTACCACACCGGTCGATCCCCGAGTGGCGAAGAAGATGATGCAATGCCTGACCCCGGACGCCAATTTTGGTAACCCGGCGTCACGCTCCCATATGTTCGGATGGAAAGCCGAGGAAGCGGTTGAAACCGCACGCAGACAGGTGGCGGATTTGCTCCATTGTGATCCACGCGAAATCGTCTGGACTTCCGGCGCCACAGAATCGGATAACCTTGCCATCAAGGGTGCGGCCCATTTCTACAGCAAAAAGGGCAAACACATTATTACTTCAAAAATTGAACACAAGGCGGTACTGGACAGTTTCAGGCAATTGGAGCGCGAAGGGTTTGAGGTGACTTACCTCGACCCGGCCACAAACGGTATCATCACTCCTGAAGCGGTTGCCGCAGCAATCCGGCCGGATACGGTTCTGGTGTCGATCATGCACGTCAACAACGAGATCGGCGTGGTCAATGACATTGCCGCCATAGGCAGGGTTACCCGTGACAACAAGGTGATATTCCACGTCGATGCCGCCCAGAGCGCCGGCAAACTGGATATAGATCTTGAAACCATGCCGGTGGACCTGATGTCCGTCACCGCCCACAAGATTTATGGTCCCAAGGGCGTTGGCGCATTGTATGTACGCCGCAAGCCGCGTGTGAGGCTCGAGCCGCAAATGCACGGGGGCGGCCATGAACGTGGCATGCGCTCCGGCACTCTCGCCACGCATCAGATCGTGGGCATGGGTGAGGCTTTCCGGCTTGCCAAAGAGGAGATGCACGAGGAAAACGCCCGTGTTCTCGGATTGAGGAACCGATTGCTCGAGGGGCTCAAGGATATCGAGGAGGTCTACGTCAATGGTGACGTTAACCAGCGTGTGGCCGGCAACCTCAACATCAGTTTCAATTTTGTGGAAGGCGAGTCGCTGATGATGGCCCTGCGTGATATCGCGGTGTCATCCGGATCAGCGTGTACTTCCGCCAGCCTGGAGCCTTCCTATGTGCTTCGGGCGCTCGGTCTGAACGATGAGTTGGCGCACAGTTCATTGCGCATCACCATAGGAAGATTCACGATCGAGGAAGAGATTGACTACGCAATTGAGAAAATTCATGAGGCAGTCGCCAAACTTCGTGCATTGTCGCCTTTATGGGACATGTACAAAGACGGTGTAGATTTAAATCAGGTTCAATGGGCCGCGCACTAAAACAGGAGTACTGACATGGCATATTCGGATAAGGTTCTGGATCATTATGAAAATCCACGTAACGTGGGAAAACTTGATGATGGTGACGTAAATGTCGGTACCGGCATGGTGGGTGCACCTGCCTGTGGTGACGTCATGCGTCTGCAGATCAAGGTTAGCGAATCCGGCGTTATCGAGGACGCGAAATTCAAGACATACGGATGTGGCTCCGCTATCGCGTCCAGTTCACTGCTGACAGAGTGGGTCAAAGGTCGTTCACTTGAGGAAGCAACGCTGATTCGCAACAAGGATATTGCGGAAGAACTGGGACTTCCGCCGGTGAAGATTCACTGTTCGGTGCTGGCAGAAGACGCCATCAAGGCGGCTATTGAAGATGTGAGAAGAAAGCGGAATGGCCCAGTGGTAGCTGACAGTACAGTTAGCGATCAGCTGGAAGCTTGAATTTAACCTTATCAGGGCAGATATCGGAGTCATGGCAATTTCATTGACAGAGACTGCCGCCCAACATGTGGCGCAGCAACTTGGCAGAAGAGGCAATGGGCTGGGTATCCGTGTGGCCGTCAAAACCACCGGATGTTCCGGAATGGCGTATATTCTGGAATTTGTTGACGAGGTATCCGCCGAGGATAAAGTGTTCGAAGATCATGGCGTCAAAATCGTGGTCGACCCCAAGAGCCTGGTCTACATTGATGGCACCCAAATGGATTTCGTCAAACAGGGTGTGAATGAAGGATTTGAATTCAAAAACCCCAATGTAAAGGGGGAATGCGGCTGCGGCGAGAGCTTCAGTGTCTAGCCGGCCTGGTTCCCGCTCCGCCAGTTAAGGTCTACACCGTGCAGTTCGCAGAAAAGAACTTTTTCCAGCTATTTTCAATCCCTGAGAATTTTCAAATCGACCAGCGGTTGCTGGCTGAGCATTACCGTGAATTACAGGACAGGTTTCATCCGGACCGGGTTGCAGGAGCTGCCGGGAATGAAAGGCTGAAAGCCGTGCAATTGACCAGCCTGGTCAACGAGGCTTACGACACCCTGAAGTCTCCGCTGAAACGGGCAGGCTACCTGTTGAAGCTCAATGGTGTGGATGTCGAGCAGGTGACACAGGAAGATCTGGGTTCCGACCTGCTGATGGAGCAGATGTTGCTGCGTGAATCCCTGCAGGATATCGGTGAAGATGACGCCGCACTCGACCGGTTGAAGGCGCTCGGCGAGCAGGTAAGCGCCCGGTTGGCCAAACGCCAGGAAAGCTTCTCTCGATGCCTGGACAGCGGCCGGCTACAGGATGCCAAGCGCTGGTTCCACGAGATGCAGTTTCTGCACAAACTGGCCAGCGAAATCGAGGAAACCGAAGAACGTTTGTTGGACTACTGATAAATCACCGGAAACGGTGCTCGCCCAACCCAGGATTCACCCACTCCGGACCAGATACAGGCATGGCTTTAATACAGATTTCCGAACCCGGTCAACCTCGCGAAGCGGCTCCGCGCAAACTGGCGGCGGGCATTGATTTGGGAACCACCAATTCGCTGGTCGCCGTGCGCTGCGGTACGCAGGTTGAAACTCTGCCGGATGCCGAGGGGCGTCACCTGTTGCCGTCGGTGGTGCGTTACCTGCCCGGTGATGAAGACCCTGTTGTCGGGCATGACGCGCGCTCGGCGGCGGTGGACGACCCGGCAAATACCATTGTTTCCGTGAAGCGATTTCTCGGCAAGACGCTGGAGGAAATAAACCTCGGCAACCGCTATCTTCCTTACGCATTCAGTCCGGGTCGAGAGGCCTCGGCGCCTGCCCTGGTTACGATCGCGGGTGAGAAAGACCCCATCAGCGTTTCCGCCGACATTCTCAAAGCGCTGGCTCGGCGCGCGGAGCTGGCTCTCAAGGGTGAGCTGGCAGGGGTGGTGATTACCGTTCCGGCCTATTTCAATGACAGTCAGCGTCAGCAGACCCGGGATGCGGCACGACTTGCCGGGTTGAATGTGTTGCGCCTGCTGAATGAACCGACGGCCGCCGCGGTAGCCTATGGCCTGGACAGCCAGGACCAGGGAAATATCGTGGTTTATGATCTCGGCGGGGGAACCTTCGATGTCTCAGTGCTGAGTCTGCAAAAAGGCGTATTTGAAGTTCTGGCCACCGGTGGTGACACCAGTCTTGGAGGCGATGATTTTGATCAGGCACTGGCAGACTGGATTCTGGAACAATCGCGTTCAGACACAGCGCTGAACCCGCGGCAACGAAATCAGCTCATCAAGCTGGCCAATCAATACCGCCACCAACTGAGCGACGAGGATTCAGTAACGGTTGACTGGGAGAATTGGTCGACAACATTGGACAATGAAGTGCTGGCGCGGATTTGCGGAAGTCTCATCGAGAAAACCCTGCGCGCTGCCCGGCGGGTTCTGCGGGACGCCCGGCTGTCCACCGATGAGATCGATAGTATTGTCCTGGTAGGTGGGGCTACGCGCATGCCGATTGTTCGCGACCGGGTGTCTGATTTTTTTGGCAGGCAGCCCCTGGCCGACATCGACCCCGACAAGGTGGTTGCGATAGGCGCCGGGATTCAGGCTGATGTACTGGTGGGTAACAAGTCCGATGACTCCTTCCTGCTGCTGGATGTCAATCCGCTCTCCCTCGGAATTGAAACCATGGGCGAGCTGGTGGAAAAAATTATTCCACGCAACACGACCATTCCCGTGGCACGGGCACAGGAGTTCACGACATACAAGGACGGGCAGACGGCCATGGCGATTCATGTTGTTCAGGGAGAACGTGAACTGGTCAGCGATTGCCGTTCCCTGGCTCGTTTCCAGTTACGGGGAATTCCACCCATGGTAGCCGGCGCCGCCAGGATAAAAGTGACCTTCCAGGTGGACGCGGACGGTTTACTGAGTGTCAGCGCCGAGGAATTGAGTACCGGCACGACAGCGGAAATCCAGGTCAAGCCGAGCTTTGGCCTGGGAAGCGACGAGGTGGAAGAAATGCTGAAGGCCTCCTATGAGCATGCCGGGGAAGACAAGCAGGTCAGGGCACTGAAAGAATCCCAGGTGGAGGCGGTGCAGTTGATTGAATCGATCGCCGCGGCGATGGATACCGACGCGGCCCTGCTCGAGCCGGGAGAACGAGAGTCTATAGATGACGCGATTGCCGGATTACGCGAAGCGATAGGCGGCGAAGACGCAACACGCATCCACCGGCTGACGGAGCACCTCAATGCCTCTACCGAGGAATTCGCCGCCAGGCGCATGGACAAGCACGTTGCCCGCGCACTTCGCGGCGCATCCATCAATCAGGCAAAGCCGGACTAGGCGCCTGGTCGTTGCGCTGGAAGTCGAAGCAGGAGATACAGACAAAAATGCCAAAGATTACGTTCTTGCCCCACGAAGTCATCTGCCCCGAAGGTTCAAGTGTCGAGGCGGAAAGCGGCGAAAGTATTCTGGACGCGGCGCTACGAAACAAGATTCCCATTGAGCATGCCTGTGAGAAGTCCTGCGCCTGTACCACGTGTCATGTCATTGTGAGAGGGGGTTTTGACTCGCTGGAAGAGGCCTCCGAGCGCGAGGAGGATTACCTTGACAAGGCCTGGGGCCTTGAGCCCGAATCACGCCTGAGCTGCCAGGCGCTTGTGAAAGATGAGGATCTGACCATAGAAATTCCAAAATATACGATAAATATGGTCTCTGAAGAGCACTAGGGAACCTCTGATCAATTCTGTACCGCCTAGTCATGGCGGCAGGCCGGGACTCTGAAATGATGCAATTAACGGGGCAGGACACCAGACTATGAAATGGACCGATGTGAACGAGATTGCCATTGAACTGGCGGACTCACACGAAAACGTAGACCCGCGATACGTCAATTTTGTTGACCTTCACCGTTGGGTTTGCGAACTCGATGGGTTTGACGATGAACCCCAGCGCAGCGGAGAGAAGATACTGGAAGCCATCCAGGCTGCCTGGATCGAAGAAGCCGACCTGTAAACTCCGACCCGCCCCGGGATTGTCGGTGAAATCATACAAAACCGCAGTATAACCGCGTATAATGCGCGGGCTTCGAATTTACAATCAACTAATCAGCCTCTGTCAAGGCGCTCCGGGGAGTAGTGATGCCAACCGAACGTACATTATCCATAATCAAGCCTGATGCCATCGCCCGTAATGTCATAGGCGAAATCTATAGCCGCTTTGAACAGGCCGGGTTGCGGATTGTGGCGGCCAGGATGCTGCGGTTGACTGATGAGACGGCTGGCGGGTTTTATGCAGAGCACAAAGGCAAGCCTTTTTTTGACGATCTGATTGAATTTATGACGTCAGGCCCGGTCATGGTACAAGTACTTCAAGGAGAGAATGCGATCGCCCGCAATCGCGGGTTGATGGGCGCTACCAACCCGAAGCAGGCGGCAGCCGGCACCATCCGCGCCGACTTCGCCGAGTCCATTGACGCCAATGCGGTACACGGTTCCGATTCTCCCCAGTCCGCTGAGAGAGAAATCGCCTATTTCTTCAATAGCGAAGAAGACATCTGCTCGCGCTAGTCGGTACATGTCGGCAGGGGGCCGGTAATGAACTCGCAGCCCAATAAAATCAATCTCGCCGGCATGGGGTTACCCCGTCTGCAGGCTCTGTTTGCCGAGCTTGGCGAGAAACCGTTCCGGGCTTCCCAGTTGATCAAGTGGGTGCATCAGCGTGGTGTGATTGATATCGATCAGATGAGCGATATCAGCAAAACGCTTCGCGAGCACCTGAAACAGATCGGTGAAATTCGCCTGCCTGAAATAATTGACGAATTTCATTCCGCGGACGGCTGCATCAAATGGATTGTCGAAGTGGCCAGCGGCAGCCGAGTCGAAGCAGTCTATATTCCCGAAGCCGGCCGCGGCACCCTGTGCATTTCCTCCCAGGCCGGTTGTTCACTTGATTGCAGTTTTTGTGCTACTGGAAAGCAGGGTTTCAACAGCAACCTCAGCAGCGCGGAAATAATAGGTCAATTGTGGTGGGCAAATCACAAGCTGGCTGGCTTTGGTCTCAAAAAAGAACGACCAGTCAGTAATGTGGTAATGATGGGTATGGGGGAGCCGTTGTTGAATTTTGACAATGTCATTGAAGCTGTCAATCTGATGATGGAAGATATGGCCTACGGTCTTTCCAAGCGGCGAGTAACCATAAGTACTTCCGGCGTGGTGCCGGCCATTGAACGACTCGGCGATTATACCGATGCTTCACTCGCCGTATCACTGCATGCTCCCAACGATGAGTTACGCAGTTCCATCATGCCGGTCAACCGAAAATACCCGATTGCGACACTGCTCAAGGCGGTCACGGCTTATATGAACAGTCTGACTGACAACAGAGTGCCGGTTATCGAATATACCCTGATTGCGGGAATTAATGATCACCGCCAACATGCCCGGGAGCTGGCGGTGCTGCTGCAAGAGTTTCCCTGCAAGATCAACTTGATCCCCTTCAATCCGTTTGAGTTGTCGGATTATCGCAGGCCCAGTAATTCGTCGATTGATAATTTCCGTGGAATTCTGCAACAGGCGGGTTTCACAGTGACCATTCGCAGCACCCGGGCGGATGATATTGGCGGCGCCTGCGGCCAGCTGATTGGCCAAGTCAAGGATGGCACCCGTCGCAACGAGCGCTATCTCAAGACCAGATTACAGGCCGATTCACTAAATTATTTACCGGAACACGCTGATATTGTTGTGGTTTCGGCCGACAGAGTAGATGACAGCTAGTAGTTTGTCACTCGGTGCCGGACCGAGCCAGCGAATATCATGGGATGTCTGAAAACTATGTTGGAAAAAACGTCGTTGATCAAAACGGTTGGCTTATGGGTTTCGGCACTGGTTGCAGCCTGTTTGCTGCAGTCCTGTGTGACGACCACAACCGGCGGCTTCACTGTGGATTCCACACCCCGCGAACAACTTGAGGATTATATCCGTCTCGCCAGCGCCTATTATGAAGCCAATGACATGTCCCGGGCCAGGGTGCATATCAATAACGCCCTGGCCATAGACAGGCGCAGTTCGGGAGCTTATACGGTCCAGGCCCTGGTGCTGCAGCAGGAGGGCGATCTGGAACTTGCGGAACAAAACTTCAGGCAGGCGATCAGCTACGATGGAAGCAATTCCCGCGCCAGAAATAACTATGCTGCGATGCTGTTCAGCCAGGCGCGATACGAGGAGGCCTTCGATCAGCTGGCGACAGTATCCTCCGACACGACGTACGAAGGCCGCGATATTGCTTTTGAAAACCTCGGCAGAAGCGCGATGCGGCTGTCCCGGTACGGTGAAGCGGAAACGGCCTTTGAGCGTGCATTGCAGTTAAACGGCAACCTGTATCTTTCCGCGCTGCAGTTGGCACAGATCAGAATCTATGGAGAGAACTGGGAGGCTGCCCGCAGCAGCTACCAGCGTTACCTGACAACGTCGCAGTTTTATAACATTCCTCATTCGCCGCAAAGTCTGTGGGTTGGAATACAGCTAGAGAAACATTTTCGCAATGACGAGGAACTGGAGAATTACGCGCTGATGTTGCGTACGCTGTTCGCTGATTCCGCGGAATACCAAATGTATAACAGGCTGGTCAATGACAACTGATGTGACGCAGACAGATGAAGACAGCCTGACTGACCACGTGCCGGTTTCCCCCGGGATTCCGACCTCAAAGGATGAGCCTGCGGCCCCTGTTGCCGGGAACGGCCCCGCCATCGGTGCCCGGTTGCGGGAAACAAGGAAGCGGTCAGGATTGTCCGAGCAATCTGTTTCTGAACAACTGCATATCACTATGCACTACGTCAGATCGCTCGAGGAGGATAATTACGCCAAACTGCCCGGTGACGTCTTTGCCCGAGGCTATATCCGCAACTATGCTATTCTTCTTGGTCTGGAGCCGGAACCACTGATAGCGGAATTTGACCTGTATTCCGGCGCAAGGATGGAAGCCTCTCGAGCCGAAAGCAAGCGGGTGCGCGCCAAACATCGGCGCGACCGCAACCGGCCCTGGGTGATATTATCCGTCATCCTGTTTGTGGCGGGGTTTTTGGGACTGTGGCTTTTCAACAGTTTTTTCGCATCGGCGGCTGAGCCGGACAGGGGAGTGCCGTCAACAACGAACGTTCCCGCGGCTCTACCGGATTCCCCGGCCGCTGCCATCATGCCTGAGGACGGCAATGTCGTTGAAGCAATTGCCGAAGAAGTCACAGAGATTGTCAGCGGAGGAACCGACCAGTTGCAAATCGAATTCAGCGGTGAAAGCTGGGTGGAGATAGGTGATAATGGCAACAGGTCGCTCTATCGCGATATCGGACAGGCGGGAGATATCGTCCGAATTACCGGCCAGAGACCCTTTAGCATCTTGCTGGGAGACGCTCCCTATGCGAAGGTAACCCTCAATGGGTATGAAATAGATGTGGCCGGAGACATACGTATTGATAACTCGGCCCGGCTGTCTGTTGGTCTTCAGTTCTGACTGTCCAAGAGTCTCCTGTTGCTCCCTTTGAGGCAGGCCCGCCGCCAAGCTCGAGAACCCCTGGAAACGCGCTTTGATGAAGTTGATAAACACGATCACTCGCAGGAAAACACGTCAGATCATGGTCGGAAACGTTGCCGTGGGCGGTGATGCGCCCATCTCGGTACAGAGTATGACCAACACCGAAACCTGCGATGTTGAGGCCACGCTGGCACAAATTCAGCGGATGCAGAAAGCCGGCGTGGATATCGTCCGGGTGTCGGTCCCCAGTATGGAAGCCGCCGAAGCCTTCAGAAAAATACGCGCCGGAGCCACAGTACCCCTGGTTGCCGATATCCATTTCGATTACCGCATCGCATTGAAGGTAGCCGAGTACGGAGTCGACTGTCTTCGCATCAATCCAGGCAATATCGGTAGCGAAGAACGCATCCGGGCGGTGATCGATTGTGCCCGGGACAAGGGTATTCCGCTGCGCATCGGTGTCAATGCCGGGTCGCTTGGCAAATCCTTGCTGCGCAAGTACAGGGAACCGAACGCCGAAGCCATGGTCGAATCCGCGCTTACACAGGTGGATATTCTGGACAGGCTGAATTTTCAGGATTTCAAAATCAGCCTCAAGGCATCCGATATTTTTATGACCCTGAAGGCATATCGCGGCCTTGCGGGCCAGATTGAACAGCCGTTCCACCTGGGTATCACCGAGGCAGGCGGGTTGCGTACGGGCACGGTCAAATCCGCCATAGGCCTGGGTGCGCTCCTGATGGATGGAATCGGCGACACCATACGCATTTCCCTTGCGGCTGATCCGGTCGAGGAGGTAAAGGTGGGGTTCGATATCCTCAAAAGCCTGGGGCTGCGCCATAAAGGTGTCAATCTGGTGGCATGCCCAAGTTGTTCGAGACAGAATTTCGACGTGATTTCCGTCGTGAATGAACTGGAAAACCGACTGGAGGATGTCACCACGCCTATCGATGTCGCTGTTATAGGTTGCATCGTCAATGGCCCCGGCGAAGCCAGGGCGGCGGAAATAGGCCTGACCGGCGCCAGTCCCAACAGTTTGGCCTATATTGAAGGTTCCCCCGCTCATAAGCTCAGTAACGAAAACCTGGTGGACGAACTCGAGGCCATGATACGGCAACGGGTCGCCGACAGGCTGTCAAAAACCGCCCGTGTGGCCGACAAAGACATTATCGTCTCAGACTGATCTCCGTCCCCTTTAACCAATCAACCCACCGGATTGTAAACCGCCACTATCGAACTGTCTCATGACCAAAATTCAGGCTATACGGGGGATGAATGACATCCTGCCGAATGACACACCATTATGGCAGCACATTGAGCAGACATTCCGCGATGTCGCCGCGCGTTATGGCTACAGTGAAATAAGACTGCCCCTGCTGGAAAAAACTGATCTGTTCAGGCGCACTATTGGCGAAGTGACAGACATCGTTGAAAAGGAAATGTACAGTTTTGAAGACCGCAACGGCGACAACCTGAGCCTGCGCCCCGAGGGGACCGCGGGCTGTGTACGGGCCGCCGGGCAGCACGGCCTGTTATATAACCAGCAGCAGCGTTTCTGGTATCACGGCCCGATGTTTCGGCACGAGCGGCCGCAAAAAGGACGTTATCGTCAGTTTTACCAGTTTGGCGTGGAGGCGTTCGGGATGGCCGGGCCCGATGTCGATATCGAGGTCATACTGTTGTCAGCCAGATTTTTTGCCCAACTCGGGCTGACACAGACCCTGCAACTGGAAATCAACAATATCGGCAATGCCGTCGACCGGCAGCGATTCGGAGCCGCATTGAGCGCCTATCTCAAGCCGCACGCGGATCAACTGGACAAGGACAGCCAGAGACGCCTGCAAAGTAACCCGCTGCGCATTCTGGACAGCAAGAGTCCGCAAACCCGGGAAATACTGGAACAGGCACCCGCACTGGCGGATTTTGTCTCGGAACAGAGCGGTGAATACTATCGTCACCTGCGCGTTTTGTTACGGGAAGTGGGTATCGATTATGTGGAAAGCCCACATCTTGTGCGAGGACTGGACTACTACAACAATACCGTGTTCGAGTGGACCACAACCGCATTGGGAGCCCAGGGCACAGTGTGTGCCGGCGGACGTTACGACAAGCTGGTGGAGAAACTGGGAGGCCGCAGTACACCTGCGACAGGTTTCGGGATGGGGCAGGAGAGGCTGGTCCTGTTACTCGAATCGCTGGAGAGGACTCCGGCTGAACTCAAGCCTCCAGTGGATGTCTATATGGTGGTAGCGGGATCCGCCCTGTCAAGTCAGGCATTGACGCTGGCCGAGCGCATCCGCAGCGAATGCCCTCAGATCCGCGTGTTAAGCCATTGCGGGGGCGGCAAATACAACAGCCAGATGAAGAAGGCGTATAATAGCGGTGCCTCGGTGGCTGTCATCCTTGAACAGGACACCGGAGCGAACGAGAACGAACCGGTTGACACGGTCAGGATCCGGCGGCTCGACGAGAGCAACGAGGCGGTGAGTGTCGCGGTCGCCGATACCGCGGCGGAGTTGAATAAAATATTCAACCAGGGGATCTTTGATTAAGAGGTTCCGCAAGTCCCCGGATGGCGGGCTCAAGCGGGAAGATCCGGCTCAGGTGATAGCCGGGTCATGATAAACCGCTAAAGTTCTGCGGCCCGGGCTGGTAGAATGCCGTCTTCCGTGTGATGGGTGTTTTTGTAATCGAAGCAGGAGTGGGTAGCCAGTGGTACTGAATGTCGGCGAAGAAGAGAATATAGAAGCCATCAAGCAATGGTGGGATACAAACGGTACGTCCCTGCTGGTGGGGTTCGCAGTGGTGGCGGCAGGCTATGTCAGCTGGATGTTCTGGCAAAATTCACGCGATGCCGCCGTTCAGGAAGCCTCCGACCTGTATGAAGAAATAATGCAATTGGCCGTGGTGGATCCGGGCGTCACCATCAGTGATGATGACAGTGCCCGTATCGGCGCCATTGCCGATCAGTTACAGACCGAATACCCCAACTTGGTCTATGCGCTGTACGCTTCGCTGTTCTCCGCCCGGGAAGCGGTACGGGCTGGAGATCTCGAGGAGGCTGAACAGGAATTGCAGTGGTTGCTGGATAACGGGCAAGGCGGTCTGTTCAGCAACACTGATGAGGGACTTCTGCTTACCGCCAGGCTGCGGTTGGGCCGAGTAATTTTGGCCCGGGGCGAGGCGGAACGGGCACTGGAACTGGTCAGTTCAGTCGATCCGGGCAGTTTCGAGTCAGCCTTTTCCGAATTGCGCGGTGACATCTATGTCGCACTGGACCGGCCAATGGATGCGCGGGATTCTTATATTGCAGCCCAGCAGGCCGGCTCGGGCAGCTCCATGTTGCAGGCAAAGATCGATGACCTGCCGTCAGACGCCAGTTGAGAGTATTCATGTATAGGGAAACAGGGAAAAAATTGGGCCTGCGCTCACTCAAAATGATGCTGGTACTTGGCTCCGTGATCTTTTTGGGAGGGTGCGGCAACCTGAATCCGATGTCATGGTTTTCCGAAGATACCGAACCGCCGGCCGAACTCACGGAAATTGAAGCGGAACTGACCGTGCGCATCGACTGGAGCGTCAATGTCGGTAATGGCCAGGGCGACCGGTTTCTGCAACTCACTCCAGCCATAGACGGTGGCGTAATCTATGCGGCCAGCGACAATGGTGATGTGGTGGCGGTCAATACCGCGAACGGTGAGGTGATCTGGCGCACACGTACCCGGGAGTTGATTTCCGGTGCGGTGGGGGCCGGTAATGGCCTGGTCATGTATGGAACACCCACGGCGGAAGTGGTCGCGTTGAACCAGGATGACGGCAGTGAATTATGGCGCGCTTCGGTTACCAGCGAAGTCCTGTCTCCACCCAAAACCAATGGTGACGTGGTGGTAGTTCAGACTGTTGACGACAAGCTTGTGGCTATGGATGCGGAAAGCGGTCAAAGGCGTTGGATTTATGAAACCACATTGCCCACGCTGACACTCAGAGGCACCAATACGCCGGTTTTTGTCGAGGACACGGTGATTGCCGGGTTCAGCAATGGCACCTTGATCTCTGTCGCCGCCGATAACGGAATATGGAACTGGGATGCCCGCGTCGCCGTACCGGAAGGCCGGTATGACATTGAGCGGGTAATCGATGTTGATGGACAGTTGATGGTAGAAGGCAATACCGTGTTTGCCTCCAGCTATCAGGGCAATCTCATGGCTTTTGATGCCGAAACCGGGCGCGTGGTGTGGGGCATGGAAGCATCCAGCTATC
Organism: Pseudohongiellaceae bacterium; assembly: GCA_040879025.1. GTDB lineage: Bacteria > Pseudomonadota > Gammaproteobacteria > Pseudomonadales > Pseudohongiellaceae > JBBDLF01. The sequence continues at coordinate 79,268 of JBBDLF010000001.1, forward strand.
ACGGTCCGGATACGGGCTTCAACAACATCTATTTCACCAACGACCGCGGCCATGTTGTCGCGGTACGCAATAACTCAGTCGACATCGCTTGGGACAACGACTCCCTTGATCGGCGGCGTGTGACCGCACCCCGAACGATCAACAACTATGTTGCCGTTGCCGATTTCGAAGGGTACCTGCATATGCTGTCGCAGCTGGATGGCCGCATTGTCGGTCGAATTCGTGTCGATCGTAATGGTATACGTGCCAATCCGCTGGTCTACAACAGCAGACTGTTCATTTACGGCAATAGTGGACGGCTGGCGTCAGTAAGCTTTCAGTAGCGAGACCTGACGCGGGTCTCTCGCTCTCTGTCCTGGTAACACCCGGTACTACTCCATGAGGCCAGTGATCGCACTCGTTGGGCGACCCAATGTCGGTAAATCAACCTTATTCAACCGGTTGACCCGAAGCCGGGATGCCATCGTGGCCAATATGCCCGGTCTCACCAGAGACCGGCAATACGGGGAAGGCAGGATCGGCTCACGTGACTATATCGTCATTGATACCGGGGGCATCAGCGGTGATGAAAGCGGTATCGATTTCGCGATGGCGTCCCAGTCGCTCCTGGCAATCGAGGAGGCCAGCGCTGTTGTGTTCATGGTGGATGCCAAGGCGGGTCTGACGCCCGGCGACAGCCAGATCCTCGAATATCTTCGCAAGAACAACAAACGCTGTTTCCTGTGCGTAAACAAGGTCGACGGCCTGGATGAAGAGGCTGCCATGGCCGAATTCCATGCGTTTGGGCTTTCCGATGTGTTCGCCGTTACCGCGTCCCAGGGCCGCGGCGTACACAAAATGATCGATCAAATACTGGCGGCGTTTCCAAAGGAGCCTGATCCCGAGCCGGAACGGGTGGACAATGGCATCAAAATCGCGGTGGCTGGTCGCCCGAATGTCGGCAAATCAACCCTGGTAAACCGCATGCTCGGCGAGGAACGGGTGGTGGTTTACGATCAGCCGGGCACCACGCGTGACAGCGTGTACATTCCTTACGAACGTCATGGCAGACACTATACCCTGATCGACACGGCCGGGATTCGGCGCCGTGGCAAAACCCGGGAGACGGTAGAGAAATTTTCCGTGGTGAAGTCGCTGCAGGCAATTCAGGACGCGAACGTGGTTATTCTGCTGGTGGATGCCCGCGACGGAATCGTAGATCAGGATTTACACCTTCTGGGGTACGTGCTGGATGCGGGACGCTCTCTGGTTATCGCTTTGAACAAGTGGGATGGGATGGAACTGGAACAGAAAGAACGTGTGAAACAGCATATAAGGCGCCGGCTGGCATTCGTTGATTTTGCCCGTATCCATTTCATTTCTGCGCGATACGGTACCGGAGTGGGAGATATGTACCAATCGGTCCATAGGGCCTTTGAGTCTTCACTGCAAACGCTGGCTACCCATACGTTGACGGAAATTCTTGCCGCCGCGGTGACAGACCATGCTCCTCCGTCGGTCAATGGCCGCCGCATCAAATTGCGTTACGCTCACGCAGGCGGAAAAAATCCGCCGCGGATAGTTATTCATGGCAAGCAGACCGATAAACTGCCCTCAAGTTATTCCCGCTATCTGGAAAAGACGTTTCGCAAGGTATTGAAGCTGGAGGGCACTCCGGTCCGGATTGAATTGCGAAGCGATGAAAATCCTTTTACCAAAGGCGAAGAACGTTTTAATCAGCAACAGGTGGCGCAAAAACGACGCATAAAAAAGAACCGCAGTACAGCAAAGCGAAACTCGCGCGAGAATCAATGAATACTTTGCGATGCTCCATGAAAATAAAACGCTCGCTGCTCCCTCTGCTCCCTCTGCTCTCATTGTCGCTGTTCTCCTGTCAGCCGGAGCGGTCCCGTTTTGATCCGGCTGAGTCTCCAGCCCCATTACCGGGTTCGGAGACTTCGTTCGAAGATTATCTTGCCACTACCTCTGACTACATTGCCACGCAATTGAGCGAACGCGTGTTTGCCACCGACCCGGCACCCTTTGGAGAAGGTTATTCGCTTGAGACCGTAGTGCAAATGCGTTCGCCCTTTCAAATCAACCCAACCCCGGATGCCTGCACAGATTCGGGCGCAGGGGCGGGAATGGGTTTTCTGATGGTGCATGGTCTGAGCGATTCTCCCTACTTGTTGAAATCAGTCGCGGATTCGCTGTCCGAACGTTATCCCTGCGCACTCATCAGGGGGCTGCTGACTCCCGGTCACGGGACAGTGCCGGGTGACCTTCTTTCCGTGGACCGGGACGACTGGCTGGCTCTGCTGGACTGGGCGGTGAACGGTTTCTCCGGACAGGTCAATTCGCTCTACCTGGTCGGTTATTCCAACGGCGGCACGCTGGCAGTCAATTATTTGCATCAACAGCCCCGGCGTACGGCACTGATACAGGGCCTTATCCTGCTGTCACCCGGCCTGAAGACGCACAGCGAAATGGCCTGGCTGACACCGTGGATGCGTTACCTGCGTTCCTGGGTCAATCAGAGTGACGATACCGATGCGGTCAAGTACGAATCGTTTCCCATGCACGCCGCCGCGGAATTCTACCTGCTGACCCGTCCATTGTTCGACGAAGATTTCAGAATCAGCGATATGCCGGTTTTTATGGCGGTCAGCGCGGACGACACCACCGTTCAGAGCCAGTTCGCCGCCGAATTTTTCTGTACCCGAATCGACAGCGAAAAACGCACAATGCTGTGGTTGCATTCATCCATTACCGACGTAAGACCACAGACAAATTGCCCGGAAATTGAAATGCTTGCCGTCCCGGAACAGTTTGAATCGGTTGTCAGCTATTCCCATGTGGGTCTTACACTGCCTCCTGACGACAGGCATTATGGAACGGAAGGGGCTTACCCTGTGTGTACCGCCTACCAGCAAACGCCGGACGATTATCGGGGATGTCGTGATGGCACAGAGGGAATTGTGTACGGTGAAAACACAATTCGTGACGAATCCGGACGCTATGACGGCAAACTGGTGCGCCGCACCAGCTTCAATCCCGCCTACCGGCAGATGATAGACAGAATAGGCTGTTTCATCGATGAAAACTGCCCGCGCTGAGACAGCCGTGACGCCGGATGACATCGAGCGGGCGCACCGCCGCCTGACAGATCTGGTTGTACGAACGCCGCTGTTGGCCAGCCACGCACTGGATGCTCTTACCGGTGGGCATATTCATATCAAGGCGGAAAACCTGCAAAGAGTCGGCGCGTTCAAGATTCGTGGCGCCTGCAACCGGCTGAGTCAGCTGAGTGCCGCTGAAAAGCAACGGGGGGTGGTTGCCTTCTCCTCCGGCAATCATTCCCAGGGAGTCGCTTGCGCGGCACAGATACTTGACATGCAAGCGACTCTGGTGATGCCGTCCGATGCGCCACAGGTGAAAATTGACGGCACCCGGGGTTACGGTGCCGACATTCGGTTTTATGACAGAGAAACTGAAGATCGCGAGCAGCTCTGCCGGGAATTGGCGGAACGAAGCGGAGCGGTGGTGGTGCCGGCTTATGATGATCCGGACGTGATTGCGGGGCAAGGGACATGCGGTTTCGAGATTCAGGGACAACTGGCGGGTCGGGTTCCGGACATGTTGTTGTGTCCCTGCGGGGGAGGCGGATTGTTGGCGGGCACTGCGACCGCCCTGCGTGCCGCTTTCCCGGAGATGGAAGTCTGGGGTGTCGAACCGGAAGGATTCGAGGACCATCGTTTATCACTCGCAACCGGCCAGCGCGTTGCATTGCGGGGGGAGCGGCACTCATTTTGCGACGCATTGCTGGCGCGGATGCCCGGTGAACTGACGTGGGCAATCAATAGCCGGCTCGCCAGCGGCTTTTTAGCGGTGTCCGATGACGATGTCGCCTACGCCATCAGCTATGCCTGGCGTTATCTGAAACTGGTGCTTGAGCCGGGGGGTGCCGTCGCGCTGGCCGCGTTGTTGCGCCGCAAGATCGATGTGACCGGCCAGAGGGTCTGCATCGTACTGTCTGGCGGCAATATCGACGGGACACTGTTCACGCAATGCCTGCAACGGTATGCTTGATCCAGGTTTTACTCCGGGTTTAAAGCACCGGTTACCACACGGTTTAGCAAAAGGAGAAACGGATGAAAACACAACTGTCCGCAGCAGTAGTGTTCGGTAGCCTGCTGTTCCTGCCGGGCTTTCTGGTTGTCGCGCCCGCGGCGGCGCAGGATGCCGCGGCCTGTCAGGACCAGTTGGACTGCGCATCGTCATGGGTGGGTTTGTCGGGGCAGGAGCGGGACACTGTTTTCGCCTTTGCCGAGGACTACAAGGCCTTTATCCATCGGGCCAGGACCGAACTCAGCTTTGTCACGGAGGCCATTGCATTTGCGGAGGAGAATGGTTTTACCGAACTCAGCGGAAATTCACGCCTTGCAGCCGGTGATCGATATTATGAGGTGAACCGCGACCGTACCATCAGTTTGATGGTGATCGGGGAGCGTCCAATGGCGGAGGGTTTTCATATCATCGGTGCCCATATCGATTCACCGCGGCTCGAGTTAAAGGGGAGGCCGGTGTATCAGGATGGCGAATTCGCCTTGTTTCAGACCAATTATCACGGTGGCATCAAGTACCATCAATGGACCAATCTGCCACTGGCATTGATAGGCCGGGTCGATCGCAAGGACGGCAGTGTTGTCGATATCAATCTGGGGCTTTCACCGGAAGATCCGATTTTCATGATAGCGGAGCTGTCGCCCCATGTGGACCGCGGCCGAGGTAGCCGGAGCCTGGATGAATTTATTGGACCGGAAGATCTCGATCCCATAGTCGGCCACCTGCCTGACGCCTCAGGTAACGGAATTGAGGAACAGGTGTTTGAGTTTTTGCGGAGCAACTACGATATTACACCGGCGGATCTGGTGTCGGCCGAACTGGCGCTGGTTCCGGCCGGTCACCCCAGAGACATGGGATTTGATCGCGGGTTGATTGCGGCATACGGACAGGATGATCGGCTCGCGGCATACACCACGATGCGAGCCCTGGCGGAAATCGATACTCCGCGACAAACTGCGGTGGCGTATCTGGTTGACAACGAGGAAGTGGGCAATCGCAACAATACCGGCGCGGCATCTTCGTATTTTGCCGACCTGTTATCAAGGCTGCTCTATGGTGAACTGCAGGACGAGTACCGGGAATTCATGTTGCGCCAGGCCATGAGTCATACCCGCTTCGTTTCCATCGACGTGAATCCCGGAGTCAATCCGATGAATCCGGGAGTCTGGGAACTGGGTAACGCGCCGCGGCTGGGTTATGGCATCAATATCAAGCTGTATGGCCAGGGCAATAACGCCAATTCCGAATTTGTCGCCTGGACACGGCACCTGCTGGATGGCAACAACATACCGTGGCAGACTTCAACTTACCGTGTAGGCAGTGCCGGTGGAGGAACCATCGGCGGCCTGTTTTCTGAACAGAACATCGAAGTGATTGACTTCGGCGTGCCGCTGCTGTCTATTCACACACCTTATGCGGTCAGTTCCAAGGTGGATGTGCATAACCTGTACCGGGCAGCGTTGGCATTCTATAGTGTCAGGGAGTGAGAATCTGTCAGGGAACCCTGGCCATCAGCCGACGCCGGACATCTCCCGAACCTGCTGTTGTTCCCTGTTCCTTTTCGCCTGTCTGCGACGGGACAGCCAATTGTCGAGGCTGTAGGGGCCGGCACCATAGGAAAACAGCACCAGAAACACCAGGAAATACAGGGCGGCGAGTTCACCGTTGTTCAGTGTAGGAAACCACGCCAGGTGTGCGGTGAGATAGGCCATCAGCATCAGGACCGCGGCGGTCAGGGCGGTCCACTGGGTATACAGGCCCACCAGAAGCAGTAATCCGCCGAAGAATTCAATCACTGCGGCTATGAACAGACAATTGATAGCCAGAGGCATGGGCAATGAGATCAGTTCTCCGATGGAGATTGCCGTCATTCCCCCGCCGCGAAAGGGCTGTGGATTGGCACCAAACAATTTGGTGTAGCCATGTGTGATGAACATGGCGGCACTGCCCACACGAAACAGCGTCCAGGCAGGATATTCAAGGGACTGTGCCAGATCAGTGAACTTGTTGTTGATCGCTTTCAATACCATGTCGCTTCTCCCGGGTTGCCTGGCAGGGCGTGGCCTGCTTTGGTTTTGTATCGGCATTTGTACTGAAAACTGTGGGGTTGACCCACACGAATAACGGGGATTGCGCTACACATGAAAAAAGATTTCCTGATCATTAAAACCGGCAATACCGTCTCGCGTTTACTCAAGACCGGTGAGGACTTCGAGGACTGGATTATTGCCGGCACCGGCCTGGAGCCCCAACGTTTTATCACCGCATCGATTTTTCAGGGGGAGCCTTTGCCTGATCAGGAAGGCCTGAAAGGCATCTTTATAACCGGGTCGCCCGCCTATCTGACCGATGGAGCCGGCTGGAATCAGGTGGCGGCGAAATATCTGCGCGATGCGGCGGCAACTGAAATCCCTGTGCTGGGTATCTGTTATGGACACCAGCTTCTGGCGTTTGCTTTCGGTGGAGAAGTCGGTTTTCATCCCCGTGGGCGTGAAATGGGAACGACCATGCTGACGTTGCTGGCGCCGGCGGCCACGGATATTCTGTTTCAGGGACTTCCACCAACCTTCCCGGTTTCGGTGTCCCACCAGCAGACTGTCACCCGGCTGCCGGCGCAGGCTGTCTTGTTGGCGCGCAACGAACTGGAACCTCACCATGCGTTCCGTTTGGGCAGCAAAGCCTGGGGTGTCCAGTTTCATCCGGAGTTTTCTGCTGCCATCACGCGAGCTTATCTGGCAGAGCGGGCGGATACCTTGCGTGAAGAGGGACATAATCCGGAAGCTCTCGCGGCAGCGGTGCGGGAGACTCCGCACAGCGCGTCCCTGCTGCGAAGATTCGTTCAAATCGCTCGGTGCTGAACCCTGCCGGCCCAGGTCAGGATGCAGCAGGGACGACCGCGTCCTCGACCAGATCCACCAGCCGGCTGACACTGGGTGGTGACGTCAAGCGACCGTTGATGAACAGGGTCGGGGTGGAACGCACGCCGGCCTGATTGCCACCCCGCTGGTCTGCTCGCAGCTTTTGAATGACCTCTTCGGAACCGATGTCGCCATGAAGCTGCTCCAGGTCCAGGTTAAGTTCCAGCGCGTAACTGTCGAATTCATCCTCGACATTGAGCAATCCTGCCCATACCGGTTGATTGGCGAACAATATATCGTGCATTTCCCAGAACCGGCCCTGGCGCGCCGCCGCTTCCGCATAAAGGGATGCCGTCCAGGAATTGGGGTGGGCTTCCGTGATGGGGTAGTGCCGGAATATCAAATGCGCCTTGTCGCGTATTTGTGGCCAGGCCCGGGTGATAACCTGGTTTTCGTTGGCACAGGCCGGGCATTGAAAATCCGCGTAAACAGTGATGGTAACCGGCGTGTCAGGATTGCCGCGGATATGATCATTGGGAGCAACTTCCACCGGCGCATAAGTGGGCGCCTGGGAGACCAGGGCATACGCGCCCAACAGTATGAATGCCGGCAGCACCAGAAACAGGGCAACTTTTCCCAATATCCGCTGGGTTTTTTGTCGCTGTTCCGCGGCCTTTTGCTTTTGTTCTCGTCTCTTTCTCTGCTGATCTCGCTTGCTCATACCTGTCAATACCCTTCGCTGAATCGCTTGATCTTTCGGAAAGCCTTGATGACTTTCGGCGATTTGAGGTTCCAACTATAATCGTATTGAATGCCCAGGCAAAGAGCGACTGGAGAAATCGTCAGCGGGGCAGCGTGACAGCGGTGATATCAGACGACGAAGGCGTAGACAAATTTAGAGCCGATGTGAATTCCCTGGTCCTGGTGGACACCGATCCAGCCTTCACACTTGCTGTAATCCGTAACCCAGTGCAGCACAGTTTCCACCAGGCCGAGCAGCAGGCTGTTGGTTATCAGAAACACAATCCCGCCGTGTACCAGTGCGTGGGCCGTCAGCCAGTAATACCAGCATGGAAACAGACTGTGCTCCCGGTCGTGGATCTTGTCATTGCGATTTTTGCCATACCCCATGGCTTCCGGCTGCAATACGAAATCACCCAGCGCATGACCGGATATCAGCAAGAAAAGCGTTTCCACCATTGGCATCTGTTTTCTCCCCGGATTTGTTCCGGCCACTCGGTGAGTGTCTGAGCATCAGCCCTGTACCAGAGGTTTTCCTGTACACTAACACCGGTGCATATGGCGCATTGTAATCACAATCCGGTCGCCAATTCACGGGAAATGCTGATGTTGACCCTACTTTATCCCGGGCTGAGGGATTGGGCGAGAACTTACGGACTGTCAGGGTTTAAAATGTGAAGCCGTTCAAAAACAGGGCATGATAGTCAGACATGGCGAAATTGTGATGTGGATTTGTTTTTTGAGGTTTGCCATGTGCTAATGCTCTGTTTGTTTGGCGCTAACACAAGGTTTCTGGTGGCCCCTGACCCGGCAGGCGCGGGTTAATCAGCAAGAAACAAAGCAGGATCAACGCGGGTATTGTTCAGGTTAATACTCCAGTGAAGATGCGGTCCGGTAACTCTGCCGGTTTGACCGACCGCACCGATTCGTTCTCCTGCGCCGACATGAGAGCCTGGCATCACATCAATCGTGTTCATATGGCAATAGAGGCTCAGCAGGCCGTGGCCGTGATCCAGAATGATGGTATTGCCGTTAAAAAAATAATTACCTGTAGCACGGACTATGCCGGGAGCGGGGGCGTAAATAGGAGTACCTTCACTGGCGGCAATGTCCATACCCGAATGCGGGCTTCTTGGCTGATCGTTAAAGAAGCGTCGCAGGCCGAAAGAACTGCTCCTTACTCCCTCCACCGGAGTCTGCATTGTAAAGGCCGGCACCAGGCTCTCATCCCAGTGGGAGAACGCCTCATTCATTTCGGCACTCTCCCGATTGATGCGCACCATATCATCGGCATTCGGATTGACCTGGCGTTCGTTGGTAATGGTCAGTCTTTGTTCGACATACCGCTTGTCACTTACTGTAAACCGCAATTGTTCCGTACGTCCATTATCAAACACCAGAGTAAAACTTTGAGAGCCCGGGCTCACACTCAGGGGAATACCGATAACGGCATACTGCTCATCTTCATACTCGGCCAGCATGGCGCGTTGATTCTGGTAGTGTGCTTCAACAGCATGGGTGCCGGTGGGAATTACGGCCACGCCTCCCGGTACGGTTGAGGACTCAGGAAGTGAAGCGACGCGCGGAATCTCGGCGACAGCCAGAGGCGCCATGACCATCAATAGCAAGACAAACAGATTTGCGGAAATTTTCATGGCACAGTCGAGTCCTCATCAGGTTCCACAGTATTCACCGTGGAAATGACTTTACCGCGCGCCAGCTTTGAAACAACCCGGTCGCCCGGCTTGACCGTGTCAGCGCGTCGTAACACTTCACTGGCTTCATTATAGGTAATACTGTATCCCCTCGCCAAAGTCTGCAAAGGGCTAACCCCGTTAAGCCTGGCGCCGGCGTGCTGCAGCCGGCCGGTGAGTTCCCTGAATATCGTCGCCGTGGCGCTGGATAAACGACGTTCAAGGTTGGTCTTTCTGATCATGCACTGTCGCAGCCGCTGCGCCGGTGAATTGCCCAGCAAGGTTCTGTGCATCTGCGCCAGATGCTGTTTGCGAGAGCCGATCCCCTGTTTGACGGCACGATGCATTCTGGTTTCCAGGCGGTCGAGAGTCTGGAGGTGGTCCTGTAGTCTACGGCCGGGGTGTTTCAGCTGCCGTTGCAACCAATTGAGTTTCTGCCGCGCTTGCTGAAAGCGGTTGTTCACAATGCCGAGCAGCGACTGCCTGAAACCGGAGAACTGGGCCAGATAGTCGTCCTGGTCCGGGCTCATCAGTTCAGCCGCAGCGGTTGGCGTCGGTGCCCGCAGGTCAGCGACGAAGTCGGAAATGGTAAAATCAATCTCATGGCCCACCGCGCTGACCACAGGTAATTTGCTTCTGAACAGAGCCCGGGCCACCTGTTCTTCATTGAACGCCTGCAAGTCTTCCAGCGATCCGCCGCCACGGCCGACAATCAGTGCTTCCAGGCCCAGCTTACCGGCCAGTCGGTTGGCAAGATCAATCGCTGCGGCAATTTCGTCGGCCGCGTTCGCGCCCTGTACGGCGACCGGAATTATGGTGATAGCGGTCGCCGGAAAACGCCGCTGAAACGCGGTCAAAATATCCTTGATCGCCGCCCCGGTCGCGGACGTGACGACCCCGACATGGTGATAACAATTATTAATCGCTTGCTTGTGATGCGGCTCAAACAGTCCTTCTTCGGCCAACCTGGCCTTGAGTTGCTCGAACGCCTTGCGCAACGCGCCGTCACCGGCCTGTTCCATTGCATCGAGAATCAGCTGGTACTCCCCGCGCCCTTCATAAATACTCAGACGCCCCTTTACCAGAACCTGCTGACCATTTCGGGGCTTGAAGCTGACTCGTCCGTTGCGATTTCGGAACATCGCGCACCGAATCTGCGAGCCCGCATCCTTGAGGGTCAGGTACCAGTGTCCGGAGGCCGGCACGGTGAAATTGGATATTTCGGCTTCCACTAGCACCGCCGGGAAATGGCTTTCCAGCAGGGAACGGGCCATGCGATTCAGACTGGTTACAGACAGCACATCCCTGGTTTTTCCAGAGCCGGCATCGCTCCCGCCATCGGGGAAATTGAATTCATCCGCCTGATACATGGCGTCATCATAACCCAGGGAGCCTCTGAATAACCATGTACCGCCTCCGCGGGCGCTGTCGTGCGCTGCCGCAAGGCGTCGTGCGCCGCAGCCCTTGCTGTATAATCCGGTCATGATTGCAAAGACGAGGTTGGCGCAAGGCTCCGCCACGACATTTGTCTAACCCGGAGCGTCATTTTCTGCGGGTACTGGATTTATAGCTCAGGCTATCCAAAGGGATGGCAACCGTTCAAAAAACCAGAACATGGCTACTCCGCCAAGACCATAGGCCGTCGCGGTTTTAACAGCCGGAACCGTGTTTTTCGCAGGACCCTGAAGGTAACCGCGCAGGGCGTAACTTGTGCCGAGTACCGCTGCGATAAACAGCAGTTGACCTGTTTCAACGCCAATATTGAAAAACAGCAGCGCCAGAGGGACGTCCTGTTCCCACAGGCCAAGTTCACTTAGCGCACCGGCAAAACCAAAACCATGAAACAGGCCAAACACGAATGCGACGAGCCAGGGCTGGTAGTGAACCAGATGCCGGTGACCTCGTTGTCCCATAATGACTTCCCGTGCCAGCAACACAATGGACAGAGCGATAATGACTTCAATCGGGGCACCGGGAACCGGCAGGAACCCCATTGTTGCAAACGCCAGCGTGATGCTGTGAGCGATTGTGAAAGCTGTGATTGTCTGCACCAGTTTCCAGAACCCCTGAAACAGCATAAGCAACCCCAGCACGAATAGCAGATGATCCACGCCGAAAAGGATATGTTCAATGCCAAGCAGAGTATAGGTTGCCGCCAGAGACCCCAGCGATGCAAAAGCTGACGAAATCAGGCTGTCGGTAGTTAACCCGGCAATATCAACTTCAATTTCAGTGCCATTATCGGGAAACCAGGCGGAACGACTACTGCCATCGGACCAGCGCGCCAGTACGACTACCCCCTCGAGTAGCCAGGGCAGGGTAAGCATGTCGCCGGCCGTTAATGCCGAAGGACAAGTAAAAGCGTAACCATACTCTGTGCCTGTCTCATTCGAGGTTGCGCACCGGTCGGGAATGACATCGGCAAGGTTATAAATCGGGGGCGCCTGAGGATCGACGACAACCAACTGATACCGGGAGCCCCCCGTCTCTTCGAGAAACAGTCTGGCAACGCCGGTCACGTCCACGTCATGCGCAAAGGAAAAACCATTCCAGGCGGAGCAAATGAGCAACACCGCCATCGTGCGCACAATCCGCAATGATCGCGCTTTGGGGAACGCGGTTGCTCCTGCCACCGGTACAAGGGAATTCATTGTGAAGGAGAGTCGGTAATTTCGACGCGGTACTTCTGTTGCAATCTTTCCATCTCGGTATCAAGCCATTGCTCCTCGGCGACCGCAAGCCAGTCCTGTCTTACCCGGTCGGCAATCTGATCCAGCGGAACAAGTATTGTGCCGGTTTTTTCCCGCGGGCGCAGCCAGTGCTGACCGCGGTTACTGATAAACGGCCCGACCCATCCACCAACAGGTGTGGAAAAAGCCTGTTGAGAGAATGAAAAGTCAAAAATATTTTCCAGCTCGCCGGCGGTAACCTGTGTCAATGTGCTGATGTTGGCGGGTTGCTCGGCTGTGAGATCATCGGGATCGGCCCCGGATTGAAGTTGCTGTCTCATTGCTTCAGATAGCGGCTCACCGGCATCGAATACCAGTTCATCGACAGTCATGCGCGGAGGAATGCTGTAGTTCTGCGCGTTATCCTCATGGAAAGAAACCAGTTCCTCCTGCGTCGGGGGAATCACCCCGGCACTGAGGATGTGTTGCATTTTCTGAGCAAGAATTTCGTGGATACGACTGTCGTCCTCCAGCCCCATTGCATAGGCTTCGCGAACCAGTATTTTCTCCTCCACGATTTCCTGCCGCACCTGAGCGCGTTCAGCGTCGGTGAGTGGTTCCCCACGCCGCATTTCCTGAACAAATACGCGAGCGGCTATTTCGGCTGCATCTATTTGAACGAAGTCTTCCGATTCTCGTGTCGTCAAAGCGTAAACCCCGAACAGGCCCATCGCGAGCAGCAGGAAGTGTACGGTAGGTTCCCGCCACAGCGAATGCCAGAACGAGGTTGAATATCGGGGTGCTTTCATGACTGTTCAATCACAGGCGCCAATTCTGAATACTCCGGGTCAGGAGGGTGACGGAGGCGTGTCGGGTGTTATCGCTCGGCTGTCTCGGGGTAAGAGGCGTCAAGCAACACCAACCCTTCGCTGGTGGTGATCAAAAATACCGAAACGTTGTGAAGTCCCACATAGTAAACATTATCGAATATCGGAAACGGTTCCACCTTTCGGGACTCCCAGACTCCCTGGATTACGGGGCTCGGGCCTTCCCAGGCGCGCCACGGAGAACGCGCGTTCCAGTCTGTCGACTGTCCCGCGGTCGTAAGGGGCATCAATAACAGACACAACAGGGTGGAAAATTGCTTGATCATTCGCTGTTCCTTGTCAAGCCCGGTAAAGGGGTCTCTCGCGCAGGCAGGTATGCTTATTGATACCGGTTTAGCGCCGGCTTGTAAAGACCCGGCTGGACCGATGACAGACCCGGGCGATCGTGTCTGGAACCACCGTGGGCGCGGATTCGGGGTCCCGTCCAAGCTATACAAGGCGGGGATCAATCTGTATAATGCCGTTTTTGTGGAAGGTGGAAAGTCTTATGTTACGCATTGCTGAAGAGGCTTTGACATTCGATGACGTTCTGCTGGTGCCTGCCCACTCAACCGTGCTCCCCAAAACCGTCAGACTGAACACCCGGCTGACGCAATCGATTTTTCTGAATATCCCGCTTGTTTCCGCCGCGATGGACACCGTCACCGAGGCGCGGCTTGCTATCGCCATGGCCCAGGAAGGCGGTATCGGGGTTATTCACAAGAGCATGAGTATGGAAAAGCAGGCGCGGGAAGTGCGCCAGGTGAAGAAATTTGAAAGCGGCATGGTGAAAGATCCCATCACGATCAACCCCGAGGCGACCATCGGCGAATTGATTGTGCTGATGAACGAGAACAATATATCGGGTATGCCCGTGGTTCAGGGCCCCCGCCTGGTGGGAATTGTCACCAGCCGCGATGTCCGTTTTGAAACCAATTTTGATGCCCGTGTCGATTCCATAATGACTCCCAAGGAACGGCTGGTGACGGTAAAGGAAGACGCCACCCACGATGAAGTCAAGAAACTGCTGCATCGCCATCGTATTGAGAAAATTCTGGTGGTCAATGACGATTTTGACCTGCGCGGGCTGATCACCTTGAAGGACATCCGAAAATCTGAAGATTTTCCCGATGCCTGCAAGGACACGCTGGGAAGGTTGAGAGTGGCCGCCGCGGTAGGCACCGGACCTGGCGGCCTTGAAAGGGTTCGCGCGGTGATTGAGGCGGCAGTCGATATTGTCGTTGTGGATACGGCCCACGGTCATTCCCAGGGTGTCATTGACCAGGTTAAAAGTATCAGGAAACTTTATCCGGACATCGCGATAGTCGCCGGCAATATAGCCACAGCGGCCGCGGCGAAAGATCTGGCCAAGGCCGGTGCCGATGCAGTCAAGGTGGGCATTGGCCCGGGATCAATCTGTACTACGCGTATTGTCACCGGCGTGGGTGTACCGCAAATTTCAGCGGTGGCCAATGTAGCGGCGGCGCTGAAAGGTACACCGGTATGCGTTATATCCGATGGCGGTATTCGTTTCTCGGGTGATATCGCCAAGGTTATCGCCGCCGGCGCACATGTCATCATGGTCGGCAGCCTGCTGGCGGGATCCGAAGAAGCACCGGGCGAAGTTGAGCTGTACCAGGGAAGGAGCTACAAGGCTTATCGGGGAATGGGTTCACTGGGTGCGATGTCGGGCTCATTCGGATCCAGTGACCGCTATTTTCAGAATATCGATTCCGGCACCGAGAAGCTGGTCCCGGAAGGTATCGAGGGCAGGGTTCCGTACAAAGGGCCGATGTCGGCCATTGTTCATCAGTTAATGGGCGGTCTGCGGTCCAGCATGGGGTATACCGGGTGCAAGGACATCGATGAAATGCGTACCAAACCACAGTTCATCAAGATTACCGCTTCGGGAATGAGTGAGAGTCATGTCCATGATGTCAGCATCACCAAGGAAGCACCCAATTACCGTGTCACGTGATCAACGAACACCTGCCGGCTGTGTTCATCGATTGCGGATATCGCCGCAACCCGGCGTTCCGACCTGTCGATGACGACCCAGAATATTCACAGTCAGAAAGTACTGATTCTCGATTTCGGATCACAATATACTCAGCTTATTGCGCGGCGAGTCAGGGAGCTTGACGTGTACTGCGAGATATGGAATCACGATTGCGCACGTCAGGCGGTCGAGCAATTCAACTCTCAGGGAATAATACTTTCCGGTGGACCTGAAACCAGTACCGTGGAGACTAGCCCGCGCGCGCCACAATTCCTGTTCGATCTCAACATACCCTTGCTTGGAATCTGCTATGGCATGCAGGTGATGGCCCAGCAGCTTGGCGGCAAAGTGGAGGCTTCTCCCACCTGTGAATTCGGTTACGCCGAAGTTTCGGTTAATCGTGACAATCGTCTGCTCGACGGTATCGAAGACCGCATCTCGGAAGACGGCACCGCCAGGCTGGACGTATGGATGAGCCATGGCGACAAGGTCGTTTCGGTGCCGGACGGTTTCAGTATCACTGCCTATACAGAGACTGCCCCGGTTGCCGCGATGGCTGATGATTCCCGGCGATTCTACGGAATCCAGTTTCATCCTGAAGTCACTCACACGCTGCAGGGGCAGCGCATTCTGGAACGCTTTGTTCGTGATATCTGTGAGTGCGAACCACTCTGGACCAGTGAAAACATCATCGACGATGCGGTCGCCAGGGTAAGGCAGCAGGTCGGCAAGGACCCGGTGCTGCTGGGACTCTCCGGCGGTGTGGATTCCTCGGTGGTTGCCGCACTGCTGTATAAGGCCATCGGAGACCAGTTGACCTGTGTGTTTGTGGACAATGGTCTGCTGCGGCTGAACGAAGGTACGCAGGTAATGGCCGCGTTCGCCAGGAATATGGGTGTCAAGGTCATCCGTGTTGATGCGGAAGACCTGTTTCTCGGCAAACTCGCCGGCGTGTCTGATCCGGAGGAAAAACGAAAAGTTATTGGCAAGACCTTTATTGAAATATTTGACGATCAGGCCACCACGATCGAGGGTGTCAAATGGCTTGCCCAGGGGACGATATATCCCGATGTGATCGAGTCGGCGGGGTCAAAGACCGGCAAGGCACATCTGATCAAATCACACCACAACGTGGGCGGGTTGCCCGATACCATGAAGCTGGGCCTGGTGGAACCCTTGCGTGAGCTGTTCAAGGACGAAGTTCGCAAGATCGGGCTGGAACTGGGTCTGCCTTATGACATGGTATACCGCCATCCGTTTCCCGGTCCGGGGCTGGGTGTGCGGGTTCTCGGCGAGGTAAGGAAGGAATACTGCGATATTCTCCGGCGGGCGGACGCAATCTTTATCGAGGAACTGCATCGCGCGGGTTATTATCACAAGGTAAGCCAGGCATTCGCGGTATTTTTACCGGTGAAATCCGTCGGAGTCGTTGGCGACGCGAGGCGCTATTCGTACGTGATCACGATACGGGCGGTGGAGACAATCGATTTTATGACCGCGCGATGGGCGCGTCTTCCGTACGAACTGCTCGAGACAGTGTCCAATCGAATCATTAATGAGATCAGCGATGTTTCCCGCGTGAGTTACGATATATCCAGTAAACCTCCGGCCACCATTGAGTGGGAATGAATTAAGGTCTTTCAGGGGCTATCGGCAGCTATCGGTATAGCGGCGTAACTTTTTGATTTCTATAAAATTACCTCTTTTTACCTATCAGTGGCGGCAAGCAGGTACATTTGTCGGTAAAAGCGACGGTATCCCGAATCGCCCTGATTAAGCACCGCGACTGGATCTAGAAAGCGCTGGCACATGAAGACGGCCGCTCGTCAAGGGCGGTGTACAACAAGGCGGAGTATGCCGACAGCGCCGCCACATAATGCAGGAGTGGGCCAACATGATCGATGCCTGGGTGGAGGGGGCTATACCCCTACACTGTTACCACCGAGCATGTTGGTATCGGCATTGCGGGCCTCGGTATGAGCATCGTGATGACAAGACAGTATACTGGGTACTGGCCTCGTGGTTTATGGAAAGAACGAAATGCTCGCTAATAGTGAGCAAATTGGCGAATTCGTAAACTCGCGGGGTGGCAGATGTTTCCATTCTCCGCTATGGTTGTCACTTGACAACCATAGCGGCCGCCCCCATACTGGAGCAATGCCATGAGTCGTCCGTCACATCCCAAGAAGGAAGTCGAGGCGGCTCTCAGGCACGCCGAGGAACAGGGCTGGCGGATCGAGGTCGGTGGCGCCCATGCCTGGGGCAGGATTTACTGTCCCTACAATGATGACGAATGTCGTTGTGGTGAGTTCTGTATCACGAGCG
This sequence comes from Pseudohongiellaceae bacterium, assembly GCA_040879025.1. Classification (GTDB taxonomy): domain Bacteria; phylum Pseudomonadota; class Gammaproteobacteria; order Pseudomonadales; family Pseudohongiellaceae; genus JBBDLF01. Next base: position 96,524 of record JBBDLF010000001.1, read on the forward strand.
TGTGGAGTACGCCACGCAATCCAGGCAGCCATGCCCGGGCATTGCGCAGGGTGGTGGATAAATGCTCCGCCCACAGGCAAACACAAAAGACAGATTCCGGGAATTGAACGATGGAATATAACTTCACTCTGAAATACCAGCTTGCGAATAACATCGATGACATGGATGCACTGGTGGAGCAACTGGGCGAGGCTGGTTGCGACGATGCCCTGGTGGGCATCGGCCAGCCCGGCCGCCTTGCGTTGGAATTTTCCCGTGAGGCGGAAAACGCCGTGAAAGCAGTACGCAGCGCGCTGGCGGATGTAAAAAAAGCGATCCCGTCTGCGAAGCTGGTGGAGGCCTCGCCTGATTTTGTCGGCTTGACTGATGTGGCGGAGGTGGTCGGGATATCCCGGCAGGCGATGCGCAAACTGATGACGACCTATCGGTCAATATTCCCGGTGCCAGTCCATGAAGGTAGTGCCTCTATCTGGCACCTGGCGGAAGTGCTGGACTGGCTGGACGGCAGGGGAGGTTACCGGTTTGACCGACGTGTGCTGGAAGTGGCCAGGGTAATCCTGGAAGTGAACCTAGCCAAGGAAAGCAACCGCCATCCGGTGAGGGCACATAGGCAGATGGAGCGCCTGACGGCCTGAGTCACCTAGGCCCGGCCAGACCGGAAGGGCGGGTAATGCGCTGCCTTACTCAGGTCCTGTCGTCGGCGTTGACTTGCCAGACAGCGAAGCCTGCTTGCGTTCCTCAACCCAGGCTTCCACTTCCTCCAAATCCCACACGATACAACGCGGTGTCAGGTTAAAGCGGCGCGGGAATTCCCCGCGGCGCTCCATCTCGTAATCGTCGTTTCGGCCAGCGGGACAATCTGGTGCAATTCCTGGCGCCGGATTGTCCTGCGAAAGGGCAGGGGCGGTTTTATTACAAACTGGGGCAGTTCGCCATAAGCTGCCGTTCCTGGTTTTGGCAAATGATGTTGGTTGTCCTTCATCTATATATCCAGGGTTCTATGATGTGGCCTGGCATATAGTGACTATCGGCAGGTATCGGGACAACCTGCTACAGCGGGTCAGGGCGTAGGAATGAAAAGTGCTCAGGGTGACTTTTCACTACAGGCGTATACCCGCGCTTTTGGGTGTTGCAAACTGCTCAAGCTCCTCCCCTAGCGGAAAACCCACTACATATAGCATTGTTGCAGGCATTGCTTTGCCTTCCTGTTCAATGCCCCATTTAATGCTTACTTTTCGTGTGGCGTAACGCAGGGATACACCTTTTACTTTAAGTTCGTCAATATAGGACTGCAGTTCATCATAGATATCCAATTTTTGTGACTCGTTGTAGAGATCAACACAATCGCGATATTCACGGAAGTAGTAGCGAAACTATTCCGCTAGTGCGGCCGTATCTTGGCCTTCGTCCAGACACCATTGATGATCTTGTGGTTGGCAGTAAGCCGATTGAATACCTGCTTACCATTGAGAACCTTGCCAGTTTCAACGAAGCTGCCCAGGATGTCACCAACCCCGATGACCTGCTTCTCATATATGTTGCAGGCAATCCAACGTCGGCACTGCTGGCTGCCTACCGACGTATTCTGAAGTCAGTCATGCCCAAAAAGGTCATGCATTGGGGTGACATTGATGTTGGGGGATTTCGTATTGCAGCACGGTTGGCTGATCATGCGGCGGAGGTTGGTCAAAAGATTGAACTATGGCGTATGAACCCGGCTGAGGCAGTGCCTACTTAAGACGCGCCCTGTTTTCCAAGAGCAAGAATTTATGATCTGGGAGCCCCCACTCAACAGATGTTGAAGGATTACTTTGGTGTGACTACTGATTCATTTTCTGGATAAGTCGAAATAATTCAGCTTGGTACAGAGCGTCGTGTAGTGCGTCATGATCACCTTTTAAGGTCGGATGCAAAATGGCAGAAATTTTACTCGATTTTGTCCCAAGCCATGTGCTTTTCGCTGCACCCATGTACATCGATTTAATGTCTAGAGCGGTAAAACCGAATGGATTTTCACCTATGTATCGATGAAAGTAATAGTTGATAAAAGACCAATCAAAGGGAGCATTAAAACCAACAAATACAGGTATGCCGTCTGAACCAGCGCTTTTCTTAATCCATTCTCCGAATTTTTTCATTCCTATGTTAGGTTCCAGACCTTCTCGTTCCAATCGGTCCAAAGATAAGCCTGTTACTTCAAGAGCCTTGGGGTCTGCATTTCGAGTAGTCGGTTTTAATTGGCAAGAAAAAGTTTCTTTGTCATTAGCAACATTGCAAGCCCCGATAGAAAGAAGACTAAATTCTCCTGGTATAGGGCCAGAAGTTTCAACGTCCACTGATAAATAGACTTCACGGTTGTTGCTCATGGGATGAGAGGCTCCGCAGGGACGAGAGGTGGGCGGTTCTTGATGGCATTCCAATGAGTACGAAATTCAAGACGCCGCTCTTCTACGTCGCCAGTTGGTTTCCAATGATGGCCTGAAAGCGAGTAGATATCGAAGGGATGTTCTGTCCCTGACTTGGCCATGAGCATTGTTGGCAGGGCTCGTCCTAACGCATAGCCAAGCTCCAGAAAACAATTCGGACGCAACCCAGTTATATCCGCAAGTACAACACGACTACGGTGGAGCATCGAGAATATTTCTTGGTCGATGCGAGCATGCTCAAAAGCCTGATTGCCATCGACAACTGTCAGTTTATAGCCGAGTTCGCCTTCCATGACCGGTTGAACTACGCTGTCAAAGAAATTCTGTACATCGTTGTAATCGGAATGGGAAGGATTTAATAACCGGACGACAAATGCCTTTGGGGGCACTAAATCTTCTAATAATCCGAGTACGTCCTGTACGCTTTCAGAATTGCTTTTACTCTTGTTTATCTCGATACGATTGAGCCAACTATGGGGAGTGGAGCTTTCAGTCTGAAATAAGTGTCGTGCATTCTGGCCACATAGTCCGAAATCGAATAGACGTGATGACCCCGTGTTAGAATCGTTCAATCTGAAGTTTACAGGGATTACAGGTTTGCCAGCATCATGGTAAAGATTAGCAAGAAACAAAACACCTTCTCCTCCCCCAATTGTAATCAGGATGTCTCCCTGCCGAGCCTGTGTTTCCATTCGTTTGCTATTCATATTCCAGTGGGCAGCGCTCTGAATCTGTACAAGGTCAGATGCCCGCATTGAATGCCATAAGCCGGTTAAGTCTTCCGGTATCTGGTCTTCATTTTTATGATGCTTTACTGCGACTACTAACGGTGGTGGTGTGTCAACAGGACATCTATCCATATTTTCATGGATCGATTTCCAAATTAACCAGTCGAAACAAATCGGTAGTCCATCCGCTCTCGTTTTCTCGGCGTCTATTGGGGTAACGAAAGTAGCCCCCCTAGTGATCAATTCCTTCACCAAGGACTGTACAAACTCTCTCGCTCGTTCTACCTCGGCAAGTGTGGCAACACTTTCAACGCCTGAAATACTGCCAGAGATGTGGATGCGTCGAGCGAATAGCGATGAACGCGCCACTACTTATCCTCCATCACAGGCGAGGGTCTCAATATAGAAGCAAGGTTGTACAAATCTTCGAAAGTAAGAGCACGATCTGGGAACGCTTGTGCGATAGCCGCCGGGTAAAGCCGGGTGCGAATATCTGAAAATGTCCACCCAGGCTGATCCCCGTGCTGGCCTGTCGCTGTCACAAGCTTTTCGAATTGATCAGTATTTAGCGTAAGCCCGGCCAAATCCATTTCCAATAGTGCCCTACGTTCCTTCTCATTGGGGCGCCTAAACTCTTCAATCACAGCAGCTCGGCGCTGTAGTGCCGCATCAAGTGCAGACACTCGATTTGTGCAAAGAAACACTACCACCCTACCTTTGAACCGACGAAGGTCATCAACAGCTTGGATTAGAGTGTTTACTGCTACCTTGTCTTCGTGGTGGCTGTGCTCTTGAGAACGTGATGCAGCAAGTGAATCGCCTTCATCAATAACTAGAAAGGCCCGACGAGATTTGCCGGCTGACTGCACCACTTCATGAAATGCCTGAGTGAGTAGTGTGCCCATCTCGCCAACTTTCCCACTTCCACGCACACGGTTACTGAGCTTAAAAAGAAGAGAGTCTTCGCATTTTGATTCTTTAGCAAGGCGATTGGAAATGCATTCAGCCATTGCTGTCTTGCCTGTTCCAACGTCACCGTGAAAGACGACAAGAGGATACTGTTCCGCAACAAGGTCACATAGGGGTAGCTGTTTTCGGTGGTGCTTCTTACTCCAAGCGTCGAGTTTGTCGATATGCAGCAACAGACGCAACTGATCGTGAATTTTCTGATAACGCTCATCAAACCCAAGTAAGGTTCTTTCGCGTGCGGCTAGTGTTGTATCCGGTAAAGGGACTTTAGCATCAAATATACTGGGTTGGTTCATAAGCCGAAATCCTTGCGCTGCATGCCATACCCATTACTGGTATAACTACGATTCGCATTGAATTTGAGCGATGAATGACTGGTGTCTACAAGTGTAGGTCTCCAAGAAATACGCAGTTTATTGCGCATATCCTCTCGCGCTGAGCTGTCATATGAATTAGTATAAGAGAGTACAATACGTAAGTCAGGATTTTGTACTTTCGGCCATAGAACGCCGCCTGGCCGACTCATAGTGAGTTCGCCTGATTCTGGGTTGACAGTGTAGCAAGTCGCTTTCTGCTCCACACCGTTACTCAACAGCGTTATATCAACTGCGTTGAGATACCCTTTCTTGGCAAGCAACTCTACATCGTGTGCCCAATTACGAGCCCTTTCTTCTGTAATCGCGCCTGTGCTGGATGCTATCATGACAAAATCCGCTGTAACACGGCGCATTACCACCTCAACATCCGCAGTGGTGTAGGATTCAGTCGCGCTATATGTTTGGCTCATGCTACTTCCTCCACTTTGAAGCGGGGGCCGAATAGTTCCTTCCAGATCTCGATATCATCCTCCGTCGAAGCGAAATGCGCAGTTTCCCATGCATCGGTCGCGGCTGTTACGATTTCCTTGCGTTCTGATTCAGTTATGCGGCTGGTTACGTTATTGGAATCACAAACCGGGTCAATGATTACTATCGGATCAGTGAAAGTCGAAGAGATAGAGCCATTTTCAGGGAAGGTGATGACTTCCTTTAGTTCTGACTGGGCAATGTAGAGTAGAAAGTCCCTGAATCGTTTTTCGAGTGAACCATCTTTGCCATAAGTTGCAAGCACATGTGCCATGACCAACTCGATGGCAAAGGATTTTAGTGGCTTGATCTCTGCCCGGTTGCGCCACTTCTTAGCTAGGCGCACCAAGGTCCTGAAATCGCTGTCCACGTTTTTCCGGTCACGCACGAACTTAATTTGGCAGGGGGCACATGTTTCCATAACAGACCCATCATGGATGTCGAACTGCCAGCCATAACCAGGTCTGGTTGCATCCTCTATGACGGGCACAATATCCACAGCCAATCCGGAGCCAGCAAATGTCACTGTTGCCGCTTTACGCTGAATCTCAAAATCCTCGACGGATTTGTTTGGATAAAGCTTGATTAAAGCGTCATAGATGAGTTCGCTCAGGCTTGCGAGTGTTTCCGTATCGACATTTCGCCCAGAGATGTAGAACACAACATCGACATCCACTGGGTCTTCGGATGTCTTGCGTAAGATAGTGAATTTGGCGAATGACCCTGCCTTCACTACCTTGGTGATTTTAATATCGCTCTGCTCTCGCAGGCTCTTGCTTAATGCCGTTACCAGCCGGTCAACCTGTTCGTGATACTCCTTACGCTTGTCAGCAGGAAGTCGAAGCACATTGCTATCATAGTAGCGAATTTCTGTATTATTCAGTGGCATAGGAACTCAGACCTCAATTTAGCCTTTAATTTCAAAGGGATAAGTGAGATTTCGACATTTTGCTCCTAACGACTTCAGTAAAATTTGCGTTTTCTCAGCTCAATCCATAATATTATTATACGTATAATTACTATTCGTGTATAGTGTTTATACGCACGAGGAGGTTGTTATGTCTAATGGGAGAGAGAGTTCCTCAGAACCGGGAACTAAACCCGGGATACGATGGGGGCAGGAACGACGCCTCGAATTCATAGATTATCGTCTTCGATGGGAGAGGTTTTTGAATCGAAGCGACTTGACAGCGTTCTTCGGAATATCTGTGCCACAGGCTTCCCTGGATTTATCCGAGTATTCGAAACGCGCTCCTGGAAACCTTGAGTATGATTCAAGCACGAAAGTGTATGGGCCATCGTCAACTTTCCAACCGGCATTTTCATCAAGTGCGCTTGCACGCTATCTGGAGGATCTACTTCGTGTCACCACTAACCCGGAAGTGCCTTATGGCAGCTTTCTGGGATGGCACCCCCCTGTGGCGACTGTCCCTCGTCCATGGCGTCGGCTGGATGCAGATACAGTTATTACAGTGGTAAGAGCGATTAGAGAATTTCAGGGCATGAAAATTCGATACCAATCATTTTCAGGGCCTTCACCTTCAGTTAGAACGGTGACTCCACATGCACTCGTGAGTGATGGATACCGATGGCATATGCGAGCATATTGTCATAAGAACGGCGATTTCCGAGACTTCCTCTTATCCCGTGTTCTCAAAATTGAAGGGGCCGACAAAGATGAGAACCGTAGCCAAGATGATGATGCTTGGCATCGAATTGTCAGATTGGTACTTACTCCACATCCGGACCTTGAAGACGCCCACCGAATTGTCATTGAACTCGACTATGGCATGGAAAATGGAGAATGTGTTCTTGAGTGCCGACAAGCCTTATTGTTTTATGCACTACAACAGCTCGGCTTGTTAGATGAAGGAGGAACAAAAACAGCAAAGATGCAACAGATCACATTGAAGAATCGAGAAGAATTAGCTGAATTTCTTCCAAGAACAAAGCATAGATAAAGAAACTGACAGGTATCTTCAGCTTAGTATTTCTGTAATTCCCTCGAAGATATCCCATTCTTTTTATACCTCCGGAACTCCCGGTCCCTTGCCATAAACGCCTCCAGTATATGCGGCACCGGTGTTGCCGCGTCCAGTGTTTCGCCATAAAGCTGCTGGTGCGCAGTTCGGGGTAGCGGTCCAAGTCGGCCTTGAGCCTGGCGGGGCAGGTGATGGAGAGTTTGGTGGTTTCGGTTCTGGGCAGGAGGCCGAGACGCAGCTTGCGGGTTGTGCTCATGGAATGTCTCCTCAGTTTTCTGTCGTGGACGGGAAAGGGCGCAGGTCGCGGTTGACCAGGACGCGCACGGGCATGCCGGGCCGGATGGTGAGGGTCGGCTGCACGTTGAGGTTGCGGCGGGTCATTTCCTGGCCGACCTGGTTGATGGTGTCCTGCAGGCTGTCGCGTCCGGCGATGATGACGCGGTCGCCGTCATTACCGTTTTCCAGTTCGGCACCGATGCCGAGCAGGCTGATCATGACGGTGCCTCCGACAAGGCGGTCCCAGTGCCAGTCCACCCGGTCCTCCAGGCCGGCGTAGCCGGCCGGGTCGGTGCCGGTCTGGTTGTCCAGTGTTATAGGTGATGCCAGACCGCCTAGGCATGGCTTTGCCCGTAACTCCCCTGGCTGTTGTAGGCGCCCAGCAGGCGCGCACCCTGGGGAATCAGCACATGCCGTCCCGTGACCGTGTCGTAGACCGGTTCGGTCACGGTGGCGATCATGTCACCCGGCAGGTCGGAGTTGATGCCGGTGACCAGCGCGGCCGGAGCGAGAAACATGATCAATGTACTTATGTATATAGATCGAATGCGAGAGCAGTAATGCTTCTATTACACATCGCGGACAAATAGACGATTTGCTAGACTGGTGACGATTGACAATAGAGCATTTACCGTCTTCGCTGGAAAAATGACTGCATTACCTGCAGAAAACAAAGAGTGCGTTCTTATGACGGTAAAAGTGACGGTAGACGCCATTTTGTTCGCTTTAAATCCCTTTAACCCCAGCGGGTTGAAGCCCTCGTTGATAACTGAGTGGGAATGAACCGTCCCGTGACGAATGCCGAGACTGGGCAAAAAGACGAATACTGGATGCGGCAGGCGTTGCAGCAGGCGGAGCAGGCGGCGGGGCTGGAGGAAGTGCCGGTTGGTGCCGTCATTGTGCTGAACGGTGAAATAATCGGCCGGGGTTACAACAGGCCGGTGACCTCCAACGACCCGAGCGCGCATGCCGAGATTGCGTCGATCCGGGACGCCGCGGCACATCAGAACAACTATCGGCTGCCCGGCAGCGTTATGTACGTCACGATTGAACCCTGCGCCATGTGCGCCGGCGCATTGATTCATGCGAGAATAGCCCGACTGGTGTTCGGCACCGCCGAACCAAGGGCGGGGGCGGTAGTCAGCAGGAATAATCTGCTGGATGCCGACTATAATAATCACAAGGTCGTGTACAGCGGCGGTGTGCTGCAGGCACAATGTGAAACGTTGATACAGGATTTTTTTCGGTCCCGTCGGCTTGCCAGATAAGGAGGGGGATGCTTGCATAATACAACCGGTTCTCCGGATCCGTCGGGCGTGCTTACAATGCGCTTTCCGGCATTGCTCCTGGCCTGTACCCTGTTGCTGCAATGCGCGGTGCCGGCGGGAGCCTACAAAGGCTACCGGGGAGAGGAGCGGCCTGTCGATCAGCTGGCACTCGTCCGTGGCGAAGTCTACTCGCGCCTGGATTGGATAAACCGTTTTGACGATGCCGTTCGTTTCTTCAGCGTCGACGGCAGAGCCATAGAAAACAGCGAACGTTTCCGAACCATACGTGTCACACCAGGATCGCACGATATCCGCGTATACTTCTCCTGGGATATGGGAAATCGCCGTGGTCTCGCGCCGGCACTCGTCACTTATGCGGCAAACCGGGAGAGCATGAGCCGAACGCTCACGCTGACCGTAGAGGCGGGTGAAGAATATCTGGTGAGGGCCGAGCCGGTATTTGACAGTGAGATTCAGGACATCACCACCTTGAGTTACGTGGATTTCTGGGTGGTCGACAGCGATGACAATATTGTTGTCAGTCGCGAGGAAGGCAGATATCGGCCGGAAGGCTGACTCCCCTGCGACACGGACAGACACTCATTATCATAACCGCTCATTGGTAATTTTCGGGATTCAAATACCATGCAAGTGATGTTTGGGGCACCGGCCCTGTTTGCATTCAAGTCGTCGAAACTTCTCGCCAGCATCCAAGTAAAAGTTCCATCGGTTATCGCCCTGCGCAGCTTTTTCGTGCATTTTATTGACTGTGACGGGCGCTTGTCCGGCCCTGAAAAACAGGTGCTCGAATCCCTGCTGCACTACGGACCCGCCTCACTGTCGGAATCGCTCACCAATGACGAAGTGCTTGCCGGAGAAATTCGCCGCCTGGTGATCCCCCGACCCGGAACCATTTCACCTTGGTCCAGCAAAGCCACTGATATTGTGCACAACTGCGGACTGAATTCAGTCCGGCGTGTTGAACGCGGCACGCTGTATTACATTGACAGTGAACGTCCGTTGACGGCCGCGGAGCAGACCGCCCTGGATGCCGTATTGCACGACCGCATGGTTGAATCAGTGCTCCCCACATTGGACCAGGCCAGAGTACTGTTTCAACGGGCCAATCCACAGCCGGTGCAAAGTGTGGATGTGCTGGAAGGCGGACGCGAAGCGCTGGCGCGGGCCAACCGGGAAATGGGTCTGGCACTCACCGATGACGAGATGGATTACCTGGTGGCGGGATTCCAGGACCTGGGACGCAATCCCAATGACATTGAATTGATGATGTTTGCCCAGGCAAATTCCGAACACTGTCGTCACAAAATATTCAATGCCTCCTGGACACTGGACGGGAAACCCCAGCAGCGGTCATTGTTTGACATGATCCGATATACACACCAGGTTGCTCCAGACGATGTGCTGTCGGCCTATTCGGACAACGCGGCTGTTATCGCAGGACACGAAGCCGAGCGCTTTATGCCTCATCCTCACACTCACAGTTATGGCTACACCACCGAAGCCATTCACATACTGATGAAAGTGGAGACGCATAATCACCCGACGGCCATCGCTCCCTTTCCGGGAGCATCAACCGGCTCCGGCGGTGAAATACGCGACGAGGGCGCCACCGGCAGAGGCGGAAAACCCAAAGCGGGCCTTACCGGATTCAGTGTCTCCAATTTGCGGATACCAGAGCTGCTCCGGCCCTGGGAAGAGGATTTCGGAAAGCCAGGACATATCGCCTCGGCACTGGACATCATGCTTGAGGGACCGATAGGCGGTGCGGCGTTCAATAATGAATTCGGCCGTCCGAATCTCTGCGGTTACTTCCGTACCTATGAAGAAAATGTGGCCAGCGGCGGGCGCGAAAAAGAAGTGAGGGGTTATCATAAGCCCATCATGATCGCCGGCGGCTTTGGCAACATTCGTCAAAGCCATGTCAAAAAAGGCCGTATCGACAACGGTTCCAAACTGATCGTTCTTGGCGGCCCTGCCATGCTGATCGGTCTGGGGGGTGGAGCGGCTTCATCGATGGCTTCCGGGTCCAGTCGCGAAGATCTCGATTTTGCCTCGGTGCAGCGTGACAATCCGGAAATGGAGCGCCGCTGCCAGGAAGTGATCGACCGGTGCTGGCAAATGGGAGACGAGAACCCAATCGATTTTATTCATGACGTGGGCGCCGGCGGATTGTCCAACGCGCTGCCGGAACTGGTCAAGGATGGTGGATGTGGCGGAAGCTTCAGATTGCGCGACATCCCCAGCGCGGAACCGCAAATGTCGCCACTGGAGATCTGGTGTAACGAGGCTCAGGAGCGCTATGTTCTGGCGGTGTCCCCGGCCAAGCTGTCTGTGTTCGACGAAATCTGCAAGAGAGAACGCTGTCCCTATGCCGTAGTCGGCGATGCGGTACCGGATAAAATTGTCAAGCTTGAAGATTCCTTTTTCGCTAACAACCCTATTGATCTTCCCATGGCTGTTCTGTTTGGCAAGCCACCAAAGATGCACCGGACAGCTTTCGCTTCGTCAGGCCGGCTACCGGATTTTGACACGCGTTCAATACCGCTTGATGAAGCCATCGACAGGGTGCTGGCGTTGCCCGCAGTCGCCTCCAAGGGGTTTCTTGTAACCATCGGCGACCGCACGGTAACCGGTCTGGTGTGCCGGGATCAGATGGTGGGTCCGTGGCAGACGCCTGTGGCTGACGCGGCTGTTACGGCTGTCTCCTATAACTCGTACAAGGGCGAAGCACTGTCGATGGGTGAACGTACCCCGTTGGCGTTACTTGATGCGCCTGCCTCGGGACGCATGGCGGTGGCTGAAGCGATCACCAATATCGCTGCAACACGGATTGTCAAACTGGGCGATGTCAAACTTTCCGCCAACTGGATGGTCGCGGCGGGCCACGCCGATGAGGATCATCGGCTCTATGCCACTGTCAGGGCCGTGGCCATGGAGTTGTGCCCGCAACTGGGTATTTGTATCCCGGTAGGCAAGGATTCTATGTCAATGCGAACCGTCTGGCATGAGGGTGACGAGGAGAAATCCAATACGGCGCCATTATCGCTGATCGTCACCGCCTTTGCTCCGGTATCCGACATCCGCAAAACCATCACACCCCGGATGCGCATGGATCGTGGTGACAGCCGTTTGCTGCTTGTCGATCTTGGGCGCGGCCGCAATCGATTGGGCGGTTCGGCCCTGGCTCAGGTGTACCGGGCCACCGGGTCGGTTCCTCCCGACCTGGACGAAGCGCAGGATCTCAAGCAACTCTTCAACCTGGTTCAGGCATTGCTCACTCAGGATTTGCTTCTTGCCTATCACGACCGGTCCGATGGCGGCTTGCTGATTACAGTCGCGGAAATGGCGTTTGCCGGTCGTTGTGGCGTGCAACTGCAAATTGAAAGGCTTCTCGTACAATCAACTCCGCTTGCTGTACTTTTTAATGAAGAGCCAGGCTCTGTGCTTCAGGTGGCGGACAAGGACCTGGACCGGGTTCTGGAGTTGATCAGTCAACATGAGCTTTCCGACTGCACAACGGTTGTTGGCACACCGGTTCAGGGAGACAGCATAACGATTGCCGCCGGCGACAAGCAACTGAGCAGCCGGTCACGCATGGCATTACATCGGCTCTGGGCGGAGACCAGCTACCGGATGCAAAGTCTCAGAGATAATTCCGAGTGCGCACAGGAAGAATTTGATGGTCTGCTGGACAAAGACGATCCAGGACTTCACGTGTCGCTGACTTACGACCTGAACGAGGACATCACCGCGGCCTATGTGAACACCGCCGTGAAACCCCGAGTGATTATTCTCAGGGAGCAGGGCGTTAATGGCCAGGTAGAAATGGCGGCGGCGTTTACCCGTGCCGGGTTCGAAGCGGTTGACGTGCATATGACTGACCTTCTTACAGGCAGAGCGTCATTGTCCGGTTTCGACGTTCTGGCCGCCTGTGGTGGTTTCTCCTACGGTGATGTGCTCGGAGCCGGCGGGGGTTGGGCGAAATCGATTCTGTTCAACGATTCTCTGCGTGAGCAGTTTGAACGTTTCTTTAATAACCCCGCCACACTGAGCCTGGGAGTCTGCAATGGCTGCCAGATGATGGCGCTGCTGCGTGACCTGATTCCCGGCGCGGCCCGCTGGCCCCGTTTTGTCAAAAACAAATCCGAACAATTCGAGGGCAGGGTAAGCCTGGTGAAAATTGCCGAATCCAGGTCCGCCTTTCTGCAAGGCATGGAGGGATCGATATTTCCCATAGCCATCGCTCACGGCGAAGGTCGCGCGGAAGTCACGCCGGAATTCGGCGCGGAAATCGAAGGAACTGTGGCGCTGCATTACGTGGATAACCGTGGCAATGTGACGGAACGCTATCCGCCTAATCCCAACGGCTCTCCTGGTGGTATCGCCGGAGTATGCAGTACCGACGGGCGTGCCACAATTCTGATGCCTCACCCGGAACGGGTATTCCGGGCCTGGCAAAATTCCTGGCACCCGGACGACTGGGAGGAGGACGCGCCAACGCTGCGCCTGTTTCGCAATGCCCGGTGCTGGCTTGAGTGAGGAACTGACAAGGAGAGCCTGACGTGGCTGAACAGAAAGAGATTTACAAGATTGAATGTTATGTGCCCGACAGTCACCTGGAGGTGGTCAAGAAGGCGATGTTCAGCGCAGGCGCGGGGCGCGTTGGCGACTATGATTGTTGTGCCTGGCAAACGAAGGGTCAGGGACAATACCGTCCGCTGGAAGGAAGCAGCCCTTACAAGGGAACTACCGGCCAACTGGAACAGGCAGACGAATACAAGATAGAACTGGTTTGTGCCGGGGAAAAACTGGCGGAGGCAATCGCCGCTATGAAAGCCGGTCATCCCTATGAGGAGCCGGCTTATTCTGTGGTCAAACTGGAATTGTTCTAGCCCGGACCAAGTCATCCAAGGGGTTGTGGGACTGGCCAAAGGTTTACCGTTGCGACCCTCTGGTCCGGCGCGACACCGTCGCCTCCGATACACCCAGCGCGGTGGCGGCGCGCTTCTGATTGCCGTCGTAATAACTCAGCACATGTTCCACCACACGCCCTTCGAAATCCCGCATCATCTGCTTCAGATTCAGCGGCGCCTGGTCGGCGGCGATACACTGTGTCAGTTGTGAAAGTATCTCGTTGTGAAACTTGCGCTCTCTCGTGTAGGGAACCAGCGTCAGCAGGCGGAACAGGCGGGACTTTTCTTCGGCATAGACCATGATGCCAAGCATGATGGTCATGGCGATGGATAACACGATGGGACCATTGATTGCGTAGCCCATGGCCATGAAGGCCATGATGCCTGCCGTTGCCAGCAGCGGAAAGGAACTGCTCAGCAGAACCACCAGACAACGCTGGCGGTCCAGATTGGAGTCCAGCCGGAACAAGCCCCTGACCAGAAGCGCAACCGCCAGGGTAAGCCCCGCCAGGGTATACAGTGTGAATACCCAGTAATAATCCCCGGCTACACGCGTCATGCTGTAGGCCATCACCTCGACATCGCTGATGATGCCGCGGCTGAATATCAAGCTGACCACCATTAGCGCAAGGATAATATTCAGTGCCCGCCGGAACCATTTGACATGCCACCGGAAACCGCTGTACTCAAGACAGATATTGATAAAGGCATAAGTAATGAATACACCACAGCAATAGTAGGCCAACAGGAGCAGCATCATCGATTCGTGGGAAAACTGCCGGTTGATTGTAAGCAGTTCCAGCAGGTTAAGCAGAAAAATGGCTAAAAAGAACACGCCAAGACTGAGGTTTTCACGACGCAGGGACGTTCGATACCGTATAAAGATGGCAACCTTTACACTGAGAGCGATCGCTGAGGGTAGAACCAGAATATCCATCTATACGCTACCTTGTCATGACATCCGTGAACCGGGCCCTGTGGCCCGGATTGTGAATCAACCGTGATCTCTGGCTCTTGTTAAAGCCCCGTCGACCCCCTGTTGGGTCTCTGGAAAGTCTACGCTATTGATTTAATTGACTTTATCTGTTTGCCACCAGCCAGATTACATCACCAGTCCAATCTGGCTGACCGAGGTGCCGCTGCCGGCTCCCAAAATCAATACCCTGTCGCCCGCCGCCGGATTGGCCGTGTCAAGGGTAACAGGTATCGTGGCACTTGTTAAGTTACCATAACTCTGGAATATAGTGGGAGCTTTTTCAAGCGCAATGCCAGCCAATTTGATCATTTTCATGTGTGGCTTGATACCAATCTGGTGGCAAATGAGATGGTCCACGTCCTGAGGCTTCCAATTCAGGGAGCTGTAGGTCTCGGAAATCAGAGCCTGGTGCATCCGGATCATAACCGCCGAGATCTTATCCATAACCATCTGTCCGCAGCGCTTGCCGCTCTCGTCAAACTTGTAAAAGCACAACTCCGCGTAGCGCCCCCAACTGGTAAACCGATAGCTCTTTATACCCGCAGTGAGCGAGGCTTTTTGCATGACCACGGCGCCACCGGCATCTCCGGTGGTAAAACCGCCCACCTTGCTGCGAAAATTCGCCAGGGTAGGGTTGTCATTGATATCCTTCATCACATCAGGTACGAGGTGGCTGGGCACTTCGCCCGTCACCACCAATACATTGTCGGTTGCACCGGTGGCGATCATGGCATCGGCCACACTCATGCCGTTGCTGAATCCATGGCAGGCATTGGTGATGTCAAGACAGGTGGCGTTGATGCAGCCCAGTTCACGCTGCACACGGTGTGAAGTAGCGGGCTCTATCCAGTCCCGGTCGATTCCGCAGAACAGAACCATGCCAACATCCTTGGCATCGAGGCCGCATTTGGCCAGTGCGCTTCTGGCGGCGGCAATGGCAAGATCCGACGGCCTGTCCTCTTTTCCTGCAAATCGTCTGGAATGTATGCCAGTCAATTCCTCAATCCAGCTGTTGGGAATACCGAAACGGACTTCCGACCGCACTTCATCCAACAGCTCGGATGAAGACACGATCCGGTCGGGAAGGTAGGTGCCGATGGCGGCGATTTTGGAGTGTCCTGTCATGTACATAGCATTTTCCTTTTGAAATCAACATGGTTGTTCAGATTTAAATCGGGCAGTACATTATCCATGTCGGCCTGAACAAAAGGAATGACCAATTTAATGCTATTCATGCATTTTTGAAATTCAGAATGCAAACTATTTCAAATTTGAAATTTTAATAAATTGCGCATAAAAGAAGTTAAAATACGTCAACGTCCAGAAAACTGTCAAGATGATGGCGAAAGAGCGGATAGGCTGTCGGGAGGACTCGAGTCAAGGGTGCCAGGATTCACGGTGCACTGTCAGGCGATTTTTGAATATGAGGTCAACATGCCGGATCTCGTCCAGCCCGTTGGAGACCGGATAGCATCCGGTCAGCGCGCGGTGGCGCTTTCGCTGATGAGGCTGGTTATCGCCCGGTAGTCATCATCGTAATGGACATCGAACATACGCACCGGAAAGTGATTTTGTTCCATATCGGCGATGTAATATTCCAGTGTGCTTCTGACCACCGGGAAGGCAAGGTCGTCCCAGGGGATGTCAGCGGGTTCGAACAGAACAACTTCCAGGCTTTCCGGCCCGCCGGTGAAATTCAGATCGAGCAGTCTGGCCCGGAAGAACAGATAGACCTGGTTGATGTAGGGAAGATTGAACAGGGTATAAAGAGGGTTTTCGCCAACTTCAATACGGGCACCGGCTTCTTCAGTGGTTTCACGAATTGCGCCGGCGAGGCTGGTTTCTCCATTTTCCATAAATCCGGCCGGCAGCGTCCACAAGCCCTGACGAGGCGCGATGGCCCGGCGGCAGAGTAAAATCCTGCCTTCATGGTCCGGCACTGTGCCTACCACATTCTTCGGGTTCTGATAGAAAACCGAGTCGCAGCGTTCGCAGCAATAGCGTGGCTTGTCGTCCCCCTCAGGAATACGGAAGCGCACGGGTCCGGCGCAGTGTTGACAGAACTTCATGGCGTACCTGTTCAGATCAGCGAATTCTCGGCGGGGTTATTATAGTACGGTCGGATGTTCCGCGGGTATATCGGCGTCCGCAGTAGGTGGTTCATGAATAGTCCGGGCTAGATACGATTGAGTTCGCAGTGAAGCTTGAATTTCCGGGAGGTGATGAAGGCTTCGATTCCCCGCAATCGGGTTTCGAGTGTATCGTAGGTTTGCACACATTGCTCCAGAGACAGGGGCTCTTCAACGTCAGCTTCCGGCTGTCTGTCAGCCGAAGCCGGTTTCCTGAGATCCTCCCCCTGGTCAAATTCATCCACATAGTCATCCTCATAGCCGGCATCGTAGTCGGCATCAGAAGTATAACGGCTGTTTATCCGGCTGGAATGAATGTGTTTGCGCGCCTGTCGGCGTGCGCGTCGTCTCTGCCGCTTGCCGCGCTTTCCGGCGTAGCGCGGATCAGGCTCCAGCACGCACCAGAGCACGATGTAGGCAACGCCGGTGAACGGGCCTGGAATGCTGAATGAAATAATGGTGGCAATCCGTATCCAGATGGGCTCCACACCAAGGTAATTGGCAATGCCACTGCACACGCCTGCCACCCAGCGGTCCCGGGTGTTGCGATACAGCGAGGTGGATTCGCCCGTAGATTCGTCATTAAAGTAGCCCCGCAGTTTGTCCGCGGTAATATTTTTCTTGGCCAGGAAGTAGACGATGAAATAAGCTGCGATTAATGGAGGCCAGGTGATGACGCAAATCAGAAAGACAACGCGGATCAGGACCGGAGGCAGGTCGAGATAGTTCGCGATGCCGGCGCAGACACCCAGAAAGCGACGGTGCTCACGGTCTATACGGAAGCTATTTGGAGGTGTGCTCATTCTGCTCTCTCCAGTCAGGGACTTCAGCATCCAGAATGGCTTCCAATGTATCAATCCGGTCCGTCAATGACTCGGCAATGGAGGAAAGTTCATTCATGCTGTATTTAATTTCCGGGTCCATTGCTCGCCGTTGCCGGCCTTTCTTGTTCGTGAGCATGTAGATCCACCCTGTGATGCTTCCCAGGATGACCGAAACCAGAATGATGACGAACTCAAAACCGTTCATGCTTCAGACCTTTTACTTATTGAGTTTGCTTTTAAGATTCGCCAGTTCCTGATCGATCTTTTCCTGCCTGGCCAGTTCTTCAAACTCATTCTGGAGCCCACTCTTCTCAATGTGCTCACTGTCAATCTGGCCTTCCATGAGGTCGATCTTTTTCTCGTAATACTCAAATTTGTCCATGGCATTGTCAATAGTGTAATTATGCAGCTGTCGGCTGACGTCCAGGCGCGACTGTGTCGCCTTGGTGCGCATAACAATTGTCTTTTGACGTGCACGGGCATCATTCAGTTTAGCCTGCAACTGTTCAATCTCGGAACTTAATTTATCCAGAGTCTGATCCAGTTTCTCCAGGTCTTGCTGAACTATTTCTGCGCCGGCCTCCAGATTGGATTTTTCAATCAGCGCCGCCTTTGCCAGGTCTTCACGATCTTTACCCAGAGCCATCTCGGCTTTCGCCTGCCAGTCCGCGGCCTGCTTGCGTAGCTGTTCACTGCGCCGCGTCAGGAATTTTTTCTCGGCAATAACCTTGGCGGTGCCGCTGCGTACCTCAACCAGGGTTTCTTCCATTTCCTGAATTACCATGCGAATCATCTTCTCCGGGTTCTCCGCCTTGTCCAGTAGCGCGGTGATATTGGCGTTGATGATGTCGGTCATGCGTGAAAAAATGCTCATGTTTCGTACCTCAGTAATTTTTCAGTAGCTTGCATAACATGTTGAGCGTCCTTCTGAAGGGTAAAGAGCAGGGACCGTGCCAACTTTTTTTCATCATACAAGCTATTGAAATTACAGCGAAAAATAATTCCGCGCGCCACATACTGGTGAGCGCGGCTGGCCGAAAAAACCAAGTGTTGGCTTTTTTCGCCAATATCCCCGGAGTGCGTTACACTGTGCCACTTTGCGCCCCCATAGAGGAATGAGGCATGCAAGAGGACAGTTCGCCACCGCGAATGATAGGGGAATCCAGCAGTTTTCTCGAAATGCAGGAACACGTGTCCAAGGTAGCGCCATTGCACAAGTCCGTGCTGATTGTGGGCGAACGGGGCACGGGCAAGGAACTGGTCGCTGCGAGGCTGCATTACCTGTCTTCGCGCTGGGAACAGAATTTTCTCAAGATCAACTGTGCGGCAATGAACGAGAACCTGTTGGAAGCGCAACTGTTTGGTTATGAAGCAGGAGCTTTCACTGGCGCGGGCAAACAGACCAAGGGGTATTTTGAGCGTGCCGACAAGGGAACGCTGTTTCTGGACGAGTTGTCAAACACGGCCAGAGCGGTGCAGGAGAAAATACTGCGTGTTATTGAGTATGGAGAATTCGAGCGACTCGGCGGCACTCACACAGTCAAAGTGGACGTGCGTCTTGTGGCGGCGACCAACGAGGATCTTCCCAGCCTTGCCAGCGATGGCAGATTCCGCGAGGATCTTCTGGACCGGCTGGCATTCGATGTAGTGACATTGCCGCCATTGCGGGAGCGCCTGGAAGATATCCTGGTACTCGCCGAGCATTTTGCCATGGGCATGGTTCAGGAAATGGGCTGGGAATTTTTCGCGGGCTTCTCCGAGAGCACGGTGAGGCAATTACAGGAATATCCCTGGCCTGGAAACATCCGGGAACTCAAGAATGTGATCGAACGCGCGGTCTACCAGAGCGGTAACGAGGAAATCACCAGCTTGATATTCAACCCGTTTGAATCCCCATACCGGGTCCGCGGATCCGCCACCGGTGCCGACCGGCCCGATTCGAGGAAATCCGGAGATGAGTCCGGGGACGAGCCCGCGCCTGGGTCAGGGCCTTCCGACTGTGGCAACGCCGTGAACTCGGACCGGGTCAACTTCAAGGACGAAGTGCAGCAATTCGAGATAAATCTGTTGACCAAGGCTATGGAGCAATGCCAGTTCAATCAAAAGAAAGCCGCGGAAGTGCTTAACCTCAGTTACCACCAGTTGCGCGGCTATCTGCGTAAGTATGACCTGCTGAAGTAACAGCCAGGGATGAGGAACCAGGGCTTCACGACCTGATCTCCTTTCCTCCAGTTTCCTCCAGTTTCCTCCAGTTTCCTCCAGTTTCCTCCAGTTTCCTCCAGAGGTTCCCTAATCCTGCATGGCTTCGTACACGGCAGCCTGGGCCTGGGCGCGATCCATCGGAGCGCCTCTGGGGCCATTGCGGAACTGGACCATGTAGAGCATGAAGAAATCATTGGCGGGGTCGACTATGAAATCGGTACCGCCAATGCCGAACCAGCCGAAATTGTGTGGGGAGTCAGAATTGCCGGGTTCGGTGGGCTGCAAGTTAAAACCCAGTCCCCAGTCGCCTCTGTTACCATAGAAGAAATATTCACGCGAAACCGAATCGCCTATGTACTTCGATGTCATCAGATCGAGAGTCGATTCCCCAATGATGCGTTCACCCCGGTAGACGCCGCCATTCAACAGCATGTTGGCGAAGCGGATGTAATCTTCCGTTGTGGAGTTCAGGCCACCGCCACCTGAAAGCATGGGCCGTTTTTCAAGATTATTCGCCATATCCCCGTGAGCCGGTTCTGCGATGCGGTCAGCTTCGCTCGGAGCAATATAGAACGAAGTGTCACCCATCCCCAGCGGATCAAATATACGTTCTTTCAACAGTTCATCCAGTGGCTGACCGGCGGCAACTTCCAGTACCGCGCCCAGTACATCCGTCGATCGACTGTAATGCCACGCAGTCCCGGGTTCGAATCGCAGGGGTAGTTCGCCAAGAATTTTGGCGAGTTCCAGCGCGGTGATATCGGAACGGGTCGAACCGCCTTGCAGGTAGCGCTGCCCGAGATAGCTTTGCGGATCAAAGGTACCGTAGATCAGGCCTGATTCGTGAGTCAGCAAATGTTCGACCGTCATGACATTTTCAGCCGGCCGGATGGCGCCGGTTTCCTCGTCGAGAACTCCCATCGAGGCATATTCAGGAATGTATTTGGCTACCGGATCATCCAGAGCGACAAGCCCGTCCTCCACCAGGGACATGGTGGCGACACTGACAACCGGTTTGGTCATCGAGAAGATACGAAAAAGCGTTTCGGTGCTCATCGGCGTAGAGTCATCGGGGCCCTGGGTTCCTACGGTCTCAAGTACGCCGATACCTTCATCATTGCCCACCACCAGAATGGCTCCCGGCACAAACCCGCCCTCTACGGCGGCCTCCATGCGATCACGCAGGGAAGCGATTTCTTCATCGTCAATTCCAAAATTTGAGGAATTGACCATTTTAATGGAACTGGTGTTATCGGCTGCAAAGGTACTCCCTGCCGAGAGTAGCAGGGCGACGGCAATCAGCCTGACGAAGTGGAACCTGCCCGTCAATTTCGAAGTGAAAGTCATTTGAATTTCCCCATGAAGTTTTCACGATACTACCGCAAGCCTATGGGGGCCACAATAACGGTTAACACCGAACCTTGACAACAAGGGTCACGACAGATGCGATGAATGGTCTAAATGGCAGGAGATACCGGTGGACAAACCGGCCATCGGACGGGTTCAGTCAAAATCCCTGACCAGCGAAGTACGTATGGGGTCGGGAACCGGGCTGACTTCGTGGCGGTAATGAGTGTGCTCTGATCGCACCGTCCATGGCGCGCCCTCTTTGGCCGCCTGGATTGCATCGGCCGGGAATTCGAACCGCAGAAAATGCACCGCGGAAGTTTTTTCATCAGTCTCCCGTTCAAGGTCTTCATCCGCTATGGGATAGATTGGATCACATCCCTGAACCGCGATACAAACCTGGTCCTCAATTCCCATCAGCCGCGCCAATTCGCGCCGCCGTTCGCCCTCGTCGGGAAACTCAATCATAAAAGTCGCCTTCAGGTTGGCGCCATCGGGAATGAGCGGATTGTACGCCTCCAGTTCTTCCGTGATATCTTCCGCCCGCGTCAGGTTCTCCACCCGTATCAGTTCCTGAACCTGGTACTTCATGGTCATGAAGTCTTCAAAGTGCAGCGAGGCGTTCGGACCCAACAGCAGGCGCCGGTTTTTCTTGTGTTCCAGAATTGCCGAACGGAACGCCGGCCGCTGTTTCTCGTAGGTGGGCTTGTCCAGCAAATCTTCTGTGGTTATTTTCTTCATGTGTCGCCTTGTTGCAAACAGTGAATTACTGGACGTTTCAGACGCCCGATCAAATACCATACGCTTGTCTGAGCAGGTCCAAAGGATGAGTATGTTCCTGGCCATTGCCCAGATTATGGGCAATGTGCTTTCCCGCCACCGGGCAGTCACTGCCGTAATAATCCGGCTCCTGTTGTCTGATCAGTTTAACGACCGGCCGCACAATCTTGTTGGCGTGTTTCAGCGTTTCCTTTTTTACGCCATACGTGCCGTCGTGGCCTGAGCAGCGTTCAATGCTTTTGACAGAAGTGTCCGGTATCAGCTCAAGAATCTGGCGGGTTTTTGGCCCAATATTCTGAACACGCTGATGACAGGCAACGTGATAGCTGACATTGCCGAGGCTGTTTTTAAAATCGGTTTTAAGCCGTTTTTCCCGATGCAGTTGGTAGAGAAACTCAAACGGGTCGCGAAATGCTTCAGCCACTGCGCGCACCTGTTCGTCGTCAGGATAAAGCAGGGGGAGTTCTTGTTTGAACATCAACACACAGGACGGTACGGCCGCCACGATTTTATAGCCCTTGGTGGCGTGCGCATAGAGGTGCGGCAGGTTTCGGTCAAGCAAATGCTTCACTGATTTAAGATCACCGAGTTCCAGCTTGGGCATACCGCAGCAGTGTTCCCGCGCCATCAGCTTTACCTGCACATCATTGTGCTGCAGCACTTTGACCAGGCTTTCGGCGGCGCTCGGTTCGTTGTAGTTGCAATAACAGGTAGCAAAAAGCAGCACCTTCTCAATGGACTCACTGGTGTTGTCTGTGTTCAGGTGGCTCAGTCTGTCACGCAGGGTGGGGCGAACATATTCCGGAAGTTTCGCGTCCTTGTGTATCTTCAGTGACTTGTCCAATACGCGGCGCAAGCCCGTGTTACGGTTGGCCCCGTTAACCAGGGAATTCAGCACCGGCTGGGTGGCGACCCTCCCTACCAGATCGGTGCTGGTAATCAACTTGTCGCGGAATCGGGTGTCGCCTTTCTCATACTTGACCGCTTTGCCACGCAACATGAGATGGGGAAAATCCACGTTCCATTCATGCGGCGGTACGTAAGGACATTTGGTCAGGTAACACAGATCGCACAGGTAACATTGATCCACCACCTTGGTGTAATCGGCGACATCAACACCGTCCACTTCCATGGTTTCGCTTTCATCCACCAGGTCGAACAAGGTAGGGAAAGCATTGCACAGGCTTACGCAACGGCGACAGCCGTGACAAATATCAAAAACGCGTTCAAGCTCCTTGTTGAGATCTGACTCATCCCAGAACTTCGGGTCCTGTTGGTTCAGTGGATGCCGTACAGGCGCGCCCAGGCCACCTTCTCTGCCTTCATTTGCCATATTGGTTCCGGAGGAGTCAGTAATATGTCAGTCTCGAGATGCCATGCCCCCGAATTCAGAGATCACTCTGATTCGGGGATGGCTTTCGGTTCGGGTGAGCCGGTCCCAGGCGAAAACGCCCGTCCCGGGTTATCTCCGGTTGCTCAGGCGTCCAGGGAATCCAGCGCTTTCTGGAAACGGTTGGCATGTGAGCGTTCCGCTTTGGCCAGCGTTTCCATCCAGTCGGCGATTTCGTCGAAACCCTCGTCGCGCGCGTCTTTCGCCATGCCCGGATACATATCCGTGTATTCATGCGTTTCGCCCGCAACGGCAGACTTGAGGTTGTCGCCGGTACCGCCGATAGGCATCCCCGTGGCGGGATCACCCACCTCTTCGAGGTACTCAAGATGGCCGTGCGCGTGTCCGGTTTCGCCTTCCGCCGTGGAGCGGAACAGGGCGGAAACGTCGTTGTAACCTTCCACATCGGCTTTCTGGGCAAAATACAGGTAACGGCGGTTGGCCTGCGATTCGCCGGCGAAGGCAGCCTTGAGATTCTCTTC
Source organism: Pseudohongiellaceae bacterium (assembly GCA_040879025.1). Lineage (GTDB taxonomy): Bacteria > Pseudomonadota > Gammaproteobacteria > Pseudomonadales > Pseudohongiellaceae > JBBDLF01. The sequence continues at coordinate 120,082 of JBBDLF010000001.1, forward strand.
GGTTTTGGTTCCTTTCAATGGCATAGTAATCTCCTGTCAATGATTGTTATATGAACGATCGCATTGCGCCGTATCCAGCAGCACGCTGCCGTTTTCACAGGGCTCAACCTTATGTTAAGCAGAAATCAAACGCCAATTGATTTTTCTGGATGCGTTGATCGATTTTTTCGATTAACCTTACAGCATGCTGCCATCCCTGAAACAATTGAAGTACCTGGTGGCTGTGGCCGAGACCCGTCATTTCGGTAAAGCCGCGCGAGCCTGCCACGTCACGCAATCCACGTTGAGCGCAGGTATCCAGGAACTGGAGTCACAGCTTGGGGCTGTGGTATTCGAACGTACCCGAAAGCAGGTGCTGATTACCCCGCTGGGTGAAAAACTGCTGTCGCAGGCTCGCGTGGTGCTGGGCAATGCCGAGGATTTCGTCGCGATTGCCCACTCCGAAGCGGATGTTCTTTCCGGTGAAATACGCCTGGGCGTCATTCCCACCATCGGTCCTTTTCTGTTGCCCCAGTTGCTGTCGGCGTTGCGCGACCAATACAAGAATCTGAAACTCTATTTGAAAGAGGGGCTTACATCGGAACTCGTCACCAAGCTGCAACAGGGAGAACTGGATGTGACTATATTGGCATTTCCCTATTCCCTACCCGAGATGCATGTCGAAATGCTTTTCGCCGATGAGTTTGTTCTGTTGCTGCCTCCGCATCACCCACTTGAAAAAAAAACCAATATCCAACAGCGCCATCTTAGAGGTGAGAGACTATTGCTGCTCGAGGAGGGGCATTGTCTTCGTGAACACGCGCTGGAAGCCTGTAAACTGGAGAGCGGCAATCTGGATCTGGTATACCAGGGCACCAGCCTGCACACCTTGGTGCAGATGGTCGCCAACGGTCTGGGAATCACCCTGTTGCCGGGGATAGCCATACAGGCCAATATTTTGCGCGACACGAATTTGCAGCTGCGTCATTTCCGCGAGGAAGAGGTCAGTCGCCATATCGGACTGGCCTGGCGCAAGTCGGATCCTCGTCAAAGGGACTACCACGTCCTGGCAGGTTTCATTCGGGATTTTATTGGCAATTCCCGCTCTGCTTGAACGCCGGTAAGCAGGGGCTTCGGTATTGCCCGTGACGCCGCTTCCCTGTCAGCTCTCCACTCCGACTCCCTGAACCTTGTGTTCAAACCGGATAACCAGCCCGGAGCAAAGTCCGCCTTCCGCAATACCGAACCCCTGACTGGAGTGTAGTCCCTGCGCCGCAAAGGGTGTAATTTCGCGCGAAATTATTGTCACCGGTTTCGCCTATACAAGTCTCGCGGAACACGCTAGTGTTCTGTCCCATTGATTCGCAATCTGAGAGACCCGCGGACCGCCATGAAAGTTTTCGCTCTATCCGACCTTCACCTCGATTACGAGGAGAATCTGCTCTGGCTGAACCAGATCCCGAACAGGGACTTTCAATCGGATGTGCTGATTCTCGCCGGAGATATCACCTCAGACCTGAATTTGCTGGCTGCCGCGTTTGCGATACTGGCGGCACGATTTCGCAAAGTGCTGTTCGTGCCAGGCAACCATGAGTTCTGGTTGCACAATGGAGATTTTACGAATTCTCTGGAAAAGTTCAATGCTATAATGGCTCTGTGCCGGGATACCGGAATATGCGACACCGTCTATCGATCAGAAGAAGTGACATTTGTCCCCTTGCTGGGTTGGTATGATTACAGCTTCGCCAAGCCGGACAACTATTTGCGCCGTGCATGGCGTGATTATCGTGCCTGCGCCTGGCCCCCTGGTTTTGATGACTGCGAACTTACCCGTTATTTTCTTGACAAAAATGAAGAAAAGCTCAACGCGCACGGTGACACCCTGATCAGTTTCTCCCACTTCCTGCCGCGCATTGACCTGATGCCGGATCGGATACCGCCATCGAAGCGGCGCGTTTACCCGGTACTGGGATGTCAGGGCCTCGGCCGGCAGGTAGAAACACTCAAATCTGATATTCACGTTTATGGTCACAGCCACGTGAATCGTCATATACAACTGGATGGAACTCTTTTTATCAACAACGCGTTCGGCTACCCGTCCGAGGCACACATCGCATTGAAGGCATTGCGCTGTATTTTTGACACCGAGGCCAGCGCCATTGGCAGCGGTGAGCGGGCATTTTCATCACCATGATCAATCTGACAGACAACGAAGTCCACTTGTGGGTTTTGCGCACTGCGCCGAAGGAAACATCAGACCACGCTGCTTGCGCAGCCCTGGCGGAGGCCGGCAACGGATTTCTGGACGCGAATGAAAAGGCTCACCTGTTGCGGTTCAGATCACAAGGGCAGCGTCGTGCCTATCTGCTTACCCGAATACTGGTACGCTTTGCCCTCAGCCGGTATGCCGGCAATATCGCCCCGGCAGAGTTTCGATTTTCCGATAACCAACATGGTAAACCGTTCATCACAGAACCTTCGCTTTCCGACCCCTTGTTCTTCAATGTTTCCCATAGCGGTGCAATGACCGCAGTCGCGATCGGACGTGTGCGCGAGATTGGGCTTGATATTCAGCAAATTGACGACAGAACCGGTCTGCTGGATCTCGCCCGTCGATATTTTACGCCTCTGGAATATTCCAGACTTCAGAGCTTGGACGGGGCACAACTCAGCGCCGGTTTTTTTTCTCTCTGGACTCTCAAGGAAGCCTACAGCAAAGCCCTGGGGACGGCCCTGACCGGCACATTAAAGAAAATCAGCTTCAGCTTTCCTCACGATGGAGAAATTCGTGCCGACTTCGTCGCTGATGCGACGGAAAAGCGGCTGGCCTGGTGGTTTTGCCAAGTGGATGCAGGGCCGGATTACAGTGCCGCGCTGGCAGTCGGGGAGCCGGCTCAAACAGGGCAGCAGCTTACTCATCGGAATATCAGAATCGTGCGATGGGAATTGCTCGCGCTGGACCGGGTAGAGGAGCGCGACGCGGGTATTATTGCCAGCTCGGCTCGCTAACCGTCGGTGTGTTTTTCATCCTCATCCGCATCGATTTCCCACATACGCACGGTTCGGACCATATTGTCCTTCACCTGCAGAACCTCGGCGCGGTAACGGCCAATAGTCAATCCGATAGCTGAGTCCGGGATTGCCTGCAGTATCTCCATCAACAGGCCATTAAGCGTTTTGGCGCCGCTGGTGTCGAGATCCCAGGAAAGTATGCGATTGATATCCCGCACGCTGGTGCTGCCGTCGATAAGGTAACTGTTGTCGGGCTGGGGATGAATATCCTTGCTGCGGGTGGCCAGATCGGTGGTAAATTCACCCACGATCTCCTCAAGGATATCTTCCAGGGTAACAATGCCCATCACGGCGGCGTATTCATCCACCACCACGGCCATCCGCGATTTGCGCTTCTGGAAATTGAACAGTTGTGTGTGCAACGGTGTGCTTTCGGGAATAAAATAAGGTTCGGACGTTTCCTGCAGGATGGCTGCCTTGTTCAAATTCTCCACCCGGATAAGTTTTCCGGCACTGCGCAAATGGAGAATGCCTATGACATTGTCGAGGTTGTTTTTGTAGACCGGGATTCGGGTGTGTTGACTGCTGCCAATCAGGTTGATGATATCTTCAAGGTCGTCTTCAATATCAATACCGATAATGTCGTTTTTTTGCACCATAATGTCATCAACCGTAACCTTCTCGAGATCAAAAATGTTCAGCAGCATTCCCAGGCGGCGTCTGGGAAAGCGTGTCCCCGATTCAAAAACCACCGAGCGTAATTCGTCCGGCGACAAGCGGTGATCGTGGCTGCCCTCAGGGTGAAAGCCCAAAAGCCGGACAAGCAGGTTGGAAATACGGTTAACCAGCCAGACGAAGGGATAAAGCACCTTCAACAGAAAAGTCAAAATCACACTGGAAGGGTAGGCAATCTTTTCCGGGTACAGCGCGGCGATGGTCTTTGGTGTCACTTCGGCAAAAATCAAAATGATCATTGTCAGTGCAAGGGTTGTCATCAACGGCTCGGGACCGCCGAAAATCGAGATAGCAATCGAAGTGGCAATTGATGCCGCAAATATATTGACGAAATTATTTCCGATCAGGATCATGCCGAGCAGCCGGTCAGGTGTTTCCAACAGTTTCTGAGCGCGTTTCGCGGCGGAATGACCGTTGCGCGCGAGGTGCCGCAACCGGTAGCGGTTAAGACTCATCATCCCGGTCTCGGAACTGGAGAAATAGGCGGAGGCAAAAACAAGAAATATGAGCAAGCCTATAAGCAGGCCAAGCGGTGCTTCTTCTATGTTCATTTTGGTGAAACTTGTTATGGACGGGCCACGGACTGCGTCCGGTTAATTGAATATAAATTCCAAAGCAAACTTGGAGCCGTAAAACCCGATGATCAGAAAGATAAATCCGATCAGGGTGCCGCGGATGGCAGTAGTGCCGCGCCAGCCGAGACGATGTCGGCCCCACAACAGAACCGCGAAGACAACCCACGCCAGACTGGAGAAAAATGCTTTGTGAATAATACCTTCTTGTTGCCAGATGTCGTCGAAAAAGACCATGCCGGCAAGCATGCCGAGGGTGAGCAGTATTTCGCCTACCCATAACAGTTCAAACAGAAAACTTTCCATGTCCTGCAACGGCGGAAAACGTTTGATAATGCCGCCTGCATGCTGGTGTTTGAGCCGATAATTCTGGAAAGCGAGAAAAAGTGACTGCAGCGCGGCGATGGTAATGATGCTGTAAGCCACAATGGAGATAAGCACATGGCTGGCCAGTCCGATGCTCATGCTGACTGGAGGATAGCTGCTATTGATGCTCAGTGATGCGAGAATGGCGATGATCGCCAGAGGAAAGAGACCCAGAAACAGGTTTTCCAGGGGCTTGCGAAAACTGCTGATAATCACCAGTATGGATATCGAGGCGGCAATCAGCGTGCTGATCTCGGAAATACCAAAATGGTAGCCCGTGGTGGTTCGGATCACGCCAAAGGCGCTGAGTATATGGGCAGCGACAGCGATCAGGCCGAAGGTGAGCACCTTGTTGCGAGTGTTTCGGTTGCCGGTAATGTTCAGGCTCTGGAAAATGACTCCCATCAGGTAGCAGACCACTGCAACCAGTCCTGTGATAACTGTCATTGGCATGAGGCACGAGTCGTTAATGTTCCGGCTGGAAAGTTTCGCACAACTGTCCTACCTGTTGAAGTTATTTTTTGGAGCCTGACCGCACCGCCGTTCATTGACGGTGGTCGTGGAAGGGCCGAATTCGCTATAATGGGCGACTTTTCCACCATCACCTCCCACAACCCTGTTTTATACGCGGTGAACCATGTTTGAGAACTTGACCGAACGACTTTCCGGTACCTTCAGAAAACTGACCGGGAAGGCGAAGCTGACCGAGAGCAACATACAGGAGGCGCTGCGAGAAGTCAGGCGGGCCTTGCTGGAAGCGGATGTGGCATTGCCGGTAGTGAAGGACTTCATTGACGGGGTAAGCAACCGGGCGGTGGGGCAGGAGGTGGCCAAAAGCCTGACGCCGGGACAGGCCTTCGTCAAGATAGTGCAGGCGGAGATGGAATCCCTGATGGGTTCCGCGAATGAGGAACTGGACCTGAAAGCCCAGCCGCCGGCGGTCATTCTGATGGCCGGCCTGCAGGGCGCGGGCAAAACCACCACTGCAGCGAAACTGGCGCGTTGGTTGAAGCAGAGCCGTAAAAAATCAGTCATGGTTGTCAGCACTGACATTTATCGCCCGGCAGCGATCAAGCAACTGGAAACGCTGGCGCTCGAAAACCAGGTCAACTTTTTTCCCAGCGAAGCTTCCCAGTCACCGGTGCAGATAGCACGGGACGCCGTGGCCGAGGCCAGACGTCGGTTCATTGATGTCCTTATCGTCGATACCGCCGGTCGACTGGCGATTGACACCGCGATGATGGAAGAAATCAGTCACCTGCACCAGGCTGTCACGCCGGTTGAAACCCTGTTTGTCGTCGATGCAATGACCGGACAGGATGCCGCCAACACCGCCAAGGCGTTCAATGAAGCGCTGCCCCTCACCGGCGTGGTACTGACAAAAGCGGATGGCGACGCCAGAGGCGGCGCCGCACTGTCGGTACGTCATATTACCGGTAAACCGATCAAGTTTATCGGTATGGGCGAGCGCGCCGATGCACTGGAACCATTTTATCCCGACCGAATTGCCTCCCGGATTCTCGGTATGGGTGACATGCTGTCGCTGATTGAGGAGGCGGAACGTAAAGTGGATCGGCAGAAGGCCGAAAAACTGGCCGGCAAGATCAAGCGAGGCAAGGGCTTTGATCTCGAGGATTTCAAGGAGCAGATTCAGCAAATGCAGAGTATGGGTGGTGTCTCCAGTATCATGGACAAGATGCCTGGCATGGGTGCGTTGCCGCCCGGAGCCGCTGCGATGGTGGACGACTCCCGATTTCGCCGCATGGAAGCCGTCATCAATTCCATGACCCCGAAAGAACGGCGCAATCCGGATGTTCTCAACGGATCGCGCAAGCGACGGATCACCCGGGGCTCCGGCACCCAGATCCAGGATCTGAATCAGTTGCTCAAACAGCATAAACAGATGCAGAAGGTCATGAAGAAGATGAAAGGCGGTAAAATGGCCAATATGATGCGCGGTCTGGGTGGCATGAAAGGGCCAGGCGGGTTTCCCGGCGCCGGTGGCGGATTCCCGCGAAATTAGGAAGTTCCCATCTGCACCACTGGTCAAATCCGGGGCCATGGCGGCGAAAGTTCCCTTCCAATGCACCAGGATTTGACATAGAATACCGGCCTTTTTTCGGTCCTGGTAATGACGAATGAACCGGCGGAAACATCCGATTGATGCCGGTCTCAATTGAAATCCGGCGAGCGAAGTACCGAACCCGATTTTGGCCCATTGAAGCAAACAAACAGGAATAGGAATCTATGGTCACAATTCGATTAGCCCGCGGTGGAGCTAAAAAGCGACCTTTTTACCATATCACGGTCAGTGACAGCCGCAATGCACGTGATGGCCGCTATATCGAGCGCATAGGTTTTTTCAATCCTATTGCCAAGGGCAAGGAAGAGCGCCTGCGCCTTGACCTCGAGCGTATGAGTTACTGGCACTCACAGGGTGCCCAGGCCAGCCCCCGGGTAGTGAAACTGGCGCAGGAAGCGGCCCAGGCTCCGACTACCGAGGCCTGAGACCAGGTCTCGCCGCCGCAAGGCCTGTCCGGCCGGTGTTGAAGCATGTCGCAGACCGATATCAATGCAGCAGACTTCGTCGTGGTGGCGCGAATAGGCAAGGTTCATGGCCTCAAAGGCTGGGTCAGACTCATGTCCTACACCCACCCGCAGGAAAATGTCCTCGGCTACCGCCGGTTCCGAACCCCGGCCTCTGGGCAATCTGGACCAACCCATGGCCGGGAATTATTGATGGACCAATCCCGGGTGCAGGGCAACTCCCTGATAGTTCACTTCGAAGGCTTTGACTCTCCGGAGCAGGCGAGAGAGCTGAATGGTCTGGACATCAGTGTCAGGGCGGAGGAATTGCCGGAGTTGGCCAGCGGCGACTACTACTGGCATCAGTTGCAGGGGCTTGATGTAGCGACCTGCCGCGGCCAGTTGCTGGGCACAGTTGAAAAAATGCTGGAGACCGGCGCCAATGATGTGATGGTCGTTGCCCCGAACGCCGGTAGTATTGACGAACGGGAGCGGCTGATACCCTATTTGACGGAGGATGTGATTGTGGAGGTGAGCCTGGAGAAGGGGCTCATCACCGTGGACTGGGAAGCCGATTATGAATGAGGGTCGGTGGCGAATGATTATCATTCGCCACCGACCCTCATAAAACGACTGGTGGGTGGTAATGGACGTCGCAATCGTTACGCTGTTCCCTGAAATGTTTAAAACCGTGACGGAATTCGGCATTACCGGAAGAGCGAGCAGGGAAGGGCTGATCAGGCTGCGCTGCTGGAATCCTCGGGACTTTACCCGCGACAGGCACAGGACCGTTGATGACAGGCCTTTCGGCGGAGGCCCTGGCATGCTGATGAAGACAGAGCCATTGCGGGATGCAATCAGAACAGCACGGGCGGAACTGGAGTCCGGTAATCCGGGAGGCAGGGTTCATACGCTCTATCTGTCTCCTCAGGGTCGCCAACTGGACCAGCGCGGCGTGGAAGAATTGGCGGGCCGCGAATCGATGATTCTGGTCTGCGGCCGCTACCAGGGTATCGATCAGAGGCTTTTGGACAGTGAAATCGACGAGGAGTGGTCGATCGGCGATTACGTTCTCAGTGGCGGAGAGCTGGCGGCAATGGTGTTACTTGATACAATCACCCGCTACCAGCCGGGCGCATTGGGTGACGAAGCTTCGGCGGCGAATGACTCCTTTGCCGGAGGTTTGTTGCACTGTCCTGAATACACGAGACCGCAACAAGTAGCGGGAAAGGATGTTCCCGATGCCCTGTTGAGCGGTAACCACGAGGAGATCAGGTTGTGGAGACTAAAGCAGAGTCTTGGCGCTACCTGGCTCAAACGGCCGGGCCTGTTGCGGGATCTGGTACTGACTGACGAACAGAAAGCTTTATTGCAGGAATTTATAGACGAACACCAGGCCGACCCGGTTTCCCGGAAAGGCAGGACACCGGAAGGTTAAATTTTTAACGGAGCGAACGATGATGAGCAAGAACAAGATTATCCAGCAGCTCGAAAACGAGCAGATGAAAAAGGAACTGCCCGATTTCAGCCCTGGAGATACGATAGTGGTGCAGGTTCGTATCAAGGAAGGGGACAGGGAGCGGTTGCAGGCTTTCGAAGGTGTAGTCATAGGCCGCCGAAACCGCGCGCTTAATTCCAACTTCACTGTGCGAAAAATCTCCCATGGTGTTGGTGTCGAGAGAACATTCCAGACTCACAGTCCTCAAATCGAGAGCGTGACACTGAAACGCCGTGGCGATGTCCGGCAGGCGAAACTGTACTATTTGCGTGAACTCACCGGCCGTGCCGCCAGAATCACGGAGAAACTGGACAAGAAGACCGGCTAGTCATTTGCCATTCCCGCCGCCGCCGTGAGGATGAAACGCTTCAGACAAATACCGGTCTAGTAAGAACCAATGGGCAATTGAAAAAGGGCACTGTCGACTATGGCTATAAACCCGGGGGCGTCTATAAAATCAGGTGTGTTTAAAAAATCAGGGTCACTCGTGTCAGGGTTGTTGGTGGCGATGACGGCAGCGCTCATTTCCGGACTGGCTATGGCCCAGGCTGTCAGTGATGAAACGATGGACACGCTGCGGTCGAAATTGTCCCACTCTCTCGAAGTTGCCAGCGGCAACCAGCTTGAGATTGTCGGTATGTCCGCAACCCCCCTTGCGGATATCGTGGAAGTTGAGCTGAGCACCGGCGAACTCCTCTACAGCAATGTGTCCGGGGACTACCTGTTCGCCGGAGATATGTTCAGAAGCAGTGACCAAGGCCTGGTGAACCTGTCGGCCAGTACGCGTCAGGTCAGAATCAAGGAAAAGATTGCCCGGATTCCCGAATCCGAAATGATTCTTTTCACTCCCGATGATGTCAAGGCCTCGATAACCGTATTTACCGATGTGGACTGCACCTATTGTCGCCGGCTTCATGCCGAAATCGAGGAATTGATGGACCTCGGCATTCAGGTGCGTTACGTGGCCTACCCACGGGGAGGTGAGAACTCCACAGCCCTGAACAAAATGATATCGGTGTGGTGTTCAGACGATCGGCAAAAATCCCTCACTCAGGCCAAGAACGGCCAGAACCTTCCCGAGCGCGATTGTGAAACCCCGGTTCTTGAACATTACAACCTCGGTAACGAAGTCGGTATCAGCGGCACACCAGCCCTGGTGTTCCCGGACGGCAGGCTGATACCCGGGTATATCGAATCCGAACGGCTGGGCGCCATGCTGCTGCCGTAAATTTCCCCCCACTTTTTTCGACACCACTCATCCGCGGGCCCGACCGGCCCCGATTCCATGTATAATCCGCGCTTTGTTTCAGCGAGGCCAGGTCGTGATCACCTCAGGCAGAACATCTATCAACGTCGGCATTTGCGGTCTCGGGACTGTAGGTGGTGGCACTTTCGCGTTACTGAAAGGCAAACAGGACGAAATCACCCGTCGGCTCGGTGAGACATTGCGGGTGGTCCATGTCGCGTCGCGCCGCATGACTCCGGGTTTTGACACCGATGGTGTGAAGTTCAGCGATGATGTCATGGCGGTGGCGCACGACCCTGAAGTAGACGTGCTGGTGGAAACCATTGGTGGGTTTGATGCGGCCCTGGAACTGGTTATGGAAGCTATTGACCACGGAAAACATGTCGTTACCGCCAACAAGGCTCTTATCGCGGTTCATGGCAATGAAATATTTGCGCGCGCCAAGGCCAAGGGCGTCGTCGTCGCTTTCGAGAGCGCGGTGGCTGGCGGAATCCCCATCATCAAGGCGTTACGGGAAGGGCTGGCGGCGAATTCAATCAACTGGCTGGCGGGCATTATCAACGGAACAGGCAACTACATCCTCACGGAAATGGGCAAAGGCCACCGTGGCTTCAATGAAGTGCTGGCTGAAGCCCAGGCCTTGGGTTATGCGGAGGCCGATCCGACATTTGACGTCGAAGGCATCGACGCCGCTCACAAACTCACCATTCTCGCTTCAATCGCATTCGGTATCTCATTGCAGTTTGACAAGGTCTATACCGAAGGCATCAGTCGCATTACGATAGAAGATGTGAAGTACGCCAGTGAGCTGGGGTATCGGATCAAACACCTGGGCATAGCGCATATCAGCGACCGTGGTGTGGAATTGAGGGTTCATCCAACCCTGGTATCAAAGAAGAAGCTGATCGCCAATGTGAATGGTGTTATGAACGCCGTGCTGGTTAAAGGTGATTCGGTGGGTTCAACTCTTTACTATGGTGCAGGCGCCGGTGCCGAGGCTACGGCCTCTTCCGTGGTGGCCGATATTATTGATATCGCCCGCAGTACTGTCAATACAGTGGCGGGTGGCAGGGCATTCATGCCGTCACTGGCGTTCAACGAACTACGTTCCGACATTGAAATTCTGCCGATCGAGGAAATTGAATCCGCGTATTATCTGCGCATTCCCGCACTGGACAAGCTCGGTGTGATGGCGAAGATCTCGAGCTTGCTGCAGGATTTCCGTATCAATATCGAAGCGGTAATTCAGAAGGAGCCGACCAGCAACCATGTACCAATAGTCATATTGACTGACCGCGTTATTGAAAAACATGTCAATGCCGCCATCACCGCTATCGAAGAACTGGCGGAAGTCAGTGGCAAGGTCATCCGCATAAGAATGGAAGAACTCGACGGCGAGGAAAACCAGTGAAGTATGTCAGCACCAGAGGAGTGGCGGTGAGCCGCGACTTTGAGCAGGTCTTGCTGACCGGCCTGGCGCCGGACGGAGGACTGTATGTGCCAGAGGAAATACCCCGTCTGAGTAAGGAGGAGATTGCTTCCTGGGTGGGTTTGCCCTACGTGGAACTGGCGCTGAAAATCATTACTCCCTTTCTGTCCGACAGCATACCGGATGCAGAGCTGAGGCGGATAATGGAAGACAGTTACCGTGAATTTTCCCATCCTGCCATTGCCCCGCTGACCATGCTGGACGCCAATGAATGGATGTTGGAGTTGTACAGGGGGCCTACGCTGGCATTCAAGGACTTGGCCTTGCAGGTACTGGGCCGGCTGCTGGATTTTGTACTGAAAAAAAACCGCCAGCGGGTAGTGATTCTGGGGGCCACGTCAGGTGATACCGGTTCGGCCGCGCTGGAAGGGTGCAGGCATTCGGAGCATGTGGATATTTTTATCCTGCATCCACATCAGCGCGTTTCTACCGTGCAACGCAAGCAGATGACGACCGTTCCCGGAAACAACGTCTTCAACCTCGCGGTAGAAGGCAACTTCGATGACTGCCAGAAAATCGTCAAGGCCGCATTCTCCGACCAGACTTTTCTGCCGGCTGACAGACAACTGGTCGCGGTCAACTCAATCAATTGGGCCCGGATCATGGTGCAGATTGTGTATTATTTCCATGCCGGGCTCAGCCTCGGTGCACCTTCGCGCCCCGTGGCCTTTTCCGTGCCGACCGGAAATTTCGGCGATATTTATGCGGGCTATCTGGCGCGGGCGATGGGCCTGCCGGTAAACCAGCTTGTGGTGGCAACCAACACCAATGATATTCTGCACCGTTTCATCAGTGGCAACCGTTATTCGATAGCCGACATCAGCCATACCTTTTCTCCCAGTATGGACATCATGGTGTCCAGTAATTTTGAAAGATACCTGTTCGAACTTTTTGACAGAGACACGGGGAAGCTGGAGGATTTCATGGCGCGCTTCGGTAACGAACCCCTGAATGTGACCGATGAACAATGGAATCGGGTAAAGCGGGATTTTTCCAGTCACAGCGTCACTGACCAGGAAACCTGCGAAACCATCAAGCAAGTTTATCGCGACTGCGGTGTGCTTATTGACCCTCACACTGCCGTGGGAGTGAGCGCCGCTCGACACTGCAATGCCGATCCCGCAGTCCCGATGATCACGCTGGCCACCGCTCACCCCGCCAAGTTTGCCGAGGCGGTAGCAGCTGCCGGTCTGGAGGCTCCGGCACTCCCTGCGCATTTGCAGGATCTGAACGAACGCAAGGAACGCTATTCCGTGGTGCCCAACAGCCTTGATGCGGTTACGGAGTTTATCCGGGAACACGCCTCCGTGTAATTGATTGGCACGTCCGAAGGCCGCCGCTTTGCCCGGGCAAGCTCCCATAACAATCAAAACAGGTGCTTATGAACGTCAGTATCCGTCGTCGCGAGGATGGCAGTGAAGTCAAATTCAGCGATTCCCTGCATCCGTTACTGCAGCGCATCTATCGCCAGCGCGATATCAGCCACGCCGACGAACTGGTTCTCTCTCTTGACAAATTGCTGCCGCCCGATTCTATGAAGGGGCTGGACCAGGCAATTGAATTGCTCTGGAATTTATTGCGGGACCAGGGCAGGGTGCTGATCGTTTCGGATTTCGACGCCGATGGCGCCACCAGTTGCGCGCTGGTAGTCAGTGCATTGCGAAGCTTTGGGTTCAGTCACGTCGACTACATTGTCCCCAATCGTTTTGATTACGGTTACGGACTGACATCCGACATCGTCGCGCTGGCAAGCACCAGGTCACCAGGGCTGATCATTACAGTTGATAACGGCATTTCCAGTGTCGAGGGCGTTGCCGCGGCACAGGCGGCTGGAATCAAGGTGCTGGTGACCGACCATCATCTTCCTGGATCCGTCGTACCGTCAGCCGATGCGATAGTCAATCCCAACCAGACCGGGTGCGAATTTCCCAGCAAGGCGCTGGCCGGTGTCGGAGTAGCGTTCTATCTGATGCTGGCATTCCGTCGCTGGTTGCGTGAAGCCGGCTGGTTTGAGAAGAAAGGATTGGCCGAGCCCGTCCTGGCAGATTTACTGGATCTGGTCGCGTTGGGCACCGTGGCCGACGTTGTCCCACTCGATTATAACAACCGTATTCTGGTAAACGAAGGATTGAAAAGAATGCGTGCCGGCCGCGTCAGACCAGGTATTCTGGCTCTGTTGCAAGTGAGTGGAAGAAACGTCCGGACATTGCTGTCCAGCGATCTCGGATTCGCCGTGGGACCACGCCTGAATGCCGCAGGAAGGCTGGATGATATGGCAACAGGCATTGAGTGCTTGCTGGCACAGGACGCCGATGCTGCGTATGAACTCGCCCGCCTGCTGGATTCCTTGAACAAGGATCGCAAGCTGATTGAATCGGACATGCGGGAACAGGCCTTTGCCGCGCTGGACCGCGTAAAGCTGGACGAGAATGAAGTCGCTGCCGGTATTTGCGTCTACGACTGTGACTGGCACCAGGGTGTTGTCGGTATTCTGGCCTCGCGCATCAAGGACCGTTATCACCGGCCCGTGATCGCCTTTGCGGACGCCAACGGCACCCAGAATAATGAACCGGCGGAGCTGAAGGGGTCGGCGCGCTCCATTCCCGGTTTCCACATTCGTGACGCACTGGAGGCCATATCGACCCAGCACCCTGGGCTGCTCACCCGTTTTGGCGGGCACGCGATGGCCGCGGGACTGAGTCTGCAACATTCCAGACTGGAACAATTCACACGCTGTTTTGAACAGGAAGCGGCGCGACGCCTCAGTGCAGACCAGTTGCAGGCGAAGATTGTCACCGACGGCGAGATTGAGGCGGTGCATTTGACTCTGGCCACGGCCAGGGAAGTCTTGTCCGCGGGACCGTGGGGTCAGGGCTTCCCGGAGCCGGTGTTCGACGGGATTTTCACTGTGACAGATCAGCGACTGGTGGGGGGAAAGCATCTTAAACTGGTGGTCTCCCCGGAGGGGCTTCGTCTGGATATCGAGGCCATTGCGTTTAACATTGACCTGGCGCTGTGGCCCTGCGATGCCGAACAGGTTCACCTGGTCTATCGCCTCGATATCAACGAATATCGGGGTCACAGCAAGCTGCAGTTGATGGTGGAACATATAACACTTGCCGTAACTGTATGAAATATCCGGGATTCAGGTCCTATCAGAGTAGTGGCCCGGAAAACGTAAAGAGCATCCCGGCCATAACATCGGATTCCGCTTTTTCCAAGCGATATCAACAACATCGCCTACGGAAAATGTTACTGTTTGGCACAAAATCCAGCACCGCTCAGGCCTGTTTGCAGGCTAGAATAAGTAACCGGACAAGAATGTTCGGGTGGAGAGGATGAATGCGTGTGTTTCTGATCAGGATTCTGGGTCTCGCGGCGGCACTGGCGTGTTTGCCGATTCAGGCCAATGTTCTGGAAACCGATCAGATTGAAGTGGAGTTGATCGCTGAGACCACCAATGTGGTCCCTGGCGAAACGCTGTGGCTGGCAATACGACTGGACCCGATTGAGCACTGGCACACCTACTGGAAGTTTGGCGGCGATAGTGGCGAAGCAACCCGCGCTGTGGACTGGCGGTTGCCCGAGGGAGCCGAGGCGGGAGAGATTATCTGGCCCATGCCGGAATGGACCCCGTTTCCCGGTTCAAATCTGGTCACATTTACTTATGAACGGGAAGTTTTCCTGCCGCTTCCGGTGAGTGTACCCGCTTCCTTTGACGGCGACACCTTTTCCCTCAGCACAACCATCGAATGGCAGGTCTGCGATGAAATCTGCATTCCCGGAGACGGTGAATTCAGCCTGACCTTGCCGGTGGGCACCCAGGCTCAGCCTGACCCTGTCTGGCAGGACGCCTTCACTGAAGCGCGAGCCAGCGTACCCCGGGTGGACCCGGAACTGATTGCCCGCTTTAACACGCATGATGAAAAGATCAATGTGATGGTGGAAGCGCCGGACGACCGCTTCGCCGGTGCCGACAACGCCTACTTTTTTCCTGACCAGCGCTACATCATGCAATATGCTCCGCTGCGCGAAGTCATGCTGGAAGATGACCGTGTGCAGGTCACTACCGCAGCGCATCGCCGTTTCACCAACGACATGGACGCGATACACGGTGTGATCGCCGTGGTGGATGATGAAGGCAATTGGCAATCGTATGAAGTGAACCCCCAAATTACGTCGATCGCCTGGGATGAAAGCATTGAGGTGGAACTCATCGCCGAGACCACCAACGCGGTCCCCGGTGAAACCCTGTGGCTGGCTTTGCGTCTGAATGCCGCTGCAGGCTGGCACACCTACTGGAAGGCCGCCGGTGACAGCGGTGAGCCGACGGAATTGACGGATTGGGCGGCACCGGACGGTACCGAAATCGGCGCTATCCAATGGCCCGCGCCGCACTGGTTGCCGTTTCCGGGATCCGATCTGGTCAATTATGGTTATGAAGGGCAGGTGGTGTTGCCGATTCCGGTACAGGTGCCGGCGAATCTTGAGGCCGATAATTTTACCGTGTCCACATTGGCGAAGTGGTACGTATGTGAATTGATTTGTATTCCCGGGGAGCACCGCCTTGAGTTAACCTTGCCGACCGCTCCGGCACCGGAACTGGACGCGGCACAGGCGCCACTTTTCGATGAAACGCGCTCGCGGTTTCCAATCACCGATCATAACATCCAGTCGTTGATAGCTGTGGCGGGAGAGCGCGTGAGCCTCGGCTTCGAATCGCCCGAGCAAGTGTTTGCCGGGGTGACGGATGCGTACTTTTTCCCGGATAGACGTCGGATAATCGCCAACGGACCGCTGCGGGATATTTCCATTCAGCCAGGCCTGTTGCAGATAACCCATGAACAGCCGCGCCGGATGTTAACCGATCTCAGTGACGTCTATGGTGTGCTGGTCGTGGAGGATGCATCAGGCGACCGTACAGCCTATGAATTCGTCAACCCTGCGGCCAACGCAATCACTTCCACAATCACCCCGTTTGCCGCTTCCGCCGAGGATGGAGGCAGCGGCGCAGGCCCGCTGAACGCAGACAGTCTGTTACTTTTTATGCTTGCGGCGCTGGCTGGCGGTATCATTCTCAATCTGATGCCCTGTGTGTTCCCCGTTCTGTCCCTGAAGGCTCTGAGTCTTGTCAACAATGCCGGTGCGACCCGGTCGCGGCAACGACTTGACGGCCTGGTCTATGCCGCTGGTGTCATCGCGGCATTCCTGGTGCTGGCCACCATTCTTGTTGCGCTGCGGGCTGGCGGCGAAATGGTCGGCTGGGCGTTTCAATTGCAGGAGCCGTGGTTTGTTGCGCTGTTGATCTATCTGTTTTTCCTGATGGCCTTGAGCTTGTCCGGCGTGTTTGAATTCGGAACCGGTTTGACAAATATCGGAGGCGGTCTGACCCGGCAGGAAGGTCATCCCTATCGCAGTTCTTTCTTCACCGGCGTGCTGGCCACTGTGGTGGCCAGTCCCTGTACGGCTCCTTTTATGGGACCCGCCTTGGGTTTTGCACTGACGCAACCCTGGATCGTGGCGATGCTGGTTTTCATTGCACTGGGTCTGGGCATGGCGTTGCCGATTCTGTTGCTTTCGTTCATGCCATTGCTTTCCCATTATCTGCCGAAGCCCGGTTCATGGATGGTAACCTTCCGGCAGTTCCTGGCATTCCCTCTGTACGCCACCGCGGCGTGGCTGCTGTGGGTGCTGGGGATACAGGTCGGGGTTAACGGCATGGCGCTGGTGGCGGGGTCCTTGGTATTGCTCGCCCTGGCGTGCTGGCTCTATCAGAAACGTCATACCGCCAGCCGCGGTTGGCGTACTGCCAATGCGGCAATCGCCGTGATCAGTCTTGTCACCGCGCTGTACGTGCTGCAAACTCCTTTGATGCAGCCTCAGGAAATGTCAGTGACCGGGGCGGTCGAAGAGGATGGAAGCGGCGAATCCGGACGTAACGTCGAAGCGTTCAGCGCGGTGCGATTGCAGCAATTGCGCGATGAAGGGCGTCCGGTTTTTGTTAACATGACGGCGGCATGGTGTATTACCTGCCTGGCCAATGAACAAACAACGCTGGGCTCACAGCGCGTTCAGAACGCGATGCGTGAACAGGGTATCACTTATCTGAAGGGTGACTGGACCAACGAGGACCCCGAGATCACGGCGATACTGAACCGGTATGACCGGCCTTCGGTGCCTCTGTATCTGCTCTATCCGGCAGACCGGGGAAGCGAGCCGCTGATTCTGCCCCAAATACTGACGCCGTCAATTATGGTTGAAGCGTTCCAGAAAATATGACTATTGTCTCATATCACCGCTCGGTGCTGATCACCGGCCCATGACGAACGCGATGCAAAAGCAAAACTCAATACTTTCTTTCGGGGCATTACTGCTGCTCGTTTCAATATCCCCTGTCGGTAACGCCGCTGAAGGTCCCGCGTCCAATACCGATATCGCCCCGCAATTTACCTCCGCCCACGAGGCAGCATTGAGACTTCCCAGAATCCACAGCTTGCTCATTTCACAGGGCGGAGAACTGATTTTCGAAGAGTATTACAACGGCCGCGACCGGTGGCAGCCGGACAACATGAAATCGGCGTCGAAAAGCGTCATTTCCGCCTTGATGGGTATCGCTATCGACCAGGGTCATGTCGAAGGTGTGAACCAGCCCATTGTGGATTTTTTCCCGGAACTGCTTTCCGGCGAAGCCAACGCCGCCAAGCGGGCGATCACCATAGAAGATCTGTTGACGATGCAGGCCGGACTGGAATCAACCAGCAACCGGAACTACGGCCGTTGGGTGATCAGTGACAACTGGGTGCAGTTTGCCTTGCAGCAATCACTGGTTTCGGAACCGGGAACGGACATGATTTACAGCACCGGCAGCACCCATCTGCTGTCGGCGATTATCGCCAGGGCCAGCGGTATGAGTACCCGCGAATTCACCCAGCAAAGCCTGGCTTCGCCACTGGGTTTCAATCTGGCTTACTGGAGTCAGGATCCTCAGGGTGTTTATTTTGGGGGTAACGATCTCGAGATGAGGCCGCGCGACATGCTCGCCTTTGGACAGCTCTACCTGAACAAAGGTGCCTATCAGGGAGAGCGTATTCTGCAGGAGAACTGGGTATCGCGGTCCCACATGCCTCACGCGGTTTCACCCAGGGGGCAGGGGCGATTCTACGGCTATGGCTGGTGGCTGCGTGATCTTGCCGACATGCTGATACCCGTCGCCTGGGGCTTTGGGGGTCAACTGATCTTTGTGGTTGAAGAGTTCGATATGGTGATCGTGGCGACTTCGAACAGTAACCCGGGAACTGAGCGCCGCGGTCATTTGCGGCGCCTTTACGACCTGGTGGAAGAGCAGATTCTGCGGCGGTTGCAGGCGGACCATCCAGAGTTTGCCGCTTCCCGATAGTCCCGCCACAAAACAGCAATCAACTCTTGTATTCGGACGCGATCAGCCTGTCCGGAACAGCGGGCTGTATCAGTGTATCAGGCGGACAGATCAGTCAACCAGGTAGTATTCGATCTTGAGCTTGTGCAGTTCGATGACGTCATGATTTTGCAGTTTCACCGAGCGCGAACCGATATTATCGCCATTCACTTTCAGTGAAGAGGACTCCTCCGCGCGTTCAAGCGATACAATAAAGTGGCCATCGGGGCGCTTGCTGATCATGACCACCTGAACGCCGGGCTTGCCAAGGCGGATGGACGGTTTTTCCAGCGCCATTTCCTTGCCGGCATTCTTGCCATTGAGAATCTGCAGCCTCGCCGTTTTATTGAACACCTGACCGGCTTCGCGGGGCTTGGTGTTTTGCGTATTGGGTACCTGCGCCGGGGCGGGAGAAGGCCTGCGGATAATAACCGTTTTGTCGCTGTCGTCGGCTTCGGTAGTGGTGGATTTGCCTTCCCGGATATAGCGCAGTTCATGTTTGCCAATCAGAATGATGTCACCGTTTTTCAACGCGTGCTTGTCGATACTCTTGCCATTGACATAGGTACCATTGGTGCTGTCCAGGTCTTCGAGAAACGAATCCTCAAAGATGGTGAGCAGCTTGGCATGGTGGCCGCTGACCGCCAGATTGTCGATGCGGATATCATTGTCTTCCTTCCGCCCGATAGTCATGACTTCCTTGTCGAGAGGAAATTCGCCGATTTTGGTTGCGTTAAAGCTGAATTCGAGTTTAGCGGGCATATGAACTCTTGTTAGATCGTTGGCGGCCGGTCTGCCGACTGTCTTATCAGAATGACGGAAATATTGTCTTTGCCTCCGTGCCGGTTTGCAAGGTCCACCAGATTTTTCGCCTTGTTCTCCAGGCCGGCTGAGGCGTCCCCCAGAACTTCCGCAATGACCCCGTCACTCAACATGTCTGTGAGGCCGTCCGAGCAAAGCAGAAGCAGGTCATTCTCCTCTACCTCGTGTTCAATGGTATCCACTTCAACCTCCCTGCCTGCGCCAAGAGCGCGTGTCACCACATGCTTTACTGAAGCGGAGCGGGCTTCATCCTCTGTATAGAATCCTTTATCGACCAAATCCTGAATAAGACTATGATCCTTGGTAATTCTTTTAAGTTCTTGATTTCTAAATAAGTATACCCGGGAATCGCCGACATGGCCGACATACAATCGGGATTCAAGGAGAATTGCCGCAACCAGGGTGGTTCCCATCCCTTTGTGTGAGGTATTGGCGGTGGCCGCCTCAAATATCCGGGCGTTACTGTTGGAAATTGTATTGGAGACAAACTCCAATAACTGAGACCCAGTTATCGAACCGGCATTTTTGCCGGCAATCAGCTTCTGAAGGCCCCGCAGTACGCTGTCGACAGCGATTTTACTCGCCACTTCTCCCGCCTGGTGGCCGCCCATGCCATCCGCCAGTACGGCAATACCATATTCGCGGCTGTAGCCGATACAGTCTTCGTTTTGTTCACGGTTAAGACCGGGATCGGTCAATGCCGCGATTTCCGCAGGGAGACGCGACATCAATTCACCCCGAAAAGCATGGCGAGCGCATCGGCAAGGATCTGGGAAAGGTCATGACCGACACTGCGCTGTCCGGCGGAAAAGAGCATGTAGTGCGAAAAAACCAGAAGGAGAAGGATAAACAGTTTATACGTTCGGCCGTCCACTTTGCCGGTGGTCTCCACTGGAGTGACGTCCTCAGTCATTTCAAACTCGCTGGGCGACTCGGGCATCTTCGGCACTTCGGACGATTCCGTGGCGTCAGCCTCGTGGTTGTCCGCCGTTTCCACCTCAACAGCGGCGTTCGCCCCTATTTTACTTTGATTGCCAGGCGCCGCGGGCTTCTCCAAGACCACTGTTTTATTGCTGCGGTTGCCATGATTCTCGAAAATATCCACCGCGCGCCGCAAGGCATCGGGATGGCGGCTCTCAGGAACGGTGGAGAGCATGTTCTTGATCAGTTCCTGCACGTCATCGGGCAGCTTGGTGAACAAGGTGCGAACCACGAACTGGTCGTCGGACTGACGTCGCGGCAGGCTGCCGGTGAAAAGTTGATAGAGGATGACTCCGGTGGAATAGATATCCGCGGCTTCGCTGCGGTCTTCGCCGGCGAGACTGTAATAGTGGGCATTTTCCACGTCAGTGACGTCATCCATCAATGCGAAATCAGTCAGTTTCACCTCGCCGTTATCGTCAAACAGTACATGGGTGGGACGAAGATGGCCGTGGATAATACCGTTCTCATGAGCGAAGATCAGACCCTGGCAAATGCCCGCGGCGATGCGCAGGGTTTCCTGCCATGTCAACTGAAACGCAAGCTTGTCCTGGAGTGTGCCGCCGCTCAGATATTCCTGCACCAGAATAAAAAACTGCTGGTTTCTGGAGATGGCGTGAGTCCTTGCGATATTGGCCTGCGAGAGCGAGGCAAGTATGCTGTTCTGTTCGAAGCCGGTGGACGTGTTGTATTTTTTCTTGATGATCAAAAGCTCGTGTTTTTCTTTCTGCAGATACAGATAGACCGCGCCGAATTTGTCCTCTCTCAGAATGTCCAGCAACTGGAAGCGGGATTTGATTTTCGGGATGCCCTGGGCGGCACGTTGTTTCTGTTCATCCTTGATATGGGCACCCTGGAGAATGCTAAGCAGATCGGTCTTCAGTTCCTCCGCTGAGGCAGGTCGGTCTTCCGGATCGGTATTCAGGCATTTCAGGATTTGCTGATCCAGTTTGTCGGACACCTGCGGATTGAGCCGTGAAGGTTCCGGAAAGTGCCCGACCGGTATCTTGCCGGTGAACAGTTCGTACATCAGCACCCCGACCGAGTACAGGTCGCTCTGCGCCGTGACATTCTCCGCCGACTGCTGTTGCTCGGGGGACATGTAGTTATAGGTTCCCATCACCACGCCGGTGCTGGTGCGGTCGATCATCTTCGCCTTGTCTTCATAGAACTGGGCGATACCGAAGTCCAATACCTTGATATTGTTGTCGGCATCGACAAGAATATTGTCGGGTTTGATGTCGCGGTGGATGACGTTGTTTTTGTGCGCGTAGGACAGCGCCTTGAGCAACTGGATGATAATGTCAATTTTTTTCTGGTGATCCAGCTTGTTGTTATCCAGAGCTGATCCCAGGTCGACACCCTCCACAAACTCCATAATAAAGTACGGCATGTCCTGTTCATTGATGCCGCGATCCATTACATGGATGATATTGGGGTGGGTAAGGCGTGCGATGATGTAGGATTCCCGCTCGAACCGCCTTCGCGCTTCCTCATGGTCCCCGAGATCCCGGGTCAGTACCTTGATGGCTACGGGGCGCTGCAGTGAATCCTGAATGCCGCGATAGACCAGCGCCATACCTCCTTCGCCGATCTTTTCAAAATTTGAATAGCCTTCCAGTTTCATGCCAGCTCAATACCAGGAATTGTGGCCGAGAGTGAGTTTAGCGTGCGGGATGCCGGCTCCAAGGGGAGTATGTCAGAAAATGTGATATTCTTCGCAAGATTTCTTGCCATGACGGCATCCTGAACCCTGGTCGTAACGGGTAGCGGCGCACCATGGCGGTTCCATTGACCGACAGGTGTAATGACAGACCTATGAAAATTCTGAAATTTGCCGCTGTTGCGCTGGTCACCGTTCTGGTGTTCTACCTGCTCAATGCCGGTCAGGACCTTTTGCTGCCCTTGGTTATAGCAATAACCCTCTGGTACCTGATCAACCTGCTCGCCACCGCGTTTACGCGTATTCCCGCAGGACCTTACCGCATTCCCGGACCGCTTGGCCTGCTGGCCTCCATACTGACGTTTCTGCTTCTTGGCTGGGGATTGATCAACCACCTCAGTTCGCGAATTGACGAGGTGAGTGAGGTGATTCCGGTTTACCAGGAAAACCTGCAAGCCAGACTTGCCAGTTTGCCATTGCCGGAAAGCCTGCGTTTCGATACCGGCTCGGGCGGGTTTTCCCAGCTTATGGGTGAATGGATGGATCTGCCGAACTTGTACGGCTCCCTTGCCCTGTCGTTCACCAGCCTGCTGGCGAGCGGCGGTATTATTTTGATTTATATTGCTTTTCTGATGATAGAGCAGGGGAACTTCGATAAAAAAATCTCGGCACTGGTCGGAAATCCGGAGAGGGAGAAAAAGGTTCGTCGTATTATTTCCCGCATTCGCGATGACATTCAGAAATATATCAGTATCAAGATTTTTACCAGCACACTTACAGGGCTGCTCAGTTATGCCTTTCTGCTCGCCGTCGGTGTGGATTTTGCCGGCGTCTGGGGACTGCTGATTTTTCTGCTCAACTTCATCCCCACCATAGGCTCGATTATCGCCACGATCTTTCCCGCGGCGATTGCGCTGGCCCAGTCCGATGGCCTCACGTTGTTTTTTCTGGTACTGGGCGGCATAGGCGCCTTGCAGGTGGCAATCGGAAACTTTCTCGAGCCCAAACTAATGGGCAGTTCCCTGAATCTCAGCCCTATCATCATTTTGCTGAACCTTGCCCTGTGGGGAAACATCTGGGGCGTGGCGGGCATGTTTCTCTGCGTACCCCTGCTCATCATCACTACGATCGTGCTGGCTCACTTTCCCCAGACCCGGGCCATCGCTGTACTGTTGTCCAGTGACGGCCGGGTGAATTTTGTCACTGACGATTGATTCCCCGCGGTGGGGCGAGGGCAGGCTCTCCGGGTCTCTGTGATAGTTCTGCAATGCTTTGCGCATAGGAGATATAATTGCAGGCTGAATGCAGCCGTGGCAGCCCGTGGCGAACAGTCGAGGTGGCTGGTTGCAAGGCCGGCGGTCATGGAACTGCTCAGCGGTTCCCTAACGGATATTTTATGAAATGACATTCAACAGAAACCCCGAGACACCCATGAACAGCGCCCGGATCAGACAGAAATTTTTGGATTACTTTGCCGCCCGCGGCCATGAAGTGGTGCCCAGCAGTTCGCTGGTGCCGGCAAATGATCCCACGTTGCTGTTTACCAACGCGGGAATGGTGCAGTTCAAGGAGGCCTTCCTGGGCCTGGAAGCCCGTAGAAGTCCCCGGGCAACCAGTGCTCAGCGCTGTGTACGGGCGGGGGGTAAACACAACGATCTGGAGAATGTCGGTTATACAGCCCGCCATCACACTTTCTTTGAAATGATGGGCAACTTCAGTTTTGGTGATTATTTCAAACCGGATGCCATCCGCTACGCCTGGGAATTTCTGACAGTGGAACTGGGATTGCCTCCCGAAAAACTCTGGGTCACCGTCTACAGGGAAGACGACGAAGCCGCTTCCATCTGGCTGGATCAGATCAAGGTGGACCCGCAAAGATTTTCCCGCATGGGGGAGAAAGATAACTTCTGGGCCATGGGCGATACCGGGCCGTGCGGGCCGTGCTCGGAAATCTTTTACGATCATGGCGAAGAAGT
This sequence comes from Pseudohongiellaceae bacterium, assembly GCA_040879025.1. Taxonomy (GTDB): domain Bacteria; phylum Pseudomonadota; class Gammaproteobacteria; order Pseudomonadales; family Pseudohongiellaceae; genus JBBDLF01. The sequence continues at coordinate 144,361 of JBBDLF010000001.1, forward strand.
GCCGGGTGGTCCCCCGGGAAGCCCCGATGAAGACGGTGATCGCTATATAGAAATCTGGAACCTGGTATTCATGCAGTTCGACCGGCAGCCTGATGGCAGCCTTAAACCCTTGCCAAAACCCTCTGTGGATACCGGGCTGGGACTGGAGCGTATGTCGGCAGTTATGCAGCATGTACATAGCAACTATGAGATCGACATATTCCAGACACTGATCCGCGCCGTGGCAGAGCTTGTGGGAACCGCTGATCGCGAAAACAATTCGTTGCGTGTTATCGCCGACCATATCCGTTCCTGTGCCTTTCTGGTGGTGGACGGAGTGATTCCATCGAACGAAGGGCGGGGTTATGTGCTGCGACGTATTATTCGCCGCGCTGTCCGGCATGGTTATCAGTTGGGAGTGCAGGATGTTTTCTTTCATAAACTGGTCGCCGTGCTGGCTGAGATTATGGGAGATGCCTACCCCGCGCTCCGCGAGAAACAGCCGTTTGTGGAGAAGGTGCTTAAAGAAGAGGAAGAGCAGTTCGCTCGCACGCTGGAAAATGGAATGAACATTCTTGAAAGAGCAATCAGGGAACTGGACGACAATTTGATCCCTGGAGAAACGGTATTTCGACTGTACGACACTTATGGGTTTCCTGTGGATCTTACCGCCGATATCGCCAGGGAAAAAAATCTCACCCTGGATATGGACGGTTTTGAAAAAGCCATGGCGGCGCAACGTGAGCAGGCACGCGCGGCCAGCAGCTTCTCCGCAGTGGACAAACTTTCCATAAACATGGATCAGCCGACGGAGTTCATTGGCTACGATCAGTTGCACGGCGAGGCAACCGTGCTTGCAATCTATCGCGATGGCGATGCAGTCAAGGAAATTTCCGAATCCGAAGAGGCCCTCGTCATTCTTGATCGAAGTCCGTTTTATGGCGAGTCGGGAGGGCAGGTTGGCGATACCGGCAATCTCACCGCAACAAACGGTGATGGCGTGTTTTTGATTGCTGATACACAGAAGCAGAATGACATTATTATCCACCAGGGAACTCTGCAATGCGGATCGCTCAAACCAGGTGACAAAGTCACCGCCTGTGTTACGGAGGAAGCGCGGCTGGCTACGATGCTGAACCATTCGGCCACGCATTTAATGCATTCCGCATTGCGAAAGGTTTTGGGGGAGCATGTCACCCAGAAAGGGTCTCTGGTAACCGCCGACCGGTTGCGTTTTGACTTTTCCCATTCCTCCCCGATGACAGAGCAGGAACTCAGGGAAGTGGAATCTCTGGTAAACCATGAAATATTACGCAATTCCAGGGTCGCCAAGGAAAGCATGGCGATGGAAGTCGCCAAAGACAGAGGTGCCTTGGCCCTGTTCGGTGAAAAGTATGGAGATGAAGTGAGAGTGGTTTCCATGGGCGACGGGTTTTCCACCGAATTATGCGGCGGCACGCATGTCAACCGGACCGGGGATATCGGAGTATTCAGAGTGGTCGCCGAATCCGGGATAGCTGCCGGTGTACGGCGGATCGAGGCCGTGACAGGCAAAGGAGCGCTGGCCGTGATGGACCGTGACCGGCAAGTCCTGCGAGAGCTGGCGCAGCTTCTGAAAACCACAAGCGAGTCGGTGGGAGACAAGGTTGAACAGCTGACCAGCCGGAACCGCAGCCTTGAGAAGCAGGTGGAACAACTGAAAAGTAAACTGGTCAGCAGCGCCGGCTCGGACCTCGCCTCCAGGGCCGAAGACTTACAGGGGCTCAAATTGTTATCCACCGCCGTGGAGGGATTCAATCCCAAGTCGCTGCGCGATACGGTGGATCAACTGAAGAACAAGCTCGGATCCTCGGTAGTGGTGCTCGCCAGTGTCAGCGATGATAAAGTCAATCTGGTGGCGGGCGTGAGCAAGGATCTTACCGACCGCATAAAGGCCGGTGAACTTGTTAATATGGTGGCCGCGCAGATTGGCGGCAAGGGCGGTGGCCGGGCGGACATGGCCATGGCTGGCGGCGATAACACCGCCGCTGTTCCTGGCGCGCTCAATAGCGTCAAATCGTGGGTAATGGAGCGGGTTTGACTTTGTCGCCGAGTGCTAAAGGGATTGCATACGAGTCCACATTCCTGTTTAATTTGCAGCTTTTTCATTCAGCCAGAAAATTTAAATGTCATTGATCGTTCAAAAATACGGCGGCACATCGGTCGGCACCACGGAACGGATAGAAGCCGTTGCGGAAAAGGTCGCCAAATTTCAGGCCGAGGGACACCAACTGGTTATCGTGGTTTCGGCGATGAGCGGTGAAACCAATCGCCTTACCGCACTCGCTGACAGCATACAGGGGCAGCCCGCGCCGCGCGAGCTGGATGTTTTGCTCTCCACCGGGGAGCAGGTAACCATTGCGTTACTCTGTATGGCTCTGCAAAAGCGTGGGCTCAAGGCTCGCTCTTTCACCGGTGGTCAGGTTAGAATTCTCACTGATGACGTACATACCCGCGCCCGCATACGGGACATTGACGGGTCGCGCCTTCGCGCTGAGCTCGATAGTGGGGGGATCGCGGTGGTGGCGGGCTTTCAGGGAGTGGATGAGGCGGGAAACATCACCACCCTGGGCCGCGGCGGCTCCGATACCACCGCCGTCGCGCTCGCCGCGGCGCTCGGTGCCGATGAGTGTCAGATTTACACCGATGTAAAAGGCGTTTACACCACCGACCCGCGCGTCGTGGAAGATGCCCGCTTGCTCAGCAGTATCACATTTGAAGAAATGCTGGAACTGGCCAGTCTGGGCGCGAAGATATTGCAAATTCGTTCGGTCGAGTTTGCCGGCAAATACCAAGTACCACTCCGGGTACTGTCGAGTTTTGAAGACGGTCCCGGAACCCTGATCCGTCTGGAGGACAACAACCCAATGGAAGAAGCAGCGATATCCGGTATAGCCTTTGTCCGGGATGAAGCCAAGGTTACCGTGTCACGGGTACCCGATGTCCCAGGGATAGCCTACAAGGTAATTGGCCCGGTCAGCGATGCAGGAATCGAGGTGGACGTGATAGTACAAAACGTGTCCGCCGATGGAAATACTGATATTACCTTTACCGTCAAGCGTAGCGACTGTGAGCGGGCCGGCAAAATTCTGGAATCGGTTGCCCATGAACTCAATGCGAGCAAGGTGACACTGGACAAAAAAGTAGCCAAGGTTTCTCTGGTGGGGGTGGGGATGCGTTCTCACGCCGGGATTGCCAGTAAAATGTTCAAGTGTCTTGCGGACGAGAATATTAACATTCAGATCATCACCACCTCGGAGATCAAGATTTCAGTTGTGATAGATGAAAAATATCTGGAACTTGCAGTCAGGTCGTTACATACTGCATTTGATCTGGGTGATCCGGATTATGAAAAAACGGAAAGCCAGGAAGAAGAATAATGAGCAGGGGACATACCCTGTCCTTTCAGTACGATCTGGACCAATGATCGGGGCGCATGGATTGTGTTAGAGCCATTGAGCCGACCGGCTGGAAGCATTGTTGGTGAAGGGCAATGGAATGAAATGAAAGGAGATTTAAGATGTTGATCTTGACTCGCCGTATCGGCGAAACCTTAATGGTCGGTGATGATGTTACCGTCACCGTATTGGGGGTTAAGGGAAATCAGGTTAGAATCGGTGTGAATGCCCCCAAGGAAGTGGCGGTTCACCGTGAAGAAATTTACCAGCGCATCCAGAAAGAAAAATCCGGGGGGGCAGTCGGTAGCGACGAGGATAGTCCTGCAGAAGAGTAGTTTCTGAAACTGGTCCAGGCGACTGGTCCTGGAGGAATGACTCTCCGAGCGGAATTTACCATCGACAAGTCAGAGATGGCGGAGAGGGAGGGATTCGAACCCTCGATAGGGATTAACCTATACGCCCTTAGCAGGGGCGCGCCTTCAGCCACTCGGCCACCTCTCCCCAAAAAACGCGGCAATAATAACACACAATCTGCTCCCGGACATCGACTCGCGACTGACTCCGGTTCCGCGCCGGTTAGTCCAATCCAATCTGCATGCGGGCGAACAATCGGCGAGCCTGACTCAATTGCGATTCGTCCATGCTGTTCTCGATCTCCTCCCGCAGGGCGACCGCCGCCTCATACTCATTTTCGATTGCCCGGCTGGCCCAGGCATGTGCGCGCACTATGTCGGCATCCGTACCGATGCCCTCAAAATACATTGTGGCGACCTGGTGCCGCGCATTGCCATGATCTCCCTGAGCCGCGCTCAGATACCAGTCGAAGGCGGTCTCCAGGTTTTGCTCAACTCCCAGGCCTTCAAAATACAGGGCGCCCAGATTGAACTGGGCGCTGCCATGGCCCTGTTCCGCCGCCGCCAGAGTCCATTTGAATGCCAGATCATAATCCTGCTCCACGCCACGGCCGGTGAAATATAAAATTCCCAGGTTATATTGAGCCGCATCCAGGCCTTCTTCCGCCGCGGTGGAGAATTCGCGGAAAGCCGTCGCGAAGTCTCCGGCAAGCGCTGCATTGACACCGTCTTCATAGTCCGCCCGAAGCGGCAGGGAAACAGCAAAAATTATGAGCAAGACGCCAAGTGTTCTGAACATGGGTGGTTTTCCAATGATGTAAACAAAGATGAATTACCGAGCCGGCAGGAACTCGCGTACAAAAAGGTCGGTACGGGTGACATCCTCGTGCGTCAGCTCCGCGGCGACCTCGCCGGCAACCGGGCCCGCCGCCTGATGCGTCGGCAAGCCGGCCGGAAAAGTCTTCATAGCGGTAAATGGTATTACAGCCGCCACTTGAATGGAATCAGCCAGGTCAGAGCTTCCCTTGACCCGGCACAGGAATCCCTATGAAAATATTGAGATTCCTTTATAATACGGCCCGATCGGAAGGTCATGTCCAGGTTTAAAGTTTTCAGCACCCGTAGCTCAGTTGGATAGAGTACCTGGCTACGAACTAGGGGGTCGCAAGTTCGAATCTTGCCGGGTGCGCCATTTCATCGCCAACCGCCGTGATCAACTGCCCTGTCCAGTGTATTGATCATTGAGACGTATCCAGTGACTCTCTCTTCCGCAATACGACCACTGTCTGGTGGTTGCCGATGGCCCCGTCGGCATAATGGACAATATCGAAATACTTCGACCAGTTCCGCTCTATATATGCCTTGCTATGAAACGTCACCTGATAGAAATCGGGCAAGCCTGCGAAGTTCCACATACCGATGTAATTCTTCAGGAAATGAAATCCTGAGCGATTCATTTTTTCGGTCAGGTCAGGGTAGCTCTCCCAAACCGAATCGCCGTGCACAGACAGTATGGCAACGCCATTCGGCGCCAGGATTCTCTGGAGTTCCTCCAACCAGGCATATTGCAACGCTTCATCAAGGTGGGTAAAAACCGAGATTCCAACAATAACTTCAAACTGATCGTCCGGATAATCAGCCGGTGGATCGGGGCTATTCACAGCCCAGTTGGCATCGTGCTTGAAATGCCTTCTGTTCCATTCGATAGCTTCCGGGTCGATGTCGGTTCCGGAAAACCGCACCGAAGATCCGGCCGAAAAAAAATATCGAAGCACTCGTGAACACCCGCACCCAAAATCAAGATAGGAATGGCATTGGTCGATGGGGCGATGGTGTTCAGCGAGAATTGTCTTGATATCGGAGGCTATGTTTTTTCCGCCTTCCAGAAAGGTATTTTCATGTATCTGTCCGTGAACGCGGTATCGTAACCTGGGCGGAGGAAGTGGACGTCCGTCGCCTGCCATACCGTCTGATTTTCTGAATTTGAGATTCTGCCTGAATAGCTGAGTTTCAAAAGCCATACGCTTGAACAGACCCAATGCCTGATAGGCAAGGGGCATTTTTCGCAGGTATTTGCGGATGCCGGGAATGGCTGGATTCGTCACTGTTTGCGCACGATATTGAAAAAGTCCACAATCTTTTTCATGTTCTCCCGGTTTTGCGACACGATAAGGGAATGGTCGCCGCCAGGAATTTCAATATAGATATGCTGCATCCCCAGTTCCCGCATTTTGGCGACCCACTGGCGACTCTGTTCCACCGGTACCGTTTGGTCGTCATCGCCATGTATCACCAGCACGGGAACATCGACGATGGCTTCAAGCGCCTGTGGATCGAGATCACGACGAGGGGCGGGTGCCGCCACCGCCAGGCCGGCAAAGAGGTCGGGGTTATTGATGCCGATGTGGTAAGTGCCGGCGCCCCCCATGGAATGGCCCCACAAGTAGATGCGGTTGTCGTCAACGGCAAATTCGGTACGCACACGAGCAATCACGTTCATGACGTCCTGTTCGCTGTATTGAGCGTCCGTCGGGTCTTCGGTTTCCCGTGAGCCAAACCAGCCACGCCGCGTATAGCCCAGTGGTGTCGCAACGATATAGCCGCCTGCCTCGGCGTAGTCGAGAAATCCGTTATAACCCATCAGCCAGTCATAACCGCGACCGAGTCCGTGCAGGGAAACGATAAACGGCGCCTCGACTCCTTCCCGATAGCTTTCGGGAACAAAAAGGGCATAGGGTATGGATTCACCGGTTTGCGGAAACGTATAACTCAGGTGTTGTACGCGAGGGTCATCAACAAAGCGCTCGTCATCGCTTGGCTGTCTTTCGGCGTATGCGGCGGTCCCGGACAGCAAAACAGCAAGCGCCAGCCAGGCCAGGCGCGATAAGGAAAATGGCATGGGGATGCGGTAAAGAATCATGGCGGAATCTTCTCTTCTTGTTAAAACCGGGCTAGAAATCAGCAAACCGGTTTGGGTTATCTTCAAGCGGCACGCCAAAACTGTTCAATGCAACAGCCAGCATATGGTATGCGCCGATCGTGAAAACAATTTCCATCATCTGTTTTTCACTATAGGTTTCAGCCAGAGTATCCCATACTTCATCGGTGATGAACGCGGTCTCATGCAATTGGTCTGTGGCGCGAATCAGCGCGAGATCGTTGGTCTCCCAGCCTGAGAAGGTGTCCGTGTTCTTGAGTCGGGTTAACTCTTCTCGGCTCAGCCCGGCATCCAATCCATAGGCGGTATGGGCGGACCACTCGTATTCGGCATTGGTCAGCACCGCAATGCGGCAGATCAGCAACTCTCTCTCCCGTGCCGGCAGGGTGGACTCCCGCTGGAAGTAGCGACCGAATTCAAGACGCGGTATATACAAATCCGGATTCTGAACCATCGTGCGATAAATATTTGGCACGCTGCCGCGTTCCGCCTGCATGGGGGCCAGTAGTTCCCGTTGCTCAGCTGACCACTCGGAATCTGACAGCGACGGAATTCGGGGCGAGGCCAATGGCGAGGGTTGCGCATGCACCTTGCTGACGCGTCCGGAACGCCCGCCGGACATATCGGTAATTTCCGCGTTATCGGGGAAGCCTTCCGCCCCCGGTTCCAATTGCACTCCAAAACTGTTCAACGCATAGGCCAGCATATGATAGGACGCGGCGGTGAACACCACATCCATCAATTGACGGTCGGAATAGAACTGTCGCAATCCATTCCAGGTGGCCTCGGAAATGAAGGCATCGGCATGCATTTCGTCCGCCGCCCACATCAACAGGCGGTCACGTTCACCCCAGCCTTCAGCCTCGGGGCCTTCGGCTATCATTAAAATTTCCGCACCGGTCATGCCCGCGTTCAGAGCACGCGCGGTGTGCGCCGACCATTCGTATTCGGCATTGGTGAGCCAGGCGATCCGGCAGATCAACAGCTCGGCTTCACGCAGATCAATATCGACGCCACTGCGCACGTATCCGGCAAACGCTATCCACCGCGAGTAGATTTCCGGGTATTGGCCAATAGTGCCAAACACATTCATTAACCCGCCGCGCTGGGCAATACTGCCGGACAGCGCCTGACTCTGCGCCGGAGTCATGTTATCAGGATCGACAGGTTCAATTCGTGGGGTATCTAGACGGATCGGTATGCCACCATTCAGATCGCGGCCTTCGTAATCGGCTGGCTCAACGTCAGCCAGAGCCGTTGTCATCAGAGCGAGGCTTATCCAGCCAATTATCGCGTTTGAAAGTCGAAAGTTCATCGTATTCGGGATTCCCGTGAAGTCTATCGGACGCCTTTCGCCCGTTTCCATTCCTGGTTCTTACCCAGATAAAAGAAAGGGCCGGCTCCTGGATTGTAAAGCGTCTGGATACAGACTGCATTTACAATTCAAGACCCGGCCCTTTGGTTCTATCGTGCCGCGTTGCGTTTATTTTACATCTTCTAGATGCTGCCAGCGCATATAGCCGATGAACATCTCATCCCAGGACTGTGGACCCCAGTCAATCGCTTCTTGCGGATCGGGGTTGTAGGGATTCTGGGGCGAATTGTCGAAAGCGCCCGTCGCTACGATCTCGGTGCCAGCGGGAACGAACATCGGATCGATATGGTGGCGAATCTGCCAGTTAAACTGGTAATTGGGAACCGACAGAATTTCCTTCTCGGTACCGTCAGGCAGCTTGGCGACGAACTCCATGCGCTTGCCGCGAAAGTGCATATGCGGCATGAAACTGATCAGGTAGGCGTCTTTTTCCACCATGGCGGAGCGGCTGACTTCGTAGTCCTTGGCGTTGGGGGGGATCAGGAAGTCATTGTGCAGCGCACGACCACCGGAGGTTTTTTGAATTTCCGGCACCACGCCTTCCGGATAGAAGTAAATTCCCAGTTCGCTCTGGTCGGTGACCTCCTTGCCGGATGTCGTGTAATGCATCTGGAAACTCACCCTGGAACCGGCCCGCAACAAGCCACCGGACTTCGGTGCGAGAGAGGGGCGGCGGCCGGGAACATAACCGGACAGTCCGGCCAGGGGTACGTTGCTGTTCGCCTGTTCGGCAAATTCATCGTCTCCTTCGTCCGGTCGCACGTTGCTGTCGTCTACGCCGGGTGGAACCACGCGGGTAATCACATGGTGAAGCACCGAATAGTCACCCGGGACAATCTCGCTGCCGCGGATCCAGGTATCTTTCTGCAAGGGGATATCGGCATACACCGTCAGGTAATCGACCACACCGGTAGCGGGAATCTCCTGCGGAGGAATGGAAACAATCAGGTCAGGTTCCGTACCGGGCTCGGAACGCCATTTGGTATCCGGCCAGGTCAGGTTGGCGAGCAGATCCGTTTCACCATCAACGGGGGCTCCCGCATCAATCCAGTGCACCAGTTTCTGCATTTCATCGTTGTTCAGATTTGACATGTCGATGACGTTGCCAACGTGCGGGTCTACCTGCCCGGGAGGCATGCGTTTGGTCATCAGTACTTCGCGTATCATCGGCGCCCATCCCTGTACTACCTGATGACTGTCCAGGGCAAAGGGAGCAATGCCTCCCTGGCGATGACAGTCGGCACAGTTTTCAGCAATGATCGGGGCAACATCAGACGAGTAGGAAACTCCGCCACGGTCATGGGCATCGCGGGCGGCATAGGTGATTGCGCAACCGGAAGCCTCGATTTGTTCCGTATTCACAGATTCACCGGCAGCGATGCTCGCCAGTGCGCCGGACAGGGTATCCACCGGCCCGCGATAAAGCAGGGAATGGCTTTCAGGGTCAAGCACAATCGCCTCGCCGGCATGAGACGCATTGAGCAGTTCGCCCACCAGTTGCGTGTCGTCCATCAGTATTGGGAAGTCCATTCCAAAGTTTGCCGCTTCCTGCTTCACCAGTTCGCGATCGACTCCTTCCGGATTGAGCATCATGAATTCAATGCCCTGGGCATCAAAGCGGCTGCGCAGTGATTTGTATTCCGGTATGGCTTGCTGTGTGGCAGCACAACCATTACTCTGGGTCAGCAACACAACAGCTTTGTGGTCGCTGTACCAACTGAGTTGGTGATAGGTTCCTTCCTGGTCAAGCAGCGCGAAATCGCCAACACGATCTGCTGCCGCGATGAATTGAAGGGGAATTAAAGAGAGTACCGCGGTAATTATCAGCTTTTTCATGGGTGAGTACCTGTATTGGTATGAACCGTTTGTTATCTTTTACTGCTGCTTCACGAGTTCTTTCATTGGTTCCGGGCAAAGCGAACCGGGTGATTCCAATTTTCGTTCCATTTCACTTGAAAGTTACCATAGACAAGACACCTGATCAATTAAGTGTTTTCGCGGAAACCCATGAAATACGTGTCATTCCCGTGGATTTTCTTTCCATTATGTCGGCCGCAACAGTCAGTTTTTTGAATGAAAGTTGTAAATCTTATGAAAAAGGCGGGGACGCACAGGGCGGGGTTATGAGCGGGTGGCCAAACAGATTGAAATGAGCTTATGTCGGTGCTATTTTCAGTTCAGTGGGCAATCGAAAAAGCCAGAGGCGCCTCACCAATTCAGCGGTTCAATTTCTCCCGGAATTGGACCGCCGTCAGTGGAGAAAAAACTATGAATAAATTACTGCTAGGCTGTTTTTGTTCGAGCTTGATGTGGGGCTCATTGCCCGCCATGGCCGCGGACAACGGCGAGATACCCCGTACCCCGGACGGCAAACCTGATCTTCAGGGCATCTGGAGCAACGCCACCCAAACGCCATTGCAACGGCCCGAGGAGTTCGGCACCCAGGCCGAACTGACCGACGAAGAGGCCGCTGCACTGGAAGCAAGCTGGCGTGCTGTTATCGAAGACCGGGCCTTGCCAAGCGAACCTACCCGCGCCGCACCGGACGAGGGTGAGTCCGTGGGTGGCTACAACAATTTCTGGGTAGACCGGGGTACCGATGTCATTGAAATTGACGGGCAATACCGCACCTCGATTGTCGTGGATCCCGCCAATGGCCAGATCCCTTATGCTGAAAACTGGGAAGGCAAGGACTTTCGGTCGCAACTGCGCGCGATGCCGGGTGTTGAAGCCTATGACGGTCCAGAGCTTCGGCCGGTGGGCGAGCGTTGCCTGCTTTCCTTTGGTTCCAGCTCAGGGCCGCCGATGATGCCGGTTATGTATAATAATAACTATCAGATCGTCCAGACACCGGACCATGTGATGATTCTGGTGGAAATGGTGCATGATGCCCGCATTATCCGCATTGACGACGAACACCACACCGACTATGCCAAGTGGATGGGAGATTCCGTTGGGCGCTGGGAAGGTGATACCCTGGTGGTCGAAACCGTGGGTTTGCACCCTTACCAGTCACGCTGGGGATTCACCGAGAACGTGAAGGTAACAGAGACGTTCGAAGCGTTGAATGACAACAAGATTCTGTACCGGTTCACCGTGGACGACCCGGAAGTTTACGCGCGGCCCTGGAGCGGTGAAATTGCGATGAACCGCCGGCCCGCCGGAGACCGCATGTACGAATATGCATGTCATGAGGGCAACTATGCCTTTCCGGGAATTCTCGGAGGAGCCAGGCGGCTTGAAGCGGAGGCCGCTGTGGGCGGGGGTAACTGAGGCCGCGCTAGCCACGACCGCTAAAGAGGTCTTGCCGGACCGGGAGAGGGGATTCGCTCTGTTCCGGTTCGAGCATATTATTCATACGGAGATCCCGATGGCCGTCGCCACTGCTTGTTCACGCCTTGCCGGTATACTGCTGGTAACCATTCTGCCGGCCGCGAACCTGTTCGGCCAAACCCTGACGACATCTTGGGGTGACCCGGATCTGCAAGGTATCTGGGACCGTCGTACCATCACACCGCTGGAGCGCCCACCGCAGTTCGCGGGCCAGGCCTATCTTACCGAGGAAGAGGTGGCCGCTTATGAACAGCGGGGCAGAGACAGGGAAGACGGGCGCCCTCCCGATAATCCCAGTACGGCTCCCTCGGTACATGCGCCGGATTTGCTCGATTATGGCACTACGGTCATTTCCACTCACCAGACGTCGCTGATCGTGGATCCGCCCGACGGACTGATCCCTGATTACACCGAAGCAGCTTTGGCACGCCGTGCCCGCCAAAGGGAAGCAAGGCGGCAGCGAGGGCCGGCTGACTCCTGGGAGGATCGCAGCCTGTTTGAGCGTTGTCTGACCCTGGGTCTGCCCGGTGGGATGCTGCCAGGCCCCTACAACAATAATATTCATATATTGCAGACACCGGATGAAGTTCTGATTCTCAACGAGATGATTCATGAGACACGGGTAATTCCGCTGGACGGGCGACCGCATTCGCCCGCTGAAATGCGGCAATGGCTGGGCAGTTCCAGGGGGTACTGGGACGGAGACACACTGGTCATTGAAACCCGTAACTTTTCCGGCAAGGCGAGCTTTCGCGGATCCGGTGAAAACCTGCAACTGGTTGAGCGTTTCACCCGGATTGACGAAAACACGCTGGGTTATGAGTTCACGGTTGAAGATGAAACCACCTGGGTTCGTCCGTGGACTGTCTCATTTCCGATGCGTCAGACCGAAGGTCCAGTATACGAATATGCCTGTCACGAAGGTAACCGTGGCCTGTTCAATATCCTGTCGGTAGCCCGCAACCTGGAAAAGCAGGAGGCGGCTGAAAGCGCCCCAAACCGGCCGGACTGAATCGCACCAGGCTCGGCATGTGATGGGCCTTGCACCTACTTCAGTGGCGGGTACCAGGCTCCCGTACGCACCTCAATAGCGGTGTCACTCAGCGCGTCGGCGAATTGCCTCAGACTCTCATCCACCGTGATGCCGCCCGGCAATCCTGACCCTTCATACCCCGGATTGAGCGCGCGCCGTGCATAATCCTGATCGTAGTGATAAACATAGACCGCGTCAGGGCCGAGAGCCCGGGCGCACTCCGCGGCCGCCGCCGGAGTCATCCTGTTCGGCGGTACATTCATCGCCAGAAACGCCACATCAATACCGGTCAGTTCGGTCACTTCCGGTACGCATTCGGTCACCCCGGCAAAAAACAGCCGTTGCCCGCCAAGCGTTACCACGTAGCCATTCGCCTCGCCCCTGGGATGAGACGGTTCCCCCGGAATAATGTCATAGGCGGGAATAGCTTCAATTGTCATGCCTGCGATTTCCAGCGTGTCACCGTTAGCCATGACAATGCCGTCCGGAACCTGATCGCGGCCATTCGCCGCCATGATGATTTGTGTGTCAGGTTTGCGTAACCGGGCAATGGCCTCCACGTCAAGATGATGGCCGACATCGTCCGTCAGCAGAATCAGGTCGGCTGGCTTCGCACCCTCCAGCCCCAACCGGTTCCAGGGGTCTATCTGTACGACCGTGCCGCGGTATTCCAGTTGCACGCTGGAGTGGATAAGCGGCGTGATTTCAATATTCCCCTCATCCGCCGGAAACGTATCCGCCATTGCCGATGAACCAAGCAGACATACAAATAAAAAACCGATCGGTACAGTAAGATGGGTCATTGGCAGTCAGGCTCCGTGATATCAATCCGGTAATGAGAACGCCAGCAGTTCACCGGTATAGCCGCCGCCACTGATCGCGATGACGAGGTACTGGCGTCCGTCGAGCATATAGGTCATGGGTGAACCGCTTTGCGGCGCGGGCATGGCAACCGCGGCCAGTTCAACGCCACTGCGCTTGTCATAGGCGCGTAGCATGGCCCGCCGTTGTCCGTCCGTGCCGGTTGTCATCTCATCTTCGCCGGCAATCAGCAGGGTTCTGGTTACCAGTGTGCCCACCGAGGCATTCTGGCCGGTGCGGGGTAAGTCAATATCCTGCAGTAATGGATGATTGCGAATATTTTCAGGCGTTTCACCGTGAGGAGTCTGCCACAGTATTTCTCCGCGGTTCATATCGATAGCGCTGATGGTGCCATACGGTGGCTTCAGCAGGGGCAGTCCCTGTACACGCAGACCAACCGGCGGAGTGCCCCGTGATGAAACCGGTCGTTCCCGGGCGGCTGCATCGAATTCCGCGCGACCACCGCCGGCTGCAGAGCCAGCCCCCGCGGAAGTCCGCGGCCCGGTGGCGGCATTCCCCTGAATATAGGCCATGTCGGACTGACCCGGGTAAGGTGGCACGACGCCCAGACTGGTGACGGAACTATTCGACGACACATAGAGAATATTGGTTTCCGGATCAAACGAACCGCCCGGCCAGTTGGTGCCGCCTCCGGTTGCGGGTGCCATCAGCGTGCCCAGGGGACCGTCGATATGACTGACCACAGGGGGAGTGAACAGCGGGCCCATCTTGTGCCAGGAGGCGATTTCCAGGGCCTCCGCGCGCAGGGCGGGAGTGAAGTCGATGAGATCGTCCTCGCCGACCCCTTGCCGGTCGTAGGGGGGAGGCCTGGTGGGAACCGGTTGCGTGGGCGAATACCACTCGCCGGGTACATTCCCCTGCTCAACAGGCTGTTCTTCGATCGGCCAGACCGGCTCTCCCGTTTCCCGGTTGAATACATACAAGGCGGCCTGCTTGGTCGGCTGGGCAACGGCTTTGATCGGTTGGCCGTCCACAACGATATCCATCAATATTGGGGCACAGGGAATGTCGTGGTCCCAGATACCGTGATGCACCAACTGGTAATGCCATTGCCGTTCTCCGGTATGCAGATCGACAGCAAGCAATGATTCGCTGAACAGATTGTTGCCGGGTCGATAGCCCCCGTAATAATCGCCGGTGGATACTTCGACGGGCAGATAAACCATTTCCAGTTCCTCATCCACGGAAATCTGAGCCCATACCCCGGTATTGCCGGTGTATTCCGCGGAACCGTCGAGCCACGATTCATGACCGTACTCACCGGGCATGGGAATGGTATGGAAAATCCAGAGCCGCTCCCCGGTGCGCACATTAAAACCACGGACAAAGCCTTTCACATTTTCGCGGCTACGCGGGTTGCCGCCGGTTCGGTGCGCGGCGCCGACTATAACCACGTCTTTGGCAACAATCGGTGTGGCATGCAGCCCGATTTCGCCGGTAACCGGATCAATCTGCTGATCGAGGTTCTGCTTCAGATCAACCATGCCCCCATCGCCAAATTCCGGCACTGGTCGACCGGTGCCGGCATCAAGCGCGATGAGCTGGTATCCTGGCGTAACATAAATCACGCGGGCGTCATCGCCTTCCTGCCAGAAAGCCAGGCCGCGGCCGGACAACTGCCGCGGCGCGGCCTCTCCCCGTGCGCCCTCATCCAGGCTGTACATCCATTTCATTTCCCCGGTGGCCGCATCCAGCGCCACCACAGCACGGCGGGAGCCACCGGTGGTGTACATGACGCCGTCAATGACCAGCGGGGTAGACTGGAAGTTGTACTCCGGCCGCGGCCCGAGATTGTCCGTTTTAAACCGCCAGGCAACTTCCAGTTCATTGAAATTGGAACCATCTATCTGGTCCAGAGCGGCATAGCGGGTGTGACCGAGGTCGCCGCCATAGCTGGGCCATTCACCGTCGGGGGCGCCTTGTTGCGCGAGTGCCAGGGGCGCCGTCAGGCAGCAGTACAACGATAAAGACAGAGTCTTGAAGCTGATTTTGGTGGAACGGTCTTTGGCGGGGCTACGCGATGTTCTGTGCATGCGGCTGGCTCACAGTGATTAATGTTTTCAACGCGAGTCTATCACAGCCCCGCAGGCTCCAGAAGAACGTCAAAATCCGTGACTCACGCGAGACAAACCTCTTGGTATGCATTACCATCAGGTGTGACAGATGAAGAACAACAATCCACGCATTGACTAAAAACAAGATTCCCCTGTGGTACCCGTTCCGGGAGAGAAATATGTCAGCCAGTCGGTATCAGGCCCCCATCAGTTTAGTGATCATGCTCATGGTGCTGCCGACATTGTCATCGGCGCAGCGCATTGAACAGGCGCAACAGATCTGGTCGGCGGATGTGATCAAGGCTCGCGGGCAGCCGGTTATCCCCTTATTTGACGGTTGGTTCACGAACGCCGATGGCACCCACAGTCTTTGCTACGGCTATTTCAATCTGAACAGCGAACAGGCCCTCGATATTCCTCAGGGAGAAGGCAATCGACTGAGCGATGATCGTTTCTCGGCCATGCTTCCTACCTATTTCGAGCCCGTGCCCCCGCGTTACCGCCACCGGTTTTGTGTCTTTACCGTGCAGGTGCCGGCAGATTTCGGGCGCGATGAAAAAATTGTCTGGTCACTCACCAGCGCCGGGGAAACCCTGAGTGTCCCGGGTCATATCATGCCCGCGTTCGTGCTGGATGAGCCGGCGTCGGACGGCCGTGGCGATATCGCTCCCGCGGTCCGGTTGTCCGCTACCGGCCCGGCGGTCAGGGGCCGTGTCGGCATTACGGCTGAGGAGCGGGTTCACGGCTGGGTGGGTGAACCGGTCACGTTCGATGTGTGGGTGGAGCATCCGGACGACACGGTCTGGCTGGGCTGGGCAAAACATTCCGGTCCGGGCGAGGTAGTATTTCAGAACGCTGAGTTTGAAACCGAACTCAACGGTGAGCCGCTTTCGGCAACTGCCGTTTTTTCCACGCCGGGTGACTATGTCATTCGCATGCAGACCATCGACGATACCGCGGCATTCGAGTTTTATTGCTGCCATACCAACGCGTACTTTAACGTAACGATTAGGGATTAGGAGGCGATATCATGAACGCGATCAGCAGGACAACCCAGGGGGCGAGGCAACGAAGTCGTGCTTCTATGCTCACCATAACAGGTTTGGCGGGTCTGGCGCTTGGCGGCTTTTCCACTCAGGCCGCCGCTCAGGCTCCCACATTTTCAAAAGATGTCGCCCCGATTCTGCAGCGGGCCTGTCAGCAATGCCATAACCCGGAAGGCATCGGGCCGATGTCGCTGATGACCTATGAACAGGTCCGGCCATTTGCTCCCATCATCAAGGACCGCGTCAGCAAACGGATCATGCCGCCGTGGCATGTGGACCCTCACACCGGAATTCAGCAGTTCAAGAATGACATGTCGCTGAGTGAAGAGGAAATCACCACCATCGTCTCCTGGGTGGACGCGGGAGGCCCCCGGGGCAATCCCGCCGACCTGCCCGAGCCCATTGAAATTCCCGGCGGAGAGGATTGGCAACTGGCTAACCAGCTCGGTCCGCCGGATGTCATCATTAAATCCGCGCCCTATGATGTTATTGCCAACGGGCAGGATCAATGGTGGACACCCAACGTCAGGTTTGAAGGCCTTGACGAGGAACGCTGGTTGCGGGCCGCCGAATTCAAGCCTTCCTATCCACTGGGCAAAAGAGTTGTGCATCATGGCCATGCCGTGCTGATTCCCGAAGGTGAAAGGCGCCAGGTGGCACTCGCTCGTTATGGTGTTGGCAAGTCGTGGGAAATGTATCCGGACGGCGTTGGCATGCGCGTACCTCCCAATGGAACCATTGCCTGGAACCTGCATTATTTTCCAGTGGGAGCCAGCGGCGAAGGAGATGTCGTTGAAGTGGGCCTGTGGTTTTATCCGGAAGGCCAGACCCCGGAACTGGAAACTGCCGGTGAAGCAATGTTTCGCGTTGATGGCGGTAACGGGATGGCACGGGGCCAGGATATCGTGATTCCACCTCACAGCTATCAGGTATTACAGGGCACGCATGTGCTGGAAGAGCCGGCGGTTATTCACAGCTATCGCCCGCATTTGCATATGCGCGGCAAAGTCATGACCATGGAAGCGATTTATCCGGACGGTCGCAAGGAAGTGCTCAGCCAGGTGGACAAGTACAATCACAATTGGCAGATCTCCTACCTCTACGAGGATGATGTTAAACCGCTGTTACCGGCAGGAACGGTTCTGCAGTTCACTTCGGTTTTTGACAATACGGCCAATAATCCGATTAATCCCGACCCGGAGCAGTGGGTGGTTTTCGGTCGGCGCGGGGTGGACGAGATGAGTCATGCCTGGGTTGGAATTACCTACCTGAACCAGGAACAATTCGCCCGTGCCCAACAAGAAAGGGAAACGGTGCAGCAGCCGTTGACCATAGGTAACTGATGAGGGCAGTAAACAAATGAGCACCGTAATCCGACTGAAACTGCTGCTGGGTTGCGGGCTGATTCTGTCAACTTCAATCGCGGCCGCGCAAGACCAGGCTAGCTATACTGCAGCTCAATCGGAAGCAGGTGGCGCATTCTACCAGGCCAACTGTGCGGAATGTCACCTGCCCAACCTGCTGGGAGCATTTGAAGCGCCGGCTCTCGTTGGAGGAAACTTCATCAGCAATTGGGGTACCCGACCAGTGGGCGAACTGATGCGCTTGCTCAGACAGACCATGCCACCCCAGGCGCCGGGATCATTGAGTGAAGCGGAGTCTGCCGCTGTTACCGCGTTTATATTGAACCGGAACGGGATTCCGTCCTCCGACAGTGCCCTGGCCTTCAATTCCGGCGGTGTTGTCGATGCCAGCACCGCGTCGTCTGCCGGCGCGAACCCGGCCGCCGTGGCGGACCGCAGCCCTGTCCCCGGTGTTCCAGGGAATGTTCCGTCACCCGGTTCCCGAAATCAAATTCCTGAGTACGGTGCCATTTACCGAACGGACGCAGCCCTTACCCGTTCAATTGTACCCATCACCCGTTTCCGCAATGTTACCGATGCGGCACTTGCCGATCCCGATGCCGCCGACTGGCTGCATTGGCGGCGCACACCTCAGAGTCAGGGGTATACGCCTCTCGACCAGATCAATGCCGAGAACGTCGGCAATCTGACGCTGGCGTGGGTATGGGGCATGGAGTCGGGCCGGAGTCAGCCCGCTCCGCTGGTGCGGGATGGAATTATCTACATTCCTAACTTTGGTAATGTGGTCCAGGCGCTGGATGGCAGCGATGGCACGTTGTTGTGGGAATACCGGCGCCAGTTTGAAGAAGGATTGCGCGGTGGTAATCTGCGCACTCTGGCTATGTGGGAAGACCTGATCTTTGTTGCTACCACTGATGCGCACATGGTCGCGCTGGACGCACGCACCGGGGAGGTGCGCTGGGATACGGAAATCGCTGATGCTGAAAAAGGCTATTCCAATTCCAGCGGCCCCATTGTGGCCGACGGCGTGGTGGTCAATGGCATCAACGGCTGTCAACGGTTCTTCGAGGAAAGCTGCTTTATTACCGGCCATGATGCCCGCAGCGGCAGGGAATTGTGGCGTACGTATACGGTCGCGCAGCCCGGGCAACCCGGCGATGACACCTGGGGAGGGCTGCCGCTGGAGTTGCGCGGCGGCGCCGATGTCTGGATGACCGGAAGCTGGGATCCGGAACTCGGCCTCGTTTTTTTTGGAACGGCACAGGCAAAACCCTGGATGGCGGCGAGCCGCGGCATGAGTACCGACGATGCCACTCTGTACGCCAATTCCACGTTGGCCATGGACCCCGGGGATGGGCGTATCGTCTGGTATCGTCAACATGTGCCAGGTGAATCACTGGACATGGATGAGGCGTTTGAGCAGGTGTTGGTGGATCTGGCCGGTGAACCTTATCTGTTATCGATCGGTAAAAGCGGAATACTCTGGAAGCTGGACCGGCGCACGGGTCAATTCCTTGGGCTGAAGCAGACCGTGTATCAAAACGTGTTCGATGAAGTGAATATTGAAACCGGCGAACTGCGCTACCGGGAAGATATCCGCAACATGCAACTGGGCGAATGGTTATCCGTCTGTCCGTCCACCGCCGGCGGCCATAATTGGCAGGCCAGTGGCTACCATCCGCCGACACGGCAACTCGTGATTCCCCTGAGTCAGAGCTGCATGGAAATGTCACCCAGAGAAACCACATTCGAAGTGGGTTCCGGCGGCAACCAGGCGGACCGCATGTGGATGGAAATGCCCGGGACAGAGGGTCGTTTCGGTAAACTCGCCGCCTATGATGTGGAGAACCTCGAAGAAACCTGGAGCGTCGAACAGCGTGCACCATTCCTCACGGCCGCGTTGACCACGGCGGGTGGTCTGGTATTTATCGGGGACTATGATCGCTGGGTGCACGCGTTTGATGTCGACACCGGTGAAGAATTGTGGAAGACACGGCTGGCTACGTCCGTGCAGGGATTCCCCGTGAGCTTCGCCATCGACGGCGAACAGTACATCGCGATACCCGCGGGCAGGGAAGGCGGCAGTCCCTGGCGTATCGGCAATTTCCTCGCTCCGGAGTTGAACAGTCCCGACGGTCATAATGCGCTTTATGTCTTCAAATTGATGGCGGGTCGCTGAGAAATACTGTTTTTTTCCGGGTATCGCTGGAAGGTCATAACCAGTAAACTTGCCGATTTCGGATGGCAGAGTATCCCGTGACGGCAGGTAATAAGACAGACACTGGTGTAAAAAAAGTCGGCTTTGTATCTCTGGGGTGCCCCAAAGCGCTGGTGGATTCCGAGCGCATTCTCACGCAATTGCGTATTGAAGGGTATAGTATTGTCCCGGATTACGAGGGTGCCGATGTGGTGGTCGTCAATACCTGCGGCTTTATCGACAGCGCGCGGGAGGAATCGCTGGAGGCGATTGGCGAGGCACTGCACGACAACGGCAGGGTAATCGTGACGGGTTGCCTCGGAGCGCAGGCTGAGAACATCACCCGGGTTCATCCGCAGGTTTTAAGCGTAACCGGCCCTCATGCCTATGAAGAAGTTGTACGTGCTGTTCACCAGCATGCACCGCAAACAATGACTCATGACCCGTTTGTCGACCTGGTGCCGCCGCAAGGTATCAAGCTCACCCCGAGGCATTACGCCTATCTCAAAATCTCCGAAGGCTGTAACCACCGATGCAGCTTTTGTATTATTCCCTCGATGCGCGGTGACTTGGTCAGCAGGCCCGTAGGTGACGTCATGGATGAGGCGGCGCGATTGGTCAATGCGGGTGTAAAGGAACTGCTGGTGATCTCACAGGATACCAGTGCGTACGGAATCGATATCAAATACCGTACCGGTTTCTGGCAGGGCCGTCCGGTGAAGGCCAGCATGCAGGGACTGTGTGAAGCACTGGGAGAACTGGGCGTGTGGGTGAGATTGCACTACGTTTACCCGTATCCCCATGTGGAAAAAATTGTGCCTTTGATGGCGGAAGGTAAAATTCTGCCGTACCTGGACATTCCCTTTCAACATGCCAGTCGACGGGTACTGAAAGCAATGCGGCGACCGGCGGCCGCGGAGAACAATCTCACCCGTATTCGCGCGTGGCGGGAAATTTGTCCGGAACTGACGATCCGCAGCACTTTTATTGTCGGCTTTCCCGGCGAAACCGAGGCCGAGTTTGAATCGTTGCTGGAGTTTCTCGAGGAAGCCCGGCTCGATCGCGTGGGCTGCTTTCAATACTCGCCGGTTACGGGGGCGAAAGCGAATCAGTTGCCGGACCCTGTACCGGATGCCGTTAAACAGGAGCGCTGGGAGCGGTTCATGCAAACCCAGCAGGTGATCAGTGCCGACCGGTTGCAGCGTAAAGTTGGAAAGCGAATCGAGGTGTTGATAGATGAGCTCACGAAAGACGGGGCCGTTGGGCGCTCCGCTGCGGATGCTCCGGATATTGACGGATTGGTCTATATCCGGGGAAATGAAGGGGTAAACACGGGTGACAGAGTGACCGTTGAAATTGATTCGGCTAATGAGTACGATGTGTTTGGTAAATCAATTAGCTGACTTCGGAGTGCTCCCGTTTTTCGGGACTAATGAAAGATCGTTACGATTTGCAAGCAGAGCAAAATGAGAGCGCAGCCCTTGGTACGTTGAGAACAATAATTCACCTGGAGTGACGTCATGCATACAGCACTAAACCGATTGAAATGGCTATTTGCTACTATTCTGGCCGGCGCCTGCACTACCGCGCTTGCCCAGGGGCTATCCTATGATGGCCTATCCTGCGACATTCCGGAGTATCATTGCCCCGGCTCTGATTGCTCAGGCGAGATCACAGGACAACGCGGCAATCAGACGGACCGGGCCACCGGCAGAAATTACTTTCTCGATATCCCCTGCGATCTACAACGGGGCGAAGAGGTGACGTTCGTACTGAACCTCCATGGCGGCGGTTCCATCGGCAACTGGCAGCGGCATTATTTCCCGATTATGGACTTCAAGGACCAGTACCGACTGATCGTCGCGACACCCAGCGGCGTGATCAGAGCCTGGAGAGAAGACAATGACGATGAACATCTTGAGAATATTGTTAACTATGTTTACGACAGGTTTTCAGACCTCAATATAAAAGCGTTCTGGCTCGCCGGGCATTCGCAGGGCGGCGCCACTTCACACCGGTTGGTCTGTACCGATTTCTATGCCGATAAGGTGGACGGTCTGTTGAGTCTCGCCGGTGGACGAATCGGCTTCGGCAATCGCGCGGAAGCCCCGGAGTGTGATTTTTCCCATGTATTCACTACCGGGGAACACGATACCGTGGGCGCCCAGGGGGTTCCGGAGACGTCTCCGGTGGCTGAAAGGTTTAATTGTGATGCCCGCGTTCGTCATGAAGATGTTGTCGATACGACGGCCGGGTATATTTACGACGGCCGTGTGGGCGATGCGCGCCCCGACCGCGAAGGGTGGGGCGGAATGCCGGCTCCGGGAACCGCTGAAGTCTATGAATTCCCCAACTGCGACGTTGGCAGGGTTGTCGCCGACGTGGTTCGCCTGGATAAAGGGCATACCGAGGGGCTCGAGCCCAATGTGACTGAACGTCTGGTACAGTTGATGCTGTCAGCAGGTGATTAAGGGAAACCGCCTTAAATCGTCCCTTTCGCAACCCAAAAAGGACGTTTAAGCAACTACCAACCCCGTGTCCCGGAGCAATACCCCTGCATATCAATAACTTACACGGGTCAGACCCGGGTTAGATGACTCGTTTGGAATGCAGGGCTGTAATGGCGGCATCGCTGTAGC
This sequence comes from Pseudohongiellaceae bacterium, assembly GCA_040879025.1. Lineage (GTDB taxonomy): Bacteria > Pseudomonadota > Gammaproteobacteria > Pseudomonadales > Pseudohongiellaceae > JBBDLF01. Next base: position 166,991 of record JBBDLF010000001.1, read on the forward strand.
CGAGTGTGCGCATGATCTCGTTGGTGTGCTCGCCCAGTGTGGGGGGGCGGCGGTAGATTTCTCCGGGGGTTGCCGAGAGTTCAACCGGGGTGCGCATAATTGGCGCGGGACGCCTCAGGCCTGGGTAGTCCGTTTCCTGCAGCAGGTTTTTTGCCTTCACATGAGGGTCGTCCAGCACATTTTGCACCGACATCACCGGGCCGGCAGGAATGCGAGCGTGTTCCATCGCTGTCAGAGCTTCCTCGGAAGTACGTTCCGCGCACCAGGCAGCCAGTCGCTCGCTGATCACTTCACCGTTGTCGCCACGGCTGATATCGTCCTTGAACCGCGGGTCATCAAGCCAGTGTGGTTCGCCCATCAACTCCACCCAACGTTTGAATAAAGGGCCGCCCACCGACTGTACCAGCACCCAGCCATCCCGGGTCTGAAATGTATCCGCCGGGGCCGAGGTTTGTGACCGGTTCACAGTGGCTACACGATCGCGCTGAATCACCGCCTGTTCAATCGCCGTTCCGTTCATAAAGGTGAGGGCGGTATTGAATAATGCGCCTTCGACAATCTGTCCCTTGCCGGTTTTCCGGCGTTCGTATAATGCGGCGAGGGTGCCGAAGGCGCAGAGACTCGCTGTGCCAAAATCCACAAACGGAGCATAGGATTTGACCGGTTGGTCCGGCGTGCCGGACAGATGCATCGCGCCGGACATGGCCTGGCCAAGCCCGTCAAAACCGACGCGGTTACTATACGGACCGCCGCTGCCGAACGCGGAAATCATCGTAAGAATAATATCGGGTTTAACCGCTGTCAGGCTCTCGTAGTCCAGGCCCATGGATTTCAGCGAATCCGGCGGCAGGTTCGCCACCACTACGTCCGCTGTGGCGACCAGTTTTCTGACTATCTCCGCGCCTTCAGGTTTCATCGGATTGAGTGTCATGCCCAGCTTGTTGCGAGCCATCTGCATGAACAGCGCACCGTCTCCCTGTTCATTGACCGGTGACAGAAACCGGTCCTCGCTGCCATCCAGTTTCTCGATTCTGATCACTTCGGCACCCAGATCCGCCAGCAGGGTGGCACAGAACGGCCCCGCGATATATCGGCCAAAATCGAGCACTCTGATGCCTTGTAATACTTTTTCCATGTTCTCTCCGCGTTTTTTTCTGTGATCCAGTTCGCAAACTGAACGGGCATTCTATCATAAGTATTTAATATTACTGAAGAAATTTAAAAGAAGGTCATCCCGGCACTGCACTTTGGTTCTGTGAGGCAGTTAACGCTTTGGGATTGCGCTTTCTTGCATAATCCTAATCAACGAGACACCGGTCACAACCCGGTACAACAAATAGATCGTCGCTCAACGGGGGAATCAGGTCATGAACAGTACGTCTGAATACGAGGTGTCCACCCAGGCGCTGAAAGAGCTTATGTCAATACTCAAGAAACCTTACCGTGATGTGTGTAATGTCTGTAACGGTTCCGGTTATACAGGTCAGAAAGCGACCTGCCAGAAATGCAAGGGATCAGGTCAGCGCCTGCTGAAACTGATCTAACCAGCGGTTCCCTCGCAACCGTCCCTCGTAGTCCCTTTGTAGGCCGCAGAAATGCGGCTTGCAAAGGTTTACGACTTTCCTCTACTCTTACAGCCTCATCATTATTTTTCCGGTCGACTGTGTACACCCGTATTCCGTCTGCCTCCGCTCATTGTCACGTATTTCGAGGCGCTTATGCACAAACGAATCTGCAGTGTATCGCTTGCATCGCTGATGTTGCTGTTGATGCAGGGACAAAGCCTGGCGGCGGACGCGCCGGGGTATATCTTTGCTCCGGAGCGCAGTCAGGGTGGTATCGGCAAGTTCTATATGGACCGGGAAATTTCCGGAGTCATGGGACACCAGGCGGCTGACTGGCTGGAGCGGCCCACTCGGATTCAGGAAGAAATGCCGGATGAAGTCGTGGCCAATATGGAACTGGAAGCCGATGACGTGGTTGCCGACATAGGCGCCGGCTCGGGCTATTTTTCTTTCCGCATAGCCAGGCTTGTCCCTGAAGGCAAGGTCCTGGCAGTGGATATTCAGTCGGAAATGCTGGCACTGATCGAAGAACGCAAGATGGCGGAAAATGTTGACAATATTGAGGGAATTCACGGGGAAATTGATGACCCCAACCTGCCACCCAACTCCATCGATGCGGCACTGATGGTGGATGCCTATCATGAATTTTCCCATCCCTACGAGATGATACAGGGTATTTACAATGCGCTGAAGCCGGGCGGGCGGGTATTCTTTCTCGAGTATCGTGCCGAGGACCCGACCGTACCCATCAGGCCGCTGCACAAGATGACAGAGCAGCAGGTCGTCAGGGAAATGGGTGTGTTCGATCTCGAATGGACTGATACGCTGGACTTTCTGCCCTGGCAGCACATGATGGTTTTTACCAAGGTAGAATAGAGGCTGCCTAGCCCGGGCTAGAACGTCGTCCGCACCTTCAACGCAAATTTCTGTCCATTACGGGAGCATGATTTCTCGATTTCGTCAACGACACCGTCCACGGTCAAGCCGTCAAACCGGGTACGCTCCCGGCAATTGGGATTATCCAGGGCATTCTGTATATCAAAGCGGAACGTCAGGTCATTAAATGCCTGTTTCTCGAGAAACAGATTCAATTGTGGCTCATTGCGGTCCACTTCGATGTCAATTATATCGATGGATTCACGACCGCTGCCGCCATTTAACGGATGACCGTAGTTGAAACCGTAGTTCATGCCCAGGGCAGGCAAGTCGTGTCGAAATCCGAGGCGGGCAAAACCGCGCCCGTTGTTGCTGGTGCGGCGTTCGATGCCCAGAAACGGATCGGTTACCCTTGAGTCTGAAACCGCAAGTCCGGTAGTCAGCAGGGCGTCCGACAGCCCGATGAAACCCAGACGGGTGCTGACATCCAAATCGATTCCATACCGCTCCGCGTCCCCTATGTTTCCTCGAGCTGACAACGGGTCTTGCGGATCGACGGTGACGTCCACCCGATCGATATAATCTTCAATGTCCCGGTAAAACACTCTTGAATTCAACACACCCACATTGTTGGGCAATCGATATTCCAGGTTCAATTCGTACAGCCAGGCCTGTTCCTGACGTATATCCGGGTTGCCGGCCTGGGTGTTCTGATCGTCGTCGGAATTGTCGGTGGACGTACTGAAATCGGAAAAACTCAGTTGGGAGACATCTTTTTCCACCGTGGCACGTAATTGCATGGCAGGGGTGATGTCAAAGCGATAATCCATTTTCGGCCGCAGAAAATCGAAACTTCTATCATTGAAAACATCGCCGGTCTGGGTGATCTCCGATGTCTCATGGATAAATCCACTTTCCAGCGTCATGCGATCATTAAGCTGCCAACTGTGCATGACAAATGTTTCATACCGCATCTCCTCAACCCGCGAATCGGCATTGGCGATAGTCACGGGGATCAGACCGCCGGTCAGATCGGATGGAGTTCCCTGGGCGGTGTCAAGGCCCATCCGCAGATCAGAATCGCGGATGGTTTGAGCGCCTTCCACACCGATCTCCAGGCCCTGACTGTCGGTAAAATTCCAGATATACGAGGTGCGGGCAATACGCTCTCGATCACGGCTGTAATCATAGAGATACAAATCCTTGTTGCGGGAACCGGAAAATTCCTGGTACCGCTCCCGTACGCTTTCACCCTCGCTGTCGTTGACAATGAAAAGGAAGCGGTAAAGACTGCCGTTATTGAATGTATGTTCGTAATCCCCACCGACTTCCCAGTTGGATCGCTCAAAATCGCGTTCTTCACTTTCTCTGAATATTTCCGCTTGTGATCCGGTATAGTCTGTTATCAGTCTGTCGATTTCTGATGGCGGGTTGCGAAAGCCGTAGAGCGCGTTCAGTTGAAACACATCATGGGTAAACTGGTAACCAAGATTTGTACTGAACTCAAATCGGGTCTCGTCCCTGATGTCCTCCTCATAGCGGGTTTCAGTCAATACATGGTCGCTATTGTAGCTTTGTTCGTTTCTCACCCTGTTGTTGTATCGCGGTTCGGCCTCGGCGCTGAACAGGTAATTAAAGGCGCCGTCCTGACCGGAGACGGCCACGTTGCCACCGGGGTCCAGGGTTCCATCATGATACCGGTCCATATTCAATTCAGCATTGATGCTGCGGCGCGACAGTGAATCGAGAAGTACGATATTCAGGGTCTGATCACCGCCGCGAACAGCGACATCGTCAGAAGTGCCACGAATAATCTCGATGTAGTCCACCTGGTCCGCAGCGATTCGGCTCAACTGATCGCGCCCCTCATTGCTTTTGCCGGCCATTCGCTGGCCGTTAATGAGAATTTCGTTTGCACCTGAACCCAATCCGCGACGATTGCCACCACCCCCACCCAGAGCCTGATTGATGCCTGGAATGCGATTGATCATGTCATTGACTGAAACCGGAGCGTACTGGTCAAAATGATCCGCGGGAAAAACAACGGAGTTACCTCCTGACCCGACAGGAGACTGGGCGAGAATGTGGCCGGTCATCGATATTGCGAGGGACAGTGCGCTGGATTGAATCAGGCGACGGGTGAACCGCTGGGTCATTGTTTCACTTCTCCGTTTTGTTTGAAACTGCCAACTTCACGGACTGCTTTTGAAGCAGACGGAATCACCGTATCGAGCGGTCGCGCAGCGAATCTGTTGAAGCTGAGAATTATATAGCATATGCGGTGTGTATTAATGTAACAATTTGTGAGAAAGGATAAACATACCGTGACTGTCGACAAAGAGAAACTTATTCGGAACCGATGTGTGAAGCGCGGCACATTTGCCTATCGGTCAGCGAATTAGCGGGTATCTCGAGCCACGAGGCACCAGAGGTGTCATTCCGGTAAATTGAGCGTCCCGAAGTGGAGATATCGGTTTCTGACCGATTTTCTTGAGCGAAACGGGGAGTTCAGCAGAGAGACTGAAACGGAACTCAGCGCGAGTGCATGGCCTGGTTTTGGAGTGGCATTTTCCGCCGCGGAATCGCGGCGGAAAATGCCCAGCGGTTCTTAGAAGGTTCCCCGCACCTTGAGTGCGATCTTGATGCCCGTGTTACTGCACGAGTCTTCAATTTCATTGAGCACACCGGTGGCGATAGTTCCCCCGGTATAACGCGACCGAACCCGGCAGCGCTCTCCTTCGAGTGTGTTCATTGTTTCAAACCGGTAAGTGAGGCCGCCCCAGCCGATTTTTTCAACGAAGACAGTGAGGTTGTCGCCCTGTTCGTACTCTTCAATCTTGTCGATATCATAGGCGAAACGTTCACCGGTAAATCCGTGACTGAAATTGAACCCGTAGTTCAGCGCCATAGAGGGAAGGTCATGACGGTAACCGATTCGGTAACTGCCCCGGCCTTGCTGCCGCAGACGCCGTTCGATTCCGAGAAACGGATCGGTAACCTTGGAGTCTTCCAGTTGCAGGCGCGATGTGACCAGAATATTGGGAAAATCAATGAAGCCAAGCCGCAAGCTCGCGTCAATATTGATGCCGTAGCGTTCGCCATCGCCGATATTGCCATTGGCGGAAAGCAGCGCCGTGGGTGTGGATACATCCACCCGGTCTATAACGTCTTCCAGGTCGTGGTAGAACAGATTGGTGCTTAACACGCCGGCATCACCGGGCAGGCGGTATTCCAGCGTGGTTTCATAACGCCAGGATTGCTCCTGACGCAAATCGGGGTTTCCCGCCACGGCGTCCTGGTCATCGTCTCCGCCACTGATGTTGGCGGTAAAGTCGTTGAAACTCAATTGCGCGACGTCCTTCTCTACCGATGCGCGGAATTGAACAGACGGTGTAATGTCGAAACGGTAATCCAGTTTGGGACGGACAAAGCTGAAATCACGGGACTGGGATACGTCTCCGGACTGGGATATCTCCGAGGTTTCGTATAGCAGTGTGCTTTCAAGTGACATGCGTGGATTCAATTGCCAGTTATGCACGAGGAACGTTTCATACCTGATTTCCTCCACCGTGGCATTGGAGTTGGTGACCGGAGTCAGTCCTCCAAAGGCTGCGGAGGGCGTCCCGCCGGTGGTAAGCAAACCCAGTTGAAGTGAGGAGTCCAGAATGGTTTGCGCGCGCTCGACACCCGCTTCCAGCGACTGATTGCCAGCCAGGCCGAAGGTATAGGAAGAGCGCACTATCCGCTCACGGTTACGGGCAAAATTGGCCAGATACAGATCCTTGGTCTCGCCGGCGTTTTCCAGGATAAAGGTTTCACGGGTGCTGTCGTCCTCGGATTCATTCACAATGAACAAGGTCTTGAAGCGGCTGCCGTTGGCAAAGAGATGCTCGTAATCGCCACCCACTTCCCAACTGTCATTCGTGGACGGAACGTCATCCCGTTCATGAACCACCGTTTGCGGTGATACGTTGTAGTCGGTGATGACACGATCGGTCTTGCTTGGGGCATCACTGTCGGCGTACTGCATATTGAAGTGCACGAGGTCGTTGGGCGTGACTTCATAACCCAGGTTTGCACTCACTGTAATGGGCTGGGAATCGCGTACGTCAATACGGGTCACTGTGTCGTTCAGGCTGCCGTCAGCGTTCACGCTGACTTCATCGCCATCGCGATATTCCCAGCGAGGTTCGATTTCGGCGCTGAGCAGGTAGTCAAAGACGCCACGCTGCCCGGACAGTGCCACCTTGCCGCCGGGCTGGTAAGTGCCATCGTGATAATGGTCGGTGTTCAGCTCATACGCGACACTGCTGCGGGATTCCGATTCCAGCAACACGATATTGATTACCTGACCGCCACCGCGCACATCCAGGTCTCCGGAGGTGCCGCGAATGATTTCAATGTAATCCACCTGGCTGGCCGAAATACGGCTGAGCTGGCTGTTACCCTCGTTCTCCTTGCCGGCGGTACGACGGCCGTTGATCAGAACCTGATCACCGCCGGCGCCCAGACCACGACGATTGGAACCACCGGAACTGCCCGGACCTCCCTGGCCGCCGCTCCCCTGCAAGGCGACGGTGATGCCGGGGATGCGATTGAGCATATCGCTGACTGAAAAGGGTTCGTATTGCGCAAAATAGGAGGCGGGGTAGACCACCGTTGAGCTGTCACCCGTGCTGGTTTGTGCCGAGACGAGGCTGGCGCCTGTCAGCGCCAGTGCTGCCAGAATTGAGTTTCTCAGGGTGGTTTTTCTTGTCAGTGAGCGCGGGCCCATTACTTCTCTCCGTGAAAAAAGACACTTCTGTTGAATCCGGGCGCAACGAACTTCCCGGGTGTGGGTTTTGATGGACGCTATTTTGCACAGAAAATGTCCAGGACAAAACGACTACTTATCCTTCAAATGTGATTTTTTGTAATGACCCCGCGCAACGACACCGGTGGGGGACGATTTTGCGCTGGACCCGGGAATTGGCGATAATGAGGCGCTTTACGCCCGGTCGTACGAAAAAATGCGACGACAAGACACAGAAACGCGCGGGCGCTCCGATTGGTCCCGTGATGAGGTGAGTTTATGGAACGCGAGTCGATGGAAGTCGATGTGGTTGTTGTTGGAGCCGGGCCCGCCGGACTCGCCACCGCATGCCACTTGATGCAACTGGCCCGGGAAGCCGGTCAGGAATTGTCGGTGTGCGTTCTTGAGAAGGGCTCCGAAATCGGTGCTCATATACTGTCAGGCGCTGTGTTCGAGCCTTCGGCCCTGAATGAACTTTTTCCGGACTGGAAGGATCTTGGTGCTCCTCTCAATACCGCGGTTACCGGGGATGACGTCTATTTTCTTGCGAATGAAAGATCGGCATTCAAATTTCCCAACCTGCTGGTTCCACGACCCATGCATAATCACGGTAACTACATTGTTTCGCTGGGCAATCTATGCAAGTGGCTTGGCGAGCAGGCCATGAACCTGGGCGTGGAAGTGTTCCCCGGGTTTGCCGCGGCGGAACTGCTCTACGACGAGAACGGCAGGGTCACCGGCGTCGCTACGGGTGATATGGGCGTCGCGTCCAATGGTGAAAGAAAAAGCAATTACGAGCCCGGGTTCGAGTTTCACGCCAAATACACAATTCTGGCGGAAGGTTGCAGAGGACATCTCGGCAAGGAAACTATTGCCCGTTTCGGACTGGATAAAGACGTCGACCCCCAGCATTATGGCCTGGGTTTCAAGGAGGTCTGGGAAATACCATCCGACAAGCACAGGGAAGGACTGGTGGTACATACCGCCGGTTACCCCAATGTCGGTGCGAGTGCTGCCGGGAGCAGCGGCGGCTTTCTGTACCATATAGAAAACAACCAGGTTTCATTGGGACTTATCATCGACCTGGGTTATCAAAATCCCCACCTGAGTCTTTTCGACGAGTTTCAGAAATTCAAACATCATCCGGTAATCAGACAAACCATCGAGGGAGGCAAACGGCTCAGTTACGGGGCTCGGGCGTTAAACAAGGGCGGGCTGAATTCCCTGCCAAAAATGTCATTTCCAGGAGGTTTGCTGATCGGTTGTGATGCCGGGACACTGAACGCCGCCAAGATCAAGGGCAGCCACACCGCCATGAAATCCGGCATGCTGGCCGCTGAAACCCTGTTTGAAGCTCTGCGCAATGATGCGCCGGTGCCCGCTGAATTGCGGGTGTATGACGAACGCATCAAGAATTCCGGCCTGTACCGGGAATTACACAAAACCCGAAACTTCAGTGCGGGCTTTCATAAGTTCGGATTCTGGCTGGGAAGCGCGCTGGTGTTTTTGGAACAAAATATTTTTTTCGGTCGGTTCCCGTTCACGTTTCATGATAAAACCCCGGATCACTGCCAGTTAAAGCCGGCCGCGGAATGCTCTCGCATCAGCTATCCGAAACCCGACGGCGTTATCAGTTTCGACAAGATGTCATCGGTCTTTCTTTCCAATACCAACCATGAAGAAGACCAGCCGAGCCACCTCAAACTCAAGGACCCATCGATACCTATCGGTGTCAATTTACCGCTCTACGATGAACCCGCTCAGCGATATTGTCCTGCGGGCGTCTATGAGGTTGTCGAGGACAACGGTCACAAGCGCTTCCAGATAAATGCCCAGAATTGTGTGCATTGCAAAACGTGCGATATCAAGGACCCGGCACAGAATATTTACTGGGTTACGCCGGAAGGGGGCGGCGGACCCAACTATCCGGGTATGTAAAATTCAGCCAAAGCCGGGCGTAAGAGGGCTTTGACGGACCCGGTCCCCGACTGCTAGAGTGGTTCAGAGGTTCCCTGATGGGCGTCCCGGCCTCCCGGCTCACCGGCCCATGGTGTCTGAACCGTTTCCGGAGCACGCTGTGATGCGATTGATTCTTCCCGCGTTTATGGTGTTTTGGCTTGTCCTGGGCAGTGCATTGACGGCCCCGTCCGTGCTGGCGCAGACTTCACAGAACGCAACGCAGGCGTCGACATTGCTGGACAGCTCCTGGCGTGTCGTCGACACACCTCATTTTCATATTGTGAGTCAGCTCTCGGCACGGCGGACTGAAACATTTGCCGCCGACCTTGAGCGTTGGCGTGAAGTGGCGGTGCAGTTCCTCACCGGTGACCCGACGGTGCCTTCCGCCGTACGTAACCACGCTTATCTGTTTGCAACCAGTGAGCAGTTCAACCAATTTTCCACCACCGGCGAGCCCGCTTTTTTTACCCCTTCGCCGCGTGCCAACTATCTGGCGCTCGATGCTTCGGCAGACAATTCGGTCAACATCGCCCGCCACCATTACGGTCATTTCCTGCTGTGGAATCTGGCTGATCTGCGGCTTCCGCGCTGGTACGAGGAAGGCGCGGCAGCCTATCTAGGCCGGCTGAGATTCGACGACGCGAGCGTGGGGATTCCGTCATACTCACGCGAGGAACACGCGGCGTCGTTGGCTTTGGAAAGCGAAATGCCACTTGATAAATTGCTTTTTGACGACGACGCACTGGCCTCCCCACGACTGATTCAGATTGCAAACCTGAAGTCGGAATCGCTGCTTTATTTTTTGCTGCATGGCCACGAGCAGCCCGGATTCGTTGACCGGCGTGCCGAATTGCAGGGATACCTTGAGCTTTTGCTCGAAGGGCGGAATCACCGCTTTGCATTCGATCAGTCTTTCTCTCTGCCTGCGCCGCAGCTGGATGAAGAGTATCGGCGTTTCCTCGCCGAGAGCGAACTCCGCCTCCTGACATTGGACAACATGCCACCGGCTCGCGAGCAACGGGTGGAGGTGGCAAGCGCTGACCCGGATCAGATGGCGGTGGCGCTGGGTGAACTGGCTTTGTATAGCGGCCGTTTTGCCTTGGCCAGGGAATTCTTCAACTCGGGTGTCCAGAATCGCAGTCAGGTCGCGCGATTCCATTCCGGTATGGCTGATGCGTTGCGCATGCTGGAGTTGGACGATGATCCTGAACAACTACTGCCGTATTATCGTCGTGCCGCGGAAATGGAACCGGAAAACATTTACATACTGCTGGACCAGGGTGAATATATTGAGACTGTTCTGACTGATTGCGACCGGACCCTGCCGGCAGAGCAATGGGATGAATTAAGGCAACAGATGGCAGTGTTGTTCGAGCGTGCACTCACGCTGCAACCGGACAATCCCGAGGCTAACCTCGCCAGCGCACAGCGCTATCTGTTACCTGATGAAGACTGGCGCGAAGGCAGAGGTTTTCAACAGGCCGCGTTTCGCCTGTTGCCCGGAGACAGCTTTATTGTGGAACAAACAATTAAATATGAAATTTTGTCCGCGAATTATACTGAAGCGGAACGGCTGCTTGGCGAGTTGTCACAGCCGTTGCATCTGGTGGGCGAACCGGAATGGGTAACCCAATTGCGCATGAGGCTCGACAGCCACAGAAACGGTGAGTTCTTTGACGCCTGCGCGCAACAAACGCAATAAAAAGGAGTGAGTAATGGGCACGTCGGCGAAATACGCCAAGCGTACCCGGATGCTTGCCGTGATTCCCTGGCTGCTTGTAAGCCTGACTGCAAACGGCGGTGTTCTGGATCGCAATGAAACGGCCGATCCCTGGCTGGAACTGATAGCGTCCGGACTGGACAGCCGGGATATCGATGTTGCCTATAATCTCAATGGACGCGGTTTGCCGCGGCTGCCGCAAAGGCCGACGCTCGGTGCCCTGGCGGACCTGCCGGCTGGACAGTTACCGTTAAGCGATGAGCTTGATGCATGGGAAGAAGGCTTCACGTCCACCGCGATCGGCGCTGTCGCGGTCATCGCGGTGCCTGACAGCCTTGTCAGCCTTGCCACGCCGCCAGTCACGGTGTCCGACGGTTATCAGACATTCTGGCAACGGTGGCGCCATCAGTCAGCTCAGCACCGGATCTTTGTCAGTTTTGCCGAGGAAGACCTGGCCACGGCGGGTGCCCTGTCAACCACGTTGCGCGCCATGGGTTTCGAATCCATGGTGTTTTTTGGTGACGGGGTACAGGCCAGGCCGGGCCGATTGTTCACCACTGCCGGGCGGCGACTGGTCATTGACTCGCGTGCCGCCAGAAGCCATGAAATCGCGGTTGCCGAGTTCCGGTACCTGGGAGAACGGGTCCGCCGTAACAGTAATTCGGTTTTCCGCGATGGGGCCGCAGTCGAGACAGCCGCCGGTGAGCCGCAGGCTTTTATCAAGGAGACTCTGGGTGATGAGCATACCGCATCCACCATTGAGGAGATTATTGTGCCAGGGGGTATCGCCCTGGGGGAAACGGCCGAATTGCCCTGGCGTCCGCAGGAACTGATTTTTGAGGATGATCAACTGCGGTTGCTGGACCAACAGGGCCAACACTGGCGCCTGCCCGCAGCAGATTATTCCGAGGTGAAGGCGCTGTATGATTTTGTGCAGCGTTCCGAGGCTGCGGAATCGGATGCCATCGTTGATATTGATGCCCAAGGCCGAGTCAGAATTTCCGCGGCCCTGCGTGACACCGATGCAGGCTATCAGTTTGTACAGGTGGATGCCGAACCCTTCAACTATCTTGGCAATGCCCGTAGTCTCGACGTGAGCAAAAGCGTTATTATCGACCGCAGGGTAAATTTTGAGGAAGCCGCGGAACAGCAACTTTCATTCAATTCGGAATATGAGGTACGGTTCCTCAGTGCCGACAACATGCGCATTGCGCAGACCCGGATAGCGCTGGAGTACGATTACTCCGGGCAAGCGGGCACCGCCGTCCATGACTACACCTGGGGGCGTGAAAGCGGCCGCCTGGATGAGAATCTGGATTATGCCGGTCTTGGTAACAGTACGGCGCCGATTGGTCCCTACGCAGCCTGGATTGCGCTGTTCAGGGCGCTGGAGGAAGATCGTACACCGTTTCTGACCGGGCGTTATGAATTTATGAAAATAATCAAAGCCGGCAGACCGACTCCGCACCGGTATTAGCCATGATCAACCTGTTTCGACTGTTAGCCTTTGTTTCTGGTTGCCTCTTCATCAGTGGTTGCCAGAATATCGATGTGGACTTTGATTTCGAGTCTTCCGAGGAAACTTACACCCGTATCGTTCCCCAGCAGACCGATGCTTTCGAAGATATCGAACTGCTTTATCTGACCGATGCGATGAAGGCCTACGCGGATACCCACATCAACCCCGATGCCCGCGCTTCCGACAAAGTTGGCCGTCTGCGAGAGCTGCTGTTTGAAGAGCAATATCTGAACCTGCAGTACAGTGATGACCGCACCCAGACCGCCGCCGAATTGTTTGAGTCCCGCGCGGGAAACTGCCTGTCAGTGATGAACCTCTATATCGCCCTGGCGCGCTACGTGGGACTGGACGCGGAGTACCAGACGGTGAATGTGCGCCCTGTCTGGGACCGCCGCGGCGGACTGCTGGTGCTGAATCAGCATATCAATGCCACCGGCAAGCTGAGCATGCGGGAAACCTATATTATCGATTTTACTCCGGAATTGAACCTGCAGCAGCTAACCGCTTCAACTGTCAGTGATGCCGAAGCACGGGCGTTATATTTCAATAATCTCGCCGTGGAAAAAATGGTTGTCGGGGAGTTTGAAGCTTCGTTGGTTTTTCTGAAAAACGCTTTGTGGCTGGAGCCGGAACTTTCCATCGCGTGGAACAATATCGGTACCGCCTTCAACCGCCTTCAGCAACCGGAGTTGGCTTCCTACAGCTATCATATGGCGTTTGAGACCGATAACACCAATGCTACCGCGGTAAACAATCTGGCCCGGTTCTTTCTTGCGCAGGGTGAGACCGCCAAGGCGCGGGAATATCAGCGGGCCATCGCCCGTTTCAACAACCGAAATCCTTACTACCATTTCGAAAGAGGCAATACGGCATATCTGAATGATGACCTGGAAGGCGCATTGGACGCATACCGTCGCGCGATTCGCATCAAGGAGGTGGAACCGGATTTCTATGTTGCGCTGGCGCGCACTTATGAGCGCCTGGGTGACGAAGGCATGGCCGAGCGAATGACCAATGCGGCGAAGGGATTATTGATCACCAACGCGGAAATCTATCAGCCCAGTGATGAGAAGGTAAGAATCATCGATTCCCAGAGTATATTGCGCAATACAGGCCCCGGCCTGGTGGTCAGACCGAATCGCGGGGGCAATGACTTATGATCCCGCCTCGGCTCTAATTGTCCCGTCGCAAGGCGAATTCAGCCATCTGCAGCAATGCGTTGTGGTAGGTAGTCTCTGTCAGCGGCTGTAGGCAGCGGCGTGCCGCGGTAATTTCTTTTTCCGCCAGACTTCGTGCGTAGTCCAGCGCTCCCGATCCTTTGACAATATCAATAATCTGTTGCAGGGAATCGGTGCCGCTCGACGCCAGGCTGGAACGGATAAGTGTCGCGGCTTCTTCTGAACTGTTCTGCATGGCGTAAATAAGCGGCAAAGTCGGTTTGCCTTCGGCAAGGTCGTCGCCAATGTTTTTGCCCATGGCAGTGGCATCGCCGTCATAGTCCAGAACATCATCAACCAACTGAAATGCCATGCCCAGATGCATGCCGAAGTCCCGCAGGGCCAGTTCTGTCTTGTGGTCCGCCGCAGCCAGAATCGCACCGCATTGCGCCGCCGCCTGAAACAAAATCGCGGTTTTGTCGCGGATAACTTTCATGTAGTTCGCCTCCAGTGTATCCGCGTTGTGTTTGTTGATCAGTTGCATCACCTCGCCTTCGGCGATAGTGTTGGTGGTATCCGCTATGATCTTCATTATCCGCATGTCCCCCACTTCCACCAGAATCTGAAAAGCGCGGGAATAGATGAAGTCACCCACCAGAACACTGGATGGATTGTTCCATTTGTGATTCGCCGTCGGCCTGCCGCGGCGCAGGGAAGAGGTGTCGACCACGTCATCGTGAAGCAGGGTCGCGGTATGGATAAATTCGATAACCGCGGCAAGCTGGATATGCCGGTTGGTGCGGATGCCGCAGGCCCGGGCGCAGAGCAGCACTGTCACCGGGCGCATGCGCTTGCCTCCCGCTTCTACCAGGTATTGACCTATGTTTTCGACCAGAGGAACATCGGAGTGCAGCTGTTCGATGATATAGCGGTCGACAGCTTCAAAGTCCGTTGCAACCACGGAGCGGATTTGTTTGTACATACGTTACCAGGCGGTACGGTGGAACTGTGGGGCCTGAACAGGACCTCCAGATTTAGTGACTGCATGCTATGGGGGGAACAGAAGGCTGTCAAGCCGCGGAGAACGGGGATTTATGCTTGCTTCAGCCTGCCCGTTCCCGTAAAATGCCCGCCCCTGAAGCGTCTCATTCAAAGAGCCGGCAGAGCAATCAACCGGCAAGTCAACCGAGAGCGTCAACTGAGAGCAGCAGAAAGCGCCAACAGAGAGCAAAGAACTATGTATGCGGTAATTTTAAGTGGTGGCAAACAGCACCGGGTGGAAGAGGGCGAAGTCCTCAAACTGGAAAAGCTGGACGCTGCCACTGGCGACACGGTCAGCTTTGACAAAATTCTGATGGTTGGAGAAGGTGAATCCGTTAAAATCGGCGCACCCTATGTTGAGGGGAGTGCGGTGACAGCGGAAGTGGTCTCTCAGGGCCGCGGCAAGAAAGTCAGCATCATCAAGTTTTCCCGCCGCAAACACTACCGCAGGCAGCAGGGTCATCGCCAGTGGTTCACGGAAGTACGCATCACAGACATCAAGGCCTAGACCGGCGGCCCACAGGCGCGAAGCCGCCGAAACGGGCCAAGGCGTGAATTTGAGGAGTAAAGGTCATGGCACACAAGAAAGCAGGCGGCAGTACCAGTAACGGTCGCGATTCCATATCAAAACGCCTTGGCGTGAAGTTGTTCGGTGGCCAGCAGGTGACCGCCGGGAACATCATCGTACGTCAACGCGGCACCCGGTTCCATCCGGGTACCAACGTTGGATGCGGCAAGGACCATACCTTGTTCGCCAAATCTGACGGTGTCGTGAAATTTGAAGTCAAAGGGCCAAGGCAACGTAAATTCGTGAGCGTCGAAACGGCCTGATCCGGCAGATTTCCGGACCTGCGAGCCTCGTCTTTCGACGGGGCTTTTTTGTATGTGCCGCGGGAATTCGCAGGATGCCTGCAACGACCCGAAAGGCCAGATAACGGGGTTTGATTTGAAATTTGTAGACGAAGCCGAAATCGTGGTGGAGGCGGGCAAAGGGGGTAACGGCTGCCTCAGCTTCCGGCGCGAAAAATACATTGAAAAAGGCGGCCCCGACGGCGGTGACGGTGGTGATGGCGGCAGTGTCTACCTCGAAGCCAATGATGCCCTCAACACGCTGGTTGATTTTCGCTTTCAGCCCCGCTATCGCGCCCAGTCAGGGCAGGGCGGGCAGGGTAGGAACTGCACCGGCAAGGGCGGCGAAGACCTCACTATCCAGGTCCCCGTTGGCACCAGCGTTATCGACACGGAAACAGACGAACTGATCGCCGACCTGGAATTGCCCGGACAACAGGTTCTGGTGGCCAAAGGCGGAATCAGGGGATTGGGTAACACCCGATTCAAATCCAGTACCAACCGTGCCCCCCGCAAAACCACACTGGGCACTCCCGGCGAAACCAGAACATTGCAGCTGCAGTTGAAGGTCGTGGCGGACGTCGGCTTGCTGGGTATGCCGAATGCGGGCAAATCGACGCTGATCCGCGCCGTCTCGTCGGCTCGTCCCAAGGTGGCCGACTACCCCTTCACCACCCTGATTCCCAATCTGGGGGTTGTCAGCCTGGGACTGGAGCAAAGCTTCGTTATGGCCGATATTCCCGGTTTGATAGAGGGTGCATCGGAAGGTGCCGGGCTGGGTTATCGTTTTCTTAAACACCTGTCCCGTACCCGCCTGATGCTGCACCTGGTGGATGTGCTACCCGTGGATGGCAGTGATCCGCTGGCGGCAATTGAACTGATCGCTGCGGAACTGGAAACCTTCAGTTCGACACTGGCGGCAAAGGAACGCTGGCTGATAATGAACAAGCGCGATCTGGTGGATCAGTCGCAGCTGACAGCACTGGAACAACGTCTGCGTGAGGAGTTGCCCTGGCAGGGTCCGGTACACCACATTTCCGCCATTACCGGCGAAGGCTGCCCGGAACTGTGCCAGGCCCTGATGCAGGCGATCGAAACGCATCGCCGCCGCATGCTTGAAGATGAGGATTATCGCAATGGCCAGCGGAAACTGGATGAGGCGATGGAAGTCGAGATTCGGCGCAGCATTGAAAAGACCAAACCGGTAAAGGGCGGCAAGGCCGATCCTGATGACGAGATGGATTGATGGGGAACGACGGGGAGTGAGCGAGCATGCGTACTAAACTGGCCAGCGCCTCGTACTGGGTCGTCAAAATCGGCAGTTCCCTGCTCACCAACAACGGTCTGGGGCTGGACAAGGACGCCATCGAATTGTGGGCGGAACAGTTGGTTACCCTGCAAAAACAGGGAAAAAAGATTGTGCTGGTTTCGTCCGGCGCGGTGGCTGAAGGGGTTTCCCGGCTTGGTCTGAAAACCCGGCCACGGGCGGTGCATCTGCAACAGGCCGCCGCCGCAGTCGGTCAGATGGGGCTGGTGCAAACCTACGAAAGCAGTTTCATGAAACAGGGTGTACACGCGGCGCAGATTCTTCTTACTCACGAAGATCTTGCCAATCGCACCCGTTACCTCAATGCCCGCACCACTCTGATGACCTTGCTCGACATGGCCGTGGTTCCGGTGGTGAATGAGAACGATACCGTCGCCACCGCGGAGTTGTGTTTTGGCGACAACGATACGCTGGCAGCGCTGGTTGCCAATCTGATCAATGCGGACGTTATGGTCATTCTCACTGACCAGCAGGGCCTGTTGAGTGCCGATCCGCGCCTGGACAGTCAGGCGCCTCTGGTGACCCAAGCATCCGCGACGGATCCTGATTTGATGCGGATGGCGGGAGGCAGCGGTACTCTGGGTCGCGGGGGCATGCAGACGAAACTGGCCGCGGCAAGCCGGGCTGCCAGGTCCGGTACGTACACCGTCATTGCCAGCGGCAAGGAGCCAAACGTATTGCTGAGGCTGGCCCGAGGTGAAGAAACAGGGACCTTGCTGACGCCGGACTGCGAACCGGTGACAGCCCGCAAGCGCTGGCTGGCGGGTCAGTTGCAGGTAAAGGGTACACTGACTCTGGATGCGGGAGCCGTCGCGGTACTGTCACAAAAAGGCCGCAGCCTGCTTGCTGTCGGCGTTCAGGAAGTCAAGGGCGCGTTCAGTCGTGGTGAGATGGTGGCCTGTGCGGATCGGCAAGGCAGGGAAATTGCCCGCGGCCTGACAAATTATTCCAGCGATGAAGTCGCGTTGTTGCGTGGCCAGGCCAGTAGCAGGATAGAGGAACTGTTGGGATACGCCGCGGAGGAAGAAATCATTCACCGCGACAACATGGTGCTCACGTGATGATACTCACCGGGTAGTGCCGGCCGTGCTCAGGCTTTGAGGGCGGCTACTTTGGCATTCAGACGCGATTTATGACGGGCGGCCTTGTTCTTGTGCACAATACCTTTGTCCGCCATTCGGTCAATTACCGGCACTGCATCGTTGTAAGCGGTTACAGCCTGCTCATAATCACCATTGTGGACAGCGGACAGCACCCGTTTGATGGAAGTGCGAACCATTGATCTGAAACTGGCGTTGTGACGACGGCGCTTCTCGCTCTGTCGTGCTCGTTTACGGGCTTGTGCAGTATTAGCCAACTTTTGCTCCTTTGAACGGAAAGCCTTCCGGGCCGGAATATTTCGGGTGTGGACCAGGAATTCAAGACGCGACACTATGCCGTTTTAACCCTTTGATGTCAATAGTCGTCAGGGAACGGCCGATAAAGAAACACTACTACAGGCATCATGAATTCTTGCCTGGTAAACACGGTGCGTTGTGGAACTATGCCCATCCCACCCGGAAAGGTAAAATCCCGAACCTGATGAAAAACGACAGTACAGTCCCGATCGTTGACAAGCAACCCCGGCGGGGCGGCCTGTTGAGAGCCAGCGGTGTCACGGGGTCGATGACCCTGCTTTCCCGTATGCTCGGTCTGGCGCGCGATGTGGTGATCGCTCGTGTTTTCGGTCCCGGTGACGGTACCGATGTTTTCTTTCTGGCCAACAAGATTCCGAACTTTCTGCGCCGGCTGTTCGCCGAAGGCGCGTTTAACCAGGCATTTGTTCCGGTGCTGTCGGAATACCGCACCCACAAATCACTCGCTGAAGTAAAGCAGCTGATCAACTACGTCGCCGGCTATCTTGGCGGACTGCTGGCGCTGCTGACCGCAGTTACACTCGTAGCGGCACCATTGCTGGCCGTGCCGATTGCGTATGGATTTACCGATGAACCGGAAAAATTCGCCTTGTTCGTACAGATGTTGCGAATTACTTTTCCCTACCTGTTGCTGATATCACTGACCGCCCTGTGTGGCGCGATACTGAACAGTTACGACCGCTTTGCGATTCCGGCGCTGACGCCGGCATTACTGAATATCTCCCTGATTGCTTCGGCATTTCTGCTGGCTCCGTACATGAATCGACCCGAGCTCGCTCTGGCCTGGGGCGTACTGATCGCCGGTGTGGCCCAACTGCTGTTTCAATTGCCCTTTCTGGCGCGCCTGCAACTGATGCCTGTTCCGGCGTTGCACCGTTCACATGAAGGTGTGCAGCGTATCAAGACACTGATGCTGCCTGCACTTTTTGGTGTGTCGGTCAGCCAGATCAATTTGCTGCTCGATACACTGATTGCCTCTTATCTTGTGTCGGGCAGCGTTTCCTGGCTTTATTTTTCCGATCGGCTCATGGAATTGCCTCTGGGAATTTTTGGTATCGCCATTGCCACCGTCGTGCTGCCGAGCCTGGCGCGCAACCATGCCAACGAGTCGCGCGAGGAGTTCAGCCAGACCATTGACTGGGCCATGCGGCTGGTCTGCGTGCTGGCCATCCCCGCAACAGTTGCGCTGGTGGTAGTGGCTGAGCCGCTACTGGTCACTTTGTTCCAGAACGCCAACTTTACCGCCAATGATGTGGTGCGCGTAACCGCCAGTCTGCAGGCCTACGCCTTGGGGCTGATTGCGTTCATGGGCGTCAAGATATTTGCTCCAGGCTTTTACTCCCGCCAGAACACACGGACCCCGGTTCGCATCGCGGTAATCGCCGTGGCGGTTAACATGGTCCTGAACTTTGTGCTGGTGTTCGGGTTCGGCCTGGCTCATGTCGGGCTCGCCCTGGCTACCAGCCTGGCGGCTTTCGTCAATGCGGGGCTGTTGCTGCTCGGGCTTTACCGGGAGCGTGTCTATCACTTCCAGCCGGGATGGGTTGTATTTCTGCTGCGTATTTTTCTGGCCATTGCGTTAATGGCGAGTTTTTTGGTGTATTATGCCGGCGACTGGCAGGATTGGCTGCAATGGGATATCTGGACCCGCGTCGGGCACCTTTCAGTGTTATGCTTTGGAGGGTTGGCGGTTTACATTGCGGCTCTCTATGCCGGTGGCATGCGTGGCATTCACCTGCATCGTTGATTCCGGAAACCCGCCGGAGAAGCCCGGTCAGACAGGGCAGGTCCTTGAACGGGAATGCCGTTCTCCCGGTCTTGTGCAGCAGAAGCTTTACATCAGCAACGACAGGAACCATGATGCGATCAACCGCCCATTTTCTTTCTTCCCGCTTCCGCGCGTTTTTCACGGGGAGTGCATCGTTGCTAATGGCTGCCGCCCTGGGTTTCGGGGTGGCCTCAGCGGATACAAAAATCACCGGGACCGCGGAATCGGTCGGCCGCGACGATTGCGTCATTTTGCTCCATGGCATGGCCCGCAGCGCCAATTCAATGGAGCGGCTGCAACATACGCTGGAGAATGCCGGCCTGACAGTCGTCAATGTGGATTATCCTTCCACTACCGCCACGATCGAAGCGCTGGCACAACTGGCTGTTGAGCAGGGGTTGAGCGCCTGCGCCGAGTACGGTGAGGGTCGCATTCACTTTGTCACACATTCCCTGGGCGGCATTCTGGTGCGGGTGTACTTTCGCAACAACCGCGCTGAACCGAGACTGGGTCGGGTAGTGATGCTCGGGCCGCCGAACCATGGAAGCGAAATAATTGACACCCTGCATGATATGCCGGGTTTTGAACTGGTTAACGGGCCTGCCGCGGAGCAACTTGGCACCGGACCGGAAGGTCTGCCATCCAGTCTGGGGGCGGTGACATTTGAACTGGGAATCATTGCCGGTAACCAGAGTGTCAATCCCCTCTATTCCTGGATGTTGCCGGAAGATGATGATGGCAAGGTCACTGTCGACAGCACCCGTGTCGATGGAATGAAGGCGCATCTGGTTCTGCCGGTAACCCATACTTTTATGATGCGTAACCCCGTTGTTATTGACCAGACAGTCCATTTTTTGAAGACGGGCCAATTCTTCCGTGAGAGTCCTTCACCAACCTTCAGAGCCGGCGACACGAGCCTAATTGGCGGCGAATCCCTGAATATCAATTCCTCCACTGTCAGGTGATCTATGACCACGCGGGTTAAGGAAATTGATAATCTCCACATTATCGGTTTTGAGGAATTGCCGACTCCACGCGAATTGAAGGATGCGTTGCCCGCAACGGGAAAGGCCCTCGACACGGTGTTGCAGGGCCACCGTTCGCTGAAGGCCATTCTGGATCGCACGGATCCGAGGTTGATAGTCGTGGTTGGCCCCTGTTCCATACACAATGCGGATGAGGCACTGGAATATGCGCGCAAGCTAAAGGGGTTGGCTGATGAGTTGCAGGACAATCTGCTGCTATTGATGCGCGTGTATTTTGAAAAGCCGCGCACGACAGTCGGCTGGGAAGGTTTGATCTATGACCCACACCTTGACGGCACACACCGGATAGAGCAGGGGTTGCGTACCGGACGCAAGCTCATGCGGGACATCGCTGAGATCGGGTTGCCCATTGCGGTTGAAGCGCTTGATCTGATTTCACCCCAGTATTTGCAGGACCTGGTGACATGGACTGCCGTCGGTGCGCGAACCACCGAGTCACCGACTCACCGCAAACTCGCGAGCGGCATCTCCTCAGCAGTGGGTTTTAAAAACAACGTGGATGGAAATCTCTCAGTTGCCGTTAATGCGATACGTTCCGCCTCGGCCACCAATACTTTTATCAGTATTACTGAAGAGGGCAAGGTGGCGCTCTTCCGAACCGAGGGCAATCCTCACTGCCATGTTATTCTGCGCGGCGGACAGCAACCGAATTACGACGCCGTCAGTGTCGCCGCCTGTGAAGAAACCCTGCGCAAGGCCGGATTCAGGGAAAATATCATGATCGACTGCAGTCACGGCAACTCGCTCAAGGATCATAACCGGCAAGGCGAGGTGCTTGTGGATGTGTCGCGGCAGATTCTCGCCGGTAACCGGTCCATCATTGGTGTGATGCTCGAGAGCAATCTTGTCGAAGGCAACCAGCCGATACCTGACGATCTGGAATCGATCCGTTACGGTGTCTCAGTCACCGATGCGTGCCTGGGATGGGACGCAACGGAGAAATTGCTGCGCGATTTCTCCGCCACACTGGCGCCGGCGCTGGGGTCCAGGCAGCGGCATTGACGCGTCTGTTCGTTGCGTGTTTTACTCGCCGAGAACGGTGCCCAGGCTGTCGCAGAAATAATCCATATTACTTTCGTTCAGGCTTGCCACGTTGATACGGCTGGAGTCCACCAGGTAAACACTGTATTCCTTCACCAACTGTTGCACCTGATCCTGTGATATTCCCAGGAACGAAAACATGCCCTTTTCTTTTTCGATAAAACCAAAGTCGCGTTGGATGCCGGCGGCGCGCAGGCGGCCGACCAGCTCGGAACGCAGGCCGTTGATGCGGTCACGCATCGTGGTCAATTCCGCATCCCAGGACTGACGCAGTGCGGGATCGCTGAGAATGGTCTCGACTATCGCGGCGCCGTGATCCGGCGGCATGGAATAATTGGCTCGTGCAATCGCGGCAACGCGGGTTGCGGCTGAGGCGGCTGAGGCGGCGGTCTCACAGATGACTGTCAGGGCGCCGGTGCGCTCCCGGTAAAGCCCGAAATTTTTGGAACAGGAACTTACCACCAGCAGTTCCGGCAAGGCTTCAGCCATCAATTGCACACCATAAACGTCTTCGCCAAGCCCATCACCGAGGCCCTGATAGGCCAGGTCGATAAACGGGGTAAAGCTGTTTTTGATGGCCAGTTCCGTAACGGCTTCCCATTGCGCACGATCCAGGTCGGCGCCGCAGGGGTTATGGCAGCAACCGTGCAACAGGATAACATCGCCGGCTCCCGCTTGTTCCAGTGTGGTCATCATCTCGTCAAAACGGATGCAATGGCGGGTGTAATCGTAATAAGGGTATTTTTCTATCTTCACGCCGGCCGACCCGAGCAGGGGAGTATGATTGGCCCAGGTAGGATCGCTGACCAGTACCGTGGCATCCTGTTTGCCCGCCTTGACGAATTCGGCCGCCAGCCGTAAGCCGCCGCAGCCGCCCGGTGACTGCACTGTAATGCGCCGGTCTCCCAGACTGGCGCACAGGGGCGCGCCCAGCAGCAGTTCCGCCACCAGAGCGTTATACAGTTCGGCGCCGCTGGGGCCGACGTAGCTCTTGGTGGTTTGTCCGGCCAGTATCAGTTTTTCCGCCTCTTTAACCGCGGCCATGATTGGCGTGTTGCCGGTTTCGTCACGGTAGACGCCAACGCCAAGATCAATTTTGCGCGGGTTCTTGTCCGCGCGATACGCAGCCATGAGTCCCAGGATGGGGTCGGCGGGTAAGGCCTGAAGCGATTGAAACATGAGTGACTCCGCGGGTTTGTTGAATCAGTTAGTGACAGTTTACCGGGTGTTGTGGTGAGCCTTAAGCGTATTCAGCAGCAGGGACGCCCTGGTCATGGGACCGACGCCTCCCGGTACCGGTGTGATATAGGCGCACCTGTCCTTGACGGCTTCGAAATCAACATCGCCATTGAGTCGGTAGCCGCTGGGTCGTGATTTATCCTCGACACGGGTGATGCCTACATCGATTACCACCGCTCCCTCACTGATCATATCGGCACCGACAAAACCGGGTTTACCAACGGCCACGACAAGAATATCGGCACTACGGCAAATTTCCGCCATGTTGCGTGTGCGGCTGTGCACCAGCGTCACCGTGGCATTACCCGGCTTGCTGTTGCGGGACATCAAAATGGACATCGGTGTGCCGACAATATTGCTGCGCCCGATAATCACACAGTGCTTGCCTTCAGTGGTAATGTCATTGCGGCGAAGCAGTTCCATAATGCCGTTGGGGGTGGCGGATACGAACGTCGGCATGCCCAGGCACATCGCGCCGACATTGGTGGGAGAAAAGCCATCGACGTCCTTGGCCGGGTCAATGGCCAGGGTAATCCTGTGTTCATTGATATGAGGCGGCAAGGGCAGTTGCACGATGTAACCATCGATGGACCGGTCTTTGTTGAGCCGGTTGATTGTCTTTAACAACGCTTCTTCGGTGGCATCATCCGGCAACCTCACCAGGGTGGATTCGAATCCGACTTCCTTGCAATCCTTGACCTTGTTGGCGACGTAAGTCTCGCTGGCACCGTCGGTCCCCACCAGAACAGCCGCCAAATGCGGTCGCCGACCTCCTGCTGACGTGATCTTCGCAACCTGATCGGCGACTTCCTTTCTGATCTGTTCAGCGCAGACTTTGCCATCGAGTAATTGCATTACGGGTCGCCGTTTCATTTATTTGCATCGGGGGAGGACAGTAGCGCCGCCATCATAATGGAGTCGCCGTTCCATCTCAAGCTGGATGCCCGCCGGCGGGGCAGTTGCCGCTTACCACGAACCGCTATTCGGCATGCTCAACCAGGGCTCGTCCGGTTCTTTTGCCTCACCTGCCTGCAGTAACTCAATGGAGATATTGTCCGGTGAACGAATGAAAGCCATGCGGCCGTCGCGGGGAGGACGGTTGATAACCACGTCTTTCTCAGCCAGTCGGCGGCAGACGGCATAGATATCGTCGACCTCGTAGGCCAGGTGACCGAAGTTGCGGCCTTCGCCATACTCTTCCGGATCCCAGTTCCAGGTGAGCTCGATCTGGGCCTCCTCATTACCAGGGGCGGCCAGAAACACCAGCGTGAATCGTCCCTTGTCATTTTCCTTCCTGCGCACTTCCTTGAGGCCGAGTTTGTCACAGTAAAAATCCAGCGACTCATCCAGCTGACTCACCCGTACCATCGTGTGCAGATACTTCAGTTGATTGCCACTCATAATAATTTCTCCCTAAAACAAGATGACCGACCGGATACTTTTGCCTTCGTGCATCAGATCGAAAGCCTTGTTGATGTCCTCAAGCGGCATGGTATGTGTGATCAGTGGATCGATCTCTATTTTCCCATTCATATACCAGTCCACGATTTTGGGCACGTCGGTTCTGCCCCTGGCGCCGCCGAACGCCGTTCCACGCCAGGAACGACCGGTCACCAGTTGAAACGGGCGTGTCGAAATTTCCTGACCGGCCCCGGCGACCCCGATGATATACGACTCGCCCCAGCCTTTGTGGCAGCACTCGAGCGCCTGTCGCATCGTGTCGACGTTACCGATGCATTCAAAACTGTAATCAACGCCGCCGCCGGTCAGTTCAATGATTGCCGCGGTCACGTCGTCAACTTCGTTTGGATTGATGAAGTCGGTCATGCCGAACGCTCTGGCCAGTTGTACCTTGTCTGGATTGAGATCGACGCCGATGATGCGATCCGCACCGACCATCCGGGCCCCCTGCACCACGTTAAGCCCGATACCCCCGAGCCCGAATACCGCGATGGTACTGCCCGGCTCCACTTTTGCGTCGAATGCCACGGCACCTATCCCGGTGGTGACTCCGCAGCCGATGTAGCAGACCTTGTCGTGGGGCGCATCGTCCCGAATTTTGGCGAGGGCTATCTCAGGCAACACGGTGTAGTTGGAAAAGGTAGAGCAGCCCATATAGTGAAGGACAGGCGCACCGTCAAGGGAAAAACGGCTGCTGCCGTCAGGCATCAGGCCTTGCCCCTGGGTCGAACGGATGGCCTGGCAGAGATTGGTCTTGGGATGCAGGCAAAAATTGCACTGGCGGCACTCGGGTGTATAAAGCGGAATAACCGTGTCTCCCGGCTTGACAGATTTGACACCGGCGCCCACCTCGACCACGACTCCTGCTCCCTCGTGCCCGAGTATCGCAGGAAACAGGCCTTCCGGATCGTCTCCGGAAAGCGTAAACGCGTCGGTATGACAAACCCCGGTTGCCTTGATTTCGACCAGCACTTCCCCCTCCCGGGGGCCCTCCAGATCCACGTCAACAATTTCCAGTGGTTTCCCCGCGGCGAAAGCCACGGCGGCTCGTGATTTCATCCCGTTTCCTCTCAGCTATCCAGCGATTGTAAAGACCCCGTCTCCCCCGGGCAAGCCGCAGGGTGGGGGGGGGGGGGGGGGGGGGG
>JBBDLF010000001.1:192920-210713 GCA_040879025.1 Pseudohongiellaceae bacterium
GAATGAGAATCATTCGCCACCGACCCCATGCTATCATTCGTGGGAGCGGGAGGTGAGGTTGATGGGCCAGGCGCAGCGTAACAAGTTTGTTCTGACAGTTTCGTGTCCGGAGGCGAATGGCATCGTCCGGGCGGTCAGTGATTTTCTGTTTCAGAGGGGCGCGACTATCAGCGATGCGGCCCAACACCGGGATCCGCTGATTGACCGGTTCTTTATGCGGGTCGAGTTCGAAGAAACCGAGGCGAGTCTGCCGGGGACGGACAGACTCAGCGAGGACTTTGTCGAGATCGCGGAGACATTCTCGATGGAGCCGAAGTTTTTTAACCTGCAAGTCAAATCTCGCGTACTGCTTGCCGTGTCTCAGCATGGGCACTGCCTGAATGACCTGTTGCACCGCTGGGAAAGTGATGTATTGCCGGCAGAAATAGTCGGTGTGGTATCTAACCACCAGGACATGCGACAGATGACAGAGTGGTACGGGCTGCCGTTTCATTACCTGCCGATTGACAAGGGCAACAAGAAGCGGCAGGAGCAGGAAATATTACGCATTATCCGCTCCCAGAAAGTTGATCTATTTGCGCTTGCACGCTACATGCAAATACTGTCACCAACGCTTTGTGAAGAACTGGCCGGCCGTGCCATTAACATTCACCATTCGTTTCTTCCCGGTTTCAAGGGGGCCAATCCGTATCGTCAGGCCTACATGCGCGGAGTCAAAATTATCGGCGCCACCGCACATTATGTGACGACCGAGTTGGATGAGGGCCCGATTATTGAACAAACGGTTGAAAGAATTGATCATAACGTCAATATTGACGAGCTCATGCAAATTGGGCGCGATGCGGAATGTGCCGCGTTTGCCAGGGCGGTCAAGTGGCATTGTGAACATCGGGTAATCGTCAACGGCAATAAAACTGTGGTATTCCGATAAGCTGTATCACCGCCGGGCTTTATCGCTGCCACCCAAGAGAGTATGATGACCACTTGAACAGAGAGGGTCTGGCAATGAGACAGTTAAACAAATCAATTCTGCTTGCGGTATTTACGCTGCTGTTCGCCGCCGGCGGTTTTGCTGCTGACAATCAGGTGGCCGACGGGGTGTGGATTGATGTGCGTTCGGTGCGGGAATACAACGAAGGCCATGTCGAAGGGCATGCAAATATCCCCCATGGTGATATTGGTCACAAGATCAGCGAGTTGGTCCCCGATCTCCACACCACAGTGCATCTATACTGTGCCACCGGCATCCGTTCCGGCATGGCGCTGGAAATTTTGATGGAAATGGGGTATCAGGATGTTATCAACGAGGGTGGATATGAACAGGTAGCCGCGAAGCTGGCAGGAAGCAGCGACGCCCTCTGAACCAGGGCTGAGGCCAAGAGGGCAGTGACACCTGAATCTTCAACCACCCGATCCCACGTAAATGGAAATCCTGCTAGCTGTCCTGGTTATCGTACTGGGTTCGTACGTGCAAAGCACGGCGGGTTTCGGGCTGGCGATTATTGCCGCTCCGGTTCTGTTCTTCCTTGATCCGGCCTATGTGCCTGTCCCTATCACGCTCTGCGCTCTGGCCCTGTCCTTGGCCAACGCGCATTTTCACCGTGCGTCCATTTCCTTTCGCGGCCTCCAGTGTGCACTGGCCGGGCGTGTGCCCGGCTCGCTGGCGGGTGCATTCCTGCTGGTGTGGATTGAGCCGCGCTGGCTTGCCCTGTGGCTGGGGCTGTCCGTGCTGGTCGCGGTAGTGATCAGCGTTCGGGCCATCCCCATCAAACCTACCTCCGGAGCCATGTTCACAGCCGGGTTCCTCTCTGGGTTTATGGGGACAAGCACCTCAATCGGCGGCCCTCCCATGGCCTTGATCATGCAGCACCAGCGGGCCCACTTTATCCGTGCCAATCTGGCGGCGTTCTTTGTGGTCAGTTGCCTGATTTCCCTGGTGGTTCTGGTCCCAACCGATCATTTTTCGCGACAGCAAATTCTGTTGTCTCTGCCCTTGTTACCCGCCACCCTGATAGGATATTGGCTGGCCCGGCGCACCTGGCACAGGGTTTCCGCCAACCGCCTGAGGCTGGCCACGCTGGTGCTGTGTACCGTGTCCGGACTCGCGGCGGTGGCAAGTTTCTGGCTGGATTGGCGGCCCTGACGGTGGAGTTTCCTTATTTCATGAATCTTGAGGTACACTCTCTGTGGTTAGACTTGTTTTTTAATAATAAAATTCAAGTTCCACGAACGAGGAGGAATTATGAAGTCAGGTTTGATAAGGAATTTTATGGCGATCGTCGCTATCAGTGCTTTTTCACAATTTGCACTGGCTGCCGATGAGGATGCCGCCGAAGCGATAGCCGGTATACTGGTTGATCTCAACCACTTCCCGTCGGACGCCGAGAAGCAGACTTTGATGGGAATCAGCAATGATTCAAGCAACAGCGAAGCCATGCAGACCATCGCGATGGCCATTCACGACATGCAGCATCAGGTGTCTGGACCGAACGCGGACGCGCTGAACCAGATCGTCACCAACGATTCCGCCAGCGAAGAAGCCAGGAAACTCGCCGAAATTGTTCTGGGGATTACGCATATGCCCAGCGCAGACGCGAAAGCTGAATTGCAGGCCATGATTTAGGTCGTCGGGGTCTCCCGCGCCCCCACTGTTTTGCGGGGGCGGAGACCCGTTGTCTTTTCCCGCCTCCATTCACCGCCACTGGGGGGCTGTCGCGCGGTTGCAAGCTGGCAGCTCCGGGGGTCACTTTGGAATGGGAGAGGAGTGTGATATCCTCTGCCGTTCGTACTCGGGGCGTTGGTCCTGAAATCCTAAATAACACATTCAGAAACAGTGACTTACCTGATGGCTGACTGGCCTTACAAAATAAGCATGGAATCCTTCCGCCGGGCGTGGCCCGCGCTGGAAGGCGAATTGCTGTGGCACAGCGTATTCGAGTTGCATAAAGATAAAATGCAGATAAAAAATGCGCATGTTGCCGTTGCCAACCTGGAAAAAATCTTCACCTGCACCTTCCGCCTCGCCAGTTCCAAGGGATTCCAGGCCATGAGCCTGAGAGATCTGGGGAACGAGACCGGAATCAGTATGGGCGGCCTCTACGCCTACATCGGCAGCAAGGACGATCTGGCCTCTGTCATCTCGGCGGTACTGAGTCGCAACATCGACCAGGTGATAGGGGGCGTTGCCCGGCATAACCTGAGCCCCGTGCAGCGGTTGCAAGCCATCATCTATGGCGACATCTACATGAACGAGATCATGAGTTCGTGGTATTACTTCAGTTTTATGGAATCAAAGGGATTGCCGCGGGAAAAGCAGCAGCAAGCGAAAGAACTGGAACTGAACTTCGAATCCATGCTGGCGGACACGTTCAAGCTGGGCATGGCGCAGGGCATGTTCAACTGTGACGATGTGGAATTACTCGCCTCAAACACAACTCACATGGTGCAGCAGTGGTATCTGAAACGCTGGAAATTCAAGTGCAGAAAGACGCCGACCGAGACCTATTGCCGTTTCGTGTTCGGCAACGTGTTGCAGTCCCTGAATTATCAGGTTCCCGCCGTCGAAACGCCCAGACTCCAGACGCTCGCCTAGCTCCCTAGCTCCCTAGCTCCTAGCTCCCAACCGGATTCCGCGCACCGACCCCGATTTCGGCGTATTCCCGCTCCCGACTCGTGTTTCCCTGCGCGATCATGTCAGGCATTTTCGGGACAGATTCCTGTCTTTTGTCCATAGAACTCATGAATAGCCGCCAGATCCGCATCAATGTCGCCACTCGGGTAGAACAGTTTTGCGATGCCGGCCTCTTTTTTTGCCGCGTCGACGTAGCCCAGCATAATCGGAACATCGGCATTGACGGCAATATGATAGAACCCGGTTTTCCAGCGCTCCACCTTGCGGCGGGTGCCTTCGGGTGGAATAAGTACCACCAGGTTTTTATGGCATTCAAACTGCCGCACGGTCTGATCCACCACCTTGCCTGGCCGGGAACGGTCGATGGGTATGCCGCCCAGCCACTGCATCAGGCCGCCGAAGGGAAACCTGAACAGCGTATTCTTGCCCATCCAGAAAACTTCCATGCGTAACTGCAGTACCACCAGCAGCATGATCGGGAAATCCCAGTTACTGGTATGAGGGGCGCCGATCAGCACAAAGCGCGGGTCGGCAATCGGGTCGCCCACCGCTTTCCAGCCACTGAGCTTCAGTAGCAACATCGCCACGGCGCGCAACAGGGGGGTGAGCAGCGGAGTGGAGAAAACCGTGGTTCGCATAACCGACCTACCAGTTCTGAAAGTAGGCGTCGATATCCGGCTCGGGTAATCGCTTGGTGGCGCCGCTGATCTGACCCAGATACAGAAACGCGATGATCTTTTCATTGGCCGCCAGCCCCAGACCTTCCCTGACCACGGGATTGAATGCCATCGGTCCGGTCCGCCAGATGGCGCCGATGTTCTGGGCAAATGCTGCCAGCAGCATGTTCTGAGTGGCTGCGCCGGCTGAAAGGTCCTGTTCTATTTCCGGAACCTTGGGATTGTAGTGATAGCTGGAAATTGTGACCACGATAACCGGTGCGCGAAAGGGCTTGAGCCGCAGGCTTTGAAGTTTTTCCGCACTGATTTCCGGGTTGTCGCTTTGGGCCGCGCAGGCAAACAGTTCGCCGAGCCTGGCACGGGAATCGCCTCTGATAACCAGAAACCGCCAGGGACGCTGTACCGCGTGATCGGCGGCCCGGAAGGCGGCCCGGAAGATATTTTTCAGACTACTCTCGCCTGGAGCTGGATCGGAAAGTTTGGGGATCGATGTTCTGTTATGCAGGGCGTACAAAGCTTCCACGTGTGATTCCTGAAGAAAAGGGCTGTGCGGGGGGCTGGATTGTAGCTCAAAAAAACTGCCTGCCAGCCGGCAAATCGTAAAAATGGTAATTATTCCCACGTCGATTGATGATATACTTTTTTGCTGGCGCGTCGATAGTTAGGCTGAGTTTTTCAGTCGCCGGGAGACCGCGATTTCCCATAGCACGCTTATTTTCAGGACAAGCAGGACGGACGGTTTAATGAATTCCAGGGCAGACGTCATAGCAAACAGCACGGAACAACCGGTATACCCCCGACACAAGTCACGCTGGTTCGGGTCGGTAAAGCGCGAAAAACTGCGTGTGCTTTTCAGTTTCTATTCCCCAGACGGTAACGAGATCGCGATGCCCATCGCAGCCATGTCCGCCTACCTGAAGCGTGACTTCCCGTGGGTGGATGTGTTACTGGAGCCGGTCTTGATCCTGCGCGATGAAGAAAAATATTCCCCAGCCAATTATGCTAATACTATCAATGAGTTAAAGCCTGATCTTATAGCCTTTTCTGTTATGAGTCCGCACTGGTTTCCTATGGAGCCTTACTTTGCGGAATTGAAAAAACTGATGCCCACGGTGCCGATTCTTATCGGCGGATATCAGGCGATGCTGTCCCAGGACGAAACCATCGCCAATCCCGATGTGGATTATATCTGCGTTGGCGATGGCGAATATGCGATGGGGAATATTGTACAGCATCTGCGCGGCAGCAAGGACGGCCCGGCAGACGGTATGTGGGAGAAGCTGATTGACGGCTCCGTGTTCAAGACCGAGCCGCATCAGAACGGTGATCTGGCGGCGCTGCCGTTTCCCGATTACGATATTTTCGCCCGCGCCGACGGTTTCAATGACGTCAATTCCTCCATCTTCGGACCCAAGGGCAAGCTGGTGCTGCCGGTCATGACGGGGCGGGGCTGTCCCTACCGCTGCACCTATTGCTGCAATACCCCCATCCTGGAAGGCTGGAAGCAGAAGAAGACGTTCTTGCGAAAATACGAGCCGGAAGCGATGGTGGATGAGCTTATTCGGTTGAGGGACAAGTATGGAGTGGGCTACTTCGAGTTCTGGGATGAACTGTTCCTGTCCAACCTCAAGTTCGTCAAGGCTTTCTTTGAAATCTATAAAGTGAAACTGAAACTCCCCTTTTCCATCAATTCCCGGGTGGAAGTGATGAGCGAGGAATTCTGCCAGAGTGCGGCCGAAGCCGGCTGTCACACAATCTGGTTCGGTATTGAGAGCGGCGACGAAACCTACCGTACCCAGATGCTGGGCCGCAAGATGAAAAACCAGCAGATCATTGACGCCGCCGAGAATTGCAAGCGCGCGGGGATCAACCGACTGACTTTCAATATCGTCGGCATGCCTCATGAGACGGCCGCGAATATGCGTGAAACCTTGCGCCTGAACAAGCTCATTTCACCTGAACACTTCTTCTTTTTCCCGTACATCCCGCTACGCGGCACACCACTGTACAACATAGCCAAGGAAGCCGGGTTGTTGTCAACTGAAAAAAAGAATTTGCATTATTTATCAGCAGCTAATGACAATCACTTCACGTTAAATCTTAAAGAAGTACCCGAACTGTTATGCGAAGAGGAATACAGCGAAATCTGTGTGGAGATGATGACGTTCCAGCAAGCCAACAACCGGCTGAGCTATTCCGACAGCGATGGCATCGGGGACGTGGCCACCGTGGCGGATAAAAGCTTCACCCTGGTGGACCCGGACCCGCCGGCAGTGACCGAGGACGTTCCTGTCGCCATCCCGGAAAAGCGGCCATCGCTGTTCTCGGGTATCTCCAACCTGTTTCGCAGTTAGTTCACAGATCAGCTTAGAGAGGCTCCGAACACGCTTTCCCCGGTGATACGCCGACGTCAGGCAGCGTTTTCCACGAGAGCCTCTTCGCCGGTCAGGGCTTTGCGAAACGCCCGCCACGAGATCAATGCCATCAATGCGTTTCCCAGCAGGGCGCCGCCGAAGAATCCTGGCAGCCCGAACTGCTGACTTCCCAGCCATGCCAATGGCACATAAAAGACAAAAAACCGGGCCACGCTGAGATAGAGTGCCGCAAAGGGGCGATGCAGGGCGTTCAACGCCGAGTTGGTCAGGATGATTACGCCCTGCAGGCCGTAACCGAGCGGCAGAATCCAGATGAATAGTTTGATGACGCGGATCACTTCCGGATCGTCGGAGAAAAGTAATGCGATCAGCCCGGCACCCAGTGCCAGGGCCACATAGACAAGCAGTTGCCAGACCAGAATGAAACGGACGGAGATACGGTAGGCCTCGGCGACGCGGTCCATGCGTCCGGCACCGTAGTTCTGGCTGACCAGGGGCGGCAGGGTGGTGGACATGGCCAGAATGATCAGTGTGGCGATGGGTTCAATCCGTGCGCCGACGCCGAATGCGGCCACCGCGGTTTCACCGTAACCGGCGGCGATTGCTGTCATCACGCCCGCCGCCACCGGTGTCAACATATTGGCGCCGGCCGCCGGCACACCGATCCGCAGCATCTCGCGACTGGAGTTGATCAACACGCTGCGGCCGGGCATGACGCGGCTGATCATTTCCAGCTTGAATGCGAGCAGATAAACGAGATAGGCGATGCTGACCACCCATGCGATGACGGTAGCAACCGCGGCGCCGGCAATCCCCATCGCGGGAACCGGACCCAGACCAAAAATCAGAATCGGGTCAAGCACCGCGTTCAACAGCCCGCTTACGGCCATCAAAATACTGGGAGTCTTGGTGTCGCCGCAGGCGCGCAACACACTATTGGCGGTCATCATCGCCACGAGCATCACACTGCCGGGTAACCAGATCACCATATAAGCACGTATAGGGTCGAGCATCTGTTCACTGGCGCCCATGAGGATAAAAATATCGTCCATGAAGTAGCGGGCGAGCAGGGTGACGACGCAAGCGATGAGGATGGACAGGTAGTTGGTGACTGTAGCCGCTTCCTTTGCTTTGGCATACTCGCCGCGTCCCATGTATTTGGCGACCACGGCCGATGTGCCAATGCCCAAACCAATAGCCAGGCTGATGACAGCGAAAGTAACCGGAAAGGTGAAGCTGATGGCGGTGAGCGATTCGGTGCCGAGCAGACTGATAAACACAGTGTCCACCAGGCTGAAGGTAAACAGCATCAGCATGCCCAGAATCATCGGCGTGGTCATGCGGACGAGGGACTGGGCAATGGGGCCGTGAATCAGAGACTGGCTGTGGTTACGCGTTCTTTCCTGCATCGCCTATTATTTTTTCTGTCTTCCAATGGATAGACTCATTTGCACGTGCCTATATATACCGCAATTCCCCCTATAAATTTCGCCTGACACAGAATATTGCATTCCGGCGTCGCAGGGGGTCCACCGTCACGCATTACAGTTTGCGTCGGGCCTGCAGCAGTTGTTTCAGACACTTGGGATTGCCGAAGAATACCTCACTGCCGGCGAAAGGGTCGGCGCCGCCGGCTTCATCCGTGATCAGTCCGCCGGATTCCTGCAAAATCAGGGTTGCCGCACCGAGTTGTAGGGGGTCGGTGCCTTCTATCCAACCCGCGTCGGTTCGGCCAGCCGCGTTGTACACCATATCGAGCGAGGCGCAGCCGCTGATGCGGACGCCGCAGTTCTGGTCCGCCAGATAACGTATCAGGGACGTGGCGGTGCCGGCGGTCTTATCCGGTTCATGAATCGAGGCCATGCCTTTTTCCAGATCAGGCGTGTTGCTGACACGGATGCGTTTGCCATTGAGTCGGGCGCCGGCGCCCCGGCTGGCGGTAAACTCTTCATCCAGCAACGGATTGACCAGCACGGCATGGGTGATGCGATGTTTGATCTGGCAGGCTATGCTGACGGTATGGTGAGGCAACCCGCGCATGAAATTGGCGTTTCCGTCGACAGGGTCGATTAACCAGAGCGTGTCGGGATCTTCCCCTTCAACCAATCCGGATACCCGGGAATTAAATCCGTGGCTGGGAAAGGCTTTCTGCAGTTGCTGGAGAATCAGGTAGTTCACATCATGATGAACCGATGTGATGAAACGACCGCCGGAATCCTCGATAACCCGAACACGGTCGAGCCGCTCCGATGCCTGTATGATGGTTTTTGCCGCCTCGCGGGCGGCGCGCAACGCGAGATTAACAAGTGCGTGCATAGGGTGTCTGTTTCCGGAATGTAGTCGTAGGCTGATTACTGTAACCAGACAGGTAACCCGGACACGACAGGCGCGAACAGGTCCATGACAAAGCCACGTCATGATACCAGTTACCCACCCGCCGTGACCAGATTGCCAGTGAGCCCGGTTCGGCGGCGATGGAAACTGCTATAATGCCGGCCCTTGTGGCAACCACGGGCGTCCGTTCCCAATGTTTGACTTCAACAATATCCGGATAGTACTGGTGGACACCACCCACCCCGGCAATATTGGCGCGACCGCCCGCGCCATGAAAAATATGGGGCTGAAACACTTGTCGCTGGTGTCACCACAACGCTTTCCCGACGGCGTGGCGACCGGCCGTGCGGTCTCCGCGGTGGATATTCTTGACAATGCGGTAGTGGTGGATACCCTGCCGGCGGCGATAACCGACTGCGGCCTGGTCATCGGAGCCAGCGCACGGGACCGGCGCATTCCGTGGCCCACCCTGTTACCTGAACAATGCGCCGACATGGTTACTGCGGACAGTGGTCATAACAAGGTGGCTTTGGTGTTCGGGCGTGAGGACCGGGGGCTGACCAATGAAGAGTTGCAGTTGTGTCACTACCACGTACAGATTCCCGCCAATGAAAATTACAGTTCACTGAATCTGGCCTCCGCCGTGATGATTATCTGCTACGAGTTGCGCCGGGCATCGATGCGCGCCGCCGGGTCGCCAACCCCCCATCCGGAAGACAACTGGGACATTGAGCGTGCCACCGGGGAACAGATGGAGCAGTTTTATGAACACCTGGAGCGGGTGCTGATTGCCATCGACTTTCACAAACCGGAGACACCGCGTCAGTTGATGCAACGCATGCGGCGGCTGTTCGGTCGGGTGCGGGTGGACAACATGGAAGTCAATATCCTGCGGGGCATACTAAGCCACGTGGAATACCATATTGACAAGGCGCAATAGTAGATCAGACGTTACTGGTTAAACATATCGCCAAGCGGAAATTCCTGTTCATTGACCACCAGCGTGCCGTTGTGAAGATCGCCGCGAATCAGAATGCGACCGTTTTCGGGAACCAGAATGCCCTCCCGGATATAGGGCGTTACCATGCCCGCAAGCGGACTGCGACCCATGGCCATTTCGTCGACATCCAGCTCAACGGAGGCGGTCAGCGCCTCAAACAATTCAGCGGGCGGGACATTATCAAATCGCCTGGCACCGGCTATTCCTGCCCAGTTGACTTGTATGCTGACCCGATGCTCGCCGTCGTAGGCATTGGTCTGCAGTCGGCTGATCAGTTCCATCGGATTCTGCAGCAGATTGCTTTCCATATTGCTGATCAACACGTCAGTGCCAAATCCCTGGCTATTCACGTTGCCAAGGTTTTCAGCCAGCAGGTAGTAGCCTTCCGCGAGTTCGCGATCGATATCGTTCAATTCCGTGCGCCAGCTAAACGTACTCAACGGCACCACGCCTTCCACATTGTCAATGTGAATGCTGTGCCTTGCGGCCAGCTGTTCCTGTTGGGGCGAACTGTAATTCAAAGAGGATTCCATCACCATGCCGGTGATGGATAGCCTGGCCGGCATGGTGCTGCTTATCGATGGTATCTCCATGCTGCCGCTCACCGGCGCGACAAGCTGGTCGCTGGCTTCAAAGCGCGACTCCGCCCGGGAGGGCGCGATCTGCAAATCAAAAGGTTCAGAAGCCACATCCAGTGACAGCTGGCCCGTTTCCACGAGAAAACCCCGCAAGCTGTCGCCGACGAATGTGATGGAACCATCAAGACCACCAAACTGAATGCTTCCCTGGACGTCTGAATATTCATAAGCGCCAAGTGTCACACCCAACATGAGGGTTTGGTCAAACCCCGCGAGCATGTATCCATCCAGCACGGGTAACGGCGTATCGGTGGGAATTTCAGCGCGCAGTTCCTCCGCGCCGGGTCCGCCCAGTGTGGGAGTGATATCCGCGGAGGCCAAACCCCATTTCAATCCTTCGCGGGTAAACAGTACCGGTCCGTGTCGGATATCCATATCCAGCAGTAGCGTAACGGGTTCGGCTGTCATTTCCAGCAACGGGAGAAACTCCACCTGAAGCTGGGCGGTGCTGTTGAACCACCCGCGCTGGAAGGCGGAGCCGGTGACCCGCACCTGGCTTTGTTCCGGCGGCGGCACCAGTTCGATCACTGAATCAACGGTGGCGCTGTGGATGCTGCCGCCGATGATGCCGGGAACGACGAGCAGAGCGATCACGACGATGATGGTCACTAACGCGACGATGAAATTTCTGCTGTTGATTTTCATGGTGTCCCCGGCGGCAATCAGGATGAAGTATGAAAGTAGTCGTGAGAGAGGACTCACTATATCAGGTCCGTTTTCGCCCGGCTATTTGCGACCGGCGCGTCGCAGGCGTCACTTTGTACGCGCAGCGCCGCGCGCCGTCCAGCAGGTAATCGGTGCGCTGGATACTGACCTGTTCGCCGAGCAGTTGCTGGAACATCGCCAGTTCGCAGTGGCACAGCTGTCGACAGGCGGCCGCGGCGGCGCGCACGGGACAATGGTTTTCAATCAACAGCCAGGCTCCGTCCGGCAACAACCGGACTTCCGCCATATAGCCGTCTTCACTGCGAAGCCGGGCCAGACAGTGCAGCTGTTGCTCCAGCGTTTGTTCCGCCTGGTCAAGCAGCGTCTGATAATGTTCAAAATAACGGCGGGCGGTGGCGTCCGCCAGTTCATTAAGTCGATCCTCTCCCAGGCTTTCCCTTATCACGGCGATCAAGTCCACGGCAAGCCCGGCATGGCTGTCATCAAAGCGCCGGTGGCCGGCCGCGGTCAGGGTCCACAGATGCACGGGTCTGCCTCGGGGTTGTTTTTCCTCCCGGTTACGCTCCACCAACTGCCGCTTCTCCAGCGCGGCCATATGCTGGCGGATACCCATCGTGGTCATTCCCAGATGTCTGGCCAATATCCTGACCGACTGGGGCCCGCGGAGCTTGAGGCGTTGCAACAGGTGTTGCTGGCTTTGAGAAAGGTCCATAGCAGGGACTATCGACCAATAAAACAAAGTATTTACTTATTTATATCAATGTTAACAATATACTAAAGTAGTAACTTTAGTATCAGAGAAAGCAAACTGTTTGGTAGCATGGCAAATCTGACACCGAGGAAAGCGCTGGAACACCAAGCAAGGTCCGAAAAGGCCAAAAACGAGCCCAACCAATGAATTCCAATCTGCCGGTACTGCTGAGCTTTGTTCTTTACCTTGCGTTGATTCTGGTCATCGGTCTGAAGGCCTACGGCCGCACACACGATATCGGCGATTACATACTGGGCGGTCGCAAACTGGGTTCCATGGTGACGGCATTGAGCGCGGGCGCTTCGGATATGTCAGGCTGGCTTCTGCTTGGGCTACCTGGCGCCATTTACCTGGCCGGTATCAGCGAAATCTGGATTGGCATTGGGCTGGTAATTGGCGCTTACCTCAACTGGCTGTTCGTGGCCCGACCCCTGCGTATCAGCAGTCAGCGTCTGAGCGACTCGCTGACACTGCCCGATTACTTCGAAAACCGGTTCGGCGACCGCAACCGTTGGCTGAGAGTTTTGTCAGCCCTGGTTATTCTGTTGTTTTTTACGTTTTATACCGCGTCGGGGCTGGTGGGTGGCGCCATCCTGTTCGAGACCACGTTTGATTTGAATTATTTTCTCGCACTGGGCGCCGGCTCTCTGATTATCGTTGTTTATACTTTCGTCGGCGGATTCCTCGCGGTCAGTTGGACCGATGCGCTGCAGGCCTTGCTTATGCTCGCTGCGCTTATTGTAGCCCCGCTGGCCGTGATTGCCGGCGCCGGCGGAGCGGGGCAGGTGTGGGAGGCGATGCGCGCCGCCAATCCGCAGAGTACGGTATTGTTTACCGGTGCCGGAGCCATGAGCCTGATTTCCCTGCTTGCCTGGGGATTGGGTTACATGGGACAGCCCCATATTCTGGCCCGTTTCATGGCCATAGAGCACCCTGACCGGGTGCCGGTGGCGCGACGCATCGCGATGAGCTGGATGGTGCTGGTTCTGGCGGGCAGTGTGCTAACCGGGCTGGCTGGTATCGCGTATTTCAGTGAACAGCCGCTGGCCAACCCCGAGACTGTATTTATCGCCCTCAGTCAGGCGCTGTTCAACCCCTGGGTGGCAGGTCTGATCACCGCGGCAATTCTTAGCGCCATTATGTCCACGATCGACTCCCAGTTACTGGTATCGTCCAGTGTGATCAGCGAAGATTTTTACCGGGTATTCATCCGTCCCCGGGCGAGCCGGAAAGAGCTGCTTCTGGTCAGCCGCCTGGCCGTTGTGGTTATCGCCGCGTTTGCAGTTGTTATTGCGGCCGACCCGGACAGCCGCGTACTGGATCTGGTCAGTTATGCCTGGGCCGGTTTCGGCGCCGCCTTCGGTCCGGCCATTTTGCTGTCGCTGTACTGGCCACGGATGACCTCGTGGGGGGCTTTCGGCGGTATCATCACCGGTGCGGCAACCGTCGTGGTCTGGGCCAATCTGTCAGGTGGATGGTTTGACCTGTATGAAATTATCCCGGGCTTTATTTTGTCCGGCACCGCCATTTATTTCATCACGGTTGGCAGTTCACAGCGCGAAGATGAAACCCGTGTCGGTTCTTTGACCTGAAACGCACATAACAGGCTAAACTGTTGCGACGGCAGCTAAATCACGGAGGACGGCCAGCCCCGTTGTGAAAAGTTATATACCCTTTGTCAAGGATCACTGGGCGCCACTCGCCTTCGGATTTCTCGCTATTTTCTGGGGTAATTTCGGGCAGACCTTTTTTATCGGGCTGTTCAGTGCGTCCATTCAGCAATCCCTTGCGTTGTCGTCCAGCGCCTACGGTTTTGCCTATTCACTGGCCACGCTGGCCAGCGCATTCACCATCATCTGGGCAGGCGGCCTCATCGATCGCGTTTCCCTTAAAGTCTATACCGCGGCTGTTTGTCTGGGCCTGGCGGTGGCGGCGGCTATCATGTCGCAGGTTTTCAATCTGACCACGCTGATTATCGGGTTTTACGGCCTGCGCCTTTTTGGTCAGGCACTGCTGCCCCACACGGGGTCGACCACCACCGCGCGGGCTTTCGAACTCAATCGCGGCAAGGCCCTGAGCATTGCTTCGTCCGGCGTTCCGGCCGGTGAGATAGTGCTGCCCCTGCTGGGGATCGCCATGATCGGCAGCCTGGGATGGCAGAATACATTTTTGACGATTGCCCTGGTGGTTGTCTTTCTGGTGCTGCCGATGATGCTGTACGTGGTTTCCTGTTCCGGACTGCGGCAATCGCCGTTCAGAGCGACAAACACCGTGTCCTCCACGAATTCTCGCGAGGACACTCTCCTGAATCCTTCGGCGCGGCCTTCACCACCGTCTTCCCCGCAGCCTTCCCCGCAGCCT
This sequence comes from Pseudohongiellaceae bacterium, assembly GCA_040879025.1. Classification (GTDB taxonomy): domain Bacteria; phylum Pseudomonadota; class Gammaproteobacteria; order Pseudomonadales; family Pseudohongiellaceae; genus JBBDLF01. The sequence goes on from JBBDLF010000001.1 coordinate 207,354, forward strand.
TCTCCCCAATCTCCTCCCCAATCTCCCCCAAAAGCAGGCGGCGCGCGCAGGGCGCTTTTGTTCGACGACCGTTATTGGCTGGCGCTGCCGGGCCTGATGGCCGGACCGTTCATCATTACCGGCATATTTATTCATCAGGATTTTATTATCAGCAGCAAAGGCTGGACGCCCGCATGGTTCGCCGCCTGTTTCGTTGTCTACGGCGTTATGCACTGGATCAGCTCATTGATCGCCGGGGTGCTCGTCGACCGCTTCCGCGCGGTGAACCTGTTGCCCTATTATTTGCTGCCGATGGCCATCGCGTTGCTGGTGCTGGCATTTCTGGAGGGCGACTGGGTCGCGTTGGCATTGATGTCGCTCCTCGCTATGAGCATTGGCAGCAGCCCACCCATAACAGGTTCGTTATGGCCAGAGATTTACGGTATAAGCAGCATCGGCACGTTGCGGTCCATGAACATCGCCATCATGGTATTCGCCACGGCGTTGTCGCCTGCTCTGTACGGGTTTTTGATCGATCAACAAACCAGCCTGACCTGGATCTTTGGAGGCAGCGCTGTCTATCTGCTTCTCGCCTGCGTGTTGTTCAGCTTTTCCTACACGGCCCGGCCGGAAAAACATGCCATTGCACTGCGTTAATGTTTCAGGGGGGTGTATCACCGGCAACATTCAGGGCCGGTCGCAGCATCTCGAGATGAGGAATGCCATCTTCAAGGTAGGGCTTCGACACGCTGGCAAACCCAAGGCTTTGATAGAACCGTTCCAGATATTGCTGAGCGGAGATACGAATCGCCCGGCCGGGGTAGTGTTCGTTGCACAGCACAATAGCCTGTTCGGTGAGCGATCTACCGTGACCACTGCCGCGGTGTCCGGCAGCGCAAACCACGCGCCCGATCGACGGTTCCGGGAAGCGTGTGCCGGGAGGGGTGATACGCGCGTAGCACACCATGACATGATCGAGCCATCCCATCAGATGCAGCGAATGTTGATCAAGATTGTCGAGATCCTGATACACACCATTCTGCTCTACGATGAATGTCTCGGCACGCAGCCGCAACGCCTGATAGAGCGCCTCGACATTCAGTTTGTCAAACGGCGCACTGGTAAACTGAAGCGTGTTTGTTATTGTATTATCAGACACAGGTTTCTCGATTTCGGGATGAGGTAGGCATGGTAACCAAACGAGAGAGAAAAGAGGAGTGGCCGGTGTTGTCCGGAAGTCGTCACTTGCTTGCATACACCCTGACCGTGATGGTTGTTCCCGGCAGCGTAGCTCCCGTGCAGGCGTCGCCCCCGGACATCTGGTCCACGCCGCATCCGCTGCGGCTGGAAGCGATAACCACGGGACGGGATTACCAGTTCAACCGGGAAAGCTTTATGCACCGTTTCGGATATCGCCATTTGTCATCTTTTCCCGCCGCCGGAGAGGACGGCCTGGCCGGCACCGGTGGAAGCGTGACGGGTGATGAATTGTATGTGGATATCAGTTTGCAGAAAACCCTGTTGTTCGATGATGAACGCTTTGGCATTATCGGCAGAATGCAACGCCGCGAAGACTTCGACGGCAGTTTCGACCGGCAGCTGATCGGGATAACAGGTCGTATCAACGACTGGGATTTCTCATTCCTTGCCGACCCTGCCGGTAACAAGGAGCGGGTGGCGTTGCAGTACGAGGCCAACTGGCGCCCTGATGAAAGCCGGTTTCTGCGACTGGCATTGATTCAGCCGGACAGTCTGTACAACGACAAGGCGCCCAATGACAACCGCTATGACCAAAATCCGATCACCGCTTTTCTGCATTACCGGCAACCGCTGGCCGGCAACGGACGAGTGGAAACCGCGATAAACTATTCACCCCAGGCCGTGTATGAAAACAACGCGCGGGGCTTCTCGATAGACGCCGAACAGTTGCGAGTGATGGCCGCGATGGAATTACCGGTTACGCGTCAATGGTCCAGCGAAGTGAGGATCGAACTGGAACGCTCACAACGCGATTTTGCGCCGATCGGTCCAGGTACCGTCCCGGGGGACAATTTTGACCGGCGTATGGAGCATGTTATCTGGTCGCTGCAATCGTCCGACCATCCCTGGTTGCCGCAACTGGGTGTGCGCTATCTGAATCTGGACGAGAGCGGCTGGCTCGGCACGGGCCTCGCGGCCGATGGAATCAATACCCGCCGGGAAGTCGGTTTCTTCGCCGGGGTAACTTTCAGAACCGGCGACAATCACTGGTGGGAGCCGATGGTTCACGGAGCCCGGGTGGACTATACCAGCGAGTTTCCTGACAACCCCGAATATTACCGCGACCGGGATGAGTTTATGGCCAAACTGAATCTGCCGTGGCGTGTGGTTGTCAATCGCGAAGCCGGCGCGGTGCTAACGCTGAACCCCACGTTCCGGCTGCATCGCCCGGGGTTCGGTGGGGGAAATATCCAGCTTCACTGGCCGTTTTGAACAGGGTAGGTCGCAATTCGCCAAACGCGAGCGCATAATATTGATGTACTGAGGCAATGGCACACAACGGATGAAACGACGAAGTCTCCTGATTGCCGCCGGCGGAGCGATGCTGCTTCCCGCGTTCGGGCGCCGCACTCTGGCCCACGAGGCGGACGTAAAGCCGGTATTGCGCACGGAAGAGGAGTGGTGGGACCTGTTGAGCCCCGAGCAGTACGCGATTCTGCGCGCCGGTGAAACCGAAGACCCCGGCTCCAGCGCCCTGAACGCGGAATACCGCCAGGGCATTTACCGCTGCGCAGCCTGCGATCTGGATTTGTTCCGCTCCGAATGGAAATACAACAGCCGCACCGGCTGGCCCAGTTTCTTCGATGCCATACCCGGGCATCTGCAGGAACACCGCATCATTCTGTCCTACTTTACCCCGATCGAATACAAATGCGCCCGCTGCGGCGGCCATCACGGCCACCTGTTCGACGATGGCCCGGAACCCACCGGCAAACGCTACTGCAATAACGGCAAGGTGCTGACGTTCATCCCCGATGAAGCCTGAGGCCCGGGGTTCCGGATTCCGGGCCCGGTTGCTATAATCCGCCCTCGCCAGACCACGTCTCACCCAACGCCCCGGTGGCACAGCTGGATAGCGCGGCCCCCTCCTAAGGGGCAGGTCGCAGGTTCAAATCCTGCCCGGGGCACCAAACAGTTATTCGGCAACATCCAACCAGGGTTAGGATTTAAAGGCAATCAGTATAAAATACCGCTTTCTGTAATCTGCAAACCAACACCATGTGGGAAAAAATCAGGAAATACCAATCGCTACAGTGGACTGCAAGTTGCTGGTGCGTAGGCGTCCTCGGTGTTTGTCAACAAAGATGTCGCGTTCATTGATTATGCAGCCTTAGCCAATGA
>JBBDLF010000002.1:0-25940 GCA_040879025.1 Pseudohongiellaceae bacterium
TCATTTCTGGCCGTAGCCATCAGTCGCTCGATTCGCTCCTCCCGGCTGGTCACTGTGTCCGCCGCAAAAAGCGGCAAGCGGGTAACGGATGCCGCAAGCGGTACTGTCGCCCAGGCTAGCAATTTTCGTCTGGAAAGGTGATGGTTCACTTTACGCCTGCCTCTTCCGGTATTGTTATTGGTACGCTTGGCATAGCCGATCGGTTAGCACGTAATCCTATCGCCTCATACCCACAATGCAAGGGAAAACGCGCGCTCTCCTAATAATCCGCCGTGCAGAGCGAGCACTCCCGCTTGCTTCGGGCAGGCATTTGGCTGAGAGGCAGGAGTCTAATTTATATTGTAACTTATTGAAATATCTTCTTTGCCAGCTCACGTCTCAGCTCACGTCTCAGCTCACGTCTCAACTACGATGCCATCCATGATTTTTGCCATGCTTCAAAGTCTGACGGTCTAATTTGGTACCGCGCGAAATTTCCGGCGTGCAGCCCGAGCAATTCATCTTCTGTCATTTCACGGAATTGCTCCCAGTCCTCGCCGGCTATGTTCTCAGATTTCCAGGATGCAATTCGCTCGAATGCAGCTTTCTTGCCAAGATGTTCAAGTATCACAGCTCTCACCAATTCACGCAGCTGTGTTGTGTATTTCAACCTGAATGGGTCTGGCTCACCCAATGATTGTCTTACAGCCTTGTATCGACTGGACGAACGTTCATAGGCCCACATAAATACATCTTTTAGCAAGCTTACATCATTGAGTTCATATACTCCGAGAATTGCCTCAATGTAGTACTGGTTCGGTAGATTTATAAACGATAGCGGTGCAAGGTTTGCTTTAATGAAAGGAATGTTCGCTGCAAGCCGCGAGACTCTCTTGTTAACATCATCGAAGGGCTGAAGGTATGGCAACTGAGCCATCACAAAAAATGCCTGTTCGAACGGATTTTTGATAGCCTCGGCTGTCGTCAATATTTGTTCAAAGCATTCCTCGATTAATTGCGGTACTTCCAGCGGGTGAAACGCCGACCTTTCAATCTCAACTGCTATCTGCCTTAGCCGACCTGTCGCGCTCGCATCACTGAGCAGATTGTTTGCCAGGAACCCATGGAGGTTTAATATTGTATGTCGATTGAAGCCAATGTCGTCTGCTGAATTCACCAGAAATTCAATGGCATCTTTGTGATTGAGAATCATCTGTGTTTCGAGCTGCTGTTTGCCTTCCGCAGCTTGCCCGAAGTCTAGCAATCGCCTTGTCTCCAAGAGTGAATAGGTATTCCCTTCCAGCCTGCTGGAACTCCATGACAAATCAATCAACAGACGAGTCAGCATCTGCTTGGCGTAGGTTCCGGCTGGCTGTTGCTCCTGGGCAGCATTACTCCATTTCTGAAGTTGGGCGAGTTCCTCTCCTGACAGATAGGGTGTTTCGTTCGGTCGGTATCGATCTAGAAAATCACGCTGATACCCTACCGGTTGCCTGTCTCCAACGGGCTTTTGTACGTACTCTTGAACTTTTTTCCCTTTCGGTGAGAGTGGAAGCTCGACCTCTTTTGGCACTTCTGCTTCGTTCTTCCGGGAGCCTTTCCCTGCTGGCAACCTGTACGTGGTCCAGCGTTTGTCGCCCTCTTTGACTAGCTTTCCCTCCTGCACCAGATAGTTCAATCTGTATTGCAAAGTTCGTCGGGCTAGTTTGTCCCTTAGCTCTTTCTGGATCTGTGCAATGCCTTTACCCTCGGGCCTGTTTGCCACAATGCGCTCTATCGCCTGCAGGTGTTTTTCGGGAATTTGTTTAGCCATTTTTCTTTCTATCCACGGCCTATCCGCAACTTTACGGCGTAAGCGCAAGTATTCGCCCTATGCGCAATTTAATCACCACTATGCGCAATTATCAACTGTATAGGCAATTAAAATGGCGCATAGGTAGCATAATTGCGCATAGAGAAAAGCACCGCTAAAAGCTGATAAAAGATACGGAAAAGCGATATATTTTGTATTTTCAATAGGTTATATATAAAAAAGCAGGTGATTGATGTGGCGCAAGCTGGCTCGCAAGCCAAAACGCGTCTAAATGGCTGGGACCGGTATGAATACCGCCAAGGCTTTTCATAAGCTAACAGCCTGGAAGACATTATGGCGGAAGAGGCAGGAGTCGAATAAAACCCTTAACTAAGAGTATTCTGCAGTAGCGTTACATTAGGTGTTTTGAAGCAAATTGAACCATCCAATTAGGCTCATTCCTCAGTTTGCGAATTAACCTTATCTTCGACCATTTTGACTGATTCTACAATTTCATCAAAACTTGGCGCGTCTCCGGACATCATGCCTGCCTCACACATCGCTCGGTAGTCCTGCCGAAGCAGCTCAAGCCCCTGCTCTCCTGGGACTAATAGAAGCCCTCGCTCCAGGCAGGCATCATAATTAGCGCCGCCAGTACGAAAAAAGACTTTTTTGTGTCTAACGACATCTTCTAGCAGCCCTCTATTTTCGATTGCTGCCACCCCTGTTTCACTCTTAGACATCTGGCTCAAGTCGTACCAATGCCGAGAGCTTCTCTCTGCGGATTGCTCAAATTTGTTCCGGTTACAGGCGACATGCATTAAAGTCGCCTTCTCCCAAAATGTCCGCTCCGGAGCCAATACTGTCACCTCCGGGCTTGGATAGATCACTTCACGGGTGACTTCCTTAACATACGGCTCCACGATGTGAGTCGCATTTGGGTCGATCACATTCCTTCCGCCGAATTCAAGGCGCACTATCGGTCGCAGATACTGATCTCGCCTATCTACCGATGGATATGCCAGATGGATTGATTCCCCCTCATCTTCCAAGGTCAATTCAAATCCATCGTTATTACTCAACAAGGCTACTTGCTCTTCAAGAACAGGCAGCACCACCTCTCCAACATAATGAATAGCATAGCCTCTCAGCCTTTCTCCGAATTTTTTGCTTTGTGAATTGTTTGCCCGGTCTCCAAATGGCTCATACTTATCCGGGTATTTGGAATAACCCTGATCATCAAATGCGCGGTAGTCCAACGTGATGTCTACATCTTCCGAAAACCTATCTATAAGGCCATGAACCTTTGAGAGCGAAGTGCCACCTTTGAATGCCATCGGATGACGCTCTTGTATGCCAAACAATGCCTGGAGTGCCCAGCAGACCCATATATCTTTCTCCAGCACGGCTGCCGCCCTGCCGATGCTAGCTGCCGCGGATTGTAAGATCTCTTTTTGGTCAGCCGTGCTAAGGTTTTCGTAGTGCTCAGCCATTAGGTTGTGTACTCGAATACTTTCTTACAGCATCTGCCATCCAAGCAGGCATGCTAGCACTCTTAAATTTCTCAAACTCCTTCTCGTTCATGCCTGCTCTTATACGCTCAATCGTAGCCTCATTGACATTCCCTTTACCCAAATACCACAAAGCACTGAGTGCCATGCCTGGCTTTTCACCCGCATAGACCAATTTTCTGGGGCTACGCGTATTTTTCAATTGCACCCGAAGGTTTCCCACGTTGATTTCCCGCGGTGCCCCATTAGTGTAATACACGTGTTTAGTAGGCATCTGTGTACTCAGACCAAATCGATTAGCCGCTTCTGCTCCCCCTACCTGAATAATCTCATTGTTGTCTTTGGCGATGACATTCATTACTTCTCCCACCTCGGGCATCACTTCAGCAATAAAGCGGCTTGATTTAGGCCGGATATAAATCCCCCTGGCTATCCTTTTGACCTCACCCGCCTTAACCTGCCTGGATAGCGCCTGATCTACTGCCGCACGAGAGCCGAGCCCCAAAAGCACGCTACTGCTAAAAGGCTTACCTCTAGGCATCCTTTTTACTCGCGCCTTAACACTCTTAGAAACTGACATTTGGTACTTCTCCGTAGATATGTCAGAAAAACTATCACTTTTTCTGACACTTTTCAAGAGTAATTCTGAATTAGACTATATAGAGAAGATAAGATATCCAATTGATTTATATCGGTTTAATAGACTTATGCATCCAGTTATTTACTAACTTCAGATAGTCCTACCATGCATGAAGGAGTAGAAAGGCTGCTATATAGAGCAACTCACTATCTAGGGTTTATTTAGGAGACCCGGATTTTATTGGACGGGGGCGGAGATGCACTTGGCGGAAGAGGCAGGAGTCGAACCCACCAGGCCGATCGTTTGACAGACCTCTCCGGGTTTGAAGTCCGGGCACCCCACCGGGGATGATGCTCTTCCGTGGACAAATCTATCACAGCAAAGCATGATATCGAAGCGGGGGCCATCAACCCTCCCCGGGCTACCGTCATGTCCGGAAATCAAGTATTCTCCCGGTGTCGCCGCCAAAGCAATACACGGGCCCAGGTCTTGGTGTGAATCAGCGAGACCAGGGTTTCACACCCAGACCTGACCCCATTCCGGGGGAAAAGAAATGCAATACGCGGAAATCACCGGTTGGGGCAAGTGCGTTCCCCCCGCGGTACTCAGCAATCACGATCTTGCCACGTTTTTGGACACTTCGGACGAATGGATCACCAGCCGGACCGGCATTCGGGAGCGGCGCATCTGTCATGTCAATTTTTCCGACATGGCGATTGTCGCCTCGCTTCATGCGCTGGCCGCGGCTGATCTTGATCCGATGGAGATTGACCTGATCTTGCTGGGCAGCCTGACCAACGACTCCCTGGCCCCCAACACCGCCTCCATCATCCAGCACGCCATAGGCGCGCGCCGCGCCGCGGCCATCGACATCAATTCCGCCTGCACCGGTTTTCTTTACGGTCTTCACATCGGCACCAATCTGATAAAGACAGGCGCACACCGCAAGGTACTCATCATCGGCGGAGAATTCATATCTCATTATATGAACTGGAGTCAACGCGACGTGGCGGTACTGTTCGGTGACGCGGCGGGCGCGGTGGTACTGGAAGCATCGGAACAGGAAACCGGATTGCTTGCCGCCAGCATCGGCTGTGAAGCCGAGGCGCGAAACTCAATCAAGATCAGTAACCTGGGCAGTGCCTACAGTCGCCTGAACCCCGATTTCCTTTACCATGACTGGAGTTTTGAAGGTCAGGATGTGTTCAAGCGGGCGGTACGCAGCATGGCCCATGCCTGTGAAACCGTGATGGCGGAAACCGGAATTGACCGAAATAACATCAATCTTGTGGTACCCCATCAGGCTAATCTCAGAATTCTTGACGCACTGGCGAAAAAAATCGGCATCCCGGCGAACAAGGTCGCCATCACTGTTCACAAGTACGGCAACACTTCCGCGGGCACCATCCCGGTGACGCTCACCGAAGCGGTGGAGGAAAAGCGTGTTCAGCCCGGCGACTGTCTTCTGATGGCTTCATTCGGCGCCGGCCTCACATGGGGTGCCGGTATCGTCCGTTGGGGACCGCGTATCAGCCCGCTTCGAACCTGCGACGCCGCGCTGCCTCCATGTGACAAAACCGCGCTCGAAATACTCGCCCCCCATATCGCCCGCTATCAGGCCCGGGTTGCCGAAGCTATAGCGGACTGATCCACTCGCTGAGATCGTTGCATTGGCACCGGGAGGGCGATAATGAAAAGGCCTCAATTCATTGAATTGAGGCCTTTGTGCCCGGAGCATCTCTCCGGGCTGGTTGCCGTGGCCGAAAGCGACGGCTTTCGCCTAGGGGAGGACGTACAGCGTCTGCTGATCTCCATTCGGATAGGTGATCGTGTAGTCACCGGTACCGTCCCCGTTAAGATCGCCCATCTCCTCAAAGGCTACGGCTGGGGCGTCTGACTCAGGGTCAGCGGGCCGCGTCACTGCATAATCCATGCGACCCTGTACAGCCATGCCGTTGATGTCCACGGTGATTACGCCCAGCGTATCAATCGCGACTTCGGCTGCATCCGGCATGTCCTCCAGGGCGGCCTTCAACGCCAGCCAGTCCGAAGCGACCGGAACCAGAGTCTGCTCAAGCAGATCGCCGTCAGCATTCTCGTATATCAACGACGCGCCCTGGACACCGGGCGGTGACTCCAGTTGGTACAGATGCAATCCGGGAGTCATGCTACGGTGGGCCGGCACAGCCACCACATCGGGGCGGGCGGTGTAGATCACACCATTTTCCGTGCCCGCGCCTGGCTCGCTGATTCTGAGATTGGCGCGCTCATCGAAGTTCAGCGCCAGACCTTGTGTCTGCAAGGAACTCTCCAAGGACTGTACATTTTCCAGCACCGGATAGCCGGTAATCTCCTGTCCCGTCTCGGTGATGAATACCACGTCGCCGTTCGCATCGAAGGTGATTCCGGGTTCCGCATCAGCGGGAGCCTGGCTCACGTGTACCGGAAGCACCCGGGCATGAACATCGCCTGCCTGCAATATCAACTCGCCGGTCTGGGTGTTTTGATCCACGATCAGCCCGTCAGCGGTTTCGTCAAGCATCGCCAGACTCTGCAGCAACGTTATCGGGTCATCAGGCCCGGTTCCGGAGATAACGCTTCGAGCCAGGTTGAGGCCATGGACCCCTGAGTCCGAACCCCAGGGAACCATTTCCAGCGCACCTGACAGATCGAGACCGGGTGGTATCGTACTCAAGGCCTGGAATGTCACATTGGGTCCAATAGTGACTGAAGGGTCTACAATGGCATCAGGCCCGATGATGATATTTTCAAGCACGGCGCCTGCCTCGATGCTGCTGTTGACCAGGGCGGGATCGGACGCGTTGCCGGTAATATTCCCCGCGACAGTTCCGCCTTCAATGCTGGCCCCCGCTGTGAGAGTGACGTTGCTGACCAGGCCGTTGTTAACGGTATCTCCATCCAGGGTTCCACCGGTCACCGAGCCTCCGTCTTCGATAACCGCGTCTGTCAACGTCCCTTCATTGGTCATGGGGCCGGTGATCGGATCAGGATCCGGATCGGCTGAAGGTGGCGGGGGTGGCGGGGGTGGCGGGGGTGGCGGCGGAGCCGGGATACTGATTGACACAGTGGCCATTGCCGCCGGTGAAGTGCCTCCGTTGCCGTCATTGACGGTTACCACCACGGTACGGGCGGCCGGGGACGGACTGGCATTGTCCAGATTTCGGTAAGTGATCGCCTGAATCAACTCGCCGACCCGGGCCTGGGTGGCATCGCCATTTAAATTGACGACAAGATCACTGCCCGCCTCGATGGAGTTGCTCAAGGTACCAACGACTACCCCTCCGACTTCAACGTCACTACCGGCTACATTGCCTGCAAGTGACACCTGGCCCGATACGTCGAAGCTGAGCAGGTCCTCGGCCGGCACGGCTCCCGTACCGATGGTCGCGGCAAGGTTGCCGCCATCAAAATCGGCGTTGTCCATATCAGAGACACCTGCCCCGGTACCGGTATCCAGAACAACGGGTGCGGCAGCCATCACATAGACGCTGCTGTCACCGTCGACATTACTGATGTCCGGTCTGTCCAGTACGGTGATGGCGATACTGTCATTGTCGCTGTTGTCTCCGTCGCTGCTGGTCAGATTTATTGTCTGGGGCGTGATGCTGTTCTCTGGCCCAAGGTATTCCAGACCGGCCAGCGCAGCGTTTACCTGGGCAATACTGCCGTCAACTGACACAGTGCCTGAACTGTTGCCGGTGATTGCCGCGCCACCGCCGTCGGCAACCGTAAGCGAGCCCTCCGCGACCGTCAGTGTGGAGGTGATCGTCGCGCTGTCTGCGTCCGCCACCGAGACGCCGGCAACAGACTCGGCCATCCCACCGACCACGGTCTCCGATGGGGGTACGGTGTTGACCGGCGCACTGCCGACATCGACGCTGAAGGCCGCCGTCGCAGACGTCGCTGGATTCGACCCGGGAGCCGCATCCGTCACGGTCAGGTTAAAACCATGGGTCCCGCCGGTCGGCGACGTGAACTGCAGGTTGCGGATCAATGTCTGAATTCGGTCGGCCGTTGCATCGGCGGTTGTGAAGGTGATCTCCAGATCATCGGTATCCTGGCCGTCGCTGCTCACGGTGCCAATCACCGTTCCATCCACGGAAACCGTTTCAGTGTCAGCGATCAGACCGTCATCCCCGGCAGTGGCGGTAGCACCGTCCAGGCGGAAATCACCGCTGAGACCGCCGCTGCGAACTATCAACAGATTACCGCCGTCGAACGAAGCGCTGTCCGCATCGCTGACTTGCGCGTCGGAATTGGCATCGACCAATACCGCCGCCCCGTTACCGGTGGTCACCGTATCACCGTCCAGGTTGGTGATAACCGGCGCATTGGCGTCAACCTCGATAGTGAAGCTGACGGAAATATCCTCATCCCCTCCGCCGTCAGTGCCGTCGTTGTCGTTCAGCGTGAGTGTAAAATCGCGGCTGTCCAGGGTGTCCGGCGCAGCGTATGTCAGGGAGCGAAGCAAATCCTGTACGCGGCCAGTGGTGGCACCGGCGTCCAGATTGATTCGCAGGGTGTTGCCGTTCTGTCCGTCGTCTGTGGCGTCCACCGTTCCAACCGGGTCGCCGTCGATACTGACGGTTTCATCGGCGGCGAAAATTGCATCATCGCCTGAGGTGGCCGTGGTGCCGTCTACCCCCCAGTCGCCGTTCTCGGCACCGTCAGTCTGCGTAATTTCCAGAAATCCGCCATCGTAGTCAGAGGAATCGACATCGGTAACCTCCGCGTCCTCAAACAGCACGACGCTCATCGGCCCGGCACCGGCGGTCACACTCGAAACTTCTCCCTCGATGCCGCTGACCATCGACGACGAATTAACCGCGTTGAGCGTTACAGTGGATGCCAGCGCCGGTTCCACCGTATTGTCATTGTCATCCTCATTCGAGCCACTGTCCGACACCTCGGTGAGAGTAATAACGCGCCCCCCCGCCACGGTCGGATTATTACTGTCGTTGCGATACCCGATACCCGCAACGACTGTTTGCAGCTGCGCAGCGTCCATTGCCCCTTCGGTTATGGAAACGGTAGCCGTGCCGCCCGCCACGCTGACTGCAACATCGAGCCCGTTGCCCGCGGTGCCGTCTATAGTGGAACCATCGGTCAATGATATTTCGGAGCCGTCGACCGTCAGCACTTCGTTATCTCCATCGCTGACATTACTGACCGTGAGTGCGATGGCGGCGAAGGTCTGGTCAGACTCGACGGTTGATGCAGTGACTGCGGTGAACAGCGCAACAGCAGCCGCGCCTTCGGTAAAGGTCGGGTCCAATGCCGTGGCATTGAAGGTCGGCTCGTCGTTCGTCGCTTCAATGTTCACCGTTTGGCTGGCTGTCGCCTCAAGCGCCCCTCCGTCTCCCTGGTCTCCCGTGTTGCCGTCATTGAACGTCCAGTCCACCTGAATCGATTCATCAGGTTCGTTACTGGTGTTAAAGTACATTATCCGCTGCAGCAGCTCATTGACGCGGGCCTGGGTTGCCGTTGCCCCTTCGTCGGAAGTAAAGCTCAGAGTGAGTGTCCCGTCAACGCAGTTGAAGGTGGCATAGATCTGGTCGCCTTCGTCCATCACATTGCCAGTGGCAAGATCATAGGTAAACGTGGCGGCGCCTCCGGTATTCAGGGAAAAGCACTCGTTGGGATCAGGGCCGCCATTGCGCTCAAGAATCAGAAACGATCCGTCATAATCACCATCACCCCCATTAGCCGCTGCCAGTTCCGGATCGGTTACAGCAACATCCAGACCATTCTCATCCAGCAACACGCCGGGGCCGTTTTCCACATAAGTTGGAGTGGAATCCAGGTCGGAAAAAGCTGGCGCCTCATTGTCCTGAGCATAGCCCGCCGCGCTGAAGCCGAGGCCAAGCAGCAAGCCCAGCAAGGTAAACAGGTTTCTTTTGCAATTCATTCGATCTATTCTCCGCTACATGAAGTCTGACCCGGCTGAGGTGTTCTCCGGGCTCGGGTATTAAGGTTAGTCCTTCGCAGTGTAAACTTTGCGTAACAGGGGGTTGGCGGAATTCAACCCTATTCGGTTGGGGAATTGGCCCTAATTTCAGCCGGAAAAAACGGGTATTTGAAAACTTTTGAAAAGATATTTCGCGGTGTGACGCAAACCAGGATTTGCGATTTTCGTGTTAATGCCTTCGATCCTGTGATCATCGGGCTCTATAATGAACACTCATGGTGAACCTGTCCCTGATTATCTGGATTACACTGCTCGCCGGCCTGGCGGCCTTCTGGTGGTATAGCGACAAAGTCAAACAAGTGGCCATGCTGATGATCAAGCATCATTGCCGGGACCAGGGTTTGCAATTGCTGGACCAATCACTGGTGATTCGGGGATTGTGGATAGTTCGCGATGCCGAATTCGGCCTGTGCATCAGACGCCGCTACCAGTTTGAATTTACCTCAACCGGGCAGGAACGTTACAAGGGAATCCTGACAATGTTCGGCCGGCATCCGTCCCGGCTGGAACTGCAACCCCATATCATGCCGGAATCGCAAAAGGAACAATGAGGGCAACCGGGCAAACTTATGGAATTCAAAGACTATTACAAGATTCTGGGTGTTGAAACGGACGCTGACCGGAAAGCCATCAAAACCGCCTATCGACGGCTGGCGAGAAAATACCACCCGGATGTGAGCAAGGAATCGGATGCTTCGGCGAAATTCAAGGAGGTTTCCGAAGCCTACGATGTGCTGGGTAATGATGAAAAACGCGCGGAATATGACCAGTTAAGACAATACGGCGGACCCGACGGTAACTTCACTCCACCTCCTGGTTGGCAAGGTGGGCAGCGCAGGACCACGGGGTTTGAATTTGGCGGCGCAGGGGGTGGCGGCGATTTCTCCGATTTCTTCGAAGCCTTTTTTGGAGGCTCCGGCGGCCGTGGATTCGCCAGTGGCGAGCGCGGCCGACGGCCGGGAGGAGGGTTTACCGGGGGCGATGACATTTATTCCACTCGCGGGCAGGATCTGGAAGTGGATATGCCTGTCTTTCTGGAGGAGACCCTGAAAGAGGAGTCCAGAACCATTGAGTTCAAGCTGCCTCACTACGGTACCGGGGGGCCACCGCGGGAAATTAAAAAAACACTGAAGGTAAAGATCCCCAGGGGGGTGGCCGACGGTGAACGGATTCGCCTTAAAGGGCAGGGCTCACCGGGTTTTGGTGAGGGCCCGCCGGGCGATCTCTACCTGCGTATCCGGCTCGTGCCTCACCCCTTGTTCGACGTCATCGGTCGGGACCTTGCCATCACGGTACCAATAGCACCCTGGGAGGCGGCGCTGGGCGCCAAGATCACCGTACCAACGCTGAATGGAAAAATCAGTTTGAGTGTGACACCCGGCAACCAGACCGGTGCGCGGCTACGAATCAAAGGCAAGGGGCTGCCCAACCGAACAGGCCAGGGAGACCTCTACGTCATATTGAAAGTGGTGATGCCGGAAACGGTTTCAGCAGAGGCCAAAACACTGTGGCAACAGCTTGCCGACAAGGCCGGCTTCGACCCAAGAGCCGAATTGAGGGCCGACAAATGACAGATGAACCGGAAATAAAACTCAGCCTTCGCGATGTTTCCTTTGCGGTGGCGCTTCCCGAAGACGCGGTGGTGGAGCTTGTTGAGCATGGCATCGTAAGCCCACCGGGTGGTTCACCCTCGAGCTGGAGCTTCGACCTGACCATGGTCAGTGTGGTCCGGCGCGCCACACGATTGCATCACGACCTGGAACTTGACTGGTCCGCGGTCGCCATGGTCTGCGAGCTGCTCGAAGAACGAGACCGGTTGCTGGAAGATAACAGGCGCCTGCAACAGCGCCTGCGCCGCTTCCTGCTATAGCAACCCTCCCCTGCCCGATCCCCTGCCTGCCGGGGGACTGGTGTAACGTTAACCGGCTCGGCACGTCAGAACCTCGAGCGGTGGACGAATTCGAGGGAATTGCTGCCATTGGTCGGAAAAAACGCCCCGTTCACCGGGGCAGAGGCGACATTTCCCACAAAAACATATAGTGTGGCGATTTCCCGCCCTTATCCGGGAAGCAAAAACGCCACCAGAGCCCGAATCAGTCTGTCATTATGCAGTCATCCAACCAACATCCCCTGGCAGTGAATGCGAACAAAGCTTCAGACGCATCCGCGGCGGGACCGTTCACTACCATGGTCAACATCTTCGTCGCACCCGGCGAGGCGTTCCAGGCCTTGAGGGAAAAACCGACCGTTCTGTTTCCGCTGGCCGCGGTATTGCTCAGCACACTTGCCGTCAACGCCTGGTATTTTCAGATAGTCGATTATGCCTGGTTTACGGACAATCTTCTTGAGCGCATGAGCAATCTGTCCGACGAACAGCGCGAGGCAATGCGAGCGTACACCAGTGAGTCCAGCTCAATGACTTCACTGACCAGTGTGCTGGGCAGTGCAATAAGCATTCTGGCTGTATACATTCTTCAGGCCGGTTATCTGACACTTGTCTCCGCGCTGGCCGGAGACCGTTTTCGCTTTCGCCACTGGTTTTCCCTGACCAGTTGGACAAATCTTCCCTACCTGTTGGTGGTACTGGTGATGGCGGTAAACCTGTTGTTGAGTCCCAACGGGCAAATCAGCCTCTTCGAGCTGAATTCCCTGAGCTTGTCGAACCTCGGCGTCGAATCCGGAGGAAACTTCCTGTTACAGAACATGCTTGATTCGATGCATCTGCCCATGTTCTGGGCTCTGGCTCTGACAGTGGCAGGTTACCAGCAGTGGTTGCAGTGTGGTCACGCCAGGGCGGCCGCCATTGTGCTTGCGCCATTTGTTCTGGTGTTCGGCACCATGGCTTTTTTCGCTTTTAACTGAACAATCATTCATAAATTTGTCGAGTCCATTATGAACTGGAAAAAGCTCACACTGGTCATTGTAATTGTCGCGGCGGTCATCGCCCTGCCTTTTATGAACCGGGCCTTCTTTGACACCAACACCAAGGACGTTCAGGTGGCATCGCTCGAGCGGCGGGTTATCAGTCCCTCGATACTTGCCTCCGGCTTTCTGGCGCATGAAGAAGAAGTGCTGCTGAGTTCCGAGGTTATTGGAAAGGTGTCACAGATTTTTGTTGAAGAGGGGGACCGCGTCAAGGCAGGTCAGGTGGTGCTGCGGGTAGATGACAAGAATCTGCTCGCGAGCCTTCAGCAAAGCGAGGCCTCGGTACGACTGAACGAAATCGATATCGAGCGGCAGCAGCTGCGCATAGACAATCTGCTCACCCAGTGGGAGCGAGCCAAGGGATTGCACGAACGGAATATGATCGGTGATGAGGAATACGAGAATCTGACCAGCCAGCTCAATCTGGCGGAGGTCGATCTGAAATCCGCCCAGGAGCGCCTGTTACAGGCACGCGCACAGCTCGAGCAGGTCAACGACCAGTTGAGCAAGACCCAGATTCTCTCGCCCATCGACGGCGTTGTAACCAGCCTGGACATCAAGGTGGGGGAAACCGCCATAGCCAGTTCCACCAATATTCCCGGCTCATCGCTGATGACCATCGCCAATCCGGCAAGCATTTACACCGAGGTTTTGGTAGACGAAGCTGATGTCGCCACTATCGCCGAAGGCCAGCGGGCGGAAATCGTCGCCATCGCCTACCCCGACCAGCCCATGCAGGGCGTGGTGGGATTCATCGCCAACACGGCCAAGGTAGCGACCGGCCGCCAGGGACTCAGCTTTACAGTCGAGATTGATATCACCGACGCCGCCGGTGTCGTGCTGCGACCAGGCATGTCCTGCCGGGCGGAAATTTTTACGCGTCAGGACGAGGAAGTGCTGACCGCACCCATTCGCGCGATTATTTTTGAGGAAGACCGCTCGGCGCTGCGCAGCGAATATTTCCTGTTTGTCAACGACAACGGTGTCGCCCGCAAGACACAGGTGGACGTGGGTATTTCGGACGATGAGTACCAGGAAATTCTGGGTGGAGTGGATTCCGACAGGGAAATCATCGTAGGCCCCGATTCCGTGTTGCGCCATTTGCTCGACGGCGATCGGCTCTCCGTTACGCCGGTCGAACTCTGACGCCGTTACCTTACCGGACCGCACTGACATGGCACTGATCGAACTGGACAGTATCACCAAGTACTACGAAATGGGAGACCAAACCGTTCGTGCGCTTGACGGTATCAGCACCCGCGTCGAGAAAAACGAATACATCGCATTCATCGGCTCGTCCGGTTCGGGAAAGTCTACGATGCTGAATATTCTGGGTTGCCTGGACCGCCCTACGTCGGGGCAGTACCACCTCAACGGCAACAATGTGGAAAACCTGATGCCAAACGAACTGGCGGAAATCCGCAATCGCGAAATCGGATTTATTTTCCAGAGCTTTAACCTGCTACCTCGTGCCACGGCGCTGGCAAATGTCATGCAACCGCTGATATACCGCAACATCCGCCTGGGCAAGCGCAAGCAGATGGCGACGGAGGCTCTGCGTCGTGTACGCCTGGATGATCGCATGGATCATCTGCCGAACCAGTTATCGGGAGGGCAGCGCCAGCGTGTGGCCATTGCCCGTGCGCTGGTCACGCATCCATCCATACTGCTGGCAGATGAGCCGACAGGAAATCTGGATTCGAGGACCACAGTTGAAATAATGGAACTGTTTGATGAACTTCATAGCGAAGGTCATACGGTCATCATGGTCACCCATGAACACGAGATCGCGCAGCATTGCAGGCGCGTGGTGGAAATGAAGGATGGCAGGATTTTTCAGGACAAGCTGCAGACCGCCTGACGGCGGTTCTGATTCAGGAATTCACGCATGTTTTTCGCGATATTCGAAAGTACCCGGGCGGCGATGGCATCCATCCTGGCCCACGGCTTCAGAAGTTTCCTGACCACGTTGGGCATCGTTATCGGCGTGGCCAGCGTCATCGCTGTGATTTCACTGACCCAGGGCATGAGCGCCTCGGTGGGTGAGCAATTTTCCGCTCTCGGCAGCGACAGCCTCACCATCCGTTCGTATACGCCGCTACAGGATCAGATTCAGGGGAGAAGAGCACGCCTCACCGCGGATGACCTGGAACTGATCGAACGACGTGTCGACGGCATCGCGTCCATTACTCCCATATTGTACGCCACACGTTCCGCCCAGATTCGGTATGGGGCCCAAACCTCATTCAGCCAGATAATGGGCACCACCTACGCTTACCGGGATGTGGGTCAGTACTTTGTGCAGTCCGGTCGCTTCCTGGCCAACAGTGATAACGCCACCCGGCGCCGCGTGGCGGTGATAGGCGACGCGGTCCGCGAAAACCTGTCTCTGCCCGACAACCCGGTCAACGAGTACTTCGAATTGGGCGGCGAATGGTTCAAAATCGTCGGCTTGCTGGAATCCAAGGGCGAGATCATGGGTTTCAACCAGGACGATATCGTGCTGGTTCCCTTTGCTACCATGCAAAGCATTCAGGGCAATCGTACCCAGACTGATATTCAGATTCAGTTACGCGCAGGCGAAGACGCTGAAATTGATGAACTGGCCACCCGCGTCACCACGCTGCTGCGCGATGCTCACGATCTTGGCGTGGAAGACAGTGACGATTTTCAGATCCAGACACCGGAACAACTGATGCAGACCGTCGACAATATCATCGGCATGGTGACGCTGGTGGTCGGCGGCATTGTCAGCATTTCACTGCTGGTGGGCGGCATTGGCATCATGAACATCATGCTTGTCTCGGTTACCGAGCGTACCCGCGAGATCGGTATCTGCAAGGCGATTGGCGCCAAGCGTCACCATATTTTATTGCAGTTTCTTATCGAAGCGGTGGTGCTGTCGTTATTCGGCGGGCTCATCGGACTGGCGCTTGGCTACGGCCTGGGTACGCTTATCGCCACCAATATCCCGTCCTTCCCTCCCGCCAGCATCCCGCTGTGGGCGGTGGCGCTGTCATTGGGGTTTTCAGCCTTTGTTGGTATAATCTTCGGAATTCTTCCCGCCGCCAAGGCCGCCAATCTGGACCCCATCGATGCGCTTCGTTATGAATAGTACGAGAGCACATCGAAACACTTCAGGGCCGGGCCGCGCACTGACAGGTTCCGAATGATGGCACAGCAAACTAATCAAGGCGTCAGCCCGATCGACAACAGATCGTTGATGACACGGCTATTATCGGGCGAATACGGCCTCGCCATCACTTACTGGCTACTCTATTTTCTGGGCGCTGGAATCTTCTTTATTGCGGCAAGCCAGGCAGTGGATCAGCAAGCATGGCTGCGGTTTTTTGCGATTACCGCTTCCATGCTGGGCTACACGGTTATACTCGTTGTCGGCATCAGGGCGGCATACAAGGGACCACAACTTTGGAAAGTGATCTCGCGCACCTCGTCGGTTTTTATGATTATCAACATACTGGTGGGGATTTGTGCCCTCGGATTCATCTATTAAGCCGGTTGATGAGCCGGTTGGCAGTACCTGGCTGGCTGCGGATTACTGCCAGGAAGCGGGATCAACACAGTAGTAGTCCTTCAACTCCTGGTACAGCGTCGGGTGCCTCTCTTTAAGCTCTGCGGGCTTTTCAAAAAAAGTCTCCGTCGCCACCGCAAAAAACTCGGCGGGATCCGTGGCGCCATAGGCATCCAGTACAGTGGGCTCATGCCGCTCGACCGCCTGTTGCAGAAGCGCGAATTCCCCGGCCAGAACCCGTGACCAGTCAACATAGTCACCGCGGGAATTGAGAATCGGCGCGCCGTTGGTGGTACCGGACTCATGGTCCAATTGATGTGCAAATTCATGCAATACCACATTGTACCCATCGCGCAGGTCCAGCACGCCGTTTTCCACACTGTCCCACGCCAGCACCACCTTGCCATGATCCCAGGACTCCCCGAGCAATGCGGTATGGGTAGTGGAAACCAGACCCAACTCATCGCGCTCGTCGCGAGTAGCGACAAACGTGGAAGGATAGATCAGAATGCTGCGCAGTTCCCGGTAACAACTGGTAGGTCTGTTCAGCAACAGAAGGCAGGCCTGTGCGGCGATTGTCACGCGTATCTCATCGTCAACGGACTGCCCGGCGCAGCCCACGAAACGCTTGTCCGCCAAAAACATCCTGATATTCGCCCACAGCTGTCGCTGCGTTCCGGCAGGAAGTCTGTCGTAATACGGCAGACGCCGGCGCACGATGTTCAGCCAGCTTTCGGGGACGGGGCGGGATAGAATCCTGCGCACACGCCAACGAGGCCACACCAGAACATAGAAAATCACGGCCGCCAGAATCAGCAGCAGAGCTATCTGCACTATAACACTTTGCGTTGACATGAAGCCTCGGAAGGAAAGGGTTTCACTTTGCCCGTTGGTGCCGTGATATCATATTGCAATCCACACGGCACCGGCAAACTCGATAAGTTGCGATAAGCTGGACACCCACACAGTCAACAGGCCCAGAACCGTGAACCCGACCCAGGAAAGCCGTTATGCACTGGTGGTCAAGAAGCAATGTCCCACCTGCGCGCTGATAGAGCCCCTGCTGGAACCACTGGACAAGCTGTACGGTTCGGCGCTTTCGGTTTATGTGCAGGATGATCCCGCCTTTGCCGCGACCGTAACCCAACCCGTCGATGACAGTTCACTGGAGTTCTCCTGGCGCCACCAGATTGAAATCGTGCCCACGCTAATCCATTTCCGTGGTGAGAACGAAGTGCAGCGCATTGCAGGCTGGGATAAAAAGCAGTGGCGGGAATTGACCGGCATTGCCGATCTTGGCGAGGGGATAACCGACTTCCAGCCTGGCTGTGGTTCCCGAACCCAGGACCCGGGCATGGAAGAAACGCTGGCATTGAGGTTTGCTCAAAACCCATTGCAATCGCGGGAATTGATGCTGGATGACTCCACCGATGCCATTGAGGCTTGTTATGACCATGGATGGACTGATGGGTTGCCTGTGGTACCGCCCACTCCCCTGCGCGTAATGCGCATGCTGAACGGCAGCGAGCGCGATCCCCGGGAAATCATCGGCGCGATTCCTCCGGACCTGGTTGCCTGCAGCGTCGAAAAAATTGCCATCAACGCCGTCATGGCCGGCTGCAAACCGGAATATTTCCCGGTCGTGCTGGCCACGGTGGAAGCGGCGCTGCAAGACCCCTTCTGTCTCCACGGTTTGCTATGTACCACTTATTTTTCTTCGCCGGTCATTGTCGTCAACGGGCCGGTGTCCAGACATATCGGTATGAACTGGGGAATCAATGCGCTGGGCCAGGGCAACCGGGCCAACGCGACCATCGGTCGGGCCTTGCAATTGCTGGTGCGCAATGTCGGTGGCGGCATTCCGGGTGAAATCGATCGTGCCACACTCGGCAACCCCGGCAAATACACTTATTGTTTCGCCGAGGATGAATCAGATGAGCATTGGCCGTCATTGGCGATGGATCGGGGTTTTGAACGCAAGGATTCGGTTGTGAATCTGTTCGCGGGCGACGGCCTGCAACCGATCGTGGATCAACGATCACGTACGGCCGACTCACTCAGCCGCAGCATGGCGCTCAGCCTGCGCAGCGTGGTGCATTGCAAACTGTTCCAGATGGCCGATGCGATTCTCGTGATCTGCCCTGAACACCGCCGTGTGTTCAAGGAAAGTGGCTGGAACAAGGCCGACGTGAAAGCCGCCTTGATTGAACATCTGCAGTTACCCGGCGCAGAGATTGTGCGCGGTGCCGGCAACATTGCCGAAGGCATGCCGGAAACCCTGAAAGACCAACGCCTGGCCAAATTTCGAGACGATGGTCTGCACATTGTCGCCGCCGGCGGCGATGCCGGCTTTTTTTCCGCTGTCATCGGAGGTTGGGTGGCGTCCGGAGAAAGAGGAAGCCAACTGGTCTCACAGCGGGTAAACTAGTGTCCTGTCCCATTAATGTGCACCATTTCAGCATGCCCTGAGGGGCTTGCGACAAGGCGCGGTCACGCGCCAGCAACCGAGGAAACGAGCCATGCCGAACGACGATGTACTGCTTGATCCAACCGGGGAATTGAACCCACCGCAGCGAAAACTGCAGAACCGCCTGACGGGCCTGCAAGGCAAGATCGTGGCGCTACTGGACATTTCAAAACCTCGCGGCAAAGAATTTCTGGATGTCATAGAAGGCCGTCTGCGGGAGCTTGGAGCAGAAGTGAAGCGTTATACAAAACCCACCTTCACAAGGATTGCGCCGACCAGTCTGAAACAGCAAATCAGCAGCGAAAGCGATGCGGTTATCATCGCGCTGGCCGACTGAGGTTCCTGCACGTCGTGCAGTTTGCATGACCTGGTGGACCTGGAAAGCCGGGGAATTCCTGGAGGGTTTGTGGCATCATCCGCTTTCGTGGACGCGGCGGCGGCTCAGGGCCGGTCGCTGGGTGTGCAGCCTAACGGACTGTTTGTGCCCCATCCGATTCAGGATCGCAGTGACGCGGAAATGATGGAACTGACCCGGAATGCAATGGAGCCGGTGCTGGCACTGATATGCGACGCAGGAAATGATTAACAGTGAGTTTTCAGAATGGCTGCAGCACGGCACCGCGGTCTGAGTAACCCGAAGGGGAAATCCATGGTAAAAGAAGCAGTCATTGTATCCACGGCGAGAACGCCAATCGGCAAGGCCTACCGGGGCGCGTTCAACGATACGGATGGACCGACTCTCGGCGCTCATGCAGTCCGTGAGGCGATAAAGCGAGCCGGCATCGAGCCGGGCGAAGTGGACGATGTGATCATGGGCTGCGCGGTGCAGCAAGGCAGTACAGGTTATAACATCGGCAGGCTGGTCGGCGTCGCGGCGGGTTTGCCGGACACGGTTTCCGGCATGAGCCTCGACCGCCAGTGCGCCTCGGGCATGATGGCGATTGCCACGGCCGCCAAACAGATTGTGATGGACAATATGCCGGTTGTGATCGGCGGTGGTCTGGAAACAATCAGCCTGGTACAAAATGAGCACCGCAACTCCTATCGCACGCAGGACCCCAACGTGCTGAATAATTCCGAGCATGCCTACATGCCCATGCTTCAGACCGCCGAAGTCGTGGCCAAACGTTACCAGGTAAGCCGCGAACAGCAGGACGAGTACAGCCTGCAAAGTCAGCGACGGACACACGCCGCGCAGGAGGCTGGCAGGTTCGATGCGGAAATCGTGCCGATGCCGTCCAGGATGATCCAAATCGACAAGGAAACCAAACAACAGAGCATTCATGAAGTCTGCCTCGAGAAAGATGAAGGCAATCGCCCCACTACCACGCTGGAAGGCCTGTCCGGCCTGAAACCGGTGATAGAGGGTGGCACGATTACGGCCGGTAACGCCAGTCAGCTTTCAGACGGCGCGTCGGCCTGTGTACTGATGGACTCGGCATTGGCGGAAAAAAAAGGATTGCAGCCACTGGGCGCCTACCGGGGTGTGGCGGTTGCAGGCCTGGCGCCCGATGAGATGGGCGTCGGCCCGATTTATGCCGTACCCAAATTGCTGCAACGTTTCGGATTGACAATGGACGACATCGGCCTATGGGAACTGAACGAAGCCTTTGCCGTGCAAGTGGTCTATTGCCGCGGGAAGCTGGGCATTCCCGATGAACTGCTCAACGTCGATGGCGGGGCTATCTCCATTGGTCATCCTTACGGCATGAGCGGCTCGCGGATGGTGGCTCATGCGCTCATTGAAGGCAGGAGACGTGGCGCCAGGTATGTGGTGTGCACGATGTGTGTTGGCGGTGGCATGGGCGCGGCCGGCTTGTTTGAAGTTTATTAGTGTCCGGCGGCTACTCTGATAACGATTCCAGCGCCGGCAACAGGTCCTTGCCGAGCGCCTTCGCCACCGCTTCGTGGGTAACGCCACCCCGGTGTATGTTCAACCCATTGCGAAGGTGTTCGTCCTCCCGCAGCGCTTCCAACACCCCTTTGTTCGCCAGTTTGCTGATCACGGGTAACGTTGCGTTGCACAGCGCATAGGTCGACGTTTTCGGAACAGCGCCGGGAATATTGGCCACACAATAATGTACTATCCCGTCGACGAGGTAAGTCGGGTCATCATGCCGAGTGGGACGGCTGGTTTCGAAACAGCCTCCCTGGTCTATGGCGACATCCACCAGCACCGATCCGCGTTTCATCAGTTTCAGCATTTCCCGGCTGATCAGCCTGGGAGCGGAGCCCCCCGGGACCAGAGCCGCGCCAATCACGACATCCACTTCGGGAAGTTGCCTTTCAATGGAACCGGGGGTGGATAACAGCGTATCTATCTTGCCCCAGAACAATTGTTCAATTTGTCGCAGTTTATCAGGGCTCAGATCCATAATGGTAACTCGTGCCCCTAAACCTGCCGCCATTCTGGCTGCGTTCACTCCCACCACGCCGGCACCGAGAATCAATATCTTTCCGGGAAGCACCCCGGGTGCGCCCGGCAACAATACGCCACTGCCTCCCTGGCTGGTTTCCAGGCTGTGTGCGGCGGCCTGAATGGCCATGCGTCCAGCCACTTCACTCATCGGGATGAGCAAGGGCAGCCCGCCATGGCTGTCGGTCACAGTCTCATAGGCGATGCACGTAACACCAGAACCCAGAAGCGCTTCGGCGATCTCACGATAAGCGGCCAGGTGCAGATAGGTGAAAATCGCCTGGCCGGCCCGCAATCGAGCGCATTCCTCAAGCTGCGGCTCCTTGACCTTGACGATCAGTTCCGCGTCCCGGTAAACCTCATCGGCACGATCCGTCAGCCGTGCCCCCCCCTTCGCGTAAGCCTCATCGCTCATCCCGATGGCTGTCGCGGCATCACGCTCCACGATGACGGTATGCCCTTTTTCGGTAAGCAGCCTGACACTTTCCGGCGTCATGCCCACACGCCGTTCGCCTGCCTTGATCTCCCTGGGGACTCCGACAATCATATGACTCTCCACGCGTTTGATATCCGGGCTAAATCGGACAATTAAGTAATTTCAGAATACAGACCGCAAAAATCAGTATTCGATTTATAAAGGCCGGCTTATTTCATTATCGCTACGGGAATGCAGGCACCATGCTGCTTTTTTACAAAATCAGCTTCATCCAACATCCCTCGTCTATAGAGAAATGTGGCAATTTGTAGCAGCGAAGTGAGCCGCGTATACAGGCCGGATTGCGCCTGTTATG
Source organism: Pseudohongiellaceae bacterium (assembly GCA_040879025.1). Classification (GTDB taxonomy): domain Bacteria; phylum Pseudomonadota; class Gammaproteobacteria; order Pseudomonadales; family Pseudohongiellaceae; genus JBBDLF01. The sequence continues at coordinate 21,983 of JBBDLF010000002.1, forward strand.
TTTTAACCACAGCCGCGTTACCGGAGATTTCGACTCAGGTAACAGGCCGGACGCAGGTCCCGAACATTTCATTCAGATTGTAAATAAAAGGATGTTCCATGTTTTTGAGCAACTGGATTAAATGGTTTGAAGCACGTGAAGTCACTGTATCCCGTTATTTCGCAACTCTGACTTTGACGCTGCTCGTTGGCGTGACTGTCCTGGTTTATACCACCGGTGGCATCCGCTACGTTTACTCGCATTCAATGTATATTCCTGTCGTTCTGGGGGCTCTGGTGTATGGCCTGCGCGGCGGAGTCGTCGTGGCTCTGCTGGGGGGCGTGGCACTCGGTCCGCTTATGCCCATCGACACGCTTACGGGGGAAATGCAGCCAACGGTGAACTGGTTGTACCGAACCCTGTTCTTCGTCATCATCGGCGCCCTGGTCGGGTCGGCTTCCGACCTGCTACGAGTTTACATCCATCAGATTCGCTGGCAACTGGTGCATAATGTGTTCACGCTATTGCCCAATAAAGTCGCGCTGCTGAACAGGCTGAACCGTGATCATGAGTTGTTGGTCAACCAGTCGGCGCAGCTCTATCTGATCGATATTTCGAACCTGGAAGAACTTTCCCTGCAGCTCGGACAGGATTTCAGCCGTACGGCGGTGATTCAGACTGAACAGAGCCTACGGGAGAATCTGGCTTGTGAAACGGAAATCTATCAACCGCGATTCAACCATCTGGCGGTCCTGGTGCCAAACAGCCTTCAAGCGGCGTTCGGGAACTTTGTGCCGCAAATGGAATGCGCTTTTTCCTCTCCCGTCACGTTTGAAGGCATTCCCGTTCTGCTGGAATTCCATTGCGGCAGCTTGCCTATTGATGACGTTGCCAGCGACCCTGACGGTTACATGCGCAAAGCGGAAATCTGTTTGAGTGAAGGGCACGCTCGTCAGATCAGGCATCTGCGTTACTCCCCTGAATTGCAAACCCTGTCCCGCCAGAATATTGAATTGCTGGGCATGTTCAAACAAGCATTGGACGAGGATATATTGACACTGCATTACCAGCCAAAATATGAGCTGTCCACCCGCAGAATTATCGGTGTAGAGGCATTGCTGCGCTGGACCGACAGCGAACGCGGAGCCATCTCACCGGGGGCGTTCATCCCGATAGTGGAAGGAAGCATGTTGATGCACCGGCTCACTACCTGGGTGATTGACAAGGCACTGCGCGAATTCAAGGACTTCCGCAAAGTGGGACTCGAACTACAGAATGTCGCGGTGAACATTTCGGCGACCAACCTGCACTCACCTGACTTTGTCAGCGAGGTGAAATCACTGCTGCGGAAGTACGCTTTGCCTCCACACGTGCTGGAGCTGGAGCTGACAGAAAACGCTGTAATGAAGGATTTCGCACTGGCCACCGAGGTGCTCAGGCAACTGGCGAACCACGGTGTGGTGATTTCAATCGATGACTTTGGCACCGGGTATTGTTCGTTGCAGTATCTGGATGAACTTCCCGTCAGCGCGCTGAAAATTGACCAGATGTTCATTCGCACGCTGCTTGACGAACAAAGCAAACAGCATATCGTGCGAGCCACGATTGGGCTGGCGAAAGATCTGGGCCTGGAAATTGTCGCGGAGGGCATCGAACTCGAAGCGGTGGAGCCACTGTTGCAATCCATGGGTTGCACGGCCGGACAGGGTTATTTTTACTGCCGTCCGTTGCCCGCGCTGGAACTGCGCCATTTCATCACCCAGGCTTGCCAGGGCAGCGCATTCCCACCGTCCCGCAGGCCCGCTCCAGCCCGATTGCCTTGATAATGGTTGCCGACTGGGTTAATGTCGGAGTGCTTTTGGCGTTCAGTGGTCAGTAAAAAATATCACGCGAAACCGAGGCCCGACTACATGATTAACGTAAAAGGACCGGATTCCCAGAACATCGCCCTATCAAAAAAAGTGTCAAAAATAATGAATAAAATCAAACACTTTTCCATTCCAGCCTTGCTCATCACCCTTTTGGCGGGCTCCGCCGCCAGCGCCCAGGATCCGGTCCGCATCGGCTTTATCGACCCTCTGAGCGGATCCTTCGCCAGCGTCGGCAACAGCGGGCTCAAACAATTGCAGTTCGCCGCGGACTACCTGTTCAACTCTCAGGGTGGAATTCTTGGCGGCAGGCAGATCGAGATCGTCCCCCTGGACAACAAGCAAAGTCCGACCGACACCCAACTGCAATTCCAGCGGGCGGTGGGCGGTGGAATCCAGTTTGTTTTTCAGGGTAACAGTTCCGCGGTTGCCAACGCCCTGAATTCAACCATCACCCGGCACAACCGTCGTAATCCTGAACAGCGGGTTCTGCAAATCAATTATTCCGCCGTGGACCCGGTGCTGACGGAAGAGAATTGCAGTTTCTGGCATTTTCGCTTTGACGCTCACGCAAATATGAAACTGGATACCCTGACTGACTATATTACGCAAAATACCGACTTAAAGAGTATCTACGTCATCGGACAGGATTATTCTTTCGGCCAGGTGGTCGCGGACACCTCAGTGGAACTTTTAAACCAGAAGCGCCCGGACATTGAAATAGTCGGTAACGAATTTCACCCCATCGGCCAGGTCAAGGATTTCACACCCTATGTCACCAAGATCGTCGCCTCGGGAGCCGATGCGGTAATCACCGGCAATTTTGGCGCCGACATGGTATCCCTGGCGCGGAGCATTATCGACTCGGGGCTGGACATCCCTGTTTATACTTTCTACGCGGCTTACGACGGCATCACCGCCACACTCGGAGAAGGCGGCAAGGATCAGATTTTCCTGGTGCATAACGACCATGCCAATCCCATCCAGTCCACCGAGCGGCTTGAATACACTCGCGCTTTCAAAGCCGCCAACCCGAATAATGACTTAACGCAACCGCGTATCACCACTGCCCTTCAGATGGTCGTCGCCGCGATGGAAAAAACACAGAGCACCGATCCTTATGACGTCGCCCTGGCCATGGAAGACATGCGGTTCACTACCCTTACAGGGGAAGAAGTCTGGATGCGCGGTGATGACCACCAGATTATTCAATCCTTGCACATTTCCCGCCACACCGATGAAGGCATCCAGGTTGACGCTGACAATTCCGGCTTTGGATTACTGACGGAATTCAGTGTTCCCATGGAAGAGACCGTCATGGAAACCAGCTGTCGCATGAGGCGTCCTTAGAGAGGTTCCAGAATCACTGGAACAGGGTAGTCATGGGGGGCGCCTGAGCCGACACCGATATGCTTGAAGTTTTTATCTTCGCCACCTTGAATGGCCTGGTCACCGGCCTGTTGCTGTTCATGCTCGCCAGTGGCCTCACTCTCATTTTCAGCATGATGGGCGTACTGAATTTCGCTCATGCCAGTTTTTACATGCTGGGGGCCTATTTCGCTTTCTCCATCAGCCAGTACATTGGTTTCTGGGGCGGACTATTATTCGCGCCGGTTATTGTCGGGTTTGCCGGTGCCCTGGTTGAACGCTACGGCCTTCGCCGCGTGCACAAGTCCGGTCATGTCGCGGAACTGATCTTTACCTTCGGTCTCGCCTTCCTGATCGAGGAGACGGTGCAATTTTTCTGGGGACGCGCCACCCAGAACTACCAGTCACCCGAGATACTGAATTTCGCGCTTTTCACTCTGTTCGGCCAGGAGTTTTCCGCCTACCGGGCGTTCATGATCGCCATCTCCATCAGTATTTTCATCGGTCTGTACTACGTACTCACCCGCAGCCGCGTCGGTATAATCATTCAGGCCGCGATCACGCATCCTCATACTGTCAATAACCTCGGCCACAACGTCCCCTTCATTTTCTGTGCCGTGTTCGGTGTCGGCACGGCCCTGGCCGGGCTGGCCGGTGTCATCGCCGGTCCTGTGCTGACCACATTCCCCGGCATGGCGCTGGTCCTGGGTAGCATTGTATTTGTCATTGTCGTTATCGGCGGG
>JBBDLF010000002.1:26040-53013 GCA_040879025.1 Pseudohongiellaceae bacterium
CGGCATGGCGCTGGTCCTGGGTAGCATTGTATTTGTCATTGTCGTTATCGGCGGGCTGGGTTCTCTGTTCGGGGCGTTTGTCGCCTCGTTGCTTATCGGTCTGCTGCAGTCATACGCCATCGCCTCAAACGTCGGCATGCCGGACTTGCTGAACTGGATTGGTGTGTCCTTTGATCGTGATCATCCCCTGAACGATATCTGGACAATAACCCTGCCACAGATTGCACCGCTGTTGCCATTCCTGTTGCTGGTGCTGATTCTGATTTTCAAGCCCAACGGCCTGTTCGGAAAACGGGAGACTTGATGAACCTGCTCAAGAAACTTTCGTTGTGGATCGGTTTTGCCATTGCTCTGCTGGTGCTGCCGCGGTTCTTCGACTCAATTCTGGCAACCTCCATTCTGAACCAGATGGCGATCGCCATCATATTCGCCCTCAGCTATAACATGTTATTGGGCCAGGGAGGCATGTTGTCGTTTGGACATGCGGTCTATTTTGGACTGGGCGGTTTTATGGCGGTTCACGCCCTGTCGATGATCGAATTTGAAACCGCCTACTTTTCGGTCACGCTGATTCCTCTGATCGGAGGGCTGTTCGGCCTCGCGGCGGGAATCTTTATCGGCAGCTTTTCCACCCGCAAGGCCGGGACCGTATTCGCGATGATCACCCTTGGCCTCGGTGAACTGGTGGCGGCATCTTCGCTGATTCTGGTGGATTTTTTCGGCGGCGAGGAAGGGGTAAGCGCGGACCGCACGTTCGGCCCCGAATTCTTCGGCGTGGATTTCGCGCAGAGTATCGAAATCTATTACCTTGCGGCCGCCTGGGTGTTCATCACAACCGTTTTGATGTATCTGTTCACCCAGACACCCTCCGGGCGTATGGCCAACGCCGTGCGGGATAATCCGGAACGGGCCGAATTCATCGGTTACAGTGCGCGCAAGGTCAGGTTTATCTCGTTCTGCGCTTCCGGTTTCTTTGCCGGGGTTGCCGGTGGATTGTTCGCCCTGAACTATGAGATCGTCACCGAGGAAAACCTCAATGCGGCAACGTCGGGCCGCGTACTGCTTATGGCCTACATTGGCGGGCTGGGATATTTCATTGGCCCTATCATCGGCGCGGTTGTACTGACGCTGATGAACTCGCTGCTGAGCAACTACACGGAACTGTGGATGCTGTATCTTGGCATCATGTTCGTACTCACCGTCATGTTTTTGCCGCAGGGTTTCGCCGGATTCATCATGATGCATCAGTCCGCCTGGGTCAGACGGCGGCTGAGATATCTCATACTCCCTTATCTGACAACCGGCATTCCCGCGCTGGTGTTTGTGGTCAGTTCGGTGGCCATGCTGGAGATGAGTCACACAGAAAGTGATGTATTCGATTTTCTCGGCATCCCTTTCGACCCGTCCGGATGGCTGAGCTGGCTGGTACTGGCAGCCACGGCCCTGGCTGCCCTGTATGCGACACGCCGTTCCCTGCCCCGGCTTTCCGATGCCTGGGAATCAGCAAGCGCCGACAGGCTGAAACAGGACTGAGGCCATGGCGATACTCTCCCTGAAAAACGTCAGCAAGAAATTTGGTGAAACCGAAATTATACGGAACGTCAGTCTCGACATCGTCGAGGGGGAGAAGCATGCCATTATCGGGCCCAACGGCGCAGGCAAGTCCACTCTGTTCCATCTGATCAGCGGCCGCCATGGTGTGACATCAGGCACTATTGAATTCAAAGGGGAGCCCATCCATAACCTTTCACCCTATGAAATTACCCGTCGGGGGCTCGCACGAAGCTTTCAGGTAACCAATATTTTTCCGCGACTGAATGTTTTTGAAAATGTCCGCTGCGCGCTGCTGTGGTCCATGGGCTATCGCTATTCGTTCTGGACCCTGCTGGGACGAGCTGAAAAACTCAACCAGAAAGCCCGCGCCACCCTTAACGAGATAGGACTGGCGGACAAGGCTCACTATCCCGCGGGTCAACTGGCTTATGCGGAACAACGCGCCCTGGAACTGGGAATCGCGATTGCCGGCGGCGGCGACATGGTCATGCTGGATGAACCTGTGGCCGGCATGAGTCACAGCGAAGCTGCCAGCGCTGTGGAACTTATCCGGCGGGTCACCGAGGGCAAAACCCTGGTGATGGTGGAACACGATATGGGTATCGTCTTTGATGTTGCCGACCGGATCACCGTACTGGTTTACGGCGAGGTCATCGCCTCCGATATTCCGGAACGGGTGCGTGCGAACCCGAAGGTACAGGAAGCCTACCTGGGTGCGGCAAAGGAGGCTGAAGAAAATGCTTGAAGTCAATGACCTCCACGCCTACTACGGCAAAAGCCATATTCTTCAGGGCGTGAATTTCCAGGTCAGGAAAGGCGAAATCGTCAGCCTGCTGGGGCGTAACGGCGTCGGCCGTTCAACCACCATCAAGGCGATCATGGGCGAGGTTACGCCGTTGGGCTCCATCCGCTTCAAGGGTGAGGAAATCGCCGGCCTCCGAAGTTTTGAAATCGCCCATCGCGGCATCGGCTATGTACCGGAAAACCGCGATATTTTCCCTACCCTGACAGTGAGGCAGAACCTGACACTGGGCATGAAGTCGAGTCGCAGCAGTGGACGCTGGACGATCGAGGAAATGTTTCGCATGTTTCCCAATCTGGGTGAGCGCGCCGACGTCAACGGTGGCGTATTAAGCGGTGGCGAGCAACAGATGCTGTGCATGTGCCGCACCCTCATGGGCGATCCGGATTTGGTGATGATCGATGAACCGACCGAGGGGCTCGCTCCCAAGATCGTGACGCAGGTTGGCGAATTGCTGCAGGAAATTGCAAAACGCGGTGTCGCGATTTTGCTGGTGGAACAGAAGCTGTCGATTGCGCTAAGAATTTCTCATCGACTGTATGTGATGGGTCATGGCCGGGTCGTTTATGAAGGTACCCCTGACAGCCTGACGCAGGCGGACTCCGTCCGGACTGAATGGCTGGAGGTGTAGTTTCGCATGGGCGGCAGGCATCTGGTCCTCGCCTCACTGTTGCTCTGCTGCACCCGTGTTTTTGCCTGGGACGGTGTCGGGCACCGGCTTTCCGTCGAAGTCGCCATTCGTTTCATGAGCCCGTCATCCCTCGGCGAACTCCAGGAAATCCTGCAGCACCATCCCCGCTTCGAGGAAGATTTTCTTGATCGGATGCCGGTATCGGTCCGCGCTGCCGGACCGGAACGCCGCATCACCTGGCTGCTGGGTCAGGCCGCTTTCTGGCCGGATCTGGCCCGCGGCCTTCCCGACGCTGAAGCGGACAGATACAACCGGCCCGCCTGGCATTATATCGACGGGGCCTGGGTACGCGGCGGGCTGCTCGATGAGAACCTCCAGGGCAATGTGTATATCAATACCGAACGTTTGCCGAATGTTTCGGGTGAGCCTGCCGCATCCATTCAGAGCGAGCGCGATGCAGACAATATCGTGACCGCGCTGGATTTTAATACGCGGGTGCTGCTGGATCAGTCAGCGGATGACGGAGACCGCGCCATCGCACTGTGCTGGTTGCTTCATCTGGCCGGTGATATTCATCAGCCCTTGCATGCCGGCTCGCTATACTCCGCCACGGTGTTTGCCGACGGTGATCGCGGAGGCAATGCCATCCCCACCTCAGACGGACCCTTGCACGCCCGCTGGGACCGCGCGCTCAGCGGCGCGCCGATGACACAAACCCTGGCACTACTGATGGATGAGGCAGATGCCCTGCAAGCCCGGGTCAGCCGCGAAACGCTGTCCTGGGAGACGTGGCTTGAGGAAAGCCGGGAGATCCTGCAAACCGATGTCTATGAGGGTGACGTCAGACGCAATGTGTTGAATGCGGAACGGGTCCGCGGCCGTGTCGCGGTGACCGAACTGGATTCGGCCTATCTGGCCCGGATGCAGAGCATCGCCCTGCGCCGGATCAGTCTGGCAGGGCTACGCATGGCAACCTGGATCGACCGTAACCTCCCGAACCAGTGAATCGGTTGCGTCCCCCGCTCCTTGAGCAGCTCGCTGCGATACCCATGTTATCACATTGGCTATCAGCCGATTGCCCGCGCTGTCCGCCAGACTCAGAATGGATTCCGGGTGGAATTGCACCGCGATAACCGGTAGCGTTTTGTGTTCGACCGCCATCACCGCGCCGTCATGGGTATGGGCGGTAACCCGCAGACAGGAGGGTACATTGGCGGCGGCCAACGAGTGGTAGCGGCCAGCGGTAAATTCCCTGGCGATGCCGGTAAAAACCGGCGTGCCCTGATGCACTACCGTTGACGCCCTGCCGTGTACGGGATGATTCAACATCCTGAGGCTGCCGCCGAAATATTCCACGATCCCCTGCAAGCCCAGACACACGCCGAACACCGGAATCGCCTGCGCCAGGCACAGCATGAGCGTGTCGGACACGACGAAGTCCTCCGGTCTGCCGGGGCCGGGTGACAGCACCACCAGGTCCGGCTTGTGCTGACGCAGCCACTGTCTGGCAAGTTGAGGACGGAGTGTGGTCAGCGATACGCCGTGCTGACGAAAATACGCGCCCAGGTTGTGCACGAACGAATCCTGGTGATCCACCATCAACACCTGCAGACCCAAGCCGGACTCGTCTTTGAGGTTTCGCTCCAGATGCTTGACGGGGTGCGAGGAATGACGCACCGCATCAATCAACGCGGCGGCTTTCAGACGCGTTTCCGCTTCTTCCGCCTTGGCGTCGGAATCGATCAACAAGGTGGCACCCGCTCGTATTTCGGCGATTCCCTCCTTGATGCGCATGGTACGCAAGGTCAGACCCGTGTTCAGATTACCGTTAAAACCGACACAGCCGATGGCGCCACCGTACCAGCGGCGCGGTGATTTCTCGTTTGTTTCGATAAATTCCATCGCCGCCAGTTTAGGCGCGCCGGTTACCGTGACCGCCCAGGTGTGGGCCAGAAAACCGTCCAGCGCGTCAAAGCCCGCCGCCAAGGTGCCTTTGACATGGTCTACGGTGTGAATAAGACGCGAATACATCTCGATCTGCCTGCGTCCCACCAGTTGAACACTGCCCGGCTCGCAGACCCGGGACTTGTCATTTCTATCGACATCGGTACACATGGAGAGTTCCGCTTCGTCCTTGCTGGAATTGAGAAGTTTCCGTATCTGCAACGCATCGTCAATGGCATCCACGCCACGATGTATGGTTCCCGAAATCGGGCAGGTTTCAATCTGCCTGCCGTCCACCCGCACGAACATTTCCGGTGACGCGCCAACCAGATACTCCTGTCTGCCCAGGTTGATCAATGCACCATAAGGTGCCGGATTGCTCTCTCTGAGGCGACCGAAGACAGTCGAAGGCGGGTGAGGACACGGCTCGTAAAAAAACCTGTCCCGGCACTGCTTCGAACAGATCGCCACGCCTGAAGCAGTCGATGGCCCGGTTGACGGTGGCCGCGTATTCCCCCGGCTGATGATCGCAGACCACAGGCGCTTCACTGGCGGAAACGTAAGGTTCAGATGTGCCGGAACGGCCAAATCCGCCGGTGGTTTCCGTAAACCTGTCGTCTTCTCCGCGGCAATCAAACTCATAGCGGTAGCATACCGCCACCTCACTGCGATGGTCGGCTACGATGATCTCATCAGGCAGGTACAACACCAGGTCACGATGGTCGCTTCCCCGGGCCTGAACCCGGTCAATGTCCTCGAACTGAAACGTCAGATCGTAGCCAAAAGCGCCATACAGGCCAAGATAAGCGTCCTGGTCGCTGTAGAAGTGTGAAACCAGGCCGCGCAGAATGGAGAAAACCGACGGCCGTGTGCTGCGCTGTTCCTCGCTGAACCCCTCGCCGGCGGCGCAGACGGTCAAGGCTATTTTTTCAGCGTCCTGAACACAGGTTTCGACAGCGTGATGGTGTCGCAGCGCACGACGCACTTCGGGCAACAGGACTTTGCCGCGGCGGTTCAATGCCGTGATGGTCATGTTGCGCCCCTGACCGCTGACTTCCAGCGGCGGATTGACAAATCCCAGATCCCAACGCGTATAGCGGCCCGGATATTCGAACGAGGAAGCCAGCAGCACACCGCGTTGAGAGTCGAGATTACGCGCCAGTTTGTCAATCGACGTGCTGTATTCCGCGGCGGCGGCCGAACGGCGGATTCTGATGCCGCCCCGGCTGTGGTACTGAAGATGCCTGATTGCTGTGTTCATGATCGGTTCCTGTCGGAGTTCTTGAACCGACCGGACCAGGATGACGAACCAGAGTTTTTAGAGGGAAATGGCCGCCGCCTGTCCGGGGCGGCCAAAGAACGAAGTCAAACGGTTCCTACCGGCAGCCCAAGGTGCGTGGCCACCAAAAGTAGAATGTAGCATGTGCGGTACTTTTCATGCGGGCAATCTTGCCGCATGTTCCCGAGGTTGTCAACCGGGCGAGTGCTGTCAGTTGATATCCACGGCGTACTTCTTCAACAATTCCAGCGAGACGATTTCCAGCGCTTTTTTATGAGTCCGGGTCAGGTACACCCTGGGAGCCATATCATGCTGTTGCGCCTCAAGCCATCGGCTGGCGCAGAGACACCAGGTATCACCGGGCTGCAAACCGGGGAAACCGAACTCGGGTATCGCCGTGCTCAGATCATTGCCACGGAAACGGGAGTACTCGAGAAAGCGCTGGGTTACTTCTATGCACACGGTATGTGAACCCGCGTCGGCGTCGCCGGTATTGCAGCACCCGTCGCGGTAGAAACCGGTTACCGGGTTTTCGCCGCAGAGTTCGAGTTTTTCGCCAAAGACATTGATGGAATCTTCCATCGTCAGTTCGGGCATAATGCTACACCACCCTGTTGAACCGGGGCTGCTGTTTTGTCCGGGGCGTGTTACCGATCGTATTGGTCTGATAACTGCGCTCCCGGAACCAGAAATTGCAGGCCCATTTTTCGCCGCGGCTTACCGGTAATCCCCCATGCAGGCTGTGCGAATGACGCAGCGTGGTTCCCGGCTCACAATTATGAAAAAGCAGCATGCGCCGCTTGCAGGCTCGAACTTCCAGATCAAGACCGGGGAAGCAGGTGCCACCGCCCCCTTCCACCTCGTTGAGATAGAGAAGACAGGTTACCATGCGCTGACCCCCGCGTGCCATGCAACGCTTTCCACGCTCGGTGGTGGCGTCCCAGGCATCGAAATGAGGAGCGTATTCCTGAGTTTCCCGGTAATGCACAACCTGCAATGATTCGGCGTTTTCCAGGGAAATGCCGACCACTTCCGCCACCCGTTCCGCCAACCCGCCCACCACCGGATTGTAATAATGGGGCACCCAGCAATTGCTTCCGGTGCGGCCCGCACTTTCCACCCCTGCAGTGTCGGCGCTGACCTGCGCCTGCTTCAAGCGCGACCGGGCCGCCTCCAGCAACGCATCCGCCTCCTGGTCGCTCATAAAGTCTTCGAATACGTACACCAGAGGTTCATCGTTAATCCGGTTGCCGGTTTCGTATATGCCCCGCAGTTTGATCATGATCCGGTTCTCTGAGGGTGGGTTCTCCAGGTTTGATCAGGCAGATTCGCCCCCTAAAATTGCTGCAATTTTGCATACCTGTCGCGATGATAGACCGCATCACCCAGGAACTGTGCCGCGACACGCGCCCGTTTCAGAAAAAAACCAATATCGAATTCATCGGTCATGCCGATTCCGCCGTGCATCTGCACCCCTTCATTGCTGACGATAAAATAAACCTCCGCCAGTTTGGCCTTCGCCATGCTGGCCAGTTCCGCCACACGGTAACGGTCACCGTGATCCAGCTCAGTGAGAGCCGCCCGCACCAATGATCGACACAGTTCTATCTCGCTGTACATTTCGGCGGCACGATGCTGCAAGCCCTGAAAGGAACCGATGGCGACGCCGAATTGTTCCCGCTGCTGCAGATACTGTACGATGCGGTCAAAAACTTCCTGAATGCTGCCCAGCATCTCGGCGGCAACCCCAATTCGGCCGGTATCGAGTATCTGTTCCAGCAGCTCGAATCCCTTACCGGCCTCCCCAAGCAGCTTATCGGCGGATACCTCGAGTCCGTCAAACACTACCTCGGACGCGTTGCGGCTATCCACCATCCAGGTGCGGTTGACCTGCACATTGGTACTGCCGGCTTCAACAACAAACAGACTGATGCCTTCCCGGTCATCGTCCTCTCCCGCGGTGCGGGCGACAACCACAAGCCGGTCCGCCACGTGTCCGTCCAGCACCAGGGTCTTGCGACCCGTTATCCGGTAGCCGGCACCGACGGGCTCGGCCCGGCATGTGACGCGTTCAGGCCGGTGCAGCGCGTGTTCATCCGCGGCGAACGCAACGACCATACTACCGGCGGCAATTTCTGGAAGTAAAGCCTTCTTCAATGCTTCACTACCCCCCAGGTTGATAGCGGTCGCTGACAACAGCACCGTGGAAATCAGGGGAGAATCAACCAGTGTGCGGCCGGTTTCTTCCAGGACAATACCAAGACCACTGTAGCCGAAATCAAAGCCGCCGTAGGCTTCCGGCAAAGCCATGCCCGCCCAGCCCAGCTCAACCATTTGCAACCAGAGCCGGGGATCATAGCCCAGCGCGTCCCTGCTGTCCCGCAGCCGCCTGTGCACGCTGATCGGTGCCTCCTCCCGGCAGAATCCGCGCGCGGAGTCCCGCAGCATTAATTGATCGTCGTTCAGCGCCAATGACATACTCGCCTCCGGGTGGCGTTACTTGCCGGCCAGGCTCAGCAAATCGGGCAGGCCCAATACCCGCTTGGCTATCACATTAAGTTGAATTTCAGCCGTACCGCCTTCGATGGAATTGCCCTTGGAGCGAAGCCATTCGCGGGTAATCCGCAATTCGTCCGGGGAAAAGCCGTCACCCTCCCAACCCAGCGCGCGATTTCCCATGGCGGCAAGCATCAGTTCGTAGCGACGCTTGTTCAGTTCACAGCCGTAATACTTGAGCATTGATGATGCCGCACCGGGGCCATTCGCCCTGGCCTCTTCGGCGGAACGCCTTGAGGTGAGCGCAAAGGCTTCCGCGTCTATTTTGTACCGGGCGATTTCATCCCGCAGTACCGGATCGGACAAGGTGTCCCTGTCTCCGCGATATTGCATGGCAAGGGTTTCCAGGCTGGCAAAATTACTGCCGCGATCCGCCACTCCGCTACTGAGACCGAATCCGGAAATCATGGTGCGCTCGTGTTGCAGCAATCGCTTGGCGATCGTCCAGCCATCATTCAGCCTGCCCACCAGGTTTTCCGCCGGCACCTTGACGTCATCAAAAAAGGTTTCGCAGAAAGGAGATGCTCCGCTGATGAGCTGAATCGGCCGTGTACTGACGCCCTCGCTGGCCATGTCGAACAACATAAAGCTGATGCCGACATGTTTGGGAACGTCCGTATCAGTACGCACCAGGCAGAAAATCCAGTCAGCCTTGTCGGCGTAGGACGTCCAGATTTTGGTGCCATTGATGATAAAAAAGTCGCCTTGCCTGACCGCCCGGGTGCCCAGACTCGCCAGATCCGACCCGGCGCCAGGTTCGGAATAGCCCTGACACCAGCGAATCTCTGCGCGGACGATTTTCGGCAAGTGTTCCTGCTTTTGCGCCTCGGTACCATACTCCAGTAACACCGGACCGAGCATGCTGACGCCAAAACTGTTGAGGGGGGATCGGGCGTGGATGCGGCGAAGCTCCTCGGTGAGTATCCGGTTTTCGTCCGGGTTCAGTCCTCCGCCACCATACTCCGTCGGCCAGGTGGGGCAGGTCCACCCCTTGGCAGCCATCCGCTCGAGCCACAGTTTGCTCTCCGGATTTTCAAACGTGGCATGACGACCGCCATAGGCGATCTCTTGCGCCACCATGGGCGTGCGCATGGATGGCGGGCAATTCTCTTGCAGCCACGCACGTGCCTGCGCTCTGAATGCGTCCAGGTGTTCCACTTTACCTCCCCCGCGGTGCTCTATAGGCACGATGAAAATCCCGAAGCAGGAGTCTAGCATTGCCTCCCTGTTTTACCAAACGGGGGCAAGACACAGCGGTTACTTCAACAGTTTGTCGTACAGCTCGGGCCGGCGGTCACGAAAGAAGCCCCAGGCACTGCGATGGGTGCGCAAAAAGGTGAGGTCGAAGGTGTGGACAATGACTCCCTGATCCGAGTCTCCCAGTTCTGCCACCAGGTCTCCCCGGTGATCGGCGATAAAAGAGTGACCATAGAACGATTGCGCAGTGCCGGGAGTACCGGGACTGGGAGCACCGGGAGTACCGAGAGTACCGGGAGTACCGGGAGTGCCGGGACTGGGAGTACCGGGAGTGCCGGGACTGGGAGTACCGGGAGTGCCGGGACTGGGAGTACCGGGAGTGCCGGGAGTGCCGGGAGCACCGAGAGCACCGAAACCTTCCTCGGTTCCGGTTCTGTTGGCGGCAACAACCGGCACGACATTGGACACGGCGTGTCCCTGCATCGCGCGTTGCCATGGTTTGACAGTGTTCAGTTCCGGGTCGTGGGGTTCCGAGCCGATGGCGGTCGGGTAGAGCAAAATCTCCGCGCCCTGCAGCATCATGGCGCGGGCGCATTCCGGGAACCACTGGTCCCAGCAGATACCCACTCCCACACAGCCATAGCGGGTATGCCATACCTGGAAGCCCGTATCGCCCGGTTTGAAATAATATTTTTCCTGATACCCGGGGCCATCGGGAATATGGCTCTTGCGATACACCCCCATGATCCGGCCCTCGTGGTCCAGCATCACCAGGCTGTTGTAGGTCTGGTGTCCATCCCGTTCAAAAATCGACACGGGTATGACCATTTCCAGCTCTCGGGCGATGGGTTGCAGTTGCGTCACGCAGGGATGCTCTGCCACGGGGAAGGCTGTATCAAACCAGCGTTCATCCTGGGTGGTGCAGAAGTAAGGACCCTGAAACAGCTCCGAAGGCAGCGCCACCTGCGCTCCCAACGCCCCTGCCTCTCGAATCAGCTCAATGGTACGGTCAATATTGTCCTGCATGTCACGACCATAGCAGGACTGTAATGCCGCCACGGTAAGTGTTCGATTGCCGGCAACCATCAGACAGGCTCCTGTTGAGTGATACAATGAAACGATCCGCCGCCACTGAGCAAGGCGTTGGAAGTCACGCCTGTCACGGCGCGGTCGGGGAACAGGCTGCTGAGTTTTGTTACCGCGGCATCGGCGGTGGCTGTTCCGTAGACCGGCACCACCACCTTGTCGTTACCGATGATGAAGTTCATATGCGAGGCCGGTACCACGTTCCCGTCGGCATCCAGCACTTTCCCCGGCGAAGGAATCTCATGCACTGTCAGCCCCATCGCGGCGAGCGCCTCACGGGTTTCGGCGTACAACTTCCTGTTGGGATCGTCATCGCCACTGGCATGCTGACAGACAACCGTGTCGGGGCTGATAAATCTCGCCAGGTTGTCTATATGACCATCGGTATGATCATTGCAAAGTCCCTTATCCAGCCAGAGCACCCGCTCGCAGCCCAGGCTCGCCTTGAGCTTTGCCTCGGCGACGGCTTCGTTCCAGCCGCTGTTTCGATTGGGATTAAGCAGGCACTGGCGAGTTGTCAGCACCCAGCCGGCGCCATTGTGCTCAATCGCCCCGCCTTCCAGAACGAATGGATGTCTCTGAATTCGCCTGCCGGCCGCGGTGGCCACGTCGTCGCCGATGCGGTCATCGTGCTTGAGCGGATATTTCCCCCCCCAGCCGTTGTTATCAAACCGCAGCGCAATCACTTCGCCGCCGGCACGGGCAAAGACAGGCCCGGTATCTCGCAGCCAGATATCGCCGAACAGTGCGGGGACAATCTCGGCAACATCTCCCGTTGCCGCCCTGGCCGATTCCACCGCCTCATCACCACAGGCAATAAGCTTTATCCGGTCGCCTGGGGCCAGGGCACGGATCATTGCCGCAACCTCTGTTCGCGCGGGGAGCAGATTGTCAAGCCAGAGTTCCGGATGGGACGGCCATGCCGTCCAGACAGCCCGGTGCGAAGACCACTCCGCTGGTATAAAGACACCTGACTCTTTCGTTCGGTCAACCACGGATCAAACCCCGCACGGATGGGAGAAGCCAGGTTCCACCCCCCGCGTGAAAAGTGCTACTTGAACAATTTGCTGAAGGCGCGGCGCGGCCGGTTTTTCCAGTGACCCGTGTGCCAGGCGTCGCTCGCCAGCAGAGGCAGTACGCTGGTGGCTTCGGCAAAAACCATCTGCTCCTTCGCCAGGTCCACCTTGCCCCAGGAACAGGCTTCCTTCAAGGTTGAACTGGAGCAGGCCCCGTCGCGGGAATCCGCTACTGTGATCTGTACGGCATATCTGTGCATATCCACTTCCTTGCCCAGTATCTCCGCGCAAACCACGGTGTCCTGGGCGAAGTTCTTGGGCACGCCGCCGCCGATCATCAGCACACCACTGGTACCGGAGGCAATTTTGATATCGGTCAGTTCGCGAAAATCCGCTATGGAATCCATGCTCATGTGCCGCTCGGGCGACCGGGCCTGGTGTACCACCAATCCGAATCCCGCGCTGGAGTCGGTGAAAGCGGGGCAGAAAATCGGCACATCATGGCGGAAGGCCGTTTCAATCAGCGACTCGTGTTTTTTCGCGTTTTCAGTGCACCAGCGCCCCATCTCGCGAATAAACTCGCGAGATGAATAGGGTCTCGGTTCCAGACTGTCGGCAATCGCGCCGATGGTGTGGTCGCAGGCCTGTAACTGCTCCTCGTCAATCAGGGTATCGTAAATTCTGTCAATGTAGAGACTGCGAAGCTCCCGGTCATCCAGATCGGACCGGCCCTGGTAATGTTTGTATCCCAGCGCCTCGAAAAAATCCATGTCCACAATCGTGGCGCCGGTGGCAACGATGGCGTCCACCATATTGTGTTCGACCAGATCCCGGTACAGCTTCATGCAGCCGCCCGCCGAGGTGGAACCGGCAATGGTCAATATAATTGCACAGTCCGGATCAGCCAGCATTTCATTGTAAATGGAGGTGGCGCGCGCGAGATCCCTGGAAGTAAACGACATTTTGTCCATGGCGGCGATAATTGGCCGGGCATCGAACGAGGTGATATCGATATGCTCAATTTCGCGATCCAGCAATTTGGCCTTGCTGTCGCCAGTGACGGCTTTGTGTGCTTGGGACATCATCGTTCTCCAGGTACGAGACCACCTTCGCCGATGGTCAATAAAAACAGGGTTTCTTCACGTGCGACGTCAATTCACTGTCTCTGAAATCAAGTGCTGTTGATCAGTACCTGGCGGCCGCTCACCTTGCCGGCCTTGAGATCGGCGAGCGCTGCGCCGGCCTCTTCAAGCGGGCGGGTAGTCACCGCGATCGGCGCAATGCGCCCCTCCCGGACAAGAACCATCAGTTCTCCCATCTCGGCCAGACTGCCCACATAACTTCCCTGGATGATGCGGGCATTCATGGGGATCAGCGGCAACGGCAAGCTCAATGAACCACCGAAGAGTCCAACGACGACCAGCCGGCCACCCTTGCGCAGACACGACAATCCGAAATTCGCCGTCGCCTCGGCACCCACAAAATCCAGCACGGCATACGCGCCGCCTCCGGTGAGCTTTTTGATTTCCTTGGCCTGATCGCGGCTGGTGCCGTTCAGGGTATGGCTTACTCCCATTTCGCGAACCGCGGTGAGCTTGGCCTCATCAATATCAACCACAATGGGCTTGAGACCCATCACCGATTGCGCAATCTGGATTGCCATCATGCCCACGCCACCGGCGCCGACTATCACCACCGCATCATCGGGACCGAGCGGTTCAAGTTTTTTCAGCGCACTATAGGCAGTGAGCCCCGAACAGGCATAGGTGGATGACAACGCCTCATCGGCATCACCCTTGTCAAACAGATAACGGCTGTGTGGAACCAGCACGTGATCGGCGAAGCCGCCCTGACACATGATGCCGAGTCCGCGACCCGGCGTGCACAGATGCTCGTCGCCACGAACGCAGGAGGAGCATTCTCCACATCCTATCCAGGGATACGCCACGCGACGGTCACCCACCTTGATGTCTTTTACCGCCGGGCCGACCGACACGACTTCACCAAAAATTTCATGTCCCAGCACCATGCCTTCCCTGCCCACTTCAAGCTGTTTGCCGTTGCCCAGATCAAACACACCGTCATGCAGGTGGATGTCCGAATGGCACACCCCGCATGCCAGCATTTTCAGTAAAACCTCGTCGCCCGCGGGCTCGGGAGTTTCCGATTCAACGCGCTGCAGATCTGCGCCGGGGCTGCCGGTCTGGTACGATATCATGTCACTTTCCTTACGAAGCGTCTTTCCTTAAGAAGCCTCTTTCCTTAAGAAGCCTCTTTCGACCATTGAACAAACGTTTTGTCCTGTTCGGCGAGTTGCTGCAACACAGCGGCCGGTTTCCAGTACACCTCGCCATATTGATCCCGGAACTGACAGATTCTGTCGTGGATTTTTTTCAGTCCGGTCTGATCGGCGTACCACATCGGCCCGCCCTTCGCGGCGGGGAACGCGTAACCGTAAACATAGACAATGTCGATGTCACCCGGACGCTGGGCGATACCCTCTTCCAGTATTTTTGCGCCCTCGTTGATCAGCGGATACAGACATCGTTCGACGATCTCCTCGTCGCTGACTTCACGTTGCTGCAGACCCAGGTTCTCCGCCTCAGCCTTGATCAGGGCTTCCACCTCGGGATCGGAGTTCCTGGCCCGGGTGGCGGGATCGTACCGGTAAAATCCGGCACCGGATTTTTGTCCCAGCCGTCCCATTTCAACCAGTGCATCGCCAACCCGATAGAGTTTGGGATCGTCGGGCAGGTCGGTGCGCCCCTGACGCGCCTTGTATCCCACATCGAGTCCGGCCAGGTCTCCCATGGCGAGAGGCCCCATTGCCATACCGAAACGCTCCAGGGCGCCGTCCACCTGGGCCGGTGTACAGCCATCCAGCAGAAGCAACTGGGCTTCGCGGCCGTAACCACTGAGCATGCGATTACCGATAAAGCCGTAACACACTTTTGACAAGGCGCAGACCTTGCCGATTTTCTTACCGATTTTCATCGTAGTGGCCAGCACGTCGTCGGCCGTCTTCTCGCCACGCACCACTTCCAGCAACTTCATGACATTGGCCGGGCTGAAGAAATGCATTCCCAGCACATCCTGGGGCCGGCTGGTGGCGGCGGCGATCTCGTCCACGTTCTGATAAGACGTATTGGTGGCGAGTATGGCTCCCTGTTTGCAAACCTTGTCGAGCTTGCCGAAGACTTCCTTTTTGATCTCCAGGTTCTCGAACACCGCCTCGATAACCATGTCGACATCGCCAAGGTCGGCGTAATCCGTCGTGCCACTGATCAATTTCAGGCGCGATGTCATTCCGGTCTGTTCGAGTTTGCCCTTTTTGACCGTCATTTCATAATTTTTGCGCACGATACCCAGGCCGCGCTGCAATGCTTCGTCGCTGATCTCAAGCAAGGTGACCGGGATGCCGGCATTGGCAAAACACATGGCAATGCCACCGCCCATCGTGCCGCCGCCGATTATGCCCACCTTGTTGATCTCCCTCAGCGGTGTGTCCGCGGCAAGGTCCTTGATTTTGGTCGCTTCACGTTCGGCGAAAAATACATGACGCATGGCGGCCGATTCGGGCGACGCCACCAGCTCGGCGAATAATTCGCGTTCCTTTTGCAGGCCTTTGTCCATGGGACGTGTCACCGCGGCTTCCACGGCCGTCACGATAAGGTCCGGGGCAATCTGGCCGCGTGCGCGCCGCGCCAGTTGCTTGCGGTAGTTCTCGAAAAATCCCGGCTCGATGGAGGTTGGATCAATATTGATATCACGGATACGCTTGTGCAGCGCACCCGACTCCAGCAGGTCCTGGACATACTCGATGGCGGAACCCAGCAGGTCGCCGTCGGTGATCACCTCATCAATCAGTCCCATCTCGCCGGCCTGGAGCGCGGAAACGGGATCTCCCCGGGTAATCATGTCGAGCGCCGCCTTGACGCCCGCGACTCGGGGCACCCGCTGAGTGCCGCCGGCACCGGGTAATATACCGAGCTTGACCTCGGGCAGGCCGACTTTGGCCGAGGCGATGGCACAGCGGTAGTGGCAGGCCAGGCTGGTTTCAAAGCCCCCGCCCAGCGCGGTGCCGTGAATGGCTGCAATGACCAGCTTTTTGGAATTTTCCAGCGCGGAAAGCACCTCCGGCAACGAGGGCGGCTGCGGGGGCTTGCCGAATTCCGTGATGTCGGCGCCGGCAATAAAGGTACGACCTTCACACATCAGAACAATCGCCTCACTTTCGTCAGTCTGGGCCTGGGCCAGCGCATTCTGAAGCCCTTCCCGCACCGCCTGTGAAAGTGCATTCACAGGAGGATTGTTGACCGTAATCACGCCTATGTTTTCAACAATTTTGTAACTGACGACATTTGGCATATTCGATTCCTTTATGGTTTTTGTTAGCCGGTATTCTAATTCAACCGTTCAATAATAGCGGCAACACCCTGACCGATACCAATACATAAACTGGCCAGGGCGTAACGCCCACCGCTGCGTTCAAGCTGACGTACTGTAGTGAGCGCGATTCTGGCGCCGGACGCTCCGAGGGGATGACCGACCGCAATGGCGCCGCCATTGGGATTCACCCGGGAATCCTTGAAGTCCACTTCAAGCATTTTCAGGCAACCCAGTACCTGGGTAGCGAAAGCCTCATTGATTTCAATAATGTCCATGTCAGCGAGTGTCAGACCCGCCCGCTCCAGCGCCTTGCGGGCGGCGAATACCGGGCCCAGCCCCATCACGCGAGGTTCCACGCCGGCGATGGCCCCGGCGATTATCCTGGCGCGTGGTTTGATGTCATGCGCTTTGCCCAGTGATTCACTGCCGATGATCAATGCGGCGGCGCCATCGTTGATTCCCGAAGCATTGCCGGCGGTGACAACACCCCCGTCGAACAGCGGCCGCAATCCGGAGAGCGCTTCAATCGTCGAGCCAGGGCGCGGGTGCTCATCCGCGTCGACAGTGAGGGGGGGCTTCTTTCGGCCCTGCGGTACGTCAATGGGGACAATCTCGTCGGTGAAGAACCCGTCCGTGCGGGCGGCCTCGTAGCGGGATTGCGAACCGGCGGCGAAGGCATCGCTGTCATCACGGGTGATACCCAGGTCCGCGGCGATATTGTCCGCGGTCTGGGGCATGGTATCGGTACCGAAACCCGTGGCCATGCGCGGGTTGGTGAAACGCGCCCCCAATGTGCTGTCGGCGATCTGCTGGCCCCGGTCGTACGCTGACTGAGCCTTGGAGAGTACCAGGGGCGCCCTGCTCATCGATTCCACTCCCCCCGCGACGAACAGTTCACCTTCACCGCATTTTATCGCGCGGCAGGCATCCAGCACCGCGGCGAGTCCGGACCCGCACAGTCTGTTGACGGTCAGGCCGCCGGTTGTGGTCGGCAGACCGGCCAGCAAGGCGGCAAATCGCGCCACGTTGCGGCAATCCTCGCCGGCCTGATTGGTGTTGCCCGCGATGACATCTTCGTAAGCTTCCAGGGGGAAACCATTACGTTCAACCACGGTTCTGATGGCGTGAGCCAGCAGATCATCAGGCCGTACCGGCGCGAGCGCGCCACCGTGGCGGCCGAACGCGGTTCGGCCCCCATCATAGAAGCAGGCTTGTGGGAGGGTTGCATTGGCCATAGTGGTCTCTCTTGTTACCCTGACAAGGGCTGGTTCAAGGGCTGTTTCTGGCTGTTTCAATGGGTAGCGACGCCGTTCCGGGTCCTTGGGTTCACGGCGGCCTGATTCGCTCAGGGCCGGACATTCTAACATAGGCCGCCATGGGGGTGGAATGTGACCGAAAGCCCCATGCTCCGGGCCCGGCAGTCCCGGGAATTCGCGCCACCACCGGCAATATGATAGTTTACGGGCTCGACATCAGGGGGGCTCGAAGCATGATTCGCGATCAGGAAATTTTGACTCAGTTGCTCGATGTGGTGGACCGCTTTGTCCGGGAGCGGCTGATGCCCGCGGAGGATACCCTGGCCCGGGACGGCAAGGTGCCTGATGACATTATTCAGGAAATGAAGGAGTTGGGGCTTTTTGGCCTGACCATTCCAGAGGAGTACGGAGGGCTGGGTCTCACCATGGAGGAAGAGATCGAGGTGGCAATGGTGCTTGGACAGACCTCGCCGGCGTTCCGTTCCATAATGGGTACCAATAATGGCATCGGCTCGGCCGCGGTGGTGTTTGACGGCACCGAGGAGCAGAAGCATAAATTTCTGCCCCGGTATGCCAGCGGCGAATGGATCGGTTGCTTCTGTCTCACCGAACCCGATGTCGGTTCCGATGCCGCCTCACTGAAAACCACCGCCCGCCGCGAGGGAGATCATTACCTGATCAACGGCACCAAACGCTATATCACCAACGGTCCGGTGGCGGACACATTCAACGTGATGGCGCGCACCAATCCGGACGTCAAGGGCGCCCGCGGCATCTCCGCCTTTATTATCGAAAAGGGAACCGCGGGCATCACATTGGGCCCGGTCGACAAGAAAATGGGCCAGGCCGGATCCCTCACCTGCGATGTGATTTTCGAGGATTGCAAAGTTCCGGCGGCAAACCTGATCGGCGACGAAGGCGAAGGCTTTATCACCGCGATGAAAATCCTGGACCGCGGCCGCCTGCACATCTCCGGCGTGAGCGTCGGCATCGCCGAGCGGCTGATCCGGGACGCCCTGCAATTTGCCATGGAACGCAAACAGTTCGGCAAGCCCATCTGTGAGCATCAGTTGATACAAGCCATGCTGGCTGATTCCCAAACCGAAGCCTACGCCGCCCGGTGCATGGTTCTGGAGACATCCCGCAAACGCGACCAGGGTAAAAACGTGAGCACCGAATCCGCCGCCTGCAAACTTTTCGCAACGGAAATGGTCGGCCGGGTCGCCGACAGGGCCGTGCAAATTCACGGAGGCGCGGGCTACATCTCCGACTACGCGGTCGAGCGCTTTTACCGCGACGTACGACTGCTCCGACTGTACGAAGGCACCAGCCAGATCCAGCAAATCATCATCGCCCGCAATATGATCAGGGGACAGTGATAAACTGTCGGTTCACCCTACGCATTCCAGAGCATGTCCATGGGAACAGCCCACATGCTTTCTCCAAAAGGAATCACCTTGCGACCGCGGTAGAGCACAATACCGCAGACGAAATCCGCCGCTGTGTGGGAACGGAGTACCTGTAAACCCTTGAAATCGTCAGCCGTTATTGACCCACGCCCCTTCACTTCGATACCGGCGAGCTTGCCATTGGCTTGCTCCAAAACAAAATCCACTTCTTTGCCATCGCTCGTTCGAAAATGAAACAACTCCGCTTCAATTTCGCTTGCGGCAAGCTGTTTGACGAGTTCGCTTGCGACAAAGTTCTCAAGCACATGTCCGAAAACGTGGGGGTCGCTCCGGGCCGCTTTCTCCAGGTCAATCTGCTGCAGGTGACAGAGCATGGAACTGTCGATTACATACCCCTTGCCAGCCTTGACCAGGCGCTTACCGATGTTGCGGTACCAGGGTTTGAGCTCGAAAACCAGAAACATCATCTGTAACAGCACACGGTAGTTCTTGGTGGTAACGGCGTTTTGGCCGATACTGCGTGCGATATCCGCCTCGTTGATTAATCCGCCGGCACGGCTTGCAAGCACCTTCAGTAAATTCGGAAGCAGCCCCAATTTCGCGATATCGGCAATTTGCCGCACGTCGCGCTGCAAGATGGTGGTGATATAGCTTTCAAACCATCGGCGGCGAACAGCGGGTGAACTGGTGGAGATTTCTGGAAAAGTCGCTTGTTGAATGACGTCGGTCAGCTCTCGCCCGGGCGCGAGGGTGCGCGGCTTGAACGCATTTCTCATCAAGCATTCCAGAAAGCCACCCTTGCCTTCCAATACTTCCACGGCCGATAAGGGGTAGAGACCAAGTACGTTCATTCTTCCCACCAGCGCGTTGGCCAGCGTCGGCAAAGCCATTACGTTAGCGGAACCGGTAAGTAGAAAACGCCCTTCAACGGGGCCAGGTTTTGCAGTTCGCACCTCGTCAACCAGCAGCTTCAAGGGGCGGAACAGGGCGGGAGCCATTTGCACTTCGTCAAGGATCAAGCGGCCTTCATAGGCGCGCAGAAAGGCTTCCGGGTCCGACTCGGCGGCGCCCAACATGCTGGCTTCGTCGAAGCTGACGTATTCCGCAGGCCATTGCCCCTTCGCGAGTGCGCGCACCAGCGTTGTCTTGCCGGCCTGCCGAGGCCCGTTGAGGTACACAACGGAGGCACTTTGGAGCGCCTGAAACAGTTGCTGGCTGAGTTGGCGTTTAATCATGGTCCGGTCTGGCGGCATATAGGAAGGAAATCTAAAACTAGCCTTTATAAATCCGAAAAGCAACTTTTAGATGTGCAAAACACAGCGCATTGTCAATACAAGCAAGATCTCGCAGAACATGTGAGATGACACCTACGTTCACTTCGAGATTGATGTCCCGGTATGAAGCGGCATGCCGCCACCATTTATGGCTTGCCCGCCAGCCATGCTTCGAGCTGCGCTTCGGTTACACCAAGGCCGATAATCGCGCCAGTATGTACAGCGCTTAGATCGGCCAGCGTCATAGCGGTAAATCTATCGGTATCTTTGATCCGTTGTTCCTGGCAGTAATTTTCAATCAATTCTTCCGCTGCCGTGCCATATAAGCCCTGTTTAACAATTTGGCCCATGACTGCTTTCCGTTGCTGCCGATATTGAATGCGGAAGGCATCTATTTCCCCGAGTGATTTTTTTACTACCCCGTATTGTTTGCAAGAGCGTGAATAAGCCCAGTCAAAAAGCGCAAGCATGGGTTCAACATCATTTTTCTCATAGATGGCTAAAAGCGATGCGGTGTAGTCATCCCGCGATACATCAGTAAAGCTGAGCGGACAAAGATTGCTTTTGATAAACGGAATATTGCAGCTCAGGCGCGAGGTTCTTTTGTTCACATCCTCAAACGCCTGCAAGTAGGATAAGTGCACCAACAAAAAGAAGCTTTGCTCGAAAGGGTCTGTGATTTTTTTTGCCTTTTGCAAAATCAACTCAAAGAGTTCCTTTAAAATATGACGATTAGCCAGGGGTTTGTAGGTGGATTGACCGATATCCACTTCTATTGTTCGGATGGCGCCACAAGCTTCCGGGTTGGCCAGCAAATCCTGCGATAACAGCTGGTGTAAATTACGAATGGTCAGACTGTTGAGTTCGATATCCTGTGCGTTCTCCACCAGGAACAGGATGGCTTCTTTGTGGTTCATGATCATGACGGTTTCTTCATGAACCTTGCCTTCTACTGCAATGCCTTCTTCCACCAGTTTTTGTGTATCCAGGCGGGAATAGGTGTTTCCCTCCAGACGGCTGGAGTTATAGGACAGGTCGATCAAGAGTCTTTGGCAGATTTGCCGAGCGTACGTGCCCGCTGCCAACTGCTTATCGAAACGCTTACCCTCCTGAAAAAGCGCTTCTCGCACCTTTTTAGGGACATAAATGCTTTGATTAGGGACATAGGAGTCCAGAAACGTCCTGTTATAGGACACTTTTTCCCTCGCATGGAGGGGCGTATCCAGAAACCTAAGCTTTTCCTGGCTTTCGGAGCTGAATATACTGGCCGTGTCCTTTAAATGTCCCTTATTTGTCCCTAGAGGAGGTAGGGGATAATAGCGAGTTGCTTTTTTTTCACCCTTTTTGATTATCCGGCCAGCATCAGCCAGAGCGCCCAAGCGTCGCTGCAAGGTCTTGTCATTGATAGAAAACGTCAATTTTTCAGAGACTTGGCCACGCGAAAGCCCTTCTGGATATTGGCCCAGAATAGTAATGATTTCTTCGATTTGTTGCTTGATTTCCGGTGTCATTTCTACGCTTGGCTTGTCCTTTAAATTACGTTAGCGTATTTAAAGGACATATTCAATTTATTTTTAGGACATGGAGTTCGGCGTGTTTTGCCTTCGACCTTGAGCAGAAAACGGCCAATTGTTTACCGCCCTTACCCCGTTTATCCAGTTATCAGTGTCCGCGCACCCTACCATTTAGCGGGAGTTAGGAGTAGACTTCTTGCGGTTCCCCTCACTTTATAGCCGTCACCGCAGTCATAAGAAGAAATGGCCAGGATTGACCGAATCTATCAATTGCACCGCATTTTCGAAGGGCGGCGCTCAGCGATTCCCCGCGACGAGCTTGAGGCTCAACTGGAATGCAGTCGCTCTACCGTCACCCGGCTGATCCGCGAGTATCGCGACACCCTGGGGGCCCCCCTGGAGTTTAACGAGGAGCGGCGCGGCTATTGCCTGAACACTGACAACGGCCCTTACGAGCTTCCCGGCCTTTGGTTCAGTGCCGATGAAATCCACGCCCTGCTCACCTCTCACCGCCTGCTGGCAAACCTGAAGCCGGGGCTGTTCGAGCCGTATGTCGCCCCTCTGCGAGACCGTCTGGAATCACTGCTCAAACATGAACATGCAGGCAATGCCGCTATCTTCGAGCGCATTCGCATTCTGCCCATGGCCTCCCGGGAGGTGCCACTGGCACATCTCCAGAAGATCGCGGGGGCACTGATGACCCGCCGCCGCCTGCGCATTCAATACAGTAGCCGTGACAAGGAAGAACTCACCGAGCGCTGGGTATCGCCCCAGCGCCTGGTGTACTACCGCGCCAACTGGTACCTGGATGCCTGGTGCCACCTGAGGGACGCCCTGCGCACCTTCTCGATGGACAGAATGAACGTCTCTGAGCAGCGCGACAGCGCCGTCGATATAGCCGATCAAGCGCTGGACGACCACTTTACGCAAACCTACGGCATCTTCGCCGGACCCGCCACCCATACCGCCGTCATACGGTTTTCCGACCACGCGGCCCGCTGGGTCGCGGATGAACAATGGCATCCGGAACAACTGAGCCAGCGGTGTGCCGACGGCCGCTGGGAGATCACAGTACCTTACGGTGACCCCAGAGAACTGGTGAGGGACATTCTTAAATACGGACCGGATGCGGAGGTCATGGAACCGACCGGCCTGAGAGCCCTGGTGGCAGAGAAGCTGTGTGAGGCAGCGGCACACTACAAAAAGTGAAAATTAATTTGGTGCATGTTCATTATTTGACCCTGGAGGGCCATAGACTGCAAGTTGCCGCCACCGAATATGCCGGACTCGGCTGCCAGGACACCATGTCACTGCTGGCGGAGAAGCGCAGCCTGCTGCAGGAAGCGGAACGGCAACAGAACCGCGCCGCCACCGGGGACGCCATTGGCGTGTTTCTGGTGTTGATTCCGGTGGGGTCGGTGCTGGGTGAGGATAACGAAGGGGTGGTGGCGCAGTACAAGGGCGAGGTGTTGGCGCTGGAGCGAGCGATGGCCGGGAATTGTAGGGAATAGCTATTCATACGTACTTTGCAAGCCGTTTGTACCGATAAACGAATCCGGAGCAGGCCATTGGAGCAACTTACCGACCTGAAAGCTATCCTGCATTCCAAGCGCGCGAACATTTATTACTTGGAAAAATGCCGCATCATGCAGAAGGACGGCAGGGTGCTCTATCTCACCGAGGCTAAAAACGAGAACCAATACTGGAATATACCCATAGCGAATACTACATGCCTGCTGCTTGGCACCGGCACATCGATTACGCAGGCTGCCATGCGTATGCTGGCGCAAGCAGGTGTTTTGATAGGATTTTGCGGCGGTGGAGGAACTCCCCTGCTCATGGCCACCGAAATCGAATGGCTCAGCCCCCAGAGCGAATACCGGCCCACGGAATATATCCAGGGCTGGATGCAATTCTGGTTCGATGAGCAAAAACGATTGCAGGCCTCCCAGAGTTTCCAGACCGCCCGCATCGAGTTCATCCGCAAGGTCTGGTCGAAAGACCGCGACTTGCTGGCCGCGGGTTTCAATGCCGGGGACGAGGACATCCATGCCGCCCTGAAGAAAGGGCTGGGCGGGGTCGAACAGGCCCCCAAGGTGGGCAAGCTGCTGCAGATCGAGGCGGAACTGACCAAGCGACTCTACAAGGCCGCCGCCCAACGCACCAAACAACCCGATTTCGTGCGTGAACGCAAGTCCGTGGATCGGGCCAACGCTTTCCTCAACCACGGCAACTACCTGGCCTATGGCCTGGCGGCCACCACGCTCTGGGTGCTGGGCATCCCCCATGGCTTCGCTGTTATGCACGGCAAGACGCGGCGTGGCGCCCTGGTGTTCGACGTGGCGGACCTGGTCAAGGATGCCCTCATCCTGCCCTGGGCCTTCATCTGCGCCGGCGAGAATGCCACGGAGCAGGAATTCCGCCAGCAATGCCTGCAGGCATTCACCGACCACAAAGCGCTGGAATTCATGTTTGATCAGGTGAAGGATATCGCCCTGAAAACGGATTGGAAGGAGGATATGGAGTGCCTTCTCGACTGAATGAGACCAATATCAAATCCCTCATTAATAAAGGCGAAGGCATCCGGAAAACAACGCAATGAAAGACTTGTCAAAAGACTACGAAATTCTCCTCTACCGCAGCGAATCGGGCGATGTAAAGGTGGATGTCCTTGCGCAAAACGATACGCTCTGGCTGACCCAAAAGCGCATGGCGGCGCTGTTTGCTGTCCAGATCCCGGCCATCACCAAGCATCTGAAGAATATCTTTGAAACCGGTGAATTGCACGAAGAGTCAGTTATTTCCATTTTGGAAACAACTGCCGCCGACGGCAAAACCTACAAAACCCGCTACTACAGCCTGGATGCGATTATCGCCGTGGGCTACCGGGTCAACTCCAAGCAGGCGACCCAGTTTCGCATTTGGGCTACACAAACACTGAGAGAGTTCATCATTAAAGGCTTTGCTCTCGACAGCGAAAGGCTCAAACAGGGCGCACACTTTGGAAAAGACTACTTTGATGAACTGCTGGAAAAAATCCGGGAAATCCGGGCCTCAGAACGGCGCTTCTACCAGAAGATAACGGACATCTACGCGCAGTGTTCAGCAGATTATGACCCTGCATCGGAAATTACGCAGACATTCTATGCCATGGTACAGAACAAACTGCATTGGGCCATTCATGGCATGACAGCGGCGGAAGTCATAAAACAACGTGCAGACAAAAACAGGCCACACATGGGATTGACTACATGGAATAACGCGCCCAAAGGTAAAATTCTCAAAAGCGATGTCGCCATTGCGAAAAACTACCTGAGCGAAAAAGAGCTAAAAGAGCTGAATCATATTGTGGCAATGTATCTTGACTTCGCGGAACTCCAGGCAGGCAAACAAAGAATAATGAGAATGGCGGACTGGGCGGAAAAACTGGATGCGTTTTTACGATTTAACGAATATGAGGCCCTGGATAATCCCGGCAATGTTTCTGCTGAAGTCGCCAAAGATCTGGCGAAAAACGAATACGAACAATTTCGTATTGAACAGGATCGCCGGCATAAATCGGATTTTGACAAACTGCTTGAGCAATCTGAAACATTGAGCAGAACAGATAAAAATCAGGATTAACCAAATTATGATGGTGACGTTCGTCTCCCAATGCGAGAAAAAAGCGCTCAACAAAACCCGCCGGGTGCTGGACGCCTTTGCCGACCGCATTGGCGACAACGCATGGCAAACGGTTATCACGCAGGAAGGCTTATTGGCCGTGAAAAAGCTGCTGCGCAAAACCGCCAGCAAAAACACCGCGGTGAGTTGCCATTGGATACGCAGCCGGTCGAGAACGGAATTAGTTTGGGTGGTGGGGAATAAGAGCAAGTTTAATGTGCAGGGTATTGTGCCTGTTAACTTCACAGAAAAAGCAATTGCAGAATATATGGACAAGTCTCAGTGGCGTACTTTGGACGTTATCAGATACGCGGCTGCTATTGCGGGGCTTTTTCATGACTTTGGTAAGGCAAACAAACTGTTTCAGGCAAAGCTTGATCCGAACATAACAACAGGTATTTCCGAGCCATATCGGCATGAATGGGTTTCGATGCGGCTTTTTCAGGCATTGGTTGGCGACAAATCTGATGAGGAGTGGCTAGAGGCACTAAGGAGAATTGATGAAGATATATTTTCATCTTGCTTTAAGGACGGCATTGATGGTGGCGTTGGAAATAATCACCCGCTCCGAAATCTACCACCATTCGCGCAACTAGTAGCATGGTTAATTCTTTGTCACCATAAACTGCCCTCAGTTCCAAGCTCAGAAACGACGCCACCAAACATTGAGTATATAACCGAATGGTTTAACGTAAATTTTGATTCTGATTGGAATTCTCCGCTCAGCAAAGACCCTGAGCAAAATGTTCGTATAACTGACAATTGGGCTTTTGAAAAAGGTTTGCCAGTTGAAAGTAATCTGTGGCGGTCATCAGCATGCCTAACTGCATCAGAAGCAGCTTCAAAACTACCAAGCTCATTTCCTGATTTGTTGCACAATGATTTGTTTACCAGCCATCTTGCCCGTTTGGCATTGATGCTGGCTGACCACTACTATTCTTCCCAACCAATGGTAAAAAAGGAATGGCAGGATCCAATGTATAAGGCGTATGCCAATACCGATAGAGAAACAGCAACTCTAAAACAAAAACTGGATGAACATAATATTGGCGTAGCTCACCATGCTGCAAAAATTGTTAACGCATTTCCAAAGTTCAACTCAAGCCTTAAAAAGCTTGATAAAAGCAGTGCGTTGGAGGGTGGTGTAGAAAAGAGCAAAAAAGCGAAGTATGGCTGGCAGGATGATAGTAAAAAATTGGCCCAGCAGTTAGGCAATGAAACTGTGAGCCAAGGTTTTTTTGGTATCAATATGGCTTCAACAGGTACTGGAAAAACGCAAGCCAATGCCAAAATTATGTACGCCATTGGTGCTGCCACAGGTAGGGTTCGCTTTAGCGTAGCGCTAGGGTTAAGAACCTTAACGCTACAAACCGGCATTGAATACCAGGATAAGCTGAAAATAA
>JBBDLF010000003.1:0-26900 GCA_040879025.1 Pseudohongiellaceae bacterium
CGCGTTGTCGTGCTTGCCAAGGGCGACGGCCATTGCCTGCGCACGACGCCTTGCGACGACACGCGACAGGCTCCGCAGAGGCGGTACAGAATTAATCAGAGGTTCCTAAGGTTTGCGTTAACAAATGGCCGCTAATCCTTTATCCTGCGGGGTATCAGTGGAAAATACAGGCCTCCCCCCATCACAATGACTCATGACGCCAACAACAATCCCCTGCTGCCGCCGCTGGAAGTCTACAGCGCCGAGGAGCTGCAGGCCGCCGCGTGGGCCATTGTCAACAGTGGCGAACTGGGCCGCTCCCGGGTTTACGGCAGTTTGCTGCAGTATCTCGTGGACAACGTGCTTGACGGTAAAAGCCCGAAGGAGATAGAAATTGCTCTTGACGTTCTCGGGCGGGACGCCGCGTTCGATGTGTCCCGGGACTCGGTGGTGCGCGTCAATGTTCATCAGTTACGCAAAAAGCTCGACCGTTATTATGCGCGCCACACGCCGGAAGGCGGGTATCGTCTGGTGATACCCAAGGGTCAGTACACCGTGGCCGTGGCGCCGCTGCGGTCAGCCGACCCTTCACCCACTGCCGCCAGGTTCGCCTCCCCGTCCCGAGCACAGCGATGGCTGCGTCCGGGGCTGCTGGCGTCGGTGGCTGTCCTGTTACTGTTGAATATCACCTATATGGCGCTTCGGGACAACCCGACCCGCTCCCCGTCGTCGACCACAATGACAGCAGCCCATCCCTTGTGGCAAAGCGTGCTGGATGACGATCTGCCGGTGCTGCTGGTTATGGGTGACTACTATATTTTCGGGGAATTGAACGAACGCGGCAATGTTTCCCGTATGATTCGCGACTTCAATATCAACTCAAGCGCCGATCTGGAAGCCCTGTTTTTTCAGGACACCCAGCTGGCCAGCAAGTATTACGATCTCGATTTGAGTTACATGCCCGAAGGCAGCGCCTTTGCCCTGGCGCGTATCGCACCCATACTCCAGCAGGCGAACAAACGCGTCGACGTGATCATGATGTCCGAGCTGAAGACCGCCGACCTGAAATCCAATCATATTGTGTATGTGGGCTATATCAGTGCCCTGGACAAACTTCGCAACGTGGTCTTCGGCGATTCCGGCCTGCGTATCGGCCGCACGTTTGACGAACTCGTCAACCGAGGGACGGGGGAAATTTATTCCAGCGATGCCGGCTTGCCTTCCCGGGACCAGCCGTTCCGGGATTACGCACTGTTCTCCACGTTTCCGTCCACCAGCGCCAACCAGGTGATTATCGTGGCGGGAATGCGCGATGCGGGCTTGATGCACACCGCCCAGGCGATCTCTGACAGCTCCTCGCTGGCGACGCTGGAACAACGTGCGGTGCTTGATTCCAAGAGCGCGCCCGCGTTCGAAGCGCTGTATGAAGTCTTCGGCTTCGACCGTATGAATTTCGATGCCAACCTGGTTTACACCAGCGAACTCAACCCGGGTATTATCTGGGGTGGCGAGATCACCAGGCTGCAAAGCAGCTTCCGCTGATCCACTCCGACACTGTTCTGGCCAGGAAGGCGTTCTGTAAGGAGCAATCCAGAGATGTGCTCCCTGGCATAACAATCAACTGCAATCATGGATAGGATTATGGCCTCGTCACTACAGCAAAAAATCATAAAAACCCTGGATGTTGAAGGCAAGGAGTACCACTACTACAGCCTGCCCACCCTGGCCGAACAGGGCTTCGAATCGATAGATCACCTGCCCGCGTCCA
Organism: Pseudohongiellaceae bacterium; assembly: GCA_040879025.1. Classification (GTDB taxonomy): domain Bacteria; phylum Pseudomonadota; class Gammaproteobacteria; order Pseudomonadales; family Pseudohongiellaceae; genus JBBDLF01. The sequence goes on from JBBDLF010000003.1 coordinate 1,748, forward strand.
TCAAAATATTGCTCGAAAACCTGCTGCGACATCTGGACGGCGTCGCGGTGACCCGTGAAGACATCGAAAATATCATTAACTGGGAAGTAACCCAGCACACCGGCACCGAAATCGCATTCACGCCGGTGCGGGTTCTGATGCAGGACTTCACCGGTGTGCCTGCGGTAGTGGATCTGGCGGCGATGCGCGATGCCGTAGCCGCGGCAGGCGGCGACCCCGCCCTGATCAACCCGGTTAATCCGGTGGACCTGGTGATTGACCATTCGGTCATGGTGGACAAGTTCGCGGTCGACTCCGCCTACCGCGACAACGTCAAAATCGAGATGCAGCGCAACCGGGAACGCTACCAGTTTCTGCGCTGGGGTCAGACCGCCTTTAACAATTTTCGTGTCGTACCTCCCGGTACCGGCATCTGCCATCAGGTCAACCTGGAGTATCTGGGCAAATCCGTGTGGTCGTCGGAAGTGGACGGCAGGCTCTTCGCCTATCCCGATACGCTGGTGGGCACCGACAGTCACACCACGATGATCAACGGTCTCGCCGTGCTGGGCTGGGGCGTGGGCGGCATCGAGGCGGAAGCGGCTATGCTCGGACAGCCGATTTCGATGAATATTCCCCAGGTGGTCGGTTTTAAACTAACCGGTCATTTAAGCGAAGGTATCACCGCAACCGATCTGGTGCTGACCGTGGCGGAATTGCTGCGCGAACATGGCGTTGTGGGCAAATTCGTGGAATTCTACGGACCAGGGCTTGATTACCTGACACTGGCCGACCGCGCCACCATAGCCAATATGTCGCCCGAATACGGCGCCACCTGCTGCTATTTTTCCGTTGACCAAAAGACGCTCGATTACCTCGAACTCACCGGCCGTGACGCGGAAACCGTGGCCCTGGTGGCGGCTTACAGCAAGGCGCAGGGGCTGTGGCGGCGCAACGATGACAAGGCTCGCTACAGCAGCACACTGGAACTGGATCTGGATTCCGTGGTGCCCTGTCTCGCGGGTCCGAAGCGACCCCAGGATCGCGTGCCGGTGAACGAACTGGCAGATGTGTTCGCCGAGGAACTGGACGGACGCGAGGCCAAATCGGTGGATGTCGCCGGTGAGAACTATCAACTGCACGACGGCGCCGTGGTAATCGCCGCGATTACTTCCTGTACCAATACCTCCAATCCGGCCGTCATGATGGGCGCGGGATTGGTGGCGCGCAAGGCGCTGAAAAAAGGTTTGCAGCGTAAACCCTGGGTGAAATCTTCGCTGGCGCCGGGCTCGAAGGTGGTTTCCAGTTACCTCGAAGTCACCGGCCTGCAGGACGACCTTGATGCGCTCGGGTTCAACCTGGTGGGTTACGGTTGCACCACCTGTATCGGCAACTCGGGACCTTTGCCGGAAGCGATTGGCAACGCCATCGACAACAACGAATTGCTGGTCAACGCCGTATTGTCGGGTAATCGTAATTTCGAGGGACGCATTCACCCGAAGGTTCACGCCAACTGGCTGGCCTCGCCGCCGCTGGTGGTTGCCTATGCTCTCGCCGGCACGGTCGACATTGATCTGTCCACGGAACCTCTGGGCAAGGACAAGCAAGGCAATGAGGTGTTTCTGAAGGATATCTGGCCCAGCAACGAGGAAGTGGCGGACGCCGTGAGCAAAGTGGAAAAGCAGATGTTCGCGGAAAACTACAAGGCTGTGTTCGAAGGTGACGAGGAATGGAACAGCCTCAAAATTTCCGATGAGAAAACCTATCAGTGGGAAGCCGAATCAACCTATATACAGAACCCACCGTATTTCGACAAAGATGCGGAGGCATTTTCCGGTGATGTGCAGCAGGCGCGAATTCTCGTGCTGTTGGGCGATTCGGTCACCACCGACCACATCTCCCCGGCCGGTAACATCGCCGAACGCAGTCCGGCGGGCGAGTATCTGAAGAGCAAGGGAGTCGCCACGCAAGACTTTAATTCCTACGGCTCCCGCCGCGGCAACCATGAAGTGATGATGCGCGGCACGTTCGCCAATGTACGCATCAGAAACGAAATGCTCGCCGGTATCCAGGGCGGCTACACGCGCATGGAAACTTCCGACGAGGTCATCAGCATCTATGATGCGGCCATGACCTACCAGCGCGAGGAGATTCCGCTCGTTGTTATCGCCGGCAAGGAATACGGCACCGGTTCCAGTCGCGACTGGGCGGCCAAAGGCACCCGGCTGTTGGGTGTGCGCGCGGTCATCGCCGAAAGCTTTGAACGAATTCATCGTTCCAATCTTGCCGGCATGGGTGTACTCCCCTTGCAATTTACTGACGGCGTTGGCCGCGAGAGCCTTAAACTGAGCGGTGATGAAAAGATTTGTCTCACCGGGCTACAGGAAATCAGCCCGGGCATGAGCGTCGACATGAAAGTCGTTTACTCAAACGGCGAAACCACCACCTGTCAATTGCTTTGCCGGCTGGATACGGCGCTGGAAGCGGCTTACTTCCGCGCCGGCGGTATCATGCCCTTCGTGGTCCGAAAACTGGTTGCAGGCTAGTGAGCCTCTGCATTCGAGAGCGATTTTTATGAGCGACGACAGCACACGTACAGAAGTGGATACGATCGGTCCGGTGGAGGTTGCCGCTACCGCCTTGTGGGGGGCCCAGTCGCAACGTTCACTGGAAAACTTCGCCATCGGCACCGATACGTTTACCGCGCCTTTCATTTGTTCGTTCGCCCAGGTTAAAAAGGCCGCGGCACAGACCAACCAGGCTCTGGGTTTGCTCAGCAGTGACAATGGCAAGCTGATTGAGCGTGCATGCGACGAAATCATCACCGGCAAACACAACGACCAGTTTCCGCTGTCGGTCTGGCAGACGGGAAGCGGCACGCAAACCCACATGAACGTAAACGAGGTGATCGCCAACCGCAGTAACGAACTGGCCGGTAAAGATCGCGGCGCGAAATCGCCGGTACACCCCAACGATCACGTCAACATGTCGCAGTCCACCAATGACGTGTTTCCCACCGTCATGCATGTCGCCACCCGGCATCTGCTGCACTCTCGCCTGTATCCCGTACTCGAATCGCTGATCGGGGAACTTGATTTCAAGGCGGAAACATTTAGCGAGGTCATAAAAACCGGGCGCACGCATATGATGGATGCTACGCCCGTCACGCTGGGACAGGAATTCTCTTCCTATGCGCGGCAGCTACGGTTCGCGCTGGATCAGATTCTTCACGGCGAACTGGGATTGCGTGAGTTGGCCATCGGCGGTACCGCTGTCGGCACGGGGCTGAACAGCCATCCCGACTGGCCGGCGGCGATGACCCAGGCGATCAGCCGGTTAACCCAACTGGAATTTGTACCCGCGGAAAACCGCTTCAGCGAACTTGCGGCTCATGACGCGTTGCTCAACACCCACGGCCAGTTGAACGGGCTGGCCGCCGCCCTGTTCAAGATGGCGAACGATATTCGCCTGATGAATTCCGGGCCGCGTTGCGGGCTGTCGGAAATTCACCTGCCAGCCAATGAACCAGGCAGCTCGATCATGCCCGGCAAGGTGAATCCCACCCAGGTGGAGGCGCTGACGATGGTCTGCCTGCGAGTCATGGGAAACAACACCACCGTTTCCATGGCGGGCAGTCAGGGCCATTTTCAACTTAACGTTTATAAACCCTTGATCATTCACTGCGTGATGGAATCGATCACGTTGCTAACGGATGCCATGGACAGTTTCAATCAGCGCTGTCTCACCGGACTCACAGCCAACGAGGAACAATTGCGCCATTTTGTTTCCCGTTCCCTCATGCTGGTGACGGCGCTTTCTCCGATCATCGGCTATGACAAAGCGGCCCAGGCGGCCAAATATGCCCAGGAACACGACATCACGCTAAAGGAAGCGATCGTGACACTGAAGTTTATGTCCGCGGAAGACTACGACCGCGAGGTCAGGCCGGAAGCAATGCTCGGCCCCTCGACTCCCGGAAGTGTCCGAACACGGTAATGCGAGGTTTGTTGCACACTGATTATCATGCCAGCCAAGGAGGTATTCATGAACACCGGCAAGGAACTGTACCAGGAGTATCTGAAACATCCGTCCCAGAATTTCGGTTCACCTTATGAGGTTCTGGAAAAGGACGGGCTGAATGACGAACAGAAGTATGAGATTCTGCAGTCGTGGAAACTTGATGAAGAAGAGCAGTCAGTGGCCACCGATGAAAACATGGAAGGTGGTGAAGGCGGCAACAGGATCTCCGAGGTAGTGGATGCACTGAGTCGCCTGGACCTGCCGAAAATGGTCGACCCGGGTGACGACAAATGAGCCTGCAGTCCCTCAATCCCGCCACCGGTGAAACCCTGGAAACCTATCCGCTCACTTCACCCGAATCGATCCCTTCGCTGGTGGACCGCGCCCATGATGCTCACCGTGACTACCGCCGCAGCTCGTTCACAGAGCGCGGTAAATATCTCAGGAAATTGGCTGAATTACTGGGTAAAAACCAGCGCGATCATGCACTGTTGATGACGCGGGAAATGGGCAAGCCGGTCACGCAGGCGATGGGTGAAATCGAGAAGTGCGCCCGGGCCTGCGAGTTCTATGCCGAACAGGCCGAGAAATACCTCGCCATCGAGCACGTGGAAACCGATGCGCGCGAGAGCTACGTCGCCTTTGAACCGTTGGGTGTGATACTGGCAATCATGCCGTGGAACTTCCCATACTGGCAGGTATTCCGCTTCGCGGTCCCGGCGCTGATGGCCGGCAACGCCTGTCTGTTGAAACACGCCAGCAACGTGCCCGGCTGCTCCCTGGCCCTGCAACAACTGTTTGATGAAGCCGGTTTTCCCGAGGATCTGTTTACCAGTCTGCTGATCAAGAGCCGGACTGTCGACGAAGTGATCGCCAATGACAAGGTCAGTGCTGTCACGTTGACCGGCAGTACTGCGGCGGGCGCGGCCGTCGCCGCAAGTGCCGGAAAATTCTTGAAGAAAACCGTACTCGAACTCGGTGGCAGCGATGCCTACCTGATTCTGAAGGATGCCGATCTGGAACTGGCCGCCCGGCTCTGCGCCCAGAGCCGGATGCAGAACGCGGGTCAGAGCTGCATCGCCGCCAAACGATTCGTGGTGGACGAGGCCGTACTGCCGCAGTTTGAAGCATTGATGGTCAAGGCGATGGCGGAGTACCAGCAGGGTGACCCGGAAGATGACAACACCAACCTGGGGCCTTTGTCGCGCACCGATCTGCGCGACGACCTGCACCAACAAGTGGCGGAGAGTGTGAAGCGGGGTGCCAGGTGTCTTTTGGGCGGCGAAATTCCCGATGGCGCGGACGACGGGAACAGAGGCAAAGGCGCGTATTATCCCGCCACCGTTCTCACGCAGGTGGACAAATCCATGCCCGCCTGGTCTGAAGAGATGTTTGGGCCAGTGGCGGTGATTATCGCGGCACGCGACGAAGAGGATGCGATCAACAAGGCCAATGATTCGGTATTTGGCCTGGGCGCAGGTGTTTTCAGCCGCGATCTGGAACGGGCGAAACAGATTGCGACATACGAGTTGCAGGCCGGAAGCTGTGTGGTGAACGATTTTGTAAAATCCGACCCGCGCCTGCCGTTCGGTGGCATCAAGCAGAGCGGTTATGGCAGGGAGCTTTCCTACTTTGGCATACGGGAATTTGTGAACATCAAATCGGTAGTGGTCGGCTGATTTTCGGCCGGTTCTTTGTCAGGGAACCTTTGAACCACTCTATGGCCGCTCTGGCCCCTGGCCGGCATCGGGCGGGTCCAGCGCCACCGCAACAGACCGGCACAGCGTACGCAGATCCGGTTCGCTGATAATGAACGGCGGCATCAGATAGATCAGCTTGCCAAACGGGCGTATCCACACGCCGGCATCGACAAACCGCTGCTGCACCCGTGCCACGTCCACCTCGACCTTGCATTCCACCACCCCGATTGCGCCCAGGACGCGTACCTCCGCAACAGCCTGGTGATCCTTATACGCCGCCATTTCGTCACGCAGGATGGTTTCAATGCCGGTCACCTGCTGCTGCCAGTGGTTCTCCAGCAACAGATCGAGGCTGGCATTGGCGGCGGCGCAGGCCAGCGGATTGCCCATGAATGTCGGTCCGTGCATCAACACGCCACCCTCGTGGCTGATTCCCATTGCCACGTCGGCTGTCGTCAATGTCGCCGCCAGGGTGAGGTAGCCGCCGGTAAGGGCTTTGCCAACACAGAGAATATCGGGGGTGATGCCGGCATGTTCGCAGGCGAACAATTTGCCCGTACGACCGAAACCCGTGGCAATCTCGTCGGCGATCAGCAACAGGCCATAGCGATCGCACAGCGCCCGCACGGCCTGAAGATAGGCGACCGAATAGAACCACATGCCACCGGCGCCCTGCACGATGGGTTCCACGATAACCGCGGCCAGTTCCTCGTGATGGGCGGCGAACAATACGTCCAGCATTTCGCGGTCCCGCACCGACAGCGGTTCGCCGAAACGGCTGTTCGGTCTGGGCAGAAATCGCTGCTGCTGCAAAGTCTCGGTGAACAGTTTATGCATGCCGTTTACCGGATCACACACCGACATCGCGCCGAAGGTGTCTCCGTGGTAGGCACCGCGCAAGGCCATCAGCCGGCAGCGATGCTTTCTCCCTTTGGCAGACTGGTACTGCAGAGCCATTTTCATGGCCACCTCCACAGTGACCGATCCGGAGTCGGCGAGAAAGACATGTTGCAAATTGGCGGGGGTCAGGTCGATCAGTTTACGGCACAGGGTTACAGCGGGTTCATGCGTCAGGCCGCCGAACATCACATGGGCCATGGATGACAATTGCGTCGAGACCGCCTGGTTGAGTCGCGGATGGTTGTAACCGTGAATCGCGCACCACCACGAAGACATACCGTCGATCAGGCGCCTGCCGTCAGCCAGGTTAAAATGACAGCCGGTGGCGGATTCCACCGCGTACACCGGTAAGGGGTCGGTCATCGACGTATAGGGGTGCCAGATGTGTGCGCGATCGAAAGCTAGCATGACAGCAAGGGCTCCAGAATCAGATAGGGGGAAGCATCGGCCTGGTTTCCGCCGGCGCCGTCCGAAAGATAAGGGATGATGCCGAGGCAGGGTGCGGGCAGACGCTGGCACAGCGTGTCGATATTGGCCTGCGCCTGGAGCATGTCGCCATCGACGCAGTTGGCCACCCAGCCGGCGAGTGTGAGTCCGTTTGCCGTAATGGATTGCGCGCTCAGCAGCGCATGATTCAGGCAACCCAGGCGGATTGCGACCACCAGGATAACCGGCAGTTCCAACACTCGGGCCAGGTCCGCCAGAGTCTCCGTTTTATTGAGTGGAACCAGCCAACCGCCGGCGCCTTCTATCAGCAAAAGATTCCATTGCTTGTCATAAACAGGCCGGATCGCGGCAATCAGTTCGTCCACCGACAAGACCCGGCTTTCCCGTTCGGCGGCGAGGTGTGGCGCAATGGGCTCGGCCAGCGCGACCGGGTTGACCTGTTCGTAGTCCAGTTTGCAAGTGGCGGCCTGTTGCAGCAGTCGGGCATCGGCATTGCTGCGGCGGCCCGCGATGAATTCACATCCGGCGGCAACGGGTTTCAGCGCCACGGTGCGAAGTGATTTGGTCCGTGCGGCCGCAAGCAGCGCCAGAGTCACCGTGGTCTTTCCCACCTCGGTATCCGTGCCGGTGATAAAGAAAGCGCGGCGTTCAGACATGGGCTGAACCCGCGGTATCGCTCAGCGCGGTGAGCAGGGCGTCAACATCGGCATGGGTATGCGCCGCGCTGAGGCAGATTCGCAAACGGGACGCGCCTTTGGGCACCGTGGGAGGCCGAATGGCGGTAACCAGAAAGCCACGGCTCTCCAGCGCGCGGCTTATCCGCAGGGCGCTTTCTTCGTTGCCTGTGATCAACGGTTGTATGGGTGTCCAGGAATCGAGCAGCTGGAATGGTGTGGGTGTCCCGGAATCGGGACTGGGATTCATGGGTGTCACAGATTTGGGGCCGGGGTCCGTGGGGGGATTCATGGGTGTCACAGATTTGGGGCCGGGGTCCGTGGGTGTCCTGGATTCTTGTGTGGGTGTCCTGGAATTGGGGAGGTGCTGGATTTCGGTGCGAAAATGGGTGATGAGGCTGCGCAGGTGATCGCGGCGCCACTCTTCGGCCTGGGCGATGCGCAGGCTTTCCAGTGTAGCGACGGCCACAGCCGCGGGCATTGCGGTGGAGAATATATAGTTGCGGGCTTTCTGAATCAGCAATTCGATCAGGTCGCTGTCGCCGGCGACGAACGCGCCTGAGGTGCCCAACGCTTTGCTCAGGGTGCCCATCAGCACGGGAACGTCTTGGCTGTCATACCTGAGCGGGTCCACCCGTCCACAGCCGTGACTTCCCATAACGCCCAGACTGTGGGCATCGTCAATCATCAGCCAGGCATCCTGCGCCCGTGCCAGGGAAACCAGCACATCCAGATCGCAGTGACCACCGTCCATGCTGAAGGTGCCGTCGCTGGCGATCAGTTGGCGACCGGCGGTCGCGCCGGTGGCGGCAAGCTGCGCTGCCAGGGCGGCATAGTCGCAATGTTCAAACCAGTGCACCTCGGCGCGGCTCAGCCAACCGCCTTCCAGCAGCGATGCGTGGTTGAGGCGGTCCTGGTAAACGTGGTCGCCCTTTGTCAACAAGGCATTGAGTGTGCCGGTATTGGCGGCGTAACCGGTTGGGAATAACAGCGCCCGCTCACGGCCGGTGAACGCCGCCAGCGCCTGTTCCAGTTCCTCGTGCGCCACCGTGTGACCGCAGACCAGGTGCGAGGCGCCCGAGCCCGAGCCCCACCGGTTCACGCCGCGTTTGAAAGCCTCACAAACCCGCGGGTCGTTGGCCAGTCCCAGGTAGTCGTTGCTGCTGAAATTCAGTAGCCGCCGCCCATCAATCTGCAATTCCCGCCCCTGTGGCGTGGCGATCACACGCCGCCGCCGGTACAGTTGCTGCTTTTCCAGGGTGAGCAGTTGTTTGCGAAGGCTGGTCGAAAAAGGGCTGGTCATAAAGGCTCGGCACTTTGATGGAACTTTGATTGAAACTTTGATGGACACCCAAGGGAATGGGAGTGTTGATGACACCCAGGAAAATGTTGATGGGCACCCAGGGAACGTGGACACCCAAGGGGGTGAGACTAATGAAAGGATCAAAAGAACCCTAGTTTACCGTATATTGTAAACCAAAATATAATTATTGGTTAACAGTATAACAGCGCCCGTCTACGAGACACCACGGCGCAATCCTGTTCCTGTATACAGAATTTGCAGCGCCGGTATACTGAATCATTAAGCCGGTGCAGTGGTTGGCTTCAGGACTGGGCATTCACTCACCAGTGAGTTCGCAGGTTGACGAGACAGAGAAGAAAACGGGAGATCAATCGCATGAAAAACGACGCCACGAACCAAGGTGCCACACCCGGGGGCGGGGCATTGTCCCTGCTGAAAATCACGCTGTTGTTATCGATGCTCGCGCCGGCCGTGTATGCCCAGCAACCCGCCGAGCTTAGCATCGAGCAGGTGAAAGACGGCCTTTACTACATTCTGGGCAGCGGCGGTAATGTCGGAGTGCGCGTCACTCCGGACGGCGTCATTCTTATAGATGACAAATTCCCCCAGAATTACAATTCCATTCTGGATCTGGTCAGCCAGGTGACCGAACAGCGGGTGCGGTACGTGCTGAATACCCATCATCACGGTGACCACGCCGGCGGCAATGTGGAGTTCATCAATACCGCGGAAATCATCGCCCACCAGAATGCCCGCGACAACATGGTCAGGAACAATCAGGATGCGCCACCGCGGCTGGTATTCACCGATCAAACGGCAGTCTACCTGGGCGGTATCGAAGTGCGCGCCTATCATTTTGACACCGGCCACACCAACGGGGACGCGGTGATCTATTTTCCCGATCTGAAAACCATCCATGGCGGCGATTTGCTGCACGGCACCGCGCCGTTCATCGATTACGCCAACGGCGGCAGCAGCAAGGGCTGGGTAAACACGCTCAACAGCATCCTGACTCTGGATTTCGACACCGCCATCCCCGGCCATGGCGCGATCATGCAACGCAGCGACGTGGTGAACTTCCGCAACACCTTTGAAGCCGCCCGCACCCACATGGACAACCTGATTGAATCAGGCGTCTCCCGCGACCAGGCCGCGGTGCGCATCCGCACCGAAGACATCAGCTGGACCATGGAGCCCGACGGCCTGTTCATGCAGCGAAGCATCCCGGGCTTCTACGACGAAATCGCCGCCGAACAATAAACCCTCAACGGGGTCGGTGGCGTCATTTAAACCAGAAATGGGGTCGGTGGCGAATGAGAATCATTCGCCACCGACCCCTTCACAAGACTCGATGCGCAGCTTGTATTATCTGCCACTTATGGTCGCCCTTATTCCGGCGATTACCATACACACTACCTACCTGGTATCAGCCTTCCAGGGTTATGTGCCCTGGTGTGTGCCTTACTGGGACAGCTGTACGTCGATCAGCGCCACCGGTCGCTATGGCGCGAGCTTTTATATTTTCAAGGCCACCATGCTGCCCGCAGCGTTCATACTGATGAAGTATTGGCACGACGGCGGCATGAAACTGCAATCCAACGGGCAGCCGGGGCTGGCAATATTCGTGATCGGTACCATCGGCGCCGTCTTTCTGATTGTCTATACCGTGGCACTGGGGCTGGAGGGCGACCGGTTTCAGGCACAGCGCCGGGTAGGCATCATCATCTTTTTTGCATTCACCATTCTCGCGCAAACGTTGTTCACCTGGCGCGTCCACCGCACCGGCGTGAACGATCCCTGCCATAGACCACAGGTGGTTCTGCTTGCCGTTGTTCTCATCACAGGCCTTGTCACCCTGTTGCTGGATTCCATTCTGGCCAACTACGACGACTACGAGGATGCATTTGAATGGGCAGTGGCGCTGATGCTGCAACTTTATTTTGTACTTAGCCACTGGAGCTGGAAAGCCCTGGACTCCGGGGCCAGACCAGTCGGGGTCAGTGGCGAATGAGAATCATTCGCCACTGACCCTCACATCATGCGCGGAGGCGATAGCCGGTCTTGAAGATCCACCAGGTGCCGGCCAGGCAGAGGGCCAGGAAACCGCTGATCATAAGGATGCTGATCCAGATGTTGACGTCGGCGATCTCGTAGAAGCTCCACCGGAAGCCGCTGACGAGATACAGCACAGGGTTGAACAGGGTAACCGTCTGCCAGAACGGCGGCAGCATGTCGGCGGAGTAGAAGCTGCCACCCAGAAAAACCAGCGGTGTGATAATCAACATCGGCACCATCGAAAGCTTTTCAAAATTGTCTGCCCAGATGCCGATGATAAAACCCAGCAGACTGAACGAGACGGTGGTTAGCACCAGAAACAGCAACATCACAAAAGGATGCGCAATCTCAAGCGGCACGAAAAACCCCGCCGTAGCCAGAATAATCAAACCCAGCAGAAACGATTTGGTAGCCGCCGCGCCGACATAGCCCATCACGATTTCAATCATGGATACCGGCGCGGACAGCATTTCATAAACGGTACCGACAAATTTTGGAAAATAAATTCCAAAAGACGCGTTGGAAACGCTATGGGTCAGCAGGTTCAGCATTATCAGCCCCGGCACAATAAAGGCACCGTAGCTGATGCCCCCGATCTCCTGGATGCGCGACCCGATGGCGGCGCCGAACACAATAAAATAAAGTGACGTGGAAATAACAGGCGCCACAATACTCTGCATCAGCGTCCGCCTTGTGCGCGCCATTTCAAACTTGTAGATCGCTTTTACGCCGTGAACATTCATGCCGCTCTCGGTTCCGCTGCGTCCTTCAACAGACCGACGAAAATTTCCTCCAGGGAACTCTGGGTGGTGTTCAGGTCCCTGAAGCCAATGCCGGCCGCCTTGAGGTCATCCAGCAAGGTGGTGATGCCGGTACGTTCCGCCTGAGTGTCAAATGTGTAAATCAGTTTACAACCCTCTTCGATCAGGTGCAGTTCAAAACCGGACAGCGATGCCGGAACCGCCGCGAGAGGTTCAGTCAAATCCAAGATGAGCTGCTTCTTGCCCAACTTGCGCATCAATTCGCTTTTCTCTTCAACCAGAATCAGCTCGCCGTGATTGATAACACCGATACGATCGGCGATCTCCTCGGCTTCCTCAATGTAATGAGTGGTTAAAATAATCGTCACACCCGCACTTTGCATCTCGCGCACAATATTCCACATGTCCTTGCGCAGGGACACATCCACGCCAGCGGTGGGCTCGTCCAGAAACAGTATCTCGGGTTCGTGAGACAAGGCCTTGGCAATCAGCAGACGACGTTTCATGCCGCCGGACAGCGTCATCACCATGCTGTCTTTTTTGTCCCACAGCGACAACGACCGCAACACCTTCTCTATATGGGCGGGATTGGGAGGCTTGCCGAACAGACCACGACTGAAGCTGACCGTGTTCCACACCGATTCGAAGGAATCGGTGGTCAGTTCCTGGGGCACCAGCCCGATCATCGCACGGGTTTTGCGGTAATCCTTGATGATATCGTAGCCATCAACAGTGATGGTGCCGGAACTGGGATTGACAATACCGCAGATGGTGGAGATCAGGGTGGTTTTGCCGGCGCCATTGGGTCCCAGCAACGCGATGATTTCACCGCGCTCTATCTCCAGATTGATATTTTTGAGGGCTCTGAAGCCGCCGGCAAAAGTCTTGTCGACATCCCTGACTGAAAGTACTGTATTCTGGCGTGGGCTCATGGGCGAGAGATTATGCAGATTGTGGGCGGTAAATTCAACTTAAACTCCTTTTGAAACAATGTTAAGGTAGTTAATTCCACCGACGACACTTTGCTACATTTATAAACGTTTCGGTTACACCCCCACGAGGATTCCCTGATGCGCAAATTACTGCATCCCCTGGTCATTCTGTTCACGCTCTTGCCCATTGCGGCCCTGGCCCAGGAGGTCGAGCTGAACGAAGAGGAAATGGCCATGAACACCTGGCTGGACCAGCAGGAGCGGCAAATGGTGGCCATGGTGGAACGACTTGCCAATATCAACTCCGGCAGCCTCAACAGGAACGGGTTGAGCGAAGTTGCATCCATACTTTCACGTGAACTGACCACGCTGGGGTTCACCATCAGCAGCCTGCCGGGACGCGTCATCGAAATGCCAAGCTGCCCCGGCAGTAACCTGGTGCTGGACCTGTCCGACCATGTGCTGGCGCGGCGCGCCGGCCTTGCTTCGGGCACCCGGCTGCTTTTAATGGGACATATGGACACTGTGTTTCCTCCCGAGAGTCCGTTCCAGACCGCGCGCCAACAAGGCGAGAATCTCGCCGGTCCCGGCGTCAGCGATATGAAGGGCGGCCTGGTGGTGATGCTGTACGCCCTGAGAGCCCTGAACGAAGAGGGACTGCTCGACGGCCAGGCTATCAGTGTGTTGCTCAACAGCGATGAAGAAGTGGGCTCCCTTTCTTCCCGTTCCTACATCGAAACCCAGGCCGGCCAGCACGATTACGGCCTGGTTTTTGAACCCTCCGGCGGCAACACGATGATCCGGGGCCGAAAGGGCCTGGGCCAGGCTCGCATGGTGGTCAATGGCCGCGCATCCCACTCTGGCGCCGCTCATGAGGACGGCCGCTCCGCCATTCGCGAACTGGCGTACAAAATTATCGAACTGGAGAATATGACCGATTACGAAACCGGCGTCACCGTCAACGTTGGCATCGTGAACGGCGGCGAGGCTCGCAATACCGTGTCGCCCTGCGCCGAAGCCTATGTGGATCTGCGTTATCCGGAGCCGGAACAGGGTACGACGGCGGAACAGCAGTTCCAGGAAATCAGCGACACCATCTACAGCTATCCCGGCAGTGATGAACTGTCCGCGGAAACCTGGGTACAACTGCACCGGCCACCCAAAATTCCCACCGAGGAATCCGATCATCTGCTGAACCGCACTATCGCCATAGGTAAGCTGTTGGGGCAGGAATTTAACATCAGCGATTCCGGTGGTGGTACGGACGGCTCTTTGTCGCAGGCCGCCGGCCTGCCCACCCTCGACTCCCTTGGAGTCAGTGGCTCCGGAAACCATTCAGACCGCGAGCAGGCTAACGTTTCATCTCTGGTTGAACGTGCCAAACTGAGTGCCATACTTATCAAGCGTCTGTTGGAGGAATAGGCTGGCTTCACCAGTCTGCTGCCACATCCGTTGTACTGACCGTCGTATCCGTCGCGCTATCACGGGCACGGCGTATCGCAGCGGCGATCACCGCCGCCTGACCCCTGCCAATCACTTCGCCGGCCGCCGGGGTGATATGGTAATCAAAGTCGTTGTAGAGCCGCGCGTGTCCGTCGTAAGCCTGTAACGCCGCCATATTGTCCACAAACAACCAACCCGCCCCACGGGCTTCAGCGCGCAGCCGCTCGTGCAACACTTCCTCCTTTCTCATTCCCTCCTCGTGATTAAGGGACAGTTGGTCAAGAACCGAAAGGAAGGCCGGATCCACCGGCTGGGTGTACGCTGCCTGATAGGACGGAATCGGACTCATAATCAACATCAGGTCGGGATGACGTTCCCGTATGGCACTCATCAGTGCGGCGACCCGCCGCAGGGATTCGTCGCGGCTGCCGGGAAAGTATTCAAAAAACAATTGTTGATTCAGAATTTGCGCGGAAAATGCCGCCGGGTATCCGAGATCGGACGACATGCTGCGGCGAATTGCATTCATATAGCCCGCCACGGCTCCCACACCCATACCCTGCTCGCGGGCGGTATCGTACAAGAACCGAAGCCTCACTGTCAGACTCTTGATGCCGACGCCTTTCGCCGCCTGATTCAACACATACAGCACACGGCTGTGCTTGACCGAATCCGGCGAGTCATAGCTGTACCATACCGGCTCGGTGATTTTATAACCGTCTTCGCCAGGGGTCAGGTAGGGGCGATCGTCCACCCGCATCATGTCAAAAAAATCATTCCCCACGTACAGGTTCAGCACAAATGCATCCGCCTGATTCGCCCGAATTCCCTCCTCTATTGCCAAGTAAGCCTGTAGTGGTGAATACCTGCCCGCGCCGTAGGCGAACGTCACCGCACTGACCCCGCGCTCATTCAGTTCGCTTTCCATAAACCCGAAATGGGTTTCGCTGTTGTCCGCGCACAGATCGGTGTGGGAGTCACCGCTCACCGCGATTTCAAATACCTTACCGGGGCCTCGCAGTCCAATTATGGAACGGGAACTGCGATGACCGTCTTCATTGAGCTGAACGGTATGACTTTGCTGCAAGGATTTTTCCATACACTGATACGATGCCATGCGGCTGGCCGACCGCGCCGAGACCCAGCCCAGATCCGGGTGTCCGTAACTGTAAGTCGGCGGATAAAGACCGGAAGCGATCAAAACCAGATCCAGTAACACCAGGGTGACAACAATGATCAGCAGGTAGGGTAGCGCACGGCGGGCGTATGCCCCGAAGCCACGAGTTTTCATAAGGCACAGTACCGTCAGATTTTAGATTGGAATCAAACATGCCGCGGGCTAAAACAGCGTGTAGATAAACGGCGCTATGGCGGAGCCCTGGCTCAGTACAATCAGCGAGCCCAGCACCAGCAACACCAGAATGATTGGTAGCAGCCAGAACTTCCGGCGTACCTTCGCGAATCCCCACAGGTCTCTCATCAACTCCATCATCAGTACACGTTCTCCATATTCTTGGGCTCAACTGCCGCGCTTTTTTTCCAATAGGTCGAAGCTGTCTTGTCTTTCTTTCTGTCAAGCAGGTCGATCCTGAACAACGCAAAAAACAGCGAGACGGGTGTGAATATCACTAGATAGATGAGCCCCAATATCAGGCGGGTGTTGATAAAACCCAGTACATAGGCAAATCGCATCCACGGCTTGTAAACCACTTCCAGCGTCGCCGGCGCGATCAGCGCCCACGCCAGAAAAACGGCCGCGACCACGTAGGGCCACAGCGGCAATCCCGCATTGAGAAGCCAGGGGAAAAATAATCCGAACAGCAGAATAAAAATGGCGGCTAAGGTCAAACCGAACTTGCGGTATTCCTTTACAGACAGGCTTGATATTTCCAATACTGATACTCCCACTTCCCTTTTCTCTTCCCTTTTTGCTCTCCCTTTCTCTTTTGTATTTCCTTTTTTTCTCTCCCGTTACGTTACGTTCTGTCCTAGTCCAGAGCAAACTCTGTCTTCCAACTTTCGTCCTTTTCCATTGGCGGTTGGGCGGACTTCTTCAGCACCACGTCTTCCATCACAAGATAGTCCATTTCCGTGCGCATAAAACAGCGATACGCCTCTTCCGGTGTGCAGACAATGGGTTCACCACGCACATTGAAGGACGTATTGATCAACACCGGGCAACCGGTTTCGGCTTCAAAAGCATCCAGCAGCTTCCAGTAACGTGGATTGGTTTCCCGGTGTACGGTCTGGATGCGAGCGGAATAGTCCACATGAGTGATCGCCGGAATGGACGACCGCGGAATATTCAGTTTTTCAATGCCGAACAGCGCTTTTTGCTGGTCGGTCATCTCGATGACCTTGTCCGCCTTGACGTTGGCAACGAGCAGCATATACGGGCTGTTAGTGTCCAGTTCAAACCATTCCGAAACTTTTTCTTCTTTCACCGAAGGAGCGAAAGGCCGGAACGATTCGCGATATTTGATTTTTTGATTCATGGTGGTTTGCATGTTCCGGCTACGCGGGTCGCCCAATATCGAGCGCCCACCCAGAGCCCGGGGCCCGAACTCCATCGCACCCTGGAACCACCCGACCACATTTTCATGCGCCAGCAACGAAGCGGCTTCTCTCACCACACTCACTTCGTCCATCGCGTTATAGCTGGCGTTAACACTGTCCAGATACTCCGTTATCTGCGCGTTCGTAAACGCAGGGCCAAGATAGGCGCCGCGCATCGAATCGCCTGCCTGCGGCGTACGCGGCTGTTGCAGGTACTCATGCCACACCGACAGGGCAGCACCCAGGGCGCCACCGGCATCACCGGCCGCTGGCTGAATCCAGATGTCCTTGAAGATATTCTCGCGCTTGAGTTTGCCGTTGGCGACGCAGTTCAGGGCAACGCCACCGGCCATCACCAGGTTCTCCGTACCGAGGTTTTGCCTGATATTGCGGCAGATTTTCAACACTGCCTCTTCCACCACTGCCTGCACAGAACTGGCGATGTCCATATGCGTCTGCGTGATTTCCGATTCCGGCTGTCGCTGACAATGACCGAACAGTCGGTCAAATTTACCGTTGGTCATGGTGAGGCCGGCGGCATAGTTGAAATAGTCCATGTTCAACCGGAAGCTGCCATCAGGTTTCAATTGCAACAGTTGGTCATAAAACACATCCACATAGTGCGGCCGGCCATAAGGGGCCAGGCCCATCAGTTTGTATTCGCCGGAATTTACCTTGAACCCGGTGTAATATGTGACAGCGGAATACAGCAGGCCGAGCGAGTGAGGAAAATTGATCTCCCACTGCGGCTCCAGGCTATTTCCTTCTCCCATCCACACCGACGTGGTGGCCCATTCACCCACGCCGTCCGCGCAGAACACAGCCGCTTTCTCGAAGGGTGAGGGAAAGAATGCAGAGGCCGCATGGGACTGGTGGTGCGAGGCAAACATCAACGGCGGCAGGTTGTCACTGCCGCCGTTGTTCAGCAAGGCGAATTCATCACGCAGCGTTTTCTTGATAAAAAGCTTCTCTTTCAGCCATATCGGCATCGCCGCGAAGAAAGACTGTAAGCCGCGCGGGGCGTAAGACAGATACGTTTCCAGCAGCCGCTCAAACTTGACCAGCGGCTTATCATAAAAAACTATATGGTCAAGATCCGCCAGAGAGACGTTTGCCTTCTCCAGACAAAACGCAATCGATCCGGCGGGAAATCCCGGGTCATGTCTCTTTCGTGTAAACCGCTCTTCCTGCGCAGCGGCGGTGATTTGCCCGCCCACAACAAGCGCCGCCGCACTGTCATGGTAATAGCACGAAATTCCCAAAATCTTGACGGACATACGAAATCCTTATCGTGTTATCGCAGTCAGGGAATGCTGCACGGCCGAAGTACAAGCGTTCGCATACAACCATATAGCCTCGAAGCCGAAGCGGCGACCGGGAATTAACCTGAAATCCGCAAAAGATAAAACTGGGGTCAGGGTCAGTGGCGAATGATTCTCATTCGCCACTGACCCCAATGAAAATGATTCTCATTCGCCACTGACCCCTTATATTGCGTTGAGGGCTTGGGAGATTTTGTTGACGCCGACGACTTCCATGCCGTCGATGGGGGTTCTCGGGACATTGGCGCTGGGGACTATGGCGCGTTTGAAGCCGTGTTTGGCCGCTTCCCGCAAGCGTTCCTGGCCGCCGGGAACCGGGCGTATTTCGCCGGCCAGGCCGACTTCGCCGAATACCACCAGGTCGTGGGGCAGGCAGGCGTCGCGAAAGCTGGAGACCATGGCGAGCACCAAGGCCAGGTCGGCGCTGGTTTCGGTGACCTTGACGCCGCCGACAACGTTCACATACACGTCCTGGTCGGCCATATACAGCCCCCCGTGGCGATGCAGCACCGCCAGCAGCATGGCCAGGCGATTCTGGTCCAGGCCCACCGCCAGACGGCGGGGATTACCCAACGGACTGGCGTCCACCAAAGCCTGTATTTCCACCAGCAGCGGCCGGGTTCCTTCCCACAACACCACGACCACCGAGCCGGGGGTGACTTCTTCGCCGCGGGCCAGGAAAATCGCCGAGGGATTCCTGACTTCCTTCAGACCCTTTTCCGTCATGGCGAACACGCCCAGTTCATTGGCCGCGCCAAACCGGTTCTTTTGGCCGCGCAGAATGCGATAGCGGCTTTCGTTGCCTCCCTCCAGCATGATGAAGCAGTCAATCATATGCTCCAGCACTTTCGGCCCCGCCAGATTGCCCTCTTTCGTGACATGCCCCACCAGAAACAGCACCGTATTGGCCTGCTTCGCATACTGAATCAGATACGCGGCGCACTCGCGCACCTGACTCACGCTGCCGGGCGCCGAGGGAATGTCATTGCTGTAGGTAACCTGGATCGAATCGACCACCAGCACCCTCGGCTGGTGCTGTTCCGCCGCGGCGCGAATGGCCTCGACATTGGTTTCCGCCAGCAACTTCAGGTTTTTATCCGGCAGTCCCAGGCGACCGGCGCGCATGCCTACCTGCTGCAAGGATTCTTCACCGGTGACATACAAAGCCGGCATCGCTTCCGCCAGCAGGCACATCACCTGCAGCAACAGCGTGCTTTTTCCCGCCCCGGGATTGCCGCCGATGAGCACCACGGACCCCGGCACCAGGCCACCGCCCAACACGCGGTCAAGTTCTTCAAACCCGGTGGCGAAACGCGGCAGCGACTGCAGGTCAATGTCCGCCAGTTGCAACACCGCGCTGGTGTCACCGGCATAGCCGCTTTGCTGCCGCAGCGCGGCGCCACCCCCGGAACCGGAACCCGCGCCGCGCAGGGCCGCGCCCAGGTTCACCCGCGTGAGCGTATTCCACTCTCCACAGGCGCCGCACTGGCCCTGCCACTTGGTATGATCGGCTCCGCAATCAGAGCATACAAACGCTGTTTTGGTCTTTACCACCGCCGTGAACCCACCCGCATTCAGACTGTTCCCTGCCAGACACTAGCCAACATAGTCAAAAATCATCCGCCCGGTAAGCTGGCAAAACAATTCATGCGAAATGGTCCCGCACGCTGTCGCCACTTCGTCCACCGACAACCCTTCGCCCCACAATACCACTTCGCCTCCCACCTCGGCGTGAGGCGTCTCATCCAGATCAATAGTGATCATGTCCATCGACACCCGCCCTATCATCCGGGTGCGCCGCAGTTCGCTGCCATCCCTGACCATCACCGGCGTACCATTGGGCGCGGAGCGCGGATAACCGTCCCCATAGCCGATGGACACAATACCCACCCGCGTGTTTTTGTCAAAAGTATGCGTGGCACCGTAACCGATACACTCCCCGGCTTGCACATCTTTAATCGCAAGCAGTCTGGACCGCAGCGTCATCACCGGCCGTAAACCGAGTTCAAAACCGGTATGCCCGATCAACGGCGAACCGCCATACAACATGATACCCGGCCGCAGATACTGATAATGCGACGCCGGCAACCGCAGAATACCGGCCGAGGCCGCCACGCTCGCGGGAATATCACCGCCGTGCTCAAGAGACAATTTTGTATGCAACCGTTCAAAACGCGCCAACTGACGGGCGGTCATTCCGGACGGGTCGGTCTCGTCATCGGCGCAGGCCAGATGCGACATCATCACGACATCGCCAATCCCCGTCGCCGCGGTCAGTTCAGTGAACGCGACCGGAAATTCATCCTCGGACATGCCCAGACGATGCATGCCTGAATCCAGCTTCAGCCACACATTGACCGGCACCGCGGGCGCAGCGCGCTCAAGCCCGCGTCGCAGCAAATCGACTTGATAAGGGGAATGCAGTACCGGCTCGATGCCCGTTGACAGCACATAATCCAGCTCGTCCTGATCGATAAAGCCCGGCAACAGCAACAGACGCCGATCAACGCCCAGCTCGCGCAGCAACTCCGCTTCATCCAGCGACGCCACGGCAAAGTAATCACGAGGCCCAAGTTGCCGCTGTAAGGCCATGGCCACCCGGGCAATGCCATGACCATAGGCATCGGCCTTGATCACGGCCACCTTGCCGCGCCCGGGACTGAGCACCTCCACCAGAGCCAGGTTGGCTTGCAGCGCGGACAAATCGATGCATGCCCAGGCCCTGCGCTTGTCAGTTACCGCCACGGCGAGGCTCCCGATAAAGCGATTTTCCGAAAAGAATATTTGATAATCGGCAGATCAATAGCTGTCGTGAGTATAACTGCTATCATAGGTTGGTCTGGCGTGATTTTCAAAACGGGTGAACTCACCAAAGAAACTTAATTTTACCGTACCGATCGGTCCGTTACGTTGCTTCCCGATTATCACTTCCGCGACGCCCTTATCAGGAGAATCTTCGTGATACACCTCATCCCGATAGATAAACGCAATCACATCCGCGTCCTGCTCAATGGCGCCTGACTCCCGCAGGTCAGACATCACCGGCCGCTTGTTGGGCCGTTGCTCCAGTGATCGGTTCAGCTGCGACAGCGCAATAACCGGACATTCAAATTCCCGCGCCAGCAGCTTCAGTGAACGGGAAATCTCTGAGATCTCGCCCACTCGGTTCTCACCGTACCCTTTGATCTGCATCAGTTGCAGGTAATCCACCACCACCATCGCCAGCGGACCGTATTCACGCGCAACGCGGCGGGTTCGCGAACGCATGTCCATCGGACTGAGACCGGGGGTGTCGTCAATCAACAAGGATTTGTCTTTCAGCCTGGCCACCGCGGCATTGAACCGCGGCCAGTCTTCGTCGGTCAGGTTCCCGGCACGCAGCCGGCTTTGGTCGATATGTCCCATCGAGGAAAGCATACGCATAATCAGACTTTCCGCCGGCATTTCCAGGCTGAACACCAGCACCGACTTCTCGCTGGTGACAATCGCGTGTTCAACAAGGTTCATCGCGAACGCGGTTTTGCCCATCGAGGGACGCCCGGCCACGATGATCAGATCGGACTTCTGCCAACCCGCGGTTTTCTCATCCAGGTCGGTATAACCGCTGGACAGTCCGGTGAGCCCCCCGTCGGAACCGGACAACTCGTCAATGCGATCCACCGTCCGCGTCAACAAAGGATTGATGTACACCGGCCCGCTGCCCTGGGGCCGCTCGTCGGCGATGTTGAACACTTTCTGCTCGGCAATATCGAGAATCTCGGCGGCCTTTTTGCCCCCGGTATTGAACCCGCTGTCGGCGATATCGTGCGCCACGCCTATCAATCGCCGCAGCACCCGGCGCTCGCGGATAATCTCGGCATAATGAGCGATATTGGCCGTGCCACGGGCATTGCCGGCCAGTTCCGCCAGATATTCATAACCGCCGGCGTCCTGCAATTGAGAACGGCTGTTAAGCGCCTCGGACAACGTCAATGCATCGATGGGGCTGTTGACCTCGCTCTGCTCGGTCATCACCTGGAATATCACCTGGTGCTCCGGCCGGTAGAAATCTTCCGCCCTCACCACGTCGGCGATGGTGTCCCAGGCCGTGTTGTCCAGCATCAGCCCGCCGAGCACCGCCTGTTCCGCGTCAACCGAATGCGGCGGCACCTTTAACGTGGACAGCGTCGCCGGTTTGGCCGGGTTGGCAGATTCAGCGTTTCTGCTCTTTTCAGGCGAATCAGACATAACATTCCGTGGGGTGGGACAAAAAAACACTAAGCCAGGTGCTGAACAAGCACGATCAAAAGTGCGCAGCAAAGCACAAAAAAAGCACCACCTGTTTTACCAGAACGGTGCTTTAATGTCATGGAGTTTAGCGGTCATGGCAGCCGCTAATGATTACCCTTTGTCTTGATCGTCGCTCTCATCGCCGGCCGCGTCTTCAACGGGGGTCTCTTCAGAAGACCCTTCGTCAGAAGACCCTTCGTCAGAAGACACGTCGTCAGCGGAAGCTTCTTCAGCCGCGGCCTCTTCCGCCTCGGCGTCTTCCGCGCGCGCCTCTTCGGCACGCACTTCCTGCTCCCTCTGCTCTTCCTGCACCTGGGCGGCAACAGATCCCGGAACAGGCGCTACCGTCAGCGTGATGGTCTCAGTGACGTCGTAGTTGAAGTCCACCAGGATCTCGTATTCGCCAATCTCGCGGATAACCCCATGCGGCAGATTGATTTCAGACTTGGACGTTTCGCCACCCTGCGCATTGATGGCATCAGAGATATCCTTGGTGCCAACGGAACCGAACAGCTTGCCTTCCTCGCCCGCGTTCACTTCGATCACCATGCGCATGCCGTGAATTTTCTTCGCGCGTTTCTGGGCTTCGGCCATCTTGGCGTTATGGGCGGCCATCAATTCCGAGCGGCGCTCTTCAAAGTGCTCCAGGTTCTTTTTGGTCGCCGGCAGCGCGATGCCGGTAGGAAACAGAAAGTTTCTGGCATAACCGGCCTTCACATTGGCGATGTCACCGACGCCGCCCAGTTTGCCGACTTTTTCCAGCAGAATAACGTTCATTGCAATATCCTCTTCAATTTCTTTCTGTTAAAACCCGCCGCGGGCACCGGGCGCTATTCCGGCGCCGCGGGCAGCCGCCTTCTGAAATCATAAAAGCTGTCCACCAGGGCCAGCAATACCACAACCTGCATCGTCAGGGGCAGCACCAGCAGGCTGTAGAACACCACCAGCCACAACGAGGCCAGCTGCTTGCGGGCGATCACTGCGTGAACCAGCGCGACGCCGGAAAAGACCAGCGGCATCAACAGGCTCCAGGTCCATGTTACCGGAACCACCACTCCAAAACTGGCCAGTACCAACAGCCCCAGCAACACCATGCCCACCTTGCGTTCAATCCGCAGGGCATGAAACTCGTTGCGGAACCCGCCCGGGTTGAACAGCAATGCCTGCATCCAGCGGGCCAGTATCAACAACAGCAGCGACATCGTCATATACACCGCCGCGATCAGCCCGATCAGCGGTTCACGAAGTTCTTCCGCGGTGAACCCCTGGGTCTGCATGTTGTTGGCGACGATCACCGCTTCCACTTCCTGCAGAAACGTGTCGAGCAATACATTGTTTACCCGCAGGTAAGTGTCTACCGCCACCCCGACCAATACGGCCGCCAGCAACGTAAACTCCCATGACTGGGTACTGCGCAGCAGCCAGGCCAGCAGCGCGACCGACAGCAACACCACCAGCGGCATGACATCGCCGATAACCGCCCATGCTCCCACCGGCAACAACACCCAGGGCAGCACCGTGGCAGCTTCCCGCGCGCCCTTGCGCAGCATGACCAGTGCCAGCAGCGCCGCGCTTAGAAAATTAACCAGCGGCAATGCACCGCTGAGTGCCGTTGCCAGAATGGCCTGCTTTCGTCCGGAAAGTACGAATTGAGCAAGGCCGCGCATAGCTTAGTCCGTCGGGTCGTGTTTGCTTAACGTGATACGGCTAAACCTGGTGGCTGTCTGTGTACGGAATAAGTGCCAGGTAACGGGCCCGCTTGATGGCTGTGGCCAGTTGCCGCTGATAGCGCGCCTTGGTTCCGGTTATCCGACTGGGAACAATCTTGCCGGTCTCGGAAACATAGGCCCGCAGTGTTTCCAGGTCTTTGTAATCAATCTGTTTGGTGCCTTCGGCGGTAAACTTGCAGAATTTACGCCGACGAAAAAAACGTGCCATGATGTGTGTCCTTTAATCTGTCGGTTACCGAATCAGTCCTCGTCTTCCGAGTCTTCGTCGTCAAAGTCATCCGCGTCGTAGTCGGAGTTGTAATCTTCTTCCTCTTCCTCGGACTCCGCGTCGTCGGCATTGTCCGCGCTCTCAGTACGCTCGTCTTCAGCAGCACTCTCAGCCTTCTCTTTCTCCGCGGCCTTCTCGGCCTTCTCGGCCTTCTCGGCCTTTTCGGCGCGCTCGGCGCGCTCGGCGGCGGCTTCATCGTCCTGGCGGCGCTTCTGATCGATGCGCGCCCGACGCTCCTTGCTCTCGCGTTCGTCCTTCTGAATCAACGACTCTTCGGTGACCGCTTCCGTCATCTTGATGACCATGTCGCGCAGTACCGCGTCGTTAAAACGGAACAGGCTGGAAAGCTCGGTCAGCGCCTCGTTGTTGCACTCAATATTCATCAGCACATAGTGTGCCTTGTGAATCTTGTTGATGGGGTAGGCCAGTTGGCGCCGCCCCCAGTCCTCAAGTCGGTGTACGGTGCCACCACTGTCGGTAACCACCTGAGTATAGCGCTCGAGCATGCCGGGAACCTGATCGCTCTGGTCCGGATGCACGAGAAATACGACTTCATAGTGTCTCATAGAGACTCCTTATGGATTAGGCCTTCCGTCAAACACGGGGCGTGCGCGGTAAGGCAAGGAGTAAAGGAGGCGGCCGCGATTATCCGGGGCGAGCTTTCCTGAATGTAAAAGAGCGGGAATTCTAGTGAAACTGACCGTGTGATGCAATGTTTTTCGGCGGCGGGCAGCGGCCGACACCCTTGACACCCTTCGGGGGGGGGGGGGGGGGGGGGGGGGGGGGGGGTTGGG
>JBBDLF010000003.1:26910-111344 GCA_040879025.1 Pseudohongiellaceae bacterium
GGCGAATGATAATCATTCGCCACCGACCCTCACCACTCAGGCGCTCCGCTGGCGTACTGCTTCAAACAGGCAGATGCCCGTGGCCACCGACACATTCAGGCTGGTCACCGAGCCCCGCATGGGCAACGACACCAGGTAGTCGCAGGACTCGCGGGTAAGGCGGCGCAGGCCTTTGCCTTCGGAGCCCATCACCATGGCCAGCGGACCGGTGAGGGACTGCTGATACAGGGACGTTTCCGCGTCTTCGTCGGTGCCCACCAGCCAGATGCCGCGAGCCTGAAGCTGTTCGATAAAACGGGCCAGGTTGGTGACGCGGATTACCGGCACCGTTTCGGCGGCGCCGCTGGCAACCTTGTGGACCGTGGCATTCAGCGGCGCGGATTTATCTTTGGGTACAATCACCGCGTCCACCCCGGCCGCATCCGCGGTACGCAAACAGGCGCCGAAATTATGGGGGTCGGTGACTTCGTCGAGTATCAAAAGCAGTGGATCGTGACCGAGCTTGTCCAGCATGGCGCTGAACTGGCTCTCGTCGATGGATTTGTCCGCCAGAATCGCACTGGCGGCGACACCCTGATGCACGCCCGGAACCAGCCGGTCCAGTTCCTTTTTGGAACAGGGATTCACGGCAATGCCTGTGGACCGGGCCAACTGCACCGCCACCTGTACCCGGCGGTCGCCGCGACCCTCCTGGACCAGCAATTGTTCCACACTCTCCGGCCGTCGGCGAAGCAACTCCGTGACCGCGTGGATGCCGGCGACCCATTGTTTGCGATCAGTCATGCCGGCTTAGCTCGCACCACCGGGCTTGCCGCGGCCCGTGCGCCGTCCCCGGCCACCTTTGCCCAGGTTTGCGGCCTTGTCGTCGGTCTTCGCTTTGCTCTTCTCGCTACCTTTTTTGCCGCGGCCTTTCCCGCCGCCAGCCTTGCCCTTGCCGGGTCCTTTGCCTTTCCCCAGGCCTTTGCCCGAACCTTTCCCCGGCCCTCGACCCGCTCCCCTGCCACGACGGTCACCCTGCGTCGGCCCGCCGTCAGCCAGCACCAGGTCGATTTTGCGCTCATCCAGATCCACACGGGCCACCTTCACGCGCACCGTATCACCCAGGTGATAACTCATGCCGCTGCGCTCGCCCTTCAACAGATGCCGCATCGGATCAAAGTGGTAATAGTCATTCCGCAGCGCCGTGATGTGCACCAGCCCTTCCACATAGATGTCATTCAACTGCACAAACAAGCCAAAGCCGGTCACTCCGCTGATGGTGCCATCGAAGTCATCACCCACGCGATCCTCGATATACTCGCACTTCAGCCAGTCGACCACGTCGTAGCCGGCCGCATCGGCACGGCGCTCGCTGTGGGAACAGTTCTCGCCCAGCTGTTGCATGTCCGAAGCTTCGTAAGGATACACGCTGCTCCGCTGCACCCGCTCGGCGCCCTTACCCTTGGCAACATGTTTACTGAAGCGGGCATTGCGCGCCAGAAAACGAATCGCACGGTGCACCAGCAAATCGGGATAGCGCCGAATGGGCGAGGTGAAATGGGTGTAGGCGTCGAAGCCCAGGCCGAAGTGGCCCTTGTTTTCCGGCTGATACACCGCCTGCATCAGCGAACGGATCAGCACGGTCTGCAGCAGTTGGGCATCGGGCCGCCCCTGCACCTGTTGCAACACAAACTGATAATCCCGCGGCCGCGGCTTGTCGCCACCGGGCAGGTTCAGGCCCATCTCGGCGAGAAAACGGCGCAGGTCTTCCAGCTTCTCCGTGTTGGGTCCTTCATGCACCCGATACAACACAGGCAGCTTCGACTTGGCCAGCAGCCGCGCCGTGGCCACATTGGCGCACAGCATGCATTCCTCGATCATGCGGTGCGCGTCATTGCGCACCACCGGAACAATTTCCGCGATCTTGCGGGTTTCGCCAAACACGATACGCGTTTCAGTGGTATCGAAATCCAGCGCACCACCGGCCATCCGCGCCTGGCGCAGCACTTTGTACAGGCCGTGCAGGGTTTCCACATGGGACACCACGTGTTGATAACGCGCGCGCTGCTTCGCCTGAATTTTCTCCTGCATCGGCGTGTCGGGCGGCTGCACCATGTCCGCCACCTCGTTATAGGTGAGGCGGGCATGGGAATGCATGATGCTTTCGTAAAACTTGTAATTGCGCAGCTCGCCCGAGGCGGAAATCTTCATCTCGCACACCATCACCAAGCGGTCGACATTCGGCTTCAGTGAACACAGGCCGTTGGACAGTTTCTCCGGCAGCATCGGAATCACGTGGCCGGGAAAATACACCGAATTGCCGCGCACCGTGGCTTCCTGGTCCAGCGCGGAACCCACTCGTACATAGTGGGAAACATCGGCGATGGCGACATACAGATTCCAGCCGGAACGGCCGGCAGGCTCGGCATAGACCGCGTCGTCAAAGTCTTTCGCGTCTTCCCCGTCAATGGTCGCAAAGGGCAACCGACGCAGGTCGATGCGACCCTTCTCGGCACCCTCCTCGACCTGGTCGGGGATATTGCGCAGCTCTTTGGTAACCTGAGCCGGCCATTCAAACGGAATCGCGTGGCTGCGCACCGCCACCTCGATTTCCATACCCGGCGCCATATGGTCACCGAGAATCTCGACGATTTTGCCCACCGGCTTGCGGCGGCGCTCGGGGTAGTTGACGATCTCGGCCACCACAAACTGTCCGTCCTGCGCGCTGCGGCTGTCGGCCTCGGGAATCATGATTTCATGCGCGATGCGGCGGTTGTCCGGCACCAGCACACCAAAGCCCTGCTCGCGGTAATAGCGCCCCACCACCTGTTTGCAGCGCCGCTCCAGCACCTCGACAATCATGCCTTCCTTGCGCCCGCGCTGATCCAGCCCGGCCACGCGCACCAGCACGATATCGTCGTCGAACACCTTGTTCATCTCGCCGGAGGACAGAAAAAGATCGTCGGAACCGTCCTGGGGAATAAAGAAACCGCTGCCGTCGCGGTTGCCCTGAATGCGCCCTTTCATCAGTTCCATCTTGTCCGCCAGCCCGTACACGCCGCGGCGATTGCTCACCAGTTGCCCATCACGACTCATCGCAATCAGCCGGCGCCGCAGCGCCTCGCACTGGTCCTCGTCTTCCAGGCCCAGGTCGTCGCACAGGCCGGGGTAGCTCACCGGCTCGCCGATCTTTTCAAGGTGAGTGAGGATAAATTCGCGGCTGGGGATAGGATTCTCGTACTTTTCCGCCTCCCTGGCGGCGTGGGGGTCTTTCGCGTTCTTCTTCTTTGGCATATTTTCTCTTGGGTTGTCCTTGTCAGGAGCTGTTTTCAGGAACGTAAAGTATAGCGATGGGGGGTTTCCCCCGAAAGCCGCATATTGAACAATTTTCTATATTGACCACATGAAATGACAGTTTTTCGACATCACTGAGGATTTCTCGACCCGAAAAGTGTCCGTATTTCGATATCTCTGGTATATTTTGAACGTTTTTCGACAAACACAACGGTTTTTCGACCCATGCGCATCGAACAAGATACGCCGTCCCACTTGCAGGACTGGACTGTCCCCAAAGGCACCCGCCTGACCGGTTGGGCCGCCATCGTCCACGGACTTGGCCTTCGGGCTCCCGTTCGTCGGCCAAGCTGCGTCTCCGAACAACATGTCAGAGGCAGCCGCCGCGAAGAGAACGACTTTTGCGTGTATGACAAGCGCTACCAGCCGGGCGATACGTTTGCCGACCATCTCAGCTTTGCCTTGCGCCATGAAACCGTTGACCTGCTGATTCTCAAACTTTCATTCAGCGCGCTGCCCAAAAAGGTAATGGAAGAGTATGTCCGGGCCACCCCGACAGGCACCCATAGTCGTCGCGCCTGGTATTTCTATGAATTACTGACCGGCCAAACGCTGGACATCGATAATGCCCCCCATGTTACTGCGGTGGACGCACTGAATTCCAATGACTATTTCACCACCCCGGGGACCCTCTCCAAACGGCACAAGGTGCGCGACAATCTGCTGGGTGATGGCCGCTACTGCCCAGTGATCCGCCGCACGGAAAAGCTGAACGCGTTGACTTCATCAGCGTTGCAGAAACGTGCGGCGGAAACCATCGGACGTACGGGCAAGCGCCTTGTCACCCGCGCGGCCAGCTTCATGCTGCTGGCCGACAGTCGCGCCAGTTTCGAAATAGAGGGCGAGAGGCCTGCGCGAAACCGGCTGGAACGTTGGGGCAAGGCAGTGCTCCGGGCCGGCAAAAACCCGCTGACGCTGGAGGAAATCCTGCGGCTTCAGGGAATTCTCATCGAAGACATGCGTTTTGTTTCTCCGGGGCTGCGCCCGGACGGCGTCTTTCTGGGCGAACGCGACCACCTGGGAGACCCACTGCCGGAGTTCATCGGCGCCAGACCGCAGGATCTCGAGAAGTTATGCGCCGCTCTGCTCGCTTCCAACAAGCGGATGCGAGACAGCGGACTGGACCCGGTACTGCAGGCCGCGGCTACCGCCTTTGGCTTTGTCTATCTGCATCCTTTCCAGGACGGCAACGGCCGCGTACATCGCTGCCTGATTCATCACGTGCTGGCGGAACGCCAATTCACGCCGCCGGGCATGGTGTTTCCCGTATCGCCGATAATGCTGGACCGGATCGATGACTACAAGCACATCCTGCAACACCACAGCGGACCCTTGATGGACTTTATCGAGTGGCGGCCAACCAGCGACCACAATGTTGAAGTGTTGAACGATACCGCAGACCTGTACCGCTTCTTCGACTGTACTGAAGCGGCGGAGTTTCTGTATGCCTGCGTGGACCGCACGGTGGCACATGACTTGCCCAGGGAAATCGACTACCTGGCCAGACACGACCAGGCCATGGCCGGGATCAAGGAGTTTATAGACATGCCTGATCGGCTGGCGCAGAACCTGATCCTGTTCGTACGCCAGTACGAGGGCACACTATCGAATCGGAAGCGGGAGAAAGAATTTGCCTCGCTCACGGAGGATGAGGTGCTAAGAGTTGAGAGCCTTGTCAGGGAAGCGTTTGATGGCTATGAGGGGTTCGCGCCACACTAAGGCGGGGGCGCACCGGGCCTGGTGGCCAGCACAGGGGTCGGCGACCACCCCGGCGCTCGTATTCGCGGGACAAGCCGGGTATAAATTTCAGTCTATCGTTCATACTCTGGTTTATACTCTGGTTCATACCAATTCATGACAACGAGGCCCGCCCCATGCACATTTTCACCCGATTCCGATACACCCGCCTGTTCAACGGCATCATCGCGCTGCTGGCCCTGGCGGCATTCAGCCTCCCGGCCAGCGCCCAGCGCAACCTGGACCCTAGCCGCTACGAGGAAGCCATCCAGCGCTTCGAGCAACAGGACCGCATGAACCCGCCCCCGGAAGGCGCCATCGTGCTCACGGGCAGTTCCAGCATCGCCCGATGGAACGACCAGGCCCAGGCCGCCCTGGCGCCGCTCACCGTGATCCCGCGAGGATTCGGCGGCAGTGTGATGGGCGACGTGCTGCACTACCTGGATCGCGTAGCCCTCAAATACAAGCCCCGCGCGATTCTGATCTACGAAGGCGACAACGACACTGAGTTCGGCGTGGCCAACGACACCATCGTCGCCCAATTTGAGGAGATCGTGGCGCGGATTCATGAGGAACTGCCGGAGACGCGTATCTACGTGCTGTCGGTGAAGCCGAGCGTGTCGCGGGTGGATGCATGGCCGGCGGCGCAGCAGGTGAGCAAGCGATTCAGAGCCATCGCCGACAGCGACCCGCTGGTGTATTACGTGGACGTGGCCACGCCGTTTCTGCAGGCGGATGGAGCGGTGATGACGGATGTGTTTGTGGAGGACAATCTGCATTTGAATGACATGGGGAATTTGATCTGGGGGTCGGTAATCCGCGCGGCGTTGATGCCGGAGGAAGCGCGACACGAGGACGGATACTGATCGCCTGGCGAGACCGAAAACCCATTCAGGAAGATCACGGAAAGTCTGACTCGGCACACTCGCGGGACTGGTGAATGAGAATCATTCGCCACCGACCCCACATCGCTGATCCGGCGCGCTCGCGGAACTGGTCAATCAGAGCCGGGCCGGTTCCCGTCACGGCTATCGATCCACACCCTGAAGTCATCCTCCGGCATGGGGCGGGCAATGTAATACCCTTGCCCGTAATTGATCCCGAGTTCCAGACACTTCCGGTACTGCGCCTCGTCCTCGATGCCTTCGGCGACGGTTTTCAATCCCAGCTTGTCAGCGAGGGTGGCGGTGGCGCTGATAATGGCTTCTCCCCACGGGCATGAGATATTCTGCACAAAGTGGCGATCGATCTTGATAGTGTCGATGGGAAGATCGGCGAGATAGGCCAGGGAGGAATGCCCGGTACCAAAATCGTCCACGGATATGCGGCTGCCCTGTTTACGTATTTCCGTCAACAGGCTGACCGCCCGTTCCGGATGTTCCATGATGCCTGTTTCGGTGATTTCGAAATGCAGCCGCTCCGCCCTGATGTTGTAAAACCGCAATTGCTGCAGCAGGCGGTCGATCAGGTCCGGGTGCCGAAACACCGAAGTGCTCAGGTTTATGGCCAGTGATCCGGAAAAACCGGCGCTACTCCACACGGAAAGATTACGGAGTCCAATGCTGATGGTTGCCTCCGTCAAGGGCATCATCAGCGGAGTCTGTTCCACATAGGGCAGGAAGTGGTTTGGCGCGATGGCGCCCAGTTCCGAATGAGTCCAGCGACACAGCCCCTCCATACCTTCGCATCGACCGGTGGCCAGATCCACCACGGGCTGGTAGGCCAGCTCGATATCCTCGCCGCGCTTCAGGGCCATTTCAAGATCGGTCATGAGGCGAAAGCGGTAACGCTCCCATTCATCCAGCTCTTTGTCGAAAGCGGCGCAAGGGATCAACTGTTTTCGCGCCTGATGGCAGGCAAAAACTGCGGTTCGCACCAGCTCGCTGAGGGTACTGGCGTGATTGGGAAACTGGCTGATACCGGTGAAGGCCTTTAGGTGGTAAGACACTCCCGCCACTTCGAAAGGGCGATCCAGGGCGGCCACGAGTTCGTTAGCCTGTTCCAGGGCGTGAGCATATCCAAATTCGGGAAGCACCAGCGCGAAACGGCCCTGGGTGATGTGATAGGACAGGCTGTCGGCTCCTGCCGTCTCCCTGATCCGGTGGCCGATGTCCCTGACCACGTTGTCCCGCTCCTGGGGGCCGAAGGTGCGGAGTACAAATTCCAGGCCGATGACATCAATAACCAGCAATACAAAGGTGCCGCCCTTGGCCCGGATGCGCTCGAGGACGGCGGGGATGTCCTGATAAAAATTATCCCGCCGGGGGAGACCGCTTCTCGAATCCAGTTCAGGCGCTGGACGGGCGGATTCCACGATATTTCCAATTTGTTCGCTCACAT
The DNA here is from genome assembly GCA_040879025.1 of Pseudohongiellaceae bacterium. GTDB lineage: Bacteria > Pseudomonadota > Gammaproteobacteria > Pseudomonadales > Pseudohongiellaceae > JBBDLF01. Next base: position 34,321 of record JBBDLF010000003.1, read on the forward strand.
TTGCCGCCTTGCAAAATTGAAATCGCCCATCAGGGCGGTACATGGTACTCAAATTTCAGGAATTACCCTAGAAAAAACCTGTCGCTGTGTCAGGCGTCTGGATTGCGTTAACCCGGGCGTTTTCCGGAACCCATGGTTACCATTGAAGCTTCGCTTGGCCACAGGCCAAAGAGGACAAACACCATTCGCAAATTGACAGAATTAGCTAGTTTAGCTAATCTCAAGCCGATAGCCTCCATTGACTGCCATAAGGGACGACGCGATGAAAACCATGCAAGCCACCGATGCCAAAAACCGCTTCGGGGAACTGCTGGAGGACGCCGGCAATGAGCCCGTGCTCATCCAGAAAAACGGGCGCGACGTGGCCGTGGTTTTATCCAAGGCGGAATATGACCGGCGACTGCAGGCGGTTTCCAAAAAGGAACTGATCCAGCGTTACCACGAGGAAAGTATCGAACGCTTCGGCCCTTTGTATGAAGCCCTGGCCAAATAGCGCCTCGCATCATGCAGGCCCGCGACTACCTCGATATCGAAGACGTATTGATGCTGCATCGGACTCAGATTGCACGCTTCGGTGGCATGCCGGGCATCCGTGACGCCGGCCTGATCGAGGCCGCCCTGGCGCGGCCCCAATCCGGCTATTATCACGATGTGATTGAAGAAGCCGCGGCCCTCTGGGAGAGCCTCACCATGAACCATGGCTTTGTGGACGGCAACAAGCGCGTCGGCTTTGCCGCCACCTATGTGTTCCTGCGCTGCAACGATCTGACCATCAAGGCTTCAGTCGACACCACGTTGAAGTTTGTCATCGGCTCGCTGGAAGCGGGAACGTTTCAGAAGGATGCGCTGGCCCATTGGCTGCGAAAGCATACGCGCCCGCTGAAGTGAGCGAGTGGCCCGGACACGTTCCCGCGGGAACGTCATGCCACTACTCGAGCCGGCTATGGTATGATTGTTACAGAACGTCGGGATGGAACTCCATGACTGACCTGGTCAACGAAGAAATCTTCTGCCCCTACTGCGGCGAGCCAATCGAGGTAACGATTGAAGTGCTGCAGGACGATCAGGAATACATCGAGGACTGTCAGGTGTGCTGTCGCCCCATCGTGTTCACTGTGGCGGCGGGGGTTGGCGGCGGGTACTCGGTGAGTGTGCGTAGCGAGAATGACACCTTCTAGTGTCGGGTGATTCCAGTGTTCGGTGACCCGCTCAGCTTTGGCGGACACCAATGCGCTCTGGAAGGAATTGAAGAATCGGTTCGATTGCGCCTTGGTGCAGGATGGAGAAAGCCGCGCGCCGGCTGTCTCCCGATTTACACGCTCCGATGCGCCTTGGCAATTTTTAGTGACGTTGCCGCGGAAACGCCCGCCACCTCCGCGAACTCCGGCCACCTGGCAACCGACATCCCAACCTGATCAACGATCAGCTTCGCCCGCCCGGCCTTGATACCCCCCGCCCGCGCCAGACCAATGAAATCCTCACTCTCAAATCCGTCCCGCTTGCCATTAATGCTCATTTGGTGCCGACTGGTCCAGAACCCGGAAGGGTTATAGGCATAGGCCACGTCGAATGCCGGTGACAATCGCCATTGCCCGGCCTTGTCCATCAGGCAGGCGATGTTCTTCACGTGGTCGTCGTGATTGCGGGCGATCACGTTGAACACGGCGCGGCGAAACTGTTCTTCCACGTCCGCGGTGGGAGCGCCGAGTTGGCGGAGGGTCTGCAGCGCCTGTTCATAGGAATAGGCGTCCGGCCGGTTGTAGTCGAAATGCCTCATGGCGCCGAGCGACTGCATGTGCAGCTTGTCACCGCTGTCGGTGCGGTCGAACCGTTTGGTCATGAAGTGGGCGCGGCCGTTCTCGTGGTGCAGGCGGCATTCGGTCATGGTGATGCCCGCCTCCGCCGCCATCAGGCAATAGGCGTATTCGATCAGTCCAAAACCCATCGGGTCGGCGACTTCGCGGTCCTGGTTGCAGGCGACGCCGTCGAATTTCATCAACCAGTAGCCGAAGCCTTCCCCGTGGGGCACCTGCCCGGAACGAAATTCGCCGGTCTTGGGGTTCCACGCCAGAATGGCCTTGGCCCGGGCGCCGCCCGCCGAGGTGCCTACGCGAATGATATCTTCCATCATCTGCTTGTCATCCACTTCCGTGAATTTGCCGCTGAGGGCGATACGCTCGTCCAGCACCCGGTTGGCCAATTCCACCAGGCTTGCGACTTCCAACTTCCTGCTGCGGGTGGCCGAACCCAGCAGGGTCGGCTGGAACTCCAGCGCGCCCATGCCGCGGGTGCCGATATAGCAAAGCCGTTCCACCGGATTGAAGCTTTCGGGGCTGCGGCCCTGGCTGGCCAGCCACGAATCGATGAGCGCATTGCCGAATTTGTCGGGCAGAGAGTCGGCAAGCAGGCCGGGTAATCCCCGGAAGGTGTCGCGAGGCAGGGCGGGGAACTCGTAGGGCTCCTCTCGCAGCGGCATCGTCAGCGGTGCGATCTCAATGCCGCTGTGCAGGAATTCCGGCGCGTACTGAAACACGCCAATCTCACGGTCGTCGAGCCAGGCGACCGCGCCAATGTCCCGGCCCCAAAGCACCACGCGGGCGTCGGTCATTGTTTATCCTGGTGGTCGTCCCAGTGCCAGGGTGCCGGTTCGGGATTTTGGGTGGAGCGGGCCCGCTGGCGCTCGCGCCCCTTTAAACGGACACGATCGATGGGCCGCACGGCAGGGTCCGGCAGCAGCGTTTCCAGACGGTCCGAAACGCCGAGCGCCTGCAATATGCGAATCAACGTGTCCAGGGACACGCCTTTGCCGTTTTCCAGGCGGGTGATGGTGCGGCGGGAGACCCCGGCCTCCTCGGCAAGGCGGGTCTGGTTGATGTTCTTGCCCAGCCGCAGTGTTTCCACCTGCTTGCCCAGAAAGGCTTCGATGGTTTCAGGCGGAGCGGCGGCGAAATCAATTTTATGAGACATATATCGCTCGAAAAACAGGACTATGGCGGATAATGAGTATTATATTACTCACAAAAATATAGTCAAGCTCCGCGATTGAGCAATATATGGCTCACAATATACCTTTTTAAGCCTTTATAAGCACTCTATGTCTCAATACATCCGCGAAAATAACCATTCGAAACGCACTATCCTACTACGCAGGAGATCCGCGATCACCTGCATTGACAGGGATGCAGGCTGTGGTAAAGTGGCGTCCCTGCTGAGCGGGTGGTGGGTATCAGGCCCGCCGAATGGCTCCTCAGTAGTCCCTATGCCCAGGTGGTGAAATTGGTAGACACGCCAGCTTCAGGTGCTGGTCCTCGCAAGGGGGTGGAGGTTCAAGTCCTCTCCTGGGCACCAAACATGTTTAATCCTCCCTACTTCTCCTGCTTAACCGCAATATCCGTTTTCTGATTTCATCTTCCGGTAACCGGACCAGTGGATCGTCCTGGAACTTCATGAGCGCATCACGCAACAGCCAATGAGGTGTACCTGTGAGCGCCTCAAGCTGGTCAATGGCCCAAAGTATGCCATGGGTTTCGATTCCAAGACTCTCCGCCCTGACTTTCATCGGAGCATCCCCGGTAAATAGAATCGACGCGCTGATATTTCCGGCCAAAACCAGCGCGAAACAATCGTTCATTTTCAGCCTCCGCACTTGATTGAAGTGCGCAGCCGCTCGCAGCACTTGTTCTCCAGGCAACGTAACGATTTCCATGCCTGCATCGATCATCATGCGCTTTTCACGGTCAGTAAAGGACACAAGTTCATCATCAAAAAGTGGTTGAGGCATCACAAACGAAAACGGCAGCTCAAAGATTGCTCTTAGAAGTCCTCCCTTTTTCAGATCTATCAAACAAAAACTGTCACTGACGATTATTCGCATCTTCTTCTGCAAACCCTTTCATCACCTGCTCTACCTCATAGTAGGGTTTCTGCAGAAATTCAGATGCTTTGCCTGGTGAAATCAGCTGTTCGGATAACGCCCAGTAGCACAGCCGTTGAAATCTTTTGGGTTGTTCAAATTTTCCCACGTTATCTGCTTCTTCGAGCGGCTCCGGTTCCACTTTTCTCCACGATCTGCCAACGGTTTGAAATGCATAGGCCACCGCGGACTCGCTGAGAATACCCGCCTGCTTAAGTCGCATCAGCATGGCCGCTGCCGATACACGGTACATACGCTTTAATTGCATTAACTCGGGATAGCTGACAATCCGTCGCTGGTGACCGATCTCCTCCTTGAGGTGAATACCATCGACAAGGAACGAGCCTGCAAATACGTCCGCAGCCCTCTCCTGGTCTGCCGGAGACTTCTCGTCAATCAGCCTGTGTGCCAACTCATGCGCGAGAGTGAATCGTCTTCGTTCCAGACCCATAGCGGAATTGACCACAACTACAGGTACGTCTTCCTTGCCATCCTCTCTACCCACCAGACAGGTCAAACCGGAAACCCGTTCCGGTAAGGCAATAACTATTACCTTGATACCTTTTTCCTCAAGCAACTCGGTCATATCAGGAATGGGGTCGGTGCCAAGATCCCATTCCTCCCTCAGTTTTTTCGCCAGCGCTTCGGCGTTGTCTACACTGCGAAGGTATTCAGGTCCGAAAGGTTCGTGCCAGTCCGCGCTTTCCAAATTCAGAATTTCCTCAACAGACAAATACCGTTCCACACATTCAAGTATAGTTGCCTCCACCCGGGAGCGGTCCTTCACGGTAGCACTTGATTTCTTTCGAAATTCGACGCCACACAGTTCACGGACCTGATTGCTGAGGAAGTATTCAACAGACACGTCCAATTCGCGCGACAGCGCGGTAAGGACATCGGAAGCAGGCATCATTTCATCGCGCTCATACTTTCCGATTGCCTGTGCACTGACACGTCTGTCGAGGGCTTCGGAGAGCCCCCGCAGAGAATATCCGGCTTTTTTCCTCGCCAGCTTTAATCGTTCGCCAAACATACTTGACCCCCGAAACCTGATGGTTTACATTATTGTTTTTGTTCGGCTAATCGTAAACCACACTTGTGCTATTTGTCAACCATAGGGCGCTCCAAGGATAACGTGTCGTATGCCAAAAACTGACGCAGCAACTAATAGCAGAGTACTACCGGAGCGGAAAATACGCGAACAACTACAGGAAATTGGTCGGCAGCTGGATCGCCGCCAGTATCCGCTAATCTACAATGGCGGAGTCGTAAGACCCGGGGACTCCACCATTGATTCACCAGCACCGGGCGAGGCAGTTGACCATGACAGTAAAAGATCGAGAAGATCCACAACCAGATCGGGGAAAAGGACCTCCCGACGGCAAGGGCCGGCCAGTCGACCCGGGTCGTCAGGTCGAGCACCATCGCTCATCAACACAGAGCTTCGTGAAACGTATGCAGCCCAGTTAGATGAGTTGTACAGCGCTTATCCTGGCACCAAAATCTGGTATCAGGCAGAAGGTTTGTGGCTACTTACCGAGAGTATAATTTTACCAAACCTTGGGAAGAAGGCCACATTCTTCACCGCTCTACCGTATTCCGATGCCTGGTTTCAAAAAAGTTGGGGATTCTGGGCTACCTCTGTGTCATGGGAGTGGATCGGTCCGCGCCATACCAATTTTCCCGACGGCTCCATATGCGCTTTTGAGCCCACAGACCGCACGTGGATGCCCGGTGGCAATATAGTCAAGCTGCTCGATCTCTACACCTTGTGGGCGTTGCGTCATGAACATTTGAGGAAGTTGGGAAGATGGCCAGGCCATCAATATGTTCCTTGGGTATACGAGAGAACGGAAGAGCTGCAAGATGAGGAATTTTGCGGTTGCGGCGCGGAGCGGCGATATCGAGATTGCTGCAAAAACGGTGACCTGGCCCAGTCCAGGCTTGAAGCCAGTATGCGCTTTTTACGCTTTACTGGTGGTAATGCAATAAGGTCACCCAACCCTGAAATCTGTAGCTTTATGTCGATTAGAAAGGAGCCCCCTCGGATGGACACTGTTCTTGGCTTCCTTTAGGACCTGAAGGCTCCTATGTAGTGGCATAACGGACTGCGTTCCCCAGGTCATGAGATGTTGTCACCGGCAACACTCCACTTGAACTACCGAGAAAAATAGCGAAGACGATTGGTTCCCCCTCCTAATTCGCAGACCTATTACATATCAATCGACCGTAATCCCCTCTTCTTTCCCTTTGTCAAGGACACCAAGCAGCACCAGACATTGTTTTTCAGTGGGAATTTTAGAGGGAATCTGCATTGCAACTTTGACAATCCCAATCTCCTTAGGAGTTAACACCGCTCTCTCGACAAGAACCTGATGAAGCTGCTTCCACTTTTCGGCAGGTATTGCGAGCACACATCGCTGGGCCTCGATACCATTATCAATCCGCTGGGTCTGCCTCGCGGTCCGCTCCTCTGCATCCTTCTGATCTGGAGATAATAGTTGAGTGTTAAATTCTGCCGGGACTCGCTTTTCCATTTCATTTATCCGGTTTTGAATACGAGTCCAGCAAGCATCCTTGTAGTAGTGTTTTATGCCCTTAGTGCCACGCAATTGTCTGTACACAGCACGAAGGGTCAGGGTCCGATGCGCAATAGGGTCCTTTTCTATGGAAAGGCCAATTTTAAAGAATTGTTGCCGCCGGCGGCCCCGAAGGGAAGCAAAGCCTTCGCCAAGACCTCCTGGGCCGGCGAAAAGATCGATTATAGGAATAGGCACTTGATCCTTCCTTCTGGATGCCCCGTCATCAAAAAGCTCTCACTACACGAATCGGGGATGGCTGCAAACGAGCAATCCCATACAGAATGTACAACCTCAATAGAATATTCAGAGTGGACGTTTCAAAGACCGGCGCCTGGTGTCTTTTTCGCGCGCTACCTGACTTCTAATCCTTAACCCATTTTACATGGTTTTGACGGGTTTGTGGTGTTTTGTCTACACGAAACTTTTTTATCACTGCCATCATATTTTTCCTTTAGAAGTACGTATAAATCTAACTCCAGTTGCCTAGCTGAATTGGCAGACACTTTCCGCTGGCTGCAACAATACACCTATGCTGACAATTAAGCGCTCTATCAAGGTAGCCAATTTTTGCATCTCCAATTAAGACGCATAAATTACCTGCTACTGCGCCGATTACCTTCCATAAAAGCCTTCTGAGATAGCGCTTCGTTAAAACCGCTGATTAGCTTGCGTTCTACTTGCTGCCTGTCCTCTGCAAGAATGGAGACATGCAACCTTATAGACTGGTTATCGGGCAGGATTTCTCGGAGAGTCTGGTGCAAAGCTTCTGCGTTGACTCCATACCTCTCCTGAACCTAATTACCCACAACACACCCACCGCCGGCTATCCGCGCTTCCAACTCATCAAGCTGTCTTCCGAATGCCTCCACCCCATCAGCCAATAGCGCCAACGCCACTTCTCTGCTCATCGTTCCGTCAACAAACTGCTCCTCGTTCTCTGCGACTGCCGATAAGGCGATTCGAGAATTGGCAATCCACTCCGCCGCCTGGTCCTGTTCTCCCTGCTCACACAGCAACCTGGCAGCATTGTGTCCACCCGACACACCGGCGAATCGAAAACCATCCCCTAAGGCATGTGCCATCTGGTTAAAAGAAATAGCCGCCTGTACGTCCTGCTCCACCCCCCAGCCCTGTTCGTACAGGGCGCCAACAATTTGGGCACAACCGGGATGGCCTGTTTGAACGCAGCGGGCACCTATGGAAGCGGCTTGCGCATAACTTTCAGCTTGCACATGTTGAGCCACTGACCGGAAAAGGTCGTTTCTATATTTGTGCAACCGCTCGGCTTGATCCCCCGCCCTCTCGTGGCCCAGACGAATCGCCAAGCCGTAGGAAACGATAGCCTGGCCGATCTGATCCAAATTTTCGTACACGATCCCAAGGTTATAACTTGCGTTCCGTGCCGAACTGTCGTTAAACGCGAGTACCGCCCGATACTCGGCCGCCGCTTCTTCGTAGCGAGCCAGAATCTGCAAGGCGTAGGCTATACGGTAACGAATGCTCGATTCGTTACCGCCCAGTTTCAATGCTGCCTGGTAATAAGTTAGCGCCTCTTCATATTGTTCAATGCGGCCAAGTGCGATTCCCAGATTCAGGTTGTACTGCAGGTTGCTTGGGACCAGGCGCCGGGCATCCCGGAATAACTCCACGGCTCTTTCGAACTCCTCCCTGGTATTGAGGTATTCGCCATAAGCATTGTGTGAATAGGCATTTTCAGGATCAACGGTTATTGCCGTACCGAAAGCCTCTTCGGCCAGCTCATGCTCGTCCCTCATCCTCAGTAATGTCGCTACCGCGACATAGGTAGGGGCGTAATACGGGCTGAGTTCGATTGCCGCTGCCAGCACTGACTCGGCTGCTTCGAAGTCGGAGCGGGAAAGATAGACATATGCCAGGTTGCTATAGATGGCGCCATCGGAAGGGTCCAGCGCCAGCGCCTGGCGATAAAGCGCTTCAGCTTCTCCAAGCTGGTTCCTGCTTTTATGGATGATGGCCAGATTTGAATAAAGAGTGGCACTCCGGACGCCCAGGCTCTCGGCCTTGCGGTATTGCTCCTCTTCGAGTGTTGTGTTCCCTTCCAGACCGTAAATGACGCCAAGGTTCATATAGGCGTCCCCGAATTCCGGATCTGTTTCGATGGCCTTCAGGTATTGGGTTTTGGCTTCGGGATAGCGACCCGTGAAGTAGTACGTATTGCCTAGCTGGAAGTAAGCACCAGCCAGTCCAGAGTCCGCCTGGATAACACGTTTCAGCGCTGTCTCGGCTTCGAGATATTCGCCATTAAACAAAGCATCGTCAGCGGCACTCAACAACTGTTCGACAATGTCCTCAGTTACGGCCGTGTCTGGAGGGGCTTCGGAAGAAGTGCTGGAGCAGGCGATAATCAGAGGCAGAAGCAGGCAAGTCAGCGTTTTTATTATTGTTGTCATAGGGTCCCCCGGGATGGACCTGAGTACTTTGAGGCCAGGATAGACCCTATCCCAAAATGCAGGGGATGGGAAGCCGTGTCGCCGCGCTTGCCCGCGAATAGTTGCATTTTCACAGTAACCCCAGTTCTCTTCTTCTTTGCGGACCGGCACCACCATCGGTGGCTGCATCGCATCGACCGGAACAAAATAGATCTGGGCAAGGGAAAGCGCATGCTGGTCAAGGAAGGAAAGTATCTTCCCGAGTATGGGATCACCGTTCCGAAAACTTTTAGCGAAGGGAGCCAGGATGGCTTTTAGTGCTGCCAATGGCGGATACAGCAGATCGTCAGCAAAATTTGTGCTGTGCTGCGCCGCGCCATTGCACGCCATGTGCCTACGAGCGGACAAATTCAAAGAATGGACCGTAATCATGACCGTCCGCCGCATGAAGCGCGTCGATATATCTTCGCCTCGTCTCATTGGCATCGACCAGATTGGCCTGCCCCCAGCTAAAGCGCTCTTTCCCAAGGCCGACCAGGAGCAAATCCGCGGCTATGCGCGAATGACGGCCATTGCCATTGGGGAATGGATGAATCTGCACCAGCCGATGAGAAAATCGCGCTGCGATTTCATCAGGCTCATAGGTCTTGTGCTCCACCCAATACCGGCAATCCTGAAGAAGCTGCCGCAGGGTCCATACTGATGCGGTAAGCCTCGACACCGATATTGCGCTCGGACTGGCAATATTCGCCAGCCCAGCGCCAGACGTTTCCGAACATCCGCTTGTGCGGCTGCTTTAGAAAGTCCTCGGAAAGCACATTGCGCTTCTGCCTGGATACCCAAGCCTCGGCTTCCAGAATATTGCGCTGCTCGGCCTCGTTCAACTCGGAGCGCAATGTGATATAGGACAGAATAAGTTGCTGCCTTTCCTCTTCCGTCAGCGGAGTTGCGTCCTTGTCTTCTTCCGCGAGGGGATCAGTCATGTGTCTCCTTCCATAGCTCAGAACCGGACTTTTCGGCGATCTGCCGCAGCAGTTGCTCGAACTGCTCCTTTTCGTCTTCATCAGACACGGATTGCGCTTCGAGCGCCATATGATGACCGGTAACGGAGAGGCGCTTACGCGCAATCCGGCGTGCGCGCTCCATGACCAGCTCTTGCAACGGCTGTCTCGGCACGAAGGCGTAGACCAGTTTGCAGTCCAGCGCGCGCGCCGCTCGTTCAAGCGTGTCCAGAGTGATTGCCCCTTTCTGTTCAGCTTTCTCGATTTCCACGGCGCGCGGCTGGCTGAAGCCCATGCGCCCGGCAAGCTGGGCGGTCGTCATGCCCAGGGCTTCACGGATAGCCTTGATCCAGCCGCGCGGCGGCCGCGCCAGCGCGTCATTGCTACGCAGGAAGTCCAGGCGTTTATCCAGTTGTTTGCGTGCCTGGGCACGATCAGATGCACGCATTTTAATAACCTATTCCTAATTTAAGGCGCATTTAAAATAGGGTATACCTTATTATTTATCAATTTAAAAATAAGATATATATTATATTTTATGGACTTGCGCTCGGGAGCGTATTAATTTTGATTGGGAGGCTGAGACGCACCTGCGAGAAAAGTACCGAGACTGGACTTTGGCGGGACATACTGTATAACCAGTACTCTGCAGGGAGGGCATCGTTAGAAACATCCTTTTGTCGGCATCTGGACTCGAAAAAAACTAGCGGTTCTCGAGGGTTATCTGAGCTTTTATGTGAAGGCGCTGAAGAATCAGTAATTCACGCTGCATTATGTGGATGCCTATGCTGGAACCGGATCGCATATCCCGGCTGGCGAGGAGAATCAGGAACTATCCAACAAAAGCCCCGGAGCCTGGAAGCTGGCTGAGAAGGCGGCTTCTCACATTATCAAAAAGAACATTGGCAATCGCTGATCATGAGTAAAATCGAGTGGACGGAGCGAACCTGGAACCCAGTGACCGGCTGCACCGAAGTGTCGCCGGGGTGCAAGCATTGCTACGCCGAGACCATGGCGAAAAGGTTGCAGGCAATGGGTGCAGCAGGTTACGAAAACGGTTTCCAGTTAAGCCTTCTTCCCGAGCGTTTGAAACAGCCACTCCAGAGACGCAAGCCAACCATGTTCTTTGTCAATTCAATGAGCGACCTGTTTCAGGACGGTGTGCCTCTTGAGTTCGTTGACCAGCTAATGGATGTTATGCGCGAGACTCCCCAGCATACCTACCAAATCCTTACTAAGCGAAGCAGCAATATGCGAAAGTATTTCTCAACACGCTTGGTGCCCGAGAACGCTTGGTTGGGCGTATCTGTTGAAGATAGGAAATACGGGAAACCACGTATTCCGGATTTGACTGCCATCAAGGCACGGACCCGATTTTTGTCTGTCGAACCCTTGCTGGAAGACCTCGGGCGCCTGCCATTGAAAGGTATTCATTGGGTCATTGTCGGCGGGGAGTCCGGCCCAGGGGCAAGGCCTATGAAAGAGGATTGGGCAGTCAACGTCCGCAATCAATGTATCGGTGCGGGGGTAGATTTCTTCTTTAAGCAGTGGGGTGCCTGGGGCGCGGACGGTAAACACCGCAACAAGAAGGCTAATGGTCGCCAGCTCGAAGGCAAGATATGGGACTTGATACCAGCGGTAAATGTTTCATTTGGCTGAGACCGATTTCGACAGCAAGGGGGAGCACCTCGTGGGTTCGCTGAAGACATTCAACTAATGCAATTTGTTGACACGCTAGGCGCAGCAATGTGCCAGATATGGGAGAGGGAGTGCGTATGTCGTTGGACATTAGCGGAGCTATTGAGCGTCTCGAAGCACTTGAGGATCGTGCGGGAGTCCGATTAGAAAATATGTCTGCGTTTATAAGAAGCGGTGACCCTGCGTTCGTCTCGGTCACGGGAGAAATACATTCGACGGATGGTGCACATTTGGAGTACGACGTCGAAGTGGTTTGTGCGGCCTATGATACGTCCGGTCGGGTTGTGCAAACAGCTAGTGCATATTATGGCGCCGACAATTTTTATGGTTTGGAGATATTCGATTTTACAATGAGTCTACCCGTCGACGATGTAGCCCGCGTTCGTATTTTTCCCAAGAGGAGGTAGTGGAGTATGCTTGAGGCAGTAAGAAGCGCCCTTCTGCACGAGGCTCGGCTCTCTCCAGCCTTGCTTTCTGATCTTGCGGGACTGGAGCAATACATCGCCGAGACATATGACTCTCGCTCCTTCGTGGAGTTACTTCAGAATGCCGACGACGCGGGAGCGACGCGTTTTACAATCAAACGAGCGGGGGGCTACTTAATAGTGGCCAACGACGGCCGCCAATTCACGCGAGAGGATTTTGAGAGCCTTTGCCGCAGTGCGGCGTCAACGAAAACCCGCGGGAACACGATAGGATATCGTGGAATAGGCTTCAAATCTGTTGTGGGAATAGCCAGCACGGTCCACATCATCAGCGGCGATCTCGCGGCAACGTTCTCTAGAGAGAAGACTTCGGAAGACGTACCTGGTGCTGAACGCGTTCCGCTTGTCAGAATTCCCCATCCTCTAGGTAAAGACGAGCTATCTAAGGTCTCGGACGTCCTAGATCCGCTGATGCGAAGTGGGATGACTACTGCTTTTGTTTTCAATGACCTTGTCGCGAACAGTATAGAAAATGAATTTTCTGCGTTCGATCCTTCTTCACTCCTTTTTGTTAGAAATGTAACGAAGTTGGATTTGGATGGAAGCGGAAGCATGGTATACGCAGTCACGAGACATCTAATAGATGAGCGGACACGTGAAATAGATATCGAAAACATCGAAGCCTTTTCGGAGTGGTCAGTCATAGATCAACAGGGCGTGGCAATCGCATTCAGGAGAGATGGCAACAGCATAGTGCGACTAATCGAGAGTGAAGCGGTAGTCCATGCGTTTCTGCCTACCCATGACCAGACAGGGCTCGGCGTCAAGATACACGCAGATTTTAGTACCGATCCGTCCAGAACCAGGATTGTCCTGGATGACCGCACTAATGGACATCTCAAGCGAGTCGCCGACCTCGTTCTCGAGCTACTAAACGAAGTGTTATCTGGCCAAGGTAGACAGGAGTGGGCGGGGATGATCGCCGCGCTTGTGCCGACAACCGACCCCCGATTGGCCGGTTTGCAGCGACGGTCGTTTAACACGGAGCTTGTTGCGGCATTGAAGAGAAGGGGAGAGGGTTTTTTTGAAGACCTACGTTGCAAACCAAGCTGGTTGAATGAAATTGACTTTGAGGCACTGTCGAAGGCGCTCGGTGTCCGTGCTGTGCCTAGAAATCTTGAACAAATCAAGGGACTCCCGGAGCTGGCGCTCTTCATGGGTGCCAAAGAAGCGACTTTGAAGGAACTCGGGCCTGGGATTAGGGATTTACCTGTAACTGTCCTGGGCGCAGCCGAGATTGTTGCCCATGTGAGCCATCAGTATGCCACGAAGCAGGCCGACGCAAGCCAATTGGATGCGGGATGGCGGGTTTGGCCGATAAAGGGAAAGCTAATGTCCCTACCAGAAGCAAAGGAGCTTAATACGCCACTTGACCAGGAGTTTGTGGATTTGCTGGCAGAGAGGTCGTCTATGGGACTTGAGCCAAAACGGTTGATCAGCGCAATATGTGATGAGGGCACCTCCCTATCCCTGCTTCCGGAAGCGCCATCCGCGATGCTCGAATCGCACGCGGAAGAGGGTAAAGTGTTGACGGATTCTAAGCGGAACGGGTTTTATATGCAGCGGTCGCCCGCTAAACGCTGGCGAGCAGCAGAGGAGCAGGTGCTGAGCATTTTCGCAGCGCAAGGCTGGAGCGTGGAAGACGTAAGCCGACAAAACGTCGGCTACGACATCGAAGGGAGCACACCGCAAGGCGAAAGGATGTTCATCGAAGTGAAGTCCATAACATCTCCGGGAGAACCTTTTACGCTTACCAGCAATGAGGAGGCCGTCGCGCGAGAGAAGGCCCGCAGTTACTTGTTGGCCATCGTTCGGCAAACGGAGAAATGCCTGGAGATCACGTTCATTAGGGATCCGGCGCAAAAACTGCATATGACCCGGCAGTGTAAGAAATGGGTCTGGGAGTGTGCGGTTTACGACTACGAGCCGAAGCAATTCCCTTTCGAGTAACGCAATGTCGCTCGATCGGTGCACCCGCGGAGACCTCTCTCATGAACTCGTAGAAGGGATTCCTACCGCCGTGGAAATTTCGCTTGGGCGACCATAGGTAACCCCCTTCACTCCTGTCGAAATGTTTGGTTTTGATTTACCCACCAGTGACGCACGTTGCTATTCAATTGACATTCGGATTATTATTTTTATAAGCCCTGATATAGGCGCTCACGTGCGCAGTCACCATCGATACTTGGTCGTCTTGAAGCGCTCTTCTCCCACTGCTGATAAAAGTCATTAAAGCCTTTGGATTCAACACCCAGGTTTGACCCTTGCTCGCCTTGACTGAACTCTGCACATACCAGCCAGGGAATACCACTACCGGCCGAACATCAAACGCCAGGCCTGTGGATTCCTTAACAATTTCCTGGAACCACTTTGCGCCGGCTGTAACCTGAATTAAGGGCGCATCGCGCTCAATATTCCCGGGGAAGCGCAACGATTTACCATCATACAAAATCGCGGCCTTGCCTTTGTCCGGTTTGCTGTACGTTTTGGTTTCGATCACGTAGATGCCCGAGTGGTGTATTACTACATGATCCAGATTGAAACCACTCCCTGGTATATCGTGGAACACTGTCGCCCCATCACTCCGTAGTGACTCAAGTAACTGACCGACTGTTTTCTCCCCTGCCAATCCTTGATAGAGGTGGCGAAGGTCCCGCCTAAGTTTGACTACGCGATAAAGAAAAAAGCCGATGCCCACTACGGAGACTACACTTACGGTTATCGGACTGACGGGCGGATCGAACACCCATCGATACCACTCCCAGGCAGGAAGCAATATGAGCAGGGTGATGGCGAGGGCGTAACCAGCGAGCTTCTCATTTTTAAACTCGGTTATCTCCCGCTCCAGGGTTTCGCCCGGATTGTTCAGTGGCTTTTGTTTTATTGGTGATTTCACTAGCTTCGCCCCAGTCTCCTTGCCCCTAATTTTGATTCGCCGACGTACTCTCTTGCAGCCGTCTCTGGACGAGTTTCGGAAGCGTGCTGGAACAGGCGACTAGCAGAGGCACAAGCAGGCAAATAAGTGTTTTTATTACTGCTGTCATAGGGCCCCCGGGTCGGCCCCATACTCTTAGGCCAGGATAAACCTTACCCCAAAATAGAGGGGAAGGGAAGCTGGCACTGGCATGAAGCTGGAACGCTTGAAAACGGATCAATTTCGATCCTCTCTGCGCAAGCAAGCCATCTAGGAAGAGCCGTACTATCGCGAGTTCCGGAAGCAGTTCCTGTCCGAAGAATGGGATGGGCGGCATTACAAAGTTCTGGAAGTACGCCTGCAGCAGGGGCGGCTACCATGTATCAAATACCTGGAGCAGTTCGACTCTGGCTTGCAACCCAGTATGGACCCAGGCCGTACGCGAGCTGGCTGACTTCGGCTTACCCACTCCTCAGAAGCGCTGTTTCCCAACCAACCATATAGACGTTGGAATTATCATACGACTCATGTAGATTGCAGAATCCAACAGCAGATATGGAGCTTTGAGGAAGCCTATGGCCAAAATAATAAGCAATAAGAATCTGGCGTCCGCTCCATTTCAGGACGAAGTTCACGACATGGGGGACTTTGTAAGTAAGTTCCCCGAGATATTGGGCGACGGCGTAAAAATAGTCTCCCGTGAACTCGAACACGGTCCCGATGGACGACGTCTGGACTTTCTGGTTTACGATACGGAGTCGAATCAACCGGGAATTGTTGAACTTAAAAACAATCCGGCAGATGAGAAAGTACTTTTGCAAACTTTGAGGTACGCTGACTGGCTACGCAACAACCTAGATACAGTACGTTATCAGATCAGCCGTCAGGCTCTGGATGTTGACCCAGAGGAACTGGAAGACACCATTAAAATCTACATTGTGGCGCCTCGAATAGCTCCAGTTGTTGCGGAACTAGCACAATACATTTCCGGGTTTGAGTTCGAATTTATTCAGCTACAGCGGTTCAAAGATGAGTCTGGAGAATTCTTTGCAGTAACGTCACCTGTCGAGGCTCCGAACCGTTCCGCTCCGAGAACCCGCGCCCGACTTGAATACGACATGGTTTCCTATGAAAACGGAGGAATGAAAAAGGAGAAGCTGGAATTGCTGGAAAACGCGATTGCGGAGTTCTCTGGCATTTGTCTCGGACAAGGATGGGAGTTATCACCCAGAATGTTTAAAAACGCTGTAAAGTTCCAAACCGGTGGTGGACGAAATGTTTTTAGCATAGTACTCCGCAAACGGGATGACCATAGGCTGCGCCTTTGCCTTGGAAAGGACTTCGACCTTGAAAGCACTAAGTTGTCGCAGGACGTGAAATCTCAAATTAGGCACAAAGCCGACGGCCGATACTGGAGCGTGCCACTGGGGGCTTTGCCTATTGCGGAGTATACGCCGCTCCTGCGCGAAGCATACAACTGCGTAACAGGATAGATGATTACCATGGAACGTTTGAAATCTAGCTGAAATTAGCCTGATACAACTTAGGCCGTAAGTTCACAAACCGATCCACCTTCCCAGGCATCCTGAATAGCCTCGCCTTCTTCCTGAAATCATACACACGGTAGAGGCTGTATTGTTCCGAATATTCTCTCGAGAAAGCCAACTCATTATCGGTTATCAAAAAGGGGTGGCTCTTACCTGAAGCAGTTGTCTTAACCTCGATATACATTTCTCGGTCTTGGGCTTCCCCTTCAACAATTGCGAATGACCGAAGATCATATCCCAGGCCATCTCCTCGGTCCTTGCTGCTCCATTCGACTTCCCTGGCCAGATCCGGTCGGCCTGCTCCCTCCAAACGGCTCTTTTCAAAGTCGATTACAAACTGTTCTCCCGATTCACCAAGAGCACGATTCGCCGCCTCCATTACTGTGTAGTTTGGCTTTCTTGCCAGGTAATTTCGATTGGGGATAACAATCTCGGGAATTCTGTCGGGGAGTGTCTCGTCCAGCACTCCGTCCCAATCAGTTATATAGGGCTTCACAGTGTCATCATGTACATCAGCCAGGGTGTCAATCTCATCCTGATGTGCGGCAAGATGGGCCAGAACTACTTCCCGAAGCTGCGCTTGGTAATTGAACCTGGGCTTATATCCGCTAATGTAGGGAAAGCCCATTTCTACAAGCACCGCACTGATGTTCTGGTGTTTAAACTCTATCGACCCTTTAGACCTCCCATTGAGTTTCGACGCAAGCCCTTCTCGATGCTTCGTTTTGCTATAGGGCATTCCATGCATTTCCTTAAACAGCATGGAAAAATAATCTTGTACGCAGGCTTCGCATTCCAACCAGTCCCAACCATCAACATTGAGCAATTCTTTGCGTAGACCATCACTCAGCTCAAGGTTAGTGTAGAGAGCAGTGTAGAGCAGTTCCCGAACAGCTTGGTTTTGCAGCAGCTCAAACAGCTCATCGTCTAAACTTGCATGGGCAATATGTTTGTCGATGACGCCCGGGCCACTAGCCGTAGTAAGCTTTTGGTATACCTCCCGCTGGCCCGGCTTGAGGTGATGATGCCAAAAGCCCTCGCTACGCAGATGGAAGTAAGGCAAGTGAGGATTGTTTCTATCTTGGCCTGATCGTAATTCGTTAAAGCGCCGAGTGAACGCGTCCAGGAGCCTTTGGTCATAGTCGATCCTGTTTGACTCAACCTCTCCGGCCGCAATCAAGTCCATCACGGCCTGTAGCATGGCAATCTTGTGAGGGCTGACGTTTCCGCGGGAACGGTTTGGATTCAGTCTTGAAAATAATTTCTCGTAATACAACAGACTCATTCGTTGCGGCTCCAGTAATCCGCTTTGTCTGGAATCACCCAACGCACACCGCCTCTTGGATCCACCATATCGCCTTTGTATCGAGGGATTAAGTGAATGTGAAGATGCGGCACAGTCTGACCGGCCGATGCACCATCATTTATGCCAATGTTATAGGAGTCTGGCTGGTGCAACCCATCGATGATGGTTTTCGCGTTGTTCAAAAGCTCAAACATCGCGTGACGCTCACCGGCGTCAGTTTCAAAAAGAGAAGCCGCGTGACGCCAAAGCACAATTAAGCTATGTCCGTTCGACACTGGGTAACCATCGAGTATCGCCAATGCTTTGGAGTTCTGGACAAGAATTCGCTCCGGTGCGCTACCGTTGATGATTTGACAGAAGGGGCAATCACTTTGCTTCATCGAGATAGCCCCTCATTCCACCACCGGATAATAAATCTCACCCCAATCCTCTTCAGTCAGCATCAATTCAATACACACCGGAATCAGCTCAAGCAACAAATTCGTCCCATCCCTGTATCTGGCGGACACACCATCTATGGTATAGCGGGCGTAAAAGCGATCCACAGGGCAATAAACGCGATGTCATCATCACTCTTTCCACTCGTTCCATAGCCTTCCGCACAGCGAAGCCAGCTGATGGCCCTGTGCAAACGGATTGACTGGTTTTCGGAAAGACCCTCCCTGACCTCCCGAAACGAGTTGTGCAATGCTTCAGCATTCACTGGCGATGCCGAGCGCAGTTGTTCTTTGTCGGGTCCAGCCGATTAACGGGAGCCGATCTAGGTACATACCCAATTTGCCCGCCAATAGCAAGGGGTGACCGATTTTGTCTGTTATGGTGGTAACGCAGATCCCCTGAACCCGGAATCCCCGCAACTCATGGATACCGCTTATCGGGAGCCAATTGCCTTTGCCAGCGGCGTTTCCACCGGCCAGCTCAAATAGCAGCAACAAACTCCCCAACCACGCATAGACTCTCACCCTCATCCTCAGCCAGTTCTATGTCGACAAAGCTGAACAAATTCGAAACAGGCTTCAATACAATTTTGCGATGTACCCAGCCTTCTCCTTTGTCAGTGACCTTCTCACTGTGATACCGCTTGACCGTGAACTCGCCACCCATGTCACTATCCTGAATATCCCTGTGCTGGACCAGGACGATTTTCCCCTCACGGCTACCGCCCGGATCCCTTCGAAACAGGCACCAGGAGCCATTGGGTATCCGCCGGTTCATTGACTCACCCATTACCCTGGCAACAAAGTAGTCCGGCTTTGCATTATAGATTTCGGGAAGCACTACCCAGTCACTTCCTCGGGATTCTGGTACTCACTGAAACCGCCGGCCGCTGCCTGTAAATCATAGATGGGAACAGCGTTCGCCGCTTCCGGCAATTCTTCCCGGTTGGAAACCACCAGGGTCAATCCTGGATACTTCTCCTTCGAGTGTCCCGGCGTGCTGTTCCGCGCCAAAGCCTGTTTAAAGTACTCGTTGGTTTCCGCATCCGTGCAATAGACAAAACAGCCCTTTAGCCCCCTGCTCACGTGGGCGGCGACCTGGCCTTCAAAGCAATCCACCACTGCCTGCACGGCAGCGGTTTGGTAGGCCTGGGTCTTGAATTTCAGTTTCATGGTGTTTCCTGTTCTAGTTCTTATCGAAATTTGTGTAGTCTCCAAACTCCATAAATAGGTTTTCGTAGCTTAAAATAACTTTAACACTACGTAAATACTCTGCTTTTCCTCTGCAAGCGCCATATCCAGGCACCCAAAAAAATAAAACAACACATTGATTTATATTGAAAAAATGAGATTTCCTCTCTGCAAGTCTCTATTTTTCTCTTTTAATCTCTCTTGCATAGGCTTCACTATTTTTGGTGCAACTTCCGGCCTCATATATCATCTTTCGTAGCCTATATCGACAAATGAGCTACGATAATGTATTTGTGGAGTCTGGAGACTACATCAGATAATCTGTCGACCTTCAGCCACGTTGATCAGGCGCGGGAAACACAGCGTCGCCGGGCGGCTGCCAGAGCGCGGCAACAGCTCTCGCAGAATCCCTGCCTCCTTGAGCTGCCTGAGTAAGCCGGGTGTAGTTTTCTCGTGCACACCAAATTCCCGTTTCAACTGCTGAGCCAAATCCGATGATCGAAAAATCGGCCGGCTGAAAATGGCATCCAGCAAATGTAACGTGTACTGGGAGTGGGTGGCATCCTGTATGGCCAGCTTCATCTCGTCATACAGAGCCCTGATTTGCTGTACTCTTAGGCTGTTCTGCTTAGCCTGCAAACTGACACCCTTCAGAAAAAAGCCGATCCAACCATTCCAATCCCCCTCTGCCGAGATTGCCTTCAAGTGCTGGTAATACTCCTCCCGGTGACTTTCCAGATACTCCGAAAGATAAAACATGGGCTGGGACAGCGCTCGCTTCTGGTACAGGAACAGCGGAATCAAAATACGCCCGATTCGACCGTTACCATCCTTGAAGGGATGCAGTAATTCGAACTGGGCGTGCACAATGGCAGCTTGCAGCAAGAAGTCGATGTCGTCACTGTCCAGGTATCGCTCCCAAGCCTGCAGAAAATTCGGCAACTGCAAGGGGTTGGGCGGCACAAACGTGGCCTGCTCAACAGCGCAGTCCGCTTTGCCAATCCAGTTCTGATCAAGTCGAAACTCCCCCGGCGACTTGTCCTGCCCGCGCGCACTGCTCATCAGAATGTGGTGCAGCTCGCGTACGAAAGACAGGCGAATTGGATAATCTTTCAAATACTCACGTGCCGAAAACAACGCCTGTCGATAATTGGAAATCTCCTGAATATCTTTGTACTTCTCACCCGTTTTGATCATTCCCGCTTCCTGCTCCAGCACCTCATCCACGGTGGCCTGAGTGCCTTCGATGCGAGAGGACAGCACTGCTTCCTGAGTAGTCAATGGCGAGAGCATCACGGCCGGGTTAGGAATGCCTTGCACCAGGCCGTCATAACGTGCCAGTGCCGCATTCGCCTGCCCAACCAACGGCAACAACTGACGAAAGTCCAGATCCGTTATCGGCAATTGTTCAGGGACATAAGGTCGCATAACGGGTTCCTTAGAGACACTTCACTTCCGTAGCAGGTGACAGTTGCGTGAATATCTGCTCGACATTGATGCCAGTGGCATCGTCCTTGAAACTGGCATCGTGGAACACGGCGCGAAGCGGCTGAGTTTTCGCCAGCTCCTTGACGAAATCTCCATCGATCTTGCCATCGGCATCGAAACAGGCAGTGAAACGCAGTTCCCCAATTTGTTCAAGCTCGGCTTTAAGTGCTTCGAAGGCATACATGGAAAAACAAGGCGCAGCAATGTGCAGACGAGCACCCGCTTTGAGTGTCTGTTTGATGTCGTCACCGAGCAGGCGGTTGATGTTGTCGATCAGCTCCATCTATGCCTCATTGCACTTTCTCCTTTTTTACAGCCCAAACATCATGTATCGGTGCGGGGGTAACGGGTCGCATTACAGATTGAAAGTCAGGAATCGCCGTAATCTAACTCACTGACTAATTAAATTTGGGGCACATGGGTGACCCGCTTAGTCACCCTCGCCCTCAGAAATACTTCCTCTCTATGGTAGTTGAGAAAGAACCGTTGATCGGTATTGAAACCGCCCACGTTGACAGAACCAGCGGTGATTATCCCCATCTTCTCCAGCGAAGACAGGTGCGCGGCGGGTGAGATCAAAAGATCACCATTATCTTCAAACGAAACAAACCCTCGATCAAACAGGTGATCCACACTGGGAGTAAGCAATAGGCCATTGGCTGCCGACAAACGCTCATCGCTCCCCCCGCAGTCCCGCCAGGGTTTGATATGGCTGGCGCGTAAGTGTTCGGCTCTGTCTACCTTGGTAATACGACATTGAGATTCTACCTGCATAACATTTTTTTTAAAAACTCCCTGACCGCGCCTTGCAAGAATCAGTGTTTCTCTCTCGGTTTCAGAGAGATTTAGATTTGATCGAATGTCGTTTATAAGATGCTCTTCCCATTCGACAAGACCTATGGCTGTCTCTTCCCGGTAATCAACCTCTGCCGGGTACTCTATAGAACGAACGATAGTGTGAAGTTGTTCTGCCTCTGGCCCTATGCTTCGGAACAGTACATCCACCAATCGGGGAGGCACAAACGTGAGGTAGACCCCTTGATTGCCTCTTCCGTTTGACTGCAGAGGGGAATATCGAGGAGGCAACTCCGGCCTTATGGCTGACATGTAGTCCGCAGGCCGGATTTGATTATTGAGGGGATAATACTTCACGTCCACCCGCCATCCGATGGCGTCCCAATTTGGCCCGGCCTTGCCAAATTCTGGAGGCTTCGGCGATTCGTAGGCATTGGACCTGGCGACGCCGATTGCTCTGATATAGGTACCTTCGAACGAGAAAACGAGATCACCTGGAGAGATCTCTCTCATGAACTCGTAGAAGGGATTCCTACCGCCGTGGGAATTCCGCTTGGGCGACCATAGGTATCCCCCTTCAGTCTCCTGTCGAAATGTTTGGTTTTGATTTACCCACCAGTGACGCACGTTGCTACTCATTGGCATTCGAATTATTGATTTTATAAGCCCTGATGTAGGCACTCACGTGTGCAGCTACCATCGGGTCTCTAAGCGGGGCACGAGGTTTAATCCACCACCGGGTAATAAATCTCACCCCAATCCTCCTCCGTCAGCATCAATTCAATACACACCGGAATCAGCTCAAACAACAAATTCTTCCCATCCCGGACCTGGCTCCGGTTCACTTGGCTCTTGTATGTCGCCCCTCCGTGCACCAGTTGATTCCGCAACACATACAACCGATCCAGAATAATGCTCAACAACAGGGGCGTGTCGTTATTGGCCAGGGCGTGCAGCGCCAGTTTTTTGCTCTGTGCGAAGGAACTCTCCCAGTCCGAGTTGCCTGCGCGAGCGGAAGTCCAGAACGGTGCGAAGACATATTTGTTGTCTATAATCAGCCGCACGAATTGGCTGTATTTCATCCATAGCAGATTGTGGATTCTGTGTTCCTGGTCCAGCTCGCAGAGCTTGCGGGTGAACCTGTCGAAATTTGTCCGGCTGTCGGTACCCGGGTCTGACTCATCATCTATGGCGTAGCAGGCATTAAAAGCTATCCACAGGGCAATGAAGGCGATGTCGTCATCACTCTTTCCATTGTTTCCATTCAATCCATAGCCTTCCGCACAGCGAAGCCAGCTGATGGCCCTGTGCAAACGGATTGACTGGTTTTCGGAAAGACCCTCCCTGAGCTCCCGAAATGAGTTGTGCAATGCTTCAGCATTCACTGGCGACACCGCGCGTGGTTGTTCTTGGTGTCGGGTCCAGCCGATTAGCCGGAGCCGAACCAGGTAGATACCCAATTTACCCGCCAATAGCAAGGAGGGGTGACCAATTGTGGCTGTTATGAGCGGTTTACCGCAGCCAACAGGCTCGCCCCGGGTCTGGCTTGGCTGGTCTGCACCCTGGCCGGAGAGTGGCTTGGATGCCACCGTTGACGCCGCCAACAGCGATAACGAGGGCTAGGGTGAGTTTCCTTAATGTATTTTTTAAAAGTCATAATCAGGAACTATGTAGTATATATAAAACAAAATATGTTGACAGCCCGCACCTCTTCGGGTAGCTTGATGCTCCAGGAATCTTAGCCTGGCAGACGAAAGGCGGTGGTATGGCCAAGACAGCAAGAACTTACTCGAACCGCACATTGCAGGCGATCAGAGTGTTGGCAACGCAGATACAGCTTGCCCGTAAACAGCACCGCTGGACTGAGGCAGAATTGGCAGAGCGCGCCGGGGCTTCCCGTTCGACTATTCGCATGATCGAGGATGGCAATCCCGCCACGGGTCTCGGCCTTTACTTCGAAGTGGCCACATTACTGGGTATTTCGCTCTATGATGCCGATAGCCAAAAACTTACTGATATCCAGCACACCCTGGATCTCAAACTGGCCCTGCTCCCGAGCCGCATAGACAAGCATCGCGGCGAGGTCTTCGATGACTTCTAGGGAAAAAGGCGCTTTTGTCTGGATTTGGCTCGATAGTCGGAGCGATCCGGTTGTATGTGGGCGGCTGGAGTACAGGGACGGCCAGCTTGGTTTCAACTATGGTAAGAGTTATCTCGGCAGAGAGGATGCGGTTTCCATCTACGAGCCGGAGCTCCCCTCAAAGCCGGGCCGGATCGACCTGCTGCCCCGAATGGAAATGCCGAGCTGTATCCGGGATGGATCTCCTGACGCCTGGGGTCGTCGCGTCATTATTAGCCAGGTGACGGGAAAGAAGAACGACGACATCGAATTCACCGAGCTTGACGAACTGGCCTATCTGCTGATGTCAGGATCGGACAGGATCGGCAATCTCGATTTCCAGGAATCAGCCACTGACTATAAGCCACGGAACGAAAGCGCAGCCAGCCTTGACGACCTCCAGAAAGCCTCTGAGCTGGTCGATAGCGGCAAGCCTTTGCCAAAAGAGCTCGATCAGGCCCTCAATCGCGGCTCCAGTATCGGCGGCGCGCGCCCGAAAGCCGGAATTCAGTCCGACGACAAGAAATACATTGCGAAGTTCTCCAGCTCTACCGATACCTACAGCGTGGTCAAGGCGGAATATATTGCCATGAGACTGGCGGCGAAGGCTGGCATCAAGGCTGCTCCTGTCGCGCTGGCTTGCGCCCATGGCAAGGATGTGCTTCTCATTGAGCGGTTTGATCGCCACCTGAACGGTCGCGACGAATGGTGCCGGAAAGCTATGGTCTCCAGCCTGACGATATTTGGCATCCCCGAACAGGAAGCCCGCTACGCCAGCTATGAAGAGCTTGCGGAGAAAATCCGCCATCTATTTTCCAACCCACGTGACACGCTTCATGAGCTATACCGCCGTATGGTCTTCAATATTCTGGTGGGCAATACTGATGATCATGCCCGCAACCACGCCGCTTTTTGGGACGGTCGCCATTTGACCTTGACGCCAGCCTATGACATCTGCCCACAAGGTCGGACAGGCCAGGAAGTGTCTCAGGCCATGAACATCCACGGGGACAACAAGTTAAGCCAGCTCGGCAACTGCCTAGCCGCGAGGAATGCGTTCCAGCTCTCCGAAGTAGATGCGCTGGGTATAATGCGCTCTCAAGTCAGGGCGATCTTGGAACATTATCCTGCTGTGTGCCAGGAGGCAGGATTATCCGAAGTGGACCAGGCATTTTTCTGGCGGCGGCAGTTTCTGAACCCTTACTGTTTCTACGATCTCCCGGAACCGGTAGATAAGGAGATAACAGAAGGACTATAGCCCCTCTTACCGCCGAAAGTCCCATTTTTACCGGCATGCAAAAGTGGCTCAGCCACTAATTACCGCCCTTGCCGTCCACTTGTATCAAGGTGTATTCTAAGTGTACGCAAAAGCCACCAATAGACGACCTTCACGTCCACTTACACATGAACACCACAACCGCACTGAAACGCCTGAATCTCTGGGACAATCAAGACCGCTTCGTCTTTACTCGAGCGGATCTGGCCAAGATTTTCCACGAGGACAGCCCCCGCGCCTTCAAGGCGGGCTTGCAACGCCTGGTTGCGGATGAGATTCTGCTGCGTCCGGTGCGGGGAGTGTACCTCTATGCCCTGAGCCAGAGCCGGGGTAGCGATACCGTCGAGCACATCGCCAGAGCGCTACGCCGGGGCGAATACAACTATGTCAGCCTGGAGTCAGCCTTGAGCGAATACGGTGTGATCTCCCAGGTTCCGGTGGACCGGCTCACGGTGATGACCACAGGGCGCAAAGGCGAGTACCCGACGCCTTTCGGCACCATCGAGTTTACCCACACCAAGCGCCGGCCAGGTGATATCCTTCCCGGTGTCCGGGATGTGGGTCGTCCTCTGAAACTGGCGACTCCGGCTGTGGCCTGGCGTGACTTGAAACGAGTGGGCAGGAACACCCATCTGGTGAACGAACAGGAACTGGCAACCGATGGTTGAGTTGATCAACAAAGCGGATTTCGAGCGCCTGACTGCGCTGGCCATGAGTGACCCCGGGCGCGCGCACATGCGACCGGTGATCCAGAAGGAGCTGCTACACTACGATATTCTCTACAGCCTGGATGATGCTGGTCTGTTGGATCAGTTAACCTTTCAGGGTGGTACGTCGCTACGTCTGTGCCATGGATCTCCGCGTTTCAGCGAGGACCTGGATTTTGTCGGCGGCAAGGGCTTCACCCGGCAACAGCTTGAACCGATCAAGGATTGCATCGAGCACTACATCGGCCAACGCTACGGGCTGAAAGTCAGTGTCAAGGAACCACGTGAGCTGAAAGACGAGCGTGAATATGCCGAACTGAAAATAGACAAGTGGCAGATTGCTGTCGTTACCGCCCCGCAACATAAACATATTCCTGCGCAGCGCATCAAGGTGGAAGTCGCCAATATTGATGCCTATTCCCGCGAACCGAAGGCCTTACAGCTCAATTACACTTTCTTGCCCGAAGGCTACGGCGACACCCTGGTGCTGACGGAGACCCTGGCCGAAATCATGGCCGACAAGCTGGTATCGCTGGTGAACACCACTGGCTATGTGCGCAACCGGGATATCTGGGATCTGCGCTGGCTGAAACAACAAGGCGCAGAATTGCGGACAGACTGGGTAGCCAATAAGGTGCGCGATTACCGTATCGACGGCTACCCGGACAAACTGGCGCGCATGCTCGAACGTCTGCCCGGAATCATCAAGGGAGAGGTGTTTCAACGGGAGATATTGCGTTTCATTCCACAGGAAGTGGCCGAGCGCACTGTGAAGAAACACAAGTTCAATGAGTTTCTGACCACCGAAGTGTCCGGTCTCCTGCAACAGGTGAAGGTGTCAATGCAGGGAGGAGACACCGCTGGCTGAAGTAAGCTTCCCCGTACTGATTCAACCAGAGCCTGACCGAGACGTTCCAATAGGCGCATGAAAACAGTCGCGGCAGCGCTGGGCATGCGGTGAGAGAGTCGCCTCAGCGCTAACAAACTGGGATACAATTCACTTTTCCGGAAAACAGGCCCCTTGCCCTACCCAACATCATGGCACTCGATTTCACCACATTGCACTCGCTCAGCAGCCGCCACCCCGCCTGGCGGCTGCTGCGTTCCGATCATGCCCCACTGGTAATCAGCTTTTTGCACCGGGTATTCATCGAGCCCAACGAGCGTGTCATTCCGGCCTCCCGCCTTGCCGAAACACTCGAGGATGAACTCTACGCCCTGCGGGAACAACTGGGACCCGAGGCGTTTCCCCGTTCCGGACAGAACTACCTTGCCGACTGGACCAGCCCCGACAAGGGCTGGCTGCGGCGCTTTTATGTCCCTGATTCGGACGAACCCCACTTCGACCTGACGCCGGCCACCGAGCGCGCCATCGCCTGGCTCGACAGCCTCTCCGACCGCAGCTTCGTCGGCACCGAATCCCGCCTGTTGACCCTCTTTCAACTGCTCAAGCAGATGAGCGAAGGGAGCGAGGCCGATCCGGGCAAACGAATCGAGGAATTGCAGAAGCGGCGGCGGGAAATCGACGCGGAAATAGCTCAGATCGAATCGGGCAATATTCCTCTGCTTGACGCTACCGAACTGAAGGACCGCTATCAGCAGTTTGTGCAACTCGCCCGGGAATTGTTGACTGACTTCCGGCAGGTTGAGGACAATTTCCGGCGCCTGGACCGGCAAGTGCGCGAGCGCATCGCCCTGTGGGAAGGCAGCAAGGGCGAATTGCTGGAGCAGATCATGGGTGAGCGGGAGGCCATCACGGAGTCGGATCAGGGGCGCAGCTTCGGTGCTTTCTGGGATTTTCTGATGTCCCGCCAGCGTCAGGAGGAACTGACCCAACTGCTGGAAAAAGTCCTTACCCTGCCGGCCGTTCTGGAGATGGAACCGGAAAGACGCCTGCGACGGCTGCACTATGATTGGCTGGAAGCCGGCGAACATACCCAGCGTACGGTGGCACAGTTGTCTCAGCAATTACGCCGCTTTCTGGATGATCAAGCCTGGCTGGAAAATAAACGCATAATGGAGATTCTGCACAGCATCGAGGCGCGGGCGCTTGCCGTGCGGGACACACCGCCCGCGGGGATCTTCTCCGCAATCGACG
This sequence comes from Pseudohongiellaceae bacterium, assembly GCA_040879025.1. Classification (GTDB taxonomy): domain Bacteria; phylum Pseudomonadota; class Gammaproteobacteria; order Pseudomonadales; family Pseudohongiellaceae; genus JBBDLF01. The sequence continues at coordinate 62,286 of JBBDLF010000003.1, forward strand.
ATACGGCGGTCACCGTGGAACTTGCCTTTGAGCGTCCACTCCATACCCCGGCCATGAAACCCGCTATCGTGGATCAGGTGCTGGAGGCGGTGGATTCCGACCTCGACGACTCAGCGCTTTACTCACAGGTTTTCGTGGATAAATCTCGCTTGAGCAGCCACATCAGTCGCATGCTGCAGGAGCGCAATCAGGTTACTTTGGGAGAACTGACCAAAGAGCAACCTTTGCAGGAAGGACTGGCCGAGTTGGTGGCCTATCTGGAACTGGGAAGCGGGACATTTGACACGGTATTCGACGAGTCGCACCTTGACTCTGTCTCTTGGAATGGCGCAGGCCTGAACCGGCAGCCAGTGCGAAAAACAGCGCGACTCCCGCGAGTGATATTTGTAAGATGATGCCAATCGACCAAACAGGTGATCAAATCACCTCCGAATCCCCGCCCCAGTTATCAGAGCTGGTAACCCACCTGATGCGGGGCGTGCAGTATCGGGAAAATAACGGCGAGTACTGGACCTCACTGCTGCGCTTGCAGCACCGCGTGCGTGACTATGTGGCGGTGCTGGGGCTTGACCTGGTGGTGGACGAGGCCGAAGGGTATGCCTTTCTCCGCAGCCACAACACCGAAGACGAAAACGATGGCGGCGACAGCATTCCACGCCTGGTGGCAAGACGTCCGCTGTCATTCAACGTGAGCCTGATACTGGCGCTGCTGCGCAAAAAGCTCGCTGAATTCGATGCCGGAGGCGGTGAAACCCGGCTGGTGTTGTCCCGGGACGAAGTTGCCGAATTGGTTAGGGTATTCCTTCCAGAAACCAGCAATGAGGTGCGACTGATCGATCAGATTGATACTCACTTGAAAAAGATTGTGGAATTGGGATTTCTGCGGCGCCTGAAAAGCACCACTGGGCAGAACGTGCCGACTTATGAGGTCTGCCGCATTCTGAAGGCCTTTGTCGACGCCCAGTGGCTGGCGGATTTCGACGACAAACTGGCAGCCTACGCCGCGCACTACCAGGACGCCCGCAATGAATGAACCTCGCTCCCTGGGCCTGGACTTTGTGGCGGATGACACCCTGACGGGGTTTCGTCTGCAACGCCTGGAAGTGTTCAACTGGGGCACATTCGACGGAGAGGTTTGGGTATTCCGGCTCGATGGCAGGAACGCTCTGCTCACCGGCGACATTGGGTCGGGCAAGTCCACTTTAGTCGATGCAATAACCACGCTACTGATCCCGGCAAACAAGATCGCCTACAACAAGGCGGCGGGCGCGGACAACAAGGAAAGAAGTCTCCGCTCCTATGTTCAGGGAGACTACAAATCCGAGCGCCATGAAGTCACCGGTGCCGTGCGCTCCGTCAGTCTCCGCGACCGCAATGCGTTTTCTGTCATCCTGGGTGTGTTCTACAATGCCGGCTACGACCAGTTCATTACCCTGGCCCAGGTGTTCTGGACAAAAGACAAGCAGACCCAACCGGCAAGGTTCTATTGCGCAGCGGAGAAAGAGCTGAGCATCGCCGGCGATTTTTCCAGTTTTGGCGCCGACCTGAACCAGCTTCGCAGGCGTCTACGCAATCAGGATGTGCAAATAGAGGACAGCTTTCCCAAATACGGCGCCTGGTTCAGGCGCCGCTTCGGCATTGAGAACGAACAGGCAATGGAGCTGTTTCACCAGACAGTGTCCATGAAGTCCGTCGGCAACCTGACCGAGTTCGTACGCACCCATATGCTCGAAGCCTTCAACGTAAAACCCAGACTTGAAGCACTCATCGGCCATTTCGATGATTTGAACAGGGCGCATGAGGCCGTACTCAAGGCCAAACGACAGGTGGAGCTGTTGTGTCCCTTGGTTGAGGATTGCGACAGACGACAGCAACTGGAAGAAGAAATTGCCGACCTGCGCGGGTGCCGCGAAGCGCTGCGACCCTACTTCGCCAGCTTGAAACTCGAGTTGCTGGATCGCCGCCTGGAGAATATTGCCGCGGAGCAAAAGCGGCTTCAGTTGAAAGAACAACAGGCGATAGAGTCGCGCGCTGCGAAGCGCAGAGACGTGGATTCACTCCGCGCCGCTGTGGCGGAGCACGGTGGTGACAGGGTGGAGCAGTTGTCAGCGCAAATCGCCGAACAAGAGGCGGCGCTCACGCGGCGAAAGACCCGCTTCGAACGCTACACCCAACAGGTTTCCGCCATTGAGCATCTGCCAGTCCAGAATGAAAAGGATTTTCTGGCGCTTGAACAGAAGCTGGCTTCAATGCGCGAGGATCTGTCTACAAGGGAAGCTGATCTACAGAACAGCCTGAATGAACTGAACGTTGCGTTTCAGCAAAAGAATCAGGAACGAGCCAGTCTGGTGGAGGAAATCGACAGCCTCAAAAGTCGACGCAGCAACATAGGCAAGCAGCACATCGGCATACGCCAGGCGCTTTGCGAGGCCGTCGGCGTGAGCGAAGATGCCATGCCTTTTGCCGGCGAGCTGTTACAGGTGCGGGAAGATGAGCAGGAATGGGAGGGTGCCTCCGAACGGGTGCTCCACAACTTTGCGCTGTCATTGTTGATTCAGGACGAGGTTTACCCTGACGTTGCCGCCTGGGTGGACCGTACCAACCTGCGCGGCCGCCTGGTGTACTTCCGAGTGCGTACCACAAAATCGGGCGATCTACCGCTGTTGCATCCTGAGTCGCTGGTACGCAAGCTGGCGATCAAGCCCGACTCCGAATTTTATCCATGGCTCGAGCGGGAAGTGGCGCACCGCTTTGATTATGCCTGCTGCGCAAACCAGGAGCAGTTCCGGCGGGAGACCAAGGCGCTGACGCAGGCCGGGCAAATCAAGGCCCGTGGAGAACGCCACGAGAAAGATGATCGCCGCCGACTGGATGACCGCAGCCTGTATGTGCTGGGCTGGACCAATACCGGAAAGATCGCCGCCCTGCAAAACATCGTCACAGGGCTTGAAAGGGAACTGGCCGACACGGGCGGCCGCATAAGCCAACTGCAACAGCAACTCACCGGTATTGGCGAGAACAAGCAGGCGCTGGCGAAGCTTGAAGAATTTGATGACTACACAGAGCTCGACTGGCAATCCTGTGTATCCTCCATAGAACGGATGAAAGAAGAAAAAATCCGCCTGGAGTCAAGCAACGACCAATTACGGGAGTTGAACGCGCAATTGGCTTCCGCACAAAGTGAGCTTGAGCGAGTGGAATTATCGCTTTCTGGTCTGCAACGCGATGCGGGTAAGTTGGAGGAAAAGCACGAGTCCGCCGGAGCACTACGAGCTGAAACGGTTCCAAAGCGGGCCGACCCGCCATTGCGTCAGGAACTGATCGACACGCTGGAGGCGCTTCGAAACCAGGAACTCAGCACTCAGCAGCTCTCCGTGGAATCCTGCGACAACCGTGAAAGCGAACTCAGAGATCATCTGCAGGGCAGATTGGACGCTGAGGTGAAACGTATGGATCGCCTGACGCAGAACATTGTCAGCGCCATGACGTCGTTCAAGAATCAATACACGCAGGACACCAGCGAATTCGACAACAGGCTTGAGGCGGCGTATGAGTACCGGGCTTTGCTGGACCGATTGAATTCTGATGACCTGCCCCGCTTCGAGGCCCGATTCAAAGAGCTGCTGAACCAGAATACCATCGTGGAAATCGCGAATTTCAGTGCGCAACTGGCCAAGGAACGGGAGGAAATCAAGGAGCGGATAGACTTCATCAATGAATCATTGATACAGATTGACTACAACAGCGGGCGTTATATCCGCCTGGAATTGCAACCCACTCCCGACGCGGATATTCGCGACTTTCAATCCGAGCTTCGGGCCTGCACCGACGATTCCATCAGCGGCTCCCAGGACGATCAGTATTCCGAAGCCAAGTTTCTGCAGGTGAAGGCTATCATCGACCGTTTTCGGGGCCGGGAGGGCCTGTCTGACCTGGACCGCCGCTGGACCGAGAAGGTCACTGATGTACGTAACTGGTTTCTGTTCGCCGCCAGCGAACGCTGGCGTGAAGACGATTCAGAACACGAGCATTACGCGGGCTCAGGCGGCAAGTCGGGCGGTCAAAAGGAGAAGCTGGCCTACACCGTTCTGGCAGCCAGCCTGGCGTATCAGTTTGGCCTGGAGTGGGATACCGTCAGGTCGCGCACATTCCGGTTCGTGGTTATCGATGAAGCCTTTGGGCGCGGCTCGGATGAATCCACTCAATATGGACTGACATTATTCGCCAAACTCAATCTTCAATTGTTGATCGTTACTCCCCTGCAAAAAATTCATGTCATCGAATCCTACGTCTCCAATGTGGGTTTTATACAAAATAAAAACGGCCAACGATCAATGCTGCGCAACCTCACGATTGAAGAATATCGTGAACAGAAATCGCAAAAATTGGCATGAAATGGACCCGGCCGGAAGATCTGCGCCAACAGGTTCAGCGATTATGGGATCGAGGCGAATTGCTCCGCTATCACACAAGCGGAGAGCCCGCTTTCCCTCTGCGTCTGACGCTGAAAAGACCAGCTTCGACAGAGATAGCCGACCACTTCGGAGATGTCCGGGAATGGATTGCGACTTTGCAGAAACTGAGCGACCTCAGATTGGAAATGCGAGGAGTGCGGCACCGGATTCTCGGGCAAAATACCTTGCCGGATTCAATCTGGATCGACAGTCATAGCCAGGCTGTTTCATTCATCAGCAAGTCAAGAGAATCCCTCCGCTTCCAGAAACTGGTCGATGCAACCAGACAGCAGGACCCGGCCCTTGTCGACTGGTTGACCCGGTATCCGTTGAAGGCGCTGGCTCTTGCCGACAAATGGGACAAACTGCTTCTCGTCGTTTCCTGGATCAAGGCACATCCCCGCCCCGGCATCTATCTCAGACAAGTGGATATCCCGGGAATAGACAGCAAGTTCATCGAATCCCACCGCGGCGTGCTTTCGGAACTGCTGGACATTGTCCTGCCGAGCCAGTCCATTGATCCGATTTTTACGGGCATCGGCAGCTTCAGTGCCCGCTACGGATTCAAGCGGAAGCCTTCGCATATCCGCTTTCGTATGCTGGATAGTCGGCACTCCATTTTGGGCGGAACGAGGGAAGATGTCTGGCTGGATATCGATAATTTTTTAGCCCTTGAGCCAGACATCAGGCGCTTCTTTATTACCGAGAACGAAATCAATTTTCTGTCATTTCCTCAACATCCGGACAGCACCATCCTGTTTGGAGCGGGTTACGGTTGGGAATCGCTTGCCAGGGCACAATGGCTCCAGAACTGTGAAATCTTCTATTGGGGGGATATAGATACGCACGGCTTTGCCATTCTTGATGGCTTGAGAAAACATTTCCCCCATACCCAGTCTCTGCTGATGGACAAAGCAACCCTGCTGGCCCACAGGGCCCTTTGGGGGGTTGAACCCTCTCAGACTACCCGGGACCTGATCCGGCTGACGCAAACCGAGAGTGACTTGTATGACGAGCTTCGAACCAACACCCTACAAGACAGTATACGGTTGGAACAGGAACTGGTGGGTTTCGACTGGGTTGAAGACGCGGTCGCCGCGCTTGCCCGCCAGTAGTCGCTCCCCATGTCTTTCCCCACAGAGTGTTTCTTGATGCCGGATGTAGTTTCTGATTACTTCTTCGTCTCGACCTACGGTCGAGGCAAAGTAGCCTCTCGCCCAAAAGTGTTCCCCCACATAGTTTTTCGACTTCCCCGAAAACTGGCGCGCTATGTGAATCGCACTTTTCCCCTTAATATAACCAACCACCTGCGCGACCGCGTACTTCGGTGGAACGATATCATCAAGTGTACGTGATTCCCATCAAATGCCCTTCTTCTATCAGGCTCTCTTTTTGTCGGGCCAGGCGGTGGAAAACTTCCCCCAATTCCTGTCGTATCCGGCCAAATAAGGCTTTCCGGCGATACTTTGGAATGAAAACTATGTGGTACTTACACTCCCAGCGGGTGTGATTTAAACTGCTCACTTGTCTCATGGTTTCTCCTTTGCGTGTAGCTTGGCGGCTCACGCATCGGAGTTACTATGAGACTTCTGGATCTGTCAAACTAAGCGTGCCTCCCCAGCAGAGCTGGGGGGTCTCCCGTTTTTACTAGCTCATCTCGAAACTGGTTGGTCATTTCACTTCTCGGCCAAGCCCGGATAGAGAAAGGCTGGCTCAACGCTTGGAACAGTTTCTACACGATATAATTGAGGAGAAGTCGTCGCTATGGAACTCGATTTCTGGATCATTGTACTTGCGCTGGCAGGCTTGTTAGTAGTAATTGCTACCTACCTAAGCCCGAGTACTGCCGTCTCTGCGTATAGGTTAAATCCATCGCTTTTATCTCCAGCGGAAAGATCATTTTTTGGCGTCCTCTCACAGGCTGCGGGAGATTCAGTTTTGATTTTCGCCAAGGTTCGGGTGGCCGATGTTATCAAGCCTCAAAGCCGCCAGAATAAAAGTAATTGGCAACGAGCGTTCAACAAGATTTCGAGCAAGCACTTCGATTTTGTTTTATGCCACAGGAATGATCTCTCCATTTACTGTGTCGTCGAATTGAATGATAAATCTCACCGCGCGCAATCGAGAAAAACTCGGGACCGCTTTCTCGCGGGAGCCTGCGAATCCGCAGGACTACAGCTTTTGCAAGTTGAGGCCAAAAAGTCATACCGGATCTCGGAGCTGAGAGAACTCCTTTGCTTACCCTCCAATAAGCACCGTAACGCTTCCCGGTAACAAACATTCGGAATACGCGCGAAGTAAGCCGGTCGGCCTATTCGTAACGAAGTACCGATACAGGATTCTGCGTGGCGGTTTTCCAGGCCTGCAGAGCTATAGTGACAAAGGCGATGGCCAGGCAGAAGCCGGATGCCAGCACGAACACCAGGTAATCGATGTCAGCCCTGTAGGCGAAACTCTCCAGCCAGCGATTGATGAGCAGATAGGAAAAGAGCCATGATAGCACCGAGGCCGAGAGTACGACGACACAGACGTTTTTGAACAACAGCATGAGCAGCTGCCCGGGCGTCGCGCCAAGCACTTTGCGTATGCCCAGTTCGTGGCCGCGCTGTTCGGTGTTATAAGCCGACAACCCGAACAGTCCCATGCAGGAAATCATGACAAACAGACCGGCGAACCAGGCCAGCAGACGCATCTGTTTGTTGTCGTCCACGTACAGTTGATTCAGGTTGTCGCCCAGCAGGCGATAGGCAAAGGGGTGGGCTGGATCAAATTCATTCCAGCGCGTACGGATGAAGTCCAGCGTATCGGACAGACTGCCACCGCCCAGGGATATAGTGAGCGCACGGCTGACCAGGCGCCGGCGCTCCGGAGACAGCAGATCGAAATACGGGAGATCCAGACGCATTTCCAACGGCCCGATGGCTTCGTGCAGATCATGGAAGTGAAAGTCCCGTACCACGCCAATGACTTCGCGGCTGGCGACGCGTTTACCCAGGGGCTGCTCCCAGCCCATCTGCCGCGCCAGGGTTTCATTGACCAGCGTGTTCATGCGCTCGATTTCGTACTCGGCGCCGGCGTCATAGCCGCGGCCCGCGATCAGTTCGATCCCGAGCGTGTCAAGGTACTGTGAATCGGCAATGATGCGATTGAACTGCTGCAGTTGCATCATCCCTTCATTGTCTTCGATCTGCATTTCCGCGATGTCGAGCGGATCTCCCGGCAGGCGCTGACTGATGGTCGCGTTCAAAATGTTGGGATGCTGTTTCAGCGTATTGATGAATGCAGGCAGTTGATCGATGATGTCAGCGGCGAAAACCCGCATGGTGACCCTGTTGTCGGATTCAAAACCCAGCGGCTTGTTGCGGACGAAGTCCATCTGCAGATACATCAGCAGCGCAATGGAGATTACCGCCACCGTGATCATGAATTGCGCAAAAACCAAACCCTGGCGGATCAGGACGGCGCGGCGGCCGGTCTTGCGCGTGGTGTTCAAGATGGCCAACGGGCTGAATCCCGAAAGATAGAATGCCGGGTACAGACCTGCGAAAACGGTCACCAGCAGGGCCAGACCCGACATCGCCAGCAGAAACCACGGCGCCACGATCATTCCAGCTTCCAGATCCGCGCCCAGCAGGTTTGTGAAGGTGGTCTGCCGCAACAGCAGATCAGCCAGTACCAAACCCAAGGCGAACGACGCAACCGTGACACAGAATGACTCTCCCAGAAACTGCCTGATGAGTTGCCCGCGGCCGGCCCCAATCACCTTGCGCATCCCGACTTCCTTGGCGCGGCCCAGGGCACGCGCGGTGGCCAGATTGACATAGTTGATGCAAGCTACCAGCAAAACGAACAGGGCTATGGAGATAAACGCCAGCACATACCCACTGCTTGCCCGCGGCTGGTCCTGTTCAGTGATGGAATCAAGGTGAATGTCGGTCAGGGGCTCGAGGTAGTAACTCAGGCGTATACCCATGGTCCCGAACTGGGGTTCCAATTGCGTTTCCCAGAGCGTTTCCGATACCTGGTCGAAGTCCGCCGTATCATACCTGGCGGGTAACTTGATGTAGGTGTAGTCCGAGGTAGCGAACATCATTTCCGCCAGCAAGCGCCTGTCCCCGGCCGGGGAATCGGGTTCCGTCGGGTTTCGATACAGGAGAACATCGTATTTGAGATGGGTAGTGGCAGGCTGATCGGCAAATACCAGAGTTATGGTCTGGTCCATGCCTTCGTGTTCGACCACCCTACCCACCGCGTCCGCGGCGCCAAAGTGATGCCTGGCGAAGGACTCACTGACGGCGATGGATCCGGGTTCAGCCAGGGCGGCATCCGGATTGCCGAACAGAACCCGATGACTGAACATGGAAAAAACCGTGGGGTCCACGGTGTACACCCTGTCCCAATACGCAGATTGGCTAGCCGATTCAAACAGGCTGCCTCGAGCGCGGGTGAAGCGCACCACCTCGCGCACCTGCGGCATCTGCCGAGACAGGAAACTGCCAATCAAGGGTGATATGGGGGCAACGTGACTGCTCACCCCATTGACATTCCGCTCGCCGGCCACGCGATAGATATTTTCTGCGTCCGCGAAATGCCGGTCATAGCTCAAAACAGTCGCCAGGTACAGTGCCATGCTGACGCAGCAGGCAAAGCCGAGTGACAGGCCGGCGATGTTGATCCCGGCGTAGACCTTTTCCCGGTACAGCTGGCGCAGAGAGGTTGCGAGAACGCTTCGAATCAACATGTCAGGGCGCTCCTGATGTCAAATCCACTTCAGATGCAACCGCCATGCCAATACAAACATACAAGGCCACTTCACCAGCGATGTTGCAGTCTCGAAGTCTATGGCCTGTAAGTCAGTGAATGTAAGCCCGTGAACACCAAGCTAAAGTGTATCGATCTGAAACGGTACCTATGCCGTTTTGGTACGATTTACTCATTATCAGGTCAATGAAAGCGGCGAGCTTATAGGAACCATCAACACAATCGCCTTTGTTACGGCTTAATCCGGAATGATTGACCCCTGGTGCTTACGGTAGTCTGAAGGCGTTGTGTCCATCCGCTCCCTGAAAGCCCGGTTGAATGCAGACAGAGAGGAGTAGCCCACATCCATGGCAATACGAGACACGGGGAGTTTTGTGCTTTGGATCAGGCGGCACGCTTCCTTGATTCGATAGTGGTTGAGAAATTGGTTAAAGTTTTTGTAGCGCATTGACTTGTTGATGACATTCCTGGCTTTGTACTCCAGAACGCCTACGTGTTCGGCCAGGCCGGATATCGTAAGCCCGGGCTCTTTATAGAGTTGCACTTCGTCCATCGCACGTTCAATCGCCTGCACCAGGCTCCGATCGAGAGTTTCTGTCGAGGTCCCGGCAGGCTCTGCGGTGGATTGCGCGGGCACCTTGTCCGAAACAATTTTGAGTGTGCTGCTTGACGACTGGATGGACCCCAGATTGAAGGTAAGTGTCACAACAAAAAGACAAAATGATGCCAGCATGGTGTACGGTTCACTTTCCCCAGCGAGTCCGTCCTGGAGCATGTCCTGCAGAATATTACTCGCTACGATGAAGACGACCACGACGCCCAGGCCGGCAATAAAGGCAATACGAAATTTTCGTCGCTCCTCGAGCAGGTCAACACCGTAACCGCGCATCGCCAGGTAAATGGCATGAAGTGGAAAGCTCAACAGAATCAATTGCGGCAGAAGATTAAAGGAAAAATCGAGGATAACGTTGGAACCGGGCCCTTCGTGTCCTGAATAGACTACCGCTCCATAAATATCCAGCGCATAGCACAATGCCAGGGCCAGCCAGGCGAGCGTGTGTTTTTTGCTTTCGTCCACAAACAGGTTTGATGCGATCAGCCAGAGTAAAAACGGCGCCAGAGTTGCAAGCTGACCCAGACCAAAATCTATCAAGGAGCTCTCTGCAACGCTCATTGATTCATCCACCAGGTAGGCGATTGCGCACAGGCAAAAACCGGCTACCAGTTTGCCCGTTGGATTTCTGTAGTGAGTCGCAAAGTGCGCAGCCAGAAATACGAACTGTGAGATCGCCATCGCAGAAATAATGACAGTAGTGGTTGCGTTCATGAAGCCTGATTTATCGAGATAAACGGGTAGTTGCCGAGGTAATTCCCCGAGCGTGTGATTCTGAACGATGGTGGTCGACGTTGAAACAGAAATTTCCTGAAGAATCTGACCAATTCCGGAGAGACAAAAAAACAGTCAGCGCAAGAAACTGAAATAAAAGCAAATAGTGTTAAACCTGAACAAATATGAAGTTCACGAAATTAGCGCTGCCATTCCGATATAAGGGAGCGATGTCGCCCTCGTCTCCCTTAACATTACTCGCAAATATACTAACACTACGTGGAAAATCTCGATGCGACAAACCAATCAGCAACCCTGGATTACGGCCATATGTTTTTTCCTGACTGGATTCTACCCGACAGCGGGCATGGCTCAGGCTGATGATGTCACCAACGCACCGCCCTTGTCTGACGACGTCGCGTTGGAGATGGTCGTCGAGACCGATGTCGAGGTTCCGGTCGGAGCCCTGTCGCTGCGCGCCAACGTCTTCCGCCCCGACCCGCCCGGTAAGTACCCGGTGATCATGTCGATGTCGTCGTACGGCAAGGATCTGGGGTTGGCCGACAGCGAACCCGAAGCCTGGCAGGCGCTCCTCGACGCGGTGCCCGACGTCTGCCAGGAGTCGAGCTGCGAGTGGTTCGTCACGGAGACGGTCGACCCTGAGCGATGGGTCCCCGACGGCTATGTCGTCGTGCGGGTGGACGCCCGCGGAACGGGGAAGAGTCCGGGTGTGCTGGATGCCTTCTCGGAGCAGGAGATCGACGACTATGTCCGGGCCATCGAGTGGACTGGAACGCAGGACTGGTCGAACGGCCGCGTCGGCCTGGTCGGGGTGTCCTACTACGCGATGAACCAGTGGCTCGTCGCCGCCCGGCAGCCGGAACATCTCGCGGCCATCATTCCGTGGGAAGGTGCCAGCGACTTCTACCGTGGCAACAGCCACCATGGCGGTATCCCCTCCAATGTCTACCCTGATCCTTGGTGGGAAGAGCAGGTGCTTACCGTTCAGCACGGCAATTGCGCATCCCCGTTCACCGACCTGGACGATGGCGAGCCGATCGGTGGTCAGGACTGCTTCACCGAGTCCGAGCTGGCCGCAAATCGCGTCGACCTGCCTGACGAATTGCGGGCGCGACCGTTGAACGGGGCGTGGTACGATGCGCGAAGCCCCGACCTCGCCTCAATCGAGGTGCCGGTGTTGTCCGCTGGCAACTGGGGCGGGCTCGGCCTTCACCTCCGTGGCAGCGTTGGGGGCTACGTGGGCGCGGGGTCCGAGGAGAAGTGGCTGGCGATGCACACCGGTGACAACGTCCCCGCGTTCTACGAGCAGCGCGCGCTGGAGCTCCAACGGCAGTTCTTCGACTTCTACCTGAAGGGCGACGACAACGGTTGGGACGAACGACCGCCCCTGCTGCTGGACATCCGCCACGCCGACGGCACCGTCACCGAACGCGAGGAACAGGGATGGCCGATCCCGGACACCGTCTGGACTAGGTACTCCCTCCACGCCGCGGACGACTCGATGTCGCTGTCGCCACCATCACAGCCCGGCGAAGCGTCGTTCGACGCCGCGTCCTCCGAAGTTGTGTTCACCACAGCCCCTTTCGCGGACGAGACCGAGATCACTGGCCCCGTCGCGGCACGATTGTGGGTCAGCTCCTCGACCACCGATGCCGACCTCTTCCTCACGCTGCGCGCGTTCAACCCCGATGGCAACGAAGTCGTCTTCGAAGGCGCTAACGACCCGGCCGTGCCGATCAGCCAGGGTTGGCTCAGACTCTCCCACCGCGCCCTCAATCCAGAGCTCTCGACCAAGTGGCGCCCATGGCACCCGCACGATGCAGCGGAATCGGTCAAACCCGGCGAGGCATACGAGGTCGAGGTCGAGATCTGGCCGACGAGCGTTGTGCTTCCCGCCGGCTACACCCTGTCGCTGACCGTGGCCGGCCGCGACTTTATGCGGAGCGACGGAACAGGATCCGGACCGTTCCTCCACGTGGATCGACCAGCCCCGACCTACACCGGGATCACGACGATCTTCACCGGTCCCACGACGCCCTCGTCGCTCTTGGTCCCTGTCGTGCCAGCGCGGTAGCTCCAAACTAAAAATTCCTTCTTCATCCTTCGTCAATGACTTGGCCTAGTCATCCCGAAGACAACTTGCAAGGTCACGGGCATAACAGGCAACTGAATTTACATAACAAAAAAGGGAGATAATAATCATGTGTAAAAACTTCATTGGCAAGCGCAGAGCTATCACGCTCGCTGTCTTGACCGTACTCTCACTACCAGTTACTGCACAGCAGGACGATTCCGATATTGAAGAGGTCGTGGTTACGGGCTCCTTCATACGGGGCACCCCTCTGGACGCCCCCTCTCCGGTTCAGGTCGTTGATCGGGCTAGCATAGAAGCCCAGGGCGCGGCGGTAATCTGGGACGTAATCAAAAATCTGGAGATCAATTCTGGCTCGATCAGCCAGGAAGGAGCCACCAATGTCGGCGGCTCTCCTTCAATCGGTGATAGCCAATTGGAAGGAACCGCCAACGTGAATCTCCGCAATCTCGGAGAGAACTCCACTTTAACGCTGATCAACGGCAAGCGTATGGCACCTGCTGCAGGTACTACAGGTGCAGGTCAGGAAATTGTTGATATTAACGCAATCCCTATTGTGATGACTGACCGCATTGAAGTGCTGACGGACGGTGGTTCAGCCTTGTACGGTGCTGACGCTGTTGCCGGCGTGGTCAACATCATCATGCGCACAGATTTCGAAGGCCTCGAAATATATGGCGACATTCAAGCTGTGGAAGCGGCCGGAGATGCCTTTGATCAGACACTCAGCGGCATTTGGGGCTGGGCCAGTGATACTGGCGATACTCACTTTGTACTGTCGGCTGAACGCTTCGAACGCGACCCGGTAAACATACTGGACGGCAATCATATTGATGAAAATACTGAGTTTTTGGCGCCGATTTCTACTACAGGCAATGTGTTAGGTTCAGCTGAGTTTGGCGCGAATGTCAATCCTGCCTATACGCGACCCGGCATCAGTGCACAAAATCTGGCCGATGGCGGCAGTGGCGAGACCATCTACGCCGATCCTCTCTGTGAATCTCAGTCCGGCTTGAGTGGCATTCCATTTCAGATTGGCAACTTGCGCGAAACCCGCGGAGAACGTGCAGGCACCTGTTTTGAAGACGTAGCCCGGTTTACTTATCTGTCACGCCAATCCTCGCGCAACAGTTTTGCGGCGGCGTTTGATCATACCTTCAGCGAGAAAGCCGAATTTTATTCTTTCCTCAACTACTCAGAGAGTGAAGTTGTTCTCACTGGCGATGGACTAAACAATACTGGCGGTTCCGCAGCAACTCGCGGACCAGTAGCGTTTCTGGCACCTCCTGGCGCCTATACCCGCAATCCGGCTTTTGGGGGCAACGCCATCGGTCAAACAACCGAACTGGGATACTTTGCTGATCGTATTGGTTTGACTCGCCCTACTTTGGCGGATATGCCGAACAATCCCCTGGCTTTGGCTAACGGTGGTCTCAACGCCACTACGCTTACTGACGTCAGAGACAATGTGCCTCGCAACGGCCGTCGCTCCAATTCCACAGACACCAATTCCACGCTAATACAAGCAGGCCTCCGGGGCGACTTTGAATTGAACGAGCGCGACTGGAACTATGATGTGAGCTACACCTGGAGCGCTACCAGTACCGAACAGTCCTACCAGACATTCAATCGTGAGCGCACGAGTCTGGCTGCAAATGGACTGGGTGGCCCCAACTGTACTCCCAACGGCGTGACCGATTTTAATTTTCGGGATGCCACCAACGTACCTGCTATTCCACAGGTTCCGTCAGCTTGGGACTTTGTTTATAGCCCCTATACCCAGCTATTTTTCCCAGGGTATGTGCTCATGACACGAGAGAGTCTGTCGCAAGCACTAACCAGCAACAATCATGGTCAAGGTGGTTGCCAGTTCTACAACCCGTTCCTGACCGCATTTAGTAACCCTTCAGTAGCGAATGATCCTGAAATGATGGATTGGATCAACGAAACCGTTCTGCGCGCCGACAAACGTAACAAGCTGGCCGTGTTCGACGCCGTCGTTTCGGGCGGTTTGTGGGATTTGGCGGGTGGTGAAGCGGCTTTTGCCGCAGGCTACCAACGGCGTGAACGCAATGCCACATCACGCGCACCTGCGATTAACTTTCCAGGCATACCGGCCGCCATTCTGGACTACGAAGAGAATGGTCCACCCAACCAGTACCACTATGTTGCAAACAACTACGAGTGCTCCAATTGTATTTTCAACTTCGACAATACAAGGATAGTCAATGCGTTGTTCGCTGAAGTGTCTCTGCCGTTTGCTGAGGGTGTAGAAACGCAGATCGCGCTGCGCTGGGAAGACTACGGCGGCACCATAGGAAGTGAGTTATCACCTAAAATTGCTGCAAGCTGGCGCCCCATCGACGAACTGTTGCTGAGAGGATCATGGTCACAGTCTTTCCGGGCGCCTAACATTGGTATCGTGGAAGAAGGTCTGGAGGCCGGTGAAGTAGTATTTCGCGATCCTATCTCCAATCCACAAGTGCGTGCTGGATTAATTGATCCTACACCACTGAACGGCGAGGTCGAAGCTACCTATACGCTAGGCGGTCCTGCCCCAAACGTTGACAACGAAACGGCTGATACTTTCAGTGCCGGATTCATGTGGACACCTTCAGGTGCACTGGATGGCTTCAGTGTGCAAGCGGACGTGTGGCGCTTCGAAGTCACCGATCGGGTATTACCGGAACCAGCGATTACCGCAGTTCAGCCAGAAGTCGACTTGTTCCTGGCAGCAAGGGCGAACCCGGCGAACTATATTCTGAATGATTCCATTTCGGCCGATTCCCCGGCTCTGGATGTGGCTTGTGATCCTGCTGCTCTGGAAGCGCAATTCGGGCGAGACTCTGCTGAGCGATTGAATTGCGTAGTAAATCCCTTGACCTATGTTGTTCCGGGAGGTGGCATTTCTCGTTCAGCGCGCAGTGAAACGGCCAATCTGATCACTCTTACGCTGGCAGCTATCAACGCCGGTCAAATTGAAGCAGATGGCGTAGACGTAAAGCTGGCCTACGGCTGGAATACTGATTGGGGCCAATTCCGCATCAGTGCCGACTATACTCATGTGCGCCAATACAAACTAATTGACGTGCCTGGTCTGGAATTGGGTCTGCAGGATACTGGCATCCTGGATGCGGCTGGCACGTCAGGTAACGGTCTTCACGTACGTTCATTGCCTGACAACAAAGGCAACATCAACTTTAATTGGCAGCGTGACAACCATGGTGTGACGGTCATCAACCGCCACATTGGGTCGTATCAAAATCTGGCCTACGATGCAGAGTTTGAAACCGGTAACGATCTGGTTCGCTCACTGCTGCGGCGCTCAATTGACAGCTACCAAACCTGGGATATTCAATATCGCTACTCACATGATTGGGGAAATACCAATTTGGGCAGCACCATTTTCACGGTGGGTGTGCTTGACATGTTCGACGAGGACTTGCCTTACCTCGAATCTGGCGGTCGCAATTATGACCCGACAGTTTTCGATCCTCGCGGTCGTCGCTCGTACGCACGCATGTTATGGCGGTTCCAGTAGCCAACAAGCGCTAGTGCTACAACTAACGGCGGTTCGGAGATAGCCTTAATGCTTCCTATAAGTGCCTGGCTGTTAGTCCTCATGCGGATCTCTTGACGGATCAACCCGGAATTGGCTCCTGCTGCTGGCTTTGTACTCCAGAACGCCTACGTGTTCGGCCAGGCCGGCAATAAAGGCAATACGAAATTTTCGTCGCTCCTCGAGCAGGTCAACACCGTAACCGCGCATCGCCAGGTAAATGGCATGAAGTGGAAAGCTCAACAGAATCAATTGCGGCAGAAGATTAAAGGAAAAATCGAGGATAACGTTGGAACCGGGCCCTTCGTGTCCTGAATAGACTACCGCTCCATAAATATCCAGCGCATAGCACAATGCCAGGGCCAGCCAGGCGAGCGTGTGTTTTTTGCTTTCGTCCACAAACAGGTTTGATGCGATCAGCCAGAGTAAAAACGGCGCCAGAGTTGCAAGCTGACCCAGACCAAAATCTATCAAGGAGCCCTCTGCAACGCTCATTGATTCATCCACCAGGTGATTCTGAACGATGGTGGTCGACGTTGAAACAGAAATTTCCTGAAGAATCTGACCAATTCCGGAGAGACAAAAAAACAGTCAGCGCAAGAAACTGAAATAAAAGCAAATAGTGTTAAACCTGAACAAATATGAAGTTCACGAAATTAGCGCTGCCATTCCGATATAAGGGAGCGATGTCGCCCTCGTCTCCCTTAGCATCACTCACAAATGCACTAACACTATGTGGGGAGAATCTCGATGCGACACACCAATCACAAACCCTGGATCAGGAGCCTGTGCTTTTGCCTGACCGGATTCTGGTTGGCAACGGGCATGGGTCAGGCCAATGAACGTGTCACCAACTTTACCCTGATCGACCAGCATGGCAAGGCCACGGAGCTCTATTATCATAGCGATGCTACCGCCGTGGTACTGATGGCGCACCGTAATAATTCACCCCTGGTGGCTGAATCGGCGCGCGCCCTGGCGGCCCTCAGGAACGAATTCAGTGATGTTCGCTTTTTCCTTATCAATGCCGTAGCGGGTGAAGATCGTGACGCGATCCGCGCCGACATGGCTGCCATGGGGCTTGATCTGCCAGTGCTTGATGACCGTGCCCAATTGGTGTCCCCAGCGCTGGGTCTGACTCACGCCGGCCAGGCGCTGGTACTGGATACCCAACGCTGGCAGGTGCTGTATCGTGGCCCGGTCATGGAACAGTCCGGCAACACCGACACCCCGATCGCACGGGTGCTGGCTCAGCATGCGGCCGGCGATACCATCAGGATTGCTTCCATGGATATGCCCGAGCGCTATGCCGGTGAAGCGCTGGCGCTGCCGGGTGAAACGGCACGCAACGAACACCGCAACATTTCCTACAGCGACAGCGTGGCGCCAATATTGATGCAGAAATGTGTCGATTGCCACCGACCCGGCGGCATTGGTCCCTGGGCCATGACCAGCCATACCATGGTACAGGGATTTTCACCGATGATTCGGGAGGTCATCCTTACCAAACGCATGCCGCCCTGGCACGCCGATCCCGAGGTTGGCCACTTCGCGAACGACATCAGTCTGACTATCGAGGAAGAGCAGACGCTTGTGAACTGGATTGATGCTGGCGCTCTGCGTGGCAACGGCCCCGATCCACTGGAAGCTGTCACACCGATAGAACGCTCCTGGGTCCTGGGTGAACCGGATCTGATCATCGACTTGCCGAGCTTCACAGTGCCGGCAACAGGCGTCCTGGACTACGAGGACTTTGAGGTCCCCAACCCGCTGGATGCACCTGTGTGGGTGCGCGCCGTACAGATCATTCCGGGCGATCGCCAAGCAGTGCACCACGCTATCGCCACGGTGGGGCCAGATTCCGCCGGTGAAGGTGATGTACTGACGGATCCGCAATTGATGACCTTTGTACCGGGTAATGAAGTTTACGAATACCCGACAGGCACTGGCCTGTATATCCCTGCCGACAGCGCGTTTTACGCTCAAATGCACTACACGCCCTATGGCCGTGAATCCTCCGATCAGACTCGCATAGGCCTGTATTTTGCCAGCGAGGAACCGGACCATGTGCTACAGCACCATGCAATCGTCAATCAGGAATTGCGCATCCCGGCCAATGTGGATGACCATGAGGAAGCTGCCTGCTATCAGGTTCAGCGCGATGCCTTGATCTATGCCCTGTTCCCGCATGCGCACTATCGCGGCAAGGCTTCCAGTTTCAGCTTCCGTTATCCTGACGGTAGCGAAGAGCTTGTGTTGAATTCGCCCAACTATGACTTCAACTGGCAGCGTTACTATAAATTCGAGGAACCCAGACATGTGCCGGCGGGCACCATGATCATCCACCGAACGGTATACGACAATTCGGCGAACAATCTCAACAACCCGGACCCGGAGCGTGTCGTACGCTGGGGTGAACAAACCACGGAAGAAATGTTATACGGCGGAATCTCGTACCGGTATGTTGAACGGGTTGAATCGGGCTCCGAGGTCGATTCTGAGAGTCATTTTACAACAAGCCTTGCTTTGGGATTCCTGGATTGGATAAGAACATGGATGGCAAGGTCAAACTGTCGTCTTTAGACGAAATGCCCAAAAACATGCGCGAGCAATTGATGCGACATTCGCTCAGTTGGATCGCAACGAATCCGGAGGCCTGGAATACGATCAGTGGTTTGTCCTGGTGACAGACTTAATCCCCTTCAGGCTGAATCCAGGGCGAGTGGCTGCCGGCTGCCGACCCAGCCCCCAATCACAGATTGGGGTCGTTCGGCTGCGCAGAAAGCTAGGGAACCTCACCCCTGGCAGACTGTTAAGATCCTTTCTTTCTCTTTTTTCCTTCTCTTCCAGCGAGTCAGACCTGGTCAAACAACCCGATCTGGGGTGGCGCTCGCCCGGGTGGTAGTTGGGCCTGAGAATCGATGGCCTCCTTGTTCCGCAAATGTTCCAGAATCTGCCGGATGACCGCTGGGTCCTCAATGCAGGCGATGATCTTTATCGGCCCCTGACACTGCTCACAGGTTTCAATGTCGATATGGCCTACAGGGATGTAGGTCAGGGGCGTGAGCAGGAGCGGAAGCTTTGAACACCCGCTTCAGCCGCTGGGCCTTTATGCGGGTACAGGACATGGCCGCGTGGCGTTCAGTCGGAGCTCGATCATCGGGGTTGTTGCTGCTCTGCTTTCCCCGTTTGCCCCCCTTGCCCCGCCCGGACGGTGTGATGGCTGCCCGGTGTGTGCTGTTGGGTGCGAACACGCCGTGGAATCTTGTCAGGTTGACTCGTGGCTTGGGCACCAGGGCGGCCAGCCTTGCCAGAAAATCCAAGGGTTCGAAGATCACATGGGTGGTGCCGTTGCGAAATGGGGTCTTCAGTTCGTAGCGCAGCTTGCCGGTGGGAGTGAGCGACAGGCGCTGCTCGGAGACGGCCGGTCTTGCGATGTAGCGGCACAACCGTTCCACTTTCTTCCGCTGATGGGCTTTGGCCGCTACGCCGGCATGCAGACTGAAGCCATTCAGTTTGGCTACCCGGGCGCTATCGGGTGATTCTTCCGGCTGTGGCGGAACGGTCTGTAAGGTGAACACCTTGCGGCCTTTCTGCGGACCGAGTGCGATCCGGTAGGTGACCGAGTGGCTGTGAATAAGTGGCCATTCATGCCTGTCCTTTATTTTGTTTATTTTGTCCTTTATATCTTCAAAATACCTTGTATATCAGGATTTATATTCCTAAAATGCTAGATATGTTGCAACGCCAAATGACCAAGAAACTTCAATCAACGATCGCACAGGTGCCTGCGGTCGCTTTGCTGGGTGCGCGCCAGGTCGGCAAGACAACGCTGGCAAAAACCATTGCTGAAGACATCGACTCGATTTACCTCGATTTGGAAGCCCCCGAGGATTTGCTCAAGCTTAGTGACCCCGGCAGTTTCTTAAGCGCTCATGCCGATAAGTTGGTTATTCTGGATGAAATACAGCGAAGCCCGGAATTATTTCCCGTGCTACGGGGCCTGATCGACAAAAACCGGCAGCAAGGTCGCAGAGCAGGTCAGTTTCTACTGCTTGGATCAGCATCGATGGATCTGATGCGCCAGTCGTCTGAAAGCCTAGCGGGCCGGATTAGTTATCTCGAGATGAGTGGTCTGAACCTGGTTGAGGCAGGCGGGAATCAACAGCAAAGACAGCCCCTTTGGCTACGGGGTGGGTTTCCGGACAGCTATCTGGCTGCCGATGATGAACTGGCCATGAACTGGCTGGAAAACCTGATTCGTACTTATCTTGAGCGCGACATCCCGCAAATGGGTTTTCGCGTCCCTGCAGCAAGATTGCGTCGGCTGTGGACGATGTTGGCTCATTTGCAAGGCGAAACCATTAACTATTCCAGGCTTGCTTCGAATCTGGAAGTCGATGCCAAGACGGTAAGTCACTATATCGATATTCTGACGGACCTTTTGTTGGTCAGGCGCCTTGAGCCCTGGCATGCCAACGTAAAAAAACGCCTGGTCAAATCACCCCGCTATTACGTGCGTGACAGCGGTATCCTGCACCGCTTGCTGGGGATCAATGCTTATGATGCGTTGCTGTCCAATCCGGTATTGGGCAAAAGTTGGGAAGGGTTTGTTGTTGAGAATATTCATTCTATGCTGCCGCATCCTACAGAAACTTTCTTTTACCGAACGGCTGCCGGTGCAGAGATCGATCTGGTTATCAAGATGCCCTCGTCTGCCATTTGGGCCATAGAAATCAAGCATGGGGTCGCCCCGAAAATCGGCAAGCATTATAGCCAGACCTGTAAAGATGTTGGCGCAACGCATAAATTCATCCTCTATGGGGGTGAGGATGAATTTCCTGTGGGTAATGATGTGAAGGTCATTTCTTTATCAGGACTTATGGAACGACTTCATTCAGGCTGATTTTGGAGTTTAGGAGTCACTGATAACTTAATAGCTTTTGACACTCACACCGCTGACAATGTTCGTTAAGTTTGTATGTTATCAATGTCCCCTAAATTGTATACACTACGCCAGCAGCGCGTCTTCAACTTGTCATATTTCAAGGCACGGGTGCCATCACTGAACTCGAGGTTGTCGTACGTCCCGCTCCACATAGGTCTGGTAATAGTTGCTCCAGGCAGTGGTGAGGCGCTGCTGGTGGTCATAAATACACGGCAGGAAGCCCTGATAAAAATAGTCTTCCATGCGTGCAAGGTCAAGCTGTTGCGATGGATTGAATCGGGCTCCGAGGTCGATTCTGAGAGTCATTTTACAACAAGCCTTGCTTTGGGATTCCTGGATTGGATAAGAACATGGATGGCAAGGTCAAATTGTCGTCTTTAGACGAAATGCCCAAAAACATGCGGGAGCAATTGATGCCGACATTCGCTCGGTTGGATCGCAACGAATCCGGAGGCCTGGAATACGATCAGTTGTTTGATCGTACTGTGCATGAGGCAGTAAGATATGTCGATTTTAATGCTTACCGCATCGACATATAATCAGGGGATCTGAGATATGAAACAAACATATTCCACCGCCACATTGTTACTGTTCTTCCTCTCATCGCCCGTATGGTCACAACCCGCCAACCTTGAGTTGAACCCCGATGGAAGCTATGTGCTGGAAGTGCCTGTCGTTGGCTTCCAGGGCAATCCTGGCTTCTACCAGAACGCCAGATTTCAGAGCGGAGAGTCCGAGCTTTCATGGACGCTTCTGTCGGTGGATGAGGGTCAGACAATCAATTCGGTCAACGCGGTGGATGTGATCACAACCTCCGAAATGCCCATACAGGTATTCCTGGAAGTTTCTGGAGAAATCTCCCCTTGCCTGGAGGTCGGAGAATACGCGATGAACCGTGTCGACAACTCGTTCGAAATCTTTCTCTACTACGACCCCGACTCGTTCCCGCCCCCCGGGACCGCCTGCATCGATTCAGTTGAACCGTACTCCACGGTCATCCCATTGCCAGCCTACGGGCTCGAAGCCGGGGAATATGTGCTTAGCGTGAACGGGGAGGAAAACGGTAGCTTCATTATCCCTGCAGACAATTTGCTGCCATAGCCAGGGCTTGACCGCTCGAAGCGGCAAGATTTTTTACTCACAACGAAGCGATTTGACTGGATTGAGATTGGCGGCCTTCATCGCCAGTGAACCAACCGTGGTAATGGCAAGCGCCAGCGCCAAGCCCCCCGCCAGCAAAAATATCCAGGGGTCAAGATCGATACGGTAGGCAAAGCTCTGCAGCCAGTCGTTCATAAAGAACCAGGCCAGGGGCCAGGCAAACAAGTTCGCAATGAGTACCAAGCGGCTGAAATCTTTGGACAGCAGAGTGGCGATGCCCAGCGCCGTGCTGCCCAGCACCTTGCGTATGCCGATCTCGCGGGTGCGCTGTTCGGTAACAAAGGAAGCAAGACCAAACAGGCCGATGCTGGCCACGAAAACCGCTACCGCGGAAAACCAGGAGAATATGGTTCCCTGCCTCTGTTCGGCATCATAGAGTTCAGCAAATTTCTGGTCGAGAAAAGTCTGATTGATTGGCACGTTCGGCAGAAACTGTTGCCAGGTATTTTCTACGTGAGCCAAAGTACCGGCGACGTCATTGCCGCTGAGGCGCACCGCCAGATTGCGAAAATACGGAAGTGGGTCCAGGGTGCTGTGTGATTCGGAAAGACGAAAGTACATGGGTTGTACCTGGTCCCGCAGCGACTCGAAATAGATATCTTCGATAACCCCCACGATGTTGCCATTGACTCGGGCGTCGAAAGTGACCTGTTCGCGAACCTCGGTGACCAGAGCGCCGAGAGCCTCCTGAGGAGTCAGCCCAAGCCGCGCGGCCGCTGTTGCGTTCAGAATAAAGTTTCCGGAGGTAGCCGGAGACTGTGGTGAGGGCTCGATGTAAAGATCGTTATAGCCACGGTCGAAGGGTCGACCGGCGCTGAATTCAATACCGAAAGTCTCAAAATAATCGTAGTCCACGTTTACCGTGGTCATGACGTAGGGCGTGGACTCACCCTCTATCTGTAGCCCGCTGGCGGTTGCGAGCACGTCGCCTGGAATCAGGTCGGATGCAGTCACCGAAACAATCTCCGGGTGCCGCAGCAATTCCTGTTTCATCGCCTCATATTCAGCACCCAACCCTTCCACTCCACCACCCTGGTAGATTACGATTTGTTCGCGGTCAAAACCCAGATCGAGATTATTGGTGAACCGCAACTGCGACAATACGACCATTGCTGCAATCACCAGGGCGATGGATATGGCGAACTGCACGACGACCAGCAGTTGGCGGAACAGCACACCGGACTTGCCCCGGCTGAACTCCCCTTTGAGAATGTCTATCGAGACGAAAGAAGACAGGAAAAACGCGGGATAACTCCCCGCAACCAACCCCACGCCCACGGCGAATAATACCAGCAGTAGCCACACCGGAGGATTGCCGAGATATTCCAGTCCCACATCGAGATTTATCGTGGCATTAAAAGACGGCAGGAATACTTCAACAATGCCGATTGCGAGGCCGATTGCCAGCGCGGCGATCAACACCGACTCCCCCAGAAACTGCCATACCAGTTGGGTGCGATTCGCCCCGAGCGTCTTGCGCATACCCACTTCCCGGGCACGGGTGCTGGAGCGGGCAGTTGAGAGGTTCATGAAGTTAAAGCAGGCAATCATCAGTATAAACACCGCAAGGGCGGAGAAGGTGTATACCGTGACCATGCTGCCGTTGGCGCCCAACTCAAACTCCCGGTCGGAACGCAGGTGAATATCTGTTACAGGCATTATTTCAAGGGCGGTATTCGGGTTAGGGTCGTCGCTGGAATGGCGTTCAAGAAAAGCCGGCATTTCCGCCTGAAACTGTTCGTCCCCGTAGCCCTCCGCCAGCACGACATAGGTGTGAAAATCCTGACGGATCCAGCTTCGCGTGTAGTCTGGTCCGAAAAACCCTACGGCCGTAGCCATGGACAAAAATCCGTTTGCCGCCAGATGAGTGTTTTCTTCGATATCCTCCATCACGGCAGTGATACGGGCGGGTGCCTGATTCCCCACTATCAGGCTTTGGCCCACCACATCGGTCCTGCCAAAATACTTGATGGCGAGCGATTCGTTGATGACTATCTGCGCGGGTTGTTCCAGGGCCTCCTCCCAGGACCCGGCGACCAGGGGCAGATCGAATACCTCCGACAGTGGTGGATCGGCAAAGTAGATACCCTGCTCGTTAAATGGCGTGTTGTCGTCCGGAAGGCTTAGAATCAGGTTGCCGGTTCCGACCAGGCGGACCGCTTCTTCCACCTGGGGAAATTCCTGCTCAAGCAGGACGGAAATTATCGAACCGCTGGTAGCAATTTCCAGACCTGCGTAATTGACCGTCGGCATAAACGTGGTCATCACCTTGTAGATTCGATCCGATTTTGCCCAGTGCCGGTCGTAGCTCAGCTCATGAGCGACATACAACACGATCAGGACAACACAGGCCATACCTACGGCGAAGCCCACAATATTGATCAAGGAATAGAGCTTGTTCTTGAACAAGTTGCGTACGGCGGTAAGGAAATAGTTTTTAAACATGGCTGGATTCCGGGGGTGGCTTTCGTGCGCGCCCGCGGTTGAGACGGCTCACGCCTGCACTGCAATGGGTTATCCCAGCAATGTCTATGCCAGCCTCTTAATGACGGGGTTTCCAGCGAACCAGCTTCCCTGGCATGGGCCTGTGTGATCAGAGCGTATTGATTTGGAACAGTCATCTGTTCCAAATCAGTACAGCTTGCCGGGCTCACGCCACCATAACGTACTCCCGGACACGGCCGCGCTTGTGGCATCCAGGGGAAAAGCAATTTATATATTGCCTGATAAGCACATAGGGGCTAATATGTTGCTTTTTTCCTTGAAAGCAATATATAAGATTCCTGGATGACCAACTTACTTGAACAGCTCAAAAACCGCCGCATCGCCTTGGGCTTGAAACAGGGGGACATGATGCTGCGTGTTGGTATGTCGCGCCAGCAGTATCAGCGGCTGGAGTCCAAAGGGAATCCGCGGCTGGATACCCTGGAACTGATCGCCGAGGGCCTGAAAAGCGAGTTGATGCTGATCCCGCGGGAAAAACTGGGCGCCGTACTTGCGGTGCTGACCAATGATGGAAATGCCATGGCGGGAAAAAGTGCCGGGGACAGCGGGCTGACTGGAGGGATGCACGAGGGAGTTCGCGAGAAGAAGTCCCTCAGCGATGATCCATGGCAGGACTTGTTGTCCGATACGGAATGAATACGGGGAACCCGATGGACGAGGCCAGGGTACTGACGCTTTCCCTGCATGGACGACTGGTGGGGTATCTTGCCGGCTACCGCAATGGCCGGAATGTGCTGAGTTTCGCCGAGAACTTCCGCCACGATCCGGCACGCCCTACCTTCAGTCTGATTACTCATCCTGAATTCCCTCAAGCACAAGCATTGATGTCATCACCGTGGGCACGCAATCAACGCCTGCACCCGACGCTCTCCAATCTACTGCCTGAAGGTGCGTTGCGCGAACTGTTGGCGCAGGGATTGAAAACCCAGGTGGACGATGAGTTTCAACTGTTTACTCACCTTGGGCGAGACCTGCCAGGCGCGCTGGTGGCCACGCCAACCGAACCGGAGAATGTACCCGAGACAGTGCTGGCAACTCATGGGCAGGCACAGGCAGTGACGTTCAATACGGGCAGGCAGGCCCGGAAGTTCTCGCTGGCGGGTGTCCAGATGAAGTTTTCCATGAAGGAAAAGGATGGCCGCTACAACTTCAGCGAAGGTGAACTGGGAGACTGGATTGTCAAGACACCTTACACGCAGCATGAGCACGTGCCTCTGAATGAGTACACCGCCATGTCGTTGGCAGCACTGGTGGATATCGATATTCCCGAGGTACGGCTGGTTGAAATGGACAGGCTGGAGCGACTGCCGCAAATCAGACTGCCTGATGAAGAGTACGCCTTTGCCATCAAGCGTTTCGATCGTCACGGTGAGAAGCGCATTCACATGGAAGACTTTGCGCAGATACTGGTGAAGTATCCCCATGAAAAATATAACTCGGCAAACTATGAACGGGTGGCAAAAGTGATCTATGACTACTCCGCGGATGGTCTGGCCGATGCGCAGCAATTTGCCAGGCGTCTGCTGGTGAACATTCTACTGGCAAACGGCGATGCACACCTGAAGAACTGGAGTCTGTTGTACCCGGATCAGGTAAGCCCGCGTCTATCACCGGCGTACGATATTGTGACCACCAGCGTGTACATTGAAGATGAGCAGGAATACGCACTGAACCTTGGCAAAACAAAACGCTGGAGTGCTGTTACCATGGCTAACTTCCAGGTATGGGCCGAGAAGGCCGGAATTCCATGGCGTGCTATAAGGCCGCATCTGGCCGATACCCTGGAAAAGGCACGTGATTTATGGCCAAAGGCATTGCAGGGTTTGCCCATGAGCGAGTCACATAAGGTCGGGCTCAAAAAGCATTGGCGCACATTGCAGCCGGATTTTCGTATTGAAACAGAGTGAACTGAAGCACCCACGCGGATTTACCTCCGCACGACTTATTATTGAGTCAGTCGGAGCTCTGGCTCCTTGTACTCACGCCACTCTCACACCCCACTCACGCCACCATAAACGTACTCCCCGCGAACTGGTCATACCCCGTGCTGCCATAGTCGATGTTGCTCAGGCCGATCAGTTCCACCTGGAATACCTCAATGATGTCGGAAGCCAGGGGACCGAGCGACAGCGATTCGTCGAACACACCGTCCACCCACACCCGGGCATCTATCGCACCGATGGTATAGTCGAAATTGCCCACCAGATCGAGGCTGAGACCGGTACCCAATTGCAGTTGGGAATTGAACAGCGGCATCGCCGTCACCGGGGAACCGTCCATGGATTTTATGCCAGGGAGATTCAGCCAGTCGGCATTGCGAATGGCCATGACCGGATCGGTGAAGCCTTCCACGTAGACAGGCTTGTCGAACAGCAAGTCCACCGTGTGATCGGACACTGCCGCGCTTGTGGCATCCAGGGCCAGATCAAAGCTGAAGCCGGCTCCCATGAAGGTATAGCCCAGTTCCACCCCGCCCAATGAACCGACGGAAAGCTTCAACTTATTGTCGAGATTCTCGAACACCTTGCCCACTTTTGGCAGATTGCCGAGAATATCGTCGAAATCGAAACGGATGCCGGCGATGGGCTGTGTGCCTTCGGCGATGATGGCTTCGCCGAAACCGCCGGCTGTATAGGTCTCCGTACTCTCGTCGTAGAACTTGATTTGCCCGATTCCCTTGGGCAATGACAGTTGGTTGATCAGCGTGATGGGCGAGGATTCCAGCACGGACAGGGTAACGCCGCCGTCCTTGGTGTCGATGCCGGCCTCGATGAGGTTGAAATCCTCCGCCACGTCGAATAGGTCTTCATCATAATCCCAGGTGAACAGTTCTTCACCGAAGACGGCGCCGCGGGCATCGGCGAACAAGCCGAACCGCGCACTGATGCTGGCATCGATGCCGGCGTTGTAGCTATCGGGCATGTCAAAGTCGATGCTGCTGTTGGAGGTGGTATCGACGCGGGTGAGAAATCGGGAGAAACCGTTGCTGTCAGTGGTGGTATTCAGGAGCTGTCCATTGAGCCCGTAAACCGAACTGATGCTGCCGCCATCCACGGACACATAAGGCGTGATATCCACGCCGAATTCCGCCTCGAAGCCGCCGGAAAACTCCGCGCCGCTGTCGATATCCTCCCACAGCGCATCCAGGCTGATGAGATTCACGCGGCCGGTGTCGACATCGAATCCGCCAGTGACGTCGGCCCGCAGTTCCTCACTTGGGTCGAGCCCGAACAGGGACTGGTTCTGGATGCCCATTTCCCAGTTGCTTCGCCAGCCTCCGTGCAATTGCAAACCGGTGGCGCTGCCTGTTTCGTCGAGCCTTGCCAGGTGCCAGTCGCTGGCGTATTCCACCGTCATGGATTCAAATTCGTATCCGCTCAGGGAATCCACCACGATGGGCGCGTCGTACTCGCCGCTTATGGTGACGAAGGCGGCGCTGGTGGAGGTGGCCCCTTGATCGTCTGTTATGGTGTATTCGACCACCGCCTCGGCCTGCTGGTTCACGCCGAGGCTTTCGTATTGGCCGTTGGTGTTGAACCGTATCTGTCCGTTCTCGATCGACGCACTGCCCTCGCCGTACACCACCGATACATTGTTGATGCTCAGGGTGTCGTTGGCGTCGATGTCGGTATCATTGGCCAGCACGTCGATCAGTACCGAACCCGACTCGGTGGTGGAGGCTTCGTCCATCGCCGCCGTCGGGGCGTCGTTGACTCCTTCGACAGTCACGGTGATGGGCGCGGCGGCGTCGGCGCCTACGCTGTCCTGAATCACGTAGTAGATATCTATGGTGCTGGTTTCGCCGGCGCCCAGGTGTTCAAAGCTACCCTCGGTGTCATAGACCACCGTGCCGTTCTCGATGCGCACCGAGCCGTCCAGATTGGGGGCCGCAAAGCCCACCTCCACCACACTGAGGGTGTCTGACTGGTCCACATCGCTGTCGTTGGCCAGCACATCCAGGACCAACTCGCCATCCTCGGCGACTGTCCCGCTATCGCCCTCGGCCACCGGCCGGTCGTTGGTGCCGGTGATCTCGATGGTGAGGTTTGCACTGTCGATTCCGCCCTTGTCGTCGGACATGACATAACGGATGGTAGCGGTGGTTGATTCGCCGACGGCCAGGTAATCGTACGCATCACCGGGATTGAAGCTGACCTTGTCGTTGGCAACGGAGACGGCGGGCATGGCGCCGGGGGCAAAAGCCGGACGTCCATCGGTCAGCAGAAGTGCAGCGTCCACCGTATGCACGTCGGACGCATCGATGTCGGTATCATTGGCGAGCACGGCCACCGTGCGCGACTGGTTTTCCGTGATTGCCGCGGTGTCGTCGTTCGCCTCGGGGGCGTCGTTGACGCCGGTCACCGTCATGTCGATTTCCGCGGTATGGGTGGCGCCATTATTGTCGGCGATCTCATACCCGAGAGTGATCGTCTCTGACTCGTCGGCGGCCAGGGTTTCGAAGTCGCCCTGCGTGTCGAACACGATACTGCCGTCCACGATGGTGGCCAGCCCGCCATGGGGGGACTGAGTCACCGCGGTGATGGCAATGGTGTCGGACTGGTCGACATCATAATCGTTGGCGAGGGCATCGATGGTGACCGCGCTGTCTTCATCCACTGTGGCGATATCCGCGGTGGCCACGGGCCTGTCGTTGGTGCCGGTGATGGTGACAGTGACGGTGGAACTGTCGGTGCCGCCGTTGTTGTCGGACATCTGGTATTCAACGACCGCCGTGGCGGTTTCGTTGCGCGAGAGGTAGTCGTAAGCCGTGCCGGGGTCGAACACCAGTTGATTGTGGTGGATCGACACAGTCGGAGCGGGTTCAGCGGTGGGGGCGCCGGCGCGTCCGTCATCGGTGACGGCGACCTGATCCACTGTGTGGGTGTCCGAGCTGTCGATGTCGGTGTCGTTGGCCAACACATCCACAGTCAACGCCGCGTTTTCAAGCGTGGCGCCAGTGTCGGCGGCAGCGACCGGCGCGTCGTTCACGCCGGTGATTTCGATGGTGACCGTGGTGATCTGCTCGTCCAGATCCGCATCCACCACCCGGTAGCTGAAGCTTTGCGTGGCGCTCTCGCCGACGGCCAGGTGCTGGAAGCTGTCGCCGTAACCGTAAGTGAAATCGCCGCTTACCTCGATGGCAACATCGCCGATGGCGGGAGCATCAATGAGTTCCACCGAGCGCACCAGGTCCGGCACGTCGTCGTTGAGCAGAACATTGCCGGCGACTGTGAGTCGGTCTTCGTCGAAGGAGAAGCTGTCGGCCGCCAGCGTGACTGCTTCATCTTCCGGGTTCAGTTCCACCCCATCCACCGTGACCCGAACATTTTCGAGCTTGCGGGCATCCAGATCGAATGCGGAAAAGGCGAAGGTCTGCCCGGTGGCGGTACCCTTCGGATTGAGATGAGCCGGTAGCCAGACCAGGTAGGCCGCGATGTCGTTCTGGATATCCAGCCTCATCCATTCGTCGAAGCTCATTTTCAGCAACAGGGAATCCACGCCGGCGCCGCCGTCATAAAGGTCGGTACTGTCGAAATTGTCTGTTACGGAATAGCGCAGCACATCGTCGCCGGAACCGCCCTTGACCCAGTCGTCGCCGCCACCACCGGAAACCTCATCGTTGCCGCTTTTCCCGTCGACCCTATCATTGGTGTCCGAGCCGGATTGCGAGTCCTCACCGGCACCTCCAAACTTTTTATTGGATTTGTTCTTGGCAGACATTGTCTCTCCTTCAAAACGTGAACTGCATAACAGCCAATATCCAAGCGGCGCGCTAGGCTGCCCGTACGGGAATTCGCATCGTTATATGGGAGCACGTAGTCTACTGGCGGAAGGCGGACATCCCTATTACCTATTCAGGTAGTTTTCCCCCCGTCTGGCGAAAAACCCAGTCCATGCAAACAGTTCTGGCTCTCGGTGACCAGACAGTTCGGCCGAAACTGCCCCGGGGACGGGCGAACATCGCGAATCAGGCAGCTAAGCTATTGAAAAAACGGGGACTTTATTCCATCATCCACGACAATCTACTGTTCCAATCTTCCACCTGGTTCACAATTTCAGTGATTGAAGTTCAGTATAATCGAGCCGATTAACTGTTGTGGGGCAGAATCAGTTAAAAACCTCCAATTTCAAATAGTTGCAAGCGAATGAACGTTAGGCAGAGTGGTTTGACACTAATCGAGGCGCTGATTGTGATCGCCGTTATGGCTGTTCTGATCTATGTTGCGCTTCCCGGGCTTGGCGCTTTTGTCGACAACCAGCGCGTGAGTTCGGATACCAATGATCTTTTCACCTCCCTGTTGCTGGCGCGAGGCGAAGCGGTAACCAGAAACAGCGCTGTCAGCCTTTGCAAGATCGATCCGGACTCGCCGACGGACTGCGCGAACACCAGGCCCTGGCAATCCGGGTGGATAGCCTTTGTCGACCAGGACTCCGATGGCGACAGAGATGCTGGAGATACCATTCTGGAGACCTATACTGGTATGGGAAGCAACACCGTAGTCACTGCGGCGGGATTCGCCAATTTTGTAAGCTATCGGCCATCCGGCTCCACCAACACGGGCGGCTCATACACTGTTTGTGTCAACTCCAGTGTCGCGCGGAACATCATAATCAACGCTACCGGGCGTCCCAGAATCGCGGAGACCGTATGTCCGTAGACCGCAAATCTTACCAGCCCAGCCAGGGCATGCAACGACAGTCAGTCGCCGGTGTCGCTATGATTGAAGTTCTGTTCGCGCTGATGATCATCAGCGTGGGGTTCCTCAATATTGCCGGTCTGCAGACTGCCGCCAAGAAGTCGTTGTTCGATTCACTGCAGCGAACCTCGTCGGTGATTCTGGCCCACGATATAGCGGAAAAAATGCGCACCAACACACTGGGCCTGGAGAACTTTCTGACGGGCGCCGCCGGCGTGGGCGGCGGCACCTTGACGGAGCCGGCACAAAGCTGTGATTCCGCCTCAAAATGCTCTTCCTTGCAACTGGCCGCCTATGATCTGTGGTTATGGGAGCAGTCTATGGATGGTGCATCGGAGTCCCGGTCTATAGACGGAACGAATACCGACACCGGCGGACTGGTCAACCCGACGGGCTGTGTCACCGGTCCGCCCACGGGAGAAGCCGGTGTTTACACCATCACCATTGTGTGGCGCGGGTTGAATGAATTGACCAATGTCTCGGCCAACACCTGTGGTGTCGGCAGCGGCAAGTACGGAGCCAACGAGGAATATCGAAGAATTCTGATTCTGAATACTTATATTTCACCCTAGACGTAACGAGATGAAAACAACACACCGACAGTCAGGTTTCACGTTAATTGAACTCATGGTCGCAATGGGATTGGGTCTGACTCTGGTTGCCGGCACGATAGTGATTTTTGTTCAGAACAATCGGAGCGCCGTACAGGATGAAGAAATTTCCCGTATTCTGGAGAACGGTCGGTTTGTTGTGCGACAGATAGGCCGCGAGCTGGCCATGTCGGGTTTCTGGGGAAAGTTTCTCGATGTCGATACAACGGCGGTGCATGCGTCGGTTGTCGTCGGCCAGGATTGCGGAGACGGAGTCAACGACTGGGCCACTGATCTCACCGCGCTTGGTTTCGTCAATAACGCCACGACGGCGGCGGTTGCAGCGGCTCACGAGTGCCTGCCCAGCGGCGACATCGTGGCCGGCTCCGATGTCATTGCGGTGCAGCGGGTTTCGGACAGTACCACCACGGATGGGGCTATTAGCGCGGGGCAGCTCTATTTGCGTACCAATGGCGTGGCCGCGCAGTTATTCCAGGGAGGCGGAGTGGACACGCCGCCGGCGATGACAGGTACGGTCAGTAACTGGGCCTATCTGCCACAGGTTTACTATATCCGGGATTTTTCCGTCGCAGCCGACGACGGCATACCCACCTTGTGCCGAGCTTACATGGACAGCGGCGCGAACCCTGACATGACCAATGAATGCCTGGTGGACGGCGTGGAGAATCTGCAGTTTGAATTTGGCGTCGACGAAGACGGTGACTTTATCGCCAACTACTACACCGCCAGCCCTACGGCTGCTGAAATTTCAGATTCCGTGTCCCTGCGACTGTATGTCTTGGTGCGCAGTATCAACACCGTGGCAGGGTATGTGAACGACAAGTCATATGAACTCGGCTCGACTATTGTTCCGGCCCCGAACGACGGTTTTTTCCGGCGGGTGTTTACCAGCACAATACTATTGCGCAATCCGTCAAATCTGACAGGACTCAATTCATGAACCCAGCAACGCATTTTTGCGGCACATCGTACAGACAGGGCAGCTCGCGGGGCAGCGTTTTGCTGATCACCCTGATTTTTCTGGTCATTCTGACCCTGGCGGCCACTACTGGCATGCGTACCAGCATCATGGAAATGCGTATGGCCGGTAATGAACAGAGCCGCGTGTCCACCCTCGAGATGGCGCAATCGATCGTCGATGAAGTGGTGGGTAATGCGGACAACATCGTGGTGTCCGGAGACGTCGG
This sequence comes from Pseudohongiellaceae bacterium, assembly GCA_040879025.1. Taxonomy (GTDB): domain Bacteria; phylum Pseudomonadota; class Gammaproteobacteria; order Pseudomonadales; family Pseudohongiellaceae; genus JBBDLF01. The sequence continues at coordinate 95,610 of JBBDLF010000003.1, forward strand.
CTTTGTCAACTGCACGCCAAATCTGACGGGTTGCACCGCCACGGACATTGTTATCGATACCACCTTGTTGCCAACCGCAGAGGCCGACAAGGTAGAGGTTGCCGTCGTGCGGCTTGCGCCGGCGTTGACGCCCGCCCCGCGCGGCATCAGTTCCAGTGCGGATGCTTTCTATGCCGCCCGCTTTGAAGTGGACTCGACCTACGATGGAGCGGCGGATAATGAGGGTAAGGCCGGAATAGTCCAAGGCGTCCTTGTCCTGGTGCCTCGCGGGGCACAGACCAACTGATACGAGTGATGGAGCGCATAACATGAACCCAAGAACCCTTCTTATAGGCTTGATGCTGTTCCTGAGTATCCAGCCCGGCAGTGTTGGCGACGACACCGATATCTACGTCGACGCCAGGCCCACCAGTGACGCAGAACCCCTGGTGTTTCTGACCCTTGACTATCGTTCCAACCTGGGATCGACCCTGTGTACGCAGGTCGACCCCCCGGATCCTGAAAGTTCCTGCGGAGTTCTGCTGGGAGAGGCCTACGATGGGCTGACTACCGGACCCGGCAGCGTCACGCTGTTCGATGGCATGCGGGCCGTGTTCCGTACGCTGTTCGACGAACTGGCGGGAGTGAAGGTCGCGTTAGTCATGAGTCACGACGATTCCTGCAGCGGACAGTCCTCATCCGGCGGCCCAACGGTCACCGGGTGCAGTAACGGTGGGTATATACTCAAAGGACTGCAGAGTTTTGACGAGAATGATGCCAATGGCGCCAAGGCGGACATGCTGGCGGCGCTCGAGGCTATTCCCGTGCCGCAGGGTAATCTGTCCCACCCGTATCAGGGGAAGGAGATGTACTTTGAAATGTTCCGCTATCTGACCGGGCAGCGTTGGCACAACGCCCATCTCGGCTGGAATGACTTTGGCACCAACGGCAGCGAGAATCTGGACGACGACAATCCCCTGCTCTCCTGGGACCCTTCCATCGAATCGGGCTCCAGTTACATTACGCCGTTTACCGACTCCGATGCATTCACCTGCAGCCAGGGCTATGCGGTGAATATCATGTTCCAGGTAACCAACCAGGATTCGGACGCAGATAACGTTATCAACACCTCCATCGCGAACGGGGGTATGGACCTGGGAATGAACAATCCCAGCTTCAACAATGTGCTGTCCTATATGTACCAAACCGATCTGGCTCCCAATGTCAGTAACGGTACCTGGCCTGTGATTGACGGCAACCAGAACCTGCAGTCGTACATAGTGGCGGCGCAGGTAAATAATTCCACCAACGGCTATGCATCGGCGGGGGGCACACTCGGTGCGATCCCGCTGACTGATCCGGCGGCATTGCTCGATGATCTGCGGGTCATTTTTAACGAAATACTCTCCGTGAGCACCACGTTTGTGGCCGCTTCGGTGCCGGTGAACGTTTTTAACCGGTCAGACATCGTTGATAACGTTTTCATGGCTCAGTTCGCGGTGGATCCCGATCGAAGGCCTTATTGGAACGGTAATCTCAAAAAGCTGAAAATTGAAGAATCGACGGATGAATTTGGTACTACCACGCTCTCTCTGGTAGATGCTAGGGGGGCAGATGCAATTGCCGCTGACGGCAGGATCGGCTTTGATGCGCTGACCTACTGGACCGATGCAGCATCGCTTCCGCCCGCGGAAGAACTGGAAGTGGAATTGCGGGACGGGAGAAGCGTCGTTCGCGGTGGCGCCGGTCAGCAGATTCCGGGCTTCCTGCCCGGAACGGTAATTGTCGGGGATGACAACGGTGGCGCCACCCGGACCTTATACACAGAGCCGGCCTCCGGTAACACACTGATCAACCTGGGCGTAAGCAATGCCACGGACCTGCAGGCTGATCTGGGCGCGGCCTCCACCGGTGACGCGGAGACCTTGATTCGATGGATTCGCGGACAGGATGTGGATGACCTTGATCTCGACGGCGAAACCACCGAAGCCAGAGAGTGGATATTTGGTCCCCCACTGCACTCCCGCCCCCTGCCCCTCAACTACGGGGCCCGCACTTCAGGCTATACCGAAAATAATCCGGATATTCGCGTCTTTGTCGGCGCCGACGACGGTTTCATGCGCTCGATCAGAAACACTGACAGTAGCGGTAATGAATCCGGGGTGGAAGACTGGGCCTTCATGCCCCGCGGAGTGATGGACAAGATGTCGACACTGCGAACCAATTCGCCTTCCGACGACCATCCCTACACCGTGGATGGGGCTCCTTCAGCCTATATTCTCGACACGGACGGCGATGGCACGATAGGCAAGGATGCTAACGGTAATGCCGACCCGTCGGACAAAGCCTATCTGTTTTTTGGTCTGCGGCGCGGGGGCAATGCCTATTATGCGCTGGATGTCACCAATCCGGACGCTCCCAGTCTGTTATGGACCATTGACAACACCGGCGACTTCTCTGAATTGGGCATGAGCTTTTCCAGCCCCAGAGTGGGTACGGTGCAGTATGGCGACAGCGCGACTCCTGTCATTATTTTCGCCGGGGGCTATGATCCCGACAAAGACAGCGGACATGCCGACGACAGCGAGGGCAACGCCATTTACGTAGTTCACGCGGAAACCGGCGCGCTGGTATGGAAGGCTACCTACGGCGCGGTAACCGGCAGCCAGTCTTCCACGCTTTATCATCACAGCGGCATGGTGGACAGCATTCCTTCCGACTTGGCTGCGCTGGACACCAATGCCGACGGCAACATCGATCGACTGTACGTGGGTGACACCGGTGGCACGGTTTGGCGGGTGGACATGCCCGAGGGCGAAACGGATACCCGCGACGACTGGTTTGCCTCTGAACTGGCAAATCTGGGGCGTGATGATATCAATCCGGTGACCAACAGCAATGACCGGAGATTCTTCCACCGGCCGGATTTTGTGCCCAGTTCAGACAGTCTCGGAGCCTTTGACGGCGTCTTGATTGGTTCGGGGAATCGGGCGGCCCCCCGGGACGTCACCACCAGCAACTGGTTTTACCTGATAAAGGACCGGGACATCGTCACCGGCAGCGTCACCACTTCACCATTTAACCATGTGGATTTTGACACCGATACCAACCCCCAGGGACTGGGTGATATAACGGATACCTGCATCAATGCCACTTCCTGTACCGCTGATCTGGACAATGGCTGGAAGATGCAGCTGGAGCAGCCCGGAGAGAAAGTATTGGCTCCGGCGCTGACCACCTTCGGCACCGTGTTTTTTACCTCGTTTTTGCCGGAAGGCAACACAGCCGAAGCGGGTACTCCCTGCGCGCCGACTGAGGGCGCCGGGCGTCTGTATGCCGTGAAGATTACCGATGGCGCTCCGGCAAACGGTTATGACAGTACCGATGGAGACCCCAACAACCTGACCAAAAGCGATCGCTATGATAACTTGTCGTCCGGGGGCATCCCGGCGGAGGTGGTGCCCATTGGCAATTTCATCCTGCCTCCGGACCTCAATCCTCAGTCGACGGGCGGCAGAGCATTCTGGAAAACCTTCTGGTATGAAAAAGACGTTGATAATTTCTAGGGAGCCTAGCGCGAGATGAGGGCATGATGAACATAACGAGCGATCAGAGCGATTCGGAGGGCACAAGCCTGTCCACGCAAAGCCGCCACAGGCCGGCCGATGGCCGACACCAGGGTTATACCCTGATTGAACTGCTCATTGTAGTCGCGGTTATCGGGGTGCTGGCTTCCATCGCCATCCCTGCCTACCAGCAGAGTGTAATGCGCGGCAACCGATCTGTGGCGCAGGCAGGGTTGATGGATCTTGCCAACCGGCAGGAGCAATTCTACCTCAACAATAAAACCTATACCGCAGACATGGCAAACCTGGGATATCCGGCCGGCCTGGTATTCACCAGCAGTGGCAGCAGCGCGCTGGCTTTGAATAATAACCAGACGCCGGTGGGCTCCACGTCCGGAGAGAGGGTCTATTTTCTGCTGATCAACAGTGCCTCAGCCACCGCCTACAGCCTGTCCGCCGTTCCGCAACTGACGCAGGCCAATGACGCTGAATGTGGAACGCTCGCCCTGACCAACCTGGGAGCCAGAACCGAGTCCGGCAGCGCGACCGCCACGGATTGCTGGTGAGATCGCCACCACCGGCCATGACGGCCGGCGCACTGATGGTTGTCAACAGTTGACCGGTCTGCCGCGGCTGTCGTCGACGCGACCATCGCCGTCCGCGTCTTTGGCATAACGAAGCCGTCCCGCTCTGTTCACCACCAACTGCTGAATCTTCCGGGAATCCCCATCAACGGGACAGAAGGTAAAGTTACCGTTCTGATACCGGGTGAATCCCAGGCTGGTCATTTGCAGGTACTGCCGGTTCTGAAAAGCCCGCCATCTGATCGAGCCGTTGACACGGTTGTGCTCTACCCACAACAACAGACGATCATTCTGATTGAGCTGTCCGTCCCCATTGATATCAGTAAATACGATATGCCCCTGCTGCCAGCTACCGGAACACCCACTGCCGTCACTGGAGCGACAGATTGTGACCAACCCGGCATTTTTGACCGCTTCCGAACGGGCATAGCGAATAGAGAAGGCAATTTTCTCCAGCGCCTTTTCGCCGGACTGCGAATGCAGAATTGAATCCATACCGCCCAGGGACATCCCGAGAAACACCGATAGCAGCGCAAGTGAAACGATTGTTTGCATCAGGCTGACTCCGATCGTGCCGTTCAACCCCCGACCTCCCTGTATTGAGACTGAAACAATAATCAGTATAGTTCAGGACGCGCGAGAAGGGGGTCTGGACAATACGGAGCAGCAGGGATACCTTTAATCGTTACAGCGATGACTTTCTTTTCATTCACCTTGCAGCGATTATTCGTGGAGCCTGGGCGGGGGAGCCCACTGTAGTCCTGGGTGAGACCAGATTAAATGGAACCGATTAATGGACCTGCAGCAATTTTTCGAGCATTGGAATCTTAAAGAACACCCCTTTCAGGCTGAAGAGGCCCGCAGCGACGCGGTGTACAACCGCATGCTGGAAGCGGCCATCGCTCATCCGGATTTCAGCAAGATATATGGTGATCCAGCCAATCCCGGCACAACCATCGTGCTTGGCGAGAAGGGCAGTGGCAAGACTGCCATTCGCCTGATGATCCAGCGCAAGCTGAAGGAATACAACAAGGCGCGGGAGACCGGCAAGGTGTGGGTGGTGTGCTACGACGAGCTCAACCCGGTGCTGGATCGCCTGTCGCGGCACCTGAAAACCGACGACGGCGAAAGAACAATGAAGTCGATTCGGCTTGCCGACCATCAGGACGCCATACTGTCGTTGGCAGTGACCGATCTGGTGGACCAGTTGTTCGAGCCCAACAACAAGGCCCGGACCAAGGACCTGTCCCGGACTCTGAAGAAAATGCCTCCGCAGAAGCGGATGGATCTGGCGGCGCTGGCGCTGCTGTACGATCAGCCGAAGCACGGTCATGCTTCCGACAGGTGGAAGAGGCTGTCCGGTATTCTGCGTATCCGCTCAAACTGGAATCGCAGCACCCACGGCTTCCTGTTCGTCTTGTCTGCGGTTATTGGGCTGGTCGGGTCGGCGGGCTGGGTAATTCTGCAAACACCGGGATGGGAATGGTATACCGCCGCCCTGCTCGGCGGTGGCGGCGCTGCTTTCTTCGGCTTGTGGTGGTTTCTGCGGGAGTGGCGCAATGCACGCCGCGGGCGTCAACTCATTCGTGAGATTCGTGTCGTCAGCCGCGATAACAGCGTGACCGGGCACGAGCTCTGGGATCTGCGACAGGAGGATATTTCCGGTCAGCCCATGCCCGTCAAGGGCGACCAGGACAGCCGCTATGACATGACTGCCAGGTTTCTGGGGGTCATCGAAGCCTTGGGCTACTCCAGCCTGATCGTACTGGTGGACCGCATCGATGAGCCTGTACTGGTGCACGGTGACGCCAAACGCATGAGGCTGTTGGTGTGGCCGATGTTGAACAACAAGTTCCTGCAGCAGGAAGGCGTTGGAATCAAGATGCTCATGCCGATAGAACTGAGCCAGATGCTCGCTGCCGAAGACGTGGATTTCAAACGCCAGGCCCGCCTGGACAAGCAGAACGTGGTCAACCCTCTCAAATGGACCGGGAACACTTTGTACGACCTGTGTTCCTGGCGGTTCAGGAACTGCCAGCGTCCCGACGCCGAAAACACGGTTCCGCTGGAGGGGATATTCGACGATGACGTCGACAGCGGCTACCTGATCGACGCGCTGGACCAGATGCATCAGCCGCGGGACGCGTTCAAGTTTCTCTATGCGGTGGTTCTGGAACACTGCCGCAACACACCCGGTGGCTCCGGAGACTTCCAGATTTCCCGCGCCACGCTGGACTATGTCCGTCGCGAGCAGAGCCAGCGCGTGGTTGACCTGTACCGGGGGGTGTCCGCAAACTAGCTTCCGCAGAGGCGGCACATGGTGATTCAGAGGCTCCCTGGGGATCCGCCAGTGGACACGAATAGTGACGGGGGTTTATTCTGTCTACCTACTTGTTCGTGTCTTGGACAAGCCTGTTGTTTGTGTCTCGGACAAACCTGGGAGTGACATGAAAGCTGTTCTCGCCGTAGTTTGCTTTTCCGTGTTGCAGTTGGGCTGTCAAAGCCTCTACGAGGACGATGGAATCTCACAAATCCGTACCCGCGCCGACGTGGCTGCCTACAACGCCGGCGTGAGTTCAGAAAGTGAAAAACTGGTGTGTACGCGGGAATTCGTCGTCGGCTCAAATATACGGCAATATGTCTGTTTAACCGCAGCCCAGCGAGAGCGCCTGGCCCGGCAAGCCCAAGCGGATCTGGAGTATCTAACCAATCGGTAAGAATTGATGCGAAGGACTGTTTACCTGTTTCTGGCCGTCATTTTCCTTTTTGACCTGGGAGCTTTAGCGCAGGAGCGGCGGGTTGACCTGGCTGTCGACCGCATTGGCCTGTTCAGACAGCAGGTCGATGAAATCGAGAGTACGTTTGGCAGAACCGACCATCGGCTCGTCGAAGCCTACCACGAACTCAGCATTGAGTTGGTCAGCGCCAGTTTGTTCGATGAGGCCGATGAGGCATTGAGCCGGGCGATCCAGTTGGTCAGGCACCTGGAGGGAATCTACACGCCGGCCCAGATTCCCCTGCAATTACGCAGATTGGAAACCCTGGGGAGTGCGGGAAACTGGCGCGATGTGCGTGAGCGTTCTCCGCACCTGGTCTGGTTGCTGGAAGGGTTGTTGGACGGGTCCTTGCACGAGCCCTTGGGAGAGTCCTTGGGAGAGTCCTTGCAAGAAGGCGTAACACCATTCGAAGACTCCATCCCGTTCACCCTGACGACGCTGGCGGACTTACACCTGCGCGGAGTGACCCGTGATACTCCAGTGACGCAGGCGCACCACTTCAACGAGGCTGAGCGGATCAATCAGTTGGCAATCGATGTGGCCTACGAGGTCTGGGGCGAGTCGGATACGCGGGTTGCCGGGCTGCTGTACCGCCGCGTACTGCAAAACTTCATGCAGGCCGAGGTGGTGCGAATCGGTGGTGAGTCCGCCCTGACCTTGCGCAGGTATTCAGACAGCGGTCTGGCAAAAACGCGAAATGAGGCGTTGAAGGACTATTATCTCTCCGGGTTGATGCTGCTTGCGGAGATCAGGAACCTGTACGCGGGCCAGCCCCAGCCTGACCTGGAAGCAATCGGCCTCGCGGATGTTTATATCGCCGACTGGCAAGTGATTTTCGGCAACCCCGAGGCAGCCGACCAGGCTTATAAGAGGGCCAATGACCTGTTGTTGACGGCCGGCATGGAACAAACGGCAATCAACCGTTTCTTTGCCTCCCCCATGCTGCTGCCCGTGCCGGATTTTCATGCCGGTGTTGACGCTGCAATGGCCGCGGCCGCTACCCATGAAATCGGCGAAGGACCGGCGGAACCCAGCCCGCTTTTGATTTTCAGGCAATGGTCCGCCGCCTTTCCTTATGTGATCACCTCCATGTTGAACGTGCGTACAGAACCAGGTGGGCCAGGCGTTATCTATTCCTTTCATCTCGCCGGCCTGGACGCGGTGCGCCGGTGGCACCGGGACCGCTACGAGAAATCAGTCAGCGAAGCCCGGCACCTGGAACGTGTCAGTGAAACCTTTGACCAGCCGGTGGGGGATGAACTGGAACGGGTGATCATGGATTTCCGCTTTCGTCCCAGACTGGTTGACGGGGTCCCGCAACCTGTCAATGCCTACCTGGTTTACCAGGCTTTCAGGTAAAAGCCAGGTAAAAAAAGAGCGGCCGGTAAGCCGCTCTTTCTCAAGACCATTGGACTGCTTGATTTAAAACTCGAATGTCAGGCGCCCGTAAATCAGACGTCCGATGGCGTCATACAGGCGGTCTTCCGTACCACCCAGTTCCGCCATGCGCTGCGGCCTTCTGTCGAAGACGTTACGCGACCCGAGGGTTACGGTGATTTCGCTGCCCCAGGCCTCAAAGCCACTGTAGTTGTACGCCAGGTCTTCAACGTGTGACGCGCGCAACTCGGTAACTGTGCGAGGAACCACATTCGGATGGAGCCCGCCCAGCAGGTTGCCCTGATACCCTTCATAACGCAGGGAATGCAGGTAGTGGCTGGTGAGCGCGGCGCTGTGACTGCCGTTTACCCACCCGATACTGAGATTGCCCTTGATTCGCGGCATCGGCGGTACAGCGCCAGTGGACCAGTTCCGATGTCCCACGGCTTGCTCCTCGGAATCCGCCGCGGTCAATTGGTACAGATACTTGTCCAGATAGGTCGCCGCCAGGCCGAAGTTCCAGGAACCCAGGGAATCCAGCCCCCCGGGCAGTTCAAACTGGTAACGGAAGTTGAGGTCCCAGGCCTCGACCAGCATACTGGATGCGTTCGAACTGCTCTGGAAAACCCGCACTATCTCGCCCAGGTTGTTCGGATCCCGGAGAACCCGATCGTCGGATCGAGGATCGGCCACCCACGTGGCAATCTGCGCCGTAGTAGGCAACTGTCCCGACGGGATAGACCCGTAGGCCTGCTGGAAGTTGAAGTAGTCGTTGTTCAGGATATCCTGCGAACCCGAGCTGACGATCCGGTCAGTGAAATCGGTCTCGCTGTAGGTCAACGACAGTCGCATGCCGTTGATGATATCCCAATCAAAACCCGCGCTGATGGTGTCCGCGCTTTCCGGCACCAGGTTCGGGTTGCCCTGGCTACAACTTGACGTGAAGGCAGCGTAGGTGGAGAACGGGTCGGCGATATTCTGCAGACCGCACACCTGCGGGGAGTTCAACTGGTTCAGGGTGGGCGCGATAAAGGACGTTCCCTTGGTTGCACGCAGTGTCAGGTTATTGAACGGGCTGTACACGATGCCATACTTCGGATCGGTGGAACTCTGGCCAGTGCTGTAATCCTCATTGCGCACCGCCAGCTGCAGTTCCACATTGTTGAGCAACGGCACGGATAATTCGGCGAAGTAGGAATCAGAATAACGGCCGCCATGATTCGGCAGTGCCTGAGATCCAATCCACTGGTCGTTCTGCTGCTGGTAGGATGTCGGGATGTCGTCAAACTGTTCATCCCGCCGCTGATAACCGACAGCGGCGCCGACCGGTCCCCCCGGCAGTTCAAAACCAAACAGCGGCAGATCGCCGTTGATCACGAGATCCAAGGTCTGCAGCACGTCTTCGTTACGCTCCCGTGCGTAGTTCACCGTGGAATCGGCTACCGCCTGGGTGTTGTAGCCGCCGCCGACGGGATCGGCGAACGGGCTGAAACAGGTTTCCGGGTCCGCCACGTTGCAGGTGAGGCCCCTCTGCAGACCGCCAAAGCTGCCCTCGTACTCCTTGTCATTGTCGACTTCATGGCCCCACATGTAAGCGGCATGGCCTTCCCAGCCTTCAAGAAAAGGCACGGTAAAGTCGGCCTGCAGGGCAAACCGGCTGCCGTAGGTCAGGCCGTCCCGCGGGGATGAACCGTCGCTGTTGAAGATGGCAGGCTTGGTGCCGTGCTTGGCCCAGGGACGCCAGGAGACGAAGGTTACGTCTTCGTTGAACGGAATACCGTTGGGGTCGAGGATGACCTGGCCAAACGGGTCTCCGCCGGCACGGTCAGGGATTCCATCGTTGTTGGCGTCCTGCGCGAACAGCGGATTGCCGTTGGCATCCATGGCCCGATAGGGGTTGCCGGGTATCTCGCCGCGTATTACCGGAAGTTCGGTAACCCGGCCGCCGGGGTTGATGGGGGAGCCGCGGACCTCATGGCGCATGCTCCAGTAACTGTAGGTGGCATTCACCGACAGGTCGTCGCTGAAATCATAAGTGGCGCTGGTGAACAGGTTGCCACGCTGAATTGGATAACGATAGTCCCAAAATTCGCCATAGTCGTAGGCGCAGTTGTTTGCGCCCCGCAACCAGCCGAACTCGCCGTTGTTGATCTCGGAGGGGTCCCCGGGTTCGGTGCCACAGGCGGGGTCGGCTGTGGTAACCGAACTGCCGGTCAAATTGCCGGCGGCATCACGAGTCGGTACACCATAGTCGCCCGGGGTAGCCACACTCGACCAGACAAAGGCCGAATTCAGGGTTTCCGGACGGTCACGCATCTCCAGGCGACTGTGTTCACGCCAGCTTGCCGCAGCGACGATATCGATGCCGTTGAATTCGGTGCCGTACAGAGCCTGGAACTGGACATCGTTGTAATCGCCCTCGTCATCGTTCTGGCTCATGCTTTCAAATTTGAATCCATCGTAGGACTTGATGGGGACGAAGTTCACCACCCCCGCCACAGCCGCGGAACCATACAGGGCCGCAGCTCCGTCGGTCACGATGTCCAGACGCTGGATGGCAATCTGCGGCAACACCGAGTTAACGTCGGTGGTCGGTGAACGCAGTCCGTCCGTCAGGTCGAGCGTGGCGCCCGGGCCCAGGCCGCGCAGGTTCAACGAAGTCGAAATATTACTGGCGCCGGTAAAGGCGTTGGCTGTCACCGTAGTGCCCTGGTTGATATTCAGTGCGTGAATGACGTCTCCCATATTGGGCGTGCCGGCGGCGGCAATCTCATCCGCCGTGATCTGTGTGATGGGCGATGCCGCTTGAAACCCTTCAGACCTGCGAATGTAGGAACCGGTCACTACAACTTCCTCTATCTCCGGTTCCTGCTGTGCCACGCTGGTATTGGCGAATTGCAGTAGCGACATGGAAACTGCCGCGCATAGCAGCTTGCGACGATGTGGCGTTAGTCCTCTGTTCATTTTCCTTCCCCCTTCAGGTTTGTGTTTTTAAAGACAGTTTTTGCTGACAGTTGATCGCACGAGTCCTGAGTCCATTCGATCGGAATCGTGAGGGCTTCAACAATCGTCTAAGAGGAGGTTCAACAGCGAGAATCGATCCCAACTTCTGAGGGTGGACGTCAGTACTACCGTCCCTGCCGTTCATGGAGAATCCAATAAGCCAAAGCAGATAACATACAGGGCTTCGGATTACCGGTTATTTTGATTCTTATAAACCCATTCTAGACAATGGACCGGCACTGTTCAGTGCAGGTCCAGCCCAATACTAAACACACGCAACTTGTGGGTCAACTAAAAACTATGGCAGTTGGCGTCAAGCGCCCATTACAAACCAAGGCGTCAATAATGCCGCCAACGCCAGTCGACACGTTCCGTCGGAGCGCCAGGTCTGCCGCTTGCCAGCAATCACTGAGAATGATTATCATTCGCCACCGACCCCCAACTTGCGTGTCGATTTGAGGTGCATGTAGACGACTATTTGGTAAGCTTCGCCTTTCAATAACAGACGGATTAAATCGGACGAGGAGACTTTCATGAGCAGGGTACGAATACTGGCCGGCACACGCAAAGGGGCGTTTATCATCAACGCCGACGGCAAACGCGACAAGTGGACCATTGAAGGGCCACACTTCGGTGGCTGGGAGATCTACCACATGGCCGGCTCGCCTGTGAGTCCGGAGCGCATATACGCCTCGCAAACCTCTGACTGGTTCGGTCAGATCATTCAGCGTTCCGACGACGGCGGCAAATCCTGGATGCAGCCCGGTACCCCGCCCGGCGAGCCCACCACCACTCCGGACGGCATGCCCAAGGCCGAGAGCAACAAGTTCGTGTACGACACGTCAAAGGAAACCGGGGCGCCGCTCACTACCCACCAATGGTATGACGGCACTCCCCATCCGTGGGAATTCAAACGAGTGTGGCACCTGGAACCTTGTCTGAGTGACCCCGACACGGTGTTCGCCGGTGTGGAAGACGCCGGCTTGTTCAAAAGTACTGACGGCGGCGAGAACTGGAAAGAGGTTTCCGGCCTGCGCGGCCATGGCACAGGCATGCAATGGACGCCCGGCGCCGGCGGCATGTGCCTGCACAGCATCCTTCTGGACAAGAACGACCCCGAGCGCATCTACGTTGCCATCTCCGCCGCAGGCGCGTTCCGCACTGATGATGGGGGCAAAACCTGGAAGCCCATCACCCGGGGCCTGCACTCCCCGTACATTCCCGACCCCACCGCTGAAATCGGACACTGCGTGCACCGCATCGCCATGCATCCCTCCCACCCCGATGTACTGTTTATGCAAAAGCACTGGGACGTGATGCGCAGCGACGACCGTGGCGACAATTGGTACGAGGTGAGCGGCAATCTCCCCAGTGACTTCGGTTTCCCTATTGCCGTGCATGCGCACGAACCGAATACTATCTATGTGGTGCCTATCAAGAGCGATTCGGAGCATTATCCGCCCGAAGGTAAACTGCGCGTCTACCGCAGCCGCAACGGCGGCAATGAATGGGAGGCTCTCACGAGAGGGCTACCTCAGGAGAACTGTTATGTGAACGTGCTGCGCGATGCCATGGCCATCGATCGCCTCGATCAGTGTGGCATCTACTTCGGCACCACTGGAGGCCAGATCTATTGCTCGCCCGACAGCGGCGATAACTGGATCACCGTGGCGGCGAACCTGCCACCGGTGCTGTCGGTGGAAGTGCAAACCCTGCAGTAAATGGAAAACGGCATATGATACGCGTAATGATTCCTTTTCACCTTCAGACTCTGGCCCAGGCGGACCCGGAAATAGCGCTTGATGTCCCCCCGCCTCGAACCGCGCTGGCCGTCATTCGCACACTGGAAGCCAAATACCCTACTCTGCGTGGCGCGATCCTTGATCTCGCAACCGGCAAGCGGCGCCCCATGGTTCGCTTTTTTGTCTGCCAGGAGGATATTTCGCACGACTCGATGGAGAAGCCGCTGCCAAAGGATGTGATTGATGGAAAAGAGCCGTTTTTGATTGTGGGCGCAATTTCCGGAGGATGACATTGACGCGGGAATGCCGATTTACATCCGCTCACATCGTGCCGGACAGCGACTGCGAATGATTATCATTCGCCACCGACCCTGACACTGCGCCATGTCGCCCGTAATCATTACCGTTGTCCTCACCGCAGCCTGCCTCCATGCTGTGTGGAACGCTCTGATCAAAATCAGTGGTGATCGACTGGTGGTGATGGCCGTGACCACGGCCCTGGCGTCAATACTGGTGATTCCGGCCTTGTTCGTGCTGCCGTTGCCGGCAGTGGAGAGTTGGCCTTATCTGCTGGCGTCTGCCTGTATCCACAGTTTTTATATGTTGCTGCTGGTTCGCGCATACAGTCATGGAGACTTCACGCAGATCTATCCGCTGGCGCGCGGCTCGGCGCCGCTGCTGACTGCGCTGCTGGGGTTTTTGCTGCTGGGCGAGGCGCTTCAGGTGAGCGAGATGGTGGGCATGTTTCTTGTCATTGCGGGCATCTTCGCTATCAGCCTGGAACGAGCCGACGGAGTGCGGCAGTTGTCCGCTGCCGCGCTTTTCTATTCGCTGCTTACGGGCTTTTTCATCACCTCCTATTCGCTCGTGGATGGAGTGGGCGCGCGGTTGGCGGGCAACAGTCACAGCTATACCGCGTGGATGTTTCTGCTGGACGGTTTCCTGGTGCCGGCAGTGGCGGTTTGGCGGCGTCCCGGACCCGTGCTGTGGGCGTCCATAGCGCAAGTATGGAAATCCGGCGTGCTGGTGGCGCTGATGTCCACCGCCGGATACTGGCTGATCATCTGGGCGTTTACCCAGGAAAGGATCGCGCCGGTGGCGGTGCTGCGAGAGACCAGCGTGCTGTTCGCGATGCTGATCTCTATCCTCGCTTTGGGAGAAAAGGTCTCCGGCAGGCGCATCGTGATTATTCTGGTGGTTGTCAATGGCGTAGTACTGCTCGGGATCTGAAAACCTGCATGGGGTCAGTGGCGAATGATTCTCATTCGCCACTGACCCCTGTCGATTTCAATGGTGCCGGAACGATCATATATGATTTATGCCTGTTTGGTGGGTGTCGTCGACTTACTCCAGCAGGTTCACACAAGGGAGAGACCTATGAACACCAACACAGTAAAGCTTCACCGGGTACTGCGCACCACCCCCGAGAAAGCCTACAGAGCCTTTGTCGAACCGGATGCCATGGCGCGCTGGCTTCCGCCGAACGGTTTCACTTGCACAGTGCATGAAATAGATGCCAGGGTCGGTGGCAGTCATCGGATGTCGTTCAGAAATTTCACCACCGGCAACGCACACTCATTCGGCGGCAAGTACCTTGAACTGGTGCCCGGCGAGCGAATCCGCTACACCGACAAGTTCGACGACCCGAATCTGCCTGGCGAGATGCAAGTCACGGTAACCTTCAGAAAAGTGGTGGTTGGAACGGAACTCGAAATTGTACAGGAAGGGCTGCCCGATGTGATTCCTCTGGAGGCTTGTTATTTAGGCTGGCAGGAGTCGCTGGGCTATTTGGCGAAGTTGGTTGAACCGGAAATTCCGGATTAAAATCGGGGCCGATTAAAATCGGGGCCGGTGGCGAATGAGAATCATTCGCCACCGGCCCCAAAATATAAGGAGAACAGCATGGCCAACAAACACGGGGAATTTATCTGGTACGAACTCATGACACGCGACCCGGACGCGGCCAAGGCCTTCTACGACGACGTGGTCGGCTGGACCGTGGGCGAACCACCACCGGGTGGCGACATGGATTATCGAATGATCGCGGCAGGCGATGGCTACGCGGGTGGGGTGTTAGGCCTGACCGACGATATGTGTGAACACGGCGCGCGGCCTGTATGGCTGGGTTACATCGGGGTCGACGATGTGGATGCCACCGCGGCAAAACTGCGGGAAATCGGCGGCAGCGTGTTGATGCCGGCCAAGGACATCCCCAATGTGGGGCGCATCGCCATGGTGGCAGACCCGCAGGGCGTGCCCTTCTATATCATGCGCGGCGCCGTCGAAGGCGGTACCAGCTTCGCTTTCAAACCCATGGCTGACGGGCACTGTAGCTGGAATGAACTGACCACAACCAATCAGGATGGTGCCGTTTCGTTCTATGGACAACTGTTCGGTTGGGAAAGCAACGAGGCCATGCCTATGGGTGAGCCAGGCGACTATCGATTTCTCGATCACCACGGTATTCGAATCGGCGCCGTGATGCCGCGCATGAGCGATAGCGACTCGCCAATTTGGACTTATTACTTCCACGTGCCTGATATCAACGCCGCAACAGCAAAGACCGAAGCACGCGGCGGCAAGGTGCTGAGCGGCCCGCACGAGGTTCCCGGCGGCGAGCACATAATGGTCGGCGCTGATCCTGAAGGAGTGATGTTCGCCCTGGTCGGACCGATAGACGGGGTCAGTGGCGAATGATTCTCATTCG
>JBBDLF010000003.1:111354-194505 GCA_040879025.1 Pseudohongiellaceae bacterium
AAAAGTCCCGCGGCATGGCGCCCGCCTCTTCCAGCCACTGACCCCTGACCCCTGTCGATTTCACTGGTCCGGTTGCCAGTAGTCCCGGTCCGGGTGTTTCTTGGGCGGTCGGTTTTTGGAGACCCCGTCTCCCCTGCCCGAACCGCTACTCCGATCGCTTTTTGATAGTATCTCCAACGGCTACCGCACCGGGTACGATGACCTTCGCGTTGATGCCCCTGAGATTGAGTGCCTTGCCAACGTCTGAGTTGACAAACATCACCGCGTCCTTGCCAAAGCGTTCGGCAAATTTTCTGCAGCCCAGATGGGGCTCGGCGGTGATTTCGAGCACCGCATGACCAATCTGCACCTGGGTGCCAGGTGGCAGATTGTCATCGCTCAGGTCAAAATCCACATAGAACTGGTCGCCCGCCAGGGGCCAGCGGCTACGGTCGCCGGCGACAGCGGCCGCGCTCCGTGCGTTCATAATATTGATCTGCATGGCGGGGTTGGCTTCACCATGTTTGAGACCGCGTGCCTTCCAGTTGTCGCCCACCAAACCTTCATCAACCGTCAGTTGCGCGGTGGACAGCACAGTACGCTGGCCAACACCCGGGCGGCAGACAATCAGTTCCAATACGCCCTCGTCAGACGGCGATTGCCGTATACCGGCAATCGCATTGTCCAAGGCATCGGCGCTGACGTATGAATCAATAAATGAGTCCATGACAGATATCCCTGTGGCAGTTGTTCTTGATTTACGGTCACCCCGGCAAAGCGGAGACAAAAAAAACCCTCCAAGCTTGAGACCTGGAGGGCTTTTCGTTTCTGATCCTGATTCTGGAATTGTTCCTTTCTCTCTAGGATGCGTTCTTTTTCATCAACGCGAGCTCTCCTGTCCGGCACCACAGATGGCAGGATTCGGTTGGCGAACGATGAATTTGTTGACGGTAATTTTCATGGCCGCAATCATACGAGTTTGCCTTGGGTGTGTCAATTCCAGAAAACCGATTGGTTAAATTCTTGAAAATTGATGTGACAGCAATCACTCGTGGAGCTTTGTCATGTGAAATTTGATGGATATTTTGCTGCGAATGGCGGTGTGTCTGAAATCATTTAACCGTCATCACCTTAATTCCCTCATCACGCCGCATCACTTTGACGCTCACACTATCCTCATGCCGTTCCAGCAGCACATCGATAGTGCCCTTGCCAACCTTCAGGTTCTTGAGTTCAACCGCCAGCAAAAAAGGAGGCAGCCTGGGCTCATGAAATTCCACGCATTGTTCGGCCGCTTTTATGGACAGGCCGAGGGAAGCCTGAAGGAGAACGAAGGGAACCGCTGATGCCCACGCCTGGGGCGCGCAGGCCACCGGATACGGCGTAGGTCCTTCACCTGGTCGTTGAATGAATCCGCAAAACAGCTCCGACAAACGCTTTAACATCTCGAATTTGCTGGCGGCAAAGAGCGCTGTCAGCAAGCGGTGAACTTCAGTCTTGTACTCATACCGCCCGAGACCCCAGCCGATCAATGAGTTGTCATGCGGCCAGACTGAGCCGTTGTGATACGAGAGTGGATTGTATCGCAGCTCCCGTTCCGAAAGTGTGCGGATGCCCCAGCCGCAGAACATGTCGTTTTCGAACAGCGCATTGGCCAGCTTGTCAGCGTGTGCATTGGACGCGATGCCGGTAAAAAGTGTGTGGCCGGCATTGGACGTGCGTACCTGGCAGGGTCGCTTCTTCCCATCGAGCGCCAGAGCATACATTGAAAGTTCTTCGCACCAGAATGCCTCCTGAAAATGTTGTTGCAGTTGTTCCGCCTGGACGCTCAACTGTTCGGCCAGATCGGATTTTCCCAGCAACCCGGCCATCCGCGCCGCGTGACATTTGGCGGCATACACGTAGCCCTGCACTTCACACAGTGCGATCGGGCCCTCGGCCAGCATTCCATCGGCGTGAAACACCGAATCCTCTGAATCCTTCCAGCCTTGTTGCGTCAGCCCGTCCTCGTCGGCCTCATACTCAACGAACCCGTCGCCATCGAGGTCGCCGTAAGTGTCTATCCAGTGGAGGGCCTGTTCGATATTTGGCCAGAGGCGTTCAATGAATTCGTGGTCACCGGTACTGATTTCGTACGCACCGGCGAGCAGCACGAAAAGCGGCGTGGCATCCACAGTGCCGTAGTAGCGCTGAAACGGGATTTCTCCGGTGGCGGCCATCTCGCCCTCCCGCGACTCGTGCAGGATTTTTCCGGGCTGCGCCACACGATCCGCGTCTTCTTCCTTCGCTTGAGTGCCAGCCAGGTAACCGAGCACACCGCGGGCAATGTCAGGGTTGGTCCACAAGGTCATCAGGGCGGTCAACAAACCATCGCGGCCAAAGAAGGTGTTGAACCAGGGAATGCCCGCGTAGGGATAAAGACCTTCGGGTGTTTCGGTCAGCAGCAGATTCAGGTCGTCCTGCGAGCGATCCACCCACGCATTGAATTCTTCATTCGACGTTGTGATCTGACAGCTGGTTTCTTCCAGCCGCCGCGCCAGCTGACGTCGTTTGTCCCTGGCCTCTTCATAATGACGTTTGCAGTCCATGTCGCGTTTTCTCAGCATCATATGCCGCATCGACTGCGCCTGCTCGCAGAAAACAGTCAGATAAAACTCCTGCTGCTCGTGTGGCGGCAGTTGAAGGTGGAAGCGCACGACAGAACCGGAACAGGACCTCGGGCCTGGCGAAAAACCGAGGTGAGTGCCGCGTACCACCCCGTCGCGTCCGCGATATCCGAGCAATATCGCCTCGTCACTGGTCTGCGAAGGCAGCATCTCACCCCGCTCGTTTCTACGCGTTCCACGCACCTCGAAGATGTCGGCAAAATCCGCCGCTATCACAAACGAAAACGACAGATCGACCGTTTCTGCGCCGTAATTGCGAATGCGCAGATGTTCAAAGCCGGTGTCTTCCCAGAGTAATTTGGCCCGGAAAAAATGCAGCACACCATGGGGGATTAACCGGCCGGCCTCGTCATTAAAATCTGGATTGGTCAGATTGACCGTGAGTAATGAGTTGTCCTTGCGAACGGCCGAGTTGAGCAGTACCGGTTTGCGCTCGTTTTTCCCTTCACCCATCCACAGTTCCAGTCGCGACAAGTGACGCGTGCCGCGATGGTACAGACCCTGCTCGCCGTTGCCGTCCCGCCGCAGGTCGCCGCGTCGATCATAAACGGCAAAAGTGTCGGCATATTTGAGAACATGGGACCCGAACTCCGCCATCGACGCCGCCGAATGAATATCGTATGGCCGGGAATCCGCTGGATCATCCGGTATGTTTACACCTTTCTGATCCATCACGATTGGGGGTCGATGCGATTGTGGATGGGTTGGCGCTCGCGGGGAGGGACCAGCATGTCGTTATCGCCGGGTGTCGGCTTCCGGTTGGCATTGTGCGCTTCTTCGGCCAGTCGGCGGTAGACATCCAGGTAATCCTGTGCCATACGCGAAACCGAAAACCGCTCTTCAAAATAAATCCGGCAGCGCCGGCGACTGAGCCCGGCCACCTGTTCGACCGCCTCGACAGCCTCCTCCATTGTGTCCACGACAAAACCGCTGACGCCGTGCCGCATCACTTCTGGAACGGATCCACAGCGAAACGCGATCACCGGAGTGCCACAGGCGAACGACTCGATCATCACCAGTCCGAACGGCTCCGGCCAGTCGATAGGAAATAAAACCGCATACGCACCACCGAGCAAAGCTTCCTTCTGATCGCCGCCCACTTCACCCAGAAACTCCACATGTGGCTGCTGCAGCAGCGGCTGGATTTCCGCGTCGAAGTATGCCTGGTCTGTCTTGTCGACTTTGGCGCCAATCTTGAGCGGCATGCCGACCCGTCGGGCGATCTCGATAGCCCGATCGACTCGTTTTTCGGGATTGATTCGCCCGACGAACGCGAGGTAACCGTTGTGTTGCTCATGGAAAGTGAACATATCTTTCGACATGCCATGATAAATGGTTTGCTGCCAGTTCAGCCACGGCAGTGGCTTCCGCTGGGCATCCGAGATGGACACCACCGGCACTTCTGTAAACCTCCGGTAAAGCGGCACCAGGTCCACAAGGTCAAGCCGGCCGTGCAAGGTGGTCACATAGGGCACGCCGCTGCGCCGGACGAGCGGAAAATGCAGGGCGTCGATGTGAAAGTGAATAACGTCGAAGGACGAGGCGTGGTTCATCACCTGGTCCAGCATCAATACGTAGTAGATCTCCGGCAGCACACAGTCCCGGACGGTGCGCAGCGCCTGGGGACAGGGCGCCACGAGAGTCGCGCTGGTTGTGGAATCACCGGACGCAAACAAGGTAACATCATGCCCACGCTGTACCAGTTCTTCCGTAAGATAGGAAACGACGCGCTCGGTGCCGCCATAGCCTTTGGGCGGCACGCTTTCGGCCAGCGGTGCCACTTGTGCAATCCTCATCGCTCTCCTCCTTGATTCTGTACTGCCTCCTGCTCCGTCCCCTCGATGGTAGCATTGGCGGGTCGGACCACCATAACTTATTGGAACATCAGCGTTTTTATTGATAAATTGCCCCACTTAAAGGCTTAGACGGTACTTTTCGGTGCGAGAAGGGCCTGCTTAGACTCATTCCTGGATCTGAAATCGTGGTTAGCACTGCAGGAAACATCAAGACGCGCAGGCGGGCCTGGGTTAGTATTTGACACAAGCACACCTGTGTCCTGCCGGTTATCGCCTTATGATCCATAGAGCCCATCGCGCAAGCTTTTTATTGGCCATAACGCTGGCCGTGACGAGCGCACCGGTTCATTCTCACCATCCGGTCCAGTCCCAGTACTCCCTCGATCAGGAGTACACTATTGAAGGCCTGCTGACGCGGGTAGAATTCGGCAGCCCCCATTCTTTTCTGCACGTTCTTGTCACTGATGAGAACGGTGATGAAGGTAACATCCGTGTTGAATGGGGTTCCGCGATGTCGCTGGGCAGACTGTATTCGATCGACAGGTCGGCTGTTCAAACCGGTCAAAGAATCAGAGTCACCGGATTTTTGTCGCGGAACAGGGAAGATTTTATGATCTGGCCACTGTCCATTTATACCGAATTCGATCTGGAATATGACCGTAGAGCATGCAATGCAATAGAACGATCAGGTCAACGCTGTCATGTGCTCACCGATTCCCCGCCACTCTGGCCGCTGCTCCCGCTCCTTGAAGACCGATGAATCGAAAGGCGTTCAAGAGTATCCGTTTCGCCGAATTGATCGTTCAAATTACCTGCCCGGCACTCCTCTGCCGGCTTTCCGCCAGCGCCAGCAACTCTTCAAGCAAGTACAAACACTCCTCGTCGGTCTCGCGATCGATCAACGCCTCAATGTACTCGATGTCATACCACGCTTCGTCCGCATAAGTTAGCAAATACTCCAGATAATAGGCTCGGAATTCCGCTCGCGGGTCCGCTATCAGCCCCTGGGCGCTGGCCAAAATATTTTCTTCATCCTGTCCCAATGATGAAAGAATAAACAGCCCGTTGAGCCTCCGCACCGGAGACTCAGACTGCTCCAGTTCCCGCACCTGACTGTACAGCCGGGTATGATCACCATGGCCTTCGACAAAGTCCTGCAATCTGGCAAGTTCGATGCTGTCCAGCACGGGGGTCCGCATTTGCTGAAACAGTACCCCGACTAGCACCAGCAGCGATACCAACGGAATGGCGTAGCGCCATATAACTTTTCGTTCCATATTCACGACCAACGATTGCATCCACGCGCGCAATCCGTTGCCAGCTGGCACGTGAGAAGAGTCTTTGGCGGGCAAGGAACCTTCCTCTGGTAAAAAGCCGTCCGCGGGTAAGGAGGCTTCGGCGGGTAAAGAAGCTTCAACGGATAGAGCCCGTTCATCGGGCAAGGCACCTTCAGCAAGCGACGTCATAAACCGGCGCCGATAGGCTGCCAGCTCGGCCTCATCGATATCGATACCCTCGTAAAGCCGTGTTAAATTTCGATATTCCATTTTTGTACCTCGTGATCAGCACGAATCTTCTTGCGTGCCCGGTGTAAATGACTTTTTACCGATCCCACCTTACATTCGACCACGTTTGCGATTTCCTCGAGAGACCAACCCTCAATATAAAACAGATGAAAGCTGATTTGCTGAGGTCCTTCCAGCCTGGACTGCGCCTCATTGATCGCCTTTAATTTCGCGCAGCGCTCCCGGCTTATGTCATTCACCGCGATGTCCTGCTCCGGCTCGAAGTAACGATGTCTGCGCATAAAGCTGATGCACTGGTTCATCGCGATTCTGTACAGCCAGGTATAGAATCGGCAGTTTCCGCTGAAACGAGGCAGCGCTTTGTAACAGGCGGTAAAAATGTTCTGGTACAGGTCTTCGCGGTCGTAGCGATTGGCAGTGAAACGCAGTATTACCCTCATTACTTTCCGGTCGTGCTGTTTCAGCAGAAGGGTGAATGCGGAATGGTCGCCGGCGCGAGCGGCACTGACCAGTGCAAGTTCGGTTTCCTGGCTCATTTCATCCAGTGAATCCGGCATTGAAGCAGCCTCGCTTGCGGGCGCCGAACCGGTGTTCGCGGCGGCGGCCACCTTTGCCGCTGTTCCTGTTGCCTGAGTCATTGCGGGTCCTTTTTATGTGTCCTCAATCACTCGCGAAAATCGATCCTGATGTCACCACGATGTGCCTGGATGTCGATAAAATTACTGCCGCTCCCTTCCACGTAGTTTACGGACTGTTCTCTGTCGTGTTCATTTACAGGAATATTTTTTCCGATGAACCTCACATCACCTCTATGGGTCTCGCCTACCAGGGTAAAGTCTTCCGCACCAAATATATCAAGATTGATGTCGCCGCGATGGGTGTCGATATCGATATCGTGCAGCTCGGTAACCTCGATCTCGAAATTCCCCCGGTGGGTATCAAGCTCCAGATCATTGCGCACCTGGGTCAGGCGGCCACTGCCGCGGTGACTGTTAACTTCAATCCGCCCTGTCGGAGCCTCTATATCCAATCGCGAACGATGTCCGGTGTACTGAAGAGACGCTTGTTCGGGCAAGGTGATCTGGAAGTGAATGTCCGGGTACTGATAGTCATTAAACCCGATAAAACCGAAGCTCACCCGGAAGCCCGGTTCGTCATAGTCCACCGCTGCCCTGACGAAAGAAGGGGAAGCGTTAAGATTGACGTCCACCCGGTCCAGAATGTCTTCGTTGTTATGACGGATGGTCACAACCATTTCAATGGAATCGATATTGCCCGTGGTGATGCGGGTGGTGGCGCGGTGGGCATTCAAGGAGAACCGTACATCCGGGTTCACTGGAATGGAGTGTCGCTCAATGCGCTCGGCGGCGCTGGTCCAGGCGGTGAATAACAGGCAACTGGCTAAAATGAACAGACGCACGGTGACAACCTCCTTCGATGCGGATGGAATCCGGCTGGTTTCGGCTAGTTTAACTACTTTGTCGTCAGGGAAGAAAAAAGGATTACAGGGTCTTGGAAGAACAGCGGTTGTCAGCCCGCCAGCGCGGTATCCGCCAGGCCGCAAGCCCGCACGATACCCTTCAGTCGCTCCGCTTCAACCTCAACGAACCGCAGCCCGTATGCCTGCACGATACTGATAAATTTGCGCAGATATTCACATTGGAATTCCTTGCGGGGTGGAAGCCAGTCATCAGGCCCTTTCGCGCCTTTCTGCCGATTGACCGAGGCGGACACCGGCAGCAGGTTTTGTAAATCGTTGGCGAAGGTCTGTTTCTGCCGTGCCGTCCATCGATCACCCCCGTGTCCGTGTGCCCATTGCAGAGGTACGGTGTGGTCGATGTCGATTTCAGACGCATCGCGGAACAGTTGACCGGTATATGGATCACTCCAAAATCCACTTTCGACACTGCAGTTATTGCTTTCTCTGAAACTGACGTCAATCAGACTGTGGCGTATCAATGTCTCCGCCCTGGCGTCCTGACAGTCACCGTCATCATCGTTCCAGTGAGGCCAGTCGTCACGTATATAAAGTGTGACGAAAGGTGCGCTGCCGCTTTCCTGGCTGCTGGGGCCCAGTTGGTCGAGGGGGCCAACTGTGTCGCCGTGAATCCGGAAGCAGGGTTCGCGGTGGCAGTGATAAAAACCGGTGCTGCGTTCAACGTGGCCCCCGTCCTTGTCGAGACCACCGCCGTGAGCTTGAGCCCAGGACGCGTGACCCAGATAAATACAAAGCAGACTGGCTTGCAGCAGGAGCTTGCCTGGTAAGTGCATGGACGCTCTCTTGAGCTTTCAAATTCAGCCTTACCTGGCGCTTGATCCTTCTCCCAGTTTACCGCATTATTTGTGTGATCTTCACCTTTTTCTCTCTTAACAAAGGCTTTTATGGTATGAACAGTCGGTTATTTGACGATACGCGCGTAACGCATATGAAAAAGCCTGATTTTTCAAAAATCCTAACCCGGGCTGAAGCTCGTAAAGGCGGTAAACAGGCACTGGAGAAACTTCTGCCGCCACTGCCTTCCAGGAAAAAGCTGGCATCTACCGGCGACGACCGTTTTCTGGCAATGATGACGAAGGCAATCAACCAGGCGGGATTTAGCTGGAAGGTGATAGAGAACAAGTGGCCCGAATTTGAGGATGCGTTTTTTGGTTTTGATGTACGCAAGCTGAGCCTGCTGCCACCTGAGCAGTGGGAAGCCTACACGCAGGACCGACGCGTGGTGCGCAACTGGCAGAAGATCAAGGCGCTGCAGGACAACATTGGTTTCGTGCGCACGGTGGCCGAAGAGTACGGGTCTTTTGGAAAATTTCTCGCCGACTGGCCGGAGTCGGATCAGGTCGGGCTGATGGCTTATCTGAAAAAGCACGGTTCGCGATTGGGTGGCTATAGCGCACAGTATTTTTTGCGCACGATGGGAAAAGATTGCTTTATCCTGGGTCGGGACGTCGTGGTTGCCTTGCAGGGAGCCGGCGTGGATATTCCGGCGCACCCGACCAGTCAGCGCGATTTACGAAAAGTTCAGGATGTATTCAACCAATGGCATCAGGATACCGGGCTGCCTTACAGCCATCTGAGCCGGATCGCGGCGTGCTCTGTAGGGGAGAATTACGTGAGCTTGTGAGGGCACTGATTTTTTGAATGGGCTTTTAAAAATCCACTGTCCTTATAGTCAAGTTGCTTTCTGTACTTCTCTTGGCGCACCCTCCTTGTATGTTACCGCAGATCCTCCCTCAGTAACTCAGCCAAGGCCTTGGTCGCCGGTCCCGCGGCTTCGCTCTTCGCCACCATAAGGTACAGTTGCACGTTGCGTCCGGCTCCGTGAGCCAGATGTAGTTCCGCCAGTTGTCCTGATTCCAGTTCAGCCACGACCCAGTTGCGGGGCAGGAAGGCAAAAGCAAGTCCCGACTTTACCAGTTTCACACTGCTGGAAAAGTGACTTACCGTCCAGCGTTGTTCAGATTCAAGCCATCCGGCATCAACCTGGCGGCGGGTGCCGGTGTCCCGTAATACCACCTGCCGATGGTTTTTCAATTCCCACTCGTCTATAACCCGGTCGTCTGTCACCAGTGGGTGATTGGGCGCCGCCACTGGCATCATCATGAGTTGCTTCAGTGGCGTGCCCATATAGCCGGTAGGGACCGCGGACCCGACAACAATGTCGGCTTTCTTTTCCAACAAGGCCTCGGTAGTGCCGGAGAGGCTGGTTTCGAGAATACGGATGCGAGTGTGAGGATAGTTAATCGAAAATCGCTCCAGCGTACAGATCACCGCGCTGACATCGAGCAGGGCGTCCAGGGCGAGTGTGACTTCCGCTTCAAAGCCCAGAGCCATTGATTGTGCCACGGCTTCGGTTTCATCCGCCTGATGCAGAAGCTGGGTAGCATATCGGTACAGCACTTCGCCCTCAGGAGTAAGCACTGCCTTACGGCCGGATACCCGTAGTACGGGGCGCGGTATGCTGGCATTGATACGGCTGACGGCGTAACTGACAGAGGACTGGCTTTTGCTCAATACCTCGGCGGCCGCGGCGAATGAGCCGTGGTCGACTACTGACTTAAAGGCGGCCCATTGTTCCAACGTAATTCGCGGTATCTTCATTTTGTGGTTTGACCAGGATATTGGCTCCAGCGACGGAGCATCTGGGGCTCCCATTACATCTGATATTTCGATCTATATAAGCGGTTTTTTGCATTATTAGATTGAATAATACGATTTATTATAACTCCCATCAATAACTTGTTTTTTGGGAGTGAACAATGAAGAGTCTGCTGCTAGTGAAAGCCAGCGTTATGAGTGATGCCAGCGTATCCAGCCAATTGGCGGACGAGTTGGTTGGAGAACTAAATACTGCCCGAGTGAGTTCGGGCGCCGCGCCCTTTCGCGTGACAACCCGCAACTTTGATGAGAATCCGGTACCTCACCTGGACAACGGCTGGTTGCGGGCATTAATGACCCCTGAGGCTGATCGAAATCACGAGCAGCAAGCCAAGGTGGATTATTCTGACCGGCTTATAGCGGAGTTGCAGCAGGCGGACGTGATTGTACTGGCTCTGCCGATGTACAATTTTTCCGTACCGTCCACTGTGAAAGCCTGGAACGACCACATCGCCAGGGCAGGTGTCACATTTAAATACACGGCCTCCGGGTCGATCGGATTGCTGGGTGGAAAGAAAGTGTACCTGGTGGTGGCAACAGGAGGCATACATGAAGCGGGAAAAACGGATTTCTTGCAACCTTACATGACACACTTCCTTGGCTTCCTCGGGCTGGACGACATTGACCTGATCACTGCCACCGGCCTGAACATGGGCGATGAAGCCAGAGCCGCAGGGCTGGCCGCGGCTCGCGCCGCCGTGGCTGGGGTCGGACCAATGCAAGCTACTGAAACTAGAGAAAATGAGCTTGAAATAGAGGCTTAAACTACGCTTAGATAGCTCTTTTCCGAACTCAAAAAGGTGCGCTCAAAGTAGCAGGTCTGACCGCTGCAAGCGATTGAAAATACTGAAGATTACCTGAAAATTTCTTATTGGGGAAGCTTAAAAAGTTAATTTACTGTGATAAAGTACGTCTCCAGTAACAACACATAAAAAACTGGGGTTGAGTGCCATTTACCATTCAAAAAGCGCATTTTAACTAGCTGGAAGCGGCGGCATAAAGCGAATAAACCAGTTAAATCAATTAAGTACGCCGGTCCGACCCAATGCCGCCAAATGCCGCAAACAATGACGTGAAGAACCGGGAGAGTTCCAGAGTCATAATTGCGAAGTCCTGATCGAATCGCTGAGATTCAGGTTCCGCATCTCCACCCCGATCTTTTTCCTGTTCAATGCCATCGAACCGCAAACGTTTGATGGTCAGATCATCTTCAAGAATGCAACTGAGCGAGCTGTTCCAGATCACGCCCAGTTTCTTTATTTGTTTGCCGGCGTCCAGATGAGCGCTGATTTCTTCGCCGCGCATGTCTTGCCCTTTGCATCGGACAATGTTTGAGTTTTCTACAGGATTGTAGAATTCGCAATCCTGATTAATAATAAAGTGGTCGCTGGCCTTACGCTGCTTCACCCAACGAGTCATAACATCACTGGGAGCATGATTGGCTGTCGGTATTTCTACAGGCAGCGAATCGATGCTGTCCCGCAGGCAAGTCAGAAACTCCTCCGCTTTCTTAGCGCTGGTTGTATTGATGACTAACAGACCATCTTTGGGAGCCAGATAGGCAAATGTGCGGATCAGGCGCGAAAATGCCTGGGGCAGGAGCGCAGCGGTGACATCATCCTTTAGCTGTAACTTCTCTTTTCGATACACCTTGCGTCCCTGCCTCACCTCAAGATCTGCGACTCTGACTTCCACTTCCTCCCGGATAACAGACGCCGGCAGAATTTTTTCCTCTTTCTGACCGCAGAGCATGATGTAGCCGCCCAAGACATGAGTGAGCATCTCGCCGCCGTTGCCGAGCGGGCTAACCCATCCATAGCGACTGAAATCAAAACTCTTGCACGTCTCGAATGGCTTGGCAGCCAATTTTTCTTCCAATTCTTCAGCTTTGATATCAAAACGCTTCGTAAATCGATACAGACGGATATTCTTGAAAAACATTGATCAGCATGTCCAGAAGTTAAGAGCGGGCAAAGGGCGCTATTATGCTGCTTGGGTCGGACCCAGGCAACGCCTTGTTTTTCAAAAAAGACACGAGGAAAAAACGCGCCTTTTTGACTTGGAGTGGCTTTTTCACCGTCAAATGGGAAGCTACAAGGGTTTTTGCCTTCACGGAGGACGTTGAATCGTTCCCCACTTACTCCGGATGTTCATACCAGGGTTATCGGTACAGAAACCCGACAGCTAGCAACTGCGATATAGAGTCATGTTGCTCCGAGACCTTAAAGTATCCATTTTGATCATTAAATGGGCATCCTAAGACGGCTATGAAGCAAACTTTTGGACGAATCCATAGCTATTTCAATGACCTATACTGGTCCGACCCCGCTAGCTAATTGGCCAGGGGGTCCGGGCGCAGCTGGAACTGGTAGACCTTGCTGCTGGTTTCGGCGCCCGTTTCCATATGGAAGGGTGCGCGGCTGCTGTTGGTAGCCCAAAGACCGCGACCTTTCCATCCGGCATTGGGGTCGTCGATACGGCCGTCCAGCCACTTGGTGTAGAAACTGAGCGGATACGGAACGCGCATCCTCACCCATTCGTCGTCATTGAGTACCAGCAATGCACCGGACTGATTACCGGTATTAATCGGTGTGTTGTCTCCCAGGCCTAAAACATCGAACTGGTCCACCCATGTGTAATAGCTGCCTTCTGAGCTGCCAGAACGATCCAAGTTCTTGAATTGAGGCATCGGCTCAGTATGAAAAGTCCAACCTTCAGGACAGTGCTGGCCTGTTGCCTCCGGTCCGTTCAACGGACGCGTGCACAAACTCCGGTCAAAGCTGGCCATATGACCGCTGGCCAATGCCGCCCAGGCGACTCCGTTGCGATCAATGTCCATGCCTCGTGGTGAAAAACCTTCCAGCGGATCACCGTTTTCGTCTACCGGCAATTCGTAGTACTCCGTCAGTGCAGTTTGAGAAGGGTCATCGCCGGGCACCACGCGAACGACCGCGCCCGGGTAACCAAGGTTGGACCCCCATACCGACCCATCCGGCGCTGGCGAGACGGCATAAAAACCAGAGTTGATGCGTTTGTCCCTCGCCGGATCGACAGCATCATCCGGATCGGCATAACCTTCATCTCGACGTCCGTTACCATTTGTATCCAGAATGAACGGGGTCCATCCCTGGGCTGCCTCGGCGTCACCCGTTTCCAAGTATTCATTGGTATTCAGCCAGCCGATGATGCTGCCGCCGCCACTGGTCCAAAGCGTGTTGTTCCCATCCTCGGCGAACATCAAATGGTGTGTGCCAAAGCAGGTGTTAATCGGAGTATAGATATCGCTTTCCGGGTCATAGACACCGAGGTGTCGTCCGGCGCGACCGGCAGGAAAAGCCTGCGCTGAGGGATGATCAGAACCCTCCTGGCAGAAATCCGGCACATTGCCTGGGTCACGTACCCGTGCCGTTATCCATACCCTGCCGTCCTGGTCCAGCATCGGGTTGTGAACGGTCGTGGCGGCATCCCAGATGGGCTCGTCCCCCCAATAGGGAGAAGGCGCCATCGGGGGGGAAGGCTCGGGATTGTATTCGGGATCCAGGGGGAACACCGGCACCTGACTTGCAGTGTGAGTAGTCGGATCCAGCACCGGCAGATAGTCCGCACTGTTCTCTAGCGCACCATAGAGTTTGCCATAGGCATTTACCGTGGGATCGCGGCGATCAGTGGACGCAAGGTCGTGAAGATAGGCCGTCGGATCAGCCCAGTCCCATTGAGTGACAACAACATTGCGTTCCAGACCTTCGGGACGCGGGGGCACCGGTGGTAATTCTCCAGCGGCGATACGGTCGCTCCAGTCCGCATACATCTGCAGCGTTCTTTCCTCGCCCATGCCGGCGAGAATGCTGCTCATAAACCCACCCGCCTGGCCCGACCTTACGCGGCGTTCCCAGGCGGCTACCGAGCTGTCATAGCCGTTAAAAAAGTCAGGGATTTCACGGGTGGCCTTGTTGCCCATCTGGTGGCAGACTACGCAGCCGCCTGAGGTGACGCGGCGAATATAATCCGCCTGATTGTGCACTCCGGTGGCAATACCGTTTCCATCGGGGCCGGTGCCGGGGAATTCATGCTGTTCGGGCACTTCCAGCAGCGAGAGCCAGTAACCCGCTGGATAATATTCAGCCGCCGCCGCCGCATCGGAGGCCACCACAGCGGTGAGATCCAGAGTGGTGCCCGGCGTCGCGGATACTTTGACTGAATCCACCAACCCGTATCCGCGTACCCAGACATCATAGCTTGCAGCCGGAAGATCCGGTATCAGATAGCGGCCATCATCATCCGTGACGACAGTCTTGGAATAGAGTGTCGGCAAATCCTGCGTCTCGGCGATTACCCAGACCCCTGCTTCGGGACCGTCGGGACTGGTAACAACCCCGCCGACATCGTTCTGATCGATGGTCACAGCAACCGTTGCAGCGGCCGCCTCGGACGCGGGCTGTTGTCCAGAAGTATCTTCCGCGCCGCATCCGGCCAATCCCAATAGAGCTGCGACAATCAGTGATAAGCGTTTAAAGTTCATAGGCAGCCTCGGCGAAAAACAATACGATAAGAGTAGAATCATTATACGGAAGCCCCGGGGCGCCGCAAGGCTTCTCGGGTCGGACCAAAGCAAGTTGTTGTTAGCCGGACACTTTGTACGCCCAAAATAACAGTTTTTTGCCCTTAAACCGGGCTTTTTAACTCCGCAATGTCCATCGGAGTTCCTTGTCTCTGGGAACGATGCCATGTCCAAATTATCAAAATACGATTTGCGGCAGTGATTTCCTGAATTGGCGGAACAAATCGCTACAGAACGTCGCAAGAATGGATTGAGCATTGTGGTCGCAGACAGCAGCATCGATGCTCGGCACCTATATGAACGTGGGGGTTATGGGGAAGAAGCGCGTCGGCGGATAATCAAGGAAGGATGCGAACACCCTGGTGCGGAGGGGCGTTGATGGTCAAATCGTGGGGATCCCAGAGTGAAAGCGGCGCAAAACGGCTATCGCCTGAATACCGACAGCGTTTTCTCCAGCGCCTGCTTTGTTTTTTCAGAAAGCCCGCCTTCCCTGTATTGGCGACTAATGTTCTCTTCTAATTGCTGAACTGCTGCGTCTACATCATAACGGCCCTCGTTCTGGTTACTATATTGGCCAAACAGGTTTATAGTTTTTTCGGTCCGTCGTCCGAAACGTAGCGCACCCTCAAAATTCGAGTCCTCTCCCGATTTACCCTGAATCAAATCCAGCAGAAACGCCACGACGGAAACCGGGCTCATGACCAGATCGCGAAACGCGTCAATATAAAGTTTTACCTGGAACACAAGCAGCCGCCGAAATTTTTGCCAAAAACCATACTCACTGTCGGATTCATTGCTCATGCATGGTCTCCCTGATTGAATTAGGTGCTAAATTCGAGCGTTTTCGCGGGTCTGACCCGGGTAAGCCGTTGAAGTGCTGGTTAATTTGATTAAAATTGTGCTCAGACAGACGCTTAGAAGGCCTGTTTGATGGCCAAAATGATAGCCTTAACGCAAAAATATAACACTCTCTCAATCTGAACGGGTTACTCTTCAGGCTGTCCATCCATTTCAGCGTGGCGTCAACCTGGCAGCGCCGGGCACCAGGAACTATTCGGAATTCATATGATGCGTATGCGACTACTCGGAGTTTGCTTGATGTTCATAACAGCTTGTACCGGGGCTCCCCAGGTTCCGGTGGGCGATCAATTGAGCAGCGCCCAGGCAACAGACGGCAGTTATATAAGTTGGAGAGAACACATCATAGATGACGCGGATGTCGCTGGCTTTGCACTGAGCGGCAGTGATGGTCTGGTGATGGGGGATATCGATCGCGATGGCTATGAAGATGTCGTATCGGTTCATGAATCGGACTCTGACTACGATTCAGCCGTACCTGACCCGGATTTCGTGCCCCCACCCGAGGGGCATGTGCGCATCGCATTTGGATCGGGAGACCCAACCCGCTGGACCAGTATCACACTGGCTCAGGGCACTGACGTCCCGGCACCGGAAGATGTGGACATTGCCGATGTAGACGGTGATGGTTATCCCGATGTAATCGTAGCGGCCGAGCTGTCCCACCTTGTCTATTTACAGAATCCCGGCGCCCTGATACGCATGATGACCTGGCCGCGGCGGATACTGCCCATGACCGAGGGTCGAGGTTCATTTATTCGCGTGTTCTTTGGCGATTTCGACGGAGACGGCGTACCCGAAGTGACTGCGGCCAATAAGGGAGCACAACGTCCCGGTCCGGCGGATTTTGCACGTTCAACCCCGGTGGCCATCTATCAGGTGACTGGTGATCCGCTCGATGCTGATGGCTGGAAGGAAACTGTGATTGGGAATTACAGCATCCCGCAAAACGCAGAGCCGGTGGATCTGGATGGTGATGGTGACTTGGATATTCTTATTGGCAGCCGCGGTGAAAGCCGGCTGATCTGGTTCGAGAACATCAGCACCGATGAATTACAGTTTCGGGAACATGCGATCGGGATTGTAGGCGATCAGGCGGCCGGGTTTAACCTTGAGTATGCGGATTTAAATGACGATGGGCGGCTGGATATCATTGGTGCGGGAACTCAGGGCCTGGCATGGTTTCAACAGCCTGAGCGCGCCGGCGATGCCTGGCTGGCTCATCAAATTGGCAGTTTTGCGCCCGATAGCATAACCGGTCTGGAAGTTGCCGATATCAATGGTGACGGGTTTGTCGATGTGATTTCTGGCAGCTACAGTCGAGGACCTCGCACTGGTGATGGGGATGTGGATGAGGGAGACGCCCTGGGCCGGGTCGGCTGGTTCGAGAATCCCGGGGACGCAACGGCTGCCTGGACACGTCATGACGTATCCCGACGTCAGCGAGGCATGTTTGACAAGTTTATCGCTCGCGATATGGACGGCGATGGTGACATTGACTTTATCGGTACTCGAGGTAACAGCGCCCCGTTCGATGGTGTGTTCTGGCTGGAGCAAATACGTAATCCGCAGCCCGCCCCGGCCTTCCAGTCCGCTCGCAGTAACGACAGCCCGGAGATGCCCCTGCCCCCGCTGGGGTCGCCCCCGCTGGGGTCGGACCAGCGTAACTAATTGAAATGCCAAAGATCAGGTCCTATTTTACCCTTCTAATAATTAATTAGCCGCTCCATTTAACTATCGGAATGGGACCTGTAACACGTTGACGGTTCGCGAAGAACATGAAAACCGCCGTCGTATTCGAGATTTCGGCAGCGGGCCCTGGTCCCCAATGTTTTTTTTACATCCTTTAGAAATTCCTTACGGCCCACCGCAAGGCTAGCCGACCAGACACTATCGCGTCGACTGCTGTCCTCGCGAATCGCCTCGCGCACCCACTCTCTGCAAACTTGCTGCAACTGAGCCCACCGAGTGAGGCCAAACAAGCGCAGCAACGCCGCTTGGTCGACGGTGTTGTATCGCAAAGGCGGTTTCTGAATTTCCCTATACCCTGAACACTCCCATTCAGAAGGGTGCTTTACCGCTCCCGCGCGCACCATATTTAGATCGATATACGTCACGCAGCGGGCCAAATGCTGATCCGTATCCACGGCTGTCGCGTGATAGCGGTCTTCCCAGAATGCCCCCTTGCGCAATTTACGCCGATTATATTTCTGCGCTGTGCGGCTCTGGATAAGTTGCATGCTCCGTGCGATCTCACGTTCTCCCCTGTCCTGTACCAATAGATGGATATGATTGCATGTAACGATGTAGTTCAGAACGCAAAGTCCATAACGCTTTCTGGCCTGAAAGAGCCAGAATCGCCAGCATCGGCGGTCCCTTGCAAATTTGAGCAGAAATTGCGATTGATGACAACGGTGGGTAATGTGCCAGACGTGTCCTGGCAGAAAATATCTGTTCGCACGGGGCATGACGCTTCCTCCTTAAGCTGTCGTTTTTGGGTGTTGAGGTGGCCTCTTGATCCCGAAGAGGTCTGACTAAAGAGCACAAGGCACCAATTTTAGCGGGCTTGCGGTGGTCCGACCCGGGGGCACCGGGGACCAGGCCTCGCCCACCTCTTCGGAAGTATAGTCTCGTTGCGGGAATGATTCCCGGCCCGCATCGCGTAGAGCGAACGTTGACGTTACAAGGTCAAAATGGGTGGTTTAAAGCCCTGAAAGGAGGGGCACACAGAGCCGGATGCTTGTATTCAGGGGGGTTGCGGCGGTCCGACCCGGCCGCTAGTCGGAGACGGGGCCGCGGAGCTTTTTGGTTCGGCCGCGCGAAACCTTGTTGTCGACACGTTTGCGTTGGGCTGTTCTGCTGGGGCGTGTCGGTCTTCTTGCTTTCTTTACTACGGTCGCGGCCTTGACCAATTCCTGCAGTCGTTGCAGGGCATCCTCGCGATTCTTTTCCTGCGTGCGGAACTGCTGTGCCTTGATCACGATAACGCCTTCCTTGCTGACGCGCGAATCGCGCAGGTTCAACAGACGCTGCTTGTAAAAATCAGGCAGCGATGAGGCATTGATATCGAAACGCAGATGAATCGCCGACGAGACCTTGTTAACGTTCTGGCCTCCGGAGCCTTGAGCGCGGATTGCCGATAACTCAATCTCCTCATCGGGAATGAAGACATTTGTGGAAACTTGCAGCATGTGTTTGCCTTGTCAGTAAACCATTATCCTCTCACAAACCACAGTAAACAGAAAAACTCCAACGCTAATGCGGCGGAGAAATTTTTAATCCCACTTGATTGATTCTTCCGTCCCTGACCTCCTTAACCAGCAGTTCCACCGAACCCACACGCACGCGGTCCCCGACTACTGCTCGATTATGGAACATTCGTTGCATGTATTCAGCCAGCGTCAGGTTGCGGTAGTGATCAGGAACCGAAACGTCATACACCGCCATCACCGCTTCCAGCTTGGCGTCCGGATTGAGAACGAACTCACCAAAAAATTGGGGAATGGCTTTATCCAACCGCGGTGCAAACCAGCGAGACAGACCATCGGGCTGGTCGCTCTGGCTGAGTATGATCACCTTGTCGCCGCTGCAAAGCCGCGAATTCCTCCATGATTTCAGCTCAACTCCATCGCGCACAACACAGACAATTCCTGTCCCCTTCGGTAACACCATTTTATCCACTGCTACATCAACCGCCTGGCTACCGGGTGCGACATCGTAAATAAACAGCGCCAGGTCTTCCTTTTGACCGATAAACACTGAGCGAAACAGTGCTGTCGTATTCATTTGGGGTAGGTTCAAACCCAGCAGCCTGGCCGCCGGGGCGATAGTCCACCCCTGCACCACAAGCGACACCAGCACGACAACAAACGCCAGTTCAAAATAAACTTCAGTTTGATCCAGGTTCGCCAACGATGGAAACAACGCCAGAATAATCGGCACTGCTCCTCGCAGGCCACACCAACTGATAAACGCCTGTTCACGCCAGGGAAACCTGAAGGGTGCCAGTGACAGAATCACCGCGACCGGGCGCGCAATCAGAATCAGTCCAAAGGCAATTCCCAAACCCGGCAACAGAATTGGCTGAATTTGAGAAGGTGTTATAAGGAGCCCCAACATTAGAAACATGCCAACCTGACTGAGCCAGGCCATACCATCATGAAATCGGTGAATGTCAGACGAATGAGGGAGGGGCGAGTTTCCGACGATCACGCCGACAATGAAGATAGCCAGAAAACCGCTGCCGCCCCAGAGATTGGTGAGACCAAACACGCTGAGACCGCAAGCCAGGGTCAACAAGGGATACAACGAAGGAGGGATGGCAAGACGCGGAGCCAGCATGGTAAACGCATAGCCAGCCGCGAGGCCGGTAGCCATACCAAGTCCCATCTGGGAAGCGAACTCGGCCAGCATTGACCAGCCCAGGGTCTGACCCTCCACCTGTAGGACGCTCACCAGCAACATGGTCAGGAAGATCGCCATCGGGTCGTTACTGCCTGACTCTATTTCCAGCGTCGCCGATGCTCTTTGTTTGAGTTCCAGACCGGCGGTATGCAACATGCCAAATACTGCCGCGGCATCCGTGGATCCAACGATGGCGCCGACCAGCAAGGACTCCAGCCAGGACCAGTCAAGGAGCCAGTGCGCAATCAACCCGGTCAGCATGCTGGTAGTCAAAACACCCAGCGTTGCCAGCGAAAGCGCCGGTCCAAGGCTGACCCTGAACGTTTCCATCCGCGACCCCAGACCGCCATCGAAAATGATGACGGCAAGGGCAAGGCTGCCAAACAGGAATGCAATATCATAGTTATCAAATACGATGCCGCCGGGTCCGTCTTCGCCGGCCAACATGCCCACCACCAGAAACACCAGCAATATTGGCATACCGATGCGTCTCGTCAGAATTGCACTCGCGACCACGCTGACCAGGGCGAGCAAGGCGCCCCAGAAGACGAACTGATTGGTGATTACGACGGATTCCATTGGGAATGCCCGATAGCCGGCCATAAGGTAGTGGCTGGACCTTATTGATCGCCACGAAATGCTGGCAGTATAACAGGGGACAGGTTGTTAAAAGGAGAGTGGCACCTATTGACCGTTTATTGCGAGGGCTCCAGCATTCACCCGTTATATCTGGCGGACCCAACTTCACTTGCCGTTGGACAATTTTATGGATGTGGCATATTCAAAAATCGAGCAGGAAACAATTGACATAAGCCGCAACCGGGACTGCCTTCTCGGGGGTAGGCCCGCCCAGCCGCGAAATCATCTCCTGGGCGCCACGGTGCCTCCCAGCCCTGTACCGGCCATTTCACCCCCCAAAAGCCCGCTCTAAGCTTCCAAAACCACCATTTCCCCGCCCGTATTCCCTATTTTTCAACAACTTGCGCGGGTCAGACCCGGAAGAGGGTTAGGGGGGCGTGGGGGGAGCGGAGGACTTTGGCGGAGTCTGGGTATTGCATCCATTCCTGGATCATTGAGGCGTAGACGCGGCGGAAGTCGGTGGTCATGCGCAGGTTGCCATCGTCGAGGTCTCCCAGGCTGGGATGGGTGCCGTAGAGGCCGCCGTTGATTTCACCGGAACCGGAGAAGACAAACATCGGCGTGGCGGTGCCGTGATCGGTGCCCTGGCTGGCATTTTCCTCGACACGTCTGCCGAATTCGGTGAACACCATCACCGCGACTTCCCTGCCTCGACCAAGCCGTTCAATGTCTCTCATAAATCCATTAATCGCATCGGCGGCATACAGCAACAACCGGCTATGCAAGTCAGCCTGATAGACATGGGTGTCGAAGGCATTACCGCGATAACTGGTATAATACACTTTGCTGCCGATCCCGGCGTCAATCAGCGCCGCGACATTGCGAAGGTCGCCTCCCAGCCCACTGATGCCGTAATCCACCGGAGTGCGGTAAGCAGCCGCGGCATCTCGTACAAATTCTGAACTGCTGGCCGCATTTTCGGCGACGTTCTGTAGAAACTGCAAACTGCCGTTACCGGTTTCCCTGTTTTGCACCAGCTGCGAATAAGCCTGCTTCTGTAGTTCATCTCCCTCGCGATTCAACTGCGCGGGATTATCAAATACCAGCGGCGTATGCAGGCGACTGCGTACTGCCAGCGACTGACTGTCAGCGATATTCAACAGTAAATTCTCACGCTCCGCTTCAGGCCAGCGCGCATCCATAAAACGCCCTGCCCAGCCCAGGGGTTCGCCGCCGTTGGGCACGCCCGTGTGCCAGTAACTCATTGACGTGAAATGAGACAGACTGGGGTTATCATAACCACAGCCATGTATCACCGCCATCTTACCGTCTTTATACAGCGCCTCGAAAGCGCGCAGCGATGGATGAAACCCGATATCATCACTTATGGTCAGTGCTTCGTTTTTCGGAATTGCCAACGTTGGACGCAAGCGGTAATAGTGATCATTCTGGAACGGTACCACCGTATTCAGGCCGTCATTACCACCAGACAGTTCAACCACAACGAGAATGCGTTCGTTGTCGTTGCCAGCGGCATCGAGCGCATGGGTGAGACCACTCAGCCAGGGCATGCCCGCCGCGCCGACCGCGCCGAGCCCATAGAACCCACTACGCAACAACCCGCGCCTGGTCATGTTAGCCGTGAATTTCTTCTTCATGGTCGTCCCCGCTTCGCAAATTGGCTGGCGCCGTCGGTTGCCCCTGTGATCGACTGCCAGCGGCCAGTGTCAGGACAGCTGATACTCCGGCGCACTGAGTAATAAATGCAACACGCGTTTCAATGCAATTTCTGTTTCTTCACTGCGCCAACTCAACTCGTCAGCACCCAATTCGTCCCGCAAAAACTGCTCCAGAACCGCCATATCGCTGTCCGACAGCGGGTGGCGCAAGAAACGCGTCTCCAGGTACGCCACGGCCGCGCTCACATCATCGACCCGCGCATCGCGCAACATCGCGCTCAGACTCAAGTCAGCCGGAAACCGGGGAATCTGAATGACTGTTTCAGAAGCTACAACATAACCCATGTAAGCCCCGTAACGGGTATTATAGGCTTCATCGGAATCAGCCAGCATACTGGCGCCGGAATCTCCTTCGGTGGTGGCCTGGGTAATATTCATGCCCTGTGCCAGGCGCTCTTCCACGCGCCGGTAAATCCCCGGCATGGGATCCCGTGCGAGAAAGCCCTCAACATCCGGAAACAACACGTCCCGCATCAGGTTGCCCCGTTGCAGCAAGGTTGCCGGCGTAATCCAGGTACTGCCGCCGGCCCATCCCGCGACATTGGGCGGATACAGCAACCTCTGACCGAGGTTGCCTGTGGCGGCATTGAAATCAGGAATCGTGGGCATACGTTGCAGACCCATCTTCCGATAGGTGGACACCATCAACTGAACCGGACTTTTAAATTGCGTGGCGACTGATTCATTACTGTAAAAATCCCGTGACAGAAACACGGTCTTCAGAAAAGGCGCCAGTTCATAGTTGTTGCGGCGCAGTACGTCAGCCAGTTGATACTGCAGATCCGCAGACAAGGTGTCGCGGACAAAAAAGCGGTACAGCTTGGCGCTCATGAATTCGGCCGTGCTCTCCTGTTGCAACAAAATCTCAATGATATCCTCACCATCAAAATTTCCGGTCTGGCCGAGAACCGTCTTGACTCCGTCGTCATGGTCTTCTTCGCGGATGACAAACTGCAATTTTTCGTCAGTCCATCCCGTAAACGCACGTGATGCTTCGCGAATATCCTGCTCGGTGTAGTTACCTTCCCCGAGACTGAACAACTCCATCAGTTCGCGGCCGAAGTTTTCATTGGGATGCGCCTTGATGTTTTCGGCATTGTCCAGAAATGTCAGCATTGCCGGGTCCTGGGTGACAGCCAGCAGCAGTTCACCAAAATTTCCCACCGCGTTCTCATGGAACAGGTTCAATTGTTTGAGCATCTTCCTGTGATCGCGCACCTTCGTATCGGTGGTCGCAAAATGCCCGTGCCAGAATAGCGCCATTTTTTCCTGCAACGGCCGTTCGGTTACCACCATTCTGTCCGCCCACCACGTGGCCAGTCGGCGCGCTTCCATTTCATTACCGCGCAGCCCATAAAAGAATTTGTTTACCACCGGCTGAATCGGTCGACTCTCTCCGTGAGCCACTTTTGCTCCCATCGACTCACCGTTGTCCCGGGCCTGGCGCACCGCTTCGGCGCGACTGTTGGGAAACGGGTCCATCGCCGGGTCAAACAATCCGGAAAGTTCAAAATCAGGCAACGGATCAGCGTCCAACGCGTGAAAATCCACCAGATGATCCACCGCCTGCTGTGGAGTCATATCCGCGAGATGCTCGATCTGTTCCGGTGTGCCACCAAATCCGGCCCGCTCCAGCAAATGCGCCGCTCGTTCGTAGTTCCAGTCCAGTTCCGAAACCGGACTCAAGTCGTTTACCCACGAAGACGGCGCCGTGTAGGGACTGGAAGCCATGGCAGGGGCCGCAGCCAGGGACAACACCGCCACAACACAGCATTCCGCTACTCGCGGCACTCCAAGCCCCGCGAAACGCGGCAAATTCCGGCCTAGCAATTTCATGGTTATCTCCCGTAGCGGTGAACGATTCCTGCCTGACTGAGGCGTTCACCGGAGTCGACCCAGTTTAATGCCTGCACGGAGTAACCTGCAAGCAGCGAGACACGGACTTGACCGCCCGGAGTGGTCGGACCGACTTGAAGTTGACGCTATCCCGCTATTCCCGGGATAACAACACGTCAGCCTGGAAAGTGGCGAGCTTGACGATTCAAACGCCAACCTCCCGCAGGTACAGCTTCTGGGTCTGCTGTACCATCACTTCATTGGAAAACCGAAGCGCCACCTTTTTTCGGGCTGCGTTGCCAAGTCGCGTCGCCAGTTCAGGATCTTCCAACAGCCTGTCGATGGCGGACGCCAGCGCTTCGGGGTTCATCCTGGGAACCAGCAGCCCGGTGATTCCGTCTTCGACCAGTTCAGGATTACCTCCCACATCGGTCGCCACCACGGGTGTTCCGCTGGCCATTGACTCCAGTAATGTGTTGGACAGTCCCTCGTTATGGGACGGTAGTACGGAGACTGTCGCCGCGCCGAGAAGAGCCGGTATGTCAGTTCGATGGCCGGTGAAAATAACCTTTCCTTCCAGATTCAGCCGGTCGATAAGTGTCATCCAGTTCTGAACATCACAGCTACCCGCACCGTTGATCCTGAGACTCGATTCCGATGGGCGGCCGACAAGAACGAAACGCGACTCCGGATGGCGGCGGGTGACTATCGCAGCCGCCCTGATAATCTCCTCGACCCCTTTTTTCGTGTTAAGCCTCGCTACCATCAATATCAAAGGCGCAACCGGGGGCAACGCCCATTCCTTACGGACAGACTCGACGTTTGTGCGGCCGTATCGCGTCAGGTCGATACCGTTTTTGATTACCGCGATACGTTCCGCGGCATAACCTTCCTCCAATAGCCAGTCACGGATGGAGTCGGCATTGACAAGCACCCGGTCCGCCAGGCCGCAGACCAGTTTCTGCACCCACCTTTTCATCCCACTAAGATAGACCCCACGGTCACGGATAGAGGCGATCACTACCGGAACTCCGGCCAGTTTTGCTGCAGGTATCGCAAACACCAGTGAATAGAAGTTGTAAGCGTGGACAATATCGAACTGTCGTGAGCGCATGTACGCCGCGAATCTGAGGATGCGTATGATGAATGCGGGCGAATACAGGCTGCCGATCCTGAATTCGGTTATCGGAATATTGTTGCCGGCATATTCGTCCAGGTAGGGACCGCATTTTTCAAGGCAGGCAAATTCGAGATCGAACCCGGCGGGATCCAGGTCGCGAACCAGATTGGCCACCTGTCTTTCAGTGCCTCCTGATTCGAAGTTCACAACCACCTTCAGCAGCCTGATTCGCTTACCGGTATTTGTTGTCACGGCGCCCCGGCCTCTGTCATTGAAAGATTGGCTCAAGCCGCCGAAAACCGCCATGCGTTCTCCTGCTCATCGGAAGACTGTTCACCGGCGCGGATGGCAGGCTCGTCAAGAAATTTACGACACCAAAGTTCAAAGGAAATCAGCGTCCACAAGCGCGAGTTCAGACGCTGCGACTCTCCATTGCGATACCGGGCCAGCATGTTTCCGATGTAAGCCTGGTTGAACAGATTCCGGGAGCGGCAGGTGTCCGACATAAGCAGATCGTGCGCCTTACTGCTCAGTTCACTGCGGAACCAGCTTTCCAGAGGAACAGCGAAGCCCTGTTTACGCCGATCAATGATTGCATCCGGCAAAATCCCGCGCATTGCCTTCTTGAAGATGAATTTGGTGTCGCCGCCTTTCAGCCGATATTCCGGCGGGATGGTGGCGGCGTATTCCACCAGCTTGTGATCCAACAGCGGCACGCGCGCTTCCAGGGAGTGGGCCATGCTCATGCGATCCACCTTGGTGAGGATGTCCAGCGGGAGATAATTGTGAATATCCACATATTGAACTTTAGACAACCAGTGTCCTTCTTCGCGGTCGAACCTTTCATACCGGGCACCCCACCGGTCGGTGGCCATAACCGCCGCGCCGGCTTCATCGCAAAACAAGCCCTTCCGCTCGTCGCGCTTGAACAGCGAGTTCGCATCCACGTAACGGTCGGAACCATCGAGCGCCAGGTGCCGCAGAAAATTTCTTCCCCTCGCGCCTTCCGTCATGCGGTCGCCGAACACTCCCACCATCCGACGGAGTGCCGCGGGGATGATATTGTGGCGCGTACGCTCCTTGCGCTCTACCAGGTATTTATCGTAACCGGCAAAAAGCTCGTCGCCGCCATCGCCGGACAATGCCACAGTGACATATTCCGCAGCCAGTTTGGACACCATGTAGGTTGGAATGGCGGACGAATCACCGAATGGTTCGTCCAGATACCAGGCGAGATCGTCCAGCATATCTGTGACATTGGGTTCAAGAATCAATTCATGGTGATCGGTGCCGAATGCCTCGGCGACTTGTTTTGCGTGTGGCGCTTCGTTGTAGGCTGCGTCGCTGAAACCAATGGAAAAGGTTTTTACCGGCGCGCTGCATTGCTCGGCCATGCTCGCCACCACCGCACTGGAGTCAATACCGCCGCTGAGAAAAGCGCCCAGCGGTACGTCACTTACCAGGCGTAACCTGACGGACTCTTTGAGTAGCGAGCGGAGCCGGTCGATGCAATCATTCTCCGTCTGCTTATAATCTGTTTCAAACCGCACATCCCAGTACCGTATAACCCGCGGAACCTGACCGGCCCGCGCCAGCAGCAGATTGCCGGGTTCAAGTTTGTGTACACCCGACACCACGCTTTCATCCGGAGGAGTGGTCATAAAACTGAACAGATATCCAACAGACGCCAGATTCAATTCCCGTTTCACTGCCGACAATTGCAATAAAGCCTTCAACTCAGAGGCAAATATCAGCCGACCGTTGAACTCACCGTAAAACAGGGGCTTTATACCCAGCCTGTCTCGCGCCAGCAGAAGCGTTCGGTTATTGGCGTCCCACAAGGCGAAGGCAAACATACCGCGCAGATGTTTCACACAATCCGCGCCATATTCCTCGTATAGGTGTACGATGACTTCCGTGTCCGTTCGGGTGTAGAAGCTGTGACCGCGCGCTTCCAGGTCTTGTCGCAACTCGCGAAAATTGTAGATTTCGCCATTGAGCACCACCTGAACGGATCCGTCTTCATTGTGTACCGGTTGGCGGCCGGTTGACAGATCGATGATGCTCAGCCGTCGCATGCCAAGCCCTATCGCCCCGTGCACAAAGTAGCCTTCATCATTGGGGCCGCGATGGACGATGGCGTCGCACATCGACTGTACTTCCCGTGCCTCCACCGGACTGCCGTTGACACCGAATATTCCCGCTATTCCGCACATTCCTTGCTGCTCCTGTGGTTGTGATCTATTGGACTGGGAACCTTCGGCTACGCCGTTTCCGGGCCGTGGACGCCCGTATCGCGAAAGCAGGACTGCCGCGGCGCAGCCCTGTACGGATGGCACGATACGATTTTGGCGAGGGGTCGTTAATGTCCATAGCTTTTCTGGAAGATATACCGTTTCTTCCGGAGGAAACATCAGTGAAACCACTTAACGAGGGAGGGGGAGATGCCTGACTGGGCTTGTCATGTTAAAGTTGAAAGCACGAATCTCCCGACAACTGTGAAGAGGTGCAAGTCAATGAGCAAGCCCGACATGACCCTGCAGGATTTTCACCCTGAAGTGCTGGAAAGCTTCCATCAATATGTTCACGGCACCATAGACAGGCGCGGCTTTCTGCGTCAAGTGAGCAAGTTCGCGGTGGGCGGGCTGACCGCCGCGGCGAT
The DNA here is from genome assembly GCA_040879025.1 of Pseudohongiellaceae bacterium. Taxonomy (GTDB): domain Bacteria; phylum Pseudomonadota; class Gammaproteobacteria; order Pseudomonadales; family Pseudohongiellaceae; genus JBBDLF01. The sequence goes on from JBBDLF010000003.1 coordinate 139,234, forward strand.
TCTTGAAAGTCTGCTGCCGCGGTATGCCGAAGCGCAGGAAATTGCCTCTGCAGACCCACGTATTGAGGGAACTTACCTGACTTATCCTTCGCCGCAGGACTGGCAGGGTTATCTGGTGCGTCCAGCCGACCGAACTGACCGACGCTTGCCGGCGGTGCTGGTGATTCATGAAAACCGCGGCCGCAATCCTTATATAGAGGATGTCACCCGGCGGCTCGCGCTGGTGGGCTTCATGGCCATGTCGCCTGACGCGCTGAGCCCCCTGGGTGGCTGGCCCGGAAACGATGATGACGGTCGGGACATGCAGCGGCGGCTGGACGGCGAGGAAATGATGAGTAACTGGCAGGCGGCGGTGAGTTTTCTGAAAGGCCATCCTGGAAGCAATGGCCGGGTTGGTGCCGTGGGCTTCTGTTACGGAGGCGGTGTTGTCAATATGCTCGCGGCGCGGATGCCTGGCGTGCTGGATGCCGGGGTTCCTTTTTATGGTCGTCAGGCTCCCCCGGAAGAGGCGGCGAATATCACGACGCCGCTGTGCATTCACAATGCCAGTACCGATACGCGAATTCTTGAGGGGGCTCCGGCTTACGAAGAAGCATTATCCAGTGCGGGTGTGGAATTTGAAGCACATGTTTATGAAGGCGCCAGTCACGGGTTTCATAACAATACGACTCCTCGCTATGACGAAGCGGCCGCGGCGCTGGCCTGGGAACGGAGCATCGACTGGTTTAACAAAATTCTATTGTGATGCAGTTTGACGGACAACTGCTTCCGTTGGTGTTGACTTCAGGTATCAGTCTGCCGCGTCGACCGTGAAATTGTAGGAACCTTCATAGCCGGTGGGATCATCACCGATGTAGGCATTCCAGCGCACTGTGTATTCGCCATTGGGAACGTTGTCATTGATTTCCATCATCAGATCATCGGCGCCCATGGTATGTATACCGCGCAGCGTCAACATTTCCCCGTCCGGACCCTCGAGTTCCACGTTACTGCGGGGAACATCCGGCAATGCTTCAAAATAGAGCCGAAGTGTTCTGGGCGCGTTGGTCACGATCCCGCTTACCTCTGGTTCCGCGCCCAGTAAAGGTGTGCGTTGAGCTGGGCTCGCGCAAGCGCCCAATAGAAGCGCGACCAGCATGACTATTCCAGCTTTGCGTGTCATTGATTAATCCTCAAAGGGTTCGTCGGCCAATTGACGCGGTCGGAACCCTTGAACCGGGCCGACCCGAATCAGGATAGGATAACCCGGCGGGCATTGAATATCGAATGCTTGTGAAACTTTGTCAGTGAGGCAAGGGAACGGCGACCCGAATAGGCGGGAACGGCTGAAAGAGGGTATCGTTGCGAATTGTGGGGAAGACGGCGCCAGACAAAAAACTAGTGCTTCTCGCGCTGCTTTTTTACCCTGGCGATTTCATCGGCAAACTGGCATAGCGTCATTCGAATTTTATCTTCGATTTGCTTTTTAAGAAAAAGCTTCTCTGCTTCCGTACGAGGAGTTTCCTGCACACTATCATTCGCCGGTGCTTCTGTTGGTACGCGAGCGATCTTGTTCATTATCACATTCTCCACGGGGTATTCGTTAAGCTGCCCTGTCAACTGCGCCCAACATATAGTGTTGAAAAAACGCTGTCAACCAATATCTTGATATTTTTGTCGTTTTTTGCATCCGTAAATTTTTGTCCGAACATGCCATATCAGCCCCCAAAAACGCAAAATTATTTCCCTGCAATCCTTCCATTCAAGAATAAAGCAAGACGCCAAGTGAGTTGGTGGCGGACAGGGGTGGTTATTGGCGAAGGGTATTATCGAGAAGTCGGATCATGTGCCGAAAAGTTTTTCGCCGGGGCCGCGCGACTCGCGCCGCGATTTCATGCGAAGGGATGACGAAGAATAATGGTTTCGTCGCGGTCCGGCCCCGTTGAAATGATGTCCACAGGCGCTTCGATCTGTTCTTCAATGAATCGTATATAGGCGCGGGCATTTACAGGCAACTGATCCACAGACTTGATGCCTGCGGTCGACTCCGTCCATCCCGGCAATTCGACATAAACCGGTTCGAGCTGATCGGCAACGGCCACGTTCATTAACCAGGCCGACATGCTTTCACCCACGTCGCGGTATCCGGTGCAGACCTTGACTGTATCCAGACCATCAAGCACATCCAGCTTGGTCAGACAGATTCCCGACACGCTGCTGATTCTGATGGACTGGCGCAGCGCCGCCGCATCAAACCAGCCGCAACGCCGATCCCTGCCGGTTGTTGCTCCTTTTTCACATCCCACAGACGATAGATGACTGCCAACTTCGTCAAACAATTCGGTGGGAAACGGACCGGTTCCGACTCGCGTGGCATACGCTTTTGTGATGCCCAGCACATAATCCAGATACAACGGACCATACCCACTACCGGTCGCCGCACCGCCGGCAGTCGTATTGGAAGAGGTCACATACGGATAAGTACCGTGGTCTATATCCAACAAGGAACCCTGAGCACCCTCGAACAGAATGTTGTTCCCTCGCTTCCGGTGATTGTGGAGCATATCGATGGTATCGGCTACCATGGGCTCGACCTGTTCGGCCAGTTGCAGACTGTGTTCAAGCGTTTCCTTATAGTTTATCGGAGCCGTGCGGTAATAATGTTCCAGCAGAAAATTGTGATACTCCATCAGTTCGGCCAGACGCTCGGCAAAAGTCGCCTTGTCCAGCGCCTCCGCCAGACGAATGCCCCGTCGAGCCGCCTTGTCTTCGTAAGCGGGGCCAATTCCTCTGCCGGTGGTTCCCAGTCGCGAGTCTCTCGCCTGATCGAGTGCGACATGTGTTGGCAAAATTAATGGACAGGCACCGCTTATTCGCAATCGTTCCCGCACCGGGATGTCACGGGCCTCCAGTTCACCGATTTCATCAAGCAACGCGTCCAGGCAAAGCACCACACCGTTACCTATCACACACTGAACACCTTCGCGCAGCACGCCGGAGGGCAGTAAATGCAGTACGGTTTTCTCACCGCGAATGACCAGTGTATGACCAGCGTTGTGGCCGCCCTGAAATCTCGCTACCACGGAGGCCTGCTCAGTCAAAAGATCAACGATCTTGCCCTTCCCTTCGTCGCCCCATTGCGTTCCAAGTACTACAACACTTTTACCCATTTGCGATCAGCTCAACTACCTTGAATTAATGTCTGCGGTTGGGGGCTACTCGCCCAGCGCCGCGATGATCCATCTTCCTTTTTTGTCACGCACGAGACGGCGGTCACAGCCCAGTTCACCGGCCATGTCTGCAATACTGAGGCCATCCCCGCGGTGGCTATCTCCGCCGCTACCATCTCCACGGTTGCCATCGCCGGTTTCCCTGCCCTCGCCTTCCCTGGCGAAGCACACCGTAACCACTTCGCCCTGACCGCGCAATTGAGAAATCAGGTCAAGCAACTCGGCATCGTCGCCGGCGGGTGCCATGATAGCTTTTGGCAGCTGAAATTCGCGACTGCTCAACTTCACCAGGGAACGCAGATCGCTGTCGAACCCCGACGCGGGACGCGCGCGCCCGAACACTTCACCAATGTGATCATAACGTCCGCCCTTGGCCAGTGCACGGCCGTATCCCGGAGTATAAGCGCCGAAGACGATTCCGGTATGGTACTCATAGCCACGCAGCTCACACAGGTCAAAACAAAGGGTCACTTCCGGAATGCGTTTTTGAACGCCTCTGGCTATCGCTTCCAGTTCCCCGATTTCCCTGCCTACGCTCGGAGGGGCCTCGCTGAAAACTTCCAGAGCCTGATCCAGCACTGATGCATCTCCGCTTAATCGAGACAGTTCATACAGCATGCGCCGCAGGTCATCATCATCGACATGTTCATTGAGCAACCGGTCTATTTCCTCATAGGCTTTTCGCTGCAACGCCTCAAACAGAATTCGCTCGGCTTCACCACTGAGCTGCGCGGCACTGACCAGCGTACGGAAAATGCCCACGTGACCGAGAACGATAGACAGATTGTCGATGCCGGCTGTCTGCAGGCCGCGATGCATCAAGCAGATCAGTTCGATGTCGGCGTCGGCCCCGGCATGCCCGTAAAGCTCGGCGCCGACGCGAATGGGAACTCGTGAAGTCAGCAACCCGCGTGGTTTGGTATGAAGGACACTGTCGGCATAACAAAACCGGGCGGTGCCATTACGGTGGAGACAATGGGCGTCAATGCGCGCCACCTGGGGAGTGATGTCCGCACGAATGCCCATCATGCGACCGCTGAGCTGATCGGTAATTTTGAAGGTGTGCAGATCGAGATCCTGCGAGGTTCCTACGAGCAGGGATTCCAGATACTCGATCAGCGGGGTAATCACCAACTGATAACCCCAGCTCTGATAAAGATCCAGCAGTTCACGACGCAGGGATTCGAGTTTGTACGCCTCTTCAGGCAACATCTCGTCAACGCCGTCCGGCAGCAGCCATCGATCAACAGCAGTCATTTACTTCCCACCAGATAATCCCGTCATTCAATTGATTATGTAAAGCAGAACCGTCCCGATCAGCATACTGGTCAGACCCATTATGCGCATGGCGCGGTCATCCACCTGATCCAGCATCAACAACATCCTGCGCCATCTTCCCGGAGCCAGAAAGGGAATGACTCCCTCGATAACCAGCATCAGGCAGAAGGCAACGGCCAGATCATGTAACATTTGTTATAGTCCGCTCCCGCATCCACCAAACCGGCCGCAGAAGCAGGTCCCTGGCGGGGTCGGGTCCGATCCAGGTGCATGAATCAAACCCAAAATTAAACCTGAGCAACATGGCAATGACGTCGCTCAGGTTCTGATACCGGATTACTCCGGTGATGTACTTTTCTCCCCCGGGGTGAAGACCTGGGACTGAACCAGCTAGTTTACCAGCCCGCCCTGTTGCTCGCCGGGCAGATTCTGGAAGAAGCGGAAATAGTCACCGCTCGGATCCAGCAGCAATATGTCGCTTTTGTTATTGAACGTCTGCCGATACGCGTTGAGACTGCGGGTGAAGGCGAAGAACTCAGGATCCTTGTTATAGGCCTCGCCGTAAATAGCGGTGGCCTGGGCATCGCCCTCGCCACGCAACTCTTCCGCGTCCCGGTACGCCTCGGCCATGTAGATGGTCGCCTGCCGGTCGGCATCGGCGCGGATTCCAATCGCCAGTTCCTCACCGCGGGACCGAAGCTCCTGCGCCTCGCGATTTCTTTCCGTGTTCATGCGATCGTAAACCGAGGAACGCACATCGTCAGGCAGGTCGATGCGCTTGACCCGCACATCAATCACTTCAATGCCGATATCGGCGGCTACGGTCTCGTTCAGATCATCGGAAAGGTCGAGCATAAACTGGTCTCGCTCACCGGCGACCACTTCCTGTAAATTTCTTGCGCCCAACTGGTCCCGCAGGCCGTCATTGGTCCGGTCCGCCAGCAGGCTCGAAGCAATCGAGATGTCACCACGGGTCGCAACATAGAACCGGCCGGTGTCGACAATACGCCACTTGACGTAGGAGTCGACCAGCAGCGCTTTCTGTTCGAGTGTCAGGAAACGTTGCGGCGCGTTATCGAGTATGATGAGACGGCCATCAAATTTCCGCACCGTGTTCACCCAGGGTATTTTGACATGAAGCCCTGGCTGCACATCAGGGTTGACCACCTGACCGAATCGGAGCAATACCGCCCGCTCGGTTTGCTTCACCACATAAAGTGTACTGCTGCCGAGCAATGCCAGCAGAACAATGACTACAATCAATACCGTATTTTTCATACTATCGCCCTCTTCCTGTGTCCGGCAACCTGGTCCGGTCCACGGTGTTTGATGTGCTGCCTGGAGCCGCCAGGTAGGGCGACAACCGGTCGGCCAGATCTTCCAGTTCCTGAACGCTGGCGTTTGCGGCATTGCGACCTACCGCGGTGTTGCCTGATTGTTCCAGTATCTTGTCCAGTGGCACGTACAGCATATTGTTGCCACCTTCGACGTCCACCATGATTTTACTGCTTCGGGTCATCACGTCCTGCATCGCGTCGATATACAATCGTTCCCGGGTCACCTCGGGTGCCAGACTGTATTCAGTCAGCAATTGATTGAAGCGGGACGCGTCACCCTGTGCCATCGCGATCACTTCCTGCCGGTAGGCGTTCGCCTGTTCGATCGTGCGCTGGGCTTCACCACGGGCTTCCGGGATAACCTGGTTGGCGTATTGCTGTGCCCGGTTCTGGGCTCGCTGTTCGTCCTCCCGCGCCCTGATTACGTCGTCGAACGCGGGACGAACCGCTTCCGGCGGCTGGGCGTCGGTGACATTGACAGTCTGTACCCGGATACCGGTATTGTACGCGTCCATATAGCTTTGCAACCGCCCCTGAACGTCATCAGCCATCGCCCCGCGACCGGTGGTCAGTATCTGATCCATGTAATTGCTGCCCACCGCATGACGAATGGCGGATTCAGCCGCATGGTCCAGACTGCCTTCGGGATCCGTCACCGCGATAACGTAGTCAACAGGATCGGTGATCACATACTGCACGGTCATCGCAATATTGAGAATATTCTCGTCAGTGGTAAGCATGTCATTTCGATAGGATTTGGTGCTTACCCGGTTGAAGGACACGATATTCACTTCATCGATAAGGGGTGGGTTCCAGTGCAGGCCCGGTTCCACGATGGTATCCAGCACGCGGCCGAAGCGCAGCACAACCCCGCGCTCGGATTCGTCCACGGTATAAATGCCCATTACGGCCCATACCGCGACTACTGCCGCCAGCACTCCGGCAATCAGTCCAAGCGACACACGGCCGCCACCTGAAGACCCTCCCGACGACCTGCCTGAAGAGCCGCCAAACCAGCCGCCGAATTTCTTGCTGAGATTTCGGATCACTTCGTCGATATCGGGCGGCCCCTGGTCGCCGCCGCCTTTGCGGCCTCCGCCCCAGGGATCGTTATCCTTACCGTTGTCGCCCGGTTCATTCCAAGCCATTGGCTTCTCCGTACCTGTATTCATGAAAAAATGGATTTTAGCGAATTAATAACATTTAACACAGTACCTTTAACAGTACCTCTGGAACAGACCCTCTGCCAGCCTGTGTAGGACCGGTCAAATTCCGGTTAGTGTGCAGGGGGCGGTGGGGCGTTGTTGACGGGACTGGCGCAATTCCGCACTACGGCATCACCATCCATCTGCAGACCTTCCTCTCTTAGCATCTGGAGCAGGTCGCTTCGTGGTAACCGAACCTGGAGGCGGAATACACCGGAATCGTCCACGGCCTCCCGTTTCACGGCACCCAGCTCATAAAGCCGGCTGCGCAGGCGGGCATACTGAGGCTGCACCCACAAGTCCTGACTGAACAGTTCACCGCCAAGCAGTTCCGCCACCGCGGCGTTGAGCAAATCGAGCCCCGCGCCGGTAATCGCAGATATCCACACCCGAATCGGACGGCCCTGTTCGTCGCGTTCCAGCGCGCGCTCACGTCCCGGAATCAGGTCAATCTTGTTAAAGACCTCCAGCCTGGGGATGCTCTCGGCACCGATCTCCGCCAGCACAGACTCCACTTCAGTAACCAGCTCTGAGCGCGACTCATTGTGGGCGTCCACCACATGCAGGAGCAATGCGGCCTCCGAGGTTTCTTCCAGCGTGGCGCGAAAGGCGTCCACCAACTGATGGGGCAGGTGGCTGATAAATCCCACGGTATCCGCGAGGACTACCTGGCCCAGACCATCGAGGTCAAGCCGTCGCAGCGTGGAATCCAGGGTGGCAAATAATTGATTGGCCGCATAGGAGCGGGCATCGGTGAGACTGTTGAACAATGTTGATTTACCGGCGTTCGTGTAACCCACCAGTGATACCGTGGGAACTCGCGCCCGGCGACGGGAGCGACGGCCCTGCTCGCGGCGGCTGCGGACCTTGTCCAGTGCTTTGTTGACGGACTTCAGACGCTGTCCGATCATGCGCTGGTCAAGCTCGAGCTGGGTTTCGCCCGCTCCTTTCAAACCAATGCCGCCCTTTTGCCGGTCAAGGTGCGTCCATCCCCGTTTGAGGCGGGTACTGAGATGGCGTAACTGGGCCAGCTCCACCTGCAGCTTACCCTCATGGCTACGGGCTCGCTGGGCGAAGATGTCGAGTATCAGGCCGGTGCGGTCCAGTACCCGGCATTGCAGATGCTGTTCCAGGTTTCGCTCCTGGCTGGGAGACAGCGTGTGATTGAACAGCACCAGCTCGGCGCCGTACTGGACGACGGCCTGGGCTATTTCCTCAAGCTTGCCACGGCCGACGAAAGTATCGGGAGAGGGCTTTTTGCGGCTGCCGGTGATAAACGTCACCGGGTCACCGCCCGCCGAGATCACCAGTTCCTCAAACTCTGCAGGATCTTCCTGGTCCTTCACCGGTAACGTGATATGAACCAGAACAGCTATCTCACCACCTTCGGGGCGTTCAAAAAACAATCTCTACCTCTGGCCAGTCGAACTGGCTTGACAGCATCGGCTTATGCCGGTGTCACGCGATATTTCCCGGCGATACCTCGTCATCATCTGATGGGCCGTTCGGTCCGGGGATCGGAATTCGTACTGTACGCGCCGGTACAACTGTGGAAATGGCATGCTTGTAAACCATCTGGTTCACCGCATTCTTGAGCAATATCACGAACTGGTCAAAGGACTCTATCTGACCTTGTAATTTGATACCGCTGACCAGATAGATTGAGACCGGTATGCGTTCTTTTCGTAGCACGTTCAAAAAAGGGTCTTGTAGCGAATGCCCCTTTGACATTGATATTCTCCTTAGGTGTTGATATCGAAATTCCAGACCCGACGTGATTCAGGACGAAAGCTTTATATTGAGATGGAACGCATGAAATTCAAGACCTCGTCTGAGGTTTGCGGGAGGGTTCCATACAAATCCTGCACACTGTCCCAGCTTCGGAGCCAGGTCAGCTGGCGCTTGGCTAGTTGTCGTGTGGCAATAATACCCCTTTCCACCATTGCATCATAGCGCATTTCACCGGACAGATACCGCCAAACCTGGCGATATCCTACGGATCTCATGGAAGGCAGCGAAAGGCTCAGATCGCCCCGCCTGTACAGGGTATCGACCTCCTCTACCAGCCCGTCCGCCAGCATTTGTCTGAAACGGTCGGCAATTCGGTGGTGCAGCACTTCGCGCGATGGCGCCTGTAGCGCGAAAAAGTGGAATATCAGTGAGGATTTGCCGCTGTCGGTCTGGTGAACGGGCTGCTGATGAAACGACGACAGCGGCCTGCCGGACACCAGGAACACCTCCAGGGCCCGTTGCAGGCGCTGCGGGTCATTCGGGTGAATGCGGGCCGCCGAGACCGGATCCACCCGCGCCAATTGCTCATGCACTTTGTGCCAGCCATCGGCGTCGGCCACCGCCTCGATTTTGCTCCTCACCGCAGCATCGGCCGCAGGCATGCTGGCCAGGCCGTCACGCAGCAGTTTGAAATAGAGCATTGTGCCGCCGACCAGCAGTGGCACCCGACCGGACTCGCGTACCTTGTCGATTTCCCTGACAGCATCTTCGCGAAACTCCGACGCGGAATAGGCCTGAGCGGGATCGCGGATATCAATCAGCCGGTGGGGGGCAATCCGTAGCGTGTCCGCGTCAGGCTTTCCTGTACCGATATCCATCCCCCGGTAAATCTGGGCGGAATCCACGCTGATGATGTCAAACGGGAAACGCTGGACCAGATCCACCGCCAGCGCCGTCTTGCCGGTGGCCGTCGCGCCCATTAGACAGATTACATGGTGTCCATGCGAATCGGCGGGTTGCCGGGCGGAACCGGAATCTGAAAACGCGGAACGAAATCCGGATGAACACATAATAGTGGGTGGACGCAAAGCCCGGCTCGCAATCAGGGAAGGGAATGGTAGTGTACTGTGCCGATGGGCACAATCGGCAATACGGTTCGTACACGGCAACGTCGCCTGCGCTATTTGCTTTACAGGCCGACACAGGCTACAACACTGCTCTGTATTCCGAGACCGCTCATGACAACAAAACTTGCCCCCGCCCCTTCCACCCTCGCCCCGGTGGGTGTATTTGACTCCGGCATCGGCGGCCTTTCGATACTGCGGGAAATCACCCACTTGTTGCCACGGGAGCGGTTTGTCTATTTTGCCGACCTTGCCTATTCGCCATACGGCAATAAAACCGCTGAACTGGTAGCCGAGCGCTGTCAGCGCATCTGTGACTTTCTTGTGGCCCATCCGACCAAGGCTCTGGTTGCCGCATGCAATTCCGCCACCGCGGTTTCCATCGCCGGGCTGCGGCAAAATTTCACGGTGCCGATCATCGGTGTGGAACCGGGAATCAAACCGGCGATAGGCAAGACACTCTCCGGCGTGGTCGGCATCATGGCGACGGAAATGACAGTGTCCAGCCCCCGGTTCAAGGCACTTGTTGGACAGTTCAGTGATGAAGTGCAAATCATCATTCAACCCTGTCCCGGTCTTGCGGACGCAATTGAACTGGGAGACACCGGCAGATCATTGCGTGAGGAACTGTTGCGGCGCTATATGGAGCCATTGCTGGCCGGCGGTGTGGACACGCTGGTACTGGGCTGCACCCATTATCCGCTGGTTATTGACGAAATCGCCGCCGTTGCCGATGACCGTGCGCAATTGATCGACACCAGCGAAGCGATCGCGCGCCAGGTTGTCGCCCGGCTGGAACTGAACGGGTTGCTGAACGCGGATGAGGGCGGGGGGGGTGTCACATTTTACAGCAGCAGAGAACTACCGCGGCTCAACAAAGTATTTTCCTATTACTGGCCGGGGGAATTCCGCGTCGGATTGTACAGCGATTAAAACCGCGGCCCGAACAGTTGCCGTTTTATTGCCCCCGTAGAAACAGTTTGTCCAGATCGTCCAGACTCCGGAACACCCATGTGGGCCGGCCGTGATTACATTGTCCACTGCGTTCGGTCGCCTCCATGTCCCGAAGCAACGCATTCATTTCCGCCAGGGTGAGTTGACGGTTGGCGCGCACTGAGTTGTGGCATGCCATAGTGGAGAGCAATTCATCCTGATGAGCCTGTATACGTTCGCTGCTGCCAAACTCCATGACATCCGACAATACGTCACGCACCAGTTGCTCGATGTTCGCTCCGCGCAGAATCGACGGCACCTGACGTACCACAATCGACTCTTCACTGTTGCGCTCCATGACCACACCAATTGTTGCGAGAAGCGGCTGTTGCGCTTCGGCGCAATCGGCTTCGCTGCGACTGACTGCTATGGAGACCGGCACCAGTAACGGCTGCAGTTTGAGCTCTTCATTGCGGCAGGCGGCTTTCAGTCGTTCGTAGGTAATGCGCTCGTGCGCGGCGTGCATATCCACAATGATCAGACCCTGTTGGTTCTGGGCAAGAATATAGATGCCGTGCAACTGCGCGATCGCGTACCCCAGTGGTGGCACTTGCCCGCCCTGTTCTCCGTCCTGGCTGAGACGCTGATAGGCGGCGATCTGTTCCTGTACCAGTGCGGGACTGACGTGTCCGGAGGCACCGCGCGTTCCCCCGGCGGTATGAAAATTCATGGCGTTCTGCCCGGCAGGATTCGCCGCGCTGTCTCCGTCCATGAACCCATCGGACACACCGGTGCTGTCGGTAGCGGCGGCAGCCACGTGTTGCTCCATTCTGTCTCCGGCCGTAAATTCCGACAACGATCGATGCAGCGCGCTGAACAGGAAATCATGAACCAGACGACCGTCGCGAAAGCGAACCTCGTGTTTGGTCGGGTGAACATTCACATCGACCAGTGCCGGGTCGAGTTCCAGGTAAAGTACGTAGGCTGGATGACGGCCATGAAACAGCACATCCCGATAAGCTTGCTTTACCGCGTGTGTCACCAAACGATCCCGGATAATGCGTCCGTTGACATAAAAATATTGCAGATCGGCCTGGCTTCTGGAGAACGTCGGCAGACTCACCCAGCCCCGCAATCGCAGGTTTGAAGCTTCCATTTCGATGGTCACCGAATTTTCCACAAAGGCCGGACCGCACACCATCGCCACCCTTCTCTGCTGCTCCTGCGCCGTCGTGGCGCTGAGCAGGTTGTGGATCGCCCGGTGATTGTGGCGCAGCGCAAAACTGACATCGAACCGGCTCAGCGCGAGGCGCTTGAACACTTCTTCAATGTGGGAGTATTCGGTCTTTTCGGTCTTCAGAAATTTCTTTCGCGCCGGCGTATTGAAAAACAGGTCACGCACTTCCACCGTGGTTCCCGTGGCATGCGCGCAGGGCTCCAGCACGGCTTCCATGTTCTGCCCTTCCACCTGGACCTTCCAGGCGGTGTCGTCATCCGCGTCGCGGGCTCGTGACATCAGCGTCAGTCGAGAGACGGAACTGACACTGGCGAGCGCTTCACCGCGAAAGCCGAGACTGGCGATGTGTTCAAGATCTTCCAGGCTGACTATTTTGCTGGTGGCGTGTCGGCTGAGCGCCAAAGTCAGATCTTCCCTGTTTATACCGCTGCCGTTATCGCGCACCCGAATCTGTTTGGCACCGCCTTCCTCGATGTCTATCTCGAGGCGGTCGGCACCGGCATCCAGGCTGTTTTCCAGCAGTTCCTTGACCACTGAAGCGGGACGTTCAACCACTTCTCCGGCGGCGATCTGGTTGGCGAGACGGGGATTCAGCAGGGCAATGCGCTTCATCAGGATGCAGGGATCTTCAGTATCTGGCCGACCATGATGGTGTCGCCACGGAGATTGTTGGCCTGACGCAGACTGGATAGACTGACCCGGTAACGTTGAGCGATTTCCGACAGGGTTTCGCCACGCGTGATGCGGTGTTCCGAAACCTGCTGTGGAGCACTTCCGGGAATATCCAGGATCTGGCCAATTCGGATGGTATTACCCTGCAGGCCGTTGACCAACTTCAAGGCACTCATCGAGACGCCAAATCGCTGGGCGATTTCCGACAGGCTGTCGCCACGTCGTACGACATAGTTCGACGGCACCGGCTTGATGCCGTTGGCTTTTTGCCACGCCACCATCGTCCCGGGCGGAGGCGCCTCGTAAAAATAGTTCATGACCCCATGCACAATGGCGTCCGCGAGCGTTTCCTGGTAGCCGCGGGTCATGAGTTGCTGCGCTTCGGCCGGGTGGGAAAGGTAACCGGTTTCGATCAGCACGGAGGGAATATCAGGTGAACGCAGTTCCCACAGATTGCCTCCCTGCACCTTGTCGCGGCGCAGTGTGGCGACACCGTCGAGCGAACCCAATATATGGCTACCCAGTTTCGCGCTCTGTTCCAGGCTCCAGGCCATTGACAGGTCGAGTAATGTCAGGGCCAGATCATCATCCACATTGGCGATGCTGGTATCCCCCGCCGTTCCGCCCATCAGGTCGGCGCGGTTTTCCTTCATCGCGATGCGGCGCGCGTTCTCGCGGTCCGCGATTTCTCCTGACAGCGCATAAATGGTCACTCCGCGGGCATCCCGTCCTCGGTAGGAGTCGGCATGAATGGAAAGATAGATATCGACGCGGCCCTCGCGGGCTATCTTGGGTCGCTCCTGCAGTTCCACCGAATAATCGCCGTCACGAATCATCAGGGCCCGATAGCCGGGGGTGGCGTCAAGGCGGTCACGAATAGCCCTGGAAACCGCCAGAGTGACATCCTTCTCCCAGAATTTGCGATCATAGCTGGGGGCGCCTGGGTCTTCGCCTCCGTGCCCGGCCACCACGGCAACGATAATGTCCCTCTGGCCACCGGAAATGCCGGGTTGCCTGCGGGTGGTGGCAGTGGTCGTGTTCGTGGTGGCGCCATAGGCGGTACTCGCGGCGGCGGCGGGCGCGCCACCGGAAGATGACTCATCGAACAGATCAATGACCAGTCTGTCCTTGAATTCGCCATTGGCGCCCAGCGTAAAGCTTTCGTGTTCTGTTGCCACAGTCAGGTCGAGAACTACCCGCAGGTTCGTGTCGTCCCGGGTGCTCGCCCTGATGCTTCGCAGGGGACTGTCAGCGAACTCCAGACTGTCCAGAGTGGTATCCAGCCGGGCCTGCGACAGATCGATAACAAGCCTTTCGGGATTAGACAGGGTAAAGATGTTATAGCTGACGGATTCGCTGAGATCGAACACCACACGGGTGTGATCCGGTGCACGCCAGACGCGCACATCGTCGACGGATGCAGCCATCAGGCGCGGGGTCCAGGCAGCGCATAAAACACCTGCGGTGACGGCGCCCCATGCCAGAGCTTTTGTCAGAACCTCTGTCAAAAAAAGTCGCTTCATTTTTTATTCATTGATGCAGAGCTCAACTCGCAGCCTGCGGTGGAGACAATTCACGTTGTCTATGGGTTTCGGCACAATTGCGATAATCTTTTGACAATCGCTCCACCCTTGGCGGTTCTGTCTTCCCAACAGACGCGGCGTCCGGAACCTTCCACTATCAGTGTCACTTCCACATCCGGTTCGGGTATGGCGCCTTTGCCCCGCTCCGGCCATTCCACCAGGCACAGATTCGATGCATCAAAATAATCAAAAACGCCCAGAAAATCCACTTCTTCCGGATCGGCAAGTCGGTAAAGATCGAAATGATAAATGTTATAGTGCGTGGTTTCGTACGGCTCTACCAGAGTGTACGTGGGACTCTTTACCGCACCGGTATGACCGTAGCCACGCAGTAGGCCCCGGGTCAGAGTCGTCTTGCCTGCACCCAGGTCTCCGCTGAGGTAGATTCTGCCGCCGAGAGTGGCGGTGCCGCCGGCGGAAACGGACGTTTCAACACCTTGCGTCGCGAGGGCAAGGTTTCTTCCAAAATTTACCGTGGCCGATTCGTCCGGCAGGAATGCGTTGCTTGTCATAGGACGGCTGTTCCGGTTGGTCCGGGCATTGTCAGTGTGGATTGAGCGCCTGGCGGATGAAGGAAAACAGATCAGTGGCGAGCAGGCCTCTCGTGCCGTTCGCCGCGGCCATATCTCCGCACTCGCCGTGCAGACACACGGCCAGCCGCAAACTGTCTGGCAAACTCAGTCCCTGCGCAACGAGACCCGCAATGATCCCTGTCAGCACATCACCCATACCGCCGCTGGCCATGCCGGGATTACCGGCGCTGCACAGTTCCACTTGCGAATCGACGGCTCCGGGAAAGCAGAGTACACTCCCTGCTCCTTTAAGCAACACGCATCCACCCCATCGCTGTTGCAATCTTTTTACGTTTACAAACCGATCGTTCTCTATTTGAGCCGCCGTCGTGCCCAACAGCCTGCCGGCTTCGCCCGGATGGGGTGTCAGTATCCAGTTGTCCCTTTTTGCTTTCGCACTAGCGGCATGTTTTTCCGCCAGCAGGTTCAGGCCATCAGCATCAACTACCAGCGGGGCTTTGCGGGTAGCCTGTTCTCTCAGCGCAATCTGAAACCAGTGACGACCCCAACCTGAATTGCCCAGACCGGGCCCCACTACGATGACGTTGGCAGCCTGCAAAACCCTGTCAGATTCCGCGGGTTCATCTTCGGTACCCAATATCATCAGTTCGGGCCGGCGCGCCAGCGCGGCACTACGATGGGCGGAGCGGGTAATGACCGAGACCAGTCCGGCACCGGAACGGGCTGCCGCTTCGGCGGCCATGATTACGGCGCCACCAAGGCCATGGTCGCCACCGATGACCAACACGTGGCCGAAGTTGCCCTTGTGAGACGATGGCCGCCTCGGCATCAGCAAATTCGTCAACTGCCCTAGGTCAATCCTCTGACTTGAAGGGGATGGCGCATCCCGGTCTGTGTAGAGACTGTCGGGAACGTCAAGATCGGAGAACTGAATTTCACCCACATGATCCACTGCCTTGCCGGTAAGCAGACCTTGTTTCATGCCGATGAAGGTGACCGTCAGTCGGGCGTTGATGGCGGCGCCCATCCTGGCGCCGGTATCACTGTTGATACCTGATGGAACATCCACAGCCGCAACCGGCAATCCTGACGCGTTGATACGGTCGATAGCCTGTTTGAATTCGCCGGAGACATCACGATCCAGACCGGTACCCAGAAGCGCATCCACTATTACCACCTGACCCACCGCCTGACGCAATCCCGGGACGGAATCATCGAATACGGTTTCATTGAACGGCATGCAACTCACCCCGGCATCGGTGGCAAGCTGAAAGGCTTCGCGAGCGTCACCGCGAAGTTTGCTATGCGGGCCAACCTGGAAGACGTCCGCCTGGATTCCCTTGCCATGGGCCAGGGCTGACATCAGATATCCGTCGCCACCGTTGTTGCCGGGACCGGCGAACACCAGCATGTGCCTGGTTTGCGGCCAGCACTCGAGCACGGCGGAGAGCGCCGTTGAAGCCGCCCGCTTCATCAATGTGAAGCCGGTAATCCCATGCCGGTCCATAGCCAGCCGGTCCAGCTCGCGTACCTGTTCAGCGGTGTAAAGCGGCCGCGGGAGTCGGGACCTGGTTGAAGGCATTTTCGTCACTGTCGACCTCAACTATTAACCGGGTGTCTGCATGAAGGGAAGCTACAGCCGGACTTACCTGTCGAACTTTTGGATCAGTCGCCGCACCGTCTGCAGGGCAACCTCCAAATCTTCCTGGGAAACGTCCTCGGTGGAATCGATGGCCCAGGGGTCCTGCACTTCCCGCAGCGCGATGTAGGCCAGTCGGCCTTTCTCCGAAAGGTTCACCCGCGCCGATTTTTTGTGTTTGGGGTTGCGGGTATAGACAAGCAGGCCGTCACCCACCATCACATCAGTGATACGCTGTACCGCCTGGCGTGATTGACCCAGTACACGCGCGATGCTGGGGACGGTCACCCCGGCACTCGATAACGCCACCACGCCAATGACCTTCCAGCGCGCGCTTGTCAGCCCCAGCTGCTCGGTCATACGATCGCCTTCGGCGATAAGCAGGCCGTTAAGCCGGAACACCGAAAGCACCAGATCCAGAAACAGTTTTCGTTTGGGGGAATGCACCATTAAGCCTCACTGTTCAACCGGGCCTCGCAGCCATAGGTTGCGCAACCCATGATGCCAGCATGTTGTCACTCCCGCCCAAACTCGTCAAGCCAAACCCTTGGGGTCGGTGGCGAATGAGAATCATTCGCCACCGACCCCAAGTGGGGGTTAAGCTTAGCGTTATGAAAATTGTGTGGCTCATGTCCTGCCTGCTGCCTGGTTTGCTGCTACCCGCCGCCGCGGATGAACTCGGCCATGCCAGACGACTGCTGCAGGTGACCAGTGCCGAAACTTACTACACGGCAACCGTGCAGCGGCAGACCATCGAACTGGTACGCATCTACCAGGGCGTGGTTATCCAGTTGGCTGACCGGTCCTTGTCGGCCGAAGTCAGTGAGGCGATCACCGAATGTTACCTGGCGGAATACCGCTGGACACGATATGCGGAAGACTTTGCCGCTATCCTGGCGGCCAACCTGAACACGCGGGAAATGAGTCTGCTGATTGATTTCTATAGCGCCAAGGCGATTCCGCCCAGGGAGATTGATACTTTCAAGGACACCATTGCCAAGGCTCCGCGCATTGAACAGCAGACCATCGCCCTTATCGAGGCGACCACCGAGGGCTGTTTGCAACGTAGTACACAGTTGATTATGACTTATGTCCGGCGCACGGAGCCTGATACTGTTGACCGTGTGACGCAGCAGGCACCGACGGCCGCCAGGATCATTTCAGCTATCGATACCGCCCTTACCGCTGGTAACGATTGACCGGCGAAGGTCCAAATGACAACCAGGTTTGATTCACCTGTTGATGGACACCCGGCCTGCTCCAGTCGCAAACTCCCTCCGGAAATATGCCTTCCAGTCGCTGCCGCTCTTCCGCACTGAACTCAACGGAATAATCGGCGTAGTCTATCGGCTTCAGCTCGCATTTGAGCACATCGTTACTCAATGGTCCGCCCGCCACCAGGCGAAGTCCTGCATGAGGCGGATAAAGGGCATTGCAACTGCCTTCATTGTTATCGAACAATCGGTCCATATTGAACGTGGCCGGCTCGACGATATGTTCACCACTGGGCGCAATACAGTCATCCTGCAACCCCGCCGGCTTATTGGCGACAATCTTGGCAAGCGTGTCTGTATTGGACTTGTCCGCCGCAATATTGGCGAGCCAGCGATCCATGAATTCCAGATTCTCATCAGCCAGTGATGTCTCCCGTGAATGCCGGCGAATCACGTAATTATCGGCGTGACCGTTGTCGCGCTCCAGACGCGCCCGGGTGACGAACGAGTACACGCTGGCGTGGAAATTTCCAACATCATCCAGATAACTTCGGTCGTCTATGATGGGCACCTGGGAGAGACCTGCGCCGCCACTGGTAACCCGGCCGGTCTGGTAGGCGATTCGGACCGCCTCCTCATCGGCGACAGTGCGTTGGGAACGCGAATTGACGTCGATGTCCCAGCCGCCGAAGTTTTCATTCAAATCCAGAAACAGGGCGGTGTCGATCAGACCTTCATTCAAGGCCGCCAGCCCGTACTGAACGCCGACATTATCATGAGGGCTGCGCGCAAACATCCGTTCACTGTTGATGTCGGCGTACAATTTCTCACCAAAAATATTCCGCATGCCGTCGTAAATAGAACACCTGACCCCTTCCGGGTTGCTCCGGGGATGATAACGGGCCTCCGGAGGAACCTGTGCTGAACAATCATCCGCTGCGATACGTTTTGGTCTCTCGCCGAGGGAGGTTTCGCACAAATACCAGACGGGCCAGCCACCGATAGCCGCCTTGGTATCGTCGCTCAGCCCCCTTGCGGGATCGTTGGCGAACTCCCGGAGCAGACTGGCGCACTCCTGCGAATCGGTAAAATAGGTGACGGCGTCGGCAAAAGTGGAACTGGGCATCAAGCCGTCGAGAATGCCCGGGTAGGCGCCGGCTATCAGCAGCTGCTGCATCGCACCGCCGGATCCACCGCTGCCGATCGTATAACGCGGCACGCCAAGGGTCTCGATCAGCCGTTCCTTAACCATCATCGCGGTTTCCGCGGAAAGCACGTCATTGCAACCACCCTGGGCGTTGACATTCAGCGTGGAGGAAGCGACCGCGTAACCTTTGCTCAGCATATTGTCACGCAGCACACCGGCGGTGGAATTGGCCTGAAAATAGCCGGCCTCGCAACCTCCACCAAAGGTATATACCAAGCGCCGGTTCCAGTTGCCGTCCTGCCGCAGCGGCGAAGGTTCGCCTGCCGCCGGGTCATGCAACACCGCAAACTGATAAATGGCGCGATTGAGGGTGCCGGTTTCAATCCGCACTATATAGGGAACTTCCCGGCTTTCGTTGGTGGTGGTGAACGCCAGGTCCGACGGTCTCGCGGCCAGGTCGGCCAACGGCAGGAAACCGGCATCGGTGTCTGTGGAGCGATACACATAATCCACCCGTGTTGGCAGCGTGCAGTTGGCGTCGGTCACACTGTCATCCAGAAACTCACCGTTGCCTATGGCAAACCGGCGTTTCCCGCCATCGCTGTCAGGGGTGATCTCATTGAGGCAGTAATACGGATCTTGCCAGGGTCCTGAAAAGATGGGTCCGGTCGCAGGATAATTGACCAGTTCCAGTTGTGCGACGGCGTCACCGAGTTCCACCCCGATCATATTGCTGCCGTCAGCCAATCCCGTCACGAGGGCACGGTAGGTGTGCACACCGCCGCCTTCATCATCGTCTTCAGCCGACACCGGCAGCAACGGCACATCGGCCACCGCACCATTGATCAGCAACCGCATTTCGTCACCGGACTCGGCAGAACTTCTCACCTCCATAAGCACATCACCGCCGCTTACCAGATGAGGTTGATTTGAAAGTACACTAACCGTCAACTGCACCGGTCGCTGGTCTTGCGGCGAGCAGGCAAGCAAAACGAAGGCGACGAGGGCAACAAGGCCGGATTTTATGCGCATTGGTCTTTTCCTTATCGGTTGCGGGGAATCGGCTGCATCAGGGTTGATGCCGCCATTATAGCCAGTGGATGATATGGAGCAATAGCATACAACCGGCATTGCCCTGGTCGGATCAGGGAAAAGTCGCATCATCCAGTGGCAACTCGGTTTTGTAGACTACCTGTTTCAGAGTAAAGCTCGACTGAATGTTGGCGACCCCCGGCGTGCGGGTGAGACGATCCGCGAGAAACCTTTCATAGCTGTCCAGATCGGGCACCACCACACGCAGAATGTAGTCAAAACTGCCTGTCATCAGGTAACACTCCATCACTTCGCGATAGCGGGCGATACTGGTCTCAAACTGCTCCATGCTACCGCGCTCCTGACTGCGAAGCGTCACGTTGACGAAGATATTGATCGGCAACCCTACCGCTTTGGCATCAACCAGGGCCGCGTAGCGCTTGATTATGCCCGCCTGTTCCAGTGCCTTGACCCGACGCAGACAGGGGGACGGTGAAAGCCCCACGGCATCGGCCAGCTCGGTATTGGAGATCCGGCCATTCTGCTGAAGATGGCGCAGTATTCGATAATCTGTCCTGTCTAGCCTATTTACTGGCATGATATGCCTCCTTGGTACCCTCTCTCGCCATTTCATTATTATTTGGCGCGCTACATTAGCATGATTTGCAATCCTGTGTTAACCGGAAAAGGTATAATCACAGTCATCTCGCGCTAACGAGGAACACAACTATGTCTGATCCGGCAGAACGACCCGGCGGCATGGAGTCCGACGTACAGGAATGGCTGGAGGCCCTTGGCAATATTCACACTGTTTACGGTGACGCCGGCGTTAACTCCCTGTTGGCGAGCCTGCGAAGCTGGACCTGTGACCGCGGCATCGCGTTGGACCAGGACCAGTTGAATACGCCCTATCTGAATACCCTGGCGCCTCAGCTTGAACCCGCTTATCCGGGCGACCTGGCGCTGGAAAAACGCATCGAGAACATACTGCGCTGGAATGCGATGGCCATGGTGCTGCGCGCACAGGATGCCGGCGGCGCGGTGGGCGGCCATATAGCCACCTATGCGTCTGCGGCAACCAGTATGGAAGTGGGCTTCAATCACTTCTTCCGCAAACGCGGTGCCGACTACGGCGGCGATCTGGTGATATTGCAGCCCCACGCCTCGCCGGGAGTTTATGCCCGCGCGTTTCTCGAAGGCAGACTGACGCGACAACAGCTGGATAATTTTCGTCGCGAACTGCAGCACGACGGCGGTTTACCCTCGTATCCCCACCCGCGACTGATGCCTGATTTCTGGCAGGTGCCCAATGCCTCCATGGGCCTTTCCACGCCGCTGGCGATCTATCAGGCGCGGTTCAGCCGCTATCTTGAAAACCGCGGCCTGAAAGCCAGGGCCGGCGGCAAGGTATGGTGTTTCATCGGCGATGGCGAAGCCGATGAGCCGGAAGTTATCGGAACCATCAATATGGCCGCAAGGGAGCGGCTGGACAATCTCATTCTTGTGGTGAATTGCAACCTGCAACGTCTGGATGGACCGGTGCGCGGAAACGGAAAGATCATCCAGGAACTGGAATCTTCATTCCATGGTGCCGGATGGAATGTCATCAAGGTGATCTGGGGTAGCGGCTGGGATACGCTGCTGGCACAAGATCAAAAGGGCATTTTGCGTCGCCGCATGGAAGAGTGCCTGGATGGGGACTATCAGCGCTATTCCATTCTCCCCGGTGACCGCCAGAGGGAACATTGGGTGGATGGCAACCCCGAACTGGAGCGGATGATGAATTCCCTCACCGACGAGGAACTGCGACAGATCAAGCGTGGCGGCCAGGACCCTGTCAAGATTTTCGCGGCGTACCAAAAGGCGCTGGACCAGGCGAATGGAAAGCCCACCGTGATTCTGGTCAAAACCGTCAAGGGCGATGGCATGGGACAGGGAAGCGAAGGCAGCAATACCGTTCACCAGAAGAAGAACCTCGACGCAGCACAGAGAATTCAGTGTGCGAGAAATTTTGGCATACCTTTGCCGGAGGATGCCGTCGCCCGTGCTGAATTTTATTGTCCCGCCGAGGACAGTGCGGAACTGAGCTATTTGCGTACACACCGGGACCGACTCGGCGGATTCATTCCTGAACGAACGGTTGAATGCGAGTCATTGCAAGCCCCTCCGCTGGATTTTTTCGCATCGACATTGCGCGGTTCCGGTGACAAATCCCAGTCCACCACACTGGCACTGATCAGGATGCTGGCAGCCCTGCTGCGCCATCCTGCCCTGGGCAAGTATATTGTACCCATTGTGCCTGACGAGGCCAGGACCTTCGGGCTGGATGCCCTGTTCAAGGTGGCCGGAATTTTCTCACTGGGCGGGCAGCAATATACCCCGGTTGATGCCGATACGCTGATGGCCTACCGCGAGGCGGAAGACGGGCAGATACTGCAGGAGGGTATTTGCGAGACCGGGGCACTGGCTTCGTTTCTGGCCGCGGGTACCGCCTATTCCATTCACGGCGTGCCGACCATTCCGTTTTATATTTTCTATTCCATTTTCGGCTTCCAACGCGTCGGCGACATGATCTGGAGTGGCGGCGACATGATGTGCCGCGGCTTCCTTGTTGGTGGTACCGCCGGACGCACCACGCTTAATGGTGAAGGACTGCAGCATCAGGACGGTCATTCCCACATTCTTGCCAGCACTTACCCCAACCTGATCAGTTACGACCCGGCATTCGGCTACGAGATTGCCGTCATTATCCGTGACGGTATCCGCCGGATGTATCAAGAACAGGAAAAGGTTTTTTATTACCTTACGGCCTATAACGAAAACTATGTGATGCCCGCAATGCCGGAAGATGAAAACCTGGAACAGGGGATTATAAAAGGTGCGTATTGCTATCGTGGGCCGCGCGCCAGGGCGAAGCACAAACTCAGTGTTCATCTGCTGGCCAGTGGCGCGATTATGCAACAGGCATTGCAGGCGGCGGACACGCTCGCTGAGAAAGGCTGTCGTGTGCATCTGTGGAGCGTAACCAGCTTTATCGAACTGGCCCGCGACGCACAAAGCTGTGACCGCTGGAATCGCCTGCACCCCTTGTCGTCACCGCGTGAACCCTACCTGCAATCTTTGTTCGCCGGGCATGACGGCGTTTTCGTTGCAGTCACCGATTACATGAAGACGCTGCCCATTGGCATCGCGCCGTGGATGCCCGCGAATTATACCGTGCTGGGGACCGACGGTTTCGGCTTGAGCGAAACTCGCGCGGCGTTGCGGGATTACTTCGAAATCAGCGCCGACTATGTGGTGCACGCGACGCTTGTTGCGTTATACCGGGATCAGCGATTGAAGAAAGACGAACTGGTCGGGCTGACGGCTGGGTTGAACATTGATCCGGACAAGGTCGACCCGGCGACCAAATAAATTCGGTCGCTTTTCTGCGGCCAGCCTGACGCCTGTTGCCTAATGAGTCATTGAGTACATGAGGTAGTTGATGCCCAACTGGTAGGCCATGTTGGCATAGCGCGTGGGATAGGCCGGATGGTAGGTGTGTTCCCAGCCGTCGCCCATGTCCGAATTCCAGTTGGCCAGCACCATGATACGGCCGTGATCATCAAGAATGGCGTGGTTGCTGGCGTGGTCTATACCCTGTTCACCATACTCCTGGGTTCGTCCCAGTGCCGGAATCAACTGGGGTCCTTCGATATCGTAGTAGCAGTGAAATATTTCGTGGTCAGACGGCAATTCAACGATCTCGCGATCCGGGAAAATCATCGAGAAGGCCGCCTCGAAGTTATCCCACTCCCGCTCACCCCAGAAATCATCAATCAGCAAAAATCCGCCCCTTAGCAGATACTCCCTGATGTTTTCTGTTTCCTCGGGAGTCAGGGTGATGCCACCGCCCTGCCCAACCTCCAGCATATAGAGAAACGGATAATCGAAAATCTGCTCGTCATCCAGGCGCAGTACGATGGGATCACTCATGACCCTGATATTGGTGAGCCGGGATACCCCACGCAAAAAGTTCATGTCGGCATCGGGAAAATCGATACTCCAGGGGCCTCCGCGAAAGCCTCCGTAGCCGCTGCTGTAATAGGAATCGAACTGTACCCGGACAAAGTTGAATTCACCCGCGCCATCGTAGCCAGGTGCAAAATCTCCGGTATTGCCTCTCAGGGAATTGACCTGACCCAGCAGGGCGGGACTCCACAGCAGTATGACGGGAACCAGAACAAGCGATAATTTTTGCATGAGTCCGATGGTCGGGGCAGATTCGTGAATTCCCAGTTTCCTGAAATCGAAGCACAAATTCAAGCAACACCTCCTGAGATAAAACCACTTCGGCTAGCGCAATGAAGCGCAGTAATCCTCACTGCTTATCGCCGGCGTAAACCACAGATAGTCATAGGCGGCGATTTCGCCGAATCGGTCCAGATAAGACTGTGGATTTTCCAGCCCCGCATCCACTTCGAGAAGTGCCAGGGTCACGGTAGCCGACGCGCCGGCCGGATCCAGAATGCGAATGTAGTTCGGGACCCCAAGGTCATGCCGTATATGATAATTGCCGGCTATCAAAACGGCAGGTTGTTGCGGGCGGGCGAGATCAGGGGCGACCAGGCTCCCGGCCATCGAGTAGTCCCTGGCCTGCTGCACGCGTACCATGGCCGGAAACTGGCTTGCAGGCAACAGGCTGCAGTGGCTTTCGTCGATGTCGCTGTTCAGTCGTGCAACCACGTCCTCGCTCAGCGCCGCGGCGACCTCCTCGTCAAGCGGTTCCTGATAGATATTTCGAACTTCTTCGTCCGTGATATTGGCGGCATTGATCGGAATCTCCGATGTGAGTGCGGCAAATATCAACGGACCGTAGAACTCCCAGTTCCAGCCTTGCTCATCCCAT
Source organism: Pseudohongiellaceae bacterium (assembly GCA_040879025.1). Lineage (GTDB taxonomy): Bacteria > Pseudomonadota > Gammaproteobacteria > Pseudomonadales > Pseudohongiellaceae > JBBDLF01. The sequence continues at coordinate 163,996 of JBBDLF010000003.1, forward strand.
TGCAGATATTGCCTCAAAGCTTCCAGCGTCTCCAGGTTCTGGTCCCGGATTCCCTCCAGGCGTTGTTGGCTGTCACGCATTATCATTTCAAATGAAATAAGCGAGACAGCATCGTCCGCCAGGAGCCGGGTGACAATTTCAAGCTGAAGGGTGTGATGGTCAGGATTGTCGTGTTTTTCCCCCAGCAGGAAATAGCGGCTTGACGCGATGGCGTCAACCAGTTCTTCAGACGTCACGAAACGTTCGGAGCCACTATGCCAGATGCTCCCAACCAGGGGGTGATCGCGGTTCAGCGATGACTTCCAGTCAGGTACCGCCAGGCTTTGCGCCTGAGCGGCAACACCGGCACATGCCAACACGCAGGTAAACGACAACGTCTTGGTGATGATCGTGATGAGATTGTCCGCTGACCGGTTAATCGACGCCTCCCATGGCGAGCCATTGCTGGTATATTTCATCGCTCCAGTGGCTTTGGAACCAGGCGATAACCGCGCGCTTTTCCGCGTTATCAAGCACCTGGCCAAAGGCCGGCATACTGCCTCCCATCGGAACACCGCCCTGATCAATGACCTGCATGAGAACGCGGTGATGCCAGGCATGCGCACTGCCGTCCAGCGGTGGCGCGGGAAAGTTGCCATCGGGAAGCCGCTGTTGCCAGTCTTCGGCCAGTCCCTGGGCCCTGTCGCCATGACATACCGCGCAATGCTCCCTGAAAAGCAATCGACCCGATTCGACCTGGACCTCACTATACCACCGCCCCGTGCCGTCATGGCTTTCACCCGGGTCGCCGGTCTGCTCGGAACGGTCGCAACCGGCCGCCAGTAGTGAAACCAGAGCAAGTGACACGGCGACCGGTCTGGTCCATAGCATAATCATGCCTCGGTCTTTTTCGGAAAGTCAAAGCTGACCAGGGTCGCTTCGCCAAAGTCGATATCGCCCCATTGCTCCACCGGCAGAGAAAGTTCAACCAATCCCGAGGTGGGCATAGTATCGATTTGACTGTTGCTCAGCGCATTGGCGAAATCTGTAATCGCTGGGTTATGCCCGATGAGCATTGCCGTATCGCACTCTTCATCCACGGAACGCGTCGCCTTCAGGAACATGCCGCTGCCCGCGAAATACAGTTCCGGGTTGGCGATTACTTCCGCTTCAGGGAACCCGATGGCGTCGGCGAAGAGTTTTGCCGTGGTCTTGGCCCGCAGTGCCGGGCTGGTGATAATGCTGCCGATTGTGACGCCCCGCCGCAAAAAGCGTTCGGCCATTAACGGCACGTCCGCTGTGCCGCGTTCGTTTAACGGCCGTTCGAAGTCTTTGAGTTGTGCGTCGCTCCAGCTTGATTTAGCGTGCCGGAGCAGGAAAAGTGTTTTCATTAAGCAGTCAGCGGAGCGACGAAGAGTCCGGGATTTATCAAGTGTGAAGGATACAGGACAGCGGACTTGTGCTGCCAAGAACGCCCTTATACCGCAATTCCACTGGTAAAACCAGACAAAGCGGCCACAGGCACGATGCCAGTCACGCGCACCGGAACCCGTATCAACGTTCCGCGGCAATACGCTCTGCTTGCTCAAGAACGCGCAGCACATTGCCGTTCCAGATTTTGCCGATTTCCTCTTCATTGTAGCCGCGCCGGACCAGTTCGCGTGTAACATTGAGCGTCTCACCGGCGTGATCCCAGCCGGTCACGCCGCCACCTCCACCGAAATCCGACGAGATGCCCACGTGATCGATGCCCATGAGGTCGACCGCGTACTCGATATGATCGACGAAATCAGCCACCGTCGAGGACGGCCACCGGGTTTCGATAGCCGCGGCGAGAGTTTCATATTCCACCTGTCGTTCGGGAGTAAGGCCATTGATACCGCCGTTGCCGACACCGAATTCGCGGCGCAAAGTGGCGAGCGCGTCGGTTTTTTCAGCAGGCACCCGTTTGATGTAACTGTCGAAGGCGACGATCTGCACCACGCCTCCATTGTCGCGAAGCATCCGGAGCTGTTCATCATTCATATTGCGGGGATGGTCGGCCAGCGCGGTGACGGCCGAGTGGGAAGCGATGACCGGCGCGGAGGAGCGACGAGTGGCGTCCATCATCGTCTGCCTGGAAACATGAGATATGTCGACCAGCATACCCAGTCGATTGAGTTCGTCCACCACCTGCTCGCCAAATGGGCTCAAGCCGCCATGTTCCTGTTCTGTATCGCCCAGCCGCTCACTGGGCTGAGCGGAATCACCGATGTCATTGTGTCCGTTATGAACCAGGGTCAAATACCGGGCACCACGATCGCGGTACTCCTGCAACAGAGCCAGGTCCCGACCAATGACGAAACCATTTTCGACTCCAATCATGGCCACCAGCCTGCCGTCAGCGAAAATCTCTCTCGCTTCGGCGGCGGTCTCCGCGAGGCCGATGCGGTCGCCGTAAAGTTCACTGGTCATACGGTGAATGGCATCAAACTTGGTGGCGGCATCCGAGACCGCCTGCCGGTACCCGGCCTCCGTGCGTTCCGCCTGACCTACGTAAACGATAAAAAAGGCGGCGTCCAGCCCGCCGCTCTCCATGCGGGCCAGGTCAACCTGGGCGTCCGGTCGTTGCGCCGGATCATCTGAATCAGAGGCAAAATCGAAAGGAATATCGACATGGGTGTCCATGACCATCACGCTTGAATGGATCCGCCGCGCCTGCTCATCGACCTCGGCTTCGGAAGCCGCGCGGGCGTTACCCGGCTGACAGACCGCCCCGAGCAGCAAGACCCCGATACAAAGCATAATGCCGGCGGGGTATTGTCGCCGGCAAGTTGAGCCAAAGGGTGAAAAGGTGGCTATAGTTGAATTCGACCTGGGCCGCATCATTGTGTCGTGTCCTCGCTTCCGGATAGACCAATCCTACGAGGGCGGTGACGACTTGGCAACCACGGGCTCGACCGTCGTCCGCAGAGAATGCCGATTCCAGGTGGCTTGGAATCCATACCGTCCACTTCCCGAAGTCGCCGGCTCTGGATATCAGCAGACCGATAGACCGCTTCCCAGCAAACAGTACACGGTTGTAAAAGGGGGCCACATGGCGCCCTCTTTTTCCATCGAATTAGTTCGTACACAATGTTCACTGGGGCAAACTGTCGTTGCAATGCGCCTGAAACGTCTCAAGGTCTGAATAAAATATTAAAAAAATATTATTTTTGGTACAAATGGATACATTTGAATAATTAATTGGTACCAATTATTTATTCAGCCAAATGCTTGCCTCTTGATCTCCTTAATGTCGATTTACTGTTTAATAAACAATGTACTACATGTTAGTCGCCATCAAGCTTGAAGTAACATATTTATTTGTGTCCAAAATATAATATTAGATATTTCTATTCGCCCAAAAAAGGTATGGAAGATCCCGCCAACTGGGTAGTCATTTAATCGTTTACAGCAGCGATTTTTTGCCTAGAATCCACTTTCAGGTGAAGTGCGACTTGGCGCTTTTCGAAATGCATCAGTCGCATCCACCGTTCAGAAATGGCAGCCGGTAATATCAGGGAGCAGTTTGGTTCGAAGGATTTCCGCGCTTCCAGACTCGAGAAGAATTATTCAACCCACAAGAGAATAAGTCTTTCACAATCGGAGAGAGAAATATGTCCCACTTTACGAAGCGCGGGAAACTGCGCCATCTCGTTCATGCATGCCTCGCCTCTTCTTTGGCTTTCCCACTCGCGGCCCAGGCCCAACAAGCTGAAGAAGAAATTGAAGAAGTCGTTGTCACCGGTTCCTATATCAGGAACAGCGCCTTTGCGCAAAATTCACCGGTAGACACGGTAAGCCAGGAGGACCTGTTTGAGTCAGGCGCTCCGAGCATGTCCAATTACATTCGCGATCTCACCTACACCCAGAACACTGATGTCGTGTCCAATGTTCTATCGTCCCAGGACGGCGGTCAGGACTCGGTCGCCGCGAGCTTCAACCTGCGCGGTCTGGGCGAAAACTCCACACTCACCCTGGTTGACGGCACCCGCTCCATCGCCGCTTCGGTTTCCACCTCGGTGCCGGAAATCGCCATCGACCGCCTGGAACTGGTACTGGATGGCGGTTCCGCCCTGTACGGTTCCGATGCGGTGGCCGGTGTGGTCAACATCATTCCCATCAAGGAATTCGACGGCTTCCGCGCCCGTTCCTTCTATCAGCGTACTGAAGACGGTGACATGGAAGACATCAACGCCTCCATGCTGTGGGGCAAGTCCTTCGACAATGGCGTCAGCTATGTCGGCGCTCTCGAAGCCCGCACCAAAACCCCGTTGATGCAATATGAACGTCCCCGCGAATGGGCGATGGACGACGGTTCATCAGTCTCCGGCAACCCGGGTACCTGGCGCGAAATCGCCGGTGCCGACCCCGGTATCAATTTTTATGACACCCACAATGGGTCGCCTACCGGCGGATTTCTGGTTGATCCTGCCTGCGGCACCTTCAACGAGAACTCTCCGGCACATGGCACGGGTAAATTCCCGACACCTTCCGGGGTTCAGGTGGGTGTGGGCTGCCGCTTTGAATACACCAGCATGTTCGCGTATTCAGCGGAGAGCACCGATTACAATCTGTACAACACCGTGTCCTGGGAAGCCACTGACTGGCTGCGTTTCAATGCCACACTGAACAATGCCTATCGCATCTCCAATCTGCGCACCACGTCCACCACCGCGGTGAACGGCAACAACCAGACCGTGCTGCTGGTAAGGGAAGACCACCCCGCCAACCCCTACGGCGTGGATGTGAGCCCCTGGTTCTGGCGGCCGTTGGCTCACGCCTATACTCATCTCCCCAGCCATCTGTCCGATACTGACGGTTCCCGGGAATACGAGTACCACACCGCCGTGAACCGTCTGCGGCTCGGAGCGGAATACGATATCAGCGACACCTGGACAGGCACGACTTACGTGTCCCGCCAGGACCTGAAATCGATGAACGATTCCTATACCCTGCACCTGGGCAAGCTGCAACTGGGTCTGAATGGAATGGGTGGCCCCGATGGAGACGAATACTACAATCCATTCGGTTCCGCAGACCCGCGGTATCCGGGACACGATCCCGCCATCCATGCCAACAGTTCTGAATTGATGGAGTGGATGTTCGAAAAAGATCACAACTTCACTCATACGCGCGATTACCTCGATATCTTCGAGACCATCGCCACCGGTGAAGTGCTTGATCTGCCTGCCGGACCGCTGCAGATGGCCGTAGGCTATCAATGGCGGGATGTGGAGGAAAACGGTCTGGCCAATCCGTACGATGCCGCCGGTCTTGACTACAATACGATTGTCGGTACAGAGCGACCCTCCGATGATCGGTATGTGTCCCAGACGCGGGCAGCATTCCTTGAGTTTGAGGTGCCGATTCTGGCCACTGTGGATGCCCAGCTTGCAGTACGCCACGAGGAATTCACTGACTTCGGTCTAGAGGCCACCACGCCGAAAATTGCCTTGCGATGGGAAGCCCTGCCGCAACTGGCATTTCGCGCTTCCTGGGGCGAAAGCTTCCTGGCACCGACTCCCACCCAGTCCCGACCGTTCATTCGCGGTGAAAACTGTGGTGAGATCTTCGATGGACAGGATCCGCTCACAGGACTGGAAATGACCGGCGGTACCCGTTGCTCCTCCGGTAACCCCAACCTGGCGCCGGAGACCTCCGAAATCCGCAACATCGGTCTCACCTGGGAACCCAGCGGCATGTTCGATGGCCTGAGTCTGTCTCTGGACTATCAGGAAATCGAGTACACCGACCGGATCCGTTCCCTCACCGAGGAAGACACCGTGGAGCACCAGTTCCAGCAAATGCTGGCGGCCACGGGCATCGCGGAATCCGCGTATGACCCAACGCCGGGTTCAGCTACCCGCGCCGCGGCCAATGCCTGGCTGGCGGGTTATGCCGACACGGCCGGACGGCCGGTCGAGCGCCGCTCGGACGATCAGCGCGTGCTGTTTATCTTCCAGCAATCAGCCAATATCAGTTCAGTCTGGATTGATCTGGTGGATATGAAGGCCCGCTACGCTTTCAATACCGACAATTGGGGCAGCTTTACCACGACCCTGCAAACCACTTATTACACATCCTATGAGTACCAGGATCTGTTCGGTGGTGTACAGGAAGCCCTGGGCCTGCAGAATGCCGACACCGGTATTGCGCCGCCATTGCCGGAACTGAAGGCTAATCTGCGCCTGAACTGGTTCCGCGACAACATGAGCGCTTCCGTTGCTGCCAACTACTGGCACGATGTGGAGACTGATGCGGTGGCGATCGACCGGTACGGAGAAGGCTGGACGCTGGATCGCATCATCGAAGCGGAAACCCGCGTTGATGCGCGCTTTGCGTACATCTTCGACGACTACTTCGACAGCGAGTTCACGCTCAGCCTGGGTGTGAACAATATGTTCGATACCCGGCCGCAACGGCTGCCGATCTCCGGTGGTTTTGAATCCCGTCTGTCCACCCCCTGGGGTCGTCAGTTCTGGGTATCGCTGGACTGGTTGCCCGGCTTCTAGGGTGTAGCCCGGTGGCCGGCGCGGTGCCGGGCCACCACAGTGCATGCAGAGGGAGGACTCCGGTCCTCCCTTTTTTTTTGCCCTTTCTTTTTACTATCTTTCCCTGTCCTGTCCCTGTCGCCTCGCCAGCGTCCTTGCCCGTTTCCTTGCCAACCTCTTCCGTCCGGGCTGACTCAACAATGCGATTAATACGTACACGTTGCTTTGTGCGCTAATTAAAAGCCGGCTCACCGGCTGTGAAACACGACGTTGCTTTTTTGCGTCACCCTCCATTGAATCATAATTAATATGCAATAATATCAACAGGTTAATTTGTCTCCCGTCATAATGAATAAAGTTTTAGATTTTTCCGGGAGAAATGTTTAAACTTCGCGGATGCGACGGAGTCGCTATCTGGAGCGATGGTTAGTTTTGATACTAACGATAATATCGCGCGCGGTACCAGTGAGTAAAAACATGGATCTTGTATCTTATTGATACTACAGGGATAAAACTTGATAACAGTCGTAAATAATAGCTTCAAAAATCGGAGAGAGAAATTATGCCCCACTTTACGAAGCGCGGGAAACTGCGCCATCTCGTTCATGCATGTCTCGCCTCTTCTTTGGCTTTCCCACTCGCGGCCCAGGCCCAACAAGCTGAAGAAGAAATTGAAGAAGTCGTTGTCACCGGTTCCTATATCAGGAACAGCGCCTTTGCGCAAAATTCACCGGTAGACACGGTAAGCCAGGAGGACCTGTTTGAGTCAGGCGCTCCGAGCATGTCCAATTACATTCGCGATCTCACCTACACCCAGAACACTGATGTCGTGTCCAATGTTCTATCGTCCCAGGACGGCGGTCAGGACTCGGTCGCCGCGAGCTTCAACCTGCGCGGTCTGGGCGAAAACTCCACACTCACCCTGGTTGACGGCACCCGCTCCATCGCCGCTTCGGTTTCCACCTCGGTGCCGGAAATCGCCATCGACCGCCTGGAACTGGTACTGGATGGCGGTTCCGCCCTGTACGGTTCCGATGCGGTGGCCGGTGTGGTCAACATCATTCCCATCAAGGAATTCGACGGCTTCCGCGCCCGTTCCTTCTATCAGCGTACTGAAGACGGTGACATGGAAGACATCAACGCCTCCATGCTGTGGGGCAAGTCGTTCGACAATGGCGTCAGCTATGTCGGTGCTCTCGAAGCCCGCACCAAAACCCCGTTGATGCAGTATGAGCGCCCGCGCGAATGGACGATGGATGACGGTTCATCAGTCTCCGGCAGTCCGGGTACCTGGCGCGAAATCGCCGGCGCGGATCCCGGTATCAATTTCTATCAACCTCATGGAGGCAGCGTGACCGGCGGCTTCCTCGTGGATCCTTCCTGCGGCACTTTCAACGAGAACTCTCCGGCACATGGCACGGGTAAATTCCCGACGCCTTCCGGGGTTCCCGTGGGTGTGGGCTGCCGCTTTGAATACACCAGCATGTTCGCTTACTCCGGGGAAAGTACCGACTACAATCTGTACAATACCGTGTCCTGGGAAGCCACTGACTGGCTGCGTTTCAATGCCACACTGAACAATGCCTATCGCATCTCCAATCTGCGCACCACGTCCACCACCGCGGTGAACGGCAACAACCAGACCGTGCTGCTGGTAAGGGAAGACCACCCCGCCAACCCCTACGGCGTGGATGTGAGCCCCTGGTTCTGGCGGCCGTTGGCTCACGCCTATACTCATCTCCCCAGCCATCTGTCCGATACTGACGGTTCCCGGGAATACGAGTACCACACCGCCGTGAACCGTCTGCGGCTCGGAGCGGAATACGATATCAGCGACACCTGGACAGGCACGACTTACGTCTCCCGCCAGGAACTGAAGTCGATGAACGATTCCTATTCAGTGCATCTGGGGAAGATGCAGTTGGCGTTACATGGGATGGGTGGTCCTGAAGGTGACGAGTACTGGAATCCGTTCGGCTCCGCCGATCCCCGTTATCCTGGGCATGATCCAGCCATCCACGCCAACAGCGAAGAACTGACGGAGTGGATATTCGAGCGGGATCACAACTTCACTCACACGCGCGACTACCTCGATATCTTCGAAACCATCGCCACCGGGGAAGTGATCGATCTGCCCGCCGGACCACTGCAGATGGCCGTAGGCTATCAATGGCGGGACGTGGAGGAAAACAGTCTGGCCAACCCCTTCGATGCTGCAGGCTATGACTACAACACCGTGATCGGTACCCCGCTTCCGGAGGATCAGCGTTACTTCTCCGAAACCCGTGCCGCGTTTCTGGAGTTTGAAGTACCAATAATCGCCGGGCTCGATGCCCAGCTCGCGGTGCGCCACGAAGAGTTCACCGACTTCGGCCTGGACGCCACCACACCGAAAGTCGCCCTGCGTTACGAAGTGCTGCCGGAACTGGCAGTGCGGGCATCCTGGGGCGAAAGCTTCCTGGCGCCGACCCCCACCCAGTCCCGACCGTTCATTCGCGGTGAAAACTGTGGTGAGATCTTCGATGGACAGGATCCGCTCACAGGACTGGAAATGACCGGCGGTACCCGTTGCTCCTCCGGTAACCCCAACCTGGCGCCGGAGACCTCCGAAATCCGCAACATCGGTCTCACCTGGGAACCCAGCGGCATGTTCGATGGCCTGAGTCTGTCTCTGGACTATCAGGAAATCGAGTACACCGACCGGATCCGTTCCCTCACCGAGGAAGACACCGTGGAGCACCAGTTCCAGCAAATGCTGGCGGCCACGGGCATCGCGGAATCCGCGTATGACCCAACGCCGGGTTCAGCTACCCGCGCCGCGGCCAATGCCTGGCTGGCGGGTTATGCCGACACGGCCGGACGGCCGGTCGAGCGCCGCTCGGACGATCAGCGCGTGCTGTTTATCTTCCAGCAATCAGCCAATATCAGTTCAGTCTGGATTGATCTGGTGGATATGAAGGCCCGCTACGCTTTCAATACCGACAATTGGGGCAGCTTTACCACGACCCTGCAAACCACTTATTACACATCCTATGAGTACCAGGATCTGTTCGGTGGTGTACAGGAAGCCCTGGGCCTGCAGAATGCCGACACCGGTATTGCGCCGCCATTGCCGGAACTGAAGGCTAATCTGCGCCTGAACTGGTTCCGCGACAACATGAGCGCTTCCGTTGCTGCCAACTACTGGCACGATGTGGAGACTGATGCGGTGGCGATCGACCGGTACGGAGAAGGCTGGACGCTGGATCGCATCATCGAAGCGGAAACCCGCGTTGATGCGCGCTTTGCGTACATCTTCGACGACTACTTCGACAGCGAGTTCACGCTCAGCCTGGGTGTGAACAATATGTTCGATACCCGGCCGCAACGGCTGCCGATCTCCGGTGGTTTTGAATCCCGTCTGTCCACCCCCTGGGGCCGTCAGTTCTGGGTGTCACTGGACTGGTTGCCCGGCTTCTAGGTCACAAGTCGCGGAATCGGAGCGGCGGACTGCTCGCAGTCCGCCGTCAACCCGAATGGCTGAACGACCGAACAGCTAAACGGTCAGGGGGGAGCGCGAGCTCTCCCCCTATTTTTTCTACCAGAACCGCCTCGTTTTTCCTCCTCGCCAACCCTCCGGCCGGCTCTTCATGCGGTCGCCTCGAACCACATTTTTTTCACGACCCGTTAGCCATAAGGCAAGCCAGCCGGTAGAATACAGCGGCTGAAACATGGGAGTATTTTATGAATCGAACCATCCTGTCTTTGATCGGTGCTGTATTCGTCACAGCCCAAACGGCCTCCGCGCAGCAAGTAAACGACATCAGCACCGAGCTTGAGCTGGGCGGGATCATTACCACGGGTAATACAGAAGATGAAAATATCAAGTACCGGGTCACCGTTGACTGGGACCGCACGGACTGGGAATACCGCATTACCAGCGAAGGATTTCGCTCGTCCAAGAGCGACGAACTCGCCGCTCAACGACTGTATCACGTAGCCAGCGCCAACTATAACTTTTCGGACGACAGCTTTGTACTGGCCCGGCTGGCCTACGAAGATGACCGTTTCAGTGGTTACGACAGCCAGTCGGATTTTTCGTTGAGTTACGGCCGTAATTTCCTGAACAACATTCCCAACATGGAACTGTCTTCGGAAATAGGTCTCGGTATACGCCGTTCGGTCACCGAGACCGACGAATTCGACGAGGGTATCGTCCGTGTTGCCGGCAATTACGAATGGGGCCTGTCGGAATCCGCCACATTCATTCAGCGCCTTACTGCCGAGGCCGGAGACGAAACCACAATTTACCGATCGGAAACAGCAATAGAAACCCAGATTGTGGAAAACTGGCTTCTCAAACTTTCCTACAATGTGAAGCATCAGACGGATGTCCCCCCCACACGCGAGAAGACCGATACCGTTACCGCCGTCACTCTGGTATTGAGCTTCTAGGAAGCCGACCCTATGACACCCGCCGCTCGCGTTTACTGGGCCATCGCCCTGCTGGCCTTCCCGTTGAGCATTGGATGGCTGTGGTTGAGCGCGGAGTCGGCGGCACTTTCGGACCTGGCGGATAGTCCGGGAAAAATTGGTCTCAGTCTGGTATTACTCGCCTACACCCTGTGGGGCCTGTTTGACCTGTTTATCAGCGACAGTAATCTGCGCCGTAATTATCCGGTAATCGCCAATTTGCGCTACATGCTGGAGTATATCCGGCCGGAAATACAGCAGTACTTTATTGCCAACAACACAGAAGAGAGACCGTTTAACCGCGAAGCCCGTAACCTGATCTACCGGCGCGCGAAAGGACTCAACGATACGATACCTTTTGGTACAGAACAGGATATCGTTTCCGACGGTTATCGCAGTCTCTATCACTCAATTAATACTACTCATGTTCCAGAACCCCATTCGCGGTTTTTGCTCGGCGGTCCGCAGTGTACGGTGCCGTACAGTTCCTCCCGCCTCAACATATCCGGTCTTAGTTTCGGCGCGCTCAGCCACACCGCGATAGAGGCACTGAACCGTGGCGCGAAGATGGGAAACTTTGCGCATAACACCGGCGAAGGCAGCATCAGCAGATATCATATGGAAGGCGGCGACCTTATCTGGCAAATTGGCACCGCCTATTTCGGCTGCCGCACGGCCGGCGGTCGTCTTGATGAAAAACTGTTTGCGGAAAAAGCCTCGCTAGCCAGCGTCAGGGCCATCGAAATCAAACTCTCCCAGGGCGCGAAACCTTCTCACGGCGGCGTGCTTCCCGGCGCCAAGGTGACCCGGGAAATCGCAGAAATTCGCACTGTAGAAGTGGGAAAAACCGTGGTCTCTCCGGCGAGACACCCTGAATTTGATACCCCGATCGGACTGATGGAATTCGTCGCGCGAATCAGGGGCTTGGCGAAAGGCAAACCGGTGGGCTTGAAACTGTGCCTGGGACGGAAGCGGGAATTCATGTCCATTGTGAAAGCGATGCTGGAAACTGCGATACTGCCCGACTTCATCACGGTTGACGGAGCCGAGGGTGGCACCGGCGCGGCGCCGGTGGAGTTTTCCAATCGACTGGGCATTCCCTGCCTGGAAGCAACATACTTTATCAACCAGGTTTTGATTGGCGCGGGGATACGCAAGGATATCCGCATAGTCAGCGCGGGAAAGACCGCTTCGGGTTTTGATATGCTGGAGAAAATCGCGATGGGCGCGGATGGCGTGAATGCCGGCCGTTCGATGATGATGGCTCTGGGTTGCATCCAGGCAAAAACCTGCAACACCAACCGCTGCCCTACCGGAGTCGCTACCCAGAATCCGGGGCGCGCCCGGGCGATTGATGTTGGCGACAAGACTCTGCGCGTTTACAACTTTCAAAAACTGACGGTTGGCGCCTTTCTCGAACTTTGCGGTGCACTGGGGTATGACGATCCTTCCCTGCTCAAACCCAACGATCTCTACATCCGGTACGACGGCGGGCTCAAGCACTTCAATGAAATCTATACGCCGCTTACCGAAGGTCAATTGCTGGAAAGTGCGCTTCCCGAAGAATACAGTGTTGACTGGACCGCGGCCGATGCCCGGCGCTTTTGACCTGCCGCCCGCTCCCGGTCTATAGTCGTAACAAGGAGCGCGCGGTAGTAACAATAATGGCCATGAAAATCCACAGAACAGGAACCGGTGTAATTCCACTGTGACCTACCAGTACGAGATTCCAGCATGAGATATGAGACTCCGGTGAGTATCGCCGATGCGGTGGCCCTGTTGCAGGGTTCACCGGCCCGGGGGCAAATTCTCGCCGGCGGCACCGACCTGATAGTTCAGATGCGTTCAGGTGCAGCGAATCCTCAATTGCTGCTGGATATAAAACACATTCCGGAAACCCGGCGTATCGAATTCAGTGACGGCCGGTTTGAAATCGGTGCCGCCGTGTCAGGCGCGGAACTGAACGAAAACGAGGCGTTCAAAACAACGTGGCCCGGGGTAGCGGAGGCGTTTGATCTGATCGGTTCAACACAAATTCAGGGGCGCGCCACGCTGGGTGGAAATCTATGCAATGCCTCTCCCGCCGCGGACACGGTCCCGGCATTGATCGCCGCTGACGCGGTTTGCCGCATTGCGGGTCCGGACGGTGAACGGCAGGTGCCGGCCGAGTCGATTATCACCCAGCCAGGGCGGACTTCGCTGGCGGCCGGTGAGTTTATCGTCAGTATCCGATTTCCCCGGCAAATGAACCGTACCGGTGATGCCTATCTGCGCCTGATACCGCGCACTGAAATGGACATTGCCGTGGCTGGTGCCGGAGTGTGCCTGACACTGGACAGCGAGGGCCGGTGTGCGACTGCCCGTGTGGCACTTGGCGCTGTGGGCCCAACCCCATTGCTCGTCAACGATGCCGGCGCGGCATTGATCGGCAGCCGTCTGGAGGCCGCGGCACTGGATAGTATGGCCGAGGCGGTTGCGGCCGCGTGCCGACCGATCAATGACAAACGCGGTACCATTGACTACCGCACCCGTGTCGCCGCGGTACTGGCGCGTCGCAGTGCGCTGATGGCGCTGAACCGGGCGGAGAACAGAACATGAAGCGACATGTGGTTAGCACAATCAACGGCGATTCCATGGAGTTTCTCTGTGATGCCGGTGACACACTGCTGGATGTATTACGCAATCAGCTGCAACTGACCGGCAGCAAGGAAGGTTGCGGTTCGGGAGACTGCGGTGCCTGCAGTGTGATACTGGATGATCGGCTGGTTTGCGCCTGCCTGGTTCTGGCTGTGGAAACCAACGGGCGGCAGGTGGACACCATCGAAGGGATGGCCCGGGGCGACAAACTGCATCCACTGCAGCAACGGTTTCTTGAAAGAGGGGCATTGCAATGCGGAATCTGCACACCCGGTATTCTGGTTGCCGCCAAATCACTTCTGGAGCGCAATCCAGACCCCAGCGAATCCGAAGTGAGATACTGGCTGGCGGGGAATCTGTGCCGGTGTACCGGGTACGACAAGATCGTGCGGGCGGTACTTGAAGTAGCCAGTGAATCGAAAGAGAGGAACGCCCGATGAATGCGGAGGCTAAAAAGTACCGGTGGATTGGAACCCGCACTGTCCGCCCCGACGGCATTGACAAGGTAACCGGTCGCGCAACCTTCGGCGCCGATTTTACTCTTCCTGGCGCGCTGTGCGGACTGGTACTGCGCAGTCCGCATGCTCATGCCCTGATTCTGCGCAAGGATTTCAGCAAGGCATTGGCCATAGACGGGGTGAAAGCGGTCATCTGCAGCGATGATCTGCGCGAGATACCGCCGGATGAAGCCGTGGTCGGCGGGCAACCGCCTAACTTTCGTGATATGGCCAATAATCTGCTTGCCAAAGATAAAGTGTTATACGAAGGCCACGCCGTGGCCGCGGTTGCCGCGATCAGCGAGGAGGTCGCCCGGCGTGCGCTGGAAGCCATAGAGATTGAATACCAGGTACTGCCGCATGTGATTGAGGTACAAAAGGCGATGGAGCCCGATGCACCGCTGTTGCACGACAACCTGAGGACGCAGGGAATCGATCCTCCTCCGGAAACGCCTTCCAATATTGCACAACGTGTCCAGCTTGGGGTGGGCGATGTCGAACGGGGATTCGCGGAAGCGGACGTGATTTTGCAAGATGAATTTACCACACAGCCCGTACACCAGGGGTATATCGAACCTCATGCCTGTATCGCTCGGTTCGGCGAGGACGGTCAGGCGCAGTTGTGGTGCAGCAGTCAGGGCCATTTTATGGTGCGCGCCTATTGCGCCAAACTACTGTTTATGGAGATCGCCCAGATTCGCGTGACGCCGTTGGAAATCGGCGGTGGCTTCGGCGGTAAAACAACAGTGTATCTGGAGCCGCTGGCCTTGCTTATGGCGCGAATATCAGGCAGGCCGGTGAAAATGACGATGAGCCGAGAGGAAGTATTCAGAGCAACCGGACCCGCCTCCGGCAGCTACATCAATGTGCGTATCGGCGCAACTTCCGATGGGCGCATAACCGCCGCCGAAGCCATTTTGTGTTATCAGGCTGGTGCCTTTGAAGGGTCGCCTGTTCGACTCGGGTGCATGACCGGTTTTGCACCCTATGACATTCCCAATGTTCGCATGATCGGTTACGACGTCGTGGTGAACCGCCCCAAGTCGGCCGCTTATCGCGCTCCCGGCGCGCCGATGGCGGCGTTTGCCACGGAAAGCATGCTCGATCAACTGGCGCTGAAACTGGAGATCGACCCCTTGGCATTGCGAATGAAAAACGCCGCCCGGAAGGGCACAAAAGCCGCCTACGGACCCCGGTTCAACGACATCGGCTATGTGGAAACACTGGAAGCCGCAATGTCCCACCCCCATTATCAAAGCAAACCGGGCCTGAACCAGGGTCGCGGGGTCGCGTCGGGGTTCTGGTTCAATATAGGCGGACAGTCCAGCGCCGGCATTCATGTCACCGAGGACGGCACCGTGATTGTCAATACAGGCAATCCCGATATTGGCGGTTCCCGCGCCTCCATGGCGATTATGGCGGCGGAGGTACTGGGCATTGATATCAACCGCGTGCGACCGATCATTTCCGATACCGGTTCAATCGGTTACAACGATTTGACCGGCGGGAGCCGGGTCACGTTTGCAATCGGCATGGCGGTCACTGAAGCGGCTCGCAAACTGGTGGAAAGTCTGAAGGAGCGGGCCGCTTTGATCTGGGATATTTCTCTCGATAGCGTGATCTGGAAGGACGGAAGTGCCTATGGTGAGCCGGGCGGTGAAGTGGAAGACGAACGGAAAGGTAAACGGACAGGTAAACTTAAAGCCCCGCCAATGCAACTCAGCCTGCATGATATTGCGAAGGACGCCGCCCGCACCGGCGGGCCGCTCAGTAGCAGTGTCAATATCAACGCCCAGGGAGCCGGTCCCGGTTTCGGTACACATATCTGCGATGTGGAAGTTGACCGCGACACCGGTAAGGTGACTATTCTGCGCTATACCGCCATTCAGGATGTGGGACGGGCAATTCAACCGGACTATGTGGAAGGCCAATTGCAGGGTGGTGTCGCACAGGGAATCGGTTGGGCGCTTAACGAGGAATATATCTATAACGACGAAGGCCGACTCGACAATCCAGGATTTCTGGACTATCGCATTCCGGTGGCTTCCGACCTGCCAATGATCGATACAGTGCTGGTGGAAGTGCCTAACCCGAATCACCCCTTTGGCGTACGCGGTGTGGGTGAAGTGCCGATTATTCCGCCACTCGCCGCAGTCGCCAACGCCATCGCTGATGCCACGGGCCTGCGCATGACAGACTTGCCAATATCGCCCCCGCGACTGTTGGCGGCCCTGGATAATCAGGCTCGAAGCAAGAGGTAAGCTATGGTCTCCGTGATCCTGAGCAGTACACTCGACGCGGAAATCCTTCGACAGGTCAGTAAGGAAGACAGCCACCATGGCACTGTCAAGATCCAGGTGGCGGCGTCATCAATCCGCGAACTGCTGAGAGAACTCGATTCCCGTTACCCGGGCCTTGGCGCCCGTCTGCGGCTCGGAGTGGCTGTCGCAATCGACGGCGAGATCTATTCCGACCCGTTGCTGCAGGCCCTGAACCCGGACAGCGAAGTGCATTTTATTCCGCCCATAGAAGGCGGCTAGTCTCACACTTACCGCCGCTTCATTCGGCTCCTCATCCCTTCTCATCCCTTCATCCCTTCATCCCTCCGTGAGCGTGCTTTTTGTCGGGGTGACGCCCGTGTAAATTTTTGTTATATCAACCGGGGTAATTCCTCAAGGAATTACTGCCGATCAGGGGACGTACACGGGTCCATTGTCACCGGCAAAGCCAGCTTTCGCCGGGTATAAACCAGCAGGCGCACAAAGTAGTATCAACCCCAGTCGGCACGGCTTTACGGTTCGTGTCAGTGTTAGTTCGCATGATGGGGGAATTATGAGCAAGTCAATTATCAGGAAGATTACGCTTTTATCCGCGCTGGGACTGGCGGCCGCGACGGCCAATGCGCAGCAGCAACCGGATCAGCCACAATCGGCACAACAGCCGCAGCAACAACAACCGCAATCCACACAACAGAACCAGACAACGCAGCAATCCCGGGGCACACAGGCTCAGGGGCAGCCTGGACAAACCGGCGAGTCACTGGATGAGATGGCCAGAAATCAACCCGAGCAACTCGAGGGAATGGAAATACAGAATGCCCAGGGAGAGGAAGTGGGTGAGATAGAGCAGATCGTCAGAAGGATAAGCGATGGTGAGATATACGCTGTCGTCACCAGCGGAGGCTTCGCCGGCATTGGCGAAGACCGATCCGCCGTTCCCCTTAGTGAGCTGCAGCATGATGGCGACCGGATCGTCTACAGGGTCGCGGACCCCACCCAGCAACTGGAGCAGCAGCGATTTGAGGAGTCCGAGTTTGAGCCGGTGGCGCAACAGCGGCAAGACCAGGGAGATCCTCAGGCCTCACAAGGTCGGCAGCAACAGCGTTCCGAACAGCAGGCTTCACGGGATCAGCAGCAAGTGGACCTGCAGCAGATCGTTCGCATGGAACCCGATACCTTCAAGGGACAGCAGGTCAGAAACGGGCCTGACTCTGTCATTGGAGAGATCCAGATGGTCGTGCTGGACAAGGAGAATACCCAGTTTCATGTCGTGTTCTCGTCAGACGAATTCCTTGATCTGGGCGGCGACGATCTGGTTGTCGCCATCGAGGACCTCGAATTTCAGGACGGAATACTGCTACTGAGATCGCAGGATGCCGTCAAGGCGTATTTGCAACAGGACTATCTGGTGGTGCAAGAAGCTGCGTGAGCGATCACGGAGCAGCGATCTACGACGGCATGAAGGTCAGGGTGACTTTCGTGCCGTTTTGCATTTTACGGCGTAACGTTTTCCAGCCGCGCGCCGCTTGACACGAACCCAGGTGCCAGTGCGAGAATCCTTAAATGAACTCCCTGCGCGGCGCATTACTCACCATCGCACTGCTCGTTTGTCTTCCCGTCGAGGGTGACCAGAACGACCCCCGCCTCGATGAGCTTTTTTCAGTTCTGGAACAATCAAGCAACCGGCAGGAATTACGCGTTGCGGAAAACAGGATTTGGGAAATTTGGATGCAGCATCCGGACGAAGATGCCGCGAGACTGCTTGCTGTTGCTACCGATCGCATGAACCGTCAGCAAATTGCGGATGCGATGGCACTGTTCAACGGGGTCATTGAACAATACCCGAATTTCGCCGAGGCCTGGAACAAACGCGCAACGCTGCATTACCTGCTGGGCGATCATGCGGCGTCCATTGAAGATATCCATCAAGCCCTGGAACTGGAACCGCGCCATTTCGGCGCGATTTCAGGTCTGGGTCTGGTCTACCTGCAGCAGGATGATCTGATGCCGGCTCGTGCGGCTTTCCAGCGCCTTTTACGGATTTACCCCCACAGTACGAACGCCCTGGAAAATCTTCGCTTGATAGACGAACGAATTCGCACCCGTTTCATCTGAGGATGTCTCCTGCGTGTATCGCTTGTTTTACTGACGCGTACCGCTGGCTGCGAACGGACCAAAATCGCTGCTGAATTCACCATCCAGCGCGTCGCCTTCAACTGTTCCACTGAAGTTAAGTACCAGCAATTGACCCTGGGCGTCCACCTCGGTGACAAAAGACAAGGCATTGCCATCAACCATGACGCCGGATATCGCAGCGGAACCCACATCAGCCATGGACATGGTGCCGGTGCCGTCTTCGGCGATGGTCAGTGTCGCGGGCATCGCGCCAACCGGCGTGTTCAGCGAGACATCCCAGACCCCAACGGCCGGATTGGGCGTTGAAGCACACCCTGCAAGTATCGTTAACAGCGCTACCGCAGAGCCTTTGATTAACATTTTCATTAAATTTACTCCCTAATGGAATTTGGTACAGGAAAGTCGCCCCGACGCGAGCCGTCAAGTCGGCCAGCGGACCTCTATTCTCCGGTTAATAGCGATGTCGTCAACCAAAAAACCGGCGGGATCGGGTTTTTACCGCCAATTGCGGACAGGTCAGCGCAAAACCCCTGTTTTCAAGAAATCAGTAATGAATTTTATTGAGTTATTTATTCTATTCAGCAGCTTGTTCGCGCGCGGTACCGCGAGACATCCAGTCAGCCCCAGGCGCGCTCGAGAATATCCATCACGTCCCTGGCGTCGCGGATTCTGCGGGGATTGCGCTGAACGACACGGTGGGCGCAGGCAAGCTCGGCAATCTCCGGAAGCTGTGTGCGGTCAATTCCCACCTCCTGCAACGTGGACGGAAGACCAAGTTCGCGCACCAGGGTTCGCACCGCATCCGCAAGCGGCATGTCCACCCCGCTCGCCTGCCTCAATCGCGCCTGCCTGTCACCGTTGACCCCGGCGTTATATTCCAGCACCGCCGGCAGCATCACACAGGAAGTATAGCCATGGGGTACCTGGCACCTGGCGCCAAGAATATAGCCGATGCCATGACTGGCGCCATGGGAGACCTTGCCAAGGCCGCAGCAGGCCAGCCACACCGCCTGTTGGTTCAGTGCGAGCGCCTCGGTATTCCCCGGAGCCTGGACGGTATCTGGCAACGAGTGAAACAGCAAGCTGACCGCGTGCAGAAAATGTGCTTCCAGAAAGGGATGGCAGTCGGCAGAACAAAACCCTTCCACGGCATGATCCAGTGAACGTATTGCGGTTGAAAGCCACAGCCACCGTGGCGTGTACACAGCCAGGGATGGATCGTACACCACCATGCGGGGATACAGATCGGGCGCCCGGTAGCCTTCCTTGACGGCCTGGACCGGGTCGGTCACGCCGGCATTGTTACTGTGCTCGGCCCCGGAAAGAGTCGTGGGCACCGCGATCTGTCTCACTGTGGAGGGTTTGTAGTGTTCGTACCGGCCTGCCCGCTTACCACCGCTACCGTCGGTGAACCGGGCATACGCCAACAGAGCAGACTCTGACCTGATGTCCTGGGACAATGCCAGTTGCACGACCTTGGCGGCGTCTACTACGGACCCGCCACCGACAGAAACCAGCAGATCAGCCTGGGCGTCCCTCGCCTCGGCGATGGCCCTGAGCACATCCGGCCGCGGAGTGTGTGCCGCCACGGGAGAACCCTGCGCCGCGAAACGGTCTCCCAGCGCGGCTGTTATTTTCAAGATGCAGTCAGTACCGGCGCTGAGTGAGTTGGACGCGAGGACAAACACACGCCGGCTGCCGAAGCGTTCAGCGGCGGCCGCAACGAACTCCGCTGCGGGCTGTCCGACCACGACAGACTCCAGCGAGGAGTAATCAAAGCGAAGAGTTCTTTCCTGCATGGTTAAGGAACCTCAGGGCGGCGTGTCATTTAAGATCGTATGTTCAGTTATCGATTTAAACCCGGCGCCAGTGTCCTGTCCAGGTAATCGCAACGGTTCGATTGAAGGTCGTTGAAAACTGCTATATGCTGCCCGGAGTCACATCAATTCAGGGGGAATATCATGGCGGCTTTCTGGTTAAACGGTGAACAGCAGGAACTTGATATCGAGCCTGAAATGCCGTTGTTATGGGCGTTGCGTGACGAGCTTGGTCTGACCGGTACAAAATTCGGTTGCGGCATCGCCGCTTGCGGGGCTTGCACAGTTCACGTCAACGGCGCGGCTGTACGCAGCTGCGTTACTCCCGTCAGTGCTGTCGAGGGCATGCAAGTTACGACAATCGAAGGCCTGACGCAGGCCGTCGGCACAGTTGAACCAGGCGCACTGACCGATGTGCAGCGTGCCTGGATTGATCAACAGGTGCCCCAGTGCGGGTATTGCCAGTCCGGACTGATCATGGCGGTCTCCGCGTTGCTGACGGAAAATCCGTCGCCCAGCGACGAGGATATCGACCGCACAGTCACCAATGTCTGTCGTTGCGGGTCCTACCCCCGTGTCCGCAAAGCCATTCGTTCTCTTGCCAGCGCCTGAAGGAGCCCACACCAATGATGCTTACGCGACGCCGATTACTTCTTAGCACAGCGGTTGTTGGCGGCGGTGTGCTGCTGGGCTACGCCGCCACCCGGCCCAGCAGGCACCGCCGGGCCAACGACAGTCTGGCCGCCGCCGGACAACACTATGTCACCTCATGGTTGCGAATCGACCCTGACAACCGGGTGAGCGTCTATATCCCTCACGCGGAAATGGGTCAGGGCGTACACACTGCGCTGGCCATGATGGCCGCCGATGAACTGGACGCGGACTGGGAACTGGTGAACGTGGAGCAGGCGCCGGCGACCGATCTGTTTGCCAACGGGGAACTGGTTAAAGGCTTTGCAACCGAGTTCGGACTGCCGGGATTTCTCCAGGGTCTGGTCAACGTTTCCGCCTTCAAAGTGGCGGAAGTCGCCAACCTGCAAATTACCGGCGGCAGTTCCTCTGTCCGTTTTACCGGTGAACACGGCATGAGAACGGCCGGCGCGGCGGCCAGGGAAATGCTGCTTCAATGTGCCGCGGCGCGGTGGGATGTACCCGACAGTGAATGTTATACGAGCTTGAGCCACGTGCATCATGACGCCAGCGGCCGTTCTGCGGCCTACGGTGATCTGGCCGCGGATGCCGCATTGCTCGAGCCACCGGCAAGCCCCGTACTGAAACAGCCTTCACAATTTACCTTGATGGGAAAACCCATTTCCCGCCGCGATATTCCCGCGAAAGTTGACGGCACGGCTCCCTACGGTCTGGATGCGCACCTGCCGGGCATGCTGTACGCCGCGGTAACCACCGCGCCGGTTTTCGGCAGCCGTGTGGTTTCCGTTGACGCTGCAGACGCATTGCAGCGGCGCGGGGTGCATCGCATTGTGCAACTGGAGGACGCGGTAGCCGTGGTCGCCGACAACTACTGGCGCGCCAGTGAGGCACTGAAGCGAATTCAGGTGGTGTTTGAACAAACGGACAATGACAATGTGTCAAGCGAGTCCATTTTTGCGCAGTACGACAGGGATCTCGATTCCGGAAGCAGTAAGGAAGATGTTGAAGCCGGCGATACGCAGGCTGCGATGGCGGCGGCGGTTGATATCATAGAGGCCGACTACCGCGTACCGTTTCTGGCTCACGCCGCGATGGAACCGATGAATTGTACGGTACACTTCCACGACGGCAAGGCCGAAGTATGGACCGGCACCCAGGATTTTCTCGGCACCCGTGGCAGGGTCGCCTCCCTGGGTGATCTCAATGAGGAAGACGTCACCGTCCACTTCTGCTACGTCGGTGGCGGCTTCGGACGGCGCCTGCCCAACACCACCAACACCATCGACCAGGCCACACTGATAGCCAAAGAGTTTGATGTGCCGGTTAAAACTGTCTGGAGCCGGGAAGACGATATGCAACACGATTACTATCGTCCTGCGGTAACCAGTCGATTCCGCGCCGGTTTTGACGGTGCCGGCCATGTCACCGCGTGGGAGAACCGGTACATAGGGCAGAACACGCCACCGGAGGCTGCGCACATCCCTTACGCTATTCCGAACCAGTCAATCCGGTATGTTGATAGCGATACTCATATACCTTTCGGCGCCTGGCGCAGTGTTGCCCATTCACAGCATACTTTTTTTCTGGAGTCGTTCGTTGACGAACTGGCTCACCGGGCGGGCATGAATCCATTTCAGTATCGAATGGAACTGCTGGCTGAAAAACCGCGCTACCGCAAAGTTCTGGAAGTGGCTGCGGACGCCGCAGGGTGGGGGCGCAACGTAGCCGAAGGTCGTGCCATGGGCATTGCCCTGCAGCAGAGTTTCGGCAGTATTGTCGCCCAGATCGCCGAGGTTTCCGTGGCCAGTAACGGCAGCCTGCGCGTACACAAGGTCACCTGCGCCATCGACTGCGGTCGCGCCATTAATCCTGACACTGTCGCCTCACAAGTGGAAAGCGGCATTATTTTCGGTCTCACCGCCGCGCTGTACGGCGAAATCACAATAGCAGACGGCCGCGTACAACAGGGCAATTTCCCTGACTACGAAATGGTACGCTTGTCCGATTCCCCGGAAATAGATGTACATATCGTGGAGTCGGGCGAGACGCTGGGCGGGCTGGGTGAACCGGCCACCCCTCCTGTTGCAGCCGCTGTTGGCAACGCCGCCTATATACTTACCGGCCGCCGCATACGGGAACTCCCGTTCAAGAATTATGACTTTACTCTGCCCGATATACTTGCGTGAGCCGAGGAAGCTTGTGATAGTTCATGGTTAATCCGGAGTCTTTGAACGTTTGATTGCCAGACCCGGGCACAAAACCAGTGTTCGCAATGCCGTCATGTTCTGTACCCGATGCCGTGGATCCCATAACAATGGCGCCGCCGCTGAGCACGGCGGAAACCTTCAGCCCTGACAGTCCCGTGCTACACTTGTCCGCTCTGGAATGGATGCGATGTGGGACATGGGAACACTGATAACAGGGCTTATTCTTTTTCTGGGCATCCATCTGCTAAGGGAAACCGGAATGCGCGAATCAATGGTTCGCGAGCTTGGCACCGGACCTTACAGGCTGATTTTTTCCGTGGTGGCGGTCACCGGCCTGGTGCTGGTGTTCTGGGGCAGAACCCTGATTCCGTTCATCCAGGTGTATACCCCCCTTTATCAGTTTCGCTATCTCGGTAATATATTGATGTTGCCGGCAGTGATTCTGGTGGTCGCCGGTAGTCTGCCGCAATCCTGGATACGTCGCTCGGTCGTACACCCGATGCTGACAGGAATCATCCTCTGGGGCGGGGCTCATCTGTGGACTAACGGCGACCTCGCCTCGCTGCTTCTGTTCGGAGCCTTCACACTTTGGGCGCTTGCGAAGATGACTTCATTGGGTTTCGCGGATCGAAAAACGGCAAAAAGGCCTTGGTTTTTCTGGGATCTGGCGGCCCTCGTGGTAGGCTGTCTTCTTTATTTCTTCCTGGTTACCTATCATGGAGATCTGTTTGGTGTCGGCGTGGTAGTTTGCCTCACCATGGCGTGCTGACGGATGACAGGATGACTTTACGTCAAATGACTGACAGGGTGTTGAAATGGCAGTGAAGACTTTGGCTCTGTTTCTGGTGACATACTTGTTATTGCATCCCGCCGGCGATTCTGTATTCGCGCAACAGAGCGACCCTGAGGACTGGAGCGGAATCTGGGAGGCAGAAGGTACGCTTTTCCGGATCTCGGTCAGTGTCACTGATGACGTGCTTACCGTGGGAGAAGTGGAGTCGCTGGGGTTTCTCTGGAGCGCCGAACCAGGCCGCATCGAGGGCGATCAGATGACCTTGCAGGTACAGACCCAGGGAGTCACCGCGGAGTTACTGGCGGAATTGACGGCGGAAGGCACGGCGGTCGTCAAGGCGCTCTCCTGTGTGCCCGACTATATGGTTGCTTGCGCGCTGGCCAAAGACCGGCAGGCCATCTTTGTACGTATCGAGCCGGAGCAGCCTGACGCCAGCGGGCTTTAACCCGGTGCCGAAGCCGTCCAGCAGGCTGGTGAAACCGCGGCTCCACTAATGGCGCTTTCCACGGAGTTCTGCTAAGCGTCCAGTTCCGCCATTGAACTGATGGATTTGCTGAGAATTCCGTAATCCACTGCTTCCTCCACGGTCATCCAGAAATCCCTGTCGGTATCCCTGCTGACCCGTTCCAGTGGCTGGCCGGTCTCGTCGGCTATCAACTGATTAATTCTGGCGCGCATCTTGATTATTTGTTCCGCCTGAATCTTGATGTCACTGGCCACACCGCGTGAACCTCCCAGCGGCTGATGGATAAGAAACCGGGTGTTGGGCAAAGCAAACCGGTTCTCGCGGGTCGCGGCCAGAAAGACGGTTGTAGCCGCGCTGGCAACCCAGCCGGTTCCGACCACCCGAACCACCGGCTTGATAAATTTGATCATATCGTAAATCACGTCGCCTGATTCAACATGACCGCCCGGGGAGCTGAGGTACAGGGTAATAGGCTCATCACCATCGGCGGCCAGCGCCAGCAATTTCTCAGTGACACTGCGCGCCACCTTGTCGTTGATTTCGCCAAATACGGTCAGCGAACGGGACTTGAAGAGTTTTTCATCCAGGAAGCTGGAGTTTTTTCCTTCCCTGGGGTTCTCTTCCGGTGGCCTTGTAGGCATTGCTTTACTCCAACAGAATCAAGATTCGTCAATTTCAGAATGAGAAAGTGAGTGCCGGCCTTGCTGACTGGTCCCCTGATACCCAGGGAAGGGTCGCTAGGCGCAAGACTCCTGATTGGTTCGCAGGAAGGCGATGATTTTCCATAAATCGGCTTCCCCTTCGGGAAAATTATCCCCAAAACCCACCATACGAGTGTTAGGAATTCCCGCGATCACCGTGTTGAAGATATCCTGGTCGCCATCTCCATGTTTCCACTCGCAATCGAACAGGTAGAGGGCGTCTGTATTGTCACGCTCAAAGCTGTGACAATAACCGGCGCAGGTTCCAACAAACAAGGCTTCACCGCGGTCAACGGCGGCAGGGTCGGCCATATAGGTTTCCACGATCGATGGTGCGGGCGGCTCATTTTCGCCGCAAGCAACCAGTGCGGACATCAGCAGGCCCGCGCACAGGCCTGCCCTCATCGAAGATCTCATGCTCAGTATTGCCCTTCCCTCAGTCTGAATACAAACAGCTGCCCGCCCTGGGGCACCGCGGAGGTACGTGAACGATCACCCGCGCCTACGGCAAGATAGGTTTCACCGTTTTGCTGGTAGACGATCGGCTGGCTGCGAATGCCACCGCCCGCATTGAAAGTCCACAACTCTTCACCGGTTTCGGCATCGAGTCCAAAAATCTTGCCCTTCTGGTTACCGCTTATGACCACACCGCCCTGTGTGCTGACGACGCCCGCTTTCAGAGGGTCCTCATCCATATAGCGCCACCTGATCTCGCCGGTATTGATGTCGATCGCCGACAAATGACCGTAGTCGGTATCAGCGCTTGCATCGGTATCGATGCCGCCGCCTCCGGTGAAACTTTGTCCCTGTACGTACACAGAAATCCCTTTGCGGAATTTCATGCAGTTTTCCACCACAGGGATGAAAGCCAGACCCAGGTCGGGATTAAGAGCCCCCGCCCAGGCACCGTTCATGCCGCCGCTGAGCCCCGGGCACACCCGGTAGTCGGGATTGGTCTGGGGGAAAGCTTCAGGATTTGGAACGGGTCTTCCGTTCTCATCCAGCGTGGCCCAGTTAAGTTGTTCAACATACTGGGTGGCATGGAGATACTCGCCAGTCACCCGGTCCAGCATGTAGAAATAGCCGTTGCGGTTGGCCTGCACCAGCGCCTGCCGCTCCTGGCCTTCGAACTGAATATCGGCGAGGAAAATAGTGGTGTTGCCATCATAGTCCCAGACATCATGGGGCGTGAACTGGAAATGCCATTTCAGTTCGCCGGTATCGGCATCCACCGCCAGCAGGCTGTCTGAATAGAGGTTGTCGCCCGCCCTGTCATCACCATTCCAATCCGGCGCCGGATTGCCGGTGGTCCAGAAAACGGTATTGGTAGAGGCATCAAACGCACCTACCGACCAGGTAGGCGCGCCACCGGTCTGCCAGGAGTCTCCGGCCCAGGTCTCATTACCCGGCTCACCTTCGCCTGGAATGGTATACACGCGCCAGACGCGTTCGCCGGTATTGACGTTGTAGGCATCGAAGAAGCCGCGCACACCGTATTCGCCGCCACCAACGCCGATAATCGCCATATCTTTCACGATCAACGGCGCTGCGGTGGAACTGAATCCGTGGCTGTATTCTTCAATTTCGACATCCCAGAGGATCTCGCCGGTAAGACGATCGAGCGCGAGCAGATGCGCGTCCAGGGTTCCCATGATGATACTGTCACCATGGATTGCCGCGCCCCGGTTTGCGGGCCCGCAACACAGACGCAGATCGTCCGGCTGTGGATGATCGTAACGCCAGAACAGTTCACCTGTTTGTGCGTCCAGCGCCATCAGGTGATTGTAACTGGTCGCCATATACATGATGCCGTCATAAACGATGGGAGACATCGCGAACTGGCCTTCAGTGCCTGTTGGAAATGACCAGGCCACCTGAAGGTTTTCAATCGATTCCGGATTAAGCGCCTCCACCGGACTATGGCGGAAATTGCGGTAATCGCCTCCATAATGAAGCCAGCGCTCCGGGTTTGAGGTGCCGCTTGCCAGTTCTTCAACCGTCACCGGGCCATCGCCGTCTCCAATGGGTCGATCGTTGATCCAGTGGCTGGTGGGTTGTCTGGCCATCAGTTCCGCGTCTACTTCAGGCTCGGCTGCCTCGGCATCGGCAACCGCCTGCCCCGGATCGGTGGAGTTGGCCGCGTCCGGCGGCACGGAATCGGTGGTTTGATCGCTACAGGCGGTAATCAGGCCGCCGAACAGCAGAGGAACTATCAGCCAATAAAGAGTTTTTTTAACGTATTTATGCATGTGTCTGCGCCTCGTGGTGCCCTCTGTTATATGGATGGTGAAGGTCTGAGATGGCGAATCGGAGTCGGGCAGAATAGAACACAATCCGGCTGGTAGCAAGATATTTGCCCGTCGTGCGTTTGCCCGGAAGCAGCCCCGGTGAAGGCTGACAGGAGAGACAGCAGATCCCCGGGAAAAGTACGGAAGATGAGAAGTATCAAAAGAAAAGCGGACCGTTAAGTCCGCAGTTCCCCCCTGCTAATCAGTGCCATCGAGTATATCGAACACTCGGTCGGCCTGGCAATACAAATCGTCACGCTTTGCACCGGATTTGAGGGCACAGCGATGGCCGATCGATTCACATTTTACTCTGGCGAGTTTCCTTCCCGAGGGGTTTGAACGTTATCAGAAGCTGCGGCAACAGGGTCAGCGAGCCGGTCAGCGCCACCAGCATGGCGGTGCTGGTGAGCAGACCGAAAACTATGGTCGGTACGAAATTCGACAGCGCCAGTATGGAAAAACCGGCAATGATGGTCAGCGAGGTATAATACATCGCACGCGCGATACTGTTGTGGCAGTAGTACATAGTGTCCCGGTAATTGTTGTAATGGGGAAATGCCGTCCGGAACCTGTGCATATAATGAATAGTATTGTCGACACCGATACCCACGGAAATGGCAGCAATGGTAATTGTCATGATATCCAGCGGAATACTCAGCCAGCCCATGATACCGAGAACCAGACCAGCGGCGACGATGTTGGGAATAATGCAAATTGTGGCGATCACCAGGGAACGGAACAACAACAAAAACATGATCATGATGGCGAACAAGACGACGCCCAAAGTGAGGATCTGGGATTGGAACAGGCTCTGCAGCACATTATTGTATAGAACGAGTATTCCAGTAACTTCAACCTGTTCATCTTCAAATCCGAACTGTTCTTCAACGCCGGACTCGACTCGCCGCAGCAATTCGTTACGGTTCAGGTCCACCGCCGACTCGATGACTCTGACATTGAAACGGACCTGATTGTCCGCCACCGAAACGAAAGGCCGCAGAACGGTATCCCGAATTGAATCCGGTAACCGGGAATAGAGCACCCCCCACATGAAGCTGTCGATGGGTTCATTGTCATTAAGCTGCTCCGCCAGCTCAATCACCGCCCCGAAAGAGAGAACCTTGCCGGTTTGCGGATCGCTGTCGAGGTACTGGTGAATCGCTTCGATGGTCTGCATTCTGTCGGCGGTGAACCAATAGGCGTCGGTATCAGCGCCACCGTCGTCCGGATTTCCATCTCCGAAGGCATCGTCAAACCCGTCATCGAATCCATCGTCGAAGCCGTCGTCATTACCGCCGGTTCCCTCCGCCAGATTGACGACGACATCAAACGAAAGCGTACCACCCAGCTTTTCGTCGAACAGTCTCATGCCCTGGTATATTTCCGTGTCTTCCAGGAAATAGTCGATGAAGCTGTTCTCCACCCGCAACTGGCTCAGACCGGCCACGCTGAAAACCAGTACCAGCGTAAAAATAAGCAGGATGGATTTGCCGAGTTTATCGGTGAGCTTCGCCAGTGCAGCGGTGAGCCCCTGCCCGGAATTGAGTGACAGGATGCGCTTGTCGTCATGCAGCAGCCCGACAACGGAAGGGAACAAGGTGAAGACCACCACCAATGCGGTCGCGACTCCCATTACCATCATCCAGCCGAAGGCAATAATAGGTGATATCCGGCTTACGATAAGTGAGCCAAACGCAACTGCCGTGGTAAGCGCGGTATACAAACAGGGAAGAAACATTGTGTTGACGGAATCCCGTACAAGCGTCTTATGGTCTGCCTGCTCGTTCTCGTTGCGCAACTCGCGATACCTCACCATCAGGTGAACCGTAAGCGAGATGGTGATAATCAGCAACAGGGAAATAAAATTGGAGGAAACAACAGTCACCCGCCAGTCCATCAAACCGAGGATGCCGACTACTACGATGCCGGCCACAGCACAGCAGGCCAGCGGAAGCGCCACCCAACGCGGCCTGCGGAAAATGAGCCCCAGCGCAATGATGATAAATGCCAGCACTCCGAAACTGAACGTGCTGAGGTCGCCGCGCACGAATGTCACCAAGTCATCGGCGATCATCGGAGCCCCACCCAGATAGATCTGCACACCGTTACGGTAACCGTCAAGAATGCCGCGGATGCGAGTGATGGTCTCATGCTGCCTTTCAGCGGTGAGAACGCTGTAGGAGGCGTATTCCTCCTCCACGGTTTCCAGCTCTTCGCGCTCGGGCGGAGTCAAGCCCTGCTCACGGCTGCGCAATTCCGAACGCCTCTGCAGCAAGGCCCTGGCGCGTTCGTCAATTTCAAAGCTGACCTGCAGCGCGGCGGTCTGTCCGTCCGGACTGATCACGGCATTACGGAACACCGGTGAGTTGGTCATTTCCTCGCGAGCCGCCGCCAGATCGGTTTCCGGGTCCATCACGGTTTGATAATCTTCAGATATCGCGGTCAACCGGGTGTCGCCAAAAACCGGGACATTCAGAATGCTGTCCACCGAAACCACCCGGTCCACCATCAGCAATTCATCCCGCAACACGGCCAGGCGATTCAGTTCCTCCCGGGAAAACAACGCACCCTCGGGGGTATAGGCGACAAGCACGGTATCCCTGACCCCGTAGCGTTCGTTGATTTCCCGGGAATACTCCAGTTCCTCATCGCCTTCCAGCAGGAGTGAATCGGCGGACGCGTCCAGGCGGAAGTACTGCGCGTACCAGCCAAACAGGCATACCAGCGCGGCGAGCAGTCCGATCACCAGCCAGGGCTTTTCAAACACAAGTTTGTTATAGGAGGACTTGATCCAGGCAGTCATACTCTGTCCAGAGGGGGTTTCGTCAACATCGTCGCGGTCGGCGGATAGAATGATTACTATACTTGTTTGGCCTGGTTTTGACGATGACTTTGGTGGGCTGCCGATAGCCGCAACCGGTTTGGATGCTCGATGAACGATACACGCGGATATGAAAAAGGCCGAACCGGGAAAACCGGTTCGGCCTTTCGGTGCAGATCAGACCAGGGCTAGGGAACCTCTGATCAATTCTGTACGGCCTCTGGCTTTCAGCCGAATCCGGTATCAAGGCGCCGTTTTGAAGGCATGCGTC
>JBBDLF010000004.1:0-50406 GCA_040879025.1 Pseudohongiellaceae bacterium
AGCGTACTCCCGCCCGCTCGGGACTCACAGGATTTTCGACACACGTCAGGGATCATGATTCACAATTCAAGACCTGACCCCTGACCCCCTGCTATTCGACGGTCCAGGTGTGGCCGCTTCCCAGCAGGGTTTTGAGGTCGGCCCGGGTGCGGCTGCGGGCTTCGGTCAGTTGCGTGGTGGTGTCGGCGACATAGCCGGTCTTTGTGGCACTGTAGATGATTCCAACCGCCACCGGGAACTCGGGACCGGACATCAGCGAGAGCATCTGTGCCAGGATGCAATTGGACTCGTCATGGACCAGCACGTCTTCTTCGGAGATACCATCGTGAAGGGTGACCACTTCCAATTCCAGAGTCTGGGTGTTGAGGCGAATACCTTTTTCCTTGTTTTTACCGAAAAGTATGGGCTGGCCATGTACCAGCTCCACCCTGTGGTCGGCGGCAACTTTCTTGTCCTTGACCGTTTCAAAAATACCGTCGTTATAGATCGGGCAGTTCTGCAGAATTTCTATAAATGCAGTGCCTTTGTGTCCATGGCCGCGCTTGATCACATCAGCCAGATGTTTGGCTTCAGTGTCGATAGAGCGCGCGACGAAGGTGCCACCGGCGCCGAGCGCGACCTGGCAGGGAGACAGCGGCAGATCGATCGAGCCCGTCGGCGAAGAGGGAGACCTGGTACCTTGCTTTGAGGTGGGTGAATACTGACCTTTCGTCAGGCCGTATATTTCATTGTTGAACAACAGAATCTGCAGATCCACATTGCGCCGCAAAACGTGCAGCATGTGGTTGCCACCGATACTGAAACCATCACCGTCACCGGTAATTACCCAGACATCAAGCTCGGGGTTGGCCAGCTTGACGCCGGTGGCGACAGCCGGAGCGCGTCCGTGGATGGTATGAAAGCCGTACGTGTTCATGTAGTAGGGAAATCTCGAAGAGCAGCCGATGCCAGAGATAAAAACCTGATTCTCTCGCGGCCTGTTCAGCTCGGGCATAAGTTTTTGCACGGTTTTCAGAATAGCGTAGTCACCGCAACCCGGACACCAGCGCACTTCCTGGTCGGAAGAGTAATCTTTCAGAGTCAGTTTGGTTACGGCCTGATTCATTGGGTTTTCTCCACTTGAGCGTATTGCGTTCTGATAGCCGCGAGAATTTCTCCGATCTTAAAAGGTTGACCGGATACCTTGTTCAAACCTTCAGCATTCACCAGATATTCCGAGCGCAGCAAGCGCACCAGCTGGCCGGTATTCATTTCCGGAACCAGCACACGATCGAAGCCTTGCAGAAGTTCACCCAGATTCGCCGGCAAGGGTGCGATATAGCGAATATGAATGTGGGATACATCCATACCGGCACGAATGGCCCGCTTGACCGCCTGATGGATGGCGCCATAACTTGATCCCCAGCCCACGACAGCAAGTTTTCCCGTTTTGTTTCCCATCACCACTTGCTGCAAGGGAATATCTTTGGCTATGCCAACGACTTTGGCTTTACGGGTATCGGTCATCTTCTGGTGATTGCCAGGGTCATAGGAAATATCACCGGTATCGTAGCTGCGTTCAATGCCGCCAATCCGGTGCTCCAGCCCGGGAGTACCCGGCTTTGCCCACACCCGCGCCAAGGTTTTGTCATCCCGCAATGAAGGCCGGAAACCCTCAGGGTCGGTTCGGTAAGTAACCGGGAATGGTATCAGGGACTCTACATCCGGCAGCGGCCAGGGCTCCGCCGCATTGGCCAGATAGCCATCAGACAGCAGCATAACCGGTGTCATGTATTTGGTGGCCAGACGCACCGCTTCAATTGCCGCTTCAAAACAGTCACCCGGCGTGCTGGTTGAAATGACCGGAATGGGTGTGTCGCCGTGGCGACCGAAGACCGCCATATTCAAGTCCGACTGTTCAGTCTTGGTTGGCAGTCCGGTTGAAGGACCGCCGCGCTGCGTATCGATAATCAGCAAGGGCAGTTCCGCCGCTGCCGCGAGTGCGATTCCCTCGGCCTTCAAAGCAATACCGGGACCAGCGCTTGAGGTAATGCCGAGTGTTCCGGCGAACGAGGCGCCGATAGCGGCACACACCGCGGCGATTTCATCCTCGGCCTGAAACGTGCTGATCCGGAATTCCTTGCGGTTGGCCAGCTCATGCAGCAGATTCGAAGCCGGCGTGATCGGATAGGAGGCAAAAAGCATATTGATGTTCGCCAGTTCACTGCCCGCGATCAATCCCCACGCCAGTGCCGTGGTACCGGTGATATTGCGATAGGTGCCAGGCGGCACCTTTGCCTTCGGTACCTGGTAAACGTGAATACCGGCGGGAAGCTCCGCTGTTTCACCGTAGGCATGACCGGCATTCAAGGCAGCGATATTCGCCTCGGCAATTTCCGGCTGTTTGGCAAATTTCTTTTTCAGACTCTCTATCGTGGCATGGCGCTCTCGATCGAAAAGCCAGAATACCAATCCAAGGGTCCACATATTTTTGGATCTCAGCGCCGCCTTGTGACCCAGGTTGAAAGGTTCCACCGCCGACAGCACATGGGCTGAGATATCAATTGACAGCACCCGATAGTTGTCCAGTGATCCGTCTTCAAGCGGATTATGATCATACTTGGCCTTGGTCAGGTTCTTGTCAGTAAACGCACCGCTGTCGACGATCAGCAGACCTCCGTCCACCAGATTGTCCAGATTGGTGACAAGAGCCGCCGGATTCATCGCCACCAGCACATCGATTGCGTCGCCCGCGGTGGTGACATCCTCATTACCAAAATGAATCTGGAACGCGGAAACGCCGAACGTCGCCCCTACAGGCGCACGGATCTCGGCGGGGAAGTCGGGAAAGGTAGAAAGGTCGTTACCATACAGCGCCGTGGACTCGGTAAAATTGGTCCCGGTAAGCTGCATCCCGTCGCCGGAGTCACCGGCAAAACGTACGACAACTTCCACTACATTCCTGTCATCCAGATGCTGTTCTTCCAGATGTGCCTCAATTAATTCCATAATCGAAACTCTCAAACTACCGGCAACACAGAGACCGGCAAAAAAAGCAAAATAAAGCGACGCTCAATAGTCATCTCCCTGATACTGGACCGACAAAAGCGCAGACAAGGTGCAATCATGCACCGGCCAGTCAGTCAAATGGCGGCATACGCGCATTCCGGTCCAGTCCGGGGTGGCAGGATTCTATCAGATAAACAGGAACGGGTCTTCAGCTCGGAGCCGCTCGGGGCTCCGGGGGAGACGTGAAGCTTGCGCATGGGAAATCCTCCCTGGTCTGAATGAAGCGGGCTGGTCCAAGCTTACACCGTAAGAGAACGGAAGCAACATGAATCCCGATCAATTACTGAGTCAACCGACTCCGATGGTATCCTTTAACCCGAAGCTGGCAGTCGGCGACAACAGGGCCGTAGCGAAACCCGGCATCAAAACGTGTAAAGGACCAATAAAATGGCATCACAGGCTGAACAGCTCCCCAAAGGCAAATACCGGCACTTCAAAGGCAATATGTACGAACTGGTTGATGTAGCCAGACACAGCGAAACCCTGGAAGAGTTTGTTGTTTATCGCGCTCTTTATGGAGAACATGGACTGTGGATCAGACCGCGCGCCATGTTCGAGGAGACCATTGAGAGAGACGGTAGAGGCATGCAGCGATTTCAGTTTGTGGAATGACTGGTCATTGATTAGCCTGACTGACCGTTTGCCCGGCGCTGTCTGTCCTTGAATCGTAATTTTTGACCGCGGCGCTTTTCGATAAGCCGCGTCATCGGCGCACCGATGTGCGCCTCGCCTCGTTGCCGCGCCAGTTCCATTTGCCGCTCGCGCTCCGCATATCGCCGAACCTGCCGGTGGTCGTGCTTGTCAAAACAATGAGGGCAACTGATGCCCTTCTGGTACATCTCGCTGTTCTTGTCTTCATCGGTGATCGGCATGCGGCAGGCGTGACATTGATCGTAGCAGCCTTTTTCAAGGGAATGATTTACCGTAACACGGTTATCAAAAACGAAACACTCGCCCTGCCAGAGCGATTTTTCCTCAGGAACCTGTTCGAGGTAGTTCAGAATCCCGCCCTCCAGATGATAAACTTCCCCAAACCCCAGTTGCTTAAGATAGGCCGTGGATTTTTCGCAACGGATACCCCCGGTGCAGAACATCGCCACCTTGCGCTGTCGGTCCGGATCGAGATGCTGACGAACATAGGCGGGAAATTCCCGAAAGGAACCGGTCCCGGGATTCGCGGCGCCCTTGAATGTACCAATCCGCACTTCGTATTCATTGCGGGTATCGATCACCGTTACATCGGGGTCGCTGATCAGCGCGTTCCAGTCTCCGGGCTTTACATAGGTGCCCACACTTCCGGAAGGATCGATACCGGCCACGCCCAGAGTCACGATTTCCCTTTTCAGTTTGACCTTGCTTCGGTAGAACGGATTACCCGTGGTTAACGACTCCCTGGATTGCAACCCGGAAAATCTGCGGTCTCGACGCAGCCACGCCAGCACTGTGTCAACCCCCTGTCGGGAACCGGCTATCGTACCGTTGATACCTTCCGGTGCCAGCAATATCGTGCCCCTGACCTCATTGTCAGTCATACGGTCCAGCAGGGGCTTGCGAAAGTCGCGATAATCGGGAAAAGAAGTAAAGCGATAAAGCGCCGCGACAACGGTAGCGCCGCCGGTCGGTATATTCATGGTCTGTCCTTATTGCAACCCGGAACGTAAATCCGGAGCAAAATCAAAATCCGGCGATGGCATCGCCGATCAGTACCGACATCCGTCAGCGTGCGCATTCTACTTAAGGCTACCCTGGCAGATCAACGTCTTACCGCAGATCCGGTAGACGGCTCCGCCGGGGATATGATGGGGGGAACGGAGGCATCCAGCACAACCAGTCTCCCGTCATCGAGATGACCGGCCAGCCATTCAACAGTCACCAGGGATGCAACCGAAGGTTCACTCATGCTGTTTACAGTTGCATGAGAAACCCGCGCAGCTTGGCTTTCAGTTTCTCGGTGTTTTCAGGCCCGATGCGCATCAACTGCTTATCGATGCCGGGCAGGTTCTCGAGGTCGGTATCGGCATACAGATACATCACCGAGGGCTTGATCAGCTGGTAAGGGCCTTCCATCCGTTCCGTGCTCAATACGTTTCTGATGGCCTGCTCAAGCGTATCGTCAAAATTGACATCGCGAAATCCAATTTCGGCGTAGGCCTGTTGAAACAACGGAGCGAGTGTGCGATAGAAAGCAACCGCCTGCCCGGTATCGAGCGCCACGAACGCATCGATCACCGCGTCGAAACGGTCGAAGGCAGCTTCGTCCATCACATACAGGTTTTCGTCAACCGTGCGTACCGGCATTTCCTGCTGGATTGCGTTATAGGGTAGTTGTGCCTCCGGGAAATTCCGCTTGCTGATGTTATCGACATACACGACGAACCTGCGCACCAACTGGTCGTCGGCAAGCTGGCGCACCAGCGCCATGCCGCTGGTCATCTCCCTCAGGTTGTCCAGTATGAAGCCGTCACTTTCGTTAAGCCGCGGCAACTCCACAACCGTTATTTCCTCTTCGGGTTCCGGAAGGACTTCTTCGGGGGGCGAGGCAATGACCGGGTCTTGTGCGACAGCAGGAGGCGCGATTGTTTCAACCGGCTCGGGAACGGGTTCCTGCGCCGGAGGTGGTGGCGCCGGATCGGTAGTGACCTCTTCCGGGGTCGGTGGCGGAATGACAACAGTGGTAGTGCCTTCTGGAGGTTCGTAAGTGGCGGCCAGATAGACCAGGTAACCCAGCGTGAGGATCGCCACCAGGGCGATCGCCATCAAACTCTTTTGACCCATACATTGTCTCCGCTGTATCGCGCTGACCGGATTCGATCTGAAACAGGCCCGCGCAGACCTCATTCAGAGGTGACCGACCTGCTTGCCGGTCGATTGCAGGTTGCTCATCCCGGCATTGCGATAGTCTGCAGGAATTCTGGCATACCGGGTAATAAGGCGGCAAGACGGAATGATACAGGTTCATGATAAAGTCATGATACTGACGCTTTCCAGCCAGAATTGACCCTAGTAATGTAACAGAATCCACGGTGGCTGAAATGTCGGTGATGCTGCCGGCTCAGTAACGCCTGGCGCTGCGGCCGATGCGGTCCGCCGCCACTTCCATTTCTCGAATCTGCGTGGTCAGCGAGTCTCTCTCCTCTGCGGTCAGGACAGGCTGGTTCTGAATTGTTTCAAGCCGTGTTATGGCCAACTCGACTGAACGCAGGTAACGCTGCACCGCGAATCGCTTGGCGTCACGCTGAGACTCCCGGTACCTGGGATTTTCCCGCTGCACGGAATAACAAACCCGTGAAACTTTGCCGTTGGCGTCTCTTACCATGTCGCAAACGGTCTCACTGACGTAGCGGCTGGCGGTTCCTTCAAAGTAAGTATAAGGTGTCGCTGCGACCGACTGCGCCACCTCAATGTCGATTTGACTCTTGCCATGAATGAGGGAGACAAGCTCGGCTTCCGGAATGACACCCTCCTCTTCGATGCGGGCCAGTTCGCGGCGGTAAAACTCGCTGGCATCCTCCGCCAGGCGATTGCGACTGCGGAAATCCAAACCCAGCAGGTTTTCTCTTACCAGCCTGGTTTTCCAGCGGCCGTAGTCATCCACCATTTCTACATAACTCATGTCATCTGGTGAAAAGGCGCGCGCGCCGATGTAAAACGCCAGCGCCTTGTGTTTGTCCACCGCTACCCAGTCGCCGGCCGCCGACGCGGTATCGATAATCTGGTTGACAATAGGCAATTGCCGTTCGCTCTGCAGCCCGGTGGCAATGCGCGACAGGTAGAGCGCCTGCGTCAACTGGCTCATCGCTTCCTCCGACATATCATGCTCTCGGTACCACGCCGCCAGATCTGAATAGGCTTCGATCAGCGCGGGATCGCTCCAGCCGAGCTCCGTCTCAAGCTGCTCGATATGCTGAAGATGCCGGGAAAGCTGCGTATTGAGTTCCTGCGCTGACAACTGCCCTGCCCCCCCTTCACCATCCGCCGTAGCCAACCCGGGAAGCGCGGGCGCGGCGTCATCCTGGGCGGCGGGCAGGCTGCCGCAGAGCAGCAGGCTCAAGGCCGCAAGTACGGTAATCATTCGGCGTTTGGTCATAAACAGCGTTCCCTTTTCACCCGCTTCATCCAGGCAATGGTCCGGGGTGGGTTCAGTACGATATTACCGTGAGAAAATGAACCGTGTCTTAACTAATCCCATTTGGGCGTGACATTTTGTGCAGTCAATCAAGTGCCTGATAAATCTATAATTCTTTTTATTTACAAATTTCGGCGGATTGTCCTGTTGTATAAGACCGTGCAATCGCTGTCATTCGCGTCAGCAATGTGGGATTCCGAACGGAGGTTCGACGCCAGCCATGTTCGCAATGCTTGAACCCTCCCCCGCAAATCGACGGAATAAAAACCCGCCATTTTTATACCATTCGTACCATATGTGATCGTGGTAAACGGCGCCCCCCTGTCGTATTTTCAAATCAAGTCACTCGTAGTAGTGGATTTGGCTTTTTTGCTGTGATACAAACGGCTGGAAAGACAGGAGTTCTCAATCCTCACCTTTAAGTTCGGAATCCCCGCAATTTAAGGGTTATAACAACGTAGTTTTTGAATAACAGAGATAGGAGAGAGTTACATGACACACCGATTTTATCCCTCCCGCAAAAGATTACTCGCAACATGTATCGCGGCCGGACTGTTGAGCAATTTTTCCCACGCCCAGCAAACCAGCGACGAAGAAGTAGAGGAAATCGTCGTAACCGGCTCGTTCATTCGCGGCACACCACTCGACGCGCCTTCCCCGGTGCAGGTGGTTGACCGTGAAAGCATCGAAGCTCAGGGTGCCTCCGTAATTTGGGATGTCATCAAAAACCTGGAAGTGAACTCCGGATCCTTTGCTGACGCTGGCTCCGGCGAAGTATACGGTACCGCGGGCACCGCCCAGGTCAACCTGAGAAACCTGGGCGAGAACTCCACACTCACCCTGATCAATGGCCGGCGTGTGGTGCCCTCCGGCGCGACCACCCGGGCCGGCGGCGAGTTCGTCGACATCAATGCCATTCCCCTGGTGATGACCGACCGCGTCGAAATACTCACCGATGGCGGTTCGGCACTGTACGGCGCCGACGCGGTCGCCGGCGTGGTGAACGTCATCATGCGTGACAATTTTGAAGGCGTGGAAGTCTATGGTGACCTGCAGGGTGTCGCGGAGGCCAGCGGTCAGTACGACGCGGTGTTAAGCGGTATCTGGGGTTGGGCCAGCGACAGCAACAACACTCACTTTGTCCTGTCCGCCGAGCGCATGGAGCGCGACCCGGTCAATATCACCGACGCCAACTTCTACGACCCCGACACCCAGTTGATCACCGGCGGCGCCAGTTCGCCCGGCACCACATTCACCGCCGCTTTTCTCGGGGCGCAGGTGAACCCGGCCTGGATCAACGATGAATTGCGTGCCATCAATCAAGCGGAACGTGATATTTACGATCCCGGCACCACGGCCAGCTTTGCCTGGAGCGACCCGCTGTGTGACTCGGGCATAACCGATGCCAGCGGCAACCCGTTCTTTACAGTAGGTTTGGATCCGCGCCAACGGGCCCAACCCGGAAGCCGCAGCG
The DNA here is from genome assembly GCA_040879025.1 of Pseudohongiellaceae bacterium. Lineage (GTDB taxonomy): Bacteria > Pseudomonadota > Gammaproteobacteria > Pseudomonadales > Pseudohongiellaceae > JBBDLF01. The sequence goes on from JBBDLF010000004.1 coordinate 8,649, forward strand.
ACGGCTGTGTAGTGGATGAAACCCAATGGGCACTGATCAACTACGCGCAGGAACGCAACAGCATCGCCGGTTCCTTCGATCACACCTTCGACAACGGCACGGAGTTCTATTCCTTCCTGATGTGGTCGGATATGGAAACCGTTCGCGACAGCAGCGGTTACACGGGGTCATTCGGCAGTTATTCCTTCCTGCCTTCGGCGGGCGCCTATATTCCCGGCATGCACGGTCAGGCCTTGGAACTGGGTCATTTCGCGCCGCTGTTCGGCATGGAAAAGCCCCTCAATATCACCAACAACCCGGCTGACGGCATCAACGGCGGTCCCAATACGGGCTTCAGCCACAGTGGCGTCTATAACCTGCTGCGCACCGGTGGTGATGATGACGTTACCTACACCGAAACGGGCAACGCGCAGTTTGGCCTGCGAGGTGAATGGGACGCGTTCGACCGCGTGCTGGAGTGGGACGTGGGGTACTCGGTGGGCTATTCCAGTGTGGAAACCGAGCGCCGCGACTTCAACCGCATGAATCTGCACCTGGCGGGTGTGGGGCTGGGGGGGCCGGATTGTGTGCCCAATGGTGTAGCTGATTTTGATTTCCTCAACTACAACGACCCCAACGATCCTCGATACGCCCGCAATGCGTGGAATATCTACGAAAGTACCACTATTTTTGACTATGTGTTCGAAGGTTATTACGTGCAGCCCCACGAACCGGTCTCGCTCGGTTTGACCAGTACCAACCAGGGCCAGGGCGATTGCATGTTCTTCAACCCCTTCCTGAACTCGGTGACCGACCCGAACGTAGCCAATTCTCCCGAATTGATGGACTGGTTGACCCAGGTTACCGCCATGAAGGACAAGCGCAATACCCAGGGCGTGCTCGATGCCGTGGTGACCGGCGAACTGTTCGAAATGCGCGGCGGTACGGCGGCATTCGCGCTGGGCTATCAGAACCGCCAGCGCACCGCTGTCTCCCGCGCCTCTGATCTCAACTTTCCCGGGATACAGAACGCCATCCAGGGCTATGACGAGAACGGTGTACCCAATGAGTTTGGCTACGTCAGCAACAACATGGGCGGCTCTTCCAACTCCCTTGACTACGATCTGGACCGGAATGTGAATGCGATTTACACCGAGCTCTCCCTGCCCTTCTGGGATAACGTGGAAAGCCAGATCGCCCTTCGCTGGGAGGACTATGGCGGCAATGTAGGCGACGAGATATCACCCAAAGTGGCCTTGAGCTGGCGACCCGTCGACACCCTGTTGCTGCGAACTTCCTGGTCACAGTCGTTCCGGGCGCCCAACCTGGGCATCATCGGAGCCGGCCTGGATGCGTCGGGGGTGACCTTCCTGGATCCCCTGGACAACCAGCGGGTACGTGCCGGGCTGCTGCCGCCGATCAATGAGCATGCTTCGCTGGAAAGCAGCTACACGCTCGGAGGGCCGGCCCCGAACGTCGGCAATGAATATGCCGATACCTACAGCGCGGGTTTCATCTGGACGCCGGGTGGTGTGCTGGATGGCGCGAGCATACAGGCAGACTTCTGGCGCTTCGAAGTGACCGACCGGGTACTGCCGGAGAACGCCAGTTCCGCCATCAGGCGGCAAATCGAGGCATTCTCGGTTGCGGCGACCGATCCCGGCAACTATGTCTTGAATTCCAGTATGGACAGGTCCTCCGAAATACTGTTCGCTCCCTGTGACCCGAATGCGTTGGAGGCCCAGTTTGGCCGGGATTCCAGCGAGCGGCTCGATTGCGTGGTCGACCCCCGTACCTACCAGGTCGAGGGCGTGCAGGAAAGCATACCGGCTTCGGAGCGATCGCTGATCCAGTTGAAACTCGGCGCCATCAATGCGGGTGAAATCACCGCGGACGGCGTGGACATCAAGCTGGGCTACGGGTGGGACAACAACCTGGGTCGCTTTGGCGTGGGACTGGATTACACCTTTGTAAACCAGTACACCCTGGACAATGTGCCTGGTTTGGACAATGGCCTGCTGGACGTGGGCGTATACGATGCGGCGGGTACGACCGGTGACGGCAACCTGGTGCGATCGCTTCCGGACCACAAGGGTCATCTCACCTTCAACTGGTTCAACGGCGACCACGGTGTGACCGTGATCAACCGCTACATTGGTGGCTACGACGATCTCACCTATGACCTGCGAATTGACGAGGTGAATCCCTTCGTTGCCTCCCTGATGGAGCCGGAGATCGACGACTACTGGCGCTGGGACGCGCAGTACAACTACACCCACAACTGGGGCAATGCAAACCTGGGATCCACCCGGTTCACGGCCGGTCTGATCGATGTCTTCGACGCCGATGTACCGGTCAGGGAGACCGGCAGCCTGGACTATGATGCCCAGGTTCACGATGGCCGCGGCCGCAGGTTCTATCTGCGCGCCCTGTGGATGTTCTAGTCCCGGAACTGCTGCCTGAAGCGCATTCAGGCAGTTGAACCGAAACAAAAAACCGGCGACGCCCTTACAGGTGCCGCCGGTTTTTTTTGCCTTGCTCAGTACTCAGGCTTCCAGATTGTTTCAGGTGTTTGTGACTCTACGGCAATGCCAGCGCGACCAGTCTCGAATCCGGCCCGCCTCCCACGGCGATGGCAATGTACTGCCTGCCCCCGCTCATATAAGTCATCGGAGTCCCACGTGGCGCCAGAGGCAGATGTGTTTCGTGAACGACGTCTCCCGTGGCTTTGTCATAAGCGGTCAAGGCGCCCGTTCCATCGTCGGCCCGGCGACCCACAAACAACAGGTTCGCGGTTAATACCGGGCCATTAACCCCTGCGTTTCCAACCGGCCCGGGATCAGGAATGCCCATATCAATCAGGCGTTGGCGAATACCGTCCCCGTGAGGAACCTGCCAGAGGTGTTCGCCGGTGTTCAGATCGATGGCGGTGATTCGTCCGTACGGGGGTTTGGTAATGGGCAGCCCTTCCGGACCACGAACCGCGCGCACCCGGCGGCTGCGCACATAGTCCAGGTCGGCTGGCTGGGAAGGTTCTTCCAGCGCAATCACCACCGTGCCTGAGTGTGAGGGAATGTAGATAATGCCAGTAGCCGGATCCACCGCGGCGCCGGTCCATTCCGCGCCGCCTCCCGACCCGGGCAAATTAATCGTGCCACGAACGGAGGGCGGCACGTAGAAGCCATAATCGAAGCGGGAAATGATTTCCAGTGCTTCAGCGTGCAATTCCGGAGTAAAGTTAATCAGCGTTTCCTCGGAAATGCCCTGATATTCGAAGGGCGCGGGCCTGGTTGGAATTGGTTGAGTGGGCGAGGTAATCTCACCGGGCACGGTCGATGGCGGAAACGGTGTCTCCACGATGGGCCAGACCGGTTCGCCAGTCTCCCGGTCAAGCACATACACAAAGCCTTGTTTGGAAATCTGCGCCACGGCCTTGATAGCCCTCCCGTCAACCACAATATCCAGCAGATTGGGAGCCGCGGGGAAGTCATAATCCCACAGACCGTGGTGTACCGCCTGAAAATGCCAGACTCTTTCGCCGGTGGCGGCGTCAACCGCGACCAGGCTTTCGGCAAACAGATTATCGCCCGGGCGATGCCCCCCATAATAGTCACTGGTGGGGGTACTCAGGGGAAGGTAGACATAACCCAGATCTGGGTCAGCGCTGGCCTGGGTCCACATGTTGGTGTTGCCGGTATCCTGCCAGGAGTTGTCTCCCCAGGTTTCAATACCGAACTGGCCCTGTCGGGGTATGGTATGAAAAATCCAGCGCTGCTCACCAGTGCGGGTGTCGTACGCCCGAACATGACCGGGGGGAGCCTCCTGAAACCGAGGTCCATCCGAGATCGAAGAACCCACCACCACCACGTCATTGACGATCAGAGGCGCCGAGATATTGGAAACCCGGTCGCGATCAAAGTCGCGTTCCAGGCCCACCTTCAGATCAATCCGTCCGCCGTCGCCAAAATTCGGATCAGGCGCACCGGTACCGGCATCGAGAGACCACAGATAAAAATCGTGGCTCGGCATAAAGATGCGCTCACGGTCGCCATCGGACCAGTAGCCGACACCACGGTGATTGAATCCGAGATTGGTAGGCCGGCCATTGACGGAGGAGCCGGTATCAAACGTCCATATCGACTCACCGCTGACGGCGTTGATCGCCGCGACCTGACCCATGGACGTGCTGATATAAAGCACATCGTTGATCATCAAAGGAGTGGATTTGTACGCACCCGGACTCTGGCCGTCGGCTGCCGCAATGAGTTCCGCATCAGGTGAATCCCATGACCAGGCGATTTCCAGTTCGGAAACGTTGTCACGGGTAATTTGCGACAGTGGCGAATATTTACGGGAATACAGGTCGCCGCCGTAACCGGGCCAGGCACCGGTGTCGGTGTCGTTTCCTGCAGGCATTTCAGCGGCTGAAATTTCATGCATTACACCATAGCCGACGGCGAACGCAGACAAGCAATAAGTGGCCAGGCGATTGGATACTGTCGAACTGAGCATGCCGGATTTCCTCTTTTTCTGACGGGAATGATTTTTACTGTGAGTGATGATCGCGGGTACGCCGCTGGTAAAACCCGGACACAAAAAAGGCAGATCAAATGATCTGCCTTTTTTGTGGTTTCTGTACATTGTCATTTTATCAGGGATTAATCTCCGCCCTGATCGACATACTTCCATTGCGAGGAGCCAAAGAACATTTCATCCCAGCTCTGCTCACCCCAGCTTACGTCTATTGACGGGTCGGGATTCGCGGGGTTCTGTGGTGAATTGTCGAATGCTCCCACTGCGGTTAATACGGTACCGGCCGGAATAAACTTGGGCTCAGAGTATTTGTAGCTCAATTGCCAGTTGTAGCTGTAGTTGGCAATGTTGATCAACAACTCGCTGGTGCCGTCGGGATAATGCGCGTAGTGACGCATGTACTTACCGCGGAAGTGCATGTGGGCACCATGCCCATACAGATAGGCATCCCGCTCGACAGTTACGCTGGAGGACTGCTCAAAATTGGGATCGAACGCCGGTATATCATTCCAGTCCGCGGTGAAAATACAGGCACACTCCCCGGACATTCTTTCTTCCGGTACGACACCGTCGGGATAAAACCAGAGACCAATGCGGCTGGCGTCGGTAGTCTCTTTACCGTTGGTGGTGTAGTGCATATTCAACGACAGCTTGGAGCCTTTTTTCAGCAGGCCACCGGTGTTGGATGGCTCAAGCCGTGGCTCGGCACCGGGGATATAGGCGCCGATATTGGCTACATCGTCACTGCCTCCCCGGGTCTGGCGATCTCCGTCCGGTGCGACCACACGGTTAATGGTGTGATGCAACACGGTACGGTCGCCGGCAATATACTGAGAGCCGCGAACCCACTTGTCTTCTTCGATGTCGATTGGCACTTCGATCCGGATGTAGTCCAGCACTCCGGTTGCCGGGATGCTCTGTTCGGGAACGTTGATTATGTAATCGGGCTCACCAAAGGCCCACTCGCTCTCAGGCCAGGTCAACTGGGCCAGAGGGTCGGAAGCGCCGTCTTTTGGTGAACCGGCATCTATCCAGCTTACGAGCTTCTGAACCGCGGCATCATCAATATTCATGTCGTTGGCAAAATCACCTACATGAGGGTCAACCTGGGCCGGGGGCATGCGCTTGGTCATCACCACTTCGCGTATCATCGGTGACCAGCCTTGCAACATCGCGTGACTGTTCATCGCAAAAGGCGCGATCCCGCCTTCCCGGTGACAGTCGGCGCAATTCTCCGCAATTATCGGAGCCACGTCCTTTTCATAGGAAACACTGGCAGTCGTGAATGCGTAACTCACCGGGTCGCCGCTGGTAGCCACAACGGGTTCCGTCACAGCTTCGCCATCGCGCATCGCCATTATGGCTTTCTCGAGCTGGGCGCCTACCGGACCACGATATTCAATGGTAAATGTCTTCGGGTTGTAGAGAAACGCTTCACCGGTTTTATCAATACCCATTGCTTCGGAAACGATCTGGGCATCATCCATCAAAATGCGGATATCAATGCTGTGTTCCTGCATTTCCGCCTTGACGTCGTCCCGATTCTTGAGACCCATCGGATTGATAAGAAAAAATTCAATTCCCTGTGATTCATAACGCGACTTCAATTGGCTGAATTCAGGCAGCGCATCCAGGGTGGCGGAACTGCCATTGGCCTGAACCAGAAAAGCAATGGCCTGGTGATCATCGTACCAACTCATGTGATGGAAATAGCCATTCTCGTCCAGCAGGGAAAAATCTCCTACCCGTTCGGCGGCACCGGCCACGAGGGGCGTCATGGCCAGCAATGCCGTGCATGCGATGTTAATTAATTTTCTCATTGTTCTCTCCGTGCGGTCCGTTATAGGTGTCAATTTTCAACTATTCGTTCCAAGAATTCCATTCTCAAAAATCACCTGCTGAGCCTGGACCCGCCTGAATCGTGATCCAACTTGATTGGCAGTACATCAAATGTATCCATGGGGAACATTGAACGCAATGGAAATTCGGAATCCATCAGCATTTTATCGAAGCGCGGGCTCGGACCAACGCACGGCGAAAATTTCTCTTGCCGTCGATTTTGTGATAAGTTCCACCCGGCCTGAAAGTGGATTACTGTTATGAACGAAACCACAAGGCCCATCATTTTTTCAGAAGAAATGGATTTCGCCAGACCAGCCTGGTGATGGTTAAAGAACTGACGGACTGAACCGACCCCGTGAAACCTCGGGGATCAAGGCAGTGCGTATGCCACAATCGAATCGGTGGCTGCAATGACGATGTATTGCCTGCCGTCCGCACCCAGGTAAGTCATCGGGTTGGCGTTGCCTTGCTGTTCCAGCCTGCTTTCCCAGAGCTGCCGCCCCGTCGCCGCCTCCAGGGCACGAAAACGGGAGTCATCCGTTGCCGCGATAAACAACAATCCACTGGCGGTGACAATCGCACCGGCGCGTCCGGGTCTTCCGGTATTCTCGCGTCCGGCAGGCAGGCCTTCGGTAATTCCCAGCGCTTGTTGCCAGACAATATCACCGGTTAAGGAATCGACAGCGGTCAACCGGCCCCAGGGAGGCTGCTGACAGGGCAAGCGCGAATCGCCGATTTGCACATCAAAGTTTGACGGACGCGGAGCCGCTCGTTGAAAAGGCAGGTCCGAGCCTTGTCCCGCCGCTTCCATCCAGCCAAACGAACCCACATCCTGGGCAAAGGCGAACAGATACCGTGAACCCGGGTCGTAGGCTATACCACCCCAGTTCGGACCGCCCACAAGCCCCGGGAACAGCAGTGTAGTCCTGGGCGGGACCCCTTCGGCCCGGTATACCCACGGAGTGAAAGGTCCCTCATTAACGATCGTTCCTGTCTGCGCCAGCAGTTGCTCACATGCCGCGGCATGCTCAGCGGACGTGTCTGCGGCGGTCACCAGATCAGCGGGGTCGTAACTCACCCGCGCCACAGCGGGTGGTTTCACTGGTATCGGCTGGGTAGGCCAGGTTTGCTCGCCCGGTACCTCACTCTGCGGCACAGGGCGTTCTTCAACGCCAAAAACCGATTCTCCGGTTTCGCGATGCAATATATAAATGTAGCCCGACTTGGTGCTGACAGCCAGTGCGGGAAGTATGCCGTTGTCTTGTGGAATATCAAACAATACCGGCGGTGCGGGCGGGTCATGGTCCCACAGATCGTGGTGAATGGTTTGAAAGTGCCACACGTACGCGCCGCTGCGAATATCCAGGGCTACCAGGGAATTCGCGAACAGATTGGCTCCGGGGCGGTCTCCACCATAGGCATACGGCAGCGGCGCCGCCAGCGGAACAAAAAGCAGTTCCCGTGCGACATCCGTTGTGAAATAGAATGGCCAGGCGTTGACGCCGAGCCGGCCCTCCCAGCTTTCACCCACCCAGGTGTCATGCCCGATATCCCCGGGCTGAGATACCGAGCTGAATTCCCAGATCCTGTCCCCGGTGCGAACGTCGAATGCACGTACATTTCCAATACCTCCCGAAGTTCCGGGCGGAGTGTTCGCACCGGCGATCACGATATGATCATAAATCAGCGGCACGGAATTATAGGGAATGACCATGTCGGTCGTTCCGCCATCGCCAAAATCCTGAACCGGGGACCCTGTTATTGCGTCCAGCGCCACCAGATGCCGTCCCGCCGTAAAAACGATGCGTGGCGGGTTGTCACCGTCTCCGTCCCAGTATGCAACACCGCGGCGCGAAGGCGCGCCTTCAACCACTACATGACGCCACACTTCCTCACCCGTCACCGGATTCAACGCCACGACGCGATCGCTGGCGGGAAGGTACATCAGACCGTTCACAACGACCGGAGTCGCCTGCGAATTGGGATTTCGGGCATTCGCCGCCTCGCCGTAGAGCGAATAGTTCCACACAGGCGCCAGTTGCGACACATTCGCAGACGATATTTGTGACAGGGGCGAAAACCCGCTGCCTCCCGGGTCGCCGCGCCAGACAGGCCAATCGGTCAATACCGACGTTTCACGGAGGATCTGCGTACATCCGCCTGAAAAAAATGCAAATACCGTACCGATTAATGCGATGTGACGAAGTGAATGCATACAGGTGCCTGTTTTTGACCGGTTCAGGTGATTGACGGATTATTTGTTCCAGATTGTGTCAGGAATAACCGCTCAAGTTTTTTGATAAAGGGGTGGACTATAGGTTACAGAGAAATTACATTAAAGTAGTTATCGATTCAAAACCAGAACGAAGGGAGAAGCGCATGGATATTTTCCAGAAATCGAGTCATCAACCACGCTGGCGGGGGGCTCTGACCGGCATTGCAGCTCTCGCCGCTCTGGGTTTACAGATCCCTGTATTGGCGCAGTCTGCCGGACAGGAAGAAATCACTTACAACAGTCATGTGGCACCCATCATCAACGAGAATTGTGTCGTCTGTCACCGTGAAGGCGGCATCGGGCCCATGCAATTTACCAACTTCGACCAGGTGCGTCCCTGGGCTCCCGTTATCCAGCACAAGGTGGAAACCCGGGAAATGCCCCCTTATGCCTACGACCATGGCATCGGCATCCAGGAACTGCAGGGAGACTGGCGTCTCGCTCAGGAAGATATTGACACCATCGTGGCCTGGGTTGGGCAGGGCGCTCCAGAAGGTGATCCGGACGTAGTTCCGCAAATGGCGGACATTCCCGGTCTGGACGAATGGAATTTTTCCAAAGACTTCGGCGCGCCTGACCTGGTGATCGCGTCAGACCCGATCGATATTCCAGCCTCGGGTAACGATATGTGGCACCGTCCTTTCAATGACGTGGCGCTGAACGAAGACCGCTGCATCAGGGCCATGCAGGTCAAACCCCGTGGCGATGCCAAGTCCGTGGTCCACCACGCCAATTCCTCCATCGATATCATGAACGCTGACGGTCAGTACGAAGACTTCGGTCAACTCACCGAGTACGCGATGGGCAAGTGGGGCGAGATCATGCCGCCTGGCGTGTGCCGTACCTTGCCGAAAGACGGTCGCGTTTCCTGGAGCATTCACTTGTATCCGGGTGGCCTGGGCTCAATCGCTCCGGGAACCACAATTGAAGATAACGTGGTTGAACTGGGCGTCTGGTTCTACGAGGACGATTACGCCGAGCAGGCCAAGTACAAGCAGGATCTGAAACTGTACCGACTTGGCGCTCAAAGTGATCTGGTTATCCCTCCCAACGGGCACCAGATGACTCAGGGATTCCACACGTTTGACCACCCGATTCGCCTGGACAGCTTCCAGCCCCACGGGCATTTGCGTCTGCGGGCCGCATCCCTGGAGATCTTCTATCCGGAGACTGGTGTCACCGAGGAAATCAGTCAGATTTCCAACTGGAGCGCTACGTGGCATCACAGCCACCTCTACGAGCCTGAAGTTGCGCCGCTGGTGCCGGCGGGTGGGGTACTGATAATCAAGCAGTGGTACGACAATACCGCTGACAACCCCAACAACCCCGACCCCGAGCAGTGGGTGGTCGGTGGCAGCCGCACCGCTGATGAAATGACACATGCCTGGCTGGCCATCACCCACCTCGATGAAGAGGGTTACGAACAGCTGGCAGCCGAGAGGGAAATGCGGGACAACCGCCAACTGAGCGCCCAGTAAGAACCAACCAAAAGGGGTCGGTGGCGATTGATAAGCATTTGCAAACGCGAATGCTTATCAATCGCCACCGACCCTTTTTCGGTTGTGGGGGATCGTGAAATCCACGTCGGGGCCTATGGGAACGATGAGCGTGGGATTGACCTTGTCGTGGCTGCCGTAGTAGTGCTTTTTATTGAATTCCATATCCACGGTTTCGGCTATGCCTGGTAACTGATAGATATCACGCACGTAGCCCCAGAGGTTTTCGTAATCCACAATGCGTCGGACATTGCACTTGAAGTGACCATGGTAGACCGCATCAAATCGCACCAGCGTGGTAAACAGGCGTACGTCCGCTTCCGTCAATTGTGAACCGCACAGATAACGGCTTCCTCCCAGGCGCTCTTCCAACCGGTCCAGTGTTTCAAATACAGGCTTTGCGGCTTCCTCATAAGCTTCCTGTGTGGTGGCGAACCCGGCCCGGTAGACTCCGTTGTTCACATTCGGGTATATCCACTCGTTCAGTGCGTTGATCTCCTCCCTCTGCCCGACAGGATACAGATCGCGGTCGCTGGCGCCGATATTATCGAAGGCGCTGTTGAACATACGAATGATTTCGGCCGATTCATTTGACACAATGGTTTGCCGCTGTTTGTCCCACAACACCGGCACGGTGGCGCGATCGTCATAGGCAGGATCCACAAGCCGGTAGATTTCGTAAAGAAATTCCACATAATCATCGTCGTGGAAGGTGCGCCCCTGGTCAGGTTCAAAACTCCAGCTTTTTGGCCCCATATAGGCACGGGTGCGCGAGACGGTAATCATGCCGTCGAGATTTTTCAGGGTACGGTAGATGAGCGTTCTGTGGGCCCAGGGACAGGCCATGGACACGTAGAGGTGGTAACGTCCCGCTTCGGCAGGGAACCCCCCCTGCCCTGACGGCCCGGGTGACCCATCGGCAGTGATCCAGTTGCGAAAGAGAGCGTCATGGCGCACGAATCGCCCTTGGTGAGCCTGGGTATCATACCAATCGTTCTTCCATTCCTCGCGCGATTTCGGAGTCACTTTCTTCATGAACTATCCCCTGTTGTTTAATAGATCATCACGTCTAGATCATCACGTTAAGCACCCGCACCAGACTGGTGCTGCCCGATTCCCTTTCGGTACCATGAGTTACGATAAGGATATCCCCGCCTCGCAGATAGCCGAGCTCACATCCCCTGGTGATCGCGAACCGCATGATTTCGTCGTCGGAGCGATGCCCCGGCAAATGCAGGCTCGTTACGCCCCAGTTCAGTGCCAACCGGCACACCACGTCGCGCGAAGCAGTGACCGCCAGAATCGGGCACTGGGGTCTGAATTTGGAAATGGAGCGCGAAGTAAAACCTGACTCGGTGAGCGTCACAATGGCCGCGGCATTCAACCGCGCCGCCATGGTGATGGCCGCATGGCTGACGGCATCCGTGACCCGGTGCTCGGGCTCGGCGTAGCTCTGCTGGAGGTGACCAAATTCACCAAGCGATTCCTCCGCCCGCAATGCCAGCGAGTGCATCGTGCGAACGCTTTCGACAGGATACATGCCGTTTGCGGTTTCTCCTGACAGCATCACCGCCGATGTGCCGTCAAAAATCGCATTGGCCACATCACTGACTTCGGCCCGTGTGGGCGTGGGATTGCGTGTCATGGAATCCAGCATCTGTGTCGCGGTTATGACCGGCTTTCCGGCACGCACGGTCGAGTGAATAATTTTTTTCTGAATGGTCGGTACATCTTCGAGCGGCACTTCCACACCAAGATCGCCGCGGGCGACCATCATACCGTCCGCGCACTGGATAATTTCGTCCAGGTTTTCAACACCTTCACGATTCTCAATTTTCGCTATAATGGGAATGTAACGCGCACTCTGCTGTACAAGATTTCTAACATCCAGCACGTCTTTGGCGCTGCGGATAAATGAGGCGGCAATATACGTAATATCGTTGTCAACGGCAAAGGCGATATCCCGCCTGTCCCGCTCCGACAGTTCACGGCGCGGGAAGCGAATGTCGGGAATATTGATGCTCTTGCGATCCGCCAGCGTCCCGCCTCTGACAACTTCACACAAGATGCCCTTTCCGGATATTTCGGTGGCCCTCAGTTCAAGTGCGCCGTCATCAATCAGGATGCGTGTGCCCGGTACCACATGATCGAAAAGCACCGGGTGCGACACCGACACGCCGCGCGCATCACCAGGGCGGTCTTCTGAATAAAGCAGAAAAGGCTCTCCCACCCTCAAAGTGGCCGCGCCCCCGTCCAGTTTTTGAGTGCGAATTTCCGCGCCGCGAGTATCGAGCATTATGGCAATGTCGCGACCGAGCGAATCCGCCGCTTCCCGTATCATCTGGATGCGGCGCTGGTGCTCTTCGTGGTTGCCGTGGGAAAAATTGAGACGGGCCACGTTCATTCCCGACTCGATCATGGCACGCAAAGTCTCGACCCGATCCGAGGCCGGACCGATGGTGGCAACTATTTTGGTGCGGCGTATCACGACTCGCGTCAACAGATCTACACCTGCGCAGTTCCGGAATTCTCAAGAAAACTCTGACCAAGTCTACCAGAAAAAAACCAGTCACTTCCTGACCCGGGACAAGCAAGTTCAGTTTGATCTGTTGCCACGCATGCTGCGGCGCGCTTACCTCGCCTTGCCGGCCGCTTTACCCGGCTTCATCGTGCTTTACTGAAGGGACGTTGTCACTACCGGACCCATGCCCATGATCTGGACTATGACCTCCTCATCCTTGGCCATATCGTAGTGATGACCGTTCGGCGGCTGATAGATAAATGTGCCGGTTTCAACCGGCATCATATTGTCCGGATCGTAGACGTCCGATTCCGGACCCGACGACACCCACCACCTGCCCTTGATAACCGTGATATACCGAGCCTGGCTGTGATAGTGCGGGCGACTGCCCTGACCGGGGCCGAAGGTTATGCGGATGACGTAAAGTCCCGGCTCGCCGGGATCGCCCAGAATCACCGTCGTTCTTCCACCCGAAGGAGGTGCCAGATCCGCCGGACCGGCAATGATAAACCCGTGCTCATCCGGTTCCAGCCCCTGAGCCATAGCGAGTTGGGAAGCAAAAAAAACCATTGCAAGCAGGCAAGCTGCCTGAGCCACAAGTCGATTGCGTTTCATAGTTCTGTTTCCTGGTATGCAGGCGAATTCACGCCCGCGGTTTCAAAGAGGGATTGAGCCAGTGTTGCCAGCTTGACCAGTTCTACCGCAAGAAGTCCCCGTGTGCAATATCCAGCGCCTCATCAGGTAGAAAATGAGGAAATTCCACCCATTTGCGGTAAACTCAGTCCATGACAAGGCCCATAGCCAATACGCAGCGGCTTCTGTCGGCTGCGGCTCTCATGATCACAGGCGCTGTTTTGCCTGCGTTCCCTTCCTTTGCCCAGAATCCGGAACAGCGATTTCACAACATTGTTTCCGATGTCTCCGCTAGCCGCATCGCGACTGATATTTCGGTGCTGGCAGGTTTTGGAACACGCCATACACTGTCCGGGACCGATTCCGACACGCGTGGCATCGGTGCATCCCGTCGCTGGATCAAGACCGAATTTGAACGCATCTCCGAAAACTGCGGCGGTTGTCTCGAAGTGCTGGAAATCGCTGAGACGGTGTCTGGCAGCCGCATTCCAGAACCCACGGAAGTAGTCAATATCGTCGCTATTCAGCGTGGCACCACAGACCCGGACCGCTTCGCCATCATGAGCGGCGACATTGATTCGCGCATCAGCGACGTGATGAACTTCGAGGACGATTCACCGGGAGCCAACGACAACGCCTCCGGCATGGCCGGTGTACTGGAAGCGGCGCGGGTTCTCAGTGCGTACCGTTTTGGAGGGTCCATCGTCTATGCCGGACTTTCCGGTGAGGAACAGGGACTGTTCGGCGGCGCCATTCTCGCGCGTTATGCCGGGGAACATAACTGGAATATCGACGCCGTACTCAACAATGACATGATCGGGAATATCACTGGCAGTAACGGTGTGACCGACAACACCACCGCGAGAGTGTTTTCTGAAGGAACCCGCTATGTCGAGACCGGGGAAGAGGCAATTCAACGCCGTTTTCAGGGCGGCGAAGTCGATTCATCCTCACGTAATCTGGCGCGTTACATCGACACCATGGCCGATCATTTTCTTCCCAACCTGGATGTCATGATGGTGTACCGACTGGACCGTTTCGGCCGTGGCGGACATCACCGCCCTTTCAACGAGGCCGGTTATCCCGCGGTGCGAATCATGGAGACCAATGAGAACTATCGCTGGCAGCATCAGGACATTCGCGTGGAAGACGGTATCGAATACGGCGATGTGCTCGAGCACGTGGATTTCGACTATGCGGCGAAGCTGACGGCACTGAATGCAGTGACCCTGGCCTCTCTCGCCTGGGCTCCGGCACCTCCGGCGAATGTGGAGATTCGCGGGCAGGTCAGCGCCGACACCACGCTTAGCTGGGGCAGGATTCCCGATGCCGCTCACTACAAGCTGCACTGGCGGCTTACCACCGAACCGCAATGGAGCTATTCTCGAACCATCGGCGATGTCGCCGAATTCACGTTGCACGACATCATCATTGACAACTATTTCTTTGGCGTGTCCAGCGTTTCCGAAGACGGTGTGGAAAGCCCGGTGGTGTTTCCCGGTCCGGCCGGAGCGTTTTGAATCAGAGCAGTTCAACCAGAGGTTCGTATATGAACGTTTATCCAATAACTATCAGAAAACTGGCAGCGGTGCTGTTGATTCTGTCGCTGGCGTTTGTTCCCGGGCTGATGGCCCAGGAAGTGGAAGAGCGGCAGGCGGCCGACAAGCAGGCCGTTATGGTGCCGATGCGCGATGGCATTAACCTGGCCACCAATATCTATCTGCCGGACGGCGACGGACCCTGGCCGGTTGTGCTCACGCGTACACCCTATAACAAGGATGGCGCCGACAGCAGCGCGGAGACTTATACGCAACGGGGCTATGCCCTGGTGTCGCAGGATGTGCGCGGGCGTTATGAGTCCGAGGGTATCAATGCCCCTTTTGAAAACGATATCGAGGATGGCTATGACACGGTCGAATGGATCGCCGCCCAGGGCTTCAGTAACGGCAAAATCGGTATTTTCGGCACTTCCGCCCCTGGTATTACATCAAATCTGGCCGCCGCGTCCGCTCCCCCGCATCTGACCGCGGCCTACGTCACCGTGGCGCCGGACAGTCTGTTTTACCGCTCACGGTTCGTCGGCGGCGTTTTCAAGGAAAGTCACTCCGGTGGCTGGCTGCGCGGACAGGGAGTGAGTGAAGAGACCATCGACGCCTACAAGGCCCGCGCCGTGCTGGATCAGGGCTGGCTGGACAGCGATTTTCTGTTTCACCGTCACAATGTGCAAATACCGGTCTATAACGTCGGTGGATGGCACGATATCTATGCAGAAGGTTCACTGCATAATTTTGTCTATCTGCAAAACGAAGGCCATGAAGCCGCCCGAGGCAAACAGAAGCTCTTTATGGGAGCATTTGGCCATGGCGCCCTGCAAGGAGATCTGGCGTATCCCGGAAGCGGGCAGATCAGCGGCGATGCAGAACAGCAATTACGCTGGTGGGACTACTGGCTCAAGGGGATCGACAACGGCATTATGGATGAGCCGCCGATCAGCTATTACATGATGGCCGCCGCGCGCAAGGATAGCCCGTCTCCGTTGAACCGGATTATCCAGACCGATTCATGGCCGCCGCCACACGTCACAACCCGTTTCTATCTGAACGCGGATATGTCGCTGGGCACCACCGCACCCACGGCCGATGCGGCCTCGGCCACCTACCTTTTCGATCCTGCCGATCCAGTGCCTACCAC
This sequence comes from Pseudohongiellaceae bacterium, assembly GCA_040879025.1. Lineage (GTDB taxonomy): Bacteria > Pseudomonadota > Gammaproteobacteria > Pseudomonadales > Pseudohongiellaceae > JBBDLF01. The sequence goes on from JBBDLF010000004.1 coordinate 24,619, forward strand.
GGGCGGTCAGAACCTCGGTGCCGACGTGGGTCCGCGGGACCAGCGCGCGATCGGTGAGCGTCAGGACTATCTCCGATTCAACACCCCGGTTCTGGAAGAAAATGTGGTCGTGGCGGGACACATCGATATGGAGCTGTATGTGTCCACCGATGCTCTGGACACCGATTTCGTGGTGAAACTGGTCGATATTTACCCCGACGGCTATGAGGCGCTGATTCTGGATTACCCGATTCGGGGGCGTTTCCGACACGGTCAGCGGCCGGAAGATGTGGCGCTGATGACGCCCGGTCAGGTGGAAAAGCTCACCATTAACATGTGGAGTACCGCCCAGACTTTCGAAAAAGGCCACCGCATTGGCGTGCATGTCACGTCCAGCAACTACCCGCGGTTTGACGTGAACCGCAACAACGGGGCCCTGCTGGATGACACCACAACACCTGCGCAACCAGCCAGCAATACCGTCTGGTTCGATGCGCAGCGGCCTTCGGCGATCGTACTGCCGGTACTCACGGAGCCATAGTCGCGGGAGAATTGCAGGCCCGGCGGCGAAGGCACTTTCGGACTGAAATCGGTCACTGATCCGGCCCGGCGGAATATCCCCGCGCGGACGCAATGTCACATTTGCCACAAACTTTGACAACGCATGACAAACGTCAGGCACTGGGTTAATCTGCCTCAGTGTTAAACTGGGGAACCCGGATACCGGGGCCCCGGCAAACCCAGCGAAAATAAAAAGAGGTATTCGCCATGAGTCAAAACCGTAACCAACCCTGGAACTCAGCCGCCGGATTTCTCTGCCTGCTGGCAGCGCTTGGGCTGGCAGCAAGTTCCCCGGCAATGAGCCAGGACACGATCGAGTGGACGACACTCGGTAGTGATTTCGCTCATACACGTTATTCCCCGGCCGATCAGATCACTGCCTCCAACTTCGAAGACCTTGAAGTTGCCTGGGTCTGGGACGGCGCCAGTTTTAATGCTCAAAGCGGCCGCTCGACGCCCAGTTACATCAATGGCCGGCTATACACTGTGGCCGGTGCACGCCGCAATGTCGTCGCCATCGATCCACAAACCGGCGAAACCATCTGGTCGTACCGTGAACCCAATACCGGACGCTGGGAATACTCGATGCGTTCCGACTACGGCAAAGGTGTGGGCTATGCCAACATCGACGGCCGTGATGTCATCTACATTATTTCACCGGGCTTTTTCCTGACCGCGCTTGATGCCGAAACCGGGGCTCCCCTGGAAGGGTTCGGCGCGCCGGTTCCCATTGACGGGTTTCCCGAAACCGGGGTGGTGGATCTTATCGCCGACCTCGGACATCCCTACGACCCTCATGAGGGCATTCCGCTGGAACGCGGTTATATCACTTCATCATCGCCTCCCATCGTGGTCAATGATGTGGTGATTGTCGGCAATTCCGCCGAACAGGGTTACAACCAGTCCAGAATTGAGAACGTACCGGGCGATATCCTCGGTTATGATGCACGAACCGGCGAATTTCTGTGGAAATTCAACGTGCTCCCGCAACCTGGCGAGTACGGGCATGAAACCTGGGAAAACGATGCCTGGCAATATACCGGCGACATTTCTTCCTGGGCTCCTGTTTCCGCCGATCCCGAACTGGGTATTGTGTATATTCCGACCAACGGCGTCACCATCGACTATTACGGCGGCCACCATCCCGGAGACAACCTGTTCAGTACCAGCTTGATCGCGCTGGATGTGCGAACGGGCGAGAGGCGCTGGCATTATCAGTTGGTCCATCATGATATCTGGAACTTTGACATACCCACCGCACCGATTCTGCTTGATGTGCAAACGGCAGCGGGTCTGACACCTATCGTTGCCCAGCCTACCAAACAGGGACTTGTCTATACATTCAACAGGGAGACCGGGGAACCGATCTGGCCTATTGAGGAAGTTCCCATGCCGCAGTCGACGGTTCCGGGTGAGAAACTGGCCGCGACCCAGCCGATTCCCACCAAGCCCGCGCCTTTTGACATGCAGGGCCTGACCATCGATACACTGGTGGACTTCACCCCCGAAATCCGGCAGCAGGCCATTGAAGCGGTGGCCGATTTCCAGCTCGGCCCCGCCTTCAATCCGCCGCTGCAAAGAAATCATCCTTCCGGAAAGCTGGCCTCGCTGATCTGTCCGTCCGGCGCGGTGAATATCACCCACCCGTCTGTGGCGGATCCTGAAACGGGCATTCTGTACGTTATTTCCCGTTCCGGATGCAGCCAGCGGCAGTTGGTGACCGGTGAAGAAGCCGACACCTACTACGAAGCTCCCACCGGAACCACGCTGTCGCAGTACGCCGCCGCCAGCGGGGGCCCGTCCGCGCGGCACCCGTTGAATATTCCATTGTGGAAACCGCCTTACAGCCGCATCACCGCAATCGACATGAATACCGGTGAACACCTGTGGATGATACCGGCTGGTGAAACTCCGGCACGAATTGCAAACCTGCCTGAGTTGGCGGGAGTGGATATCGGGAATACCGGTTCCGGTGCCGCCGGCCCGATGGTGGCCACGGAGACTCTGCTGATTTATGGCAATGAGGATTCCGAAGGCACCCCTTACCTGTTCGCGCTCGACAAGGCCACTGGACGCGAAGTTGCCAGGCTTGAAGCGCCGGCACTGAGCAGATACGGTATGAGTACCTGGATACACGAAGGCAAGCAGTACCTGATTCTGCAGACAGGCAGCACGCTCACCGCCATGACGCTTCCAAATTAGCTTAGGCGCGACGGCACACGAAAATACAACAAGGAGGAGCACCATGAAAAAATCCGTACTGATGGCATCGATCGCACTGGCGACCGCGGCTGCCACCGTGACTTCAATCAATTCCCAGAACAATGAGATGAGCTTTTTCATCACCAGTGAAGGCCCTGGTGATGGTGGCAATCTGGGAGGTCTGACCGGCGCGGATGAGCATTGCCAACAACTGGCGGCGGCTGCCGGAGCAGGTGACAAAACCTGGCGCGCCTATCTCAGCGCCCATGCCAGCGGCAACCAGCCAGTGGTTAATGCCCGTGACCGGATCGGGTTTGGTCCCTGGTACAACGCCGACGGCGTCATGGTCGCGGAGAATGTCAATCAGCTTCACAGCGAACGCATGAACCTGGGCAAACAGCAGTCGCTCACGGAAAACGGCGATGTAGTCAACGGTCGGGGGGATACCCCCAATGAGCACGATATTCTGACCGGCTCCACCGTCGACGGCAGAACCATAGATGACGGCCAGAACCACACTTGCAACAACTGGACCAGCAATGGAGAAGGTACAGCGCAGCTAGGTCATTTCGACCGGACCGGGGGTGGGGCCAATCCCAACTCCTGGAACAGTGCACACGGTTCACGCGGCTGCTCACAGGAAGACCTGGTAGCAACCGGCGGCGCTGGATATTTCTACTGCTTCGCCACTGACTAGACGTTTGTTCAGTGCTTGCTGATGCCACCTGCTTTGGTTTCACGGCAGGGCAATCAGGAAAATGAGATGGTAGCGCTGCAAGCCGGTGCCATCTCTGTGTTTTTACCTTATGAAAAGACCATTACATCCGTTCAAAACACCGGGCACCGCGCTGCTCAATACGCTGCTTGTGTATTTCTTGCTGATCACTCCTGGTCACAGCCAGCATTCCGATGCCAATGGCGATGCCGGGCGAACAGACCCTGCCGATGCTGATTATTTTCTCCATCAGCCCTTTCAGAGCGACAGGCCCGAAGAACGTCTGGATCTGAATCATCTCGGTGCGAGTTACATTTTTAAAGACGATGCCTACTACATTGACGCCGTACTGGAAGGATACCCGGCCCACCAGTCCGGCCTGCGCCGCGGTGACGCCATCCTTTCAGTGGACGGTACTGCGTTTCATCCGCTCTGGTCTCTTAACGACAACACGCGGATTCCGCATCAATGGGAAGCTTTAAACCAGCCGGTACAACTGCGCTATCGCCGTAGGACCGCAGAGCACACAGTGACTCTCGAACCGGTATTTGAAAACCTTTACGACTCTTACCGCAGCGCCAGCCTGAACAGCGTGGCGCAGTTGACTTCGGGCAACAAGCTTATTGGTTACGTGCATTTCTGGGCGCTGTCGCGCAACACCAACGATGTAATCACTTTTCTCAGGATCATGGATTCCCTGGCACAGTGCGACGGATTGATTGTCGATCTTCGGGGAGGATTGGGTTATCTGTCCGAAGCCCACCTTGACGCGTTCGTCCGCGGTTCCGGCAATGAAGCCGATATCGCTGCCATATCCCCTTGGTCCTCTTCGGAGCCGATCAACAGCTACAACAGACCGGCAGTTATCCTGCAGGATGCCGACACCCGTGGCGGACCGGAAATTCTGGCCAGACGGCTGGCGCCACTCGGGCGCATCGAAACCATCGGCGGCACCACATCAGGAGGAATGGTACCGGAACGTCCGGTTGATTATCCTCGCCACGCCATTTCAGACCCGCAACTGTCCGAAGCGATGTTCACTCTGGTGGAATTGATGTAGTCGTGGCTATCGAAATCGAACGTAAATTTCCCGTCGAGACGCCACTGCTGCCATCACTTGTCGGGGGAACGTATGATCCAGGACTGTATTCCACGGTAGCTGGAACCGCGGGCCTACAATAGAAATCAGTAACTGATTCATCGTGATCCTCAGAGGCAGTCGGCAACGTTGGATTCGAGAAACTGATAACCACCATCTGAAATCGCGCACGAATTACAGCTTGTGGCGCGAAATCCCGCTTTTTCTCTGAGTGAATCTGGTAAAGTCGGTATTCGACTTGGCATTTCAACTTTCGCCGCTGCCCGGAATTTGCTTCATGTAACACAAAGCAAGGGCGAAACGTTCTATACACAGACAAGGTGTTTTTAATTGATTTAGGGGGATTTGACGTGAATCGCATCAAACAACTGGTTGCCGGCTTGGTAGTAGCCGCAACATCCATGACCGTTTTCGCCGCTGACCGTGCAGGCGACTTCGCTCTGATTGATCATGAAGGGCGTTTTCACCAGATGGCCTGGTACGATGACCACGAGGCCGTTGTCATCCTGATCCAGGCCAACGGCGTCGAGGAAGTTGCCGCTGCGCTGGCCGATTTTAATACCTTGAGCCGGAAATACAGCGATCAGGGTGTTGCCTTTTTCCTGTTGAATCCCGGTTTGCAAACCTCCCGCGAAGCAGTGCAGGCCGAAGCCGAGAGGCTGGGCATTGAATTGCCCGTGCTGATGGACGATTCCCAACTGGTATCGGAATCACTGGGCGCAAGCCGCATCGGTGAAGCGATCATCTATGATCCCGCGTCTTTCGAGGTCCACTTCCGCGGTCCGGTACAGGCGGCCCTGGAACCTGCTCTGCAGGAATTCCTCGGTGAGGGTACCGTCAGCAATGGCGCTGTCGCTACCGATGGTCCCGCAATTGATTTCCCGGTGTTGGCAAGCCATGAGCAGAGCACACCCTCTTACTCCAGAGATGTCGCTCCCATCATCGCCGAGAATTGCGCCGCCTGTCACCGCGCCGATGGCATTGCCCCGTTTGCCCTCGATAGCCATATGACTACCCAGGGCTGGTCCCCGATGATCAGGGAAGTGGTGATGACCAAGCGCATGCCCCCCGGTCAGGTGGACAACAAGGTTGGCCGCAAGGTCAAGGATGCCATGAACCTGAGTGACGCGGAAATGCAGACACTGGTTCACTGGATCAATGCCGGCGCCCCAATGAACGGAGACACCGATCCACTGGCTGAGCTGACCTGGCCTGATACCAAATGGCAGCTTGGCGAGCCGGACATGGTCGTGAACATCCCGCCGCAAACTATCCCGGCGACAGGAATTGTGGATTACATGAACGTTCCTGTGGATCTCGAACTGACCGAAGACCGATGGGTCAAGGCCAGTGACATCGTCGCCGGCGATCCCACCGTCCTTCACCACATTATAACCACGGTTGTTCCTCCGGGCGGCCTGCCGGATCCGCAGGAGGTTTTCATGCAGATTCTCGACAACGCCGATCCCGAGGTAGCGCAGCCGATTCGCCAGAAAATGTTTGCCGCGGCTGTTGCCGGAGAAGAAGTTGACTTCGATGCCATCCTCGAGGAACTCGGCGAGAACGTCGATCTGGGTCCGTTGCTGTTTGGCAATATCGATCCGGACATTGCCAGCATTTCCGGTTATGTTCCCGGCGCCAAACCCCTGGTTAATCCGCCGGGTGTCGGTGGTGTACTGAAGGCCGGTTCCACGCTCAACCTGCAGATGCACTACACCACGACCGGCAAGGAAACCACGGACGCGTCGGAAATCGGTATCTACTTTTATCCCGAGGGAGAAGTTCCCGAGGAACGGATGGCGGGAGGCGTGGCCAATTCCTTCAATCTGGCGATTCCGCCGCAAGCCAAGGACCATGAAATGACCGTGGCGGTCAGGGTGCCGCAGGATGCGGTTATCTACAGTCTGATGCCGCACATGCATTTTCGTGGCAAGCGCATGAAGTTCACCGCCGAGTACCCGGATGGCAGCGAAGAGCTGATTCTCTCGGTGCCGAACTATTCGTTTAACTGGCAGCTGAGCCACGAGCTTGAAGAGCCGATGCGCGTACCTGCCGGCACCCGAATCGTGGCGACGGGAGCTTTCGATAATTCATCCCAGAATCTGTTCAATCCTGACCCCAATTCGGAAGTGTCCTGGGGCGAACAAAGCTGGGAAGAAATGTTCATGGGCTTCTACGACTGGAAATACGAAGATCAGGGCGGCTCCGAGTAATCGCCGCCCCTGAAAAGGGGATCAAGGGAGGGGGTCAGGTCTTAAAGACCTCCCCCCCTTCGTACGTTATAGATACAGATGGAATACTTCGCCTCTCTGGAACAAACCTTCTTCAGCATCTGGATTCGGGAAACCGGCTGGTTCTTCTTCTCGGTGCTGATACTGCATTCTCTTGGCATGGCGTTTGCCGTCGGCATCAATATAGCAGTGAACCTCCGCGTACTGGGAGTCGCCAGCCGCGCTCCCATACACCTGATGCGCCGCTTCATGCCGATTCACCATACCGCCCTGGCGGCCATTCTGGTCTCGGGAATTCTGCTGATACTCGCCTATCCCGCCAAAGCCCTGACCAATATTGTGTTTTATGTAAAAATTCTGGCGCTGGGTTCAGCTCTGGCGATTACCTGGCATTTCAGCAAATCGCTGATGACCACGGCAGGTTCAGAGACCAACCGCCAATCCAAACTGCTCGCCGCGCTGGCACTGCTACTCTGGTTTGCCGGTATATCCGCCGGCCGCTTTCTGGCCTACACCCATTCCATTTTGCTGGCTTCCAGCTTCTACTGAGGAATTTGTCATGGACGCATTCCTGGCATTCTCACAGGCGAGCGGCATCTACGCATTCATGAATTCGCCATGGGGCTGGCCAACGGCGGAATCGATTCACTTTATCGGATTATGCCTGCTGGTGGGAACGGTGGGAGTTTTTGACCTGAGAATGCTCGGTGTCGGCAGGGGCATACCAATGGCCGCATTACACTCACTGGTGCCCGTTGGTGTCGCCGGCTATTTGCTCAATGTGATCACGGGGCTAATGTTCTTTACCTCTGCTCCCGATCAGTATCTCTATAATCCTGCCTTTCAGTTAAAAATGCTTTTCATGCTTGTTGCCGGTCTTAACATGTTGTTTTTCTATAGCAGCGCGGTCGCGGCGTTACACAACACAGTCGACACCGATGTGGCGCCTCCGCGAGCGCTGATCATCGCAACGGTATCGCTGCTATGCTGGTCGCTGATTATCATCTGTGGGCGGCTGATCACTTACTACCGACCACCCTACCATTGGTGTATCTGGTGCTGAACCCTTCCATGCTTGTTTCACGCGCGTTCGTTCCAGTTCATGGTGCGGAAATCGAAATGCTGTTCTATGGTCGGCTTCACCACACGGAAGTACGGTGACAAGTCAAAATCACGCGGGGTATAGTGGGTGAAATGGCGCCGATAAAAAACCGGCACTTCCCCATCATCGCCCTCCGGACCTCGCCGCGGCATAATTGGATAATCAATAAACTGAAAAGACTGGGCGATAAGGGTTGAACAAATGGCTCGAGTCGGCTCGCCGCTACCCAGGGCAATCAATGAGCGCCGGTAGCGGTTGGGAACCGCCGGCCTCTGAATCACGTAACGCATCAGGTCGAGAATATTCCGTATATCATATTGATGTCCTATTCGTTCCCTGGCGAAACCCACGACACTGGCTTTTTCCTCCTCGCTCAATCCCACCGGCCTGCAGATGCGAACGTTCATGTCAGCGTACTTCGTCAAGGGCACCAGTTGCACACCCGACTTCACATCCGCCTCGATCAATGAGGGCTGATCCGGAGCGGCTGTGTCGTCACCGGTGTACAGGCAGGAATGAGACCACGACGACTGGGTAAGGTATTTGATCGCGACGCTGATTCGGGTATTCCCTTCCACCAGCAGTACGTCGCAGGGCTGCAGGGATGCGGCAATATCGTCCAGCGATACGATATCCATGCGCTGGTATCCAGGCAGCGTCTTTGTCAGATAAGCCGCAAGAGATCGGCCTATGGTTCTTTTGATTCTGCTCAACATTAGTGTTCTGTCCCCAGCTCAACCGTTCACAACGGGCGCTTGGTCTTCAGGTGAAAAAATCAGTTATACTGGCAAATCGCTGAATTCTCGCATTTTATGAGTATTGTTTTATACAGGTTCATACGGGTTTCAGGCAATCATTCACAAAATTACGGAGTAAACTCATGCAGGCCCTGACGAATTTCTACATCAATGGACAATGGGTGAAACCGGAAAACCACCCTACGCTGGATGTGATTAATCCGGCGACCGAAGAAGCCTTCGCTACGATAACCCTGGGTACTGCTGAGGATGTTGATCAGGCCGCGCGCGCGGCGCGCGCCGCCTTCCCCGTCTGGTCTGTCTCGTCAGTGGAAGAGCGGGTAGCGGCAATCGAGAAGATTGTCGCCGGGATGAAAGCCCGCAGCGATGAGCTGGCCACGGCGATATCCAATGAGATGGGAGCCCCTGTCAGTATGGCAAAGGCTGCACAGGTGGGCGCGGGCATGGCTCACTTCATGACGATTCTGAATATTCTGAAGAATTATCAGTTCGAGGAAGTCCGTGGCAGTACGCGCATCGTCAAGGAACCGGCCGGCGTGTGCGGTTTCATTACTCCCTGGAATTGGCCTCTGAATCAGATTACCTGCAAGGTCGCTCCGGCTCTCGCGGCGGGTTGCACCATGGTTTTGAAACCGAGTGAACTGGCTCCTGTCAGCGCTTGTATCCTCACGGAAATTATCGCCGGGGCCGGCCTGCCTCCCGGAGTTTTCAATCTGGTCAATGGTGACGGGCCCACTGTAGGCGCGGCTATCGCCGCCCATCCGGAATTCGATGTAGTCTCTTTCACCGGGTCTACCCGCGCCGGACGCGAAGTAGCGAAAGCTGGCGCCGACAGCATCAAGCGCGTATTGCAGGAACTCGGTGGTAAATCCGCCAATATCATCCTTGGTGATGCGGATCTGGGCAAGGCTGTCACCGGAGGCGTACTGAGCTGTTTCAACAACAGCGGCCAATCGTGCAACGCGCCTACGCGAATGCTGGTACCGCGGCCAAGGCTCGCGGAGGCGGTTGAAATCGCCAGGGCGGCGGCGGGAAAGGCTGTCGTAGGCGACCCCGGCAACGAGAAGACTCGATTGGGTCCGGTGGTCAGCGAAACCCAGTTCAACAAGATTCAGCAGCTGATAAAACAGGCGATTGACGAAGGTGCGGAACTGGTTGTCGGGGGCCCCGGACGTCCCGATGGATTGACCAAGGGCTACTACATCAAGCCCACGGTTTTTGCCAATGTGCGAAATGACATGACCATCGCCCGCGAAGAGGTTTTTGGTCCGGTACTGTGCATTATTCCGTACAATGATGATGACGATGCCGTCAATATCGCCAACGACACTGAATACGGACTTTCGGGATACGTCTCCGGTGAACCGGAACATGCGCAGCAGGTGGCGAAGAAAATGCGCACGGGCATGGTGCATATCAACGGTGCAGGACCCGATTTCGCCGCCCCGTTTGGAGGATACAAAAAGTCGGGCAACGGCCGCGAATGGGGACTCGAAGGATTTGAGGAATTTCTGGAAACCAAGGCAATTATGGGAGCCGCCTGAGAACGGGGTATTTTTATGCTGAACATTCTAAAAGATGCAATTGACCTCGGAATCGTGACCGGCAACTCCGCGGCAATGGTGAGTTTCTATCGTGACCTGCTGGGACTGAAGGAAGAAGGTATTATTCCGATGCCGGGAGGCGGTACCATGCACCGCCTTAAGGCGGGTGACAGCATCATCAAAATTGTGGAGACCGATCCGGCTCCGCCCGAAGAAGCAATTCCCGGTGGAATCCGGGCTGCCACAGGATACCGCTACTGGACAATCACCGTTGGCAATCTGGAACAATGCCTGGAAGTGCTGCGTGGGAAAGACGTTCCGATTCCAGTGGGACCCAAAACGGTGCGCCCCGGCGTCACCATCGCCATGGTGGTGGATCCGGACGGTAACTGGCTCGAATTGATTCAGTACGATTAGACACGCCACCGAAGCGCCAAACCTGATCCGGGCGCGGCGCCCGGATCAGGTTTTTGGTCACTTCGCAGCACCGACTGTTCCACTTTAACGGAACGCTCGGCCACTCAATTGTGTACATGTCCGTGGGACATTTCCTCTTCAGTGGCCTCTCGCACCTTCACAACTTCAACATCAAAATGCAGGGTTTGTCCCGCCATCGGATGGTTGGCGTCGATGGTCACATCATCCCCGGAAACCTCGGTCACTCTGACCTGTTGCTGTTGGCCGCCCTCTCCCTGAGCGGTAAAAACCATTCCTGGTTCAATCGATTCGACGCCCTGAAACATGGATCGGTTGATCTGCTGTACCAATTCGGGATTCTGCTCGCCGTAGCCTTCGGCCGGCTCGATGCTGGCGGAAAACTTCACACCTTCGGACTTGCCCTGCAACTCCTTCTCCAGACCTGGAATCAGGTTATTGGAACCGTGCAGATACGTGAGCGGCTCCTTGCCCGAGGAACTGTCCAGCGTTGTGCCTTCGTCATCTTTCAGTGTGTAGTGAATCGCAACTACTGTCTTATCGCCTATCATCAAACTCATTATCGCCTCCGCGAACTATCTTGATTTATCTAAACAACTATCGAAAACAGCACACGAGGAATTTCTATGAGGTTCGTGGGCGCATTCCGAATAGAACCGCCATATTATTATCCCCCAACAGACTCAGGATTACAGGTCTGCCGCTAGGATTTTTCGTATTTTTGACCAAATTTCTGCTGCAGGCGCCGCATACCTCCCAGCCAACGGTCATAATCCGCCGCTTTGCGCTGCATATAGGTGAGAACCTGGGGATGGGGCAAAACCAGAAAACGTTCTTCAGCCAGCGTTTCAATTACTGTCTGGGCAAGCTGGTCGGGTTCGAGCATTCCGTCCACGCCCGCGACGCCGCCGTCGCCCAATCCGGCTGTCATTTCGGTACGCACCGCTTGGGGGCAAAGCGCTGAGACTTTGATACCGCGGTCTCCGTAGGTAATTGAAAGCCATTCGGCAAAACCCACGGCCGCGTGCTTGGTGACCGCGTAGGGCGCCGAGCCGACCTGACTCAACAGACCCGCCGCCGAGGCCGTATTCAGCAAATAGCCTTCGCCGCGCTCCAGCATGGACGGCAACACCGCTCTGGCGGCAAATACATGAGCCATCACATTGATGTCCCAGATCCTTTGCCAGTCGCCAGTGCTGACCTGCTCGTTTCCTGAAACGAATATTCCCGCGTTTGAACAGAACAGGTCTATTTGACCAAACGTATCAATAGACTGGTCAACCAGTCTCTGAACTTGAAGCTCATCGCTGACATCCGCTTGTACACCGACTATGGTGGTAGCTTTGGTCATTTCCTGCTCGAGAACCTTTAACCCGGCTTCATTGATATCGGAAGCAACAACAGCCCGCGCCCGTTCCGCGGTAAACCGCCGACACAATGCCCTTCCGATGCCGCTGGCCGCTCCGGTGACAACAATGACTTTATCTTTAACATTCATCAGGCCGGCTCCCGTGCTTCGTCATTTGATGTCGAACTCATGCCGGCCAGCCTATCATGGATGATGGATTCAGCCTCTTCGACAATCCTGGCGATCAATTCGGCGCAATCGGGTATATCATCGATCAACCCCATCACCATTCCGGCCGACCAGATTCCTGTTTCCAGGTCCCCACCTTCGAGCAGATCCCGACCGCTTGTTCCTTTCACCAACGGAGCCAGGTCGTCAAACCTGGTTTCACCTTCACGTTCCTCGATTGACACCACTTCCTGTGCGACAGAATTTTTGAACACTCGGGCTGTATTGTGCAGGCTACGGAAGATCAAGGACGTATCACGCTCAGTTGCTTCAACCATTTTTCGCTTGACGTTTTCGTGAATCGGCGCTTCGCGTGTCACCATGAACCGGGTGCCCATATTGATCCCGTCGGCTCCCATCGCGAGCGCCGCAACCAGGCCACGGCCACTCCCGAACCCGCCGGATGCAAGAAACGGAATCTTGAGACGTTCGGCGGCAAGGGGCAACAGTATAAGATTTGTTACGTCATCTTCGCCCGGATGGCCGGCGCACTCAAAGCCGTCCACACTCACAATGTCACAGCCAATGCGTTCAGCCTTCAGACAATGTCTGATGGATGTGCATTTGTGAATAATAGTGATACCTGACCCTTTTAAAAGAGGCATATAAGGCTCGGGGTTTCTTCCTGCGGTTTCGACAATTTTTATACCGGAGTCGACGATGGCCTGAATATACTCATCGTAAGGAACCGGCTTGATTGTGGGGAGTATCGTCAGATTGACGCCGAACGGTTTATCGGTCATTTTACGGCAGCGTTCGATTTCCGCCAGTAGTGCATCGGGTGTCGGCTGGGTCAGCGCCGTGAGTATGCCGAGTCCACCTGCATTGGAAACCGCCGATGCCAGTTCGGCCCTGCCCACCCATTGCATGCCCCCTTGTATCACAGGATGCGTTATACCCAACATTTGTGTGATTTTTGTTGTAATCACGTTCCAGATTCCCCCTTTCCGCTGACGCGGGCGCCATTGGTACTGCACGGCCCGTCAGAGCACGGGCTAGTTTACGTGCTGTCTCCGGCAATGGCAAAGAAAGAGATTCTCACCCGGCGTTTATGGTAATATTCGGGACGTTTTAAATCGGGCTACGGTCTACATGGTTGAGCGTTAGCGCCGATAACAACTACACAAAGAAAAAACCACACAGAAAAGCAGTACCGGAAATCCGTCAAGGGAGATTATTTATGACCAGAAAGCTTTTGGTAAGCGCCATCGCGATGGCCACCGCATTTACCGCCCACCAGGGCGCGGCCCAGTCGAATCAGGAGGCGGTGGAGGAAATTCTCGTCACCGCCGTTTCCCGGCGTCCCGAGGAACTGGCGGACGTCAATGCCAGTATATCTCTGCTCAGTGAGGAAGAATTGCGCTTGATCTCCGCCACCCACTACCAGGAGGCGCTGAACCGCCTGCCGGGAGTCAACGTCAATCGCAATAATGGTCAGGAAAGCCTGATGTCCATCCGGTCACCTGTACTGACCGGAGCCGGCGCCTGCGGTAGCTTCCTGTTGGCCGAGGAAGGCATTCCGTTGCGCTCCGCCGGATTCTGTAACGTCAACGAGATGTTTGATGCCCACACTGAAAATGCCTCCCGCATCGAGGTTATCCGGGGACCGGGAAGCGCTTTCTACGGGTCCAATGCCGTACATGGTGTGGTCAACGTGGTATTGCCCGAACCGGGCGAGCGCGTTGAACTCTCCCTCGAAACCGGGCCGCGTGGATTTCTCCGGGCCAATGCCGGGCTCGGCGTTGAATCCGGAAACTTCAAGCAACTTTTGTTGATCAACACCACCAACGAAGAAGGCTGGGCTGACGACAGCGGCTACGACCAGCAAAAAGGCTCCTGGCTCTACGACTACACAACGGCCGGAGGCTTTCAGCTTAACGGGGGGGTGACGTTCACCAACCTGAACCAGGAAACCGCCGGTTACGTGGAAGGTTACCGGGCCTATGCCGATGATGACCTGAAGGATTCCAACTCAAATCCGGAAGCCTACCGGGATACGCAAAGCACCCGTGTCTGGACCCGTATCAGCAGGGAGCTGGACTCGGGCTGGGAGCTGATGCTGACCCCCTATTTTCGTGAAGCCAACATGACGTTCATTCAGCACTTCCTGCCTGGCGCGCCTGTGGAAGACAATGAGCATCGTAGTCTCGGTCTGCAGTTCGCGGCTTATCGCGATCTCGCGGGCGACGCCACCCTGGCACTCGGCCTCGACGCCGAAAGCACCACGGGCAGACTGCTCCAGACCCAGGAAAACCCCACCCAGGGATCTCCATTCCTGGTGGGGACAATTCCAGTTGGCAAGCATTACGATTATGAAGTCGATGCGACTCAATACGCCCCGTTCGCACAATACCAGCGATTCTGGGAAAACGGCTGGGACATCACTTTGGGTTTGCGTTATGAGAGCATGGAGTACGACTACGATAACCAGATGATCGCCGGGCGGACGATGGAGAATGGTGTACCTTGCGGTTTTGGTGGCTGCCGTTACAACCGGCCCGCGGACCGTAGCGACGATTTTGGCAACTGGTCTCCCAAAGTGGGCGTCCGCTACCAGTTGACAGACGAGCACAATATTCAGGCCCGCATGAAAAAGGGTTTCCGCGCGCCCCAGGCCACTGAGCTGTATCGGTTGCAAAATGAACAGTCAGTAGCCGATCTGGACAGCGTGGAACTGGACAGCTACGAGCTGGCGCTCGAAGGTGGCGGCGACAACTGGCGCTACGCTCTGACCGGCTATCTCATGGACAAGCAAAATGAGATCATTAACGACAGCGCCCGGGTTAACCTGAATGACAGCGATACTCGTCACCGGGGCCTGGAACTGTCGGGCAGCGTTGATCTCACCGAGAGCCTGACATTGCTGGGGGCTTATAATATTGCGCGTCATACCTATGAGAACGACCTTGAATCCGGTGGCGTTGCGATCGAAGGTAACGACGTGGATACCGCGCCGCGCCGATTCGGGAATTTCATTCTGCAGTGGCGCCCACTTAATGACGTGGTCACCGAACTCGAGTGGGTAAACATGGGTGAGTACTACAGCAACCCGGAAAATCTCAATGAGTACGAAGGTCACGACCTGTTCAATCTGCGCGCGCGCTGGCAGATCAATCCGTCATTGAACGTCGCCTTGAACATCATGAACGTGACCGACGAGGAATATGCTGAACGGGCCGACTGGACCACGTTCGGAGGCGACCGCTATTTTGTCGGCGAACCGGTTCGGGCGTTCCTGTCAGTGAGCTGGGCGATGCCCAACTAGGGAACCTCTGAAAAATTCTGCTCCGGTCGATTCGATGTAAAGCAGACCTGAATGCCGGCTCTGGAGCCGGCATTTTTTTGCGAGGTGCATCTTGTCTAGGTCCAGTAAGTCACAACTCGCCGATCCCGCGCTGCAAAACCTGCTGGCGTTCCTCGCCAGCCGCCAGCCGGAACCCGGCGAAAGCATTGCGCACCCCGATCACTCGGTCAATGCGTTGATGTGCGATGATTCGCTGATTCTGCGGCAGGCCTCGGTTCTGATACCGGTTATCCGGCCTGTCGACGACGCCGATGCGCGGGTAGTTTTGACAGTCAGGTCGAAAACATTGAGCCGGCACGCAGGCCAGGTGAGTCTGCCCGGCGGCACTCGCGAACCCGGCGACAAGGATGCCGTGGCCACCGCATTGCGGGAAGCGGAAGAGGAAATCGGATTGAAGCCATCGGAAGTTGAAGTGGTGGGAACACTGGAGGATATTCTGATTCCCACTGGTTTCCGGGTGACGCCGGTGGTGGGGCTGGTCCGGCCCGGCCTGACCTATATTCCCTGCCCGATCGAAGTGGCGGATATTTTCGAGGCGCCACTTTCATTGCTTCTGGATCAACGCTCTTATCTGCCCGCGACCATGATCATGAAAAATCTGCCACGGCGCATACTGGAACTGCGGTACACAAAATACCGTATTTGGGGCGCAACGGCGGCAATCCTGCATCACCTGGCCCGCGAAGTGGATTCCTTCAGCCGGCAATAGCCTTCAGACGCTGCAAGAAGCGTCCCGGCTTCATCCGGCGGGGTGTGATTCGGCGGAATCCAGTGAGTTCGGGGCACAGACACGGTCCCTGCCGCGATCCTTGGCCAGATACAATAAGCGATCCACGTCTTTGACAAATTCCTCGACACTGCGCGTATCACTGTAGCTGTAAACATCAACGCCGAAGCTGGCCGTGAGCTTGACCGAACCTTTGCCATGACGCACACCCACACTCCGGACCAGGCGACGTATGCGATTGGCAAACAGCGTACCTTCCGGCAGCCTGGTATCGGGCAGAATGACCGTAAATTCCTCGCCTCCGTAGCGACAGGCGATATCCAGCTTACGGGTAGTACGGCGGATAATGGCGGCAATATGATTCAGGGTGCGATTGCCGAACTCATGGCCGTACGCGTCGTTGATTTCCTTGAAATGGTCCAGGTCAATCATGATCAATACAGTGGCCTGGCCGGAGCGCCGGGTGCGCTCCATTTCCAGTTCCAGTGCCTGATTGAAATAGCGGTAGTTAAACAGTCCCGTCAGTTCGTCGGTGCGCACCAACGCTGACAATTCCCCCAGTTCTTCCCGGAGCCGGCGCAGTTCCAGCAAGTTCGGACACAGATCACCAGCGGTACAGTGGTGAATTGCATCGAATGCTGATCTGGAGTCATCGCTCATGGCAGGCCGCCCGGCAGCTTTGGTTGGGGGACGGGGTGAACAGGCACGGTGACGTCACTTGGTCCGGCACCTGGTCCCCTGGTCGAGATCTGGCAACCCTGAATATGACAGATTGACACAGCGTTTGGAAACCTGTTTTTGCATTTTCAATACCGCATGATGCTACAAGCCAGCCCTTGCCCATTCCGGAAATTCTCCTAAAACTGAAAACGCAGCATGCCCCAATGTGTAAACAAATACTGTGAGCAATATAACGGACAATAGGTCCAGCCACAGCCCGGCCTTGACCATCTTGAGAATTGGTACGCGGCCCGAACCGTATACAATGGCGTTGGGCGGTGTGGAAACCGGAAGCATGAACGCGCAGGACGCCGCCAGCGCCGTGGGAATCAGTAACAGCAGTGGAGAAACTTCGATAGCCTGAGCCAGACTGGCCATGATGGGTATCGCCATGGACGCTGTCGCTGTATTGGAAGTCAGTTCGGTCAGGCCGGTAATCAGGCCCACCGTGCTTACCACGATCACGAAGGGGTTGGCGTCCCCCAGCATCACTTCGAATTGTCCGGCGATATAGGCTGACAAGCCGGATGTAGAGAAACCCCGCGCTACGGCGAGTCCTCCTCCGAACAGAAGTAATATGCCCCAGGGCACCTTTTTGGCATCCTCCCAGTCGAGCAGCCGCCCACCCACACGCTTGCCCGCGGGGATAATAAACAGGGTCAACGCCATCGCGATAGAGACCGTGCCGTCGTCCAGATAGTTACCGACCGGGGAGGCTCCCAGGCTCACCAGAAACCTGTCCAGGAAATAGCTCCATCCAAAAATATCCACGTCATTGCCCAGCAGACGTTCCTTGCGGGTCATCCACAGTATCGCCACCAGCACAAACACGCCTGCGACCTTTTTTTCCTCGTTGCTCATCTTTCCCAGCGAACCCATTTCCTTGTCAATAAAGTCCCTGCCACTGAAGGGCGTGCTGGACGGCAACGGAAAGATGAGCCGGGTAAGTAATATCCACGTCAATAGCAGGTAGACAACTGACAAGGGAAGTGCAAAAACCATCCACGAGGCAAACGTTATTTCCGGGGCCGCGGGAAACAGCTGTGCCAGCTGGGTGACCAGAACGCCATTGGGCGGTGTACCGATGATTGTCGCCAGACCGCCGATTGAGGCGGAGTAGGCCAGCCCCAGCAGTAGCGCCAGCGAAAAATTGGCATCGCGTTTGTCCACGGTCCCGCCTTCGGCAATGATTTTTTTGTTGAGTTGCTCCGACAGCACTATCAGGGACAGCGCCATGGGCATCATCATCATCGTGGTAGCGGTATTGGACAACCACATGGAAAGGAAGCCGGTGGCTACCATGAAACCCAGCACAAGACGGTGAGGCTGGCCACCGATTATACTCAGGATGTGGAGCGCGATACGCCGGTGCAGATCCCATTTTTCAACTGCTATGGCGATGAGGAATCCACCCAGAAACAGGAAGATCAACCAGTCCACGTACTGACTGGCAACATTGTTATACATTATCTGGAAAGCATTGGGATCAAGATTGGCGTTGGCGCCGGTCGTGAAATCAATCTGACCTTCGGCATCTATGACACGGCCGTACATAATTCCCATGAAGGGAAAAAGCACCAGAGGAAGCAGCGCGGTAGCCGGAATGGGAATGGCTTCGGTTATCCACCAGATCGCCATCAGCACCACCACAGCCGCCATGCGGGTGACGAGCGGATTATCGGGGTCGAGATCGACGAACAGCAGTATTAACACAAACAGAAGCGGGCCGAGCCACAGCCCTATCCGGTTCCGGAGTGTTGTCTGTCTGTCATCACCTGCCGATGCAGACGGAATATCCGGCATGCTCATGGAAGCGTCTCTCAGCCAAAGCAGCCAAGATTAATTGACTCCATGCCACTAATCAAGGCAGGTAGCGATGGGAAGTGTTCCGTGTCCGAAGAATACTACAATTGCTTCAGAATGGTTTCCGCGCTGCTGGCTTCCATGGAGCCTGGAGGCTCCACGCCCAGATGTGTCACTGTGCCGTCCTCGACGATCATCGCCAATCGCTTGCAACGGGTTCCCATGCCATGACCGCTGGCATCCATTTCCATACCCATGGCCCGGGTCAGTTCGCCATTGCCGTCCCCAACCATCAGTATCTGGTCGGCGTTCTGCGTCTGGCGCCAGGCGTCCATAACGAAGGCGTCGTTAACGGCCAGGCAGACGATGGCATCAACCCCCTTGGCCTTGATCTTGTCGGCATTCACCACGAATCCCGGCAGGTGTGCTTTTGAACAGCCGGGCGTAAACGCTCCAGGCACCGCGAACAGCACGACCTTCTTGCCGTTGAATATTTGATCCGTAGCGATATCTTCAGGTCCCTGTGAACCCATCGTCTTCAGCGTCACTGACGGGATCTTGTCTCCTTCTTTGATGCTCATGTAATTCTCCTGATTTGGTAAGCGGCTGTTACAATCATTTACGACAAGAATGGTAGCAGACTTTCAACGCCTTATGGATACGGTATTCTTCCTCACCTCCAAGCTGGTCTGGGCGGTCATCTCGCCGGACAGCCTGATCCTGATCATCCTGGTGACTGCCTGGATCTGCCTGTGGCTGGGAATGCGCAAACTGGCGCGCAAGCTGCTGGCTCTCGTGACACTGAGTCTGTTGCTGATCGCATTTTTACCACTGGGCGAGTGGGTGATTGCTCCCCTGGAAGAACGCTTTCCGGTGCATCCGGCGCTACCGGTGCGTGTGGACGGCATCATCGTACTGGGAGGACCAATCGATCCGGAATTATCAGCACAATGGGGCCAAATCCAGTTTCTGGAATCCGGCGAGCGTCTCACCACCTTTGTCAGCCTGGCGCGGCGCTTCCCGCAGGCAAAGCTGGTCTTTAGCGGTGGCAGCGGCCGGATTCTGCAGCAGGATTACAGCGAAGCTGACAGCGCCAGGCAGTTATTCAACGACCTGGGGCTTGTAAGCCGGGACATTATCTATGAAACGGAATCGCGCAACACCCATGAAAACGCGTTGTACAGCAAACCGCTGGCCCAGCCTCGACCGGAAGAAAACTGGGTACTGGTGACTTCCGCGTTTCACATGCCGCGAGCTGTCGGTGTGTTCTGTCGCCAGAACTGGAATACGATCCCCTACCCCGTAGACTATTATTCAAGACCCGCGCAGCAATTCCGGATAGGGTTCAATCTCGATGATCACCTCAAACAGTTGACCCAGGCAACCCGGGAGTGGGTGGGTTTGCTTGCCTATCGCGTGACAAACAGAACGCGCCCCTGCGCTTAGGGATCCTCCGAACAACGCTATGACCGCTCTGGCCTTCAGCCGACGTCGCTGGGGGCACGCGCCTTGTACCGGCGGCAGGCCGGGGCTCTGACATGATGCCAATCAATGGGACAGGGCACTAATTGTTGAACAGCCCTCTGACCCGATCGCCAACATTGTTCACTTCCTCCTCGATCTGATTTCTGCCACGCTCGAGTTGCTCAGTGACGTTGTCTTCAACTCCCTGGCGCAGCTCATCCGTGGTGGGCAAATCAGCCCTCAGCACGGCCTGGCTGATGGCGGATAATATCTGGCGCGCCGCTTCGGCGATGGTAACGGCATTGCTCTGGTCACCAATGTTCTGCAAATGGATATCGGGCAATGAAACCGGTGCCTGCGCCAGCGCGGTCACCAGATTTATGCGCGGTTCGATGATGCGCAGGTCCCGGATTATCACGCGCTTGCCGGCCCCTTCCGCCCCAGGCTCAGCCGCCGGCCCTGTCGGCAGATTATTGATCAATGCCCGGATATTATCCGTGGTTATTCGCGTTTCGTAAGTAATATCCGGCTGGGTAATCACGATGCTGTCAATCTCCACCACATCGGAAAAAGCCGAGCCAACGTCCATCTCCACAGAGAGGGAATCCAGCAAAAACGCGTAGGTCTCATTGAACCCTTCGGGATTGGCTATGCTCAATTGCCCAATCGAGCCGCTGCCGCTCATCGGCGAGATGTTAACTGAAGAGACCCGGGTTTCAGTACCCAGTGCCCGACTGCCCGCGATTTCGATGCCACGAGCCAGGGCTGATTCAAAATAGAAATAGCCGATGGCGCCTGCCAATACCAGAAGTAACACCATTGAAAGGAATGATTTCATTATCATGCCACCTCCCGGGAGACAAAAGATGCCTTGATGACATTGACAGCTTACGCCATTACCCCTATAGAGCCTAACTTTTAGCCTGGCTTTACTGCCTGGCTTTACTGCCTGGCTTCGCCCGGCGAGTTCCCCCGGTCTAGCCCGGACTATTCATGAATAGTCCGGGCTAGTGCTTGGCTTTCCGGAGCGGAATCGGCGGACAGTCAGGGTCCGTCATGGCCGCTGCGGATGATCCGGTTGATCCAGGACGTGTGGATGGATATGCGTTCATAGACCGAGACGGCACCATAACTGCCCTGAGTCTCCTCGTTGAAATCCAGTCCTTCCACCTGTCCTACGGCAATTCCGGCCAGGGACAGGGTACCCTCGGATTCAATGAAAGCAGGTCCCCCACTGTCACCCAGACCCGGAAACCCCTCCAGCGCGAGGACTTCAGTGCCCAGGATTCGTGGATCGTCAAACGTAAACTGCAGGCGGTGATCGGCAACGGTTATGCGGTTGCGGGCTCGACGCAACCCACCGTCATCAAACTCCCGCCCGGTGGTGCCGATGCCAAAATAGCCCCAGCCCAGCAGCGTGACGATTTTCCCCAGTTCATCGTCGTCGACGTAAAGCGGAATCGCCTGTATGGAATCCACCGGCACTGAAAGACGCAATAGCGCCAGGTCTACTTCTAAATTGCCGACACCCTGATAATCGGGATGCCATTCTACGTGATCAACGCCATTTTCCCGCCCCCCGATCAGAACCGGATATTCCCGGCTCGGTCCGGCGCCGCTTGCGGTGGAGAGCACCTGATCCATACCGGTTTCCTGGACACAATGGGCCGCCGTGATTGCCCAGCGTGGATGGACAAGCGTGGCGGCGCACAGCTTGCGGTGATTGCTCTGTTGCAGATAGAACACGGCGGGGTAATCTCGCTCACTGACCAGATATTGACCGGCACCGGTGTCGTGGCGAACGATAATGGCGTCGGCATGGGTATAGAGAATTATTACCGCCAGCAGCGCGGTCAGCTTGCTAGGGAACCTCTGATCATTGCCTGCGCACGACGCCTTGCGGCGACACGCGACAGGCTCCCGCAGAGGCGGCACAGAATTAATCAGAGGTTCCCTGGTTTTCTTCATGGCTTTGTTTGTGACCGGGCTTACGGGAACTTTCGGTTGACGTTTCACTGGACACCGGGTTTGGCACCCCCTGCTCCGTGTCACCAGATGACGGCTGCTTTTTTCTCATGGGCCGCAAATTCGGTCTGTAAGGCTTTTTCCGGGCCATTTTGAGAATGCTGTACAAGCGGTACAGCATAACGATGACGGCGAGGATAACAAACGCCAGAATACTGAATACCAGCCATTGCTCGTGAGTCCAGGTTGAAGGACTGAGCCAGATCTCCATCATACGTCGAGCTCTCAGCAGGCCATTTTTCAGGCTTGATTGGCAAGTTCGGCGACCACCGCTTCAATCCGGTGGATTCGCTCCCAGGGATCGTCCAGCTCCAGCAACTTTTGTTTTTCCTGCATGGAAATGGGAATCAGTTCACTCAGCCGCCACCCCAAGTCCCTCAAATTATCATATTCAATATTCAGTTGCATTTTTTCCACCAGCGGATGGTCTTCGAGACTCCGCAGCAACTCAGCCAGATTATCGAACTCCCGGTGCAGCGGGATCTTGTCGGCACCGGTACTGTCGTCCTCACTGAACCGGACTGTCGCAATCAGAAGGCCGGAATCGGTCTGCCGGCATTGGTCAACATGAAACTTGCGGCAACCCTCCACTGTGACACTCAACAGCCCGTTGTCCAACGGGTTCCAGTCCACGATACGGCAATAGGTTCCGGTCCGGTGTATGGTCTGGTCGCTGCCAGGTTTGACCACTTCCTCACCACTTTTCAGCAGGCAGATACCGAAGCCGGTATCATTTCTCAGGGAGTCCCTCACCAGATCGATATAGCGCCGCTCGAAAATCTGCAGAGCCAGGCGGCCACGCGGAAACAGAATGGATTTCAGGGGGAATACAGCAATTTCGTTACTTTTATCCATGAGCACCAGTAGTCGGCAAGGCGGCAAGAGAGTCGAGCAGTTTCCGGTGAATGCCACCAAAATCGCCGTTGCTCATGACAACAATATGGTCACCGGCCACGCAATATTCTGTCAAAAACCTGACGATCTCGTCGACTCCGGCGAATACTCCACCGGGACTCCTGCTATCGCGGACTATTTGTTCCAGATCAAGGCCGCCACCCTCGGGCGTTTGCCAAACTGTAAAATCCGCCGACTCAACAGACGCCGGCAGCGCCTGCTGATGGGTCCCCATTTTCATCGTATTGGAACGTGGTTCTATCACCGCGATCAACCGCCCTTTACCCTGCGTCTTCAACGTTGCCGCAGCCCCCTGCAAAGTTGTGGCTATCGCTGTGGGGTGATGGGCAAAGTCATCGTAAACGCGGATTCGGTTGACCTCGCCGCGCAGTTCCATGCGCCGTTTTACCCCTTCGAACCGAGTGAGCGCCTCCGCTGCCGTGTCCACATTCACGCCGGCATGATGCGCCGCGGCGATAGCCGCAACAGCATTGTTGACGTTGTGAATACCGGTCTGTTTCCAGTGGACGTCTGCGGTAGCCAGGGGCTTTCCGTCCTCTCCGTATTTGCTTACGCTGAAAACACTTCCCTGCTCGTTTTGTAAACTGGCACCCCAGGACACGCCGCCATTCCCGCGTGTGCTACCAGTATCCGCCGTGATGCCGAAACGCTGGCAAGGCGTCCAGCAGCCCTGATCAAGCACCTTTTGCAGATTCGCGTCGATTGTCGGAACCAGGATCAAGCCGCTGCCGGGGATGATTCGCACAAAGTGCTGAAACTGGCGCTGAATGGCCGCGAGATCGTCGAAGATGTCACCGTGATCGAATTCGAGATTATTCAATATCGCGGTACGCGGTCTGTAATGAATAAATTTTGAGCGCTTGTCAAAAAACGCGCTGTCGTACTCATCCGCCTCCACCACAAAAAAAGGCGGCTCACCCAGGCTTGCGGAGCTGGAGAAGTTGTGCGCGACGCCGCCGATCAGATACCCAGGTTTCAGGCCCGCGGCCTCAAGTATCCAGGCCAGCATGGAGCTGGTGGTGGTCTTGCCGTGAGTCCCGGCGACTGCCAGCACCCAGCGATCCTTCAATACCCAGCGGGCTAGAAGTTCAGGCCCCGAGCAGTAGTCCAGTCCGGAATCGAGTACGTATTCCACTGCCGGGTTTCCACGGGAAATGGTATTGCCTACCACCACCAGGTCGGGAGGCGGGCGCAAGTGCTCCGCTGTATATCCTTCACTGAGCACGATGCCCTGCTCTTCAAGCTGGGTGCTCATGGGCGGGTAAACATTGGCGTCGGAGCCACTGACTTGATGACCCTGCTGTTTGGCGAGTACGGCCAGACTTCCCATGAAGGTGCCGCAGATGCCGAGAATGTGAATACGCATGGTCAGCCTTTGATCAAGTTGCTGGCTGTTTATATCACAAAATCAGGCTAAACTTTACCCTTTGGCCGGGACAGAATCCGCGTGACACCTTTCTGGGAATTCTCCATGGATATTTATGCAAAGCCCGGCGTGGAGTCGGCGTGTTTGCATCTGCAGAACCGTTTCGGTGCCGATGTCAGCCTGTTGTTGTTTTGTTGCTGGTACGGGTCCCGTTACGGCAGCCTTGAGGATGACTCCCTGCCGCGCATGATTTCCATGTCGCGCCAATGGGCCGAAGGTGTCGTGCTGCCGCTGCGTCGCTCGCGAAGCTGGATGAAACGGCTGAGCCAGGGGGGCTTCGGTCAGCCGGAACTCGAAACGGTGGCACAGCAAACCGGTTTCAAAAATCTTCGCGACGATATCAAGCAACTGGAACTGGAAGCCGAACGCCTGCAACACCATGCCCTGGAAGGGCTTTCCGAGACATTTCCCGGCCACAGGACGCCAGGAGCCGGCCACGCCGGCAGCGTCCGCGCCAACATGTATGGCTACCTCGCCGCCTGCGGCATTTCCGCTGAAGAAGCCAGCGACTACGTCAGCGTGGTAGAACGCGCCGTTGCAACGGCGAAATAGAGGGTCAACGCTTCCCGGCGCCTGTCCATCGCCTCACCAACCCGGTGTCGAGATCGAACAGATCCAGAATCCTGCCCGCGTGGTGATTGACCAGGTCATCGATGGTATGCGGCTTGATATACATCGCCGGCATCGGCGGCGCGATAATCGCCCCCAACCGGCTCGCTTTCAGCAGAAGCCGGCAATGGCCGCTGTGTAGAGGAGTTTCCCGCGGCACCAGTACCAGTTGGCGCTTTTCCTTTAGCGTGACATCGGCGGCACGAACCAGCAGATTATCCGCGTAACTGTTCACGACACCCGACAGGGTCTTGATGGAACAGGGAGCGATGACCATGCCATCGGTTTTGAAGGATCCACTGGACAACGAGGCGGCGAGATCCTTGTTGGAATGCACATGGTCGGCCAGCGCCTTGACCTCTTCCACGGCCCACGAGGTTTCGAGTGCGATATTCAGGCCCGCCGACGAACTCAGCACCAGGTGGGTTTCCACCTCCTTCACAGTACTCAATACTTCCAGCAACCTGATACCGTAGATCAGACCGCTGGCTCCGGACATGCCGACGACCAATCGCATAACGTCCTGCCCCTGCCAAAGATTCCCGGCGGATTGTTGCATCATTCACGCCTGATGCCAAGGAACAACAAAATGA
>JBBDLF010000005.1:0-8236 GCA_040879025.1 Pseudohongiellaceae bacterium
AATGAGAATCATTCGCCACCGACCCCGGCGCTATTGAATTTTTGGCGGGGGACCCTATATAGGAATGCGAGGCGGGTGCTCTTTGGAGGCGCGCCGGATGGCCTGATCTTCGGATGGGCTTTGAACCTGAACATATTGCTTTTGAGGATATGTACCATGACTACTTTCGACTTTGCACCGCTGTACCGTTCAACCGTGGGCTTCGACCATCTGTCGTCGCTGCTTGACGCCGTCAACCAGCGCGAACGTACACAGCCCGGTTATCCCCCCTACAACATCGAGCGCCTGGACCAGGACCGCTACCGCATTACCATGGCGGTCGCCGGTTTCGTTCAGGACGAGCTGGATATTCAGTCTGAAAGGCAGACCCTGACCGTCAGGGGTGCCAAGGCAGACGAAGACGAAGGCAGAAACTACATGCACCGCGGCATCGCGACTCGCAATTTTGAGCGCGTTTTTGAATTGGCCGACCATGTCAAGGTGACTGCCGCCAAACTGGAAAGTGGCCTGCTGCATATTGAGCTGATGCGCGAGATTCCCGAGGCGATGAAGCCCAGGAGCATCCCCATTGACTCAACTGACGGTCGGCTGATTAACGTCGACAAGAACGATGATTCATCCGTCAAGGAGAGCAAGTCGGCGAACAAGGCGGCTTGAGCCTGGGCATTGCCCAGACGCTTGCCAGAAAAACCTGCCATAAAGTGCCGGGGTGTTGCCCCGGCACTGCTTTTAACGGGGACAGAGCTGTCCCTCACCCACCTGCATGTGACAATTTGTGATTTTGGAACGGCATTTCTCAAGAATGTGGTCTGGTTCAAAGATTACAGTATATTAGCCCCTATAATCCTCGCCCATGGAATCAGCTGCAATGAACAAGTTTTTCGTCAACCTGAAACACGGCGCCGCGGTGACTCTTTGTCACTACCTCGGCATGCGTCTGCGTTTTCGGGCTTTGGTGATTGCCAGTACGTTCATTGATCCGCAGCCCAAACAGTTGCCGGCGCCCTCTTCCACGGGAAAGTGCTGAGCCAACCCGCTAATCCAGTACGTGACTCACCAGCCCGCTCTTCAGCTTGGGTTCGAACCAGGTAGACTTCGGCGGCATGACCTCGCCGGCGTCGGCTATGGCCATCAGGCTTTGAATTGACGTGGGGTATAGCGCGATAGCGAGAGCCCAGTCACCCGAATTCACACGTTTCTCCAGTTCACCCAGACCGCGAATGCCGCCCACGAAGTCGATGCGCTTGTCGCGCCGCTGATCTTCAATACCCAACAGAGGTGACAGAATTGCCTCCTGCATTACGCTCACATCCAGGCTGCGCACCGGATCGCCTTCCACCACCAAACCCTCTCGGCATGTCAGCCGGTACCATGTGTTGTCAAGGTAAAGGCCAAACTGGTGAACGGCATCAGGCTTGGCTTCATCACGGTTATTGACCTGGCGTACTGAAAAATTCTGTTTTAGCTTGTCTACAAAGGCGGCCGCATCCAGACCGTTGAGGTCTGCAATGACGCGATTGTAGTCAAGAATTTGCATCTGGTTGTCGGGAAACAGTACCGTCAGGAACCAGTTATAAGACTCATCGCCGGTATGTTGCGTATTGACCGACTGACGCCGTTGGCGGACGCGTGACGCCGCGGCGGAACGGTGATGCCCATCAGCCACATACAGGCACTGCACCTTGTCGAACGCCTGCTGAATTGCCGCACTGACCGAAGCATCCTTCACTACCCAGAACACGTGCCGAGTACCGTCATCGGCAACAAAGTCACAGTCAGGCGACGTGGCTGTAACAGAGTCAATCAACCCATCAATCACCGATTGTGCACGATAGGTCAAGAATACCGGTCCCACCTGGGCACCAATGGTATCCATATGGGCCACGCGGTCGTCTTCCTTGTCCGGCCGTGTGAATTCATGTTTTTTTATCAGGCCTTGATCGTAAGCGTCAACCGAGGCGACGGCCACCAGCCCCACCTGCTCATGGCTGCCCATCACCTGTTTGTAGACATAAAACGTTTCTTCACTGTCGCGCACCAGGGTGCCTTCGGCAATGAATCGCTTCAGATTCTCGGCGCCCTTTTCATACACGCGCGGATCGTGGGCATCGACCGAAGCATCCAGATCAATTTCCGGTTTGTTGATATGGAAGAAACTGTAAGGGTTGCCCCGGGCCATCGCAAAGGCTTCCTCGCGATTGACTACATCATAGGGATGCGCGGCAACCTTGCCGGCCAAAGCAGGCTTTGGCCGGAGACCGCGAAACGGCTTGATCATATGTCGACTTCCTTCACTGTGTCATTCCTGCACCGCTACCGGGCTAGGCCTTTCTGTCAAAGGCATAAATTCCTTCCCAGTCCGCCGGCGGCGGTGATTTACGGAATTGCCGAATACGTATCAGAAACAATCTACACTGTCCCTGGTATATTTCGTCCTCCAGCATTTTCTGAAATTCAGCCTCAGCCTCATCCCAGTGCTGTTGACGATAATGTGCCAATGCGGACTCGTAGCGGGCAATTTTAGCCAACTGTGTCGCGGACACTGACTCGGGCTTGCCGACCAATTCGTACATAATGACCGGCGTGGTTTTACCAAACACTCTTACCCTGTCCATTTCCCGATAAATAAAATCCGGGGCGGCAGCGCGGCTTTCCCCGCTGACGATGTTTGATACTTCATACAAGCGGGTCAGGCTTTCCAGACGCGCGGCAAGATTCACAGGATCACCGATGACTGAATAGTTCAATCTGTCGGGCGAGCCCAGATTCCCCGCCACCACCAACCCGGTGTGAATGCCGATACTTCCGTCCACGCCGGTTGCCATGAACGTTTCATCACTACCGATATGGGGTAACTCGGCGATTATTTCCAGCCCGGCTTTCATTGCATTATTGGCGTCCTGGTCGCTGGTGAGCGGAACTGCAAACAACGCCATTACCGAGTCGCCGTTGTACTTGTCGATAATACCGTTGTTGGCGTCGACGATCCGGCTGATCGTGCTGAGGAACTTGTTCAATGTGGGCAGAATTTCATGGGGTTGGTGTTTTTCACAGTACGTGGTAAATCCGCGAATATCCGCGAACATGATAGTCACGATCTTTTCTTCGCCGGCCAACCTGACCGGACGCTTGAGCAACTCCTCGGCGATTTGCCGCGATACCACCTTGCCCAGCATATCCCGCACCTTTTCTTTTTCCTCCAGGCCCGCCGCCATGGAGTTAACCGAATACGCCAGTTGACCCAGTTCGTCCCTGGCTCGCAGATGCACCCGCTGGTCAAAATCGCCCTGCTCAATTTTCGATACCATCACAGCCAGCCTTTGCAACGGGTGGGTGATGGAGCGGGCAAGCAGCAGCACCGCGGCCAGGCTCGCTACCAGCGCGAGGGCGTAAAAAGTGACCAACGAGGCTTCAAAGCGCTCCTGATTGGCCATATTCTCACTGTAGGAGCGTTGGATGAGCATCAACACTTCACTGCCGTCTGAAGCGGTCGACAGTCTTCTTGGCAGCGTGCCGAACTCTTCCGACGACAGCGTGACACGGCGCGGGGTATTCTGGCTGAGCATTTCCACATCCAGTTCGCGTTGCAACATGGTCTCACTGACTTCATCCAAAGTTGTCGCAATGACTTCCAGGTAAGGCTCGTTATAACGCACCAGGGATATTTCGGACGACGTATTATTCTTGACCGTTTCTACAAAATCCTGGTCCAGCGCAAACCCGCCAATGATCCATGCCACCTGTCGTGGCAAATACAGCGGCACCGCCAGCACCTGAAAAGGCATGTCGCCAATCATGATAATGCCGGTGGCTCTGCCCTCGTTGTCCTGTCGGGCAGTGTCCAGCAACTCACTCCACGGACCGGTGAGGTTGGTAAACCCCTGCAACTGCGTGTCTATCACGACATAACCGCTCAGGTCGGTAATCATCAGCATATCAACGCTGCCCATTGAGCGGCTGAGCACGTTCAGCGCGGCATCATAGATTGTCGCCGTGTCCTGTGTACCATAGGCAGCACGGAAGCCGTAATCCCAGGTAAGGCTGCTCATGATGGCCAGCAGGGTTTGGGATTGTTCCCGGCGGGTGTAATCAAAGACATTCGCGCCCTGCTGGAGGTAATGGTTAATGGTCTGATCGGTGTATTGCTGGCTATTTTGATTAACGTAGTAAAAACTGCCGCCCAGCACCGGCAGCAACAGGATTAACAGAAAAATAATGAGGCGTGTACGAAATGTGCGAAATGCAAACATGTCTATGGTGTCAGGTCTTGGTGTAAATTGAATACGGCTTGGAGTCGCCGAGCGATATTGAATTCACAATTCAAGACCCGACCATCATCCTGATTCATCGGTATTGGCTTCGAGTTGATGCGGGTGAGCGGCGCAGCCTTCGATCGCGGCCGATTTCCAGCGCGATGTTCACTTCGGTTTCGGCACCTGTAGTGATCCTCAGATTCTGCATAACCGGGCCGCCATCCAGGCGGGCATGCCACACTCTTGCCTGGTAGTCACCGGGCGGCAGATTGTTAATGGTGGCAAGGCCCTGGTTATTGCTTATGGTCGCCAGGGTGGTTTCCGACACATAGATATAAGCCAGCATCCAGTCGTGAATATTGCAACCTATTTCAACCACGCCCGGCTGGTCGAGCGTCTGGGAATAATTGACGTTCTCATTGCTTCCGTACAGGGGAATATCAAAGGTCTTGGCAGAAGAAAAAGAATAGACATGATGCAAAATATCATCACTGTTGGGAAAACTTACCTGACTTCCCTGAACCACTATACTCACGCTCGGTACAAATTCCTTGTCTACCTGATCTACCGCCAGCTCGGTTGGCTGTTGAAACCGAGCGCGCAATTCCGGTGGCAGCATCACTTCCACCACGGCCTGCGCGAGCGGTTCACCGTCTTCGGAATTGCTTACGCTGACCTGGAGGGTCTCACCATTGGCTGTCTGCAAAAATACGAAACCCGCCAGCCCGGTTATCAATAACACTGAATTCAAAACTTTATTCATAAACGCTTAATCAAAAACCTGGTTAAAACCGATGTATCAGACTGACGCCGGCACGGGCGTTACGATAGTTCCCGGTACCTTTGCCATGAATACTATACCAGTTCATCTGCATATCCAAAGAGGTGTCCCGGCCCAGCGGTATGTTGAGCCCTGCTGAAAAATTATCGGTTTCCGCCTTCAGCAGGTAAAGCACCCGCCTGTGTTCAAAAGCCGGATCCGCCGCCAGCGCGCTGGCATTGCTGATCAGATGACTCACCGGCGGTACCGCGCTGGAAACGACATAGCCATCGCTACGACTGTAGGATGCCGTCAAAAGGTTTCCGTTCTCAAAACTGTACTCTATGCTCGCCGAGGCGACATCATTGTCGTAATCAAAAATGTCGTGCGGCTGCGCTGTGGAATAATAGGCACTCAGATCGGTGTGACGTTCGCTGTTACCGCGGCTTGTTTCGCTGACTACGCCAACACTGCCGCTCCAGGCGGGGCTGAAGCGTTTGCTCAGGCTGAGCCCGAGATTGTAGAGAGACCGGTCGCGTTCGGCCCCTTCCAGGTCTTCACGATCGGCACTCAACGCCAGCGCAATTCTTGGCGTATACGGCCCCAGGCCAAATTTATGTTCCAGCGACACGGCCGTGCCCAGCACGTTGCTGTCAAAGCCCTTTTGACTGAAATATCGGCTATGGCCGAAGCTGCCTGACACGGTCAACGAGGTGTTTAACCCGGGCTGAAACAGTTTGCCTCCGCGCAGTTGCAGCGTGCTGTATGCGCTGCCGTGTTGATCTGAGGAGGCGAAGCCGCGGGACAGGTTGTCTTCGTGCCCCCCGCCCAGCATGACAGTTGAAAACAGGTTGGCGTGGACCGCCGGTGCCGCGGCCACCACCAGCAGCAGCACCATCACGGTAGCTGTGTGACGCCCTGCAATTGTCTCAGATTTGACTCGCATAAGTGACCGAACAGCTCGTTGTGGACGGGCATTATAGCCTAACCATTAGCCGGGGTCAGGAAAAGCACAGTCGGTGTATTCGGGGATCTGCGGTAGATTGGCGGGATTCAGGTCAGAGGTAACGAGATTCAGGTTTGGCCAAGCCAGGGCTTCAGCGCCCGGCCGATTTCGGCGGGGGTAAACCCGCGGGACTGCAGGAGTCGCACCAGGCGACGGTGCGCTTTCCCGGCAAATTCCAGTCGGGGGCCGGAATTTGGCTCTGTATCGCTTGTTCTGTCGACTTTTCTGTCAATTTTCCTATCGACAAATGATGAAAGGATTTGCATCCAGGCTTCATCGTCGGGAAACAGATGAAGGTCGATCAGAGTTTCCGGTACGCGGCGATCCCGTAGTGCCTGGCGTATGTACAGATAGCCATAACACTTGTTTTTGCGGGAGTTGATGTAGCTGGTCGTGAAGCGTTCGTTACTCAGTAGCTTGTCGGCGATCAACTGATCCAGCGTTTCGTTGATGGCGTCCGGTTCAAACGCAGGGAATTTTCGGCCCAGTTTGAGAAACAGTTCGTGGCGGGAGTGCTCACGGCGCGCCAGAAAATCCATTCCGGCGCATCGGGCAGCCTGTTTTTGCTCGAGAAAGCTCAATTTGGGTTCGGCGTCTGATTCATCCCTCGGTTGCTGAGCCATTCGCTTCCGCTGCATGATGTCTTCGGCCTCTGGTCTTTTGCCTCTGGTTTTCTGTCCAGTCCCCTGTTATTCGCTTCGTGTCATTTGCCCGAGTTCCCGGCCGATTTGGCCGGTGATCCGGCGTCCTTGTCGTCCGCTGCGGCTGCGGCTGCGTCTCCGGTCGCCGCATCTTCGTTTTTGACCACGCGAGGCCCGGGCAGCAGTTCACGGCGAACGGCTTTTTCCACTTCCTGGGCGATTTCAGGATTCTCCTCCAGGTAAACAGCGACATTCTTTTTGCCCTGCCCGATTTTCTCGCCCTTGTAGGCATACCAGGCGCCGGACTTTTCGATCAACCCCTGCTTCACGCCCAGGTCGATCACTTCACTCATATGATAGATGCCCTTGCCGTAGTGAATTTCGAACTCGGCCTGGCGGAACGGCGGTGCCACTTTGTTCTTGACTACCTTCACGCGGGTTTCGTTGCCGATAACCTCGTCCCCTTCCTTGATGGATCCGATACGGCGGATATCCAGCCGCACTGATGCGTAGAATTTGAGTGCATTACCACCGGTGGTGGTTTCCGGCGAGCCGAACATGACGCCGATTTTCATGCGAATCTGGTTGATGAAGATTACCAGGGTGTTGGAGTTCTTGATGTTACCTGTCATCTTGCGCAGCGCCTGGGACATCAGTCTGGCCTGCAGGCCCATATGACTGTCTCCCATGTCGCCTTCAATTTCCGCTTTTGGTGTCAGCGCCGCCACCGAGTCGATGACCACTACATCCACGGCACCGGAACGTACGATCATGTCGCAGATTTCCAGCGCCTGTTCACCGGTGTCCGGCTGGCTGATCAGCAGGTTTTCGACATCCACTCCCAGCGCGCCGGCGTATTCGGGGTCCAGCGCGTGCTCGGCATCAATAAAGGCACAGGTACCGCCGGCTTTTTGCGCTTCGGCTATCACCTGCAGGGTGAGTGTGGTTTTACCGGAGGATTCGGGGCCGTAGATTTCGACTACCCGCCCTCTCGGCAACCCGCCTATGCCCAGTG
The DNA here is from genome assembly GCA_040879025.1 of Pseudohongiellaceae bacterium. Lineage (GTDB taxonomy): Bacteria > Pseudomonadota > Gammaproteobacteria > Pseudomonadales > Pseudohongiellaceae > JBBDLF01. Next base: position 7,676 of record JBBDLF010000005.1, read on the forward strand.
CAATATCGAGGCCGAGGGAGCCGGTGGAGATGCTGGGGATGGCCTGTCTGCCGGAATCGCCCAGCCGCATCATGGAACCTTTGCCGAACTGCCGTTCAATTTGGGTTAGCGCGGCGCTTAGTGCTTTTTGTTTGTTGCCGTTATCTTCAATCATAGTTTTTTCCTTGGTTTATCCGCTTGTTACAACTGAAGGCTGGTTCCGTGAGTTTCTAGTTGTGCCGTTTGCTGATTCGGGTTTCCGATGCTTCAGCGTTTCTATATATAGTAGTCCGTCCGCTGGCTACTTTCTAAAATTTCCTGTTTTCTGCTGTCTGGGGGCCCGCCCTTGTCTTCCCGGGCTCCCCCTCTGTATTTCCGGGCTCCTGTGACCGTGCGTGAGCTCCGGGACTTATTAGATCAAAGTATTACTGTATATTCAACCAGTATATTGGCTGGGGGTTGGAATCCTTTAGCCCTGAGTGTGATTTTTCTGATTTTGAGACACCCACAAGATTGAGTTGGTGTCCTTTTCCGGCCGGGGACCGCGAGGCACTACTCCAACGGACGCCCGCTCACCCGTTT
>JBBDLF010000006.1:0-43894 GCA_040879025.1 Pseudohongiellaceae bacterium
GGACGCAAAAATGAGCAAACATTATGTTTCATAATTAATGGGTTTATGTACTAGTTGGTAGGCGCATAGGGCTCTCCGTCTTTTTCTGCTCGTCTGGCGCCGGCAAGAATGCCGGGCATGGCATAGTTGCCCTCGTGGCAGGCATATTCGAAAAGGCGTTCTTCGGTGCGGTTCATTGGTAATTCTCCGCTCCAGGGCTGCGTGTAATTCTCAGCGTCTTCCACGGTGAATTGATACAGAATGACGTCGTCCGCAGTCAGAGTGAATCGTTCGGTCACGTGCATCGTGGTTGATCCGATGAACCGATGTTCCAGTGAAGAACGAAAGGTTTGCTGGGGATGAAAATTCGTGGTTTCCACCACCAGAGTGTCCCCCTGGTAATAGCCGATGGAATCTCCCATCCAGTAATTGTTAGCCGGTTGCTGGAAATCACTGTCAAGGCGAATGATACGGGCATCGTGATTCATTTCCGCCAGCAGTACGACGTAATCTTCGTTCTGCACGATCTGGGTATTGTTATTGTAAAGCACCGGTAGTTTGGGAGGGCCGCCAGTAGAGCCGAATCCGACAACACAGCGCTCTCCCAGGGGACGCACTTCGGGACCGTCATAACTGTTCCGGCGTGTCGTCGCTTCGGCAAAATTGGCTCGCCCCTGTTCGCTGTAAGGCAATTGTCCATCTGACGGGTCTACCAGGATGGAACTGCGGATTTCGCCATCTACCACGGCCAGCTGATTACCCGGGTCCATCCAGAAAGTGTTGTATCCCCCCACGCCGCGGCCTTCGGCCGGCGCCTCCCGGTTGGGATCGCTGGGACTGTTGCCGGCCTCATTACGCTGGGCCACCAGGCGTTCAATCTGCATCGCCTCTTCGGCGGACAGAACCAGCTTCCCTTCGAAACGCGCAGCCCGTTCCAGATTGGTTTGGGTGGCAATGGACCAGATACCCTGCAGATCCGGATATCCATGTTCCGTTCGCGGGGGCTTGAAGTCATCCTCGGCACCACTTGACCCGTGGACAACGAGAAGCACCAGTAGCCCCACGGCAAAAGCGTGTTTGAAAATGTAATTTAAAGTTCGCATAACTGTTTCCCCGACAAGCGCGACGTGTAGAAACCGCAGTACCTCATCTTACCGCCAACTCCAACAAGGATGCCAATTTTACTCGTGGTCCGGCATGCCGCAGACATTACCCAGGCGATTTAAGTTGACAGGGGACGATGTGCGCGTATACTACAATACGCTTGTAAGTAAGCTTTATATTTATGCAAACTCTCGAAGTCCCTTCCGTAGCACCTCGTTCTGTTTATTCATAAGTAATCGCACTACCTACCAGCCCCTGGCTCGACTACGGGCCGTTTAACTTATCTGAATAGCAGGATTGATTTATGACCGATACAACGACTGGCACGGTAAAGTGGTTTAACGAATCCAAAGGCTTCGGCTTTATTGAACAGGAATCAGGCCCTGATGTGTTCGCGCATTTCAGTGCTATTTCCGCCTCAGGATTTAAAACCCTGTACGAAGGGCAGAAAGTGTCCTTCACGGTGACAAAAGGCCAGAAAGGTCCCCAGGCAGAGAACATCGTAGCCCTGTAGGACTTTCCGCAGCGATTGGCGATTGGAAGGGACAGACGCCAGTCTGTCCCTTTTTTTCCGATCGCCGATAGCTCATTCCAGTTCTATACGCGACTGTCTGGAATACGTTTGATCTTTCCGCCCGCGGTGAACAGTACCAGTCCCAGAAAACCGGCCGCGCTGGCAAACGCATAAGGAATGGCATACGCATTCTGACTCGCGGCATAGGCGATACCCAGCAATACCGGGCCGCAGGCCGTACCCCATGAAGTCATCAGATTGCTCACGGAGAATATACGGGCATATTCTTTTACTCCGAACGCCTCGGCGATCAGCAGGGGTTGCAGCATCAAAAGATTGCCTACCGTAACACCAAACAGAGCCAACCCGACGCAGAGGCTCAACACGCCGAATCCGGCCGACAACAGCGCCAGGGACAATCCCTGCAGCACCATCATTACCATGGCGAAAGCGCGAGTGGAGAATTGCTCGACCAGGACACCGCCGACCAGGCGCCCGATAATGCTGGCCAGCGGCAGAATCGCCACTACCATCGCCGTTTCTGCTTCGGACAGCAGTTCTCTCGCCAGGCCATACTGGTGCGAAATGCCTCCGACCTGCGCCATCATCAGAAAAATATAGGCTAGGCTCATACCCCAGAAAAACCGGCCGCTACGGGCTTCCCGTAGTGAAGCGCCTTGTCCGAACGCATGGCGTATTGCGACCGGTTCGGCCTCAATGGCGGCGTGAACCGGTTTGGCGACGACTTCGTCTGTGCCACTTGGCAACAAACCCATGGATTCGGGGCTGGGGCGCAACATCAGCCATGTTGCCGGAACCACACCGACGATGTACATCGCGCCCATTACCGGGCCGGCGGTGGCCAATCCAAGCGTTTCCACCAGAATGGCGCAGACCGGTGTAATCACCACTCCGCCAAGCGACAGGCCGGTGGAGGCAACTGACAAAGCGACCGCGCGCTGTTTGTGGAACCAGCGGGTTACCAAGGTAGTGGCGGGAATCAGGTTGGACGCCGAGAAGCCGGCTCCGAACAGAATGTAAACGGCGTACAACTGCCAGGTGGTTTCGACAAGGGCCAGGGAGGCCAGGGCCGTGCAGGAAATGACCGCTCCCACGCTGATGCAGTAACGCACATCGAACGCTTGAATCCAGCGAGCGACCACCAGGCCGGCAAAGCCTGAACTGAGGAAAAACAACGAGACTGCCAGCGACGCGGACTGCACGGTAAAGGCGGGCTGACGCGCCAACGCATTGAGAATTACCGCGTGGTTGTAAAAACTGAGCCCGGTACCAAAGGTCAGAATGAACAGGATGCCGGCAACGACTTTCCAGCCGTAAAACATTTTCGGCTTTGGGTCAGCCATGCGATACTCTCAGCCCTCGCGCGTTACAGCCACTGGCCTCCGGCGCTATCCTCGTTAATTCTGGAAGGCCATATCAGTCATTGTTTCCTCGTGTCCGGTCAGATCATGAAGAATGAGGTATAAACTCGGAACCAGGAACAGCGTAATGGCCGTAGCGAAGAGTACACCGAAGGCGAGTGAAATTGCCATCGGGATAATAAAAAACGTGGCGGGACTCGCGGTCGCCATCAAGGGTACCAGACCGATGAACGTGGTCAGCGAAGTCAAAAAGACTGGACGGAATCGCACGACACCGGCGCTGGCCACAGCCTCCTGAATCGGCACGCCTTCGGCCCGGAATCGATTGATATTAACCACCAGCACCAGACTGGCGTTGACCACTACGCCGCTCAGCGCAATGATGCCTAACAACGAAAAGAAAACCAGGTCCGCGCCCATGATAAAATGCCCCACAATCGCACCTATGGCGCCGAAAGGAATCACACTCATGATGACCAGTGGTTGTAAATAGGACTTTAGCGGGATGGCCAGAAGCGCGAAGATTATCATCAAAGCCAGAGGATAGCTTGAAAACAAACCCGAAAGTGAACGCATCTGCTGTTCGCCTTCGCCGCCGATCACCATGTCCACGCCAAGGTTCTGGGCCCATTGAGCGCGGAATTTCTGTATCACATCACCGCGCACTTCTTCGGGTTTTATAACCGCGCGATCGAGGTCGGCGCGCACGGTTACGACGCGCCTGCCATCTTCGCGATTGATGCTGGAGTAACCGTTTCCGAGCGAGAAGGTCGCGATGCTGGTGAAAGGAACTTCATAACCATCGGGCGTACGAATCAGAAGGTTTTCCAGGTTGGCCAGCGACTGCCTTTCCTCCTCGGGATAGCGCACCATCACGCGAATGTCGTCGCGGCCGCGTTGTATTCGTTGTGCTTCCGCTCCATAGAATGCGCGTCGTACCTGCGAGGCGATATCGTTCAGCGTCAGCCCCAGGTTCAGTCCCTCATCAAGTATTTCAATCTGGACTTCCTGTTTGCCGGCCCGGAACGAGTCTGTGATATCAAACACCCCGGGATAGCGCGTCAGTTCATTGCGCAACTCAGCCGCGGCTATCTGCAGATTTTCCACATTGCGCCCTTCCAGGCGGAAATTGATGGCGTCACCGGCTGAGAAAGTGTCAGAAACGAAAGTCAGTTCAAGTGCATCGGGAATGCTGCCCACCTTGTCGCGCCATCGATCACGGATTACCGCGGAGCTGAGTTCACCGCGGTCAAAAAACGGTGTCAGATTCATCACCACTTCGGCGATATGACTGCTGCCGCTTCCGCTTCCACCACCGCCGCCGCCTGGTCCCGGACCACTCCGGGGCGCCCGCTGGCCGACAACGGTCATCAGATTGTCTACTGCGCGTATTGATGACGCAGGAGCATCACCACGCGCTTGCATTGCCTGAAGCTCCTGATCAAGTTCAGCCGAAAGCTCCTGTGCTGCCCGTTCCAGAACCAACGCTGCCTGTTCTGTCTGGGCGATTGGTGCGCCTTCCTGCATCTGCAGGGATGCATAAACAATATCGCCTTCCACGGCGGGCATGAACTGGAAGATAACCCGACCACTTGCAACCAGGCCGACCGTTACCAGAATGACAGCGGTTGCTGTGGCCCAGGCGGCGTAACGATAGCCCAGTACACGATCAAGCGCCCGGCGGTATATGTTACGTGCAAAATATTCCATGCCCCCGGCGATACGTCCCTGGAATCCTTGCCACCCGGTGACGAACTTCGAATTTTCGAAAAGGTAGCCGTGCAGTTTGCGGTGAGCGATATGCCCGGGCAAAATCAGCTGGGATTCAACCAGACTCGCCAGCAGGCAGAACACCACCACGGCGCCGATCGCGTTGAAGAAGGCACCCATCGGCCCGTCCAGCAGCAGGATCGGAAGAAAGGCTGCAATTGTGGTCAGGACGCCGAATATGACCGGTACCGAAACTTCGAGAGTGCCGCGTACGGCGGCCTCCCGCATCGGCAGTCCCCGGCTCTCCCAGGAGTGAATACGTTCGCCAACCACGATGGCGTCATCCACGACGATTCCCAATACCAATATAAATCCCATGACGGTAAGGGTGCTGATAGACAGACCGGCGGAAGGAAACAGACACAGGGCTCCTGCGATAGCCACCGGCATTCCCACCGCTACCCAAAGCGCCAGTTTGAAACGCAGAAACAGCGCGAGAACCAACAAGACAAGCATCAGTCCTGTATAGGCATTGGTGGCTACCGTACCGATCCGCTCCTTGGTGGAAATCGCGGCGTCGCTGATAATGCTCAGCGTCAGATTGGCGGGAAGGTTGTGTTGGATTTCCTCGAAATGGTTCCGCACCTGTTCCGCAGCAGCGACGATGTCCTCATCGCCGACACGATAGACCTGGACGATCGCCGCATTTTGGCCATTCACCCGAGCGTCCGTGTAGCCTTCCTCAAAACCATCGCTAACCGTCGCAATATCGCCCAGCCTGAGTTGGGAGCCATCGGGAAAAGTCCGGATGATGACGTCTTCATACTCGCTGCCGCTATAAACCTGTCCGCGAGTGCGCAGCAGAATTTCTCCTCCATCGGTGCGCAGGGTTCCTCCGGGCATATCCAGAGAAGCGCGGTTGATGGCCTGGGCAATCTCATCCAGCGTAAGGCCGTACTGCCGCAACGTGAATTCAGAGACTTCGATGGCAATTTCAAACGGCCTTATATAAGCCACCTCCACTGTGGAAATACCTTCCAGATCAACCAGATCGTTGCGAATATCCTCGGCAATGAGCTTGAGACTGCGATCATCTGTGTCTCCTGCCAGGCCGAGTGTAATGACATTGGCAGTGGCGCTGACGGACGATACGATCGGTTTCTCCGTTTCCGCAGGGAAAGTGGAAATGCCGTCCACTTTACTTTTGACATCGTTCAGTACCCTGTTCATTTCGGCGCCTGTCGCTATTTCCAGACTCATTGAACAGGCACCCTCGCGGGCTGTGCTGGTCATGCGCTCTATGTTTTCGGTACTTTCCAATGCTTCTTCAAGGCGCAGGCAGACACCCTGTTCGGCTTCCTCTGGCGAGGCGCCCAGGTAGGGCACATTGATCTGTATCATGCCCATGTCCACATTCGGAAATTCTTCCTGGTGCAGACTCAAATAGGAAACGATCCCTCCGGCGATGAAAATCAACATCACCAGGTTGGACGCGACCGGGTTATTGATAAACCAGGTAACAATTGTCTTCAATTTTTCAGCTCCAGAAGAATTTCAGACTTCATTCAACGATGAGTACAGCCGGACCCGGCCTAACCCGCTTCCTGAACCACAACCGGCATACCGTCCACAACCGCCTGGATAGGCGACAGGCAAATTCGCTCTCCGGCCATCAGGCCGCCCTGGATCAATACACGCTCATCTTCGAGTCGCATGATATCCACCTCGCGGAAATGCAAGGTATCTTCATCGTCCACAACCAGAACACGGTTGTTATTTCGAATGACACTGCGCGGCAACACAAAAAGATTGTCCACGCGCTTGCCTCGAATTTCAGCCTGCACATACAATCCAAGAGGAAGCGCCAGGTTTTGTGCCTCCTCGGATAATTCATCGATGTCGGCGGGTTTGGGCTGAATCACCCTTACAATTGCCTGCACGGAATTACTGGTTGCATCGATACCGGCCTCGGTGCGCACAAGGCGACCCCGCCATTGATGTCGCTGACTGCCGTAACGGCCGGTCAGGATGACTTCCGGTGCCATGGCGTCCGGCAACTCGCCGCGGTAACCCAGGGGGACGTCCAGGTACCCCATCTGCGTCAGCGCCAGCGGCAGGCGCACCTCCACCTGGTCGGCATCCACGAGCGTCGCGATAGTCTGGGCACGATTCAGATATTGACCGAGTTCGACGTCTTTGCTCTCTACGATGGCATTGAACGGGGCGCGTATTTCAGCCCTTTCAAGATCAGACCGGGCTTGCCGTAACGCGGCCTCGGCATCCATAAGGCGGGCCGCTGCAACGCGTTCTCCCCGTTGGGCATTTTCCATCTGACTGTCGCTGGCCAGCCGTTGCGTTGCCAGACTCTGCAGACGTTCCAGTTCTGTCCGGGCATGCTCAGCTTCAGCCCGTGCTTGCGCGAGGGTCGCTTCAGCCCGGTCCGCCGCCGTTTCCAGATCACGGACGTCAAGGCGCAACAAGACTTCCCCCGCGGCGATGTACCCTCCGTTCTCGAGAGCCGGAGACAACCACTCCACCTGGCCGGCAACGGCAATTGACAAACTGGTGCGGCGGGCCGCCTGCACCTTGCCCTGGGACTCGACGGTCAGGGTTATCGATTCCGGCTGCACCTGCATGGCCCGGATAACCGTCGCCTGAACTTCCGTCGAGGTTTCCGCGACCTGCGCAGGGGTTTTGACCAGTATGGCTGAAATCGATACGCCAGCAGCCAGAATAACCACCGGTAATACGGCCTTTTTCATTACCTTTCTCCCTCCCGGGATATCAATGTCTGCTCACGAATCGACTTTGCGTTGCTGACGAGCTGTCACCGCGCTCACGACGAATACGCGCATGTGATCACTGTAATCCTGGATCGCATCGGCAGCCTGCTGAGCATCGCCCAGGCGCAACGCTTCATCCAGATCCTTCACCAGCATGTTATGAACCGTTTCGTCAAGATCCGGTTTGATCCCAAGAGTCAGAATCTGATCCACAAATTGTGCTTTTAGGTCATTACCGATCAGTTGCAGCACCAGGTTTTTATCGATCGACTTGAAAAACTCCAGTAATTCGCGCCAGGCTCTATGCATACCATCAAAACTGTTGGCCTGGCGGTCGAGTTCGGCCACCAGTTCCCGAGCCTGTGTCAACTGATCCGGCGAAGCTTTCTGTATGGCACTGCGGGTTGTGAGAACGGACAGTGCGCCGAAAATCTGCAAAAACTGATCCACCAGTTGGGGATCGGGCGGGTTATCCAGTTTCATCAGATGGCCGAGGATCGAGAGGTGGGCTCGCTCTCTGGGCACGATGCGCACGCCGCCCGGTTGAATGTCGATTATGCCCAACTGCGCCAGGTTCGTCAGTGCCTCGCGCACCACCCCCCGGCTACTGTGAAAGCGTACGGCGAGATCGCGCTCCGAAGGCAATCTTTCCCCGGGGCGGTATTGGCCGCGCAGAATTTCGGTTCGCAATACGGCGGCGATTTCGTAGGTCAGCGAAGTGGGAGTAGTCATAACCCGGGAATTCATTCATTTACAGGCGATCCTACAGTTGGTAGGACCAATTTGGTCAGACCAATATAGTCAGCTCCCGCCTGCCTGTCAATATCCCGGGACTTTTTCGCGCTGACTGGAATCGATAAAGCGCCGGACGGAGTGATTGCGGACTGAATTCTGCGCACAAGTGAGACCGGTACGGTTCTGAAACCGGTGTCTGGCCCAGCCGGGTCACGGATGACGGTTGATGACGCCGGCTTGTTCCAGCTTTGCAACTTGATCGGTGGTAAGGCCCCAGTCAGTCAGAACTTCGCGACTGTGCTCTCCGGCCCGGGCCGGCGGGCTCTGAATGGTGGTTTCAGAGCGGCTGAAACGGGGCGCGGGGGCCGGTTGGGTGACGCCCTGATACGTCACGAAGGTCGCGCGTTCCTTGTTGTGGGGGTGATCAGGCGCTTCATCCAGGTCAAGTACCGGGGCAAAGCACGCATCGCTGCCCTCCAGTAACTCACACCATTGGTCCCGGGTTCGCGTCAGGAACAACCGCGCCAGTTTTCGCTTCAGTGCAGGCCAGTTGTCAGCCCCGTTCTGATCATTGAAATCCTGATCTTCAATTCCGCACTTCTTCAGCAACAGGGCGTAAAACCGGGGTTCAATCGCCGCGACACTGATAAACCGACCGTCCTTGCAGGTGTAACACGAATAATAGTGGGCACCGCCATCAAGCATGTTGCTGCCGCGCTCATTACGCCACCGACCCATGGCTTTCAGTCCGTAGAACGCCGCCATAAGGCTGGCGGCGCCATCAATCATCGCCGCATCAATTACCTGGCCGCGGTCTGATTGATTCCTTTCCAGCAGTGCGGCCAGGATGCCACAGACCAGATACATACCTCCCCCGCCAAAGTCTCCTACCAGATTCAATGGGGGAGCGGGCGGGTGATCGGCGTCCCCCATGGCATGCAGCGCGCCGGTCAGCGCGATGTAATTCAGGTCATGCCCGGCACTGGCCGCCAACGGTCCCGACTGTCCCCAGCCGGTCATGCGCCCGTAAATCAGCCCACTGTTGCGTTGGTGGCAGACATCGGGCCCGAGCCCCAGACGTTCCATAACCCCCGGCCTGAATCCTTCGATAAGCACATCCGCCCGGTCCAGCAGGTGCATCACGATATCCACGGCATCGGGGTGTTTGAGATCCAATCCCAGAGAGCGGCGACCGCGGTTCAGAACATGCCGGGGGTCTCCGTTTCCGGCTTGCTGCTTGCGGTCGATGCGGATGACTTCGGCACCGAGGTCCGACAGCATCATCGCGCAAAAAGGCGCCGGCCCGATTCCGCCCATTTCGATAACCCTGATTCCGTGAAGTGGTCCCATCCGTCCTGACTCCTCGCATTCTTTGGTTCGGTGATGATAGGTCAACATTGTCAATGTGAGAAGGCGTAAGGTAGAGTGAGCCGACCGGGTCACTCGCGGGTGCGGATTGTGGAACGAAAGCCCGACCCGGATTCGTCCGGAACCTGTGAACGGTTGCGAACCAGGAGTTTGAGATTGAAATTTGAAAACAAGGTGGCGTTCATCACCGGGGCCGCATCCGGACTGGGTTTTGCCACCGCCAGACGGTTTATCGCAGGCGGTGCCTGTGTTTTGTTATTCGATCTGGATCGTGATCGTGTGGAGGCGGCTGCGGCCGAACTGGGTAGCCAGGCGCTGGCCTGCCCGGGTGACGTAACCAGCGAGGAGACTGTGAGGGACGCAGTGAATCTGGCCTGCGAGCGTCTTGGTGGAGTTCACATCAATGTGAATTGCGCCGGAGTGGGTGGGGCCGCGCGTACCGTAGGCCGTGACGGCCCAATGCCTCTGGATAAATTTGAACGAATCGTACGTATTAATCTGATTGGCACGTTCAATGTTTTGAGGCTTTGCGCTGAACAGATGCAGAAAAATGAGCCGGAAACAGAAGCCGGAGAACGGGGTATCATTATCAACACATCATCCGTCGCCGGATTCGACGGGCAAACGGGCCAAGCCGCCTACGCGGCGTCAAAGGGTGGTATTAACGCGATGACCCTGCCCGTCGCCAGGGATTTGGGAAAACGCGGAATTCGCGTCATGACGATAGCGCCCGGAGTCTTTGCAACTCCGATGATGGCCGGGGCCACACCCGAAGTGCGGGAGCCACTGATTGCCATCACCCAATTTCCCAATCGTCTGGGTAAACCGGAGGAGTTCGCCGAATTGGCGGCACACATCGTAGGGAACAGTTATCTCAATGGTGAAGTTATTCGCCTGGACGCCGGCATTCGTATGCCGGCACGCTGACTGATGAGGGGAAAATATGAATCATGCCTATATTGTGGGCGCCGTACGGACCGCCACCGGACGTAAAAAGGGTCGTCTGAGTCAGGTGCATCCCATCGATATGGGAGCGATGGTGGTTGATGAGTTGGTGGACCGGACCGCCGCGCCGCTCGACCAGGTGGACGATGTTATATTTGGCGTCGTCAGCCAGATTGGTGCGCAGGCCGGCAACCTGGGCCGTAATGTGTCCATGGCTTCGAAGCTCGATCTGGCGGTACCGGGAACCACGGTGGACCGCCAGTGCGGTTCTTCGCTGCAGGCGATTCAATTCGGCGCCCAGGCGGTCATGTCCGAAACCCAGGATCTGGTGATCTGTGGCGGCGTGGAAGCCATGAGCACGGTGGAAATCGGCTCCAACGTCAAGGATGGGCTCGAACACGGTCGCGGCAAACCCAAAGGGGAACGGCTGGAAGCCCGATACCCGGGTATTCAGTTCAGTCAGTTCGATGGTGCCGAGTTACTGGCGGAGAAATACGGCATCGGGCGCGAAGAACTGGATGCATTCGGCTATCGCAGCCATCATCTGGCCAGACACGCTACGGAAAACGGGTATTTCACCAGCGAAATCATCCCCGTTGATGTCATCATGCCTGACGGTAAAAAGACCGTTCATAAAACAGACGAGGGAATTCGCTACGACGTTTCCCTGGAAGCCATGCAGTCATTGAACACTTTGCGGCCGGGCGGGGTGATAACCGCGGGAACCGCCAGCCAGATCAGTGATGGTGCGGCGGCGGTCATGGTGGCTAACGCCTCGGCGATCAAACGATTCAATTTGCCGGTGCGGGCGAGAATCGTCGCGCTGGCCGTGATCGGCTCCGATCCGGTCATGATGCTGGAAGGCCCGATACCGGCAACACAAAAGGTTCTGGAGAAAGCCGGGCTCACCATCGATGACATTGATCTTTACGAAGTCAATGAAGCCTTTGGTTCAGTGCCATTGGCGTGGGCCAAAGCCCTCAACGCCGATCTGGACAAACTGAATGTGAATGGTGGTGCGCAGGCCCTGGGGCACCCTCTGGGAGGCACCGGCGCGAAACTGATGACCACTCTGATACATGAATTGGAGCGCCGACAGGGAAAATACGGTTTGATAGCAATTTGTGAGGGTGGGGGCACCGCCAACGCCATGATCATTGAGCGGGTTACCGCGGCGGAGTGCAACGGTGTTAAGTGAGGAATATGTTTCTCCATGGATGAACGATGAGTTGCAGATGTTGCGCCAGGCATCCCGTCGCTTCTTTACCCGTGAATTTAAACCTCTCATGCCAAAATGGGAAAGCCAGGGCTTTGTCGATCGCGATGCGTGGATCAACGCGGGCAAGGCCGGACTGCTGTGCGCTTCAATATCCGAAGTCTACGGCGGTGGTGGCGGAGATTTCGGTCATGAAGCGGTCATCCTCGAGGAGATGGGCCGGGCTGGCGTTACGGGCTTCGGGAATTCCGTGCATTCGGGCATTGTCGCTCATTATATTCAGGCCTACGGCAGCGAGGAGCAGAAACGACGCTGGCTGCCGAAAATGGCAAGCGGCGAGATGATTGCCGCAATCGCGATGACCGAGCCTGACACGGGATCAGATCTGCAGGCCATCGGCACAACGGCGATACGGGATGAGAATCACTATGTGGTCAATGGGCAGAAGACGTTTCTCAGCAATGGTCAATTGGCGAATCTGATTTGCCTGGTTGTCAAAACCGACCCGCGGGAAGCGGCAAAGGGAACGTCCCTGCTGATAATGGAAACTGATTCGGTTGAGGGGGAAGGCGGATTTCAGCGGGGTCGTAATCTGGAGAAGCTGGGCATGAAAGCCCAGGATACGTCGGAGATATTCTTACAGGATGTGCGAATCCCCGCTGCCAACCTGCTGGGCGATGAGGAAGGTCGCGGTTTTGCTCAACTGATGCAGCAGCTGCCGCAGGAGCGATTGATCATTGCTGTAGGTGCCTGTGTTGCGATGGAGATGGCGCTAAAATACACCTGTGACTATGTCAAGGAACGCAAGGCGTTCGGCAAACGTATTTTTGATTTTCAGAACACCCAGTTCAGATTGGCGGAGCGATATACCGAAGCGCGACTTGCCAGAGTGTTCGTGGACGACTGCATTATGAAACTGGCCACCGGCGCATTGGATGCAACGACCGCAGCAATGGCTAAATGGTGGACCACTCAAAAGCAGTGTGAAGTGGTGGACGAATGCCTGCAGTTTTTTGGCGGGTATGGCTATATGATGGAATACCCGATCGCCGGAATGTACGCGGACAGCCGCGTGCAGAAAATATTTGGCGGGAGCAATGAGATCATGAAACTTTTGATTGCCAGAGAGATCTGATCAACTGAACCGAAGCCGGTAGGAGGTCCTTGTCAGGCCGGTTCGCGGCGTAAATCCGGCAGTACATAACACTCGTCCCGAAGTCGCGCGCGAATCCGTTTTTTGTCGATCTTCCCGGTTGATGTCAGCGGAATTTCACTGACGAAAAGTATCTCGTCCGGCAATTGCCACTTTGCGAACAGATTGCCGCAATGGTCCAACACGGCTTGCGTGGTGACCGTACTGCCGGGTTCGCGTATTACCAGCGCGATCGGTCTTTCATCCCACTTTGGATGCGGCTGCGCAACTACCGCCGCTTGCCTGATACCGGTGAGCCCGACAATGTGGTTCTCCAGGTCGACCGATGAAATCCATTCACCACCGGACTTGATCAGATCCTTGGAGCGATCAGCGATGATGATGTAGCCGCCAGAATCAATCCGGGCGACATCCCCCGTTACCAGCCAGTCGTCATGAAATTTATCCGGCTGTGGATCATTGTAGTACTCAGAAACTATCCAGGGTCCCCGAACCAACAGTTCTCCCACTGTCTCTCCATCGTGGGGCAGCGGGTTCCAGTTTTCGTCAACTATTTTCATGTCGAGACCGGGCATGGGCAAACCCGCCTTGGCCATGTTTTCAAATTGTCGCTGCTGGTTGAGTTGCAGGTGAGAACGTTTGGCGATCCGGCGGGACAATGTGCCTATGGGATTGGTCTCTGTCATTCCCCAGCCTTGAATCATTTCGATACCGTAGTTATCCCAGAACCAGCGCATGAGAGAAACCGGAGGCGCGGAACCACCGGAAGTAAGCCGCTTCACCCGGCTCAGATCATACTTGTCGGGGTTCGCCTCCAGTGCGGCGCGAACGCCCTGCCATATGGTAGGCACACCTGCAGAAATGGTGACTTCTTCCTCGTGCATCAACCTGAGGAAGGCGTCGGGAGTCATGAATCGATGCGGCATGACCTGTTTGCACCCGAGCATCGATGCTGAAAACGGCAGCCCCCAGCCCATGGCGTGGAACATCGGAACAATGCCTAACAAGGAGTCCACCGCGCTCAGTTCCACCGCGTCCGTCATGCACCCGGCCAGCGTGTGCAGATAGGTCGAGCGATGGGTATACATTACCCCTTTCGGTTTGCCCGTGGTGCCGCTGGTGTAGCAGAGCCCCATCGGCGCTGTCTCGGAAAGGTCCGGCCAATCAAAGGAAGGAGCTTGATTCGCGATAAAGGCTTCATAATCCACTTGTGAGCGGAAAGCGGTTTCGCCGCCTTCTCCATGACGGCAGACGACCAGCAGCTCGACGCTCGGTATCCTGTCAAGCAGCGGTTCCAGCAGGGGTAGCAGGTCTTCATCGGCAAACAGGATGCGATCCCGCGCGTGGTTGATTATGTATTCAAGATCCGCGGGAGCCAGCCTGATGTTCAGGGTATGAAGGACGGCCCCCATGGAGGGGATCGCCTGGTACAGTTCCAGATGCCGATAATTGTTCCACATAAAACTGGCCACGCGATCACCTTCGCCGATGTTGTGCTCGCGCAGGGCATTGGCCAGTTGCTGGCTGCGCTGCCAGGTTTGGGCGAGTGTCTGACGGTGGGTACCGTCAGCCTGAAGCGTGACCACTTCCACATCAGGGTCCAGCATCGCGCCACGGCCAAGAATGCGTGACATCAGTAGTGGGGTATTTTGCATGGTCATTGGCGCTATCCTTGTTATTGTGGTTGTTCCCGGGCAAGTCCGGATGTCCGTTTACATGCCCGGTGGACGTGTATATGCTCTAAACTTGTTCAGAGCTTTCCTAACTATAAACTGATCAGTATTATTGGACAAATCCTCGGTCCGGCAGACTTGTTCTTCGGGTTGCGTGGCGTAACAGGGCCCAGGATTGAGCTGCTTGCCATTGACGGAGTATCGAACAATGAACAAACTGATGTCATTCACGGGAACGGTTGGATTGTCACTTTTGGTGTTGGCACCACTGCAGTTTGCCGCCGCCGCGGATGGCTGGCTGGTGCCGCGTACCGCCGACGGGCAGCCTGATTTACAGGGGGTATGGATTAACCCCACGCTCACTCCCATGGAACGGCCCGAGGCACTGGCCGACCAGGAGGTTCTCAGTGACGACGAGATAGCCGCTCTTGAAGCGAGAACTGCGCAACGACGAGCGGCTTCCGATGCGCAGCCCACGGTAGAGGCGGGCGGATCGGTGGGTGGTTACAACCAGTTCTGGCTGGATTCCGGCGATACGGTGCTGTCCACCGGTCAGACGTCGCTGGTGGTGGATCCACCCTCCGGAAGGGCGCCGATTCGCCCGGAAGCTGAAGCAGAGCGCGATGACTATTTTGATCGCGTCACCGACTCCTACGAGTACATGACGGTATGGGACCGGTGCATAACCCGAGGTGTGCCGGGGTCCATGTTGCCGGCCGGCTATAACAACGCTTACCGGATAGTGCAAACTCCGGAGGCGGTGACCATTATTTATGAAATGATTCATGATGTGCGCATCATTCCTTTTGCAAAATCTGAACACGTAGACCCGAAAATCAGACTCTGGATGGGCGACTCCATAGCGCGCTGGGAAGGTGAAACCCTGGTAATCGAGTCCACCAACTTCAACGACCGCGGCATGATTGCATCCAGTATGGCCGGGGGCCGCTTAAAGGGAGTGCCGGTCAGCGATCAGCTTCATGTGGTGGAACGCTTTACCCGGGTCAGTGAGGATACCATCATCTGGGACGTCACTGTTACCGACCCACCGGTGTATACACAGCCTTTTACCATCTCCATGCCCCTGACAGCCGACAATGAGTACGTGATGTTTGAGTATGCCTGTCACGAGGGCAACTACGCCGTCCCCAATATTCTCAGGGCGGGCCGCGCCGAGGAAAACTGAGTCAAGCCGGGGGGCGCCGGGGGGCAATCGGTTCCGGGGCAGAATTACGCCGAACCCGTTTCCCGTCAACGGGCCCGTGGATTCGGTACGTCATGCCTGTCCACACCCTCATCAGCCAGTTTCTGGCTTGCCCTGGTTCTGTCTTCCTGATTGAGCGCCGGTTTGTTGTCTGGATTGAGGTTGTTGCCATTACAGACCAGTTCAGTGAAAAGCGGAAAATGGTCCGAGCGAATGTTCCCAAGCTTGCGGATTGCATTCACGGTGAAGTGATCGCTGACGAAGAGATGGTCCAGGGGCCAGCGCAAAAACCAGTGTTCCGCGCTGTAGGTGTTGAACATGCCGCGGCCCACTCTCGGGTCCCGCAGTCGGCTTATTTTTCGAAACAGTCGTGTGGTGGAAGACCAGGCGACATCATTCAGATCACCTGCAACCAGCGTGGGACTGTCATCGTCAGCCACACTGCGCCCGACGATGACCAGTTCCGCGTCCCGTTCGGAGGTATCGACGCTGAACTTGGGATGGGGTGGATCGGGATGAAGAAAGTGGGCACGGACTTTCTCACCACAGGGTAATGAAACGAGCGTATGAATTGACGGGATGTCGTCATTTAACAAATACTCGATGCTGCTTTGGGAGAGGGGCAACTTCGAGTACAAGTGCATACCGTAAAGATTCTCCTGGGCGCGTTTAATCGTGTACGGATACTCCGGTTCCAGCGAATCCAGCTGCTTTTCCCACCATGAATTCGACTCAAGAGTCAGAAGTAGATCAGGCTTGCTCTCCTCCACCAGAGCAAGCAATGGCTCAGCCCTCCGATTCTTACCGTACACGTTGGCAACCAGCAATTTCACTGTCCGGTCTTTCCCAAGGGCATCTGCATTCTTTACTTCCACCCGTACCAACGGCGTGTACGGGTATATCCACCACCCCTGGTACCCGAGACAAAACAGGGTCGCGGCGACTATCCACCAGCTTGACTGGTTGGAGAAATCAAGTAGCAACAATTCCAGCACCAGCAGGACCAGGGAGATGGTAAACAACTGCAGTCGCGGATAATCCAGCACGCGGACAGTCCAATGCTGTAATTGCAATCTGGGTGTCAGAGTAAGCAGCAGCAAAACAACCACTATTGCTGAGAATATCCCGGCCATCATTTTTCCTCTCGCTTGACATCCTCTCATAATACGGTTGTTACAAACATCAGGATCAGGCTTGGTGCCGTGACAGGACGTGTCCTCGATTTTCTTGAGGCCGGTGGAAGGCCCCGCCCGTCAGGCAAACAGTCAGCGCGATGGACATTTAGGCTTGCTGCTTTTATTCTCTGCCCCCTGTGCCAAGAGTAGTGATCGGAGAAAGCTGTGGACAAGGTCAAGCAAGCCTGGACGATAGATGATGCGAGAGAGCTCTATCATGTAGAGGGCTGGGGGGTGGGCTATTTTGATATCAACGAAGAAGGCCGCGTCACTGTTCACCCCACCAGGGATCCGGAGCAGGGGCTTGACCTGTTCGAACTGGCGCGGGACCTTGAACAGCAAGGTGTCGGTCTGCCGCTGCTGTTGCGTTTCTCCGACATCCTTCGTACCCGCGTGGCGGACCTGGCGGAGCGGTTCGATAATGCCCGCAAGGAATTTGGCTATGAAGGTGCCTATACCACTGTCTACCCCATCAAGGTTAATCAGCAGCGGCACGTGGTGGAGGAAATTCTGGCATACGGCCGTGAATATGGCGTGGGGCTTGAGGTGGGCAGCAAACCCGAGTTGCAGGCCGTACTGGCACTGAGCGAGGCCACTGACCATCTGATAATCTGCAATGGTTACAAGGACGAGGAGTTCATGCGGCTCGCTCTCATGGGACAGAAACTGGGCCACCAGGTTTTCATTGTGCTGGAAAAAATCAGCGAAGTGGATGTGCTGTTGCGCGTTGCGGAGGAGATGGAAGTTCAGCCCACCGCTGGTGTACGTGTCAAACTGGCATCGACGGGCTCGGGAAAATGGGCGGAAAGCGGAGGCGAACGCAGCAAGTTTGGACTCACCTCGGCTCAACTGATCCGGGTTGTAGACAAACTTCGCGCCGCCGGGCGCCTGGACATCCTCAAACTTGTTCACTTTCATATCGGTTCACAGATTGCGGATATACGCAGCGTAAAAATAGCGATGGGTGAGGTCAGCCGCTTTTATGTGGAGTTGAGAAACGAGGGGGTCGATATCACCCATGTGGACGTTGGTGGCGGCTTGGGTGTTGACTACGATGGCTCCCGTTCGATCACCAATGCCAGCGTCAATTACTCCATTCAGGAATACGCCAATGATATTGTCTATTCACTCGCGGAGGCGTGCAGGGAAGCGGAATTGCCGGCACCTCATGTAATCTCCGAATCCGGTCGCGCATTGACCGCGCATCACGCCTTGCTGCTCGTTAACGTTATTGATCTTGAAACGCATTTGCCGTCTCCACCCGACGAGGTTGATGAAGATGCGCACACCCTCGTACACGAACTGGCGGCGACGCTCCGGGATATCAGCCCGCGCAACCTGCGCGAAGCCTATCATGACGCTTCCTTTGCCAAGGACCAGGCCCATCAGCTTTTTCATAGCGGTGTGCTCAGGTTGCGCGACCGTGCCACGATTGAACGGTACCACCTGAACATCATCAATCAGGTCGCCGCACTCGTGGATGAAGACCCTGAAACGTACGAGGACATTATTCCCGAAATTGATCTTATATTGACCGATCGTTACTTTTGTAACTTTTCCCTGTTTCAATCGCTTCCCGACTCTTGGGCCATAGATCAACTCTTTCCCATTCTTCCTGTTCATCGTCTGAATGAAGAACCTTCGCGGAGGGGGACGCTCCAGGATGTGACATGTGACTCCGACGGAAAAATATGTCGGTTTGTTGGCGGCAGAACGCCAAAACGTACTCTGGAACTGCACACGTTCACGCCGGAAGAACCTTATATTCTGGGCATTTTTCTGACTGGTGCATATCAGGAAATTCTAGGTGACCTGCACAATCTTTTTGGCGACACGAATGCGGTGCATTTGAAGATGCACCCCTCCGGGGAGGGGTATGAAGTCACTGATCTCGTCCATGGGGACACCACGACTGAAGTGCTTAACTACGTTCAGTTCGAATCAGCGGCTCTGGTAACCAATTTCCGCCGCAAGGTGCAAAAAGCAAAAGACCTTTCCCGGCAGGAAGCCAACACCTTCATCGCCGAATACATTGATGGCCTGGCGGGATATACCTATCTTGAGCAAAACAAGTAGGTTCGGGTTTCCGCCCATTTTTCTTGGCCCCGAACTCCGGTAAACTGGTTACAGGGAGCCTCTGAATATCTGGATATTCAGAGGCTCGGGCGTTCGGAGGACGAGTGACCTATAGAGCCAGGCAGGGCGAGATTGATGTTTCCGATTCGCGACGACAATCCAACATTCAGCAAACCGATAGCAACAATCTTCCTGATTGCTGTCAATGTATTTGCGTGGGTTTTTCTGCAAGGCCTTGGCGCGGTGGAACCTATGGCCATGAGCGTGTGTCGCTTTGGGCTGATACCGGGTGACCTGCTTGGAACGCTTCCGGATGGCACCCTGGTACAGGTGGGTCCCGGTCTCGGCTGCAGGCTCGATGGCGGCCCGGCCTGGCACACCCTGGTCACTTCCATGTTCATGCACGGCGGCTGGCTGCACTTGATCGGCAACATGTGGTTTCTATGGATATTCGGCGACAATGTCGAAGATACCATGGGTCATGTGCGATTCGTCGTATTCTATGTACTCTGCGGTCTGGCGGCGGCCGCACTCCAGTTGGTGGCCGGTGGGGACCCGGCAATACCCATGGTAGGTGCATCAGGTGCGATCGGAGGTGTCATGGGAGCCTATGTTTTGCTTTACCCTCGAGTCCATGTTTACTTGCTGATTTTTCTAGGGTTCTTCGTCACCACGGTAGCTGTGCCGGCGGTATTCATGCTGGGATACTGGTTTGTCGTGCAATTGGTCGGGGGGGTAAGCGCCTCCGGTGTGGGAGGCGGGGTCGCATTCTGGGCGCATATTGGCGGTTTTGTTGCGGGTGCATTGCTGATTCTGGTATTCCGCAACCCTGCCATGCTGCGCCGCCATCCGTATTACGGCTGGAAGAAACCGTCGCCGCAACGTGCCTGGCAACGGGTGGACAAGCGGAAAACCGGGTCGCGGGATTTTTAACGGCTCCCTGGGCATTACCGTGGTCTAGAGGGCGTCGGAATAGATCAGAACGTTATTGCGGCCTTGTTGTTTGGCTGCGTACATCGCAGTATCGCTGTGCTGCATCAGCGTTTTTTCATCGTGCGCATCAATACCCAGCAGACTGATTCCAATGCTGAGATCCACTTTGACGTCAACTGTGTTGTTCAACCGGACGGGTGGCTCGAAAGCTCTGAGAATGTTTCTGGCGACGCTTGTCGCCGTAGCGGCGTCATTGACCCTCTCCAGAATGACCACGAATTCGTCACCCCCCAGCCTGGCCACAATATCGCTGGTGCGCAGGGGTTCACGCAACCTCCTGGCTACCTGCGTCAGCAGCTTGTCGCCAGCTTCATGGCCGTGAGTATCATTAACGAGCTTGAAGCGGTCAAGATCTATGAACAGCAGGGCGATGCCTTGATCGGGGTAGCGAGCGACAGTTTTTGATGCCTGCGTCAACATTTCGCTCAACACACTGCGGTTCGGCAGTCCGGTCAATTTATCATGGGTTGCCAGATATTTGAGGCGGTCGGCGATCTGGCGTTTCTCGGTGATGTTCTTTGAAACGCCGCGGTAGCCCATGAAACTACCCTCGTCGTCGACAATCGGTTCACCGCTGAGCGCAAAGTGGAGGGATTCTTTTTCATCCATGGCAAATGAGAATTCGATGTCGCGGAAGGTCTCGTGTGTTCGCAAAACCGCGCGGAACTGGTCCCAGCTAATAAAATCCGGCATGGTTCCCTCCATTTCCCATAAGGGTTTTCCAAATACGGCATTGATGCGTGTGAAACCCTCCCTGTTCAGACCAGGCCCTTCGTGCTTGCGCAAATGCAAATTTTCATCCAGTTCCCAGTAATAGTCGGACGACAGATTGGTCAGGCTGCGGAATCGTGCTTCACTTTCACGAATGCTTTTTTCGGCTTGCTGGCGCTCTGACTCATTGGCAATACTGGTCATGGCATAGGAGATGTTTTCCGCCATGCTTGTTAGCAGTGCAATGATTTCGTCGTCGAACACCCCGGTTTCACTCGCGTAGAAACGCAGTATTGCTTGCAACACGCTCGCTGCGTTCGAACAGAGGTAATGCCGCGACGCTGGCAACATTGGCGCTGCGAAGCAGGTCATGCCATTGCGTTGCGCGTTTGTCGGCGAGGATATCGTTACTGACACAGAGTTTTTTCTTGCGCCAGGCCTCTCCCGAGACGCCATGGCGGTCGTTGGCGCCGTCCCTGACCGAGACCAGGACCTGCTCCCGGGAGGGAAGAGCATAAAGCCCGGCTGACGCCACGGTCTGGAGTATACCCTGTTCATTGGGTTGGAGGATGCTCGTTACATTGAATTTGCCACCGCTGACCGCGGCGTCACAGACCTTCTGGAATAGATCGGGAACGGTATCGGCCTTCAGAATCGCCGCGTTGGTATCACTCAAGGCTGAAAACATCTGTTGCAGGCGCAGGGTTTTAATCTCCGCGTTTTTGCGCGCGGTAATATTATGGCTCATTCCAATGATGATCCAGCGCCCGTCGATGCGAGTCGCGCGGCTGACCACTTCGATAAATCCCGTTTTGCCTTGTACGCTGGTAACGCTTGACTCAAGAAGACTGACTCCCCCTTCGGAGATCAATTTGTCATAACGCGCAATTAATTCCTCGCGGTCAACGTTCAGCACCTCGAGTGGACCCATGGCCAGATATTCTTCCCGGCTCAATCCGGCATTGATACAGGCTGTATCGTTTACATCGATAAACCTGAGCGTCTCCCGGTCAACCAGATAGATCATATCAACGGACATGTCCATCGCTGCGCGGAAGCGTTTCAATCTGGATTCGTTTTCTTTCTGTCGGGTAATATCGGTAGCAACACAGATATAGCCTTCGAAGGCGCCCGCCGCGTCAAACTGCGGTTCTCCGCTGGCGCAAAGGTAAAGCACATGGTCCTGTACGGCAACCCGCAAGGTGAATTCCCTGAAAGACTCCAGTCTCTCGCGCCGACCGGAAAGGATTTCTGCGGCGCCATCATCGGCAACAGTCGCCAAGGCCTCATTCAGGCGATTCCCCAGTAGCAGCCGGCAGAACGATTCGTCGTCCTCGATAAAACTGCGAACCTCCACGCAACAGCCCTCGGCGTCTTCCCGCCAGTAATAGTCATTACTGAGAACGACCAGTTGCCAGACACAATCGGCATCAAGTTGATCATACGGTTCGTTATCGACAGAGAGTCTGGTGCCAGCGGGTTGAACTTGTTTCTTCATTATTTTTATTCTCGCGAATCTTTGAAGTTTCCCAAGTTTGAGATACCCCTGATTTTCACACGCGATAGGTAGGGCACGGCGATCCGGTTGCCCCGGACAGGCAAACAAACGACAGTTTAAGAGCTTTTCTGCAGAAGTTGTAGGCAAATTCCCACATTTTGACCCGGATACGCCTGGAATTGCCCCGCGATGGTCGGATTTGACCGGTTCAGTGACAGAACAAGCCCGTTGACGAGGGTTGAATAACAGTCGAATGCGGAGTATATAATTATCTTCGCTGCGGAGATCCATAATGAAAGTGTTACGCTGTCTTGCGCTTTATCTGTTTGTCACCCCCCTCTATGCCCAACTCGCTATCCCCAATGATGCGGGCATTACCTATGGTCACATTCACCTGAACGTGTCGGATATCGAGATCCATAAACAGCTGTGGGTTGATCATTTCGGAGGCGAGGTTGTGCAGAAGGGCTCACTGACGGCGGTTCGCGTCCCCGGAATGCTTATCGCATTAACCGAGCGCGAGCCAACTGGTGGCAGTCAGGGTACGGTCATGGACCATATCGGGTTCAAGGTGCGTAACATGGAACAGTTCCTGGCCCAATGGCGTGCTGCCGGCTTACCCGTCGGCCGGGAATTCACCGGCGCTGAAGGGTTACCTAACGCCTACGTGATGGCCCCGGATGAAGTACGTGTTGAAGTGCAGGAAGATCAGATGCTGCCGGTTGAAGTTTCCGCGTATCATGTTCATTTTTTCACCCCCGGGTATGAATCCCTGCTGCAGTGGTATATGGATATGTTCTCGTTGGAGCAACGGCCACGAGGAAGCATCGGTACCACCACCAATGTTCCCGGTATGAATCTGAGTTTCAATAACGCGGATTCCGAGAGACTTCCCACTCAGGGTCGCTCTCTTGATCATATTGGTTTCGAAGTGGATAACCTGGAAGCATTCTGTCGTGAATTGCAAGCCAGGGGAGTTGTTTTTGATGTACCGTACCGCGATATTCCCGGCATCGGTTTGAAGATTGCGTTTTTTACCGATCCGTCCGGTGTTCGTGTGGAGTTAACCGAGGGCTTTGACGAGTACTGAAGGCTCGTTATTCTGCCGGGGCTCCCGGTACGATCTGAATTTCAGGTATCCAAGATACTGTTGCCATTTCGACACTGACCTGTTCCTCATTACCCTGCTTTGATACACTAGCGGCCGAAATCGGAAGCTGAAACTTAACGGTGAAAGATTGGAGGCTGAACGTACAGTCATGAGAGCCAGTAACCCAAGGGGGTAGCGGTGTGATAAACGAACTCTTGCTGAATTTTGCGGAGTGGCTGGGCAGTCAGGATTACAGTCAGATGCTGCTGTCCGGGTACTATAGCTACAACTGGGTGGAAGCCACCCACGTGCTTGCCCTGATGGTCTCCCTGGGCATGCTCTTTATCATAGACCTGCGCATGCTGGGGCTGATTCTGCCGGAAATGCCTGCGTCGGCCCTCGCCGCCAGGCTGAATCGTCCAATGTGGATCGGCTTTACGATCATGATTGTTACCGGCCTGCTACTGTTTTATGCCAAGCCCGTGGAGTCTACGCAGAGCCTCTGGTTTCGGTTCAAGATGATTTTACTGGTGGCAGCCGCTGCCAATGCCTTTTTCTTTCACCGTCATCTCAAGGAGGCGGAAGGTAAGTGGGACAATGAGCGCAAGGCACCCAAACCGCTGCGCAACGGTGCGATTCTTTCCCTGAGTCTCTGGTCTCTGGTGGTGTTCATGGGACGGTGCATTCCCTACGACTGGGTAGATTGTGACAAAACCAGCAACCGCACCATTCTCTGGGCGGCTGGCTGTGTTTATGAACTACAGGCTCTGGAAACCGCGGAGTCTCCCTTGGAAGAATCAGCCCGGCTGGCGGTGGCGAGTGTACGTGAATCCGGTAGCGAACAATAAGGCGGAGTTGATATGAACGAGATTTTTGCGTCTTACAAGCGGACCATTATTGTCAGTGCCGTCTTGCTGCTGATACTGGTGCTGGAGCTGCTGAACTGGCGGACAGCGGTTTATGGCGGTCTGTTCCCGCTATTTGAGTGGCTGCAGAGGTCCACCTGGTTGGGCTATGTCGCCACCAACTACGGCTCAATCTATGCGCTCGTTCAGGCAATACACCTACTGTCGATGGCATTGCTGGGAGGCACAATATTGCTGATGGATCTGCGTCTTCTGAACCTGTCGTTAAAAACCATGCCGGTTGACGTGGTAGTAGAGAATGCGTACCGCTGGTTCAGGTTCGGGTTGATGGGCGCCGTTGTCAGTGGTATTTTTCTTGCCGCGGGAGTCGCGGAGAAGGTGTACTATCTGCCGGTGTTCTGGGCCAAAATGCTGGCTCTGCTCGGGGGATCGCTCTTCGTTATCTTTTTCAAGATACCCCTGCTGCGAAAAGCCGGAACCAACAGTGTCTGGTTGATACGTGTGGTGGCGATTACATCGTTGATGGTCTGGTTCACGGTAGCGGCCACCGGTCGCTGGATCGGATTTGTGGGTTAGCAGGCGCCGAGGCGCTCTCTCTGAAAGCGATTAAACCAACTCAATGGTGAACACTTTGATGACGGACGAGAAGCAAAAGAAAGATTTACTGATAGCGACACTGATCGTTACAGTGGTTATCCTCCTGGGGGGTCTCGATTACTGGATCGGTCAGGTGCAAACCACGCTCGAGCTGCTGGAATTGGCATACGGCGAAAATTTTGGTCTGTTCAATAACCCGATGAATTTTTAGGCTTCCCGGCCTCCCCGCTTTATGGTATCAGCTCAGAAACACGGAGTGATTGGCGGACGACGAAACAAGCCTGATCGATCCGCCAGCGCCGGCTCCGGCAAAGTGTCCACGCCGCTGCAGGTTTTCCAGCTCCCCTTTGTTCTGACGTTTGCTCTGTTTTTGCTCGCGTTCATTCCTCGCGTGCAGCAAAGCCCGTTGCTGTTCTGGTCATTTATCGGTGCCGCCGCGACATTGCTGGCATTACAGATCGCTTTGATCCTCCAGCTCCGGCGACTGGCTGTCAGTGACGCCGGCGCGGCCATGAGCCAGCGCCACCTGCAGATTATATTACGGCCGCAGCATTATGTTCAGGCCATGGTGCAGGCCAGCGTGTTCGCCTACTGGGGCTATCACTGGCAACCCGTTTATGACCATGTACCCCTGCTTGTCGCGCAGTTGCTGTTCGCTTACACCTTCGATATGTTGCTGTCCTGGTCGCGACGCGAATCCTATGCGCTGGGCTTCGGCCCCTTCCCCATAATTTTCAGCATCAACCTGTTCCTGTGGTTCCAGGATGACTGGTTTTACATGCAGTTTTTGATGATTGCCGCGGGATTCATGGGCAAGGAGTTTATCCGCTGGCAGCGTGACGGCAGATTAACGCATATTTTCAACCCGTCGGCATTCGCCCTGGGTCTCTTCTCTCTGGTACTCCTTGTCACTGGCACGACCGAGTTGACATGGGGGCCTGAAATCGCCTCCACCCTGACATTGGCACCAAACATCTATACCTTCCTTTTTCTGGTCGGCCTGATCGTCATGTATTTTTTCTCCATAACCCTGGTCGCCGGCATGGCTGCGCTGGTGTTATTTATCATGAGCGCTCTGTATTCGACCGCAACCGGGGTTCCGTATTTTCTTGACTCGGAAATTCCCGCCGCGGTCTTTCTCGGCCTGCATCTGCTGATTACGGATCCGTCCACGTCACCACGTACGCCGTTGGGGAAGGCTCTGTTTGGAGGACTCTATGGCCTGGGTGTCTTCGTGCTCTACTGGTTGCTCGGTGCGATCGGTGTGCCGACGTTCTATGACAAGCTGCTCTGTGTGCCTTTGTTGAATCTTAGCGTTCGGGTCATTGATCAGGTCGTGCATTCCATTCGCGCGCAACCCTGGTGGAGTGTATGGCAGCAGGATTTTGTGCCACGACGGACCAACCTGATTCACATGTTTGTCTGGGTCATGCTGTTCGGAGTGATGACCACCCTGGGCAGGACCGATGGGCGCCATACCGGCGATGCATTACCCTTCTGGCAGGAGGTCTGCGCCGCAGATCGCGCCAACGCCTGCGAACGACTGATCCAACTGGAGAGCACCTATTGCGGCGATAATTCAGGCTGGGCGTGCAATGAACTCGGCCTGCACTATTTGCCGGATGGCATCTCCTCGCCGGGTGGCACCGTCGAAGCAGATCACGAACTGGCGATAGGTTATTTCTCCCGCGCCTGTGAACTTCGTTTTCAGCCGGGTTGTATCAATTTGCTGGAACCTGATATCGCCGTCCGCGCCGACCCGCGAGAGCTTGATCTCCGATTGTTATTGCGGGAAGGGGGGCAAAACCTGCTGGAAACTCCGGAAAACGAGCTGTATGGGCGCGCCTGCGCGCATGGTTGGGAATTTGCCTGCGGCAGGAGTGCCAGTTCCCTATGAGCAAGCCGATTAAAAAACGCAAGGTTATCGACAAGCCGGCAGACTCGGCAAAACCTATCGCAAAGCAGGAGCAAGCCGATACCGGTTTGGCCCAGTCACCCGCCGTAACGGCGCGAACCGGGGGCGTCATACTCGGAGTCATGGTGATTTTCGCCGCTGTCTGGATGCAGGTTCTGGGTACTGCAACGCTGGCGCGAGTGGACAACACCGGTCCACAGGAAAGTCGTCCCTATACAGGAACCGAGAGGTTTAGCCCGGACACCTGGTATCTTCCAGCCGAGGACTTGCTTGGATTCGTGCGCATCGGACCGGGTTCTTTTACAATGGGTAGTGATCCTTCCCGTGATTCAATGGCTTACGAAAACGAACGCTGGTCGGACGAGCAGCGACAGGGGAGGGTGGATCTTCCGCTCTATTATATCGCCAGGTATGAAGTGACCGTGGCCCAGTTCCGTGCCTTCATCGAAGATACCGGCTATCGCTTCACGCGTGAAGCATTGCAGGGAGATGTTGAACATCCGGTTCGTTATGTTTCCTGGACAGATGCACTAGCCTACGCGAACTGGTTGCAGTCGCAGCTCGAGCAATGGACGATGCTCCCCGATGAGATCAGTGAATTGTTTGCGGCAGACTGGCGTCTTAGCCTGCCGAGTGAAGCTGAATGGGAGAAGGCGGCAAGGGGCGATGATGGTCGTGTCTTCCCCTGGGGTTCGCAGGCGCGTGAAGATCTGGCGAATTTCAACACAACGGGGACGGTAGCGGTAGGCTCCATACCCTGTTCCGATTGCGCCTACAACCTGGCAGACATGAGTGGTAACGTATGGGAAATGACGCGCAGTCCTTTGCAAGCTTATCCCTACGATGCCACGGACGACTATGACAACCTCGACGCGGAAT
This sequence comes from Pseudohongiellaceae bacterium, assembly GCA_040879025.1. Taxonomy (GTDB): domain Bacteria; phylum Pseudomonadota; class Gammaproteobacteria; order Pseudomonadales; family Pseudohongiellaceae; genus JBBDLF01. Next base: position 27,567 of record JBBDLF010000006.1, read on the forward strand.
CTCTATGGGTCATGCGCGGTGGTTCTTTTACCGACCAGGCAGCAAACGTCCGCGCCTCGGTACGGGGGGCAGTGGATCCTGGAGCGCGGCGCCCCACTATTGGATTCCGCCTCGTGTTAACCCGGTTCTAGAGAGCCTCTGAAACAGATGACAGCGAAAAGTCTGTACAAAACAGGCCTGAAATTTCATCGGGCCGGCAATCTCCAACAGGCATCGGACTATTATTCAAGGGCTCTGGCGCTTCAGCCTGATTATGTACCGGCAATAAACAATGTTGCCCTGATCGCCAGAGAGCTGGGCAAGCTGGAGGTGGCCGCATCCCTGTTGCGCGAGGCCCTCGGTCATGCTCCGGAGAATTTCGATGTTCAAATCAATATGGGCCGTGTTTGTATGCTCCGGCACCGAGAGGAAGAAGCCGAAACCCATTTCCGCAATGCGCTCACAATCAATCCGGATTCTATTGAAGCCCGGTTGAACCTTGCCCATGCCGTCTACGCCCGGCAGGATTTCCCTCAAGCCAGAATGCTGTTCGAGCAATTGCTGCAACGGGACAGACAACATTTTGCCGCGCTCTACAATCTGGCGATCATCCACCTGCGGGAGAACGACCGTGAAGCAGCAAACCGGTATCTTGAACGTGCGCTGACAGTGAAGCCTGAAGATATGGACGCATTGAATCAGCTTGCGGAAAACCATCTGTTGCATGGAAGACTGGATGAAGCCGCACCGTTGATTGACAGGTCATTGGCGCCGAGAGCATTTAATACTCGCGCTCTCGCGCTGAAAACAGTGTTGTTGAACCATCGTCGGGACGAAGTGGCATTGCAGCGTCATTACAGTTATGACCTGTTGTTGCGGGTAGCTCCCGTGGAAGTGAGTGAGCGCTTTGTGTCAGTTGCGGGTTTCAATCAGGAATTGGTAAGGTTTCTTGACGAACAGGTCATCATGGAACGCAGTCCTGAGGGAAAGGCTACGGTTAAGGGACTCCACAGTCCGACGATTTCGCACCTGCCTCATGAAACAATGAGCGAAATGAACAGAATTATTACCGACGCCTATGACTCCGCCGTCGCAGCAATCAGAAAGGCGGACCATCCATTCCATCACTGGATCCCCTCCCGCTGTGATATTGATTCCTGGACTATCAGGCTGCACCGCGGCGGATTTCAGAGGTCCCATATCCACCCGAGGGCATGGCTGAGCGGATGCTACTATATCAAAGTGCCGCAACAGGTGCATGATGGCGCAAACTCTTCGGTGGACGCCGGGCGTCAAGGTGACAGCTGTGGCAGGCCAGGCTGGATAGAGTTCGGCAAACCTGATGAGAAGTACAACGTCGCGGAACCGCTCGGCTGTACCGATTATGCGCCGGTCGAAGGTGAAATCGTCACGTTTCCTTCCTACTTCTGGCACAACACCATTCCGTTCAGTTCCGATGAAGAGCGAATCAGTCTGGCCTTCGACATATGTCCGCGGGACATTTCGCCTGATCGGTAAAATGGAAACCCGCCACCACCCTGAATCGGACGAGGTCGGGCTTTCAGCGTTCAATTGAACATTTTTGCCGCAAAACATGGGTCTCTTGAAGAAATGTCAATTGCAATTTCCAGTTCAATCGGAAATGATTAGACCTCACGAAAAGGTCGGCATGGGGACGAACATTCTTTGCCGTCAGGGGGAAGCAGGCATGAAACGACGAACACTCACCTCTTTATTCTGTGTCGTGGCACTGGCGTCGGTCGCCACTTACGGCGCCGACGACTATCAGGCACCCAGGACCGTATTCGGCCATCCCGATTTGCAGGGTATCTGGACCAACGCCACTCAGACTCCGCTGGAACGTCCGGTGGAATTCGGCACCAAGGGTTTCTTTACCGATGAAGAAAGACTGGCCCAGGAGCAGGAGTGGAAAGATTATATCGCACAGCGCCAGTCTGCCAGCGATCCGGACAGACCGCCACCGACTGATGGTAATACTGACCTGGGCTACGATAATTTCTGGGTTGACATGGGCACGGATGTCATCGAGATCAATGGCGAATACCGTACCTCCATCATTGTAGATCCGCCCAACGGTCGCATACCCTATGCCGAAGGTGCGAGAGAGCGGCTGATGGCCCGATTTGCAAACATGAGCTACGACGGACCCGAGGCGAGACCTCTGGGGGAACGCTGCCTGCTCTCCTTTGGCTCCAGCTCAGGCCCCCCCATGTTGCCTGTTATGTATAACAACAATTACCAGATTGTGCAGACCGAAGACTATGTGATGATTCTGGTTGAAATGGTACATGACGCCCGAATCATCCGCCTTGATGATGAGCATCTTCCCGGCACCCTGCCCAAGTGGATGGGTGATTCGGTCGGTCACTGGGAAAGAGACACGCTGGTAGTGGAAACCGCCAATTTCCGAGACGAACAATTATTTCGTGGGGCAACGGAAAATCTGACCATAACCGAACGGTTCACCCGTACGGCGGACAACAAGATAGTCTACAGTTTCACAATGGACGATCCGCAGGGATATGCGACTCCGTGGACTGGTGAAATACCCATGTATCTGCGCCCTGAAGAGAGTGCGCGCATGTATGAGTATGCTTGTCACGAAGGCAACTACGCCCTGTCGGGAATTCTGGCCGGCGCACGGCGGCAGGAAGCCGAGCAGGCGGACTAACCAGGAGACTCCTGGACTGCCACCCTGCGGCTGGCTCTATCACTGGGCGGGCGGGAGGATTGAGTGGAGATTGTCAGCGTTGTGAAAGGTGCAGGATCGGGAAAGGCGCTCGCTTTACTGTTCGGCAGCTTGTGTTTCATCTGCTTAGCAGCCCGCTCAGCGGTCTACGCAGAGGAGGTACGCATAGCCAGTTGTCTGGCCGGTTGCCCTTCCGGCACACCCGCTGACAATGACGTGGTTGCGCGACCGATCTACGCCCTGTCTTTCAACCACAGCAACGCTCTGGCGGACTGGGTCGCTTACAGGGTCACGGCAGGATCCATAGGCATTGCCACCAATCTTTCGCGAGAGCCGATCGAAGATCCCTACCTGTCCGATACCCTGAAGCCGGCTGATTACGCCGGAGCTGAACAAATGGGCCTCGTCGCATCCTACTTTGTACCCATGGTGAGCTTTGCCCGGACTCCGTATTGGCGCGACGTTAATTACCTGAGTAATTTTGTCCCCCGCAATAGCGAGCTTAACCGGGGTTCCTGGTATGGGCTGGAATGGGCCGTCAGAAACCTCGCGAGCCGCGCCGGTGAGGTTTATGTTACGACCGGTCCGATTTATGACCTGGAATCGGACTCAGTGACACCGCTACCGAGGCTGCCGATTGATAAACCGCACCGCGTTCCTGCTGCGTTCTATAAAATCATTGCCGGTTCCGATGGTCGCATTTCGGCGTTTTTATTTGACCAGAATGTAGAGTTTTATGTCCATCATTGCGAGCATCGCACTGCGGTGACAACGGTCGAACAGCTGACCGGACTGGATTTTTTTCCAGAGGAGAGGCAATGGCCGACGGGAACCCTGGATGCGGAAATTGGATGTCCGTGACACCCCCACGGACCCGTGCCGGGACGCGCCTTGATACCGGATTTGGCTGAAAGCCGGAGGCGGTACAGAATTGATCAGCGGGCTAGAGCACTTCGATCAGGAAATAATCGTCACGAATCAGACCGCGTACCATTCTGTCCAGAGCCTCGTTCAGTGCCGGTTCAATCCCTTCAGATACCAGAGCCGTGCCACGGCCGAACAAGACGGTCTCCCATAGTGTGCGTCCGCCCCCTTGCAAGCTTACGCTGGCGCGCAGGGTAAGCTGTATGCTTTGCTGACCGTCTCGTTCAACCAGCTGCACATTCGAGTCCGAAAGGCCGCCTTCCAGTCGCAGGTTTTCATCAGCGTCCACCAGGCTGGCACCGCCCTTGGCAAGTCCCTGGACCAGGGCGTCGCGAATAATGTCTGCCAGCGGGCGGTCGGCCTGATAGCCACCGGATATTTCGCTGTTGCCGAGATTGTCCGCTGTAATCTCCGTGGGTTCCACACCACGACGGGCATCGCTGAATTCCGCGACCCGCAAGGGTCCTCGTGGCAGGTCGCTGAAGTCCACGGACACTTCATCGTTATAGGTGTAGTTGATCTCGATGGTTTCCGCGACAGTGGAAAGTGGGAATAACGCCAGGCTCAGGGCGGCAAACAGAACTCTCATGATTAAATACTCCTGATTCGGTAATGCTGTTCGCGAACGGTGAAGCAAGTATAACCTGCTTTGAGAAGCTGGTGGAAAAGCGCAAAAAAAGCACAAAAAAAAGGCCGTGTCGATGGATATCATCACGGCCCTTTTTTGCCTTTGCCTTGCTCACACTCGGCTCAAGGCCCTGAGGTTGTTACAACTCGTCAGCAGGCCAGGTAGGAGCCCGGTCGTGAACGGTAACGGGCCTCATGCCCTGATTGATAAACTTCTGGACACGTTTGCCTTCATAGGTTTCGGTTGTGTAGATATTGCCTTCGGAGTCAGTAGCGATACTGTGGGGGGCATAGAACAGACCAGGCTGTCTGCCGCCGTCACCGAAGGTATACAGCACTTCCAGAGACTCGCGATCAATAATGTATATCTTGAAGTTCTGACCGTCAGCCAGGTACATGAATTCCTGATCCGCATCGGGTGAGAAAGCGATATCCCAGGTGGAACCCTGTGCCAGCGTCGCGGGTGAAATAACCACCTCTCTGACGAACGTGCCGTCGGTGCGGAAAACCTGGATACGGTCGGCACCACGGTCACATACATACACCAGGCCGTCGTTGGAAGGTTCAGCGCAGTGAACCGGACCACGGAACTGTTGCGGACCAGGCTGACCTGGTGTGTAGGTTACATCGGCATCGTCATCCGGGGTGTTGCCATACGCGCCCCAGAAACGCTTGAAATCACCGGTAGCGACATCAACCACTGCGACGCGGCGGTTACCGTAACCGTCAGCGAAATAGGCCTCATTGGCCTGCGGGTCGATTGCAATTTCGGCTACTTGGGCAAAGTGAGTGGTGGCGTTGCTGTCAGCAGGCTCGCCGGGCATGCCCACGGTGCGGACATAGTCACCATCGCGTGAGAATACCAATACGTGGGAGTCACCGCCGCCGTTGCCGCCGATCCAGACGTCGCCGTTTGGAGCGATTTCAATACCGTGGTTGGACGCCGGCCAGACATAAGGTGCGCCTTCCTGCTCTCCACCCCAGGCGTTGACCAGGTTGCCCTCAAGATCAAATTCGAGAATCGGGGGAGCGGGTGTGCAGCATTCGCTTACACCTGAATACAGGCCCAGCTCAGTTCGTGGCGAAAACATGGATTCCTGATCGCGGTGAACCACGAAGATGTGGTCACGTTCGTCAACATCCACGCCTATCGACCTGCCCATTACCCAGTGATTGGGCAGCGGCTTGGGCCACAGGGGGTCAACCAGAAAGTGAGGCGCCATTATATCGTTGCTGGCAGCAGTCACGGAATCGGAGAGTTTTGCCTGGCCTAAACCAAGCGCAACCAATCCTGCTGCCAATACCGTGCCGAGTGTCAGTTTTATCTTTGTCATTCTTATAATCCTCCAAATACCAGGGCTTACAATTCTTTGAAGCAACCCGGAGTATACTCAGTTCCAGCTAGACAGTATACTCGCAGGCTCAAATTTACCGGGCCTCCGCGCTAAAAATAGCAAAAAAAGAGTGACAAAACTTTACAGGCCCCGGACAGGTACGATGCGAAAACTTTCGAGATCATCGGCCAGGTCAGAAAGATCGTCCCAAACTACTGAAATATAAATACATTTTACAAAACTGACACTCTTATGCACGCAATCTCACAACGTTTTCATTTTCGCAGCAATTTCCGACGTTTAATGGCGCTCACGCTGTTTCTGCTTGTTAGCGGTTCCGTCGCGGCTCACGATATCCCTTCCCGGGTCACGGTACATATGTTTGTCAAACCGGCGGGCAATGAACTGTCCGTATTGATGCGGGTACCGATGGAGGCCCTGGGAGAAGTGGCGTTTCCCTTGCGGGGTCCTGGCTATCTGCAGTTATCGGAAGCAGACTTCGAGCTTCGCGACGCAGCGCGGATATACGTGACCGACGCAGTCGAGTTTTTTGAGAATGATGTCCCGCTGGGCTCGCCGGCACTGGAAGCGGTCCGTGTATCCCTGCCGTCAAACCGTGCCTTTACCAGTTATGAAGAAGCCCTGGCCAATATCCAGAGTCCTCCGCTCGAAGATAGTGTGAACCTGTTCTGGCGGCAGGGACTGCTGGATGTGCTGATGACCTACCCGATTCAGTCGGAAACCTCGGATTTCTCGGTCAACCCGGAACTGGCCACCCTGTCGGATCAGACCACTACCGTGATGCGTTACGTACTCCCCAGCGGTTCGGAACGGCTCTATAACTACGCCGGCAACCCGGGTCTGGTCATCCTTGATCCGCGCTGGCATCAAGCCGCGTATCGTTTTGTTGCCATGGGGTTCGAGCACATCCTGGAAGGCATAGATCACCTGCTGTTCCTGTTCTGTCTGGTGATACCGTTGCGAAGTTTGCGCGAACTTATCCCGGTGGTCACTTCATTCACTATCGCCCATTCCATTACCCTGATTGGTTCGTCTTTTGGCCTCGCCCCCGGGGCGCTGTGGTTTCCGCCCTTCATCGAGACGCTGATCGCACTGTCCATCGTGTATATGGCCTTTGAGAACATCGTCGGGGCGAACCTTGAAAAAAGATGGATGGTTACTTTCGGTTTCGGCCTCGTCCACGGGTTTGGCTTCTCGTTCCTTTTCAGCGAAACCCTGCAGTTCGCAGGCGGGCACCTGCTCTCCTCGCTACTGGCGTTCAATGTGGGTGTCGAATTAGGCCAGATCCTGATTTTGTTACTGGTTATCCCTCTGCTGAATTTCCTGTTCCGCCATCTCGTAGCCGAGCGGATCGGTGTCATTCTGCTGTCCGCGCTGGTTGCGCATTCCGCCTGGCACTGGATGCTGGACCGGGGAACTCTGTTGTCACAATATCAGTTTCAAATGCCGGCGTTCGATGCGGTGTTTTTTGCGGGCCTGATGCGCTGGGGTATGATGCTGATCGTGATAATGGGCACGCTATGGGGGATGTACGAATTGTTCAATCGCTTTTTCAGCACCGAAACTTCTTCACGGTACCGGACCGCCTCAGTTCAGGAAGAGTGATGCCAGGCCACGTCCCGCGTGGCGTGAGGTGGTTGCAATTTGTCACAAAAGCTTGAAACTTTAGTGTATCTGTTCTCAGGCCGCTGCTATATGCTTGGGCCGTATCTGCGATGCGATTCGCGAAATAGCTGATGGATCATTGGGCGTTCGTTTGGCTGGTTTGAGGAGTTGGAAATGAGAAAGCCGGGTTTGGTGCCACTGCTCGCCTTATTGTCCGTGTTGGCAGTTCAGGTTGACGCCGCCCCTGAGCGGGTCGGAAACTTCGCGTTAATCGATCACGAAGGTGTTTACCACCAACTGCGCAAATACGGCGATCACAAGGCCGTGGTGCTGATTTCCCACTCGGCGAGCTGCGTCGAAAATGTCGAACGCATCCACAAATACAGGCTTTTGCGCACCACCTGGGAAGCTCAGGGTGTTGCTTTTTTGATGATCAATTCCACTGCCAACGAGACACTTGACGAAATAAGTCACAGCGACGCGCTGTATCACTTTGATATGCCAATCCTGAGGGATGACTCCCAACTGGTTGCCGAATCACTGGGTATCACCAAGGCCGGTGAGATCGTTGTGGTCGAGCCCACCCGTTATCAACTGCTTTACCGTGGTGGCCTGGATATTGATCCGGTGAGGGCTCGTCCCGACCGCGGCATTGATGCGCGTGAAGGCACCGACTACATGGCTGACGCACTAAGTGCAGCTCTCGCGGGGCAGGCGGCTTCGGTGGAAACCGCCGTGTTTGAAACCGATGGCTGTGACCTTTCCTTTCCGGCACAGCGCATGCACGCGCAAAGTGTGCCTGACTACGCTACTGAAATCGCACCTATTCTCCAGGAGAAATGCATATCCTGTCATATCGAAGGCGGTATCGGACCATTTGCGATGAACAGCCATCAAATGGTGCAGGGCTGGTCGCCGATGATACGCGAAGTACTGATGACCAAGCGTATGCCACCCGCACAGGTTGACCCCAGCATCAATCATTTCACTAACGCTCGCTATATGGAGCCTGACAAGATGCAGGCCCTGATTCACTGGATCGAAGCCGGCGCTCCCCAGGGCGGCAACGCGGTTGATCCGCTGGCCCGGATTGAGCCGCCGGATTCAATGTGGGAACTGGGTGAGCCTGACTACATCGTAGAAGTACCGCCCCATACGGTACCTGCGACCGGAGTTCTCGATTACGAAAGCGTGACTATCAACCTGCCGTTTGAGGAAGACAAGTGGGTCAAATCGGTACAGCACATCCCGGGCGACCGGCGCGCACTGCATCACCTGTTGAGCTATATCGTGCCGGCGGACTATGACGAGGAGATTATCGAAGGAGAAAACGATGATTACCGGGAGTTTCTGGAGGGCTATGCGCCGGGTAAGAACGGGCGGCCACTTACCCTGACGGTTCAGGCATGTTTGTACCCAAGGGCTCCGCAGTACAAATGTCCATTCACTACACCACGTTCGGCAAGGAAACCGTAGACAGCACCCGGCTGGGTCTGTGGTTTGCCGATGAAGAACCGGACTTTCAGTATTCCACCTATTCATTGAGCCATGGCGGACTCAATCTGGTGATTCCGCCTGGAGTCAAGGAACACAGTATGCAGGCTACGCATGTGTTCGAAGACGAAGTTCTGCTGCACGGCCTGCGTCCGCATATGCATTATCGTGGTAAACATATGAGATTCAGCGTAATTTACCCCGATGGCACGAAGGATGATATTATCAATGTGCCTGACTATAACTTCGCATGGCAGCCAACCTACCGGCTGTCCGAGCCGATGCTGCTGCCAGCCGGTTCGCGGGTCATGATTGAAGGCGCCTTTGACAATTCCGAATTCAATCTGGGTAATCCTGATCCAAGCGCCACGGTGCGCGGTGGGGCCCAGAGCTGGGACGAGATGTTCATCGGTTACTTTTCCTACCACAAGACCAGCAATTAGGGTTCTTGGGCCGGCAGGAAATCCGGCGAGTGCCGGTTTCAGCGGACCAATGGGCCTGTTGCGTATCAATTGGTTACAAAAAGTAAACTTTTTCTGTAACTATTTTGCCAATGTTGTATTAAACTCACGGAGTTCCGGATTTTTACCCGAGATCACGGGGAGGTTTCCGGAAACCGTCTCAAGCTCCAGCCTTCGATCAGCAGCAGTCAGCAACAGTGAGAAGCCGGGGGGAGATCAACTTGATCAATGTGAACAGGAGTGATCATATGAAAAAGCTTCACTGGCTCGGTATCTCGATGCTTGTCGCCGTACTTTCTACAGGCGCCACAGCCGCGCCGGAACGCATCGGGGATTTCGCGCTCCTCGACAGCGAGGGCGTGTTCCATCAATTTAGCCGCTATCGTCACAAGGACGCCCTGGTGCTTATGTCCTATGCGGACAATTGCGGAGCTATGGACGCTGCTGTCACCCAGTTCAAACAATTACAGGAGGATTGGGCTCCGAACGGAGTTGCCTTTGCCCTGATAAGTTCCGCGCCAGGTGTCGATCGCGCCACGGCGAGATCATTCAAAGCCGCCGGGAACACGGGCTTGCCCGTTCTGCTGGATGAGTCCCAACTGGTTTCAGAGACTTTACAGATTTCCAGCGCCGGTGAGGTTCTGGTGCTGGACCCGGAGCGGCTGACCGTGCTTTATCGGGGCCCTGTTCATGAACACGTCGGCACCACACTGACCGGCCTTGCCGCAGGCACAACCCTTGAGACCATGGTGATGCCAGCCTCCGGTTGCGCCATCGACTATCCGGCCCGGCAAATAAATGCTGAAGCGGCTCCCGACTACAGCACCGAGGTTGCGCCAATCATTGCCGATTCCTGTGCGGAATGTCACCGCAAGGGCGGTATCGGACCTTTCGCCATGGACAGTCATCTGATGCTGAAAGGCTGGTCCCCGATGATTCGCGAAACCTTGTTGACCAAGCGCATGCCGCCGACGCAGGTTGACCCCTACATTGGACATTTTTCCAATGCACGTTACATCGATGACAGCGAACTGCAAACCCTGGTTCACTGGATTGATGCCGGCTCCCCTCGTGGTGCCGGACCGGACCCGCTGACATCGCTGGAATTCAAGTCGCTGGATGAGTGGGAATTCGGTGAGCCTGACTACATTGTCAGTGCTCCAAAACACGAGGTTCCCGCCACCGGGGTGCTCGATTACCTGAACGTTGATGTGGAACTGCCGTTCAATGAAGACAAATGGGTGAGGGCAGTGCAGTTTATTCCCGGTGATACTTCCGTTCTTCACCACCTGCTGACCTACGTTACAGCTCCGGCCGAGGACTTCGATGGCGGTGAGGCCGATACCCGTTCCATCGCACGCCGTTTCCTGGAAGGCTACGCGCCAGGCAAAATCGACGCGATGGAATTCCCGACGGACACCGGTGTTTATATTCCGGCCGGTCACAAATTGTCCATGCAGTTCCACTACACCACCAACGGCAGGGCGACCACGGACGAAACCATCCTGGGTCTGTACATGTACGATGAACCCCCCAGCTATGAGAATTTCACCCGGTCCGTTTCGGCGCGATTCGCCATACCGCCCCATGCAATCGACCACAAGGCTCATGCCGAATATGTGTTCGAAGAAGATGTGGTGGTGACAGGTCTGCGCGCCCACATGCACTTCCGAGGCAGGGACATGAAATTTTCGGTGGAGACTCCCGACGGTGGTATGAGGGATCTGCTCAGTGTGCCCGCCTACAGCTATGCGTGGCAGCCGACTTACGCTCTGGAAGAACCCGAGTTCATTCCAGCCGGCACCAGGGTTCACGTTACCGGTGCGTTTGATAACTCGCAATACAATCCGGCCAACCCCGACCCGAGCAAAGAGATCACTTTCGGATTGCAGAGCTGGGACGAGATGTTTATCGGTTACTGGACCTACCACGCGGCAGCGCCCAGAAACTAAAGCCTGATTGATCTTGATTGAGGGGCATCCCCACGGGATGCCCCTTTTTTCGTTTCGCTTGTCGCCCGACTTTTTGTCGGGTTTGCGGCTCAGACCCCGGGAATCCGCCGGACCCGGCGCAATATCGCCACCCATCAAGTTCTGCGGGTTCTTATTCGTTGTGTCCGTCGGTATTAACTTGGTATTATGCGGCGGTCCATTTTTATAAGAATAAATTCGGGAGCGCGTTTTATGTCCTCGATCTTCATCGTACTGTTTGGCCTGGTCGGGTTCTCAATCGGATGGTTTGTCTATTCAAAATTTATCGCTGAGAAAATTTACCGGCTCGACCCCAATTATGTCACCCCCGCCCATCAGTTTAACGATGGAATCGACTTTGTCCCCACCAATAAATTCGTACTGTGGGGGGCTCATTTTACTGCGGTAGCAGGAGCGGCCCCGATTGTCGGTCCGGCCATCGCCGTGTACTGGGGCTGGGTGCCCGCGCTCCTGTGGGTGACCTTCGGCTCCGTACTGTTTGCCGGCGTGCACGATATGGGCGCTCTCTGGGCCAGTAACCGTCATGGCGCCAAATCGGTTGGGGCGCTCTCCGAATCCGTGGTGGGCAAACGCACCCGTGCGCTGTTCATGGTGGTAATTTTCCTTTTACTGCTGATGGTCAACGCGGTGTTCGGAACCATCATCGCGAGTGAGATGGTGGATATTCCAACCTCTGTTTTCCCCGCATGGGCAGCGATACCGGTCGCGATAGCCATCGGTGTGCTGATCAGGCGCAAATTCAACCTGCTGCTGATTTCTGTCATCGGCGTCGCTATTTTGTATTTCACTATCTGGGTCGGCAGCGAATACCCGATGGCATTGCCGGGCGACCTGTTCAACCTGGGCGCCAACGGCACCTGGATCATCCTCCTGTTCGTCTATGCCGGCATCGCCTCAATGCTGCCGGTATGGCTGCTGTTGCAACCTCGCGACTACATAAACGGTGCTCAACTGGTTTTGGGCCTGCTGGTTCTGTATGGCGCGGTGCTTATCGCCATGCCTGAGGTTACTGCCCCGGCATTTAACCAGAACCTGGCGGACGGGACGCCACCGCTGTTCCCGATACTCTTCGTCACCATTGCCTGCGGCGCCATTTCGGGGTTCCACGGCATTGTGTCTTCCGGAACCAGCTCAAAACAGCTGAACAATGAAAAAGACGCCCGATTCGTCGGTTATCTTGGCGCGCTGGGCGAAGGTTCTCTGGCGTTGATCACAATCGTCGCGGTGACAGGTTCATTGTATGCGGCGAGTGGCGCGGACTGGAGCGCGATCTACCCCAGTTTCGCCGGCGGACCGGGGGCGGGAGGATTTATCCAGGGCGGTGCGATGCTGATAACCGAAGGCTGGGGCATCCCGGCGGCCTTTGCCCAGACCATGCTCGCGGTGATGGTGGTGCTTTTCGCGGGAACCACGATGGATGCGGGCCTGCGGCTGCAGCGCTATATCATCCAGGAGTGGGGCAGTATCTACAGCATCAAACCTTTGCAGAACAACTACTTCGCCACGATAGTTGCTGTAGCGGCCTGTCTGTTGCTGGCATTCGGCGCTTCCCAGGACTATCCGGGAGACGGTGGCATGCGTATATGGCCGATTTTCGGTGCTTCCAATCAGATACTCGCCAGCCTGACCCTGCTGGTTATTTCAATTTTCCTGATGAGACTGGGGCGCCCGGCCCGGTACACGCTGATCCCGATGGTATTCGTCATTGTGATCGCGTTCGCGGCCGGCGGCTGGTACCTGGTCGAATACTATCGCGAGGGCCAGTGGATGCTGTTTGGTCTGAGCTTCGCGGTAATGGGAGCAAGCGTAATCGTTATGCTGGAGGCCGTCTCTGTGATCCAGAAAATTCGGCGCGGAGAAGATCCCACTCCGGATGACAAGAGGGATGACGAGGTTATAGCCGCAAGCAAGTAGTCGCAGCATGACCCGCGTCCTGACGGACACGACGCTCCTGAAAGGCGCGGTAAATATCGGTAAAAGGAGCGGTAAAAGGAGCGGTAAATCGATAGTGGTTCGATTTACACGCTCCTTTTTGTTTCGCGTGCACTGAAATACCTCAACCACCGTATAACCCGCGGTCATGTGTTATGAACAGTTCAACCCTTCTCGATATTCTCGCCGATGGTGACTTCCATTCCGGCCAGGATCTGGGTGTCAGGCTGGCGGTTTCGCGAACAGCCGTTTGGAAGCAGATTCGAAAACTGCGTGCCACCGGTTTGCAGATACAGTCAGTTACCGGTAAGGGGTACCGGCTGTCCTCCCGACAGGGATTGCTGCGCAGGGAACGCATCCTGGCGAAACTTCCACCGGAATTGGCCAACTCACTGCAGATTGAACTTGCGCTTTCGATTGATTCCACCAACGCTGAAGCCATGCGACATGTGCAGAACGGTCTGCGTGGTCCTGCACTGTTTGTTGCAGAACAACAGTCTGCGGGTAAAGGGCGCCGGGGTCGCCAATGGCTTAGCCCGATGGCCAGCAATATTTATATGTCGCTGGTCTGGCCGTTCGATGGCAGCGTAAGCACTCTGGAAGGGCTCAGCCTGATTACTGCGCTGGCAGTGGTTGATGCCCTGGAAAGGAACGGCTGCAACGGAATCAGCGTCAAATGGCCAAATGACGTATTGTTAGGCGGCAAAAAGCTGGCGGGAATATTGCTGGAACTTCACGGCGACATGGAAGGACCTTTGCAAGTTATTGTGGGGGTCGGGTTGAATGTCAGTATGCCGCCCGATCAGTTGGAGTCTCTCGAACGCCCCGCCACTGACCTGGTGTCACACTTTAGCGCCACATTTGATCGCAATCTTCTGCTCGCGGATCTTGTCGAGGCACTGTTCTCCCGGTTAAACCTTTTTCAGGCCCGAGGGTTCGGAGCCTTCCGGAAAGAATGGGAAGCGCTCGACAGTCATCTTGGCCGGTGGGTGAATATCGAGTCTGGAAAAAACACGACTACCGGCCGGGTATTGGGAGTTGATGATTCCGGAGCGCTGCGCCTGCAGACCAGTGATGGTGAACTGGTCATCAGGGGAGGAGAGGTGCAGACTTCGCTCCGACCCGTGAATGATGCTTCTGACCCGGTAGAAAATGACAATGATTCTTGAACTCGATGTTGGCAACAGCCGAATAAAGTGGCGGCATTTTAGTTCGGTACACGGCGAGACGGTGCTATCCGGCCATACCGTTGAACTGAACGAGATACCAGCAATGGAACGCGATAACGGTCGCTTTTCCAGGATCCGGCTTGCCAGCGTAAGGGATCTGGAAAAAACAGCGCGGATAAGCAAGGCAATGGAAGAGCGCTGGGGGATTACTCCTGAAGTAGCTACCGTCAAGTCTCATTGTGCCGGGGTAAGCAACAGTTATAAAGAGACGGAGAAGATGGGTGTAGATCGATGGCTGGCCATGCTGGCCGCTTTTCATCGCGCCGGCGAAGCCTGTCTGGTGGTGGATTGCGGCACGGCTTTGACAGTGGATATGCTGGATGACAAGGGACATCACCTGGGTGGATATATCGTCCCGGGGTTGGAACTCTCGCGAAAAGCGCTGTTGAGTAATACCGGCATCCGCGTCGACACGGCCTTTCGTAACGACAGCATTACCCCGGGAACCTTCACGGAGTCAGCCATCGCCGGCGGTACACTGGCCATGCTCACCGCGTTGATCGAAGCCTCCGTCCGCCGGGGATCCGCTTCGGCCAGGGGTACCTCGCACTGTTTTCTGACGGGGGGCGATGCAACGGTATTGGTCCAGCATTTAAGGCTGGAAAACTGTACACTGGAACTGGCACCCGATCTGGTTCTGGACGGGCTGCAGTTCGCCTTGCCCTGAACCGAAAAACGACGAATCCTCACGATGCGCACCGTTATTCTGCTTTTGCTGGTCACGAATCTTGGGTTTTTGGCCTGGAATATGTTTCAGCCCCCATGGCAGGATCTGGTAGTTGGCAGTGACTATGGGGCCCGGGCGGTTCCCGGTATTACCTTGTTGGCCGAGCGTACGCCGGAACCCGACATTCCAACGGAACCGGAACGACCGGCATCCCGGGTAATCGGGCCACAGTCCGGTGGCGGAGCGATGAATTGCATAGCCATAGGATTGTTTCCGACTCTGGATGATGCTTTTCAGTTCATTGCTCAAGCCAGGGAGTTGGGATTTAATGCCGAACTCGCGGTTGACGGACCTATGCTGGATCCCCAGTATCGGGTTTTTTTGCCACCCGCTGAAAGTCGGGAAATGGCCACCACAATGCTGGACGAGCTGAACCGGAGAGCGTTAGATCAGGGCATGACACTGGAAAGTTACCTGGTGACGCGGGGAGAACTGGAAAATGGTGTGGCGCTGGGAGTTTTCAACCAGGCCGACAATGCGACCGAGATCGTCCGGCAGGTAGCGTCCCTCGGCTTTGAGGTCAGAATCAGTGAAGTACCGCAGACGGATGGAGATATAAGCGTCCACTTGAAAAATCTCGAAAATGAAAGGCTTGGCGATACGTTGTGGTCTCAATTAATACTTGACAGACCCTACCTGGACCAGTCACAAAATGTCTGCGAAACGATTGCACAAGGGCGGCAATTCCCATAAAATGCCGCCTCTGTATTGAGAGAGCCAGGGAAAGTGACCCGTCGGAACTCTTTTTGGGGAGGGGTTCCCGAGTGGCCAAAGGGATCAGACTGTAAATCTGACGCGAAAGCTTCGGTGGTTCAAATCCACCCCCCTCCACCATCTCAAAGTCAGTAGATGGCAACGAGGCGGGTATAGTTCAGAGGTAGAACTCCAGCCTTCCAAGCTGGTCGCGCGGGTTCGATTCCCGCTACCCGCTCCATTTTCGTGAGATTAACGGGGTCAGGAGCGCCGGACCACAGGCCGGTCCTCGAGCGAAGGATTTCGCTGTAATTCGCTCGCATAGCTCAGGCGGTAGAGCACTTCATTGGTAATGAAGAGGTCTCCGGTTCGATTCCGGATGTGAGCACCATACGGTATGTTGGTCGCATTTAAGGCGGAAATGCAAAGTAAATTTAACGAACCAATCAACAAGCTATAGCTAGCTGAATAAAAAAGTAGAGGCAGTCGAAGATGGCGAAGGCAAAATTTGAGCGAACCAAGCTTCACGTTAACGTAGGCACAATTGGTCATGTGGACCATGGCAAGACGACGTTGACGGCGGCGCTGACGAAGGTGTGTT
>JBBDLF010000007.1:0-41753 GCA_040879025.1 Pseudohongiellaceae bacterium
CAGGGACGAGCGCGGGACCGGGCCAGGGATGGCCCACCGGAGCGGAGAAGGAAGCGTCCTCCCACCCGCTCGGGACCCGTCGAATTGTCGAGAGACCGACAACATTGAAGATTACCTGGTGGGCCGACGGGGGCTTTTAGTGGTGGCCCCGCTCATGTATACTTCCGCGCCCTTTAGCCCTCACACATTCCAACTTTGCCTGGATGACTGAATCCAGTCCGGGAGCAATCCCGGGGAGATCATTTGTGATAGAAAAAATCCGCAACATCGCCATTATCGCTCACGTTGACCATGGCAAGACCACCCTCGTGGACAAGTTGCTGCAACAGTCCGGCACCCTGGAATCGCGGGGCAAGGCAGTTGAGCGAGTAATGGATTCCAATGATCAGGAGCGAGAACGCGGAATTACTATCCTGGCGAAGAATACCGCGTTGCGGTGGCGCGACTACCGCATCAATATCGTGGACACTCCAGGCCACGCCGACTTTGGTGGTGAGGTTGAAAGGGTGCTGTCGATGGTGGACAGCGTCCTGTTGCTGGTCGACGCGGTGGACGGACCCATGCCGCAGACCCGGTTTGTTACACAAAAAGCTTTCGATCAGGGATTACACCCGATTGTGGTGATCAACAAGGTGGATCGCGAAGGCGCCAGGCCACACTGGGTATTGAACGAGGTTTTTGATCTGTTTGACAAATTGGGAGCCAGTGACGAACAACTGGACTTTCCAGTGATTTATGCTTCCGCAATCAATGGAACATCCGGCCTTGACGCGGACGATCTTTCCGACAACCTGGAACCGCTGTTCGAGATGATTGTGAACAAGGTTCCGGCTCCGGATGTCGTGATTGACGCGCCGTTCCAGATGCAGATCAGCGCCCTTGATTACAGCAGCTACGTCGGAGTGATTGGAATCGGCCGTATTACGCGCGGCAAAGCACGGCCGAATATGCAGGTTACAATCCTCGACTTGCAGGGCAAGGCTCGCAAGGGAAAAATTCTGCAGGTAAAAAGCCATCTTGGACTGGATCGAATCGATGTGGAGGAGGCAGCCGCCGGCGAGATAGTGTGTATCAGCGGCATTGAAAATCTGCATATCTCCGATACGTTGTGCGACCCGGAAAAACCGGAAGCGCTACCTCCACTGACAGTGGACGAACCCACAATCTCCATGACATTTCAGGTGAACGACTCACCTTTCGCTGGACGAGAAGGAAAATTTGTCACCACGCGTAATATCAAGGACCGCCTGGAACGCGAGCTGCTCTACAATGTGGCCTTGCGCGTTGAGCAGGGGGAGACTCCCGACAAGTACAAGGTGTCGGGCCGGGGCGAATTGCATCTGTCGGTATTGATCGAAAACATGCGCAGGGAAGGTTTCGAGCTGGCGGTCTCGAGACCCGAAGTGATTGTCAGGGAAGTGGACGGTGTCCTGCAGGAACCGTACGAGAATCTGCTGATTGACTGTGATGAAGCCTATCAAGGCTCGGTTATCGAAGAACTCGGTCAACGCCGGGCGGAACTGCGGGACCTGATGCCTGACGGCAAGGGACGGGTACGATTGCAGTTTGTCGTTCCCACGCGTGGTCTGATCGGTTTTCGCTCCCAGTTTCTCAGCATGACCTCCGGCAGCGGAATCATGACACACGTGTTTGATCGCTACGATCAGATAAAAGGTGGAGACATGCACCGTCGCCAGAACGGGGTGCTGGTTTCAATGGTGAAGGGCAAAACGCTCGCCTATGGGTTGTTCAATTTGCAGGAGCGGGGGCGGCTTTTCGTACAACCGAATACCGAGGTTTATGAAGGGATGATCGTCGGACTGCACAGCCGCGAGAACGATCTTGTCGTCAACCCCACCAAGGCCAAGCAATTGACAAACGTCAGAGCCTCCGGTACCGATGAAAATATCGTGCTCACACCGCCGGTTGTACATTCCCTGGAACAGGCGATGGAGTTTATTGAAGACGATGAACTGGTGGAGATTACGCCGGAAAGCATACGTCTGCGGAAGAAATTGTTGACCGAGAACCAGAGAAAACGCCGCGGGCGCTAACGTTCGAGGGGCGGTTGCCATTCGCGCCAATTTGCCCCAAGATTGATGCTCCGGCCGGCGGAGGAAGGATTGTGCTGCTTCTTTATCCTGAACTCAAACCGTATAAACGCCATCAGTTCAGCGCGTCCGAGCTGCATGAACTGTATCTGGACGAGAGCGGCAACCCTGACGGAATCCCCGTACTCTACGTTCACGGCGGACCCGGAGCGGCATGCGGCGCCGATTCCCGGCGTTACTTCGATCCCGAAGTCTACCGCATAATCACCTTCGATCAACGCGGCTGCGGCCGTTCCACACCTCACGGCGAACTCAGAGCAAACAATACCGATTGTTTGATTGAGGATGTCGCGGCACTTCGCGGGTTTCTCAATATAGACCAATGGGTTCTGTTCGGGGGATCCTGGGGATCCACGTTAAGCCTGCTTTATGCCCAGCGTTTTCCGGAACACGTCAAGGGATTGATTTTGCGTGGTGTGTTTCTGGGTCGACAGCAGGATCTGGACTGGTTGTATGTCAGTGGAGCGGGACGTGTATTTCCCGACAGTTTTGAAGAGTTCCTCGAAGCGATACCACCCGAGGAAAGAGACGAACCGATCAGCGCCTATTACCGGAGACTGACGGGGCTTGATGAACTGGCCCAGATGTCAGCGGCCAAGGCATGGTCTGTGTGGGAGGCACATTGTTCCACGTTGCGTCCGAGCTCGGAAATCATGGAACGGTTTTCAAAGTCTCATAACGCGCTGGCGATGGCCAGAATTGAAACCCATTTCATGGTAAACCGGCTTTTCATCAGGGAGAACCAGATACTGGATGATATGAGCCGGATCGATTCCATACCAGGAAAGGTAGTCCACGGGCGCTATGACATGGTATGCCCGCTCGACAATGCCACCGCTCTCCACAGCCGGTGGCCTGTCGCTGAGTTGTACATCATCAGGGAGGCCGGCCATTCCGCCACCGAGCCGGGCATCACAGATGCGCTGGTACGGGCGGCGCAGGATATGGCAACGGAACTCGACGAGAACTTCTGATGACAACAGGGAAACCATGATTGCGTTGTTGCAAAGAGTTTCCTGGGTGAAGCTGCGGATAGGCGGAGAAATGCATGCCGAGACCGGCCCGGGACTGCTTGCGTTTATCGGTGTGGAAAAGCCTGACACACCCGCGGTGGCGGAACGGCTGTTCAATAAAATTCTGAATTACCGGGTTTTCTCCGATACCGGGTCCAGGATGAATCTGAGCCTGAACGACAATGCGGGTGATTTGATGCTCGTGAGTCAATTCACGCTCGCGGCCACTACGGACAAAGGTCTTCGTCCCGGATTTTCGTCGGCTAAAGAGCCGGCGGAGGCCGAGCGCATTTACAACCACCTGGTGGACATGGCCGTCACGCATTTTGGTACCAGTCAAGGAACTGTGCGCAGTGGTGTGTTCGCGGCTGACATGAAAGTGCAGTTGGAAAACGACGGACCGGTTACTTTCATTGTCAAAGTGAGTGAGTGACAATCATGCCCCGTATCCGCGCGCTATTTCTCCGCGGCTTCTGCTTCTTCCTGTTTTCGTTTGATGAGCCGACCGGCCAGGATGCCCACCTCGAACAAGCCCCACATAGGTAATGCCAACATGGATTGCGTGAAAGGATCCGGAGGCGTCAGCAACATGGAAACAACAAAACATCCAACCACGACATAAGGTCGTTTCGCCGCCAGTGAATCCGGTTCCGCCAGGCCCGCCCAGATAAAAATCAGGACCGCAATCGGTATTTCAAATGCCAATCCGAAAGCTATGAAAATAGTGAGAGCAAAGCTGAGAAAACTGTTGATGTCCGGCGCTACGGAAATGCCTTCGGGAGCAACGGATATAAAGAACGCAAACACCAGCCGAAACAGCACGAAATAGGCAAACGCAATACCGGCATAGAAAAGTGCCACACTTGAAACGAACAGAGGTATGGCGACCGATTTCTCGTTCTTGTACAGGCCCGGGGCGATAAACGACCATAGCTGATAAAGTATATACGGTGCGGCGATCAGCAGCGCAACATAAAATGTCAGTTTAAAAGGAGCAAAAAACGGTGAGGTCGGGTCAATTGCGATCATCGTCGAGCCCACCGGGAGAGCGGAAATCAACGGGGTGGCGACAAAGGTATAGATATCATTCGCCCAGTAAAATAACGCCAGAAAAATAGCCAGAACGGCGACCACCGATTTGAGAATGCGGTCGCGCAATTCAACCAGGTGATCAATCAGCGTTTGTTCTTTTTCTTCGTCAGCTGCCGCCATCAGGCTTGTTTCCGTTATCCGGGGTTGACCCATCGGGTTTTTCCTCGGGGGTTTCAGGTTCTACTGTCATAAAATTACGGTCCGAGCGAGGGATGGCGTTCTTTTCTATGCGGCTGGGTTCAGCGGGTTCGTCCTTGTCGGCTTTCGATCCGGAGGGGGAGTCAAGTCGCAGGTCGGTCTCATCGAACTCTTCCACCTCGTCCATAACCTTCTTTTTTGTGTCGTGCACTATCGATTCCATGTCGCCTTTCGCTTTTTCCACATCCTTGAGAATGGATTCATTGTGCAGCTGGCGCCGGATTTCATCCGCGTTGAGTTGTTGCTCAATCTCTGATTTCACTTTCATGAAGCTACGGCGGAATCGTCCGATCCACAATCCGGCGGTACGCACGGCACCCGGCAATTTTTCCGGACCCACAATCAGCAGGGCCACGACGCAGATCAGTATTAGTTCTGAAGGACCAATGTCAAACATGTGCGGGATCCAGATTTCGCCGCTTCAGAAGGAAGCGGCGTGCAGACTTGGGGGGACGGGTCGGAAAACCGGATAGGGACTAGTCCGTGGTTTTTTCGGTTTTACGCTCTTCCGAAGTTTCAGGATTACTCTCGGGCTTGTCTTCCTCCGACTTTTCTTCCGTCGACTCGTCCTCTTTGATCGCTGATTTGAAACCCTTCAGCGCTCCACCGAGATCCGATCCAAGATTACGCAGCTTTTTGGTGCCGAACAACATGACGATGATCAGCAATATAATCAGTAGCTGCCAAATTCCAATACCACCGAGACCCATAGACCCTCCACTTACCTGCCACAATCCAGCATCATTTGACCGCTCTTGCCCCTTTTTCCGCAAGGCCGGATATATTAAATCGTTTTTCCAGTTCGTCCAACACTTGCTCGGCTGAAAGGTCGAGATGGCTCAGCATCACCATGCTGTGAAACCAGAGGTCCGCTGTCTCGCCAATAACCGCCTGTCGTTGAGCCTGGAGCGTTTCATCGCCGGTTCCGGCGGCGCAATTTTTCGCTGCCAGTATCGTTTCTATTGCTTCCTCACCCACCTTTTCGAGGATTTTGTCCAAGCCTTTGCCGTACAATCCGGCCACATAGGATTCGGCTGCATCCGCGGATTTGCGCTGTTCCAGTACCGAAGCCAGTTGTTTCAAAACGTCGTTTGTCATTACTGAATCTCGTGTCTTTCAGCCTTTCTTCCAGCCTTTTTTCGCATACAGGGTTGCCGGGTCTTTTAGTACCGGGTCTTCAATCTGCCAGCTATTATCGACCAGTCGGCGGTAAAAACAGCTTTCACGTCCAGTGTGGCAGGCGATGCCGCCGACCTGTTCCACCAGATAGCAGACCGAATCTCCGTCGCAGTCAAGGTAGATATCCACCAGATTCTGCACATTACCCGACTCTTCCCCCTTGCGCCACAGGCGATTGCGTGATCGCGACCAATAGACAGCGCGCTTTTCCTCCACGGCGCTTCGCAGCGCGTCCCGGTTCAGCCAAGCCTGGGTCAGCACACGTTTGCTGACGGCATCCTGTGTGATGACCGGCACCAGGCCGTCAGTGTTCCATTTTATTTGGTCTAGATAGGTCACGGGCATAGATAGGTCGCTCCAGCAAACCCCGCGGGGGCACCAGTATCCTATTTCAGCGCCGAAAATACAAAAAATAAACGCCCACGACAAAGAGCACAGTTCCCGTCAACGGTAAAGTTTGCAGCCATTCGTTCACGGCGGGATGGAGTGACAGCAGGCCGGCTGCCAGGGCCGCCAGACCGGCATAGCGGTTATAACGGCGGCGTCTTGCGTGGGTTTCTACCTGTTTATTCTGTAAATTCTCCAGATTCTGATTGATCAGCGCGAGTTGCCGGGTATCGGTGGCGGCATTGATAAGAATCTGCGGCAGCATCGGCAGTTGTTCTATCCAGTCCGGAACATTCTCTTGTACGCGTGCCATCAGGGTAAACGGATTCATTCTGCGAGCGTTCCAGCTCTCCAGAAACGGCAGGGCCGTTTTCCACAGGTCCAGGTCGGGATAAAGCTGGCGGCCCAGGCCTTCCACGTTCAACAGGGTTTTTTGCAGCAACACCAGGGAAGGTTGCACTTCCATATTAAAGCGGCCGGCCGTTCGGAACAGCTGCACCAGCAACTGTCCAAATGAAATGTCCTTCAGGGGCTTTTCGAAGATCGGTTCGCATACCGTACGCATGGCTGCTTCAAATTCGTGAATTTTCGTTTCCTTGGGAACCCAGCCGCATTCGACGTGCAGCCGCGCCACTTTACGGTAATCCCTTTTGAATATGGCGAGCAGGTTCCGGGCCAGGTACTGTTGGTCATCCTTGCTGAGCGAGCCGATGATGGCACAGTCGATGGCGATGTATTGAGGTTGTGCAACTTTGTCGGGAGCGACGAAAATATTTCCCGGATGCATGTCGGCGTGAAAATAGCTGTGAGTGAAAACCTGCGTGAAAAAAATCTCTACGCCGGTTTCGGCCAATTTTTTCAAATCTATCCCATGGGCTTTCAACGAGGCAATATCCGACACGGGGATACCGTATATTCGTTCCATAACCAGGACATTGCTGCGGCTGTATTCCCAGAAAACCTTAGGTATGTAAAGCTTGTCGGAGTTTTCAAAATTGCGGCGCAGTTGCGTCGTGTTCGCGCCTTCGGCCACCAGATTCAATTCGTCCTGTATTATCCGTTCGTAATCGCGGATCACCTCGATCGCGTGGAGCCTCTTGCCGATTGTTGTCGCTTTCTCAACGAATGCCGCCATCAGTTGCAGCAACTTGATGTCAGCGTTGACCGTTTTATCGATACCGGGCCTGATGACCTTGACGACCACTTCTTCACCACTGATCAGTCGAGCGCTGTGCACCTGCGCTACCGAGGCGGAGGCCAGGGGCTCCTGGTTCAATTCGCTGAATACCCGGTCGGCAGGCAGGCCGAGCGCCAGTTCGACAATCTCCGTGATGCCGGGGGTGTTGAAAGGGGGTACGCGATCCTGCAGGCTTTGCAGTTCATCGGCCAACGCCATGTCGAGAAAATCACGGCGGGTGGAGAGCAATTGTCCCAGCTTGATATAGATAGGTCCCAGGTCTTCCAGAGCCAGCCGCAGCCTGCGATATTTATGTTCCCGCCTTACCCGGTGGAATGACCACGGGACACCGTGGAGCCGAATCAACAGACGCAGCGGAATCGCCGATCGCCGGGTCAGGAATTCATCCAGCCGGTATTTCGCGGCGACATTGAGTATCTTGAGCAGGCGTGGAAGGTAGGGCACGGTGGCGGAACCGGACAGCGTGTGAGAGGGAGGCAAAGATAGCATTTGGGTCGTGTTGTCACAAGAGTCGTCACAAGAGCCGCCGCTGGCCGGGCGATGAAGGAGGACATCAGTCGGGATCGGGCGTCGCCTCGAGGCGTCGTTGAATCACTTGTAGACGCGCGTCGAGCCGATCCAGGTACAGACGCACTGCATCCAGCCGATTATCGAAGGATTCGAACTCACCGGCGGCGGGTAGCAAGCCGCTTTCCTCGTGGAGGTAGTCGTCAAGATTCTCTTTGAACCGCCTGGATGATTTTCTGCCGAAGTCGCTGGCGCGAGCTGCGATGTCGCCGGCCTGATGGGCCGCCGCGTCTCCCAGCAGTAACCCCAGCGGCCCGAGCCAGTCCGGATCGAGATTGCCGAGCAGCCGATAAAAATCCTGGACCAATTCACTGTCGCCCCGAATTTCGATGGCAGGATTCACCAGCGAGCGGGACTGTGACGCGGTGAACAATTGTCTGATCAAGGCCGCGCTCGAGCCGGCCACCATCGCATCCGCATGTCCATCCCAGACACAGCGCAAGCGGACACGGTCAGAGTCAAACACAAGAAAGGTTTTTGTCGCCGGAGCCCGGCTTACCACTTCCAGGACGCATCCATCGAAGCGGGTCAGGCTGCTACGCGTCACCGGATCCATTCCCAGTATTTTATTGACCAGTTGTTCCAGCGGCAACAGCATTGTTGATTGAATGAATAAACTCACAAATCACCCTGTGGCCTTGTCAAGCCGGTTTGTGGCCGATGTGAATGGCACAGACACCCCCCATCACGTTGTGGTAACGGGCATCAACAAATCCTGCTCGGGATATCATTTCCAGCAACGCCTCCTGGTCGGGGTGCATGCGAATGGATTCCACCAGATAACGATAACTGTCGGAGTCGCCGGTAACCAGTTTGCCTACCGATGGCCACAGCGTTGAGCAGGCCTGGTACGCCTTGCGCAGTACCGGATTGGCGGGACTGGAAAATTCCAGCACCACCGCACGGCCACCGGGTTTGAGTGTTCTGAACATCGACCGTAACGCCGCTTCCTTGTCGGTTACATTGCGCAGGCCATAAGCCATACAGATGCAGTCGAAGGAGGCATCGGCGAATGGCAGTTGCTCGGCATCCACCTGTGCAAATGAAATATTCTCGCCGCCGCCACCGTCGATGATTCTGTCGCGTCCGACCCGCAGCATGGAATCGTTGATGTCGGCCAGCACGACTCGACCCTGGTCGCCCACCAACGGAGAGAATCGGAGACTGAAATCACCGGTTCCGCCAGCGAGGTCCAATACCCAGTGGTTTTTTCTGACAGCGCTGAGTTCGACTGTAAAACGTTTGATCAGACGATGGCTGCCCAACGACATGAGGTCGTTCATCACGTCGTATTTGTTTGCCACCGAGTGAAAAACCTGACCGACCCGTTCCGACTTTTCTGCGACAGCTACCTGCTGATATCCGAAGTGCGTTGTGGGTTCGTGTGGTTTGCCTTCGGGCTTGGCCCCGGCGTCGGTCCGTGCGCCGCCGGGCGGCTTTTCAGTAACCATGGTATGTCCTGAGTCTGTAGGTTTACCTGTCTTCAGGCAGTGGTTTTATGGTAACCACCCGGGTATCGGCTGGCAACGGTTCACGGCTGGCGCCGGCCCGCTGTAACCGGTCCAGGTAGTCCTGCCAGAGCCGGGGCTGGTCATCCCCGAGTTCCCGGAGATATTTCCAGCTATAGATGCCGCTGGCATGACCATCATCAAATGCCGGACGAATGGCATAACTGCCCATGGGTTCCAGGCTCGTGATGCGCACGTCACGCTTGCCGGTCTGCAACACCTCCCGGCCTTTGCCGTGGCCTCTGACCTCGGCGGATGGAGAGTAGACGCGCAGGTATTCAGCCGGCAGTTTATGAAGGCTGCCGTCGTCGTAACGCAGTTCCAGCACGCCGGATTGGCGGTGCAGGATCACGTCTTTTGGATGCTCGTGGGTCATGGTGCGTAAAGGTTATGCCAGGTTCGCTAGAGAATAAAACGGCTTAAATCCTCATCATTAGCCAGTTCACCCAGTTGTTTCTCGACATAGACTTCATCGATTACCAGTTCCTGCGTGTCTCCGATCGCTATGTCGGCGGCGTCATAGGACACATCTTCGAGCAGTCTCTCCATGACTGTATGCAGGCGCCTGGCACCGATATTTTCGGTGCGCTCATTGACACGCCAGGCCGTCTCGGCGATTTTGGCGATGCCGTCTTTTGTGAACCGGATCTTTAGTCCCTCGGTCGCCAAAAGCGCCCGGTATTGTTCCGTCAAGCAGGCATCGGGTTCTTCCAGAATGCGCTCGAAATCCTCAGCGGTCAATGCATCCAGTTCAACGCGTATCGGCAATCTGCCCTGTAACTCGGGAATCAGATCGGAAGGCTTGCTGAGATGAAACGCGCCGGATGCCACAAACAATATATGGTCGGTCTGCACGCTGCCGTATTTGGTTGTGACAGTTGACCCCTCTATCAATGGCAGCAGGTCTCTCTGCACTCCTTCGCGCGAAATGCCGCCTGTGCCTTGTTCATTTCGATTGGTTACCTTGTCGATTTCATCGATGAACACGATGCCTGTCTGTTCCGTAGCCTCGACCGCCCGGTTTCTGATGTCCTCTTCATTAATAAGTTTTGCCGCTTCTTCATCCTTCAGCACTTTCAGTGCTACTTTGACCGTCATGCGTCGGGAGCGCTTTTTGCCACTGTTCATATTGGAGAACATGCTCCTGAGCTGATTGGTCATGTCCTCCAACCCAGGAGGCGCCATGATTTCCACGCCGGAAAGTGATTCCGCCACCTTCACATCAACTTCCTTCTCGTCGAGCAGGCCTTCTCTCAGTTTTTTACGGAACACCTGCCGGGTGGTTGACTGAGCTTCGTCCGTGCGATTTTCCTCGGAGCGCGCCTGGGGTAACAGCACATCGAGTATCCGTTCCTCCGCCAGATCTTCCGCCAGGTGCTGAACTTTATGGATTTCCTCCTCTCGCAGCATCTTGACGGCCACATCGACAAGATCACGAATAATGGATTCCACGTCACGGCCGACGTATCCCACTTCGGTGAACTTGGTTGCTTCCACCTTGATGAAGGGGGCGTGCGCGAGTCTTGCAAGCCGCCGGGCTATTTCGGTTTTACCGACTCCGGTTGGACCTATCATCAGGATGTTCTTGGGGAAAATTTCCACGCGCAACTGTTCATCCAGTTGCATTCTTCGCCAGCGGTTGCGCAGGGCAATAGCTACAGCCCGTTTGGCTGCAGACTGTCCGACAATATGTTTGTCCAGTTCCGAGGTGATTTCTCTGGGTGTCATTACAGACATGTATTAGTCCTGTGGGCTCGCGAATTCCAGCTCTTCGATAACATGTTTATGATTGGTATAGACGCAGATATCCGCGGCGATGCCGAGGCTCTTCTCGACAATGTGGCGCGCGTCAAGGTCGGTATTCTGGTACAGCGCCCGGGCCGCCGACAATGCAAAGGGGCCGCCGGACCCGATCGCCATGATGGAATCGTCCGGTTCGATAACATCACCGTTACCACTGATGATAAGCGACGCTTCATTATCGGCTACCACCAGCAGGGCTTCGAGCCGCCGCAACATTCGTTCGGTGCGCCACAGTTTGGCAAGCTCCACCGCGGCCCGGATGAGTTTCCCATGATGCTTGTCCAGTTGTTCCTCAAACCGTTCGAACAGCGTGAACGCATCCGCCGTACCACCGGCAAACCCGGCAATCACCCGGTCCTTGTGCAGGCGCCGCACTTTACGGGCGGTGGCTTTCATAACGGTGCTTCCCTGAGACACCTGACCGTCACCGCCAATGACCACTTTATTGCCACGCCGCACGGAGACGATGGTCGTACCCTTGAACTGATCCAAAACTTATTCTCCCGGTGGCCTCGGTGAGTCTACAGGCAGGTTCATTCGCTGATCGGAAATGATCACGTCAAGCCTGCCAGCTTACCCTTCAACGACAAAGGTAAACAACGACAAAGGTGAATAGAAGGGATATGGGGTGAAAGGCGGGCTAATTCAAGTTTTCTGCCGTTTCGTTAGCGCTCTCGGTCGCGTTCAGGCTTAACCGAATGCTGCTGATACTGTTTGAGCGGAGAACCCGTTCCGCCTGCTCCAGTTGTTCCTGACCGGTAAACGGGCCCGACTGGACCAGATAAAGCGTGCGCCCGGCGGATACTCGTTGACTGACAACAGCCTGCAGTTGAAGCGATTCCAGCAGGGACTTTCGGGTTGCGGCATTGGCCGGACTTTCAAACACGCCCGTCTGCAACATGTACCGCGCTCCTTCCCGCTCGGCGATGGATCGCGCCACCGTTGCGCCCTGCTGGACCGCGCCGGGGTCTACCGGCACTACGTAGTTGGGCAATTCGTTATAGAATTCAAGCTGGAATGCTTCATTGGCGACGACATCAGAAGTCACCTCGGCATCAGGTTCGAGTACCTCGGCATGGGTTTCAGCCGGCTCGGCAATCACGGTCACCGTCAGTGGAGGTACATGACCTGACAGATAGAGCAAAAAGCAGGCAAAGACGCCGATCGCAAGGCCGGTTACCAGTCCGGTGAACAGCAGGGTCCAGGCGGGCGGAGCTTCGGCAGGCTTTTGCTCGACCACAGGCTCGGGGCGTATTTTGGCGAAATCGTGCGTCATGTCACTGCCGGTTTATTGGTTTGCATGCAGGGGCCGCCATTATTGCGAATAATAAAAGAAGCCACCACAATTATCGGTTCATCGGCGGCGGGCTTGATGACGGGTTTGCGCGGAGCGTCTCTAAATCAGGTCCTGGGGATCCACATCGACGCACCAGCGAACCATTCTGGCGCCTTTAAGCTGATCAATTTTGGGACATACCGCTGCCAACAGTTTTTGCAGATGTCCGCGTGAAGAATTTTTGACGAGTAACTGCATTCGGTAACGGCCGGCTCTACGCTCCATCGGAGACGGCAATGGGCCCTGAATTTCGGTACCCGGAAAGTCGCCGGTGTGGAGCGAATCACGGCACATTTGGTTGACACTATTGAGAAAATCGATGGCGGGTCCGGGTTCATGGGATTCAGCCCGAAGCAGTGCGAGGTAGCTGTAGGGTGGCATGCGAGCTGCTTTTCGCTCTGCCAGAATCTGATCCGCAATCTGCGGGTAATCGAATGCCGCCAACGCCTGCAATGTCGCATGCGTGCCATGACGGGTCTGAATAACCACCTCGCCGGTCTGTGCGGCCCGGCCTGATCTGCCGGCCACCTGGATAAGCAACTGCGCCATATGTTCCTGTCCTCGAAAGTCAGCGCTGAACAGGCCCCGGTCTGCATCCAGAATAAGGACAAGTGTCACCTTGGGAAAGTGATGACCCTTGGCTAACATCTGGGTCCCCAGGAGAATACACGGTTTGCCCTCATGCACCTGGTCCAACAGTTTCTGAAGGGCCAGCTTGCGGCGAGTGGAGTCGCGGTCGACGCGCACCACGGGATACTCGGGAAACAGATCCTGCAAGGAAGCTTCGCTTCTTTCAGTTCCCATTCCCAGGGCTTGAAGCTGACGTGACTGGCAATCGCTGCAATGCGCAGGGAGAGCGCTGGCTGTGTCACAATGATGACAGTGCAGGGACGGGGGCGTTTTATGCACGGTAAGCTGGGTGTCGCAGCCGCGGCATTCATATATCCAGCCACAATCGCTGCATTGCAGCACGGGGGCAAATCCCCGCCGGTTGAGAAACACCAACACCTGGTAATTTCGCTCCAGATGCCGCTTCATCTTTTGCAGCACCGGCGCGGCAATGCCTGCCTGAAAATCCTCACCGTATGCATCGTGGAGTATCACCTTGGGATTGGTGGCACCCCCCGCACGCTGGTGCAGTCGCAGGTGGTGAAATTTACCGCTGCGGGCATTGTGCAGGCTTTCCAGACTGGGAGTGGCAGACCCAAGGACAACTGTAATGTTCTCTTCCCGGGCTCTCATGACCGCCAGATCCCGGGCGGAATACCTGAAACCGTCCTGTTGTTTGAATGACCCGTCATGCTCTTCGTCCACCACGATGATGCCCGGTTTCGCCATGGGTGCGAACACTGCCGAACGGGTACCGATGATGATTCCCGCGCTGCCCGATTGCATTTGCTGCCAGGCGCGCAGACGTTCGATGGCCGTGAGGCCGGAATGCATAACAGCCACAGGACAGGCAAACCGTTGCCGGAAGTGGTGGATGGTCTGCGGCGTGAGGCTGATCTCGGGCACCAGGATCATGGCCTGGCGATCGCGTCGCAGGCAACCGGCAATTGCGTGCAGGTACACTTCTGTTTTGCCACTTCCGGTTACCCCTTCCAGCAGAAAGCAGGAAAACCCCTCCGCCCGCTCTATTCTGTCTATGGCATTGCGTTGGTCTGGGTTGACCTGCAGCGCGTCAATCTGCGCGCCGTCCGCTGGGAACACAGGCGTTTTCTCGGGAATGGCATCTACGCTTTCGATAAATCCTCGTTGCTGAAGTTGCCGCAACACCCGGCTTTCAAAGCCACGCTTCCGGCAATCGGTGAGAGTGAGGGGGCCACTGCTAATCAATGTCCGCAGCAATGCCTGTTGTCTGGGCGCCCGCTGCAATTCTTCGGCATCGGTGTTCGCTTGTGACGTCGCTCGCCAGGCAATCGGTGCAGGTGTCTTCATGCATCGGGTGGTGCGCAGCACTGAGGGTAGCGCCGTGCTGAACACTTCTCCCACCGGGTGCTGGTAATAGGCGGCAGCCCACTGCAACAGGCGCATCAGGGCGGGAGAAAACGCCGGAGATTCATCCAGCAGGTTATAAGCGCGCCGCAGACGCCCCACGGCAACATTGGCTGTTTGCGATGTTTCCAGTAACACACCGACCAGTTTGCGTCGGCCGAACGGGACAAGTAATCGCATACCGGGTTGCCACTGCGCGGCTTCGCTGGTTGGCGGTGGCAGATAATCAAAGGTACTACGCAGCGGTGAGGGAATGGCCACTCGCAACACTGGTTCGCCATCGCGATCAATCGCTTTTGTCATAGGGTGCTGCTCACGGCATGGTTGAAGGCAACTCGCATACTCGGGTTCAGCGGCGGGCGAGCTGGCATGGTAAAGTCAATTCATGGAGCGTACAACCCGGCCGGGCCGCGATTGTATCGGCCGGTGCCAATTGGTTTATACTGCACCAGTTCCCGAACCGGCTCCAGTGCGCCGCCCGCCGCTGGCTTCCGCAGTGACTCCTGGCCTGAAGCGCGATTGACCCCGCAGGCAAATAGCATGGGCAATGAGGACTCAGTCTGATGACGGCCGATACCGTCCCTGAAGCATTACTTGAAGCCAGGGAGAAAATAGACAAAATTGACAGGCAACTGGTTGCATTGATGGCTGATCGCTTTCGGCTCACGTACCAGGTTGGTCAGTTAAAAGCCAGTACCGCCATGGAGGCGGTGGACCCGGAGCGGGAGGCGCGGAAGCTCGCCGAGATTCGGGCCTTGTGCGAACAGTACAGGCTGGACCCTGACTTTGTGGCGGGAATATTTGAGCAAATCATGCAGGAGGTGGTCCGTAATCACCGGCTACTCAGGGAACAGGGTCGCTAGCCCGGACTAGGTGGCCGGTCCTGT
The DNA here is from genome assembly GCA_040879025.1 of Pseudohongiellaceae bacterium. Lineage (GTDB taxonomy): Bacteria > Pseudomonadota > Gammaproteobacteria > Pseudomonadales > Pseudohongiellaceae > JBBDLF01. The sequence goes on from JBBDLF010000007.1 coordinate 15,275, forward strand.
ACACAAGACAGCGCCGGATACGGCCCGACCAGGCTTAAAATTCACCATCTTTCGCATGAGCCTTGCGTATCCAACGTAGTTTGATAGAATGCTCGCCCGCTCTGGCGACACCCAATTCGAGGCCCGCTGGCGACACCCAATTCGAGGTACCGTTATGAAACCCGAAATTCACCCCAAGTACGCTACCATCAAGGCAACCTGTAGCTGCGGTAATGTGATCGAAACCAAGTCCACGTTGGGAAAGGACATACTGATTGAGGTGTGCTCAGACTGCCACCCGTTCTATACAGGTAAACAGAAGATTCTCGACAGCGGTGGTCGAGTTGACCGCTTCAAGAAACGGTTCGGCACCCGCAAGGTCTGATTCCTGTCGCTCGCCCGCGGAATTGCTCCTGCAGGATGCTCCAGACCGGTCCCTCCCAAACCAGACCCCGAAACCGAAAGCCGGGACTGCTCAGAACAGCAGTTCCGTCGAAAGTTCCGGGGTGTCTTCCGCATTCCGGCTGCGCTCTCCGCCGGGAACGAACACACGCTCTGAAGCATCCGGGGCATTTTCCGCGCGAAAATACTCGAACATACTGTTGGGGTCACCGGGTCGCGCAATCTTGCCCGTGTTCTTGTCAACCAGACGATCCACCAGCCCATCCGGTCTCGGCATACGCCGCTCTGGCAAACCGTCGAGCGCAACCTCCATATAGTCTATCCATATGGGGACGGCCACGGTCGCTCCCTGCTCGGACTCTCCGAGCTGTGAGGGCTGGTCAAAACCGACAAAAACCGTGGTGGCGATATCCCGATTGAAACCGGAGAACCATAGTTCCAGCGGACCATTGGTGGTGCCTGTTTTGCCCATCAGATCGCTGCGGCCCAATGCGCGTTGTACGCCCCGGCCACTCCCTTCCTCAACCACCGAACGGAGCATGCTGTTGAGGATGTACGCCACCCTGGCGTCGATGATCTGTGGAGCCGCCGGCACCGGTAACGGTGCTTTCGGAGGACCGATGCTGTCGTCCAGGCCCTCCGCGACGTCCACGATTGCCACACCATCAGCGGGCGCAACAGCCGGGGCGCAATCGCCGTCGCAGGCCATGACCGGATTCGCCTTATAGTTGGTGCCGCTATCCAGCGTGCTGACGCTCTGAATAAACCAGGGGTCCACCTTGCGACCGCCATTGGCGATGGCTGAATAACCGGTAACGAGTTCAAGCGGTTGTACGTCCTGACTGCCCAGGGCAACCGTCAGGTCATTGCGGGGGAAATCGCCGGTCTTGAATCCGAATCTGGCGGCGAAAGGCAATACCGCGTCAGCGGTCACCTGGTCGTACAGGCGTACCGCCGGGACGTTACGCGATTCGGCAAGTGCATTGCGCAATGTAATGGGGCCGACAAAATTGTTTTCATAGTTATTGGGCCGGTATCCGCCACGGGTGAGAGGGGCGTCATTGATCGTGGTGGCGGCAGTGTAGCCCTTCTCCAGCGCCGCACCGTAGACAAACGGTTTGAAATTGGAACCGGGTGGCCGTGGCGTCAATACCCGGTTTACCTGGCTGGCCCGAAAATCGTAACCACCGACAAGCGCGATAATCTCGCCACTGGTGGGCGACATTGATACCAGGGCTCCCTGAATAGCGGGAACCTGCCCGAGAGCCCAGGCCTTGTCGGTCTGTCTGACGCGGATCAAATCACCAACCTGAACAATATCAGCGGCTGTCCGGGGGGGAGGCCAGGCATTACTGGGAGTGATATAGGGGCGAGCCCAGGACAATCCGTCCCAGCCGATTTCGACCGCTTCTCCGGATTTCAGCAATGCAGAGACGCTGCGGTCCCCGACTTCGGTAACGATGGCGGGATGTTGATTTCCGTAAACCGGGATGGCGTCCAGTTGGGCAAGCCAAGTCGCAACAGGAGTGGTTCCCGTGGCGGGGTAATGTCCATCAACGCCCCGGTATCCGTGGTTAACGTCGTAAGCTTCCAGTCCCTCGAGCAGCGCCTTATTGGCAGCCAGCTGTTTCCCTGTGTCAATGGTGGTAATCACTTCGAAGCCCTGGGTATAAGCGTCTTCTCCGTATTCATCATAGAGGCGCTGCCTGACCATTTCCGCCACATAGGGGGCGGATACTTCAATATTCCGGCCGCGGCGCCGGGGGGCTACGGGATCTGTCAGCGCGGCAGTGAGCTGCTCGGTGGAAATCATGCCCTCCTCGAACATTTTTCTCAGCACATTGTCGCGGCGGGGCTTTGCACGCTCAGGATACGAAAGCGGGTTACATACCGAGGGGCAGGGAAGCAGCGAGGTCAGCATTGCCGCCTCCGCCACCGACAGCTCTTCCGGCCGTTTGCCGTAATACACATAGGCCGCGGCGCCGATACCGTCCGCGCCAGCGCCAAAATAAATGAGGTTCAGGTAGAGTGTAAGAATCTCTTCCTTGGTCAGTTCCCGCTGTATCTGCAGTGCGAACGGTATTTCCTTGAGTTTGCGCGAATAGATGTTGTCATCGTCGAACGAGATTTTCTTCGCCAGTTGCATGGTAATCGTGCTTCCGCCCCCCAGGTTGACCCCACGGACAAAACCATAGAAACCACGCATCAGACCCATGATGTCGACCCCGGAGTGGGAATAGAAACGGGGATCTTCACTGGCGATTACCGCGTTCTTGACGATGTCCGGCAGCTGCTCGTAGCTTACCGGATCGCGGCGGTTGCCGATTTCGTCAATCAATCGACGGTCGGCTGTGTAGATGCGAAGCGGAGCCTCAAGTTGTACATTCTTGTAGGTTTCAGTGGAGGGCAACTGCGGTGCCAGATAAAGGTAGGCCGCGGAAGCCACCATCGCCATCCCGCAGATAGCTGCAAACCCGAGCAGGGTTATCCATTTGCTGACTGTCCGGAATCTATTGGTCACTGTCTGGCTGAATCACCTGTCCTGGTTACCGAGGAGGATCTGTCAGTAGCCACCGGAATCAGAGGCTGTGGCACATAACCCTTTAGCAAAGTATAGCCCCGAGTAGACCTGATTATACACCCCTGGCCTGCCACGGTCTCTCGTGAGACACCGGAATTTCTGTGCATAAACCACCAATGTGGGCTATACAAGCTATTCACGTACCGATTTGATGCGAGTTCCAATTGTGATGCATGTCAAGGAATTGTGGTTGGTCTTGGTTCATTATGCTATATAAAGTGGTTTGTTGTGAAACTTTTATAATTTATTGAAAACTATAAAAAATTTGATTTAGGCCGATAGCTACAGCTAGAATGCGCGACTATCGGTACGGGGCGCCCGGCAATTGTTAATCTTGCTTTTCTCATGGCCGATGTACACGTCTATGGCATCGTGCGCGAGCTTGCGGGCCCATCGGTGGTTTGTCCGCCATTAACCAAATCGTATGCCGATTTGAAGCGTAGTGCAGGGGAACATCAGGTGTTGGGATTTCTTGGTAAAAAAGCGCCAACCTTGTTGGGGGTGGATATCAGTTCCACGTCCGTCAAGATCCTGCAGCTCGCAAATAGTGCCGGCAAGTACAAGCTGGAAAATTACGTGATTCGGCCGCTGCCGGCCAACGCGGTGGTTGAAAAAAATATCAGCGACATCGATTCCGTGGGTGAATGTATCGCCGCCGCCTTGAGCATCATCAAATCAACCTCGAAAGATGCGGCGGTTGCCGTCGCCGGTTCGGCGGTAATCACCAAAACCATTGAGATGAACGCCGCGCTGTCCGATGCTGAAATGGAAAACCAGATCGTCGTGGAGGCCGATCAGTACATTCCCTATCCACTGGAAGAGGTGGCTATAGATTTTGAACGCCAAAAGCTGTCGGAGCGTAGCCCGGATATGGTCGAGGTACTGCTTGCCGCGTGTCGGCGGGAGAACGTGGAGTCCCGGGTTTCCGCGCTGAATATCGGTGGATTGCAGGCCAGGGTGGTGGATATTGAAGCCTATGCGATCGAGCGTGCTTTCATGTTGTTGCAGGAGCAGATCGGACAGGAAGAGCAACAGACCGTGGCTATCGTTGACATCGGTGCCACGATGACCACATTGAACGTCATGTTGAATGGCAAGACTATCTATACCAGAGAACAGATGTTCGGCGGCACCCAGTTGGTGGAGGACGTCCAGCGACGCTTTGGTCTCAGTGCCGCGGAATCCGATGCGGCCATCAAGCGCGGCGGGCTTCCCGACGAGTACGAGGGTGAGATTCTCGCGCCTTACAAAGACCTGGTAGTGCAGCAGGTGAGTCAAACCCTGCAATTCTTTTTCTCTTCCAGCCATTACAACGAGGTGGACCATATCATCCTGGCAGGGGGTGTCGCCGCGGTTGAGGGCGTCAGCGAGATAGTGCAGGAAAATCTCTCCACGCCCGTTATGATCGCCAATCCTTTCGCGAATATGGCCATCGGGTCGAAAGTAAACCAGACCATGCTGCGAAACGATGCCCCGGCCCTGTTGATTGCCTGCGGACTGGCGATGCGGAGGGCTTACTGATGGCCCAGATTAACCTTCTGCCATGGCGTGACACGCTGCGCGAGGAACGCAAGCGGGAATTCATGACCGTATTGGTGGGTGTGATTATCATTGCCGGCGGATTGCTGTTTCTCGTGGATCGCCATTACCGGGGTGAAATCAACAGCCAAAACCAGCGCAACCAGTTTTTACTTACCGAGATAGCCACGCTGGATCAGCAGGTTCAGGAAATCAACCAGTTGCTTCAACAGAAAGAAGAAATTCGTGAGCGCATGAACGTCATTCAGGATCTGCAGGGTTCACGTCCCGTGATCGTGCGAATATTTGACGAACTGGTACGAACGCTGCCTCAGGGAGTCTATTATCAGAACCTGACGCGCACCGGGGATGCCATTGCCATTCAGGGCGTCGCCGAATCCTACGCGCGTCTTACGGAACTGATGCGCAGGCTCGAGGATTCCGAATGGTTTCAGCAAACCAGCCTGCGGGTTATCTCCGCCGCCGAAGGACAGGACATTCGTCAGAATGCCGCCAATGCATTCACGCTGAGTATGATGTTGGAATCGGCGCGTCGAGACGAGGATGAGGAGTAGCCTATGGCTGGCGAATATTTCAAGCAACTGTCAAAGGACCTGAAAGAGTTCGATATCAACGACCTCTCCAATCTTGACACCATCGGGGTCTGGCCGGGTCCTGTCAAAGCGCTCATTGCATTGCTTGTGTTCATCGCTTGTGGTGCTGCCGGGTACTTTTTTCATGTCAAGACCCAACTGCTGGAACTGGAAGGGGTTGCCGCGGAAGAGAACAACCTGCGTATTGAATTTGAACAGAAAGCGTTTCTTGCGACCAACCTCGAAGCCTACCGGGAGCAAACGGTGGAAATGGAACAGTCCTTCGCTGAACTGCTGCGACAGTTACCGAGTGAAACGGAAGTGCCGGGACTTGTTGACGATATCACCAACACAGGTCTCGGCAGTGGGCTGGAATTTGCCAATATCGAGCTGGCGCCCGAAGTAACGCAGGAATTTTACATCGAACTGCCTATTGAGGTGGATGTGGAAGGAAACTATCACGATTTCGGTACATTCGTCAGCGGAGTGGCCAGTCTGCCCCGAATCGTGACACTGCATGACTTCGAAATAGTCTCTGATCCGAGTTCGCAGCTGAATATGAGCATCACAGCAAGAACCTATCGATATAAAACAGAGTCCGAAGCCGGAATAAACACCGGCGCAGCGACACCGTGAGAAGTTCAGAAATGGGTAAGCACAGCTTCGTAAACAAACTGATGATGACGCTGGCACTGCTGGCACTGTCAGCCTGTTCGCGATCAAACAACATGCAGGATTTGCAGCAATTCGTTGCGGAGGTCAAGTCTCGCCCCGGCGCGGAAGTTGAACCGGTTCCCCAATTCGAACCCTATGAGGCGTTTTCTTACAGTGCCGCCTCCTTTCGCAGCCCGTTTGAGAGACCGATTGTAGTTGAACTGGACGAGACCGCGACGATCTCCCAGAATGTGGAGCCTGACCTCGACAGGCCGCGCGAAGCGTTGGAAGAGTTCAATCTTTCCGAGTTGCGTATGGTTGGCATGATGATGCGGGACAACGATTACAGCGCATTGGTTCAGGACGAGACCGGAACCGTTCACCGAATCAGGGCAGGTAACTATCTGGGAAGAAATCACGGCAGGGTGCATACCATCACCGACACGCGAATGGAACTGACGGAAATAGTTCCGAGCGGGGACGGGGGCTGGGTCGAGAGGCCACAAACGCTTACGCTGCAATGAGAGCTGCGATCGAAGGTAACACTATGCATAAAATGACCAACAGGCGAGCCGGCCAAAACTGTTTGGGTGGAATAACTATGTTTATCAAACGCTGCGTTACCGTTGTGGCGGCGATGCTTTGTTTCAACATCGCGCAGGCACAACAGGGCACCAACCTGGAAAGCATCGGCTTTGCCAATCTTCCCGGCGACAGTCTTCAGGTCAGACTCGAGTTTACCGGCGACCCGCCTGACCCGACCGGCTTTGTCCTGGATAATCCGGCGAGAATTTCGGTGGATCTGATGGGCGTGGCGAGCGGATTGTCGCAGCAGCGCTACAACATTGATTCCAATAATGTACAAAGTGTCATGGTTCTGGATGACGGCAGCCGTACCCGAATGGTCGTGAATCTCGATGAGCTGGTGCCGTATCAGTCCCGGGTGGAAGGCAACAGCCTGATATTTGAAATCGGCGCGGACGCCGCGCAAACGGCAGCCGTACCCGCGGCGGCCCCCGCCCAGACCACAGCGGAAGTCGCCGAGTCTGCGAGCGGCACCGAAACGGTTTCCATTACCGACGTCAGCTTCCGCCGCGGCAGCGACGATGGTGAAGGTCAGGTTGTAATCCAGTTGTCCAGTGACCGGGTGATCGGGAACGTGGAACAGGTAGGCGGGCGTGTATTCCTTGAATTCAGTAATACGGCAGTACCCGAACGGTTAAACCGCCGCTATGATGTGACTGACTTTGGCACGGCGGTAACCACGGTAGATGTGTTAGGACAGGCCGACCGGGCCACCGTTGTGGTTGATGTCGATGGGGCGTACGAATACGTAGCATTCCAGAGTGGAAGCCAATACACCATCAGCGTTCAACCTCCCGTTGTGGACGTTGCAACCGGAAGGGAAATTGAAGCCTTTTCCGGCAGTACAGTATCTGTAACCTATCAGGACATCCCCATTCGTTCGGTTCTTCAGATACTGGCGGATGAGCATGACCTGAACCTGGTGACCGGCACTGACATCGCGGGCAACATCACCTTGCACCTGGAAAACGTGCCCTGGGACCAGGCTCTGGAACTGGTGCTGCGGGGCGGCAATCTGGGCAGCCGTCTCGAAGGTAATGTGTTGTACGTGGCCCCCAATGAGGAAATCGTCGCGCAGGAGCAGCAGGCGCTTGAAGCCAGCCAGCAAACCCAGGCGCTGGCTCCGCTGTATACCGAGTATGTTCAGATTAATTATGCCAATGCCGGCAACATACTGGCACTGCTGACCGGCGGCGGCAGCGGAGGCGCCGCAGAGCCTCCTCCGCTGCCGCAGGACGACCCGGCGGCAGCACCTGCCACCGCCAGAAGTTCTGGTGGTGTGCTTTCCTCGAGAGGGTCCGCAACCGTCGATCAGCGCACCAATATGATTATTGTCAGGGATATTGAGGAAAAGCTGGAAGAGGTGAGGGATCTGGTGGCAAGGCTGGACATTCCGGTTCGCCAGGTTTCCATCGAGGCACGCATTGTCAATGTGTCGACCGACTACGGACGCGACCTCGGCGTACGTTGGGGCGGCTCGGGGAGTTCCGACAACTTCCGTTATGGCGGTTCGCTGGAAACCACCCTTGAGGAACAGAACAATCGCGTTGCGGCACAAATAGCTCGTCAGAATGCGCTGGCTGCCGGCGAGACGGCCCGACTTCAGGCGATTCAGGATGGTACCGACCCGAGCCTGATCGCTTCACTGGTCCAACAGGCCATTAATGCCGTTCCCATCCCGTTGGGCGAAACAACTTTCCCTGACGCGCTGGTTGTCGATCTTGGAGTACAGGACCCGCAAACGAGTTCGTTTTCCATAGGCTACGGCAGCAACTCCACATTGATTGAACTGGAGCTATCCGCACTGGAAAGCAGTGGTAATGGCCAGGTCATGGCTCGTCCCAAGGTGACCACCCAGGACAAGATGACGGCGATTATCGAATCGGGTGTCAGGATTCCCTACCAGGCGCAGGCCGGGGGTACGGCCGGTGGTTCAACCACTGAGTTCGAGGAGGCCTTGTTGTTGCTGGAAGTGACGCCGCAGATCACACCGGACGGGCGTATCATCATGGATCTGAACATCAGGCAGGATTCCGTGTCGCCCACCAGCGGCGACATACCAGCGATCAATACCAATGCGGTGGACACCAGTGTGCTGGTCAATAACGGCCAGACTATCGTGCTCGGTGGCGTATTCCGTGAAGAATCCACCCTGACCGAAACCAAGACTCCGTTGCTTGGTGATATACCGTATCTCGGTTATCTGTTCAAGCGAACCAGCAGTGAGAGTCGCCGCACCGAGCTGCTGATATTTATCACGCCAAAAATTATCGAAGAACTGGCGGTTCGCTAACGCCACCGGACCCGCCGCAGAACCTGGTGGGTCCGTCTTCCCTCGCGGCTGCCCGCCAAGTCCGCAACCGCTGATTCCCTTGCCATTTGCGAGTACAATGTCTGCCGGCAGGATATCGCGCTTTATCGCGCCTTCACGTTGGTAACAGGCATTGATTCGTGGGTAAACCGGACAAATTCAACGGCAATGTATTTCTCGTGGGACCTATGGGAGTAGGCAAGACGACTATCGGGAAAGTATTGGCTGAACAGACGGGGCTGAGTTTCTTTGATTCAGACCGTGAAATAGAGAGCATCACCGGGGCGGACATTCCCTGGATTTTCGATGTTGAGGGTGAGGCGGGTTTCAGGACCCGCGAGTCGAAAATGCTGAATGAGTTGACCCGGCGGAACGATATTGTACTGGCGACGGGCGGGGGTGCCGTCTTGTCCGAGGCGAATCGCGATGTATTACGCAACAGGGGAGTTGTCGTTTATCTGAGGGCTTCCATCGCACAGCAGATCGACCGGACCAGCAGAGACAAAAACCGGCCCCTGCTGCAAACACCGGACCCGGTTGCGCGAATTAAAGAACTGATGAAGGAGCGCGACCCGTTGTACCGAGAAATTTCGCACATCATCGTTGATACCAATCGACGTAACCCCCGCGCCATAACCGCGGAAATAATTGATCGGCTCAAGTCGGTTGCCGCGAATTCAACACCACAAGACCAGAGACACAGCAATGATAAGCGTTAATGTAGACTTGGGAAGCCGGAGTTACCCGATATTCATCGGTCGGGGGCTACTGGACCAGGCCGGTCTGCTTTCACCCTGCCTCAACTCCCGAAAAATTCTGATCGTTACCAATGAGACTGTCGCACCTCTTTATCTGCACCAGCTGAGAGCAAATCTGGCGGATACTGAGTGTTATGATCTGGTACTGCCTGACGGTGAGCAATTCAAAACTCTGGCAACCGTGGGTGCGATCTATGACAAACTGATGTCGCTGAAGTGTGATCGTGGCACCACGCTGATAGCCCTGGGTGGCGGAGTCATTGGTGATATTGCCGGGTTTGCCGCCGCCACTTACCAGCGGGGAGTGAATTATATCCAGATCCCGACCACTTTGTTGGCCCAGGTGGATTCCTCCGTGGGCGGCAAGACCGGTGTCAACCATCCGCAGGGAAAGAATATGATCGGGGCCTTCCATCAGCCGCGCTGTGTTGTAGTCGATATCAGCGTACTGGACAGCCTGCCGGTCAGGGAATTCCGCGCCGGCCTGGCTGAAGTGCTGAAATACGGCTTGATTCGTGATAGCGAATTTTTTGACTGGCTGGAACAGCACAGGGACGGTATCGAGTCCCGAGACAGCAACCTGCTGGCCCAGGCCATCAAGGCCAGCTGCGAACAGAAGGCCGCCGTGGTCGCGCTCGACGAAAGGGAAAGCGGTGTGCGCGCATTACTGAATCTGGGTCACACGTTCGGACATGCCATTGAAACCGCCACCGGGTACGGTAACTGGCTGCACGGCGAGGCGGTGGCGACCGGGATGGTGATGGCGGCGGATATCTCCCGGCGCATGGGATGGCTGGAGGATGCAGACGCTGTTCGCGTCAAATCCGTCATTCGCGGCTTCGGACTCCCTGTGACCCCGCCAGCGGAAATTGACGAAAGCATTTATCTGAATCTGATGTCGTCCGACAAAAAGGTGAGAGACGGAAAAATCCGGCTGGTTTTGCTGAAATCCATCGGCGAAGCTGTCATTGAAGAGAATGTGGATGCCGGGCTGCTCCGGGCAACCTTGAAAGCAGGAGAAGCCCTTTGCGAGAGTTGAATCACAATGAGTGAATACCAGGACGCACCGGAACCTGAACTGGATCCATTCAGCGAGACGAATCAACCGGAACATTTTTTTGCCGGCGGCGGCCGCCGCGAGATTCTGGAGGAAATTCTCGACTGTCTGGGCGCCGGAGAAAATCTTCTTCTGGTTACCGGACCACTCGGCAGCGGTAAAAGCACACTGGCTCATTTCGTGATGAAAAGCCGCGGCGGCGGATCGGTAGGCGTGCGGGTTCAGTCCACCCTGTTCATGAATGAATCAGGTGTGTTGAACGAAATCTGCGCCGATCTCGGCCTGCCGACAGACGCATCCGGTTCCACCGGCCAGGTCAAGCTCGAATTGCTGCGGTACGCAGGGGAGGTGAGAACGCGTGGCGGAACCCTGGTGTTGCTGATAGATGACTCTCACGAACTGGGCAGCGAGGTGTTACAGGTGCTGCTTCACCTTGCTGGAGCAGACGCATCCGGTAATACCGGGATTCATCTTGTCCTGCTGGGCGAGAGTCAGCTCAACCACATGGTGTCCGGGCTGCTGCCGGATAGCGGTGAGACGATTGCGATCGGCAAAGATCCTGAGCCGGAAGTGTTCGAGTTGCAGCCATTCAACCGTGACACCACGGCGGACTACCTCAGATTCAAGCTCGCCGGATATTCCACCGGCCCCATGCCCTTTGGCAAGCGCCTTGTTAGTGACATCCATGCCCGCGCCGGCGGGATACCCGGCGCCGTTAACCGGCTTGCCCGTGACACATTGCGGCAGCGTGATGAAGATCCGCTCTCCGGAACATTTCGGATTCCCATGCCGTATGTTGCTGCGGCGGGCGCGTTGAGCGTCGCGCTTCTTGCCGCCATTTTTCTTTTCGATGGAAGCCCGGGACCGGAGATCACTGGGGAAACAGGGCGGATACAGGTGCCTCTGGATACAGGAAGCCGGAATCCGCCCACTCCGGTAATCGCATCGCGGGAGTCTCCGCCGGTGTCTGAGGCCGCGGCTGCAGACAACGCGCCGACTCCGGATTCTCCCGAGGGGGAGGCCAGGTTGCTGGCGATGAACCCGGAGCATTTCGCCTTGCAGATTCTGGGTACGTTTTCGGAGAGCGGTGTCCGGGATTTTGTTTCCGCCCGGACCGGCGCCGCTGAATATTCCTGGTTCGAAACGCGATACCAGAGTCGTCCGTGGTTTGTGGTCGTCTATGGCGATTTTCCCACTCGGGAAGCCGCCGTGTCGGCAGCGGCAGGTCTTCCCCTGGAAGTTCGTGAACTGCAACCATGGGCGCGACCGTTGGCAGGGATTCAGCACGACATCAAATCACGTTAGTGTCCTGTCCCATCAATTCGCGTCATTTCAGAGTCCCGCTGTGCCGCCAGTACAAGGCGCGTCCCGCCGTCGAAAGTTTGTTCCCATTCCGGGCAGAATGTAGAATCTGCCGATTCCCATCACCAAGTTAAGGAACCGCCAGTGAATTCTCTCAAGAACGACCGTCTGTTGCGTACGCTGGCAGGCCAGACCGTGGACGCTACCCCGGTCTGGATGATGCGTCAGGCGGGCCGGTATCTGCCGGAATACCGTGACGTCCGCGCCCAGGCGGGGGATTTCATGACGCTGTGCAAGACTCCGCGACTGGCCTGTGAAGTCACGCTGCAACCCCTCCGCCGGTACCCATTCGATGCCGCGATCCTGTTTTCCGACATACTGACGATTCCGGACGCGATGGGTCAGGGTTTGTACTTTGTTGAAGGGGAAGGCCCGCGTTTCCGCAAAACGGTGCGAAGCGAGAGTGACGTGGAGCAGCTTATTGATCTCGACGTTCGACGCGATCTCGGTTATGTCATGGACGCGGTTTCCCTGATCCGTAAGGAATTGAACGGCTCGGTGCCGCTGATCGGTTTCTCCGGCAGCCCCTGGACACTGGCAACCTATATGGTGGAAGGCGGAAGCAGCCGCGATTTTCGTCAGGCCAAGCAGTTTCTTTACGATCAGCCCGCGGTAATGCATCAATTGCTGGACAGGCTCGTCCGAGCAGTTCTTGCCTATCTGAATGCACAAATAGAGGCGGGCGCACAGGTGGTCCAGATTTTCGATACCTGGGGCGGGGCGTTATCTACCGCCGCATACCGCGAATTCTCCCTGGCCTATATGAAACGCGTAGTGGACGGGCTGCATCGGGAGCACGAAGGGCGTCGGGTGCCGGTGATACTTTTCACCAAGAACGGGGGGTTGTGGCTGGAAGAAATTGCCGCGGCGGGCTGCGATTGCATCGGCCTCGACTGGACAGTGGACATTGGTAGCGCGCGCCGGCGGGTCGGTAGCAAGGCATTGCAGGGAAATATGGATCCCGCCATTCTTTATGCCTCAAAAGAGGCTATCCGCCGGGAGGTGGGTAACATACTGGCACGCTACGGCCCCGGAAGCGGTCATGTATTCAATCTGGGCCACGGCATCACACCCGAGGTCAACCCGGAGCGGGTGGCGGTATTTGTAGAGGCCGTGCATGAACTCTCGCGACAATATCATGGATAAATGACCCGAAAGTGGACCAGCCGTCTATCAGAGATGCCGCCATCGTGGCAATCGGGTCCAATCTGCCATCGCCGTATGGTGATGCGAAAGCCACCGTGCGCCGTGCGATGACCGAACTGGACACGCTCAGCCGGCAACGTGCATTGCGGTCTTCACTGTGGCGTACCCAACCCGTTGACTGTCCTCCAGATACCCGGGACTTCGTCAATGCCGTCGTCGCCCTGTATCCGTTCCCCGATGAAACCCCGGAAACCCTCCTTGAAAAACTTCTGGCGCTGGAGTCGGAGTTCGGCCGGCGGCGCAGTGGAGCAAATAATGAAGCCCGTCCTCTCGATCTGGATCTGATCACCTTCGCCGAACGCCGGGTCAATTCAGCCTCTTTGGTGGTGCCCCATCCACGAGCCCATGAGCGCGGTTTTGTTCTTCTACCGCTGGCCGAAATTGCACCGGATCTGGTGTTGCCGAATCAGACCGCGACAGTCGCGGAACTGGCGCGCCGGGTAAGCGGATCCTGGCCAGCGGACAGACGGATTGGGGACCGCTGTCAACCGCTGTAGGGTTGCGTTTACAGTGTCACGGGCAGTGTTTCACAAGATCAAAAAACAACCAAAAAACGCGAACTGGGGATGCATTTCTTGCCGATGGGGTGTTAGACTTATTAAATGTGACATGTGTATTTCTTGGCAGATACCTGGCACAAGGCAGCACTAACAAGAAAGTGATTTACAGGGATAGCTGGTGCAAATGACCCACAAATCTTTCAGCCGGCCTTTTTCTCGCGGTCTCGCCCTGCTGGTAGCTGTATGGCTCCCGGTCACCGCTGTGGCGCAATCATCAGTCGACCTGCCCGTCAGTCAGTCGGGTTTTGTTGTGCCCGGAGATACCCTGACCAATTCCCCGCCCCTGTTCAGCGTACAGCGCAGTTTCGAATCCAGTGAGCTTGGCGGAATGGCGGTGGATGCCAGCAATCTCAATCTGGGATTGACACTATCACCCCTGGAAGGCCTCAGCGTACGTGCTGATGCCTGGAAGGCGGAATCCGAGCAGGCCGCCAATGGGCTTGCTATGCCGGAGTCGGGCTGGCATGACGGCTTGTCCCGTTTGTATCTGGGTGAGTCCGGTTCAGAAGCTGTGCTGGAAAACTCTTTCCTCAAGCCGGCAAGGGAAAGTAACGGCTTCGACCTCGGCGCCGCCTATATTTGGGACACCGACAGTTTCGGTCAGTTCACGCTCAGTACGCGTGCTTCCTATGTCTACGATTTCCGTCAGAACGGTAATACTACCTTGCTGGAACTGAGCCCTGTGTCGGACGTTGACGCGGATTTTCTCGCAAGCCCCGAGTTACAGGGCACCCTGACGCTGAGTTGGCAATTCGGTAACCATACCGCCAGTGCGATCACCAATCACTTTGACTCTTTCAAGGAAATCAGCGAACTGGATATCGATGAGATTAATGAACTGGTGGACAACATCACCACGGTGGATCTGCAGTACGGCTACAGCCTGAAGGCCGGCAAATCTGATCAGGCGATTTTCTCATTCGGCATCCGCAACATCTTCGATAAAAAGGCGACGCAGATACTAAACCGCGACAGCCGCATACTTGATCAGAACGGACGAGTCGCCTACGGCTCAATCAAATACCAGTTCTGACACCTTCCTGTTGTTCGAGGGCTGACAATCAGCCAAAAAAAACCCCGGAATCCCCGGGGTTTAACTGGTCTGCTCTTGGAAAGGGTGTACATTTTCTGAACACCCGGTTGTCTCCAACGGTTTAAATTATACGGGCTCGCCAGTGAGAAACTGTTAGCCGTATCACAACACGTCGTCTCTAGCGCCCGGGTTTGCGTGACGCGGATCACAGTTTGCCAGGCGCGCGGGCGAGGGCCCAGATATCGATGCTGTCCACACCGACCGCCCGCAGGGTTTCCGCCAGCGCAATGACCGTGGATCCGGTTGTGACAACATCGTCGATTACGGCGACGGATTCAATGCCGTGGAATTTTTCAGAACTTGTGATGGAAAAGGCGTCCCGCAGATTGTGACGTCGATCTGCACCTGTCAGCGAGCTCTGCGCCGCGGTGTGGCGTATTCGTTCGACATAACGATGGCCAACGGGAATGGCGCAGTCCCTTGAAACTGTTTTGGCGAGTTCAGCCGCCTGATTGAAACCCCGTTCCTGCAGTCGTGTACGGTGCAGGGGAACAGGTATGAGCCGCTGTGGACGTTGATCCGGATTTGCGGAGTAGTGGTCCCTCATCGTCGTGGACAGCAATTTGGCGAGCACATACCCTTCCGCAAAGCGGCCATGGAACTTGTAGGCGGCTATCAGCTCCCTCAATGGCGAGCGGTAATGGAAAATTCCACGACAACGCCGGAACGGCGGGGGCTCCCTGAGACAGCCACCGCAAACCCCGGACGCCTGTTGAAGTACAGCCCCGCACAAGCTGCAACATACGCCCACTCTCGGTAACTCGGCATGACACCGGGAGCACAGGGGAATGCGCTGTCGATCAAATCTGCCGCAGATGACGCAGCAACCGGGAATGGATACCATTGAGAACAGTTTGTTAACTGTCGATCTAACTTGGGTTGACAGCATGAGTCGTCCACTTACAATACATGAGTTCTTTGTTCACCGCGTGATCGTACAGTAAGCGTAGTCCATGGGCAGACCAATGACAGGAAACAGCCAATGCAACAGATAAGTGTTCCGGCACGTCACAACTGGTCCAGGGAAGAAATTGGCGAACTGTTTGCATTGCCCTTCATGGATCTGGTCTATCGGGCGCAGTCGGTACACCGGTCCTGCTTCGATCCCAATCGCGTGCAAATGAGTACACTGTTGTCGATTAAAACCGGCGGGTGTCCCGAAGACTGCAAGTACTGTCCGCAAAGCGGACACTACAACACCGGGCTGGAAAACGAAAAACTGCTGGACCTGGATACCGTCGTCTCACGCGCCGAGGCGGCGAAAGACGCAGGTGCTACAAGGTTCTGCATGGGCGCCGCCTGGAAGCATCCCAGTGACAAGGATTTTCCAGCGGTGCTGGCCATGGTCCGCGCGGTGGCCGGCCTGGGTATGGAAACCTGCATGACGCTGGGTGCCCTGTCCCCGAAACAGGCCGGCGACCTGGCGGGTGCGGGTCTGGACTACTATAACCATAACCTCGATACCTCACCGGAGTATTACGGCCGAATCATCAGTACCCGAACCTTTCAGAACAGGCTGGATACGCTCGCTCACGTGCGACAGGCCGGCATGAAAGTCTGCTGCGGCGGAATACTGGGTATGGGTGAGGAAACCGAAGATCGCATCGGACTGATTCAGCAGTTGGCCAATTTGCCGGAGCATCCGGAAAGTGTGCCCATCAACATGCTGGTGCGGGTAAAAGGCACCCCCCTGGAAGACGTTGACGTGCTTGATCCCGTCGAATTTGTCCGTACTATCGCGGTAGCCCGAATCGTCATGCCACACTCCTATGTCCGTCTGTCCGCCGGACGCCAGCAGATGAGTGAGGAGACGCAGGCCCTGTGCTTTCTCGCCGGCGCCAATTCGGTATTTTACGGCGAAAAGCTGTTGACCACCCCGTTGCCTCAGGAAAAGGCCGATCTGAATCTATTCTCCCGACTGGGAATGCGACCTGAAACGCTTCTGGATCAATCGGAAAAGGAATCCCCCCTCATGAATGGCAATTCTGATCCAGCCCTGTACTATAATGTGATGTAGTCAAGCTCCAACGCCCCGGTGCTGGTTCCATGAGCGCCTGTTACGGACAATCACATGGCTTCCTATCGCGCCCCGTTACGGGACATGCAGTTTCTCCTTGAAGAGGTTTTTGATACCGGTCGGCTGTTTTCCATGTTGCCCGACGGCGTGGAACTGACATCCGACCTAACCGGGGTAATTCTTCAGGAAGCCGCCCGGATCAGCGAAGAAGTGCTGGCTCCGATAAACCGGACGGGTGACGAGGAAGGATGCCGGTTCAGCGAGGGTCAGGTCACCACGCCCAAAGGTTTCCCTGAAGCGTTCAAAACCTTTGCCGAAGGTGGCTGGGTGGGTCTGGGCGGTGATCCCGCGTACGGCGGCCAGGGCATGCCGAAGACGCTGTCAGTGCTGGTCGAAGAAATGATCATGGCAGCGAACTGCTCGTTTGCGCTTTATCCCATCTTGACTTCGGGCGCCACGATGGCACTGAGACATCATGGCACCGATGTACTGAAAAAGCGCTTCATGCCTTCGTTAAACAGCGGCCGATGGACCGGTACCATGTGCCTGACCGAAGCACATGCGGGTACCGATCTGGGCTTGTTGAAGACGCGTGCCGAGCCCAGCGAAGATGGCAGTTACCGTATTTCGGGAACCAAGATATTCATTACCGGCGGCGAGCATGATCTGACGGAAAACATCGTCCATCTGGTGCTGGCCAGAATGAAGGGTGCACCGTCGGGTTCCCACGGTCTTACCATGTTCGTCATTCCCAAAAAACAGGTGAACGAGGCAGGTCACATCACTGTCGATAACGGAGTCAGCTGTGGTTCCATAGAGCATAAAATGGGTATCAAGGCGTCATCCACCTGCGTACTGAATTTCGACAATGCCACCGGATACCTTGTCGGAGAGCCCAACGAAGGGCTCGCGTGCATGTTCACGATGATGAATTATGAGCGGTTGTCGATGGGGCTGCAGGGAACGGGTCTCGCGGAAAATTCCTATCAGACCGCTGTGGCGTATGCGAGGGAACGTCTGCAGGGAAGGGCGCCTCCGCCTCGGGCGCGGCGAAGCCGGCAGACCGAAGCGGACCCGATTATCGTCCATCCGGATATCCGGCGTATGTTGCTTACTATGCGCGCCAACATTATGGCGGGTCGGGCGCTCATCTTGTATGTTGCCGGCAAGCTGGACACTGCGGTGTATGACCGTGACGCCGATGCCCGGGCTGACGCGGAAAAACTGGTCGCGTTACTGACACCCGTTGCCAAGGCCTGGTGCACTGACTGTGGCTATGACGCTTGTGTGCTGGGTCAGCAGGTGCTGGGAGGCCACGGATATATTCGTGAATGGGGGCTCGAACAGAACGTCAGGGATGCTCGTATCGCTCAGATTTATGAGGGAACCAATGGCGTTCAGGCGCAGGACCTGATGGGCCGAAAAACCGTTCGCAACAGGGGAGATCTGCTGCAGGTACTGCTTGGAGAGATCGACGGGTTTCTCGGTGACACATCCGAACGACCGGAATTGAAGGAGGTTAACGGCGTTCTGCTCGAGGCGCGTCGGCGTCTGGAGGATATTACCATAGAGATAATTGAACGGGCGGACAACGATCCGGACGAAATCGGAGCATCAGCTTATCCCTACCTGCAATTGATGGGTCTGGTGCTGTACGGATTTATGTGGTGTCGGATGATCGCCGCCGCCAGCGCGGCGGCCGGTGCCGATGACCACTATTACGATGGAATCCTCAAGACAGGCAGGTTCTATCTGAACAGGTTGATGCCACGCTACAAGACGCTGCTGGAAGAAATTTCGCATGGAAGCGGAACATTGATGGCTATGAAGGCCGACCAGTTTTGACGGTGCCGCGCCATGCGGTCGCCGTATCAGATAGCCCACTCCACATTGTCGCTGTTGGTAAACAGCTCGCGGTAGGCTTCCAGGCTTTGATCCTTGCCACCAATCAGAATCAGAGCGCCCTCGCCCATGGGGATGACAGTGGTGCTGAAGCGGTTGTCACCGAATGTGAATTCCCTGGACACTGGACTGCTGTTGCTTAGAATCACCGACACCTGCCCCTGTTCATCTTCCATCACCAGATGCGCGCTGTGAATCGGAGGCGTTACCGCACAGGGTTTCGCGAAACTGATATGCAAGCCACGCATGGCATCCGTGTCGTGCACCCGGGCGCCAAGCTCGCCAATGATGGTGTTGACCTGTTGCAGTTCCAACGGCGCGCCACCGGCAAAGGAGAGGGCTGCTTCGGTATACACATGGCTAAGAGCCTGCTGCCCGAAGGCCAGTTCTTCCGCGGTAGGGTTACCGGAGGGCTTAAACACACTGAATGCCGCTCCGGCCGCAACGACCAGGGATGCTGCAATGGCAAACTGGCGCAGACGCGGTGCGCCCTGGACTGAGTCGATGGCTTCGGCTGTCGTGGTGTCGAGTACAGACTCAAGTTTCTCCCGGAGGCTGTCCGGTATGGGGGTACTTTGGACCAATTCCTGCAATCGCCCGTCCAGTACCCGTACATCATCCAGCAATTTCTGGTGGGTGGGATTGCCGGACGCACTGGTCAGTAGCGCCTGGTCCGTGTCATAGGGGTCAGCGAATATCCTGCGGCGGAACTCTAGATCATCCATCTTGGTTTAGCTCTTCTTCCAAATCATTATTATCAGGTATAAATTCCTGCTTCAGTTTACTTCTCGCACGAAACAGACGGGTCATTACCGTGTTGTTATTAAGATCGAGAATTTCGGCTATTTCTTTACCACTGAATCCGCCAATAACCTGTAGCAATAAAGGGTCCCGGTAATCGCGGTCCAGTTTGTTGATAGCGTTATATAGCATTTGTCTTTCAACTTCGTTGTCAGGCTCGTTCTCGCTCACGTCCGGCAAGGACTGGTTTTCTATATCCACCAGGTCCGGCCGGTACCGCTCGTACAGTCTGGCATTCTCACGGCGCAAAATCGTAAACAGCCAGGCTTTTGCCGCCTTGTCGTTCTGCAGACTGTCAAAAGACCGCCAAGCGCGCAAAAATGTTTCCTGGACCAGATCTTCGGCCAATGGCTGATTTTTGCACAGCCAGAATGCGTAGCGATAAACATCCTGATACAGCGCATCAACCAGCGAGTTATAGCGCTGCCTTTTCGTTGTTCCGTTCAAGACCGGGGCGTCACTCATTTCGTTTCGGTGATTCTCTTCAATCCTGAAAGCCAGGTACAAGTGAGAAAATGGGGCCTGCAGGGTAAATTCGGAGCCTGAGGGTGGCGGTTTTGGGAGTCCACAGCAATAGTTACTATAAAGTGTGCCTAAATTGCGGAGTAGCTTCAAGCCATATTACCACGGGGGGCGGCGGGAATACTGTGGTGTGAGGTTACCGGCTCTTAACAGGCAATATCTGGGGCGGGGCTCGATCCGGCGGTGTTTGTAAAGTTCACGGCCCTGTATACTTGGCACACCTGGATTACGGGAAATCATCTAATGATTCGAGTTGCAATCGCCGGCGCTGCCGGCAGAATGGGCCGCACTTTGCTGGAGGCCGTGCAGACCAGTGAAACCATGACGGTCACCGCCGCCACCGTGTTGGGCGACGATCCGGCCTTGAATCAGGATGTTGGTACCCTGATTGGGCGGGCCGAGTGCGGGGTAGTTACCGTGGAACATCTCGCCACGGTGGCCGGTCAGTTTGATGTGCTGGTTGATTTTACCGCCCCGGCGGCATCCCTGTTACACCTCGCCATTTGTCGGGAACAGGGTAAGGCCATGGTAATCGGCACGACCGGTTTTTCCGAGACGGAGAAAGAAAGTATCAGGTCTGTAGCCAGGGACATTCCAGTAGTGTTCGCGCCGAATATGAGTGCGGGCGTCAATCTCTGCATGAAACTGCTGCGTATTGCCGCCCAGGTAATCGGCAGCGAATCCGATATCGAAATCCTTGAAATGCATCATCGCCATAAAAAGGATGCGCCTTCAGGCACGGCGCTTAAAATGGGCGAGGTCATCGCCGAAGAACTGGGGCGTGACTTGGAAGAGGTAGGTATTTTCGGCCGCGAGGGTCTGGGTCCGGACCGGAATCGGAATACGATAGGTTTTGCGACTCTCAGAGGCGGCGATGTGGTTGGAGACCACACGGTAATTTTCGCTGGAGCGGGAGAGCGGGTGGAGATCAGCCATAAGGCGAGCAGCCGCATGACATTCGCCGCCGGCGCAGTCAGGGCCGCCGGTTGGGTCAGCGACAAGCCCGCAGGGCTGTACACAATGGAGGACGTTTTGTCGCTTTGATTTCCGTACCGCGCGGGTCAATGCCGAATCGCCACGATCGGCGGACATTTATCCGTCACGGAATCCAGTTGAACATAGACAATTGAGCCGTGGTTTTTGTAAAATGCACACTCAGTATGTCACACACTGAGAAACCGCATTGAACCAGACAGCAGAACGGAGTGAAGGTAACTTCATTCCGTTTTTTTTGCCGTTTGCAGAACCTGTTTCAAAGAATCACGGCAGCACCCGAATGGCAGGATAAACAACCTAGAGGAGGTCTTGTGCCCGAACCCGCTGTATTAGCCCTTGAAGACGGCACCACTTTTCGCGGCGTGGCAATCGGCGCGGAGGGCGTTGCCGTCGGAGAGGTAGTGTTCAATACGGCCATGACCGGTTATCAGGAAATTCTCACCGATCCCTCTTACGCCAGACAGATCGTTACGCTTACCTACCCGCATATTGGCAATACAGGCACCAATGACGAAGACAATGAGTCGGGCAACGTGTGGGCCGCGGGACTGGTAATTCGCAATCTGCCGCTGCTGGCCAGCAGTTGGCGCAGTGAGCAGTCTCTGGATGACTACCTCAAGCTGCACAATGTTGTCGCGATCGCCGAGATTGATACCCGCAAGCTTACCCGCCTGCTGAGGGACAAGGGTTCCCTGAACGGATGTTTGCTGTCCGGACACGAACTGGCTAGCGGGGGTGCGGAAAAAGCACTTGAGTACGCGCGCGACTTCCCGGGTTTGAAAGGTATGGACCTTGCCAGGGAGGTATCCGTCAGTGAAACCTACCTCTGGAACGAGGGAGTCTGGAAGCTCGGTGTCGGCCATGAAGCCCCTGAAGCAAAGCCTTCGTACAAGGTTGTCGCCTATGATTACGGCGTCAAGCGCAACATACTGCGCATGCTCGTCGAGCGCGGTTGTGAGGTCAAGGTGGTTCCGGCCGCTCTGCCGGCCGCCGAAGTGCTGGCGATGAAGCCGGACGGTGTGGTATTGACCAATGGACCCGGAGATCCGGAACCCTGTGATTACGCAATTGCCGCCACCCGAGAGATCGTGGAATCCGGAACCCCGGTATTCGGTATCTGCCTCGGACACCAGTTGCTGGCTCTTGCCTGTGGGGCTGCCACCACAAAAATGCCTTCTGGACACCATGGTGCCAACCATCCGGTTCAGAACCTGGAAGACGGCACGGTACTCATCACCAGCCAGAACCACGGCTTCGCAGTGGATGAGAACACCCTGCCCGAAAATGTAAAGGCCACGTACCGCTCGCTGTTTGACAATACTCTGCAGGGTATAGAGCGTACCGACAAACCGGCTTTCAGTTTCCAGGGTCATCCGGAAGCGTCTCCGGGGCCCCACGATGTGGCCCCGCTGTTCGATCATTTCATCGATTTGATGGCTGCCGCAGATACACAATGAAATTTCTGAACATTTAATCAAAATCACCATTCAACAATGGGCTCGATCAGTAAAACATGCCGAAACGAAGTGATATAAAAAGTATTCTTATCCTGGGTGCCGGACCGATAATTATCGGTCAGGCATGTGAGTTTGACTATTCAGGTGCCCAGGCCTGCCAGGCCTTAAGAGAAGAAGGCTTCCGGGTTATCCTTGTCAATTCCAACCCCGCCACGATTATGACCGATCCGTCCATGGCGGATGCCACCTATATCGAACCGGTAACCTGGGCCATTGTCGAAAAGATCATTGAGAAGGAACGGCCTGATGCGATCTTGCCGACGATGGGGGGTCAGACGGCACTCAACTGCGCCCTGGACCTGAACCGGCATGGGGTGCTGGACAAGTACAATGTTGAACTTATCGGGGCGAATTGTCAGGCGATCGACAAGGCCGAAGACCGTGAACTGTTCGATGATGCGATCAAGGCGATCGGACTGGAGACGCCGAACCATGGGTTGGCCCACAATATGGAGCAGGCTTACGAGGCGCTGGAGAAGGTGGGTTTTCCCTGCATTATTCGTCCTTCTTTCACGCTGGGCGGCACCGGTGGAGGAATCGCCTACAACAAAGAGGAATTTCAGGAAATCTGCTCCCGCGGGCTGGAGTTGTCCCCGACCAATGAATTATTGATCGATGAGTCGTTAATAGGCTGGAAGGAATTCGAGCTCGAGGTGGTCCGCGACACAAAAGACAACTGCATTATAGTCTGCTCCATTGAAAATTTTGATGCGATGGGTGTGCATACAGGAGACTCAATTACTGTCGCGCCGGCCCAGACGCTTACCGATAAGGAGTACCAGATTCTGCGCAATGCGGCCATTGCCGTATTAAGGGAAATCGGGGTGGAAACCGGTGGCTCCAATGTACAGTTTGCCATCGATCCTGAGACCGGGAGATTGGTGGTTGTCGAGATGAACCCGCGTGTTTCCCGCTCGTCCGCGCTGGCCTCCAAGGCTACCGGCTTCCCGATAGCACGGGTGGCGGCCAAGCTGGCGGTGGGATTTACCCTGGACGAATTGCGCAATGAAATTACCGGAGGCATCACGCCCGCATCGTTCGAGCCCAGCATTGATTATGTAGTAACCAAGATTCCGCGATTCACCTTTGAAAAATTTCCCGAAACCAACGACCGGATCACCACGCAGATGAAATCGGTTGGCGAGGTTATGGCAATTGGCCGCACGTTTCAGGAATCAATACAGAAAGCCCTGCGCGGACTCGAGGTGGATGTGAGTGGCTTTGATCCCAAGCTGGACACGGCGTTGAGCGATGCCAACGAGGTGTTGAAGCGGGAGCTTATGGAGGCGGGCAGCGATCGGATATGGTACATCGGCGATGCTTTCCGCCTTGGCTGGTCGGTGAAGAAAGTCAACGAGCTGACCGGTATCGATCCCTGGTTTCTCGCGCAGATTGAAGACATCATCCGTACTGAGGAATCCCTTACCGGGAAGACGGTTGACAGTTTCAGTCACGATGAAATGTTCGCGCTCAAGCGCAAGGGCTTCTCCGATAAACGCCTTTCGATGATCATGGGCACGGGTGAGCAGGAAGTGATGACAAAACGGCACGAACTGGGCGTCCGGCCGGTGTACAAGCGTGTCGACACCTGCGCGGCGGAGTTTGTTTCCGCAACCGCCTATATGTATTCCTGTTATGAAGAAGAATGCGAAGCCGAACCTTCCGATCGAAAAAAGATTATGGTGCTCGGCGGCGGCCCCAACCGCATCGGGCAGGGTATAGAATTTGATTATTGCTGTGTGCATGCGGCGCTCGCGATGCGGGAAGATGGTTACGAAACCATCATGATCAACTGCAACCCTGAAACCGTGTCCACCGACTACAATATTTCGGATCGACTGTTTTTCGAACCGGTAACGTTTGAGGATGTAATCGAAATAGTGCATCTGGAGGATCCACATGGTGTGATCGTGCAATTTGGCGGGCAGACCCCCCTGAACCTGGTCAAGCAACTGGAGGCAGCAGGTGTCAGGATACTGGGGACGACCGCGGACGCCATCGACAGAGCCGAGGACCGGGAGCGTTTTCAGCAGCTTATTCAAAAACTGGGCCTGAAGCAGCCGCCGAACAAAACCGTACGCAGTGTTGCCGAGAGTCTGGAGGAAGCCAAAAAGATTTCGTATCCGCTGGTCGTACGACCTTCCTATGTGCTCGGTGGCCGCGCCATGGAAATTGTTTACAACGAAGAAGAACTGAAACGCTATATGGTCGAAGCAGTCAGGGTCTCACACGAAAGCCCCGTTTTGCTGGACTATTTTCTCAATTCGGCCATCGAAATCGATGTCGATCTGGTAAGCGATGGCAAGCAGGCGGTGGTCGGAGCCATCATGCAACATATCGAACAGGCCGGCGTACATTCCGGCGATTCCGCCTGTTCGCTGCCTCCGTACAATCTGGCTGCGGAAGTGCAGGACCAGATTCGCGAACAGGTTTCCGCCCTGGCGCTGGAACTGGGTGTCATCGGGCTTATGAACACTCAGTTGGCCTATCAGGATGGCGCAATCTATATTATCGAAGTGAATCCCCGGGCATCGCGTACCGTACCTTTCGTATCCAAGTGTATCGGCACATCGCTGGCCAAGATAGCTGCGCGGTGCATGGCCGGAACCAGTCTCAAAGACCAGAATTTCACCCGCGAAATCGTCCCGACAACGTTTGCGGTAAAGGAAGCGGTTTTTCCGTTTAACCGCTTCCCCGGTGTCGACCCTATCCTCGGTCCCGAGATGAAATCCACAGGCGAGGTAATGGGCGTTGGAAAAACCTTCGCGGAAGCTTTCGCCAAGTCTCAGCTCGGCGCGGGCGAAATTCTGGAGAGTGGCGGCACCGCCTTTATCAGCGTTCGGGATGCAGATAAACCCCATGTGGTGGAAGTGGCTCAAAAGCTGGTGGATATCGGTTTTAAACTGGTCGCCACGCGGGGCACCCACCGGGTTATCAAGGACGCGGGAATTGACGTGCAAGTCGTCAACAAGGTGACCGAAGGCAGACCGCACATCGTTGATATGCTCAAGAATGAGGAAATCAAACTGGTGGTGAATACCACCGAGGGCAAACAGGCAATCGCCGATTCGTCCATAATACGGCGCACGGCGCTACGCCACGACGTGTTTTCCACCACAACCATCGCCGGCGCGTTGGCAGTCTGTGAAGCGCTGGTCTATGGAAATAAACTTTCGGTGTACACTCTCCAGGACTTGCATGCCGAGCTGAGAAAGAGTACGACTACCGGTTGAGCTACGGTAACAGTTTAATAGTAGCGGTAGTGCTGCTATTCTTTGTTTGGGAAGCTCTGAATAACTCCATGACCGCTGTGGCCTTCAGCCGATTTCGCTGTTGTTCAGAGCTTCCCTCGATTTAAATTCAGGCGCTGACATACGCCTCCGGCAGTCCCAAGGAGGCGGCGAGAAGCTTATGCAAAAAGTTCCAATGACGAGAGCCGGGGCGGAAAAACTCCGTATCGAGCTGCATGAACTCAAGACGGTAACCCGTCCCAGGATAATTGCCGCGATTGCGTCGGCGAGGGAGCACGGCGACCTCAAGGAAAATGCCGAGTACCACGCCGCGCGGGAACAACAGGGGTTTTGTGAAGGCCGTATCAAAGAGATTGAAAGCAAACTCTCCAACAGCCAGATTATCGATGTCACGCTGATTGAACCAACGGGAAAGGTTATGTTTGGCACCACAGTCACACTGGTGAACCTGGATACCGATAAGGAATCAAGATATCAGATCGTGGGTGAAGATGAAGCCAACGTGGGCGAAGGAAAGATTTCCGTCGGCTCTCCCATCGCGAGGGCGTTGATGGGCAAGTCGGTGGGTGATGATGCGATGGTCAAGGCCCCCGCGGGTGACGTTGAATACGAAATTACCGCAGTTGAACATCTCTGACTGAGTCTCAAACGGAACTGGATTCTTTTCCGGCGAGGACCGCGAGACGTGCTCCAAAGCATGATTCCTTGAATCCTGGACACCCACAATATGGCACCCACAATATGGGGCACCCACCGGATTTGAATCAGTGTTCTTTTCCGGCCGAGGGCAGCGAGGCACCACTCCAACGGACGC
>JBBDLF010000008.1:0-34391 GCA_040879025.1 Pseudohongiellaceae bacterium
GACAGTATATACTAATTTATAAATATGTTTCGATATTTATGGGTTATGATACTAGTGTCCGGTCCCATTAATTCGCATCGTGTCAGAGCCCGGTGTGCCGCCAGTACAAGGGGCGTTCCGCCGGGAATCCCGGCTATCGCCAAGGGGCGCAACGCCGTCGTGGCGGCGGACTGGAAATATCCGGGAAACCACGCTCCCTACGAGCCGAAGCGATAGCGCAGTTTTATCGTTACGGTGTCCACAATCTTTTCATTCCATGACCTCTCCAGCAGATCCTGGTATGTCTCGAATACACCCGGCGCCAGATTACTGCCCCGGGTATACACGACGAATAAATCCGACAACGGGGCAATTTCCCAGCGGTAGCGCGCCTGGAACGTCAGGCGGCTGATCGTGAAATCATCAGGCCCTGCATCCGGTTTCGGCACTTCGTTCAGGTAGTCCAGATCGTCCTGATCCGCCTGCCAGAACCTGTCTTCAAAAGCCTTCAGTCCCGTCCACTGCATACTGAATCGTAGTTGCTGTTTGGCGGTAATAAAGTAGTTCGTTTCAAGGCGCGGAGCCCACTGGGTGGATTCGAAATTGGTGTAATTGCCGTTGCCCTGATGCACCAGCAAACCGTCCTGATCCGTATAGTCCAGGCGCAGGTCAATGGAAAACTGATCATTCGGGCGCCACACGACCTCGGCAACGGTATTGAGGTTGTAGCCGCCGAAAGACTCCTCACTGGGATTGAATTCGAGGCTGAAGGAAACCGGTCTGGAGGGATCGGTATTGAGCCGAAAATCAGCGCCCCATCGGGCGGGCAACTTGAAGTCGCCGGTACCACGTCCCAGCCGGTCATCGACACGGGGTGGAAAGAACTGAATACCGAAGTTGACGCTGTTGTTGTTCAGCGAGGTATACCTGCGCGCGGTAGCAAGGCGCATCCGTACCGGACGCCCGTCCGTGTTCCATTGATTGGTAATAAAGACATTGGTGACCCTGGACCGCAGCCCCTCAATGTTGGATTCATTGAGAAAGAAATTGTAATCCACGTTGGCCTGATCGTTGCGAGTCAGAAAGCCGAGATTATTGATATCCAGTTTATCGTCAATATAAGTGGTCCGTAGTGAGTGTTGTACGCCACGTTCAGGCCGAAAATTGAAATCCGCGAAACCCCCTGTGCCGGTTACCCCGTCAACATCACTATGCATCAATTGGCTGTCGACTACCCAACGATTATCCGCCGAGAAAAAGTGAGCATCCACCGCATTGACTGTGGCATCAACGTCAGGATGCGAGACATTGGTACCCATCCAGCCCATGGCGCGTCTGCCACCGGCACTGGTATCTTCATAAAGCACCCTGGCAACACTGAAGTCCCGGCCTTCCGCTTCGAGATCCACCCGGCTTCCGTCGCTGAGCAGTCCACGAATTTCGGAATCATTCTCGGAGGCCAGCAAGGTCCCGTAACGCCAGCTGCCGTTTTGACCAACCAGTTTTACCGCGCCCAGCAAGTCTGTAGGTTGGCTCAGATCCGTGGCCACCACCGTGGCATCTTCCGGAACGAGAAACCGCGCCGCTCCACCGATCCGTCGCGTATTCAACAGCGTTATGGGCCCCCCCGGCCCTCCCATTCCGGAGGTTCGGGGCGAGGTATTGAAAATGTCCTGACCTTCAAGAAAGAAAGAGCGCTTTTCCGGATAAAAGGTCTCGAACGCCGTCAGGTTTACTACAACGTCGTCCGATTCCACGTTGCCAAAGTCAGGGTTCAGCGTAGCAGATAACTGGGTATTGGTGGTGGGGCGCCAAA
The DNA here is from genome assembly GCA_040879025.1 of Pseudohongiellaceae bacterium. Taxonomy (GTDB): domain Bacteria; phylum Pseudomonadota; class Gammaproteobacteria; order Pseudomonadales; family Pseudohongiellaceae; genus JBBDLF01. The sequence goes on from JBBDLF010000008.1 coordinate 1,796, forward strand.
ATAATTCAGTGCCTGCCTTGAATTCCGCCTCATGCCGGATGCCATTGTAGGTGGTTGACGCGAAGGGGTAGAACGCGATCTGCGTACGGGGTTCAATATCCCGAAGTTCATATTTTTCAAACGCGGACAGGTATTCGTTTACGGTTCTGGGAAGGGCCGGTCTGGACCAGGCTTCGCCACCCAGATAACCTACCTGTCGTTCAAAATAGAGGCCGATCCGCCGTGTTTCACTTGCCTGAGGCAAAGCCATCATGGCCCAGGGGATGAAATATTCCGCGCTCCATCCGTCATCCAGAGCCTGGGTTCTGCCATTCCAGGAGCCATCCCATTGCATATTGATCTGACGCTCTGGCAGGATGGTTCCGTCTGTCATGGAGTCACCCAGATTAATTCGCAGAAAATAGCCGTAGAGCCCATCGCCTGAGGAGTCGATTGCCACCACGAAACCATCCCTGTCCAGTTGGGTATCCCGCGAAGTCATCCGCGCAATGAGCGTATCAGGATCCTGAAAGTTCATCACGCCTACATAGATGCCACTCTCAGTATAGAAAATGCGGGTGCGGGTCTCCAGAGATGCCTCCGCCAGAGTATCCGGATCAATCAGTCTCATCCCGTCTATTGCCGGGATATCCATCCAAACCGTTTCGTCCAGGAAGCCATCGAGCGTGATGCCGGCATCAGCCTCTTCAATACGGGTCAATTGTGGAAAGGTTTGCTGGGCAAAAGCCGCCGTACTGACGACAGCCGTCAGCATAAAAGCCCAGGTGGCAAACACGAAATAGAGGCCGTGATACATCAGAAATTTCTCCGGTCACTGATCAGAAGACGGAATATACACGATTAACGTCAATTGGCTTCTCCGATTGACCCAAAAACATGTGATATGGACCCGGACTTCAATATAATTCCTTCATGTCTCCAGAAGAAGAGCAGAAAATCCATCAACTGTGGGACCTCCTGGTTGATCGTCCCGCTGCTGACAGTCAAAAGACCTTGCACTTGCTGTTATCCACGATCGCCGGTTGGGCCGGGGCGAGCCAGGCATACTGGCTTGGAGCGGTACGGGTGGCTACCTCCGTTCAGGACCCCGCGTCGGGTTGGCGTCCAAGAGCCATCCAGTTCCTGCACGAGGACGAGGCCGCACGATACAGGTTCAGTATCGGTTCGAAAGCACTGGAAACCGGCGAACGGAGCGAGAACATCATCTACCATACCCGCCGGGCCGGAAAATTCCGAAGTTATCTGCGAAGCGATATCACGGGGCAGTTATCCAGTGGAGTCGACCCGTATGTTCAGCGGGAAAAGGCGGATTCGATCAGTGACACGCTGTATGTCGTTGCGCCGGTAAACCGTGACATCGAAGCTTATTTCTGTTTTCACCGAACGGATGGCACAACCTTCACTACCCGTGACAGATTGCTGGCGAGCAGGACTTTGCGCGGTCTCAAGTGGTTTTTTCGACAATTGATGATTCAGCACGGCCTTCTGCTGGCGGAGAAGCCTCTGACCGTGACGGAGAGGCGAGTGATGACGCGTCTTGTCACGAAGCTCTCGGAAAAGCAGATCGCCGACGACCTCGATCAAAAGCCGCACACGACTCATCAGCATATCAAGGCCATATATCGCAAGTTCAATGTCAACAGCCGCGCCGGCTTGCTATCCATCTGGCTGGGACAACAGCCGGGGTGAATTGTGATAGTTAAGGTCACCCCGGACTTTCACAAGCCTGGGTTTTTTTGTTTAAAAGCCCTAAGGAACCTAATCTTCGCTGCAACCGTTTTCACCAAGCGTGGCATATTCACCGGGCTCGAAGGCGGTCGTCCCTGCAAAGGTCTCGCGGTAGGTATCGCACCGGTTCTGGTGGCTCGAAAATTCCGCCCGCAGGAAGTCGGCCTTGATGCTCTCGAGTGTGACCTCTTCATCAGACATACGAATTCCACCGTCCCTTTCGGAATCCAGAATGATCATTTTGGAATTTCCATCTCCGTTCCGCCATTGCTGCCATTCAGGCAGATTCCCCTGGCGCCCCTGTCCGGGATCACCGGTGTAGGCGAAATTCGCCCAGTAGGACATCATGGCTTCGGACAGTCTGTCACGGCCCGGATTGGTTTGCGGATCGTACAATCTCTCTCCAGGCAGAAATCCCACGCTCCAGTCTCCAAACACAAACGCCATTTCTGTCGAATGAGCCGCACCGACGGCGATGGCCATGTCCAGCCCGTCCTCGGTCGTTTTCTGTTCGTCCCAATCAAAGCGGAAGGCATAAACTCCGCTGTTCTGAACCGGCGCCATAATCCGGGCAAGATTATCGACACCCGTAAGTTTTCGCATATCGGATGGGTAGGCCGCCGCCCGCACATACTCATCCGGATCGTTTCTGATTACGTCTGTCCACTGGCCGTACATGTAGATTCGGCGCTCATCACGGTTGGTACCCAGGATAATGGGTACTTGATTATAATTGCCATTCGCCAGCTGCTCCAACGGGGGTTCGGCAACAAAGACAGCCCCGTCCCTGAATTTTTTGGGTGCGGGGTAGTTGCGGGAGCCCTCCGGGTTGTAAAGTCTGAGAAATTCAGCGGGGTCCTGGGAATACAACAGAGTATTTATCTCCTCGTTGCTCATCGCCAACTGCATGGCCTTTGCTTCCTCCCGATCGACCGCCCTGCCGTCACGGACCAAAATCTTGTTTATGATTTCCCGGGAACTGTGGAAATGGCCTGGCACCTCGTCGTCCAGAAAATTTTCGCCTTGTTCAATTGTAGTGGTGCCAACGCCACCGCTTTGCACAACCGCACGATGAAATAAACCTTCAGCAAGCGGAGACGTTACCAGGCTCATGACATTGCTGCCGCCTGCTGACTCACCAAAAATGGTGACGTTGCCTGAATCTCCGCCGAAAGCGGAGATATTGTCGCGTACCCATTCCAGCCCCGCGATGGTATCGACCGTGCTCCAGTTGCCGCCGCCGGCGGCACCACTTGCACCCTCTTCCAGAATTGCTGGATGCAGAAACCATCCCAGAGAACCCAAACGGTAATTGACTGTCACCACAATGACGTTCTGCGACTGTGCAAGTGCTCCGCCGTTATAGTCTCCCGCGTATCCACTGTTGTTGCCCCCACCAAAAATCCAGTACATAACCGGCAACGGCTCCCCCGACGAGGCGCCGTCCGGAGCGAACACACTCAGATAGAGGCAGTTTTCACTGCCCACAATCCCATCGCCGTCAGGGTCCGGTATGCCGGCAGTCAAACCGGAAGCGAACTGTGTACACGGCTGTATCGTCTCCGTGGCCTGGAATACGTCGTCCCACAGCGCCACGGGTTGCGGCAGTTTCCAACGCAGCTCACCGACCGGTGGTTGAGCATAGGGAATGCCTTTCCAGGAGTGACTGCCATTATCCTGTACCAAGCCGACAAGTTGTCCCTGCTCAATCGTTCTGAGCGTTGGATTGACCCCTGACTCGGTTACAGCCTCCACAGCCTCCTGTTCTGTCCGAGGCGAACAGGCGGTAACCAGTGAGAGCGACAAAACTGTGGCAGCAATCAGAACGTGATGTTGAGAATTCATTTGCGTAACACTCCAGAGCTTGGTGGAAAAAACATTATCCAACCGCCACCCCCGCTTTGTCTATCGCTCCGCGGGTCTGACCCGTGTAATTTGTTGTTTTTGTTGGGGTTTGTCTGGATTATCGTGGGATTTTCTGGCTTAGAGGCAGTATTTGGGGGATGAAAAAGCGGCTCTAGTGAATTGCCACGTGTTTGAGCGCTTTGTCGTAGCGTATGCGGATATCCCGCAAATCATTGTCGTTCAGTTCGAGACCGGCTATTCCCTGCCATACCATGGTGGTCTGCCGCATCACACATTTCTTCTGTTCATCAGTGCGGGCGTGAATCGCGATCTGCGTAAGCGCTTCGAGCAACCGGATAGTGACACTCACATTTCCTCGACAGTTCTGACGGATCTGGTTGAACGCCATCTCCAGTAGGCCACCGAACGTGTGTGGATGCCGTATGAGTCGCGGTACATCGTCGTCGTCATAAACAATGGAAGCGTGTAACCGGCGACCGCACAGAAAACACAACGCCGCACCGAGCCAGTCGATACACGCCATCGCGGTGTTAGGATCGTTTATCCCAGGCGAGAGGGCGCGCAGAGCGATCTCCACCAATTGATTGAAAGAGAACTCCGCATCCTGCTCCGGAGTCCGCACAGAGCCGATGATGTGTGTCCTGATCAACGCAGCCCTGACGTCGCCTGTAGGCAGTTGACGACAATATACCTCGGCCAGTGAACCGCCGGTGACAACCAGTTTCCCCGGCCGTGTTGTACAATTAACCAACAAGTCCTCACTCGTCGCGATCTCCATGATACCCCCATAATCGACTGCCTGAACATAACCATCGCAGGGTGCCGCGAGTCTAAAGCGACAGGGGTAGGAATGCATGTCGGGAACTTGCGTATTTCCCTCCACATTGCCCGGCGGCCTTTCGTCCGACACGGTTTCCTTCTCGCTATCGTGCTCAGGGAAAAACTTCGACAAATAGGCCAGCAAATCACCATGCACTCTGGCAATTACGGTGTCGGCCCCAAGTGAAACGGACACATGGTGGATAAAGTAAATGAGCACACCGACATTAACGACCGCCAGGCCCAGAGCAACCGTTACAGAAAGTTCTGGAACGAACTGCACCCCATCATTGTCGCGCACTGCCCGCAAGGTAAACAGACAATAAATAAAGGTTGCGATAAAGGTGCCCAGTACCACCTGATTACCTTTATCCTTGATGAAATTGCGCAACAGATGCGGGCCGTACTGGGAAGACGCCAAGGTGAGTGCAACGATCGTAATGGAAAATACCACGCCGGCTATGGTGATCATTGAGCCTGCAATGGTGGAAAGAATATAGCGACTGCCTTCGGATCCGCCCTGATAAAGCACCCCGAATACATCTTCTGGCTGTATTACATCGCGCTGATCCAGATTAACCATAACCAGCGATAACACGATCGCTGCCGAGACCATGAGCGTTGGAATAAACCAGAAACTTGTGCTTACCGACTCCCAGAGGTTGAGTAGACGCGTCTTCATCTGCTGCTCCCTGCGCGCGTGAGTTATCCTTGGATCCGGGTCAGATCATGGCTTCGGCCCCATCGGCTTCAGATTCACAGCTCATTCATTCGCCGGTCTGTTCGCGTTCATCCCGCCTGGCCCCGGCGAGCACTCCCGGCAGTGAATAATTTCCTTCGTGGCAGGCATATTCATACAGTTTTTCATCCGTGGCGTACATCGGTATTTCAGCGGTGAACGGAGCCACAAAGGTATCGGGATCCTCCACGGTGAAACGGTAGTTGATCGTGTCATCGGAGACTCGCGCAAACCGTTCAGTCACCGTGAAGTTGGCTGAAGAATTCCGGAAACCCTGCTTCGGATTGAACCGCCTGGTTTCGACCACCAGCGTATCGCCGTCCCAGTAGCCGGTGGAGTCACCCAGCCACGGTTGTATCGCATCGGGTAATGGATCACTGTCGATGCGGATAATGCGCGCATCGTGGACCATCTCCACCAGAATCATTACGTATCCTGGAGACTGCACAATCTGATAATGGTTGTTGTACAGAATAGGCAACATCGGCGGACCGCTACTGGAACCGAATGACAACAGGCAGCGTTCGGGCAGAGGTCGGGATTCAGGACCATCGAAGGCGCCGCGACTGGCACGCTCATCCCGAGCCTGCTCAATGCGTTGCTGCGCGGACTCGGTATAGGCCGGAAGCTGTCCATCCACCGGGTCCACGATTAACGAACTGCGGTACTCCCCATTGAATCTGGCAACCTCTGTACCGTCGTCAAACCAGAAGTTGTTGTAGCTGTCCCGCAATTCAATCTGGCCTTTCGTAGGCGCGGTCCGGTCAGGGTCACTGGGCTGGTCCTGCTCTTCGGCGAAGGCTCTCACCGCCTGCTCAAGTTGCATCGCTTCCTCGCGAGTCAGCACCAGCTTTTCGCCGAACTCGGCCGGGCGGGTGAGCGGAGTAATGGTATTATTGGTCCACATCCCCTGCAAATCAGGGCTGCCGAACGCAGTTCTCGGAGCCTGATAATCCGCGTCCTGCGCGATGGCGCCATGACTCAGCCCGGTCAGTGTGAGCGCCAGAACCACCCCACTCATGCCATTTTTTCCAGTCATTTTAAACTCCTGATCTCGTCGGGGACGCCCAGGCTATCGCCTGGTTTAATCCGGCAAAGCCATTGCCGTCAGTGTGCTGGCTGTCTGCAAAATGAGATACTGCTTGCCCTCGTGTACCCAGGAACTCATGCCGTATCCGTTCCGCCCGGGCGCCTCTGTTTCGTTCAGGATTTCGCCTGTGGTCTTGTCTATCGCCCATAACATCGGCGTGCCGTCGCTCGCTGAATCAGAATATACCAGCATGGTCTCGGTAATGACCATCGGCACCAGCGCACCAGTACCGGTATTGCCGATATCGATTCCCTCCAGAGCGGGATGATTTCGATAACGTTCCGGCGTTTCTCCGGTGGGTATTGCCCACGCATGCTCACCGGTGGTCATATCAATCGCCACAATCTGGCTGTACGGAGGCTTCGTCATAGGTAAGCCGGTGGGGTGACGCGGAGGACGCGCGGTGGCGCCGCGAACCGAGTTGGCATACCGCGAAAGCGTAGTGCCCGTGGTTTCCGGAAAGAATGTATCCGCTTCATCGCCGGGTACGACCCGTAACGCGAAGCAGGCCGTGTGGGTGGAGATATACATGACACCCGTGGTGGGGTCAGCAACAGGTGGCCCGTTGATATTTGCTCCACCGGCGCCACCGGGGCAGTTCATGGCAGCGAATTTACCCAGCTCGTTTTCGTCGTGCAGCGGCGGCAGGAACAACGGTCCCATCTGGTAATCCGCCATTGCTTCAATAGCCTGTTGCCGTAATTCAGGAGTAAAATCAATCAGATCATCCTCCGAAATCCCCTGTAGATCGAATGGTGCCGGTCTGGTGGGAAAAGGCTGCGTTGGAGACAGTTGTTCCCCGGGCACCATGGATTCTGGTACCGCGCGTTCCACAATAGGCCAGAGCGGCTCGCCTGTCAGTCGATCAAACGCATAAACGAATGCCTGTTTGGTAGCCTGGGCTATAGCAGGCACCGTGCCCCTGCCGGGCATGTCCAGATCCAGCAAAATCGGCGCCGTGGGAATATCATAGTTCCAGATGTCATGGTGAACCAGCTGGTAGTGCCAGCGACGCTCCCCGGTTTCCACGTCCAGTGCGATAAGCGTGGTACTGAACAGATTGTCCCCCGGCCGGAATCCGCCATAGTAGTCTATTGTGGCGCCGTTGGTTGGTATGTAGACGATACCCGCCTCTGGATCGGCCGCCAGCGGCGCCCAGGATGACACATCGCCGGTCCACTGCCAGGCATCGTTTTCCCAGGTTTCATGGCCGAATTCCCCGGGCCGGGGAATCACATTGAACTTCCACTTCAACTCGCCGGTTCGGGCATCGTAAGCCAGAATGTCGCCGGGAACGTTTTCGACACGCGACTGATGGTAACCCTGCTCGGCGGAGTTTCCGACAATAACGGTATCATTCACCACAATAGGCGGCGAGGACGAGGTGATATAACCCACCTCCAGCGGAATACCTTCATAGGGGTCATAGGGGTGACCCAGATCCGACAGCAAATCCACCACTCCCGTATCAGGGAAGCCGTCAATGGGTACAGGCTCGCCGAAGCCTTCCAGCGGAGCACCGGTTTTCGCATCCAGCGCAGTCAGAAAAAAGCCGGGCGAGATGATATACACCACCCCACTTCCGTCGACGTAACCAAACCCGACGCCCTTGCCGTAATCAGCCCGCATGGAATATTCGGCCCGGCCGGTCTTCGGTTCCCGCCAGGACCAGATGGTTTCTCCGGTCTGTGGATCAATGGCAATCACATGGCGCAGATTGCCGGCGACGGTATACAGGACCCCGTCGATGTAGGACGGCGTGGATCGACCGCTGATTGCATTGAAACTGGCACCATCCCACACCCACGCCACTTCCAACTGATCAAAATTCTCCGGAGTGATCTGGTCGGCGGGCATATATCGGGTATGGGCATAATCGCTGCCGAGAGTAAACCATTCAACAGACTCGGATTCCTGCGCCTGGAGAGAAAGGGGAAGCAGCACAAGCGGCAGCAATATCGGCGTTCCAGCGCGAGTTGCAACACGGATTGTCGCCTGAAATGTGGCGCGGAATATACAATGCAGATGGCTCATGATCTTGCCTCTTGGAACGGGTGAATCCATTTTGATTGTCCGCTAACTTTACCAAGTGCCCGATTGAAATGCAGCAACTACAGGGGGATAAACGCGCTTCTGGTCTTTAACTCTCGCCCCTGCGCCGCCTGCCAGGGGCCTCCGTCGTTTGGCAGCCTGCGCCGGTTTCCGGAAAAGCCTTGCTTTTCCCCCGCTACAGGAGCGTAGTAGGATGCTTGGGAACCTCTGATCAATTCTGTACCGCCTCTGGCTTTCAGCCGAACCCGGTATCAAGGCGCCGTTTTGAAGGCATGCGTCGGCCTGTCGAAAAACGGCAACGCCGAGACCGGGTTCGGCTGGAAGCCCCGAAGGGCGGGCCTGTCGTGCGTGGCAAAGCCTCGCGTTGAAACTTCCGAATTTCTGAAACCTGAAAAAAACGAGGAATAAGCTGATGGAATTACCAACAATCGTGATCGCGCTCGCGCTTCTGGAATACATGGTTTTCGGAGGGCTGGTGGGCAGAGCGAGAGGAAAATACAGCGTGCCGGCCCCGGCCACCACCGGAGATCCGGTTTTTGAGCGGTATTTCCGCGTGCATCAGAACACGCTGGAAGGTCTGGTGGTTTTTATTCCCGGCATGGTCATGTTCAGCTACTTCATCGATCCGGTCACCGCCTCACTGCTGGGTTTGGTTTATCTTGTCGGGCGTGTGGTTTACCTGCGCAGCTACGTGGCGGATCCAAAAACACGAGGTCTGGGCACAATGCTTTCCGCTTTGCCGTCCTTGATACTGCTGCTGGGTGGTACCGCAGGCGCGGTGATGAGTTATGCCGACTCCCCCGAGGCCGTTGCTTACGGAGTTCGGAACGACCTGCCTCGCCCTTACGAAACTCAGCGAAACTGGGGAGAACTACCCGAAGGCACTAGCAGTTGGGCTGCGGTAACCGCCGTGGAACCGTCGCCGGACGGAGAGTATCTCTATGTGGTTCATCGTATTCCGACCTAATGATGTGGCTATCGATCCTCACAGCGGCGAAATCTTCGTCAGCGAAAGTCACCGCGGCGGCATGAACAATCGTATCGTCTATTTTGCCGCCGACGGCACATTCATCAAGGAATGGGGCAGCAAGGGCTCCGCCCCTGGAGAATTGAGCGAGCCGCACACTCTCGCGATGGACTCCCGTGGGCGGCTGTTTGTAGGTGATCGAGAAAATAACCGGATCCAGCTATTCAGCCAGGATGGCGAATTCATTGACGAGTGGCGACAATTCGGCCGACCCAGCGGTATTTTTATCACTCCGGATGACACAATCTACGTAGCGGACTCGGAATCAGGACCAGACACCGGAGCCAATGAACGGATGGGTATCATGAAGGGTATTCGTATCGGGTCGGCCGTCGACGGGTCCGTCACCGCGTTTATCGAAGACACGGAACCTCTCACCGATGAACATTCCGGCGCCGAAGGTGTCGGAGTGGATGCCGATGGCAATGTGTATGGTGCCGTGGTCCGGCGGCGGATGCTGGAACGTCATGTCCTGAATGCCGCACTGTGACAGACCGCTTGACCCGGGCCTGTTTTCCGTAAATCATGTCATTCAATCCTCATGACAGAATCCCTGACACCCGGGTCCTGTTTCTGTGTCACTCAATGCCACGTCCTCCGGAGGTCTAACGTGAAATTTTTCCGCCCCCTCTCGCTGCTTTTGCCTCTCTTTGGAATGCAAGGCCTGCAGGCACAGGATGCCGGCATTGAACTGACCCGCGATGTGCTGGAAAGCACTGCAAATTTTCTGGCGAGCCTGACAGAGTCACAACGCGAGAAGGCGCGCTATCCATTCAGCGATGAGGAAAGACTCAACTGGCATTTCATTCCCCGTGAGCGCCGGGGGATTCCGCTGAAGGAACTTGACGACGATCAGCTTGCCGCGGCGCGCAAGCTGTTGCAGACGCTGTTGAGCGCCAAAGGATTTGATAAAACCGAACAGGTCCGCGGCCTGGAATCGGTATTGGCCGCGCTGGAGAGCAACGGCCGCTTCGTACGCGACCCCGATTTGTACTATGTCACCATATTTGGCGAACCCGCGGCGGAAGAAGAGTGGGCGGTGCGTTATGAAGGTCATCATCTGGCCTTCAACTGGACGTTTGCAGGCGCTATCGGTGCTCTCTCCAGTAGTCTCTCCAGTAGTCTCTCCAGTACACCGCAGTTTATTGGCAGCAATCCCGCCGAGGTTCGCAGCGGTCCGCAGCAGGGGTTGCGGGTACTCGCCGCTGAAGAAGATCTGGCCAGAACGTTGGTGAATTCACTGGACCAGGCACAGGCCGACGAAGCCATTGTGAGGACCAACCAGGTTCCGCGTGACATTCTGACCGGAGCGGACAAGGAGGTCAGCGCGCTCGAGGCCGCAGGACTCCGTTACACCGCCCTGAACTCCGCCCAGCGCTTGATGTTGATCAGATTGGTTGAAGAAGTCGCCTCGACACAACCCGCCCCGGTCGCGGAAGCCCGGATGGCGAAAGTCCACGAACCAGGACTGGACGACGTCAGATTCGCGTGGATCGGCGGAACCGAACGCGGCGACCCGCACTACTATCGAATACAGGGCACCGGGTTTTTGATCGAATATGACAATACCCAGAACGATGCCAACCATATCCATCTGGTCTGGCGCGACTTCGAAGGTGATTTCGGCCGGGATCTGCTCAGGATGCACTACGAGGCGGTTGCCCGGGCCTACGGTCCCGGGCACAGCCATTGAGTCTCAGGCGTATCACTCCCATTCGCCGGCAGGCTCGTCCGGATCTGATTCCAGAAACCGGATCAGGTCGGCGTGAAAACGGTCGGGAATTTCAATTTGCGGCGCGTGACCGATATCGGGGTAGAGCAGTATCGCCGAATTCTGAAGTTCATTGGCGACATTGCGTGCCAGGGTCGGGAAGTCCGCTACCAGGCCGTCTTCTTCTCCACTCAGGATCAGCGCCTTGGTAGCGATATGCTGCCAATCATAAACCACCGGATCGATGTAAAGCATCTGCCCCTGCAGCCCGCGAACCATGGAGAGCCGTGGCCATTCACCACTCATCGTCTGGCCATACTGGCGCCTGACGAATTCCAGATGTTCCGGTGGCCACTCTTTGGGGAAATACCGTCGGTGTCCCGCCAGTATCGACTGATAACTTGAAGTACCCACACCACCGGCATAAGGGTCTCGCCATGGGCGACTCTGGCGCTGGTCGGTAAGGCCAATCTGGTTCACCATCACTACATGGGTCGTCGCATCGGGGTAGATCATCGCGAAGCGGCTGACCACCATGCCACCCATCGAATGTCCGACAATCGCCACTTCATCGATGTCCAGTTCGTCCAGCAGCGCTTTCATGTTGGCGGCGACAAAATTGAAGTCATACGGAATAATCGGCTTGGATGATTTACCGTAGCCGATCCTGTCAACCGCCAGCACCCGGAATCCCGCCTCGGCGAGTGCGTTGATCGTGGGTGTATAAGCTTCGGAATAAAAATTCATCCCGTGTTGTATAAAAACCGTCTGCCCGTTGGGCGTTCCCGTCGGGGCAACGTCCATATAGGCCATTCGCATGTCTTGGTCGAACCGGTTCAGTTCCAGAAAGTGAACCGGGTAGGGATAGGGAATTTCTTCAAAATTGGCCGATACCGGGCCCCAGTGCGCTGGAGCCTCCTCCGGGGGCGTGGCCGGCCAGGATTCCTGAGCGAGAACCGCAGTTCCACATAGCGAAGCGATGACTATAGTAGCCGTGGCGTTTATCCATTTTTTATACGACATATCCAGTGTACCTGTATTCTGTTTTAGGAATTGGTGATACTGCGTTACCAACGAGATTCAATACTACACAATGGCGGGGGTGGGTACAAAGCCGGGGGCAGTGAATGCCCCGATACTCCCCGGAGTTATTCGGAGGCTCCCTAGGGCAAACTCAACGCCACCAGCGCTCCCGGCGTGTCCGTCCGGGAACTGCCCACCTGCACCACAATGTACTGCTTGCCATCGTGCATATAGGTCATCATGCCATACTGACCGGGCTCGGGCAGCGGCGCGGTGGCAACAATTTCGCCGGTAAACTTGTCGCGGGCATTGATCGTCAGTGGCGCATCGGGCACGTATTGCACGCCGCCTTCACTTAACGCCCGGGTTTGTACCAGCAGATCGCCCATTACCATCTGGATTGACCAGCCCACGCCTCCGGTATCCTCCACCTCAATACCCTGAAGCAGCGGATGGTTTTTAATCGAATCCGGTGTCGGACCCACCGCACGTGACCAGATTTTCTCGCCTGAATTCATTTGGTAACCGGAAAGCTGATTGTCCATCGGTTTGAACAGCCGCAGACCGTCGATGGTCGGCATGCCGCCACCGCCGCCGGGCAACCAGGCCGCGACGGTTTTGCCGGTAGTGGGAGTACTGTTCGGCGTGACACCGCCAGCGCCAGGCTCCGGGTAATTGGGATTGTCCCGGTCCACCCCGTCGGTAGGTTGCATAAAGCCGGGAGCCGTGCAGTTACGGTTGTGGGACGCGTACAGCATACCCGTCCCGGGGTCCGCCACCGGAGGATGCGATATCACATTGCCACCACCGATACACCCAATGTTATTGATGAAATCGTTGTCGTGATTGACCGGAAGCGGAGGCACATAGAGCCCCCCGATACGATAATCACTCAACAGTTCCAGCGCCTGCGCCGCCAGTTCGGGTGTGTAGTCGATGACGAATTCCTCAGTGAGGCCGTTCAGTACAATACGATCCACCGGTTCCGGCCAGGTTGGATACGGCTGGGTGGCTGCCGTGTAGTTCCCGGGCACTTCAGTCTGGATAACCGGACGTTCCTCGATGGGCCAGATTGGCTCGCCGGTCTGCCGGTTGAACGCAAATACAAGACCTTGCTTGGTGTACTGAATCAACGCCGGAATCATCTGTCCCTCCACGGTCAAATCCATCAGCATCGGAGGTGTGGGCAGATCATAATTCCACTGGTCGCTGTGGTGTATCTGAAAATGCCAGCGCCGTTCTCCCGTCTGCACATCCAGGGCCAGCACGCTGCCACCGAAGAGGTTGTGTCCCGGCCGATGTCCGGCATACGTCTGAACTGTCGAGGCATTGGTGACCAGGTAGACCAGACCCAGATCCGGATCCGCCGATGCGGGGGCCCAGGTCGACATGTCCCCCGACCACTGCCACGCATCGTTCTCCCAGGTTTCATGCCCCACTTCGCCGGGTCGCGGAATGGTGTGGAACTTCCACAGGAATTCTCCGGTTTCCGCGTCAAATCCCATGATGTCACCCGGCACATTCTCAATACGGGTCTGGCCATAGCTGGGCTGGTGACCGACCAGCACCACCACGACACCGTTGACAACTATCGGCGGCGCTGATGCCGTCACCATGCCCAGTTCGCGGGGAATGCCGTAATCGGCGTCGTAGCTGCCGCCGCTGACTGTATAGTCCTGCCACGGTCCCCAACCCTCCACAAGCCTGGGTACCAGGTCCACCACGCCGGTTTCGGGGAAGTCACCCACCGGAAAGGAGGATCCCCAGTTCGGCAAGGGTCGTCCGGTTTTGGCATCCAGCGCCCAGAGAAAGAACGCCGGGCTGGTGGCATAGATCACTCCTCGGCCGTTGACCTCGGCATAAGCCACCCCCTTGCCATAAGCCTGTCGGGGCGAGCGCAGGTGCCTGACCGTTTCCGGTTCACGAAAGGTCCACAGTGTTTCTCCCGTGGCCGGGTCAATGGCAATCACTTGGCGGCGCGGCGTCGCGACAGTATACAAAATGCCGTCCACGTAGATCGGCGTGGCGCGGGAAAAGTAATCCAGATTGGGACCGAAATTGTCACTGCGCCAGATCCACGCGGTTTCAAGTTCCGAAAAATTATCGGCGTTAATCTGGTTCAGGGGTGACGAGCGTGTATGGCCGGCATTACCACCCAGGTAACGCCATTCGCCGTTCTCGGTACCCGGAAGACGCTGGGCGAAAGAAGCGGTGGCGACCAGCAAAAAGGTGAAGGCGAGACCGGATATGAAAACCTGGGGCCGTATCGACCGGGACTTGTACAATGTATTTATCAACATTCAAATTCTCCTGTTATTTTTATTGCGCAGCAGCGTATGCGATGCCGCGGAGGCTGAGATTGCCCGGCGCATCAGTCAAGTCGGTTAACGGTGGCTCGTAGCTCTGGGCCACTAGAGAATGGAAGGGCAATGCCAGAGGGCATGCGATCAGGCCAAGGAATTTCATGGTAACGCCCGGGATAAGATGGTGAAGAGAAGCATAAGAGCTATCTCTACACAAGTCCATTACCCCGGGCCTGGGTGTTCGGATTACTGACGTACAACCTGCAACGGAGAAACCTTCGCACGTACCGGCGCATCTTGTGCCTGGCTTCGGATTCGCCACTTTCCATTATGTGTCAAATGGCTGCTGACCGGGCTCGGACGGGTACGACTCTGGTCGCTCTGATCGCGCTCATGGCGCTTGTACAGGTAGTCCACGAGATCGCCGATTGTCTTGCAGGCAAGCAATCCGGACGGGTAGCGTGCCCACAGCACCTCTCGGTCGCGCCAAATCCTGGCGAGATAGGAAAATTCTATGCGGGCTTCCTCTTCGAGTTCCTGTCCTTCTTTTGCCGCCACCGCCATGGGTAAAATTCTCGCGAATAATTCGTTCTGGCTTTCCGGAATGATTTCCTTAAGACGACGGGTATGAAATTCTGTTGTGGTCTCCAATGTGCTCTCCCACCCCAGCCGAGGGGTTTATTGGTATGGATTATTGGTATCCGACACCTGTAGGCATTCGGGAGATGCAGTATCTCTGAAGCGTTATCGTGTCGTTACCACCCGGTTACATTTTTCATTGTGCCTGTCTCAGCGCCGAGTGCTAACGGGGAAGATTCCTCAGTTACTCTGGAAAAAAACCCTAATTCGCTACCGGGTAAACCGGCAGGCCCTTAATCGGCAAACCGTGCTATCCGGTCCCCGCCGGCGATGCCCCCCAACCAGATTTCTTCCCCCACCTGTATGGCAACCGTGCCGAAGGGCAGGTAGTCATTGGAAGGATAATCAACCAGCTGCTGCACCTGCAGACTGTCCGGGTGAACTTTCGCCGCCCGGGACGAGACGTCCGCGCATGCGCCGCCATTGAGACAACCGCCGATATTCGCCCGTGGCCCGCCATACTGTCCGCCCACCAGTAAGGTACCGTCCGCTGCCCAGCGCACATTGTCGATATGGAAACCAACGCCCACGGTGTCCTTTTGCACAGGGTTCTGGCCTCGCGACAGACGGATCAGGGCTTCTTCGGTCCATCCACCGATGTAAAACCAGCGACCATCGGGAGAGGACACCAGTCCATTGGGGCCGGGCATGCTGCTGCCGGGTACTTCGGCCCATCCACTCGCCGCATCCCATTCCCAGAGTTCACCCCCGCTGGTATTGAAATTGGTGGCGGCAATGGCGTCATCCGGCAGGGCAGTGACCGAATTGAGGCGGGTCCCTTCCGGCGCCATGATGCATCCCACCCAAGTGAATTCGGGCGGGGCACCGGAAGCATCCAGCGAAAAGACTTCTATGGCTTCTCGTTCGCCATGACCAACGACAAAGAGTGTAAAGCGATTGTCCCCTCCGTCACGCAGTGCGACCCCGTGGGGCTGGAAACGGGCAGGCCCGGGACAGTCACTGTAGTTGGCCGTGTCGTGCGCCGTAGCGGAGCCCGCTCCGGGAAACAGCACTGTGGAACTGTGGTCGCGGGTGTCGACGGCATAGATAAAACCATCAACGGCCGAGACGCGTCCCGACGCAATCACCCAGGGTGTACCGGGGATGGCGATCAGGTCTTCAGGATTTTCCACGCCGCAGACAAACCTCACATTGCCGTCAGGTTCGCAGGCTTCAGCGGCCAAGGCTCCGGCTGAGGCCAGACTGGAACACAGCAGAAGCAGTAAACCGGGCAGGCTTGTTTTCATAGGATCAACTCCCTCGCGCTTTGGGTTTGTTCATTGTGCGTCCTGGAATTCAGGCCGAAAAATAAGCCTGGGTACCGTGCGCTTCTATGGCCTCTGACAAACGTTTCGCCGCCAGTATATAGGCCGCGGTTCGCATGGAAAGGCGTTTCTCTTGTGCTATCTGCCAGACATCGCCCGCCTCTCGCTCCATCGAGGCCTTGAGCCGGTCCTGCACTTCTTCCAGTGGCCAATACAGTCCCTGGCGATTCTGCACCCATTCAAAGTACGACACTGTCACTCCTCCGGCGTTGGCAAGGATATCAGGTAAAACAATAATGTCGTTCTGTTCCAGAATAGCATCCGCCTTCGCCGTGGTCGGCCCGTTTGCCAATTCGAGCACTACCTTCGCCTGCACGGCTCCGGCATTCCCCTCATGAATCTGGTTTTCGAGCGCCGCGGGCACCAGCAGATCGCAATCGATTTCCAGCAGCTCTTCCTGGGTTATCTCACTCGCCAGCCCTTCCCTGCAGATATCGACGACACTGCCACTGGCTCTTTTTGCGTGGACAAGGTATTCCGGGTCCAGGCCGTCCCCGGAAAAGACAGCGCCGCGGGAATCGGATACGGCGATGACACGCCAGCCGTCATCGTGCAGCATGCGCGCGATGTGGGCACCCGCATTGCCGAACCCCTGAACCGCAGCGGTACGCGTTTTCCTGTCGAGCCGCAGTTCCTTCTGCAAAAATTTGAGCAGGTAGAACCCTCCTTGGGCGGTGGCATCTTCACGACCGAGCGAACCGCCCAGGGGAATCGGTTTGCCGGTGATCACATCGGGGCACGGCCGCCCACGCAAAGAACTGTACTCGTCCGCCATCCAGCCCATCACCATCGCGTTGGTATACACATCCGGCGCCGGAATATCCCTGTCGGCACCGATCATATCAGCAAAAGCGTGCACATAGGCGCGCGATAACCTTTCCAGCTCGGATTTTGACAGCAGGCGGGGATCAACCTGGATCGCGCCTTTGGCCCCACCAAAGGGCAGGCCGGCGACGGCACATTTAAAGGTCATCCAGAACGCCAGGGTTTTCACTTCTTCTTCATTGGCGTCCGGGTGATAACGAATCCCTCCTTTCGTCGGTCCCCGTGTATCGTCATAACGGCAGCGCCAGGCAAGGAAAGAGCGCCGCGACCCGTTATCCATCCGGATCATCAACCGCGAAGTCAGGACTTCCTTGGGATAGCGCAGTTTCTCCAGCACCTCCGGATGGACATCTATATAGCTTGCCGCGTCTTCCAGGTGACTTAAAGCTCCCTCCAACATACTTTGCATAACAATCCCACACGTTGCCAATTTAACCAACAGTATGAATTATTTGCCCGCACACTGATAGGTTGCTCACCGGCATCGATGTGGATCAGTGCGAACTTTCAAGATTGAGCACGAGGGACGGATTCTCCGGCGCGGCGGTCACCCCGGGCGAGTACCAACAGGTTGAAGTGATCAAACAGGGCGGCGGCGAAACGGGGCTTGTAGCGGAACAGGTGTCGGCGAAGCTTTCGTGACAGTCTGGATTTCAGTTTTCCACCTGCGCCCTGATCGATTTCCATATCGTCGGTGTATTCATGATCCGCCAGGGTATAGCCCGTGTCTTCGAGCGTGGCCAGTGCTGTTTCACGGGTGAAGTAATGCAGGTGTCCGAATTGTTGACGCATATGCAACGGATAGCGTGAACGCTGCAAAACTTCCTTGGCGCAGATGTCCAGGGGAATATGAAAAAGTATCCAGTCGCTGCGCGCTCTCAGGCGCTGCAAAAAGCCGAGGTAATCAGGCACGTGCTCAAAAACGTCCAGTAACAGGATTAATTCCGGCAACGTGGGTGTGGGCGTGACGAGAAAATCCTGCTGATAAAACGTCAGGTGACCCCTTTCCTGCTTCTTCGCCATGGCGATGGCCTGGGGTGAAACATCGAACCCGGTCAGTACCGTTTCCGGGCTCAGTTTTTTCTGAAGTTCGGCCAGTACGCCGCCGGCCCCACAGCCGACGTCCGCGACAGTCGCGGGAGACAGCGAGTGTTTGTGCAACATCCGATACACCTTGTCCGCTTTCCAGGCCGCATCCCCCAGGTGCCAGTCCGTGACTCTCTCGAGATAAGTGCCGTCTGTGTACTGAGCGGTCTGAACAGCCATAACTTTAGCCACTGTACCGGTAGCGGGCTGAGCGCAAAAAACTGAGGCCCGCAAGCACCGGCGCGGGCAGCGGATTCGGGTACAGCTTCAGTTTTCTGACACGGCGTTCACCCTGACGGATGATCCCGACTTCGAGAATCTCCCCGGGGGCATGTCGAATTTGAATATAGCTGGTGGCGGTTCGGGCAACCGCGCATTCTTCAACACCATTCACCGAAAAAAGGATATCGTCCTCGCAAAGCGGTGCCCGAGTGAGCCTTGCGATCAGGCGGCGCCGGGTAACTCTGGCGGCAAAGCCGTCGGGATCAAGGCCCAGCGCTTCTTTCTCCGCAATCTCCAGCGGTTCTGACTCCACAGTCAGCATGGGTCGTGGTGTGGCTTCATTCTCCGTGGTTTTTGCCCACAGAGCGGGCGAGCGAATCCCGGGGTCGAATGCCGCATTGCGCAGAAGAGTTTCCAGTCTGGGGTTGGGATCGACGTCGATAATCAAATGAGTCCGAACCGAGTCTCCGTTGACGACTGAATGCATGCTCTGGTTGTCGAAAGTGACGACTTCGCCTACATAGAAATGGCGCGCCATTTTCTCTGAGAGCAATACGGAGTCTGGATTGGTAATAATCGGAATATGCAGGCGGAAAGGAGTTTTCCATGCCGGGTTATCATCACAGTGCACCCGCGTGATGCCCATGGGTTTCATGCGCATGATGAACGCATACCGGCAGCCTCCGAACGGTCCTTCCGGGCCGATCAGTGAGGCGATGTAAGGTAACCGGCTCAGCACCGGCGCATTTGATACCTCGCTGGTTATAAAGTCTTCGGCGGATCCGCGTCTACCTCCACGCAACAGCAGCATGTTGGTTGAACAATGTATATCCCAATGGCTGCTGCTCCATGCGGTACGCGGGATGTTGTGGTAATCCCGCAACAACGCCTTCACATCAATGGCAACAGGCAGTTTGAGAAAGGAGCGCTTGAGCGGAAACCCGGTTGAAACATCGGGTGGCAAAACGGGTTCACTCGGCTGTTCCATTAGGCTGTCTGTAGTGGTCATTGACATGCTTTTCACCTGATCAAGTGCGTCCGGGTTTGATGCTGTGTTTCAATCGTGGCAGCCGCAGCCGTCCGGCACCGGCGCGGGTCGCGCGGGCCAGTTGTCGCAGCCTTTTCAGTTTCTCCACAACGACGAGAACCGTATTCCCTGTAATCGGACTGTTGGAGACTGTCATATTGCAGAAGATCCGACGGGCGGAGAATATCTGGTTGGCGGAAACATTGTCCGGGGCGGCGCAGGAATCCAGCCAGCGAATTTCAGGATCAAGATGCAGTCGGTCAATCATTTTCAGAAACAGCAACATGCCGGGTGAGAAATGGCGGAAGTTTTCGTCGTAAGCCGTTTTGTATCCATAGCTTCCGCCGCCGCCCCGAAAATTGCACAGCATGGCTACAGCTTTGCCTTCGAGCCGCAGGGCCATCATCATCATGCGCTTGCGGTGGAACCCTTCCCGGGCAATGCTCCAGAAAAATTGTCTGTCCCGGGTGGAAAGACCTATGGCGGTTCCTTTGCTGTTCTTCCAGCCGGATGCTTCCAGTACCAGGAACTCCTCGATCCAGCGATCAAAGTCGTCAACGGAGCTTAGTTCATCGCATTCGAGCCTGCCCAGTTCTGACAGGCGGCGTTCCAGCCGCCGAAATTTGCTGCGAGCCTTGGCGGAGAGGGTCTTGTTCCAGTAGGTAGCCGAGTCAGTGTCTGGGACAAAACAGGCTCGCGTAAACCGTTTCTCCGTATAACGAATATTACGAAGCTCCAGCCTTGTTTTCACAGCCCTGTGGAAACAGCCCCTCCTTGAGATCTGTTGCATATCCAGCAGCTTGATCCGGGACTGCAACCTCACCCAGTCCAGAAAAGTCTGGACCGTTTGCTTGAAATGGTCTCTGTGGAGAAGCGGTGTGGACTTGAAACAGTAGGGATAGGAAAACATCGCAAGATGGGGAACGGACAGTCCCATATAGCTCGACCGGCGTTCGAGAGGAAAAAAACCACAAAGACGCCGATCTGTCGGATCTTCTCGGCTCGTCCGAAATACCAGAACAAACAGTACAGGCTTTTTCCCGGCGAGGCATTCAATGGCCGGGAACAGCATCCATGGCTCGTGGAACAGATTATCGTCGGCAGCAAACACCGCCAGATCATCGATATCCGAGCGGTAGGGTTTCAGGTCGTCCAGCGTTTCTACCACAATCACAGATAATCCAGAGGATGTACCCGCCGCCGATTTCAATCCCTGTTTCGGCTCCGTCGCCTGTAGCGGTACCTGCAACGGCGCACTATAATCCATGTCTTCCCCAGCATGGGAATCCTGTCTCATGCTCATGCCTTCCGCTTGGAGTCGTTGCTTTTTTTTGGAGATTTTCTTGTTGAGTCGGGGATGATAAAAGCCCGAGAGGCCTTGCGCCTATCGGGAATAGACCTGATGTTGACCTCTTAATGACTCCCTTTGCAGAAGACAATTGCAGACAATGATGTTACTAATTTAATTTATACGATCCCAATCCACTTCCAAAACGGAGAATAAAAAATGCCTCTTTCACGAATCAGGCTTCACTCGTACCTGACCCTGATCACACTGGCCTTGCTGGCAGTCCTGCTAAGCCCGGGAATCGCAGCACAACAACCTCCCCCGCCTCCGGGAGCCTATGATGCCGCGCCTTATCTCGGAGAGGTGCGTAACCGTTATCTCTACGGTGATATCTGGGAGCGACCCGGCCTTTCCCCGCGCGACCGCAGCATGATCACGGTAGCGGTGAACCAGGCGCTTTACGCGACCAATGAACTACGCCTGCATATGGGGCGCGCGTTGGACAATGGAGTCACCCAGGCGGAGATTTCAGAGCTTATTGCTCATGTGCTCTGGTACTCCGGATTCCCCACCGGCGTGAACGCCGCGCGGGTTGCAGCGGAAGTCTTCGAAGAACGCGGCCTGCCCGAGACGCCTCCAGGTGCATCACCCCGGCAGCCACCGGCAAATCCGGAAGCTGAGTTTCCCGGAGCCTTTCCGCAAACTCCCTATCTTCGCGACTTGCTCAATCAGGTGGTCTACGCCGAGACATGGAACCGGACCGAGCTTTCTCCCCGGGATCGTAGCCTGATCACTGTCGCCGTGGGCACCGCCCTGTATGCGTCGAGTGAGGTGCGCTATCACACAGGCCGGGCGCTCGACAATGGCGTAACACCGGGTGAAATCTCCGAGGCAATCACTCATGTGGCTTTCTATGCAGGCTTGCCCACGGGCGTCAACGCGTCAAGGGTGGCCGCGGAGGTTTTCGAATCCCGAGGGCTTCCGCTTCCGGATGCACGTTTTCCCGGGGCACCGTACCTCGATGACCTGATTGATGGACTGGTTTATGGAGAAACCTGGACCCGTCCGGCGCTGTCTCCCCGGGACCGCAGCCTGGTCACGATCGCGATGACCCAGGCGGCCTATCAAACCGATCAGCTTCGCGCGCACCTGCGGCGCGGGCTCGACAACGGTATTACACCGGAAGAGCTATCCGAACTGATGGCGCAGATTACCTTGTATTCAGGATTTCCGTCCGGTGTGAATGGTTCACGCGTGTTGGCCGAAGTCTTCCAGGAACGGGGCATTCCACTCCCCTGAAAAACATGATGACCGCTACGCAGAGATGAAACAGAACGCGGTTCTCTGCGAATAACCGGCTTGATCCGCCATGAACCCGAAGTCCCGCTCCGCCGTGCTGGCCATGGTGCTCCTGAATGCCTACGCCACTCCCTTGATGCTGTCGGCCACCAATGTGGCACTACCGGCCATCAGCACTTATTTTTCCCTCAGCGCCGTAGGCTTCAGTTGGATTCCTATGGCGTATCTTATGGCCAGTGCCATGTTTGTACTGATTTTTGGTCGCGTGTCCGATCTGGTGGGGCGCAAACGCATCTTTCTGCTGGGCACTCTCGCCGTCGTGCTGACTTCCCTGTTTACCGCTTTTTCGCAGAGTGCAGGCATGCTGTTGACCGGTCGGTTTCTGCAGGGATTCAGCGCCGCCATGCTTTATGCCACCCAGATGGCCATCGTGTCGTCGGTTTATCCTGCCAATCAGCGGGGCCGCGTGATCGGCCTCGTGGTGTCGGCGGTTTATCTGGGGCTGGCGACCGGTCCCCTGCTCGGCGGACTGGTGACCGACTGGTTCGGCTGGCGCGCGAATCTTGTGCTGCATGTGCCGCTGGCGGCGATTGTTCTGTTAATAGGTTGGGTCAGGGTTGAGGATGAATGGCGACAGGATGACGCGGCGCCGATAGACATTCCCGGCGCGTTGATCTACGCGACTGCCATCGCCTTGCTGTGCTGGGGGGTTACTCAACTGCCGCGAGCTTCCGCTTACATGACCCTGACGGCAAGTTTCGCTTCCATCGTGTTGTTTGCGCGCCATGCCCGCAAGGCAACTCATCCCATCTGGGACGTCAGTCTGTTCTTTGGCAACAGAGTGTTTACCCTGTCCAGTCTGGCGGCGGTGATCATGTATACCGCCACTTATGCCAATATTGTGTTGCTCAGCCTGTTTCTGCAACAAATCAAGGGCCTTAGTGCCACCGCCACGGGGCTGGTTCTCATGGTGCAGCCGATGACCATGGCCCTGCTCTCCCCCGTTGCCGGACGCGTTTCTGATTATCTGGAGCCGAGATGGGTGGCCTCGACCGGCATGGCGGTTACCGCGGCAGGGCTTTGGCAACTGAGCATTCTGAC
Source organism: Pseudohongiellaceae bacterium (assembly GCA_040879025.1). Lineage (GTDB taxonomy): Bacteria > Pseudomonadota > Gammaproteobacteria > Pseudomonadales > Pseudohongiellaceae > JBBDLF01. The sequence continues at coordinate 24,966 of JBBDLF010000008.1, forward strand.
CGGTCAGAGCCCATTGTCCGCGGTGGTGCTGGCTTTGTTATTGACTGGCGTCGGCTTCAGTCTGTTCTCGTCACCCAACGCCAACGCCATCATGGGTTCAGTGGAAACATCCCACTACGGCAGTGCATCGGGAGCCGTTGCCACGACACGCATCCTTGGGCAACTCGCCAGTATGATCCTGGTGGCCATGGTCATGTCACTGATCATGGGTGAGCGTTTGATCAGTGAAGAAAATCAGGTTTTGTTGAGTGTTTCCATCAGTGTCAGCTTCAGTATTGCCGCCGTACTGTGTGTCGCCGGAATTTTTCTGTCAGCCTTGCGTGGAAAGGTTCACCAGTGAGGCAGTAACGAGGAACCAGCTCGAAAACAACTTAACGCTCAAGGCCTTCAACGGTGTTCGATAAAAACCACCCTGTACATGCAATCGTCCCTTCCTTCGCATATCATGGGGTTTAGTCGAGGCGAACGTGTTACGCCAGGCTGAATGAATTATGTTAAATTGCCAGTATCCCTATGACAAAATTACACATTGCGCTACCCGGCGTACTGCTTCTATTAGGCACACAGACAAGTTGGGGGCAATCTCCCGAAATTGAGGAGATTGAAAGCGCCGTGGAATCGACAATTGTCTATTCCGCTGATTTTTTTGCGCCCTACAATCCCGCCTCCGTCAATGACATGCTGGATCGGATTCCGGGTCTGTCACTGGATGGTGGTGGTGGTGGTGACCGGGGATTGGGCACCAGCGGTAATCTATTGATCAACGGTCAACGCATTGCCGGCAAGGACAACTCGCCCCGGGACCAGCTTGACCGTATTGCCGCGCGCGAAGTGGAGCAAATCGAGATTATTCGCGACACCTCCGGGAACCTGGGTGTGCGTGGTGCAAGCCAAGTGGTGAACATCATCCTCGACGATGCCCAATCCCGCTCCAGCACCTCGGCGGAACTTGTCACCCGGCACAATCACGATGACACTTTTGAAGCCGGCGCCTCGGTGTCCCACAATCGCCAGATTGGCAATTTCCAGGCCCTGGTAAACCTGGAAGCCAGGCCCAATTACGAGAATCGCGATAACCGCGAAGTTCGCTTTGGTCCCTCCGGAGACGTGCTGGGCACCTTGTTCGAGACCAACATCCGGGATCAGGATGAATATGAAATAAGCAGCAACATGAGCTACAGCAGCGGAGCCCATCGCATGCAGCTCAATACACTGTATGGCGATGCCGACCATCCCCGGCCGATCCGCCGGGACTTTGTCGATTTTGCCGATGGCGAGCGAATCGACCGGGCTGAAGAAGAACAGATAGACAATACAGAATTCAATTGGGAAATCGGTGGTGACTATGAGTACACCTTTGCCGATGACTCCCGCTTTCTGTTGCTGTTTGTCGCCAATGACGAAACCCGGGACAGCTTGCGGGAACGCTATGTCTCGAATTCTGCCAATACCGGTACCGGACTGGAAAAAGATCTGTTCATTGAATCCAATGAGCGCACGCGCGAACGCATTGTTCAGGGTAATTACAGTTTCGCGCTGAACGACGACCAAAGTTTACGTCTGGGCATGGAACGCGCCGACACTCTCCTTGATTCGAGCCTGTTCATCGGCAGTAGTTCAGGTTCGGACCCAGCTTCGGAACGTTTTGGCGGACTGTCGCCCTTACCGGAGTTATCCAATCCAGGCACGGAGGTACAGGAAATTCGTTACGAGGGATTCGTATTTCACAACTGGCTATTGAACGATCGTATGTCACTGGAAAGCAGCCTGGTCTACGAAAGTTCAAAAATTACCCAGGCTGGCGTTGTTGAAAAAAACCGCAACTTCAATTTTTTCCGGCCGTCTCTGGACTATCGCTTCAATATCACCGAAAGCTTCCAGCTTCGCGCATCGGCGGCGCGTAACATTTCCCAACTGAGTTTTGCCAACTTCGCGGTGACGGCCAACGAGGACGACCGTGATCGCGATGCCACCGCCGCCAACCCTGAACTGGTACAGGAAAAACGCTGGCGTTACGAAGTAGAACTGGAATATCGACTGCCCAATGACAATGGCGTATTCAATCTCCGCCTTTTTTACGATGACATCGACGATTACATTGGCAAGATCAACGCCACAGTGGAGCCGGATAACCCACAGTCGGCGGTGGGTAATATCGGTACGGCGAAACGCTGGGGAACGTTCGCCGGTGCCAGCACCCGATTGAGCTACCTGAATTTACCCGACGCTATCGTATCCCTGAACCTGAATCTGTTTGATTCCGAGATCATCGACCCTTTCCTCGGCACCAAACAGCGCATCAACGACCGCGGAGATGCGAATCTCGAGTTTCGCCATGACATAACCGATCTCGGGTTAAACTATGGGATCGATTACAGACTGCCTTTCGACGGCGGCGTTTACGATATCGACATCACCACCATAACCCACAATCTCAGCCAGCCTTCACTGAACCTGTTCATTTCCAAAGTTCTATTTGATGACGTCACTTTCCGCCTGGAATCCAACAACACCCTTGATGACTCCCGGTGTCGCGAGCGGCGCCGGTTCGACGGCACCACCGTCAATGGCACACTGCGCTTGATTGAAAATTCATGCAGCAGCCGCTACCGTCGCCTGACACTGAGCATTCAGACCATATTTTGAACCGGAGGCGATAAGCTGCCCGGCAAGACAGTTTACACAGCGATGTCTCCAAGTCGTTGCAGTACATGGGGCGCACCTGATTCATGGGCCCAAAACCGAGCCAGCTCGATAGCTTGTTGTTTCTCTTTATACATGGGAATCAGAGACCGCTGGTAATACATTTCCGCTAATTGACAGCGATCCATTTTCTGTTCGGCGATTTCAATCAAGCCTTCAATGCTCTGGTCCAGTAGCTGCCATTGTTGGAGCGCGGCCTGCGCCTTTATCTGAAACGAAGCAAACGTAATATAATGCCCGGGAATTACAATCTTGATTGTTTCAATTCCTGCGTTCAATCTATCCAGCGAATTCGACTCGCCTTTTATAATCAGGCCCAACTCTTCAACAATGCTTCCTGCAGTTTGCCAGAATGCGAAATGGTATTCATCGGCAAGCTTCTTTTGAATCGGCAAATATTTCTCAAGCAGGTCATGCCTGTCGGCCCACGCAAGCAACATGACACGGAAGCCATGTGCAAAGGCAAGGCTGTAGCTGTGATCAACTTCTTCCGCCATGAGAATCGCCTCCTCCAAACGCAGTAGAGCCTTGTCCAGGTTGTTGTATTTGAATTGCTCTATCCAGGCAAGAAATGACTGACTGACAACAACCGCATGTTCGCCGAACAGGTCAACCTGATTATCGTAATCGTTACTGGATCTGGAAAGAACCCACTGAAAGGCTTTTTCAGCTTCATCCATTTTACCCATAAAGAAGTGCCCGTTACCCAGACAATAGTGCGCCTGCATCTGCATCGACAGATCGTCAAGGCGGTTGGCTATATCCAGCAATTCATGACCCTCTTTAACGGCAGCGAAATGTCCCTGCCGTGAGCTGGACGTAAACCACAATGCCAGATGCGAGAAGTACTCGGCGCGATAGTCTCCGATGGATTTGGCCAGTTTGATTCCGGATTCGCTGTGTTTGACAATATCCTCATTGCCATAGCCCTTCAGCATCATGGTGAGATGTCCTTGCATCTCGAGGCAATGGATGTGCCCTTCCACATCGTCGACGATACCGTCATCAAAATAATCGAGCGTGAGTCTGTTGTACTCGTATGCTTCCTGGTAACTTGAAAGCGCGATAAGCCGTTGAGAGTGCAATCTTCTGTATTTAACCGCTTTTACGGGATCTCCGCCGGCAACCCAATGCATATCGAGTAATCGATACTGTGAGGGTTTGAGACTGGATTTCTCCAACAGGATCGCGAGCTTTCTGTGCAGCGCCTGTCTGGTCTCGATAGCCAGCATATTGTATGCAGCCTGAAAAATGAGATAATGCTTGAACAAGTAACGGTGTTCCTTTCTTGCTTCGAGCAACCCCGTTGCGCAGATCTTCTGTAACTTGTTATTTAGCGCTATTTCGTCAGCTTCCAGAAGCACCGCTAAAGTGTTCAGATCAAATTCACGCCCGATAACGGCCGCGGTAGTCGCAATAATCGATATTTCCCCCAGACTGTTGATTCGATAGACCAGCAGCTCAATCAGCGATTCCGGAACGTCTATCGATGTATCCGGTGAATTGATTATTGCTGCCAGCTCTTCTGCATACAGGGGGTTACCGTCTGCCCGGAAAACCGCGGTTTCCAGCAACGGTGATTCGCCCAACTCATCCGGCACAATAGACCTGATCAGGCTGGACGTCTCTGAAGCGTTGAGACTTGGCAGTTCAATAGTCTCGGCTTGAAGCGTCTCGCATTTAAACTCCGGACGTGCCGACATCAGGATCATAATTCGTTGCGGTGAGTTCATGCAGAGTTGCTGCAACACGCTTAAGGACGCATCATCGATCCAGTGCAAGTCTTCTACAGTCAAAATAGTGGCAGCGTTAGGGGTGCTTGTTACTCGTATCAGTTCCAGTAATGATTCAACCAACTCTTTGTGTAAATAGGCTGCCGGTAACTTTGCAAGCTTTTCTACCGGCTTTGATATGTTGTGTAACAGATAATCAACAAATACGCCTCTTTCAGCAGAAAAATCGAAAGTATCAATGAGGTATGTGCTTTTTCTATTCGCATTTTTTGGCAATAGTTCGCGTTTGATCCAGTCGATGAATACACTGAAGGGTTCTGCCTGATGTTGGTGGCACTGCAACGCGTGTGTCTTGCCGCCACCAATTTCTACGAAATCGCGAAACTCGGCAATTAATCGCGACTTGCCGATTCCCGGATCTCCCTGGATCAAAGTCGCATGTGCGCCCCCTCCCATAACGTTGCGCCAGCAATTTTTCAATCTCTCCATTTCACTGGTTCTTCCGATTAATGGTGTGCAGGCCGACGCGTGTTCCCACTGAGTGATAAGTGGAGACTGTGCTATGTCCAAAACTTCGTGCAGTGTGCCATGCTTTTTATATTCAATCTGCAAAGAGTGAAGCCTTTGCAACCTTTGTTGGCACAGCTTCGTAATCCAGATGCCCCTTCGCAATTGGTTACCGGAGATAATGGTCGATGCCTCGTGTGACAACAGCATGACGCTCTGTGATTCAAGAGTGGTTGATGCCTTAACATTGCCTCCGAAAAGCAATACCACCAGATCTTTGGCATCTGGGAAATCCTGTAACAGACTCCACCACTCAAGAAGAATATTACCTGTCGCGCGATCCTGTAGAGCAGCCTCGGTATGGTAGATCAGCATTTCACCGGTTATCTGCGAGATGACATTGAATTTTTGTTTTCGAAACCACGACTCGACTTTCTCCAACATCTTGAATAGTACCTGGGTGTCAGCAGCAAAAGTTTCGTGCGAGTATCCAATCCACAAAAAGGACATAGGTAACTGTCTGACATTCCGGGATGCCGTGGACTCATCGATATCCAGGGACAGAAAGCCATGTTCTCTTTGGCCAAGCTGAGACGAGAAATCCGGAAATTTATTGACCGCTTGCTGAAAGACACTCTTCGCTTCGTTTTTGCGATTTTGTTGGATATTCAACCTGAGCAACCGCAGGTACGAGGATTGATTCTCCGGGTCGAGTAGCAATAACTGACGGCATATGAGTTCAACTGTTTTAAACTCAGCCAGATCAATGTGGCGCTCGAGCCACTGCTCAAGAAATTTTGACAATTTCAGCTCGAACAGGGTAATCCGGTTTTTCAGATGCGTATTGAAATCGGGGCAATTCTTGACAGAATAGTTTCTAAACCGGTGTGTCGGATAATCGCTTATTAGCGAAACAGGCCCGTTTTGATCATTCAATAATTCGTCTATTGACCACAAGTCTGTGCTGACATCGGCATCAGTACGCAGTGCAACAGTGCGATTGGTGATCTGCAGCGCGCCAGCGACGCTTCCGTCGTCGCTCAGGAGATTGCGTAATCTGCTGAGTATCTGCCGCAAGTTATTGCTCTGTCCCTGCGCACTGACTTGGGGCCATAAGAAGCGGCCAAGACTTATCCGTGAGTGCTCGAGATCAGGTTCCAGCACCAGTAACAGCAACAGGCTGAGTTCTTTCTGAAACGGTCTGCAAGCGACGCGAGTTCCGTGAACTTTTAATTCAAAACTGCCTGCAAACTGGATGTTATAGGGTAACCTGCCCACCATGAGTGCCTTTTTATTATTTGGATACCGATAAGGCTGCGTTCCAGTATACCTGTATTTCTCAATAAATAACGAAAAAATAACACCTTGTTTTTTTCTATTACACTTTACATGGTAGATTCGCCTGGGGGATGCGCCCACTTACTAGAAATTCACTGTCGCGGTCGCTCCAGGCCGGAAATTCAGGCCATTTCTTTTCAGGCCACAGAGGAGATCTGCTTCGTGCCTTTCCTAACCTCATCTTTTTTGACCGGATTGCAGATATTCACGAGTCACCGCGCGCAGTGGATTGTCGCGTTCTCTGCAATCTTCTACCTTGCCTTTTCATCTCCAGTCCATGCCGATGAGCGGCATATGCAGCGAGCGATGGAATTAGTGGATATGCTGGGGCTGGAGGAACTTTATACACAGGAGAAGCAAGGTGTTGAGCAGAATTTGCAGCAACGAATGGAGACAGCCGGATTGCAAATTCCAGATGAATTTGGAGAGCTTGTTGATGACTTCCTCGTTGAGCTGGCCAATATCACTGAAGGAAGTTTTGACTGGCCGCGCGACAAGGAGGCGATTGCCGCAATGTATGCGGATCATTATACCGATAGGGAACTACGCGATGTCATGACCTTTCAGGAGAAGCGCATCGAATGGGAAGCCGAGCGCGAGAAGTTTGAGAATTCTGATGTGGGTATCAAATATGCCGAGTCAGCCGGCCGTTTAAGGCAAGAATACGAAGTCATCACTGCACGCCGCATCGCTGAGCTGCAAGTACGCTTCAATCAGGCCTTGACGCAAATACGAGCCAGGGAAGCCGAGCTGGCAGCGAGCACGGATGAGTAGGCCCGACAGGTTTGAATGCCGTTGCCAGACAAACTTTGCGATACACAAAACTGGAAGCACAACATGAATTTTAAAATACAAAAAAATAAGAGATTGAAAGCTCACATTTCGATAGCCATGGCGACAACATTGGTTGTAATGCCAAGACATACACAAGCAGATGTATTTGACGATATAGCTTCCTTGTTCACCGACGTGGATACCCTTTTCAATGACGTGGCAGATCTGGGAAGCGATCTGGCCGGGGCAATTGGCGACATCGATGACATATTTACCAACCCTATCGGTGTATTGGAAGATGGAGCGAAGGCATTTTACGAGCCCTTGATTTCTACAATTGAAGATGAGACCAACGTTGATATTGTGGGCCTGGCTAATGCGGCTACCACTGGGGATATAGAAACGGTAATCTCCGAAACATTCAATATAGCGGTTCAAACCTATGGTGAGTTGAATACCTTGCCTAATCTCGGATATGACCTGATTAGTGGTTTATCAGGTGATGTGGTCTCACTGATCCCGGGCGTTGAGTGTGCGGGCGACCTGGAAATGCGTGCCCAGGGTCTTGATGCTTTGAAATTGGGTGCGGATGCTGCTGGTCAGGTGACAGAAGCAGTTTCTGCGGTGGGCGGCGTGTTTACAGGCTGGGCCGAGGCTATAGGGATAGCTGTACAAGTTGGGGGGCTGGGGCTTGACGCGGGTAGCCAGGCCATGAATTTCGCTGCAGGCGGTATGGACAGTTGTGCGGAGACCTACGCGGGCTCAGTAACCATCAAGCCATTGGACCCACTCTCCATTCTGCGTGACGATGATCCTGGTAATCTTGTCGTGACCGAAGGGGACGTCATTGCCGAACTGGGCGATATTATGGCCGGTGACTTTATCAGCGCCGAGGGCGGTCTGATTCGATTGGGTAACGATGACGGGGCAAGTTCTGCAGGGCCGGGTATTGAGATTGCCGGTGGCGCGATAACCGGCTTGGGCGATGGCGGTGCGGGTTCATCGACAGGCGATCAATCAGCGATCGCAATTGGTTCTGGATCCAACGCTGATGCCACGAACTCGGTGGCTCTGGGAACCGTGGCAGAGGCCAGCGGGAATGACTCATCGGCGGTTGGCAGTAATTCCGAGGCCAGTGGGGATAACTCATCGGCGTTTGGCAGTAACTCCGAAGCCAGGGGGGATGACTCATCGGCATTCGGCAGTAATGCCGAATCCAGTGGTGAAAATTCCGTTGCCGTAGGTGCGAACGCCAGCGCATCGGGAACCAACTCGGTTGCTACAGGAAACAATGCCGAAGCCAGCGGCGAAAACGCAGTGGCAGTGGGAAATCAGTCTCTGGCGAGCGGCGATAACTCACTGGCCGCTGGAAATAATGCACAGGCCACCGGAACGAGCACGGTGGCACTGGGTGATAGCGCGCTTGCAAGCGGCGATAACGGTGTCGCCATTGGCCATGGTTCGCAAGCAACCGCCATCAATACGGTAGCTTTGGGTAATGGCGCTAACGCGAGTGGTGACAGCGCGCTGGCCATAGGGGACGGATCCACTGCCAGCGGCGTTAACTCTATCGCCCTGGGTGATTCCGCCACAGCGTCCTCCGACAGTGCATTGGCGATCGGCGACGATGCAACAGCCAGCGGTGTTGATTCTATCGCGCTGGGTGATAGCGCTAGCGCTTCTGCGGACAGCGCCTTTGCCGGTGGTAACGATGCCCAGGCCAGTGGCCTGAACTCATTGGCTCTGGGTAATTCAGCACAGGCGACAGACGATAGCGCTGTAGCCGTCGGTGACGCGAGCGTTGCCAGTGGCAGCAACTCAGCGGCTGTAGGTAATGCCAGTGTAGCCAGTGGCAGCAATTCAACTGCGCTTGGGAACACAGCCAGCGCCACAGCCGACAGCGCCTTTGCCGGCGGTGATGGTGCCAGTGCCAGTGCCACGAATGCGATTGCCTTGGGTGATGGTGCAACGGCGTCTGCGGACAGCGCCTTTGCCGGGGGTGATGATGCCCAGGCCAGCGGCGTGAACTCATTGGCCCTGGGTCATTCAGCACAGGCGACTGATGATAGCGCTGTAGCCGTCGGTGACGCGAGTGTTGCCAGTGGCGGCAACTCAACCGCCGTGGGCAATGCCAGCCAAGCCAGTGGCAGCAACTCAGCGGCCGTGGGTAATGCCAGCGTAGGCAGCGGCAGCAACTCAGCGGCTGTAGGTAATGCCAGCATGGCCAGTGGCAGCAACTCAACCGCGCTTGGCAATACAGCCAGCGCCACAGCGGACAGCGCCTTTGCCGGCGGTGATGGGGCAAGCGCCAGTGCAACGAATGCGATTGCCTTGGGTGATGGTGCAACGGCGTCTGCGGACAGCGCCTTTG
>JBBDLF010000008.1:34491-36959 GCA_040879025.1 Pseudohongiellaceae bacterium
CAGCGGCTGTAGGTAATGCCAGCATGGCCAGTGGCAGCAACTCAACCGCGCTTGGGAACACAGCCAGCGCCACAGCGGCCAGCGCCTTTGCCGGGGGTGATGGGGCAAGCGCCAGTGCAACAAATGCGATTGCCTTGGGGGATGGGGCGGTAGCATCAGCCAACAGTGCAGTGGCAGCAGGTGATGCAGCTAGTGCCAGCGGTATTAATTCCGCCGCAGTCGGTAATCTTGCCGAAGCAAGCGGCAGAAACGCGCTCGCGTTGGGGAACAGTGCAAAAGCGCTTGGAGAAAGCGCTCTCGCAGCAGGCGATAATACCACTGCTACCCATGTCAATGCCCTGGCGTTTGGCAACAACGCCGCTGCGTCCGAGAGGAGTGCTATTGCCGTCGGGAACAGTAGCAACGCTGGTGGACACAGCGCAGTCGCAATAGGCGATGCAGCTTCGGCTCATGGAAACAATGCCATCGCTCTGGGGTTCGGTTCCCAGTCTTCCGGACTTGACGCAGTGGCCATGGGTCGACAGTCACAATCTACCGCAGACAATGCAGTCGCTCTGGGTGCCAACGCTGCAGCCATTGCTTCCAATGCCTTTGCCGGTGGGAAGAATGCGCAAGCCAGTGGTGCAAACGCCCTGGCGCTGGGTAACAACGCTACGGCTACCCGTGAAAACGCAATTGCAAACGGCAATAGCGCTATCGCCATTGCAGACAATAGCACCGCCATTGGTAACAGTGCGCAGGCAACGGCTGACCAGGCACTGGCTGTGGGTAATGAGGTTCGCGCTACCGGCTTGAATGCAACAGCCCTTGGTGCCGGCTCGGTATCTTCCGCTGACGACGCGCTTGCTGTAGGCAGTAATGTTGCCGCAACCTCAGAAAATGCCATGGCGCTGGGTAACAATTCCTTGTCGTCGGGCGCACAGGCGATAGCTGTGGGTAGCAGCGCTCTGGCCACATCGCAAGATTCCGTTGCTGTGGGTACATCATCAATTGCCATGGCTGACCAATCAATTGCGGTAGGTACGTCATCAGTTGCCATGGCCGACCAATCGATTGCGGTGGGCGGAGGATCGCAGGCATCGGCGGATGGGGCTATAGCGGCAGGCGCCAATTCGGAAGCGCGGGCGGTTGATACGGTAGCGATTGGCCGAGCGGCAACGGCGAATGCTGAAGGGACAGTTGCACTTGGCGCTAACTCTCAGGCAATTGCGATAAACTCCATCGCTCTGGGTGAAAGCGCGGTGGCATTGACCGAAGGATCTCTAGCCGCCGGCCGCAACTCGCAAGCTATTGGTGAGAAATCCGTCGCAGTTGGGGATAGTGCGGTAGCGCTTGGTGTTAATTCTGTCGCCTTAGGGGCGGGAGTGACAGCCGTCGAAGACTTCTCAGTTGCATTTGGTGTGGGAAACGATGTCAGGGGGGAAAATGCACTGGCAATGGGTTCAAAAGTGACTGTTAACGGCGGCATTGAGAATTCAGCGTTGGGCACCAGTATTTCAATAAGCGAAGGCAGTCAAAACACGGTAATGGGAAATAATATTTCCGTGGTGGGTAGCAATAATTCGGTTTTTGGTGATCCCATTATTGTTACCGGCAACAACAATGTATACGGGGTCTCTGGTGACGGATATATTACCGGTGACAGCAATGTGGGACAAGTGACGGGCAACCCTGCGGTCTCTGGTAACAAGAACGTCACATTGGGAGACAATATTACGGTCAATGCTGATTCGACAGTGGCGATAGGTCAAAACGCTGGAGTGCAGGAGAATGCGGGTGTCTCTATAGGCGCAAATTCTCAGGTAACAGCGCGGGATTCAGTGGCGTTGGGGTCAAATTCTCGTGCTATGGCGCCGAACACAGTTTCCATTGGTGATGCCGGACGTGAACGCCGGCTGACTAATCTCGCATCGGGTATCGAGCTGACTGATGCGGTGAATTTGTATCAACTTAACGCGGTGCAACAAGAGGCAAGACGTGGTATTGCTGCTGCGGTAGCCGCCCATAATGCGCTTATGCCCTCGGGACCAGGTAAAACCACGTTCAGTGTTGGATACGGCAGCTTCAAATCGGAAAGCGCCGCGGGCCTGGCTGTGAATCATTGGCTGAATTCAGGTGGAATTACCGGTAACCGCGTATTGTTTAGCGCCGGCGTTTCAGTCGGCGAACGCAGTGATGACACCCTGTACCGGGCGAGCGTCGGATTTGAGTTTTGATCAAGTTGCAGAGGGTTCTTTAGATAAATGCCTGACAAAATGCGCCCGCATTTTGGACCGCGCTTGCGCGGCCCCGAGCCGATTCCCGTTCCCGCAGTATTGGCACACTTGGGGTAGGCGAGGGGTGACGAATTTCGCCCCAGCCAAATTTCGAATCACACTGTCCGTCGGACATTGGCAGGCGTGCAACGCTTGCGCCAGGGCAAAAAAAAGCCTCGGGCTGTTGCCAACCCGAGGCTCATTAAAATAAAT
>JBBDLF010000009.1:0-35889 GCA_040879025.1 Pseudohongiellaceae bacterium
CGTCAAACGCTTTGCCACCGGTGCGATGAGCTTTGGTTCGATTTCAACCGAAAGCCATGAGGCACTCGCTATCGCCATGAATCGCCTGGGCGGCAAGTCCAATACCGGAGAAGGCGGTGAAGATTCGATACGATTCGCGACGATGGAAAACGGCGACTCAAAGCGCTCTTCCATCAAACAGGTAGCCTCGGGCCGGTTTGGGGTCACCATCTGGTATCTGGCCAATGCCGACGAATTGCAGATTAAAATCGCCCAGGGCGCCAAGCCCGGCGAGGGCGGCGAATTGCCCGGCGGAAAGGTTGACGAAACCATTGCCAGGATACGGCATTCAACTCCTGGCGTGGGTCTGATCAGTCCGCCACCGCATCACGACATTTATTCGATCGAGGACATTGCGCAGCTTATCCACGATCTGAAAAATTCGAACCCGCAGGCCCGTATCAGCGTAAAACTGGTTTCAGAGATCGGTGTGGGAACTATTGCCGCCGGCGTGACCAAGGCAAAGACCGATCATCTGGTGATCGCGGGACATGACGGCGGCACCGGCGCCTCCCCTTTAACCTCCATTAAACATGCCGGTTTGCCATGGGAACTTGGTGTCGCTGAAACCCATCAGACACTGGTGATGAACAATCTGCGGTCGCGGGTGGTTCTGCAAACCGATGGCCAACTCAAGACCGGGCGGGATGTCGCCATCGCCGCGCTCCTGGGAGCGGAAGAATACGGTTTTGCAACGGCACCCCTGGTCACGCTGGGCTGCATCATGATGCGCAAATGCCATCTGAATACCTGTCCGGTCGGCATCGCGACACAGGACCCGGAACTGCGCAGGAAATTCAAGGGAAAACCGGAACAAGTGGTCAATTATCTGTTCATGGTAGCCGAGGAAATGCGGGACATCATGGCGTCGCTTGGCCTGCGCACGGTAAACGAAATGATTGGGCGTGTGGATCTGCTGGAAACTGATTCGGCGATCGACCACTGGAAGGCCAGGGGGCTCGATCTCAGTGCAATGTTGCAACCGGCACAAATCGTATTCGAGGAAACCGAGGTTTACCAGACGATTAAACAGGACCACGGCCTGGATAAGGCGCTGGACAATGACTTGATCAAGCTGTCCGCCAAAGCGCTGGAAGATGGGGAAAAAGTTTATATCGAAACCGACATCATCAACACCAACCGGGTGGTGGGCACGATGCTCTCCCACGAAGTCGCCAAACGCTACAGGGAGGAAATGCTTCCCGAAGACACCATCAATATCAAACTAAGCGGGTCTGCCGGCCAAAGCCTCGGTGCCTGGCTGGCCAAAGGGATTACGCTGACTGTGGAAGGCGATGCGAACGACTATGTAGGCAAAGGTCTTTCCGGCGGCAAGATCATTATCTATCCGCCCGAAACCAGCACATTCAAGGCCGAGGAGAATATTATTGCCGGCAATGTCATCCTTTACGGCGCCACCAGTGGTGAAGCATATATTCGCGGCATCGTCGCCGAACGTTTTGCCGTACGCAACAGCGGCGCGGAGGCTGTGGTTGAAGGCATCGGCGATCACGGCTGCGAGTACATGACGGGCGGTCGCGTGGTGATCCTGGGTCAGGCCGGCCGCAATTTTGGCGCCGGCATGAGTGGTGGCGTTGCCTATGTTTGGGATCCAGACGGTAATTTCCACAAGAAATGCAACATGGAAACGTTCGCTCTGGAGGACATGTCTTCCGCGGAAGATATCAAGGAATTGAAAACCCTCATTACAAGACACCACGCGTACACCAACTCGCCGGTGGCTGCGAGAATTCTCGCTGACTGGAAGGAATCGGTGAGCCATTTCGTCAAGGCCATGCCGAATGACTACAAACGTGTGCTGGCGGAACGGACCGCCGCGGCCACGGCGGCATGAACGGTTTGGCAAACCCTGGATCATTGTAAAAGTCTATTGTTGAACGGAAGTAGTACATGGGCAAAATTACCGGCTTTATAGAATTCCCCAGAAAGGCGGAACCCTACCGTGACACGGATGAACGGTTGCTCGATTTCAGGGAAATCTTTTCAGAGCACAACGAACAACACCTGCAAGAGCAGGGAGCCCGCTGCATGGATTGCGGGGTTCCCTTCTGCCAGTCGGATGAAGGATGCCCGGTTTACAACCTGATTCCTGAATGGAACGACCTGGTGTACAAGGGTCGCTGGCGCGAGGCGCTGGAACGGCTGCACAAAACCAATAATTTTCCCGAATTTACAGGCCGCGTTTGCCCAGCTCCCTGCGAGGGCGCCTGTGTTCTCGGCATTACCGATCCTGCTGTAACCATCAAGAACATCGAGAATGCCATCATCGATCGTGGGTTTGCCGAAGGTTGGGTGGTTGCCAATCCGCCAAAAGCCAGAACCGGAAAAAAAGTGGCCATAATCGGCTCCGGCCCGGCCGGGCTGGCCGCCGCCGCGCAGCTGAACCAAATGGGCCATGAAGTGACGGTGTACGAACGGGATGATCGAATCGGTGGATTGTTGATGTATGGCATACCCAATATGAAATTGGACAAGGCCGTTGTTGACCGGCGAGTCAATTTGCTGGCCGAGGAAGGCGTCAGATTCATGGCGAATGCCGATGTTGGTGGCACCGGCAAAAACGCTGTGAACGTTTCCACCTTGCTGAACGAAGTCGATGCGATGCTGCTGGCTACTGGTGCCACCCGCCCACGTGACTTGCCCGTGGAGGGCCGCGAAGGCGAAGGCATTCATTTCGCGATGGAGTTTCTGCTCAAGAATACCAAAAGCCTGCTGGATTCAAATTTGGAAGACGGCAAAAACCTGAGCGCCAAAGACAAAAATGTGATTGTAATCGGTGGGGGTGATACAGGCACTGACTGCCTGGCCACCTCTGTGCGGCACGGCTGTAAATCACTGATCAATTTTGAAATCATGTCCCGCCCTCCTCTTGAGCGCGCTTCAGATAATCCCTGGCCTATGTGGCCGAAAATCTATCGAGTGGACTACGGGCACGAGGAAGCATCACGGAAATTTGGTGCCGACCCGCGCGTTTACTCCCTGTCCGGGAAGAAAATTATACGCGACGAAAAAGGTAAACTGCTCGGCATCAATACCGTCGAGGTGGATGCCGGTTTCAAGGAAGTACCCGGAACGGTAAAATTTTGGGAAGCCGACCTAATACTGCTCTCGATGGGTTTTCTGGGACCCGAGCACTATATCAGCGATGCCCTGGATCTGGTTCTGGACGAGCGATCCAACTATAAGGCCGCGTATCGCGGGTTTCAGACCAGCAGTGAAAAAATATTTGCCGCCGGCGATTGCCGTCGTGGTCAGTCACTGGTAGTCCGGGCTATTGATGAAGGACGTCTCGCAGCCGATAAAATCGATAGCTTCCTGAACCAATAGACTTCAGGAACAATCTGAAGGTTTTCAGAGCCGCCAGTCAACCCGGGAAGCACGTATGCCACCGTCCGTACTCACCCTGACGAATGTCAACAAACAGTTCGGTGACTTCCGTGCTGTCAAAGACTTGAGTCTGTCAATTCCCAGAGGCTCCGTCTATGGTTTTCTGGGGCCAAATGGCGCCGGCAAGACCACTTCCATTCGCATGAGCCTTGGCATCCTTGCGCCGGACAGCGGCGAACTTTCCATACTCGATCACCCCTCGGCACTTCAGGTTCGCAGCCGTATCGGCTATCTGCCCGAGGAAAAAGGCCTGTACAAGAAGATGCGAGTGTGGGCGATCATCGCCTACTTTGGCATGCTCAAGGGCCTGGACAAAAAGACAGCCAAAGCCCGCAGTCATGAGCTGCTGGAGAAGTATGGTCTTCATGAATTCGCTGAAGCCCGGGTTGAGGCACTATCCAAGGGGATGGGCCAGAAAGTGCAGGTGCTGGCCAGTGTGGTCCATGAACCTGAACTGGTCATCCTGGATGAACCATTCTCCGGACTCGACCCTGTCAATCAGCAGGTGCTGGAAAAACTCATTCGCGACATGGCTGACAATGGTCAGACGGTGATTTTCTCCACCCACGTCATGCAACATGCCGAGAGACTCTGCGATCATCTGCTGTTGATCACGCACGGCACCAAGGTTTTCGACGGCACCGTAGCCCAGGCGCGTGCCCTTATTCCCCGCCGTATAACTCTGGAAACGCCGGACGAAGCCGGTCCACTGACCTCGCTGGAAGGTGTAGTGAATATTGTCCGTGATGGTAGCGATACTCAACGCTGGCAGGTACAAATCAGTGAAAAGGCAAATCCCCAGGACATACTGAAAAAATGCTTTACCGAAGGCATCGCACTAAGCCGCTTTGAGTATACCGAACCGAGCCTTCACGATGTATTCGTACATCTGGTCAAGGCTGAACCCGCAACGGAGGAAGCCTAATGTCCCTGGGAATGATCCGGCTTATTGCTATGCGGGAATTCGTGGACAACGTGAAAACCAAGGGTTTCTGGATCAGTATTCTGCTTTTGCCCGCACTGCTGGTCGGCATGGTCATTCTCCAGGCCCGGATCTCCGATGCAATACCCACCCGCTATTACATTTTGATCGACCAGACAGGCACCTACCAGCAGGCAGTACAGCAGGCGATCGACCTGGAGTACCAGCGCCGGGTGCTGCAGGAATTTGTATCGTATCTGCTGGCCAATCGAAAAGACCGGGACATGGAGCAGATTTCGGCGGACGCAGGAGGCGCGGCAGACAATTTGATCGACACGGTTGACGCGGATCAGTCTGGAGCGATTCAGGACTGGATGGACAACGGGGGACTCGACTATGCGCTGGTGCTGGCGAGCCCCTATCTGCGCGAGGACGCGCCGCCATTCGAGGCGCCCGACCGGTTGTTCCTGGCCGCCGATCTGCCGGGGGAAGTCGACCCGAACAGCCCCATGGATGAAATTATCAGTAATCTGCGTCCTTACCTGAATGGTGAGCGAAGCATCAGCGCCGGCGATTCGCGCGGTTCGCTGTTCGCGCTTATCATGATACCGGAGAACGTGGATCGCGATATTATCAGACCCGGCACATTACCGGTTCAGCGAGACGGTACACCCGCGGGCATACAATACTGGTCCCGCAATCTGACCGATGACCGATTACCCAACGCGATCGCTTCCAATATCAATCGCGAGATCCGCGACCGGGAATTTGCCGCTCGCGGCGTTGATGCAAACCTTGTACGTAACGTTCAGGCCACGCGCCTGCCGATGAACCGGCTCGACCCGCTGGCCGCTGAAGGAGAAGAAGCGGTCAGTATGGCCGACACGATCAGGCAGTATGCCCCGGTGGGTTTCGTGTATCTGATGTTCTTTTCCCTGATGCAGAGTATGCAGTATCTGCTCAGCAATACCGTGGAAGAAAAGTCCAATCGAATAATCGAGGTGTTACTGGCGTCGGTGACCGCTGATGAATTGATGATGGGGAAACTGCTGGGCATCGGTTTAAGTGGATTAACCACCATAGGCACCTGGCTGTTGTCCTTCGTCCTCATTCTGGCGCTGTATCAAAGCGAACAAATGGCCGTCATATCGCAGATACTGGACGTGGTACTCGGCTCCGCCCTGATACCCTGGTTTGTATTCTACTATTTTGCCGGCTACGCGCTTTATTCAGGCGTCTTTCTGGCCATCGGCAGCCTGTGCAATACATTGAAGGAAGCCCAGAGCATGATGATGCCCATGATCATGATTCAGGTTGTGCCGCTGGCGATTATGGTCGCGGTTGTCGTGGATCCTGACAACACTCTGTTCCGCGCCATGTCGTGGTTCCCGCTGTTTACTCCCTACCTGATGATGAACAGGATGGCTTCGAATCCACCGATGTTCGAAGTCATTGGAACAACTGTTCTGCTAGTCGTCAGCATAATATTTGTGCTTTGGTTATCAGGCAAAGTGTTCCGGCACGGTGTACTGCGCACCGGCCAACCCCCGAGGATTGTGGAACTTTTCAAACTTCTCCGCATACGGAAACAATCCGAGGCTCTTTAGCGGTTTCGGTAATCCAGATGGCAATGGGAACAGCGCCTGCGGAAAGGATTCAGAAAATAGTGTTTCACGAAGAATTGTTCGTGGCAGTTGGGACAACGCCGGATGACCATGTTCACGGCGAACAGCGCATAAATTCCCATGTAGGCAAACATAAAAGGGGTGATGTCGCGGCCGTTGTTCAATAAGGCAACAAGCGCATAGACATACAGCGGCAGGGTAAGAAAGCACACCATCATCCGGCTTCTGGCGCGAGCAATGCGGCGCAGCGCAAGACGGACAATTTGGCTGTCGGGGTCAAAGCCGGGATTGGGGTTGGGTGGTTTTTGTGGGGTGTTTTCAGGTATCTTGGACATTTTAAACTACTGAATTCTGCTGATGTGGCGCTTCTGATGCCGCGGCATCAAACACACAGTTTCACTGTAATTAACTCAGACGGGAATGTACATCGCTTTCCGGCACCCTGGTTCCCGGTACCGACTGAATTTTTATCGGTATCCCCGGGCCTGAAGCCGGAACAGCGTCGCATACTGCCCGCCAGACTCCAGCAGGCTCTGGTGGCTTCCCTGTTCGGTTATCTCTCCCTTCTCCAGTACTATAATATGGTCCGCCATACGCACGGTTGAGAAACGGTGAGAGATGATGATAGAGATTTTGCCCGCGGTAATTTCGCGGAAGTGTGAAAATATCTCGACCTCCGCGCGGGCGTCAATTGCCGCTGTCGGTTCGTCCAGAATCAGAATATCGGCCTTGCCGCGCATGAAAGCGCGAGACAGGGCTATTTTTTGCCACTGGCCGCCTGAAAGCTCCTTGCCGTCACGGAACCAGGTGCCCAGTTGTGTGCGGTAGGAGTCAGGCAACTCCTCAATAAACGCCGAGGCGAGTCCCTTGCGCGCAGCCTCCGACACGGACTCCTCATCGGTGAGCTTGTCCACGTCTCCAACACCAATGTTCTCGCCTACTAACAATTGATATTTGGCGAAATCCTGAAATATAACACCGATCTTGCGGCGCAGGGCAGTGATTTTCCACGCACCCAGTGCCAGCCCCTCCAGGTAAATTGTGCCATGGGTGGGACTGTAGAGCCGGGTAAGCAATTTGATCAGGGTGGTTTTGCCGCTGCCGTTTTCACCGACAATCGCCAGACTCTCGCCGGGTCTGATATGCAGATTGACCGCTTTGAGAGCTGGAGTGTCGCTGCCCGGATAATGAAAGCTGACTTGATCAAAACGGATTCCATCGCCAGGGTCGGGCCCTTCGATTTGGTCACCGGAGGCTTCCGGCACTCTGTGTTCAAGATACTCAGTGAGGTTCGACAGGTAGAGATTGTCCTCATACATGCCGTTAACCGCCGTCAGTATCCCGGTGACTCCTGTCTGACCCTGCCGGAACAACACGACATACATGGTCATCTGGCCCACGGTGATGGTGCCGGCAATCGCGGCGAATGCAACCCACCCGTAAGCGAAATAGAAAGCGCCGCTGGCAAGCAGCCCCAGCACATAACCCCAGAAACCCCGCCGCAGGGTCAGATTCCTGTCTTCCTTGTAGATGTTGCGGAAAATATCAATATAGCGCTGCAGAAACAGGTGGCCCAGATCCTGTAGCTTGACTTCCTTGACGCCATCCTCACGGGTCAGCACCATCTCCAGGTAAATCTGCATGCGCCGTTCCGCCGAACGCCGGCGATGTATCCGAAAGGCCTCGCCCGAAAATTTCGCCTCGGCTGCGAACGCCGGTACGCCCGCCAGGGCAAGAAGCAGTACGGCCAGCGGTGAAAACTGGAACAATAGCCCGCCGATGGTTATCAGCGAAATGGACTCGCGGATCACATCGAAGGTACGCGTCACCAGGCTCAGGGGGCGGCTGGATGCCTCCCGGCGCGCCCGCACCAGTTTGTCGTAATACTCCGAATCCTCGAAATGTGCCAACTCCAGCGTGAGCGCTTTTTCAAGGATCATCACATTGACTTTATTACCCAGCAGTACACGCAGAATGGACTGGCACACGGTATTGACCCGCTGGCCACCGGTCATCAGCACCACCAGGCCCGCTTCGATCAACACATAGAAAAGCACGTCGGCGCGAGCCTGTATCCGCAAATCCGGATTATCCGACTGCACCGCCGCCACCACAGAGTCCACAATAAACTGGCCGACATAGGCTATGGCCGCCGGCATGACACCGGCGACCACGGTGGCCAGTACCATCACAAGCGTGAGGGCGGCACTGGTTTCCCAGACAATGGTCAGGGCAACACGGCTGTAGCGGAAGGCACCAAAAAATCGGGTGATCCGGTTTCCGGAAAGTTCGTTAGTCAAGGCTATGGAGGCAAGAGGGCCTGGATTCAGGATAATTTACCGGTCCGGAGTCCGGGCTGTTCCGGGGCTACTGACGCGGGGCGGAACCGGATTGTAGCACAAACGAAAGAGCCCGGACGGTGCCGGGCTTCTGTGTAACGTGTGCCTGAATTGAAACGAGTTACATGTCCATATCGACCAGTTTCATTACAAAACGGTCGGTATTACGGCCAAGGCTTTCATCAAAAGGGCCCACTGTATGATCGTCCTGGGGATTATCCAGCACGTCACTGAGGCCGACTACGGCAAAACCGGCCTGGGTACCCGCTCTGAGAGTTTCCTCAACGGAAATCCTGTGCAGCGCCTGGTTGTCAGCACCTTCGGTTCCCTCGTGGTCGATGATACCGAGAATACCACCCGGCTTCAGCGCACGCTTCACGTCCGCCAGAATAGCCTGGGCACGTTCCGGATTGCTGTTGTGGAAGTCGTGGAAATTCAGCGCGGTGATGGCAAAGTCCACTGAATTGGCAGGCAGGGACCCTATATCCTCCACTTGCTCCACATTATCCAGCCTGCCCGCACGGGTAGCGGCGGCTTCTTCCGCCCGTCCACCAGCGTCGTTCTGCATATGGACCGTGCCGTTGGATCCCACCGCGTATGACAACACCTCGGTGTACCATCCGGCGGCAGCGTTGATGTCCAGTACCGTCATCCCCTCTTCAAGCCCCAGGAAGTCGAGTACCTGGGGAGCCTTGCGGCTGTCATCCCGCTCCTTGTCGGCCGCGGGACGGTCAGGGTTTGCCATGGCGCGTTCAAGTGCGGCGATATCCAGCGCCGAGGCACTGCTACACAACAAACATGCGGCAGCAAACAGCGATAAAAGTGATTTCATAATTACAGCCCTTTGTCTTCGTTATGATTAAATCCATTGAAACTGGTTGATTAGCAATCCGCAGTCCGTGCTACGAAAAACAGGATGCAGAATAAGAAATTACCGGGCAAGTGCCCAGTTTATTCCCGGCCCTGTTTTCGGCGCCGGATCTCACGTGGACATTGAGAATAAACCAAGGAGGCCACGGAGTACACCGAAATCGGGGCCTGGCGGCAGGGCAAAGGGAGAGTCAAGGACAAGTTGACGGAGTAAAGGGACAGTGGGTAGTGGCCTGGCGCAACCGGGGCTAATGACGCCCTAATGCAGCCGCCAGCTGGCCATCAGTTCATTTTCGAACAGTTCCTTGACACGCAGCAGCTCGGTCAGATCCTGCGGGTTCTCCATCAGGGGCAGGTGATTTTCTATGTCATTCAACAGGTTAGTAATACTGGCAGTGTCCAGAGTGCTGAGGTCCACTTCGTATGGCCAGTGAGAATCGTCTGACATAATCGGATTTTCCCTGAGACGCGGTCTCCGGTACTATCGACAGACAGCAAAAATACTTCATTGCAAAATCCAGTAACTGACAAAAAATCCGATTAATTCAGAAATTCGGCTTGCCTTTGCCATACACGAACAGTGTACACTCGGTCCCACGGGATCAACGGCTTACGCACCCAACCCCCGCCGGTGGGTGTGCTGCAGAAACCGGAACAAGCAGAACAGAAACGTAGAAGAACTATAAGAATTTTAACCCTGCACAATACGGAAAGGAACTGCAGGATGGCCGCTCTGATCAAGGATTGGGCACACTTTGTTGTCGCCGGACGCCTCTATATCATTCTGGGCACAGTCATCCTATTGGCGGTGGCACTGACGACCGGCCGTGCCGTGCCGTTCGACAATACCACTGAGCGCTATTTTGTCACCGGAGACCCCAACCTCCTTGCGTTCGAATCACTGCTGGACTTGTTCGGGGACAACGAATACGTCATCGTCGGCGTTGAGGCGGCTCCCGGCGCTGCGGATGTTTTCGAGCCGGAAGCACTTCGCGCCGTTGCCCTGCTGACGGAATTTTTCGACTACCACCGCTACATCACTCAGGTCCGCTCCATCACCAATTACCAGCATACCCATGCCGACGGAGATGTTCTCAGCACGGATTACCTGCTGGACGACCCGGATTCAGTCCTGTCCGACCCGGCACAACTGGATCAGGTCAAATCGATCCTGGCCGGCGAAGAACTGGCCATGGGAACGCTGATCAGTGAAGATTTTCGCCATACCCGTATTACCGCACGGGTGGAGTATCGCCGTGACACTGCGGTGCACAAGATTGAACTGATGCGGGAGCTTTATGCGCTGATCGAGGAGGAAAATCTCGATTCGGGCGACTATCTTCTGCACCTGTCCGGACAGCCCTTGTTGAATGAACGATTTGAAATCCTCGCCGAGGAAGATCTGCGGATACTGATTCCGATGATGGCGTCTCTGATGCTCGTCATGCTATTCGTCAGCTTCCGTTCAATTACCGCCACGCTGCTACCCTGGGCTGTTATAGCCGCCGGCGTACTTCTGCTTGAGGAGATTCAGAGCTACCTGGGGTTCCCACACACGACAGTCGACCGTGCACTGGTACCGACCATGATCATTATCGGCATCGGCGTCTCAGTGCATGTACTGGTGGAGTTCTACCATTTTCGCAACCGCGGGGAAAATGCGCCTGAAGCGGCGCGCTCCTGCATTATTGCTTTATGGCGTCCCGCACTGTTCACGGCAATTACTACCAGCGCCGGCTTCCTTGCCCTATCCGCAACACGCATTGTACCGGTGCAGGAATTTGCCGTTATGGGGGCTATAGGACCTTTGCTGCTGTTCCTGTTTGCCCTGACACTTCTGCCGGCGTTGCTCAGTTACGTCGACCGGGTACCGGAGAGAACCAGCCGTACCATCGAGTCCGGTATCATTACTCGCCTGACCGCGGCGGTGCCGGCCTTTACCCTTGAACACCGCAACACAATTCTGGTATTGGGTGTGGCCAGCCTGGTCTTCGCCGTCGTATCTGTTCCCACGATCCGGGTTGACACGAACTTCGTCAATTTTTTTAAACAAAACAATATTACCCGCCAGGATGTTGAATATTTCGACCGTACCTTCCGCGGGGTAATGACCATAGATCTGATATTTGATTCCGGTGCGGATGACGGCATTTACGAGCCGGAATTCCTGCAACGCGTGGATGAATTTCAGGGATGGCTGGAATCGCGTGAGGCTGTTGGAGAAGTCGTTTCCCTGACCGACTACCTCAAGCAGATCAACCAGGCCATGAACCGCGACGATCCGGCCTTCTATCGTCTGCCGGACAGCGCCGCCATGAGCGCCCAGTTTCTTTTGATCTATGATTCCTCCGGCGCGAACGAAGACTTGTCCGACGTGAAGGATTTCAACAACCGCTACCTGCGCATCAATGCGCCTGTTGTCAACATGCCGGCATCAGAAATGGATAGGGAACTGGCACTGATGGAAAGGGAACTGGCCAGAGGCTACAGCGATCTCAACGTTCTGCTCACTGGCGGCATGGTCATGTTCAATGCCCAGGACCAATATACCAGCGACGGTATGTTCCGGTCATTTATCATTGCGCTGGCGGTTATAAGTCTGCTGTTCATAATTCTGTTTCGCTCATTCAAATATGGCGTGCTGTCGATCATCCCCAGCATCCTTCCCATTCTGATCACCGGCGGCATAATTGGTCTCTCCGGAGTTTACCTGGATATCAGCACAATGGTGGTGGGCGCAATGACGATGGGTCTTGCGGTAGACGATGCCATTCATGTGATGAACCGCTACCTCGCCAGCAAAAAGCAGGGCTGCACAACATCGGAATCTATCGGTCGCGCGATGCGCGAGTCGGGTCGCGCGGTCGTCTTTACCTCGCTGATACTCGTGCTTGGGTTCGGCGTACTGACATTCGCCTCTTTTGTTCCAATTATTCTCGTTGGTCTGTTCGGTTCCATCATCATGCTTCTGGCGCTGACCGGCGATCTGATTTTCCTGCCTACCATTCTGCATGCTATCGACGGAGGGCATGATGAACCAGCGGTGGCCGCGCCGGGATTGCGCCCCGCACTGGATGACAAACCAGACTGACAGTATCATGATTAAAGACAGGATCATTGTGGTGATTGCCGTGTTTTGACGGCAATGCGTTTATTCAATAGACAGGCGGGAGAGCAGATGGGAGAAAACAAGGTTATTCAGCGGGCGGCGACAGCTATCAGACGCAGCCTGTACATTCTGTTGGTGGTGCCGCTGGTTTCCCTTGCGCAACAGGAGGACAGGGAAAATCTGAGCGCCGCGGAAGTCATGTACCGCGTCGACAATCGTTACGAGGGGGACACGTCCGAGTCACGCTACACCCTCGTTCTTATTGATCGGCGCGAACAACAGCGGATTCGTGAGTTGCGCACCTTTTCCAGGGCCTACGGCGATGATACGCGTTCGCTGTCGGTGTTCGAATCTCCCGCCGATATTCGCGGCACAGCGTACCTGAATTATGACTGGGATGATGCCGAACGGGATGACGATTCCTGGCTTTACCTGCCCGCGCTGCAACGCGTCAAGCGCATCGCCAGCAGCGCCACGTCCGATTCGTTCATGGGCAGCGATTTCACCTACGCTGACATTAACGGCATCGAATCAGGTTGGTATGACTTCAGTTTTGTGAACGAGAGCGAAGTGGTTGACGGGTACGAGTGTTGGGTGATCGAAGCGGTGCCCAAACCGGAATTTCGAGAAAAGGCCGAGGACGCTACCGGATACTCCAGACTGCAGGCCTGGATCATCAAGGATAGCTTTGTCCAGTTGCGCGGGCAGGCATGGGAACTGCGGGGTAACCGAATCAAGTATTTCACTTCGTCCGAGATCGAATTGATAGACGAAGTCTGGACCGTGAAGCGTTTGCAGGCGATCAGCACCCGCAACGGACGCCAGGAACACGCGAGTGTGCTGCAACTGAACGATGTCAGCTACAACCTCGAGCTGGGCGACGAAATATTCACTACCGAAAACATGCAGCGGGGTCTGGATTAATCCGCCGCGCAGCCGACCGGCAGTACATGGTGACTCAATCCGTCAAGCATTCCGCCGCTCTCTGGCTGGTTTTCTGCCCGCTGCTGTTGCTGACGGCTGTCGGTCTGCGGGCCCAGAATACCGCCACCGGAGATTTTTTCGGCACCCTCGACATTGATATCGATACCGCGACAACGGAAGCCGGTGACGTTTCCGTGCTCGGGTGGATCACCGAAAAGTTTGCCTATGGCATCGAGGAGCCGCCGCCCTTTTTCAGCCGCAGTGAACGGGAGCCGGTCAAACTGGAGACGAGCCTCTTCGCCCAACTTGACTGGCGTCTGGGCGAAAACACCGGGTTGCGCCTGAGCGCAAAAGCCTGGTATGACGCCATCTACCAACTCAACGACGACACGCCGTACACGCGAGCGGAGCGAAACCGCTTTGGCGACCGCGCTGAAATCCGCGACTTTTATCTGGAAAGGGATTTTGGAAACGGTTTCTATACACGTGTCGGAAATCAGATTGTCTCATGGGGCATGTCCGAGTACCTGCGCATAACCGACCTGGTGAATACGGAAGACCAGTTCACCTTCGGCCAGCAGGACCTTGAGGACATCCGCCTGCCGGTACCCGCTCTGCTGACTACCCTGTCGCGGGGCGAATGGGTTTATGACGCCGTGGTGACCACACATGCCGGCCGCAATGACACGGCACCGGCGGGAGACGAATTCGACCAGTTTCCTTACCTGGTGGGGCGACAAGTGGAACGTCCGGCACCGGAAAACCAACTGGAATATTTTCTGCGCGCCTCCACCCACTACAGCCGCGGTGATATTGCGCTGGTTGTGGCGGACTTCAATGACAACGGCTTATCGGGCATGGGGTTGAGCAGCCAGGCAGGTTCGGGCACCGGCAATCCGGTTTTCACATTGAAACAGGAACGTACTCAGGCGGCAGGTATTTCGGCGAACCGGGTCGACGGCCCCTGGCTGGTATTCGGTGAGGCCGGCCTGCATTTTAACCGACCCGTCCTGCCGGCCACACCGGAATTGTTGCAACTGGCGCCCTGGACAGAAAAAGATCAGCTACTCGCCGCGCTGGGGATAGAGTACAACGGCTTTCGCAATCTCATCATCACGCTGGAAGCCGATTCGGTGTATACCCGCGACCATGACGAGACTGTGCAGGCTCAAAAGCAGGAATCCAGTTTCGGCGCCCGCCTGTACTGGACATCGCTTAACGAACGACTACAGACACTCGCCGTCTGGAATCGATTGGGCGAAAACCGCGGCTATATTACCCGGCTGTCACTGGACTATGAGTGGTCCGACACTCTTGGTTTGGGCTTGATGTGGGTGGATTATCACGGCGATCGCGATTCAGTTTTGTACAATTACCGTAACAACGACATGGTACAACTGCAGATGCGTTACAGTTTTCAACGCCCTTGAACAGCAACGATCAGCTCCGCCGATCCAGTCCCATCGCCTTCCTCATGACGTGGTGTTTCAAGGGGCCGCTGCGGTCCATTCCCCGCAATCCGGCGTTTCTCAACCAGCGCAGCGGCAGGGCGTCGGCGGCGAACAAGCCTTTGAACCCTTCCATCAACCACATCATTCCCAGGTTCTGCCCAATGCGCTTGCGCTGATAACGCCTGAGCAGATGGGGATCACTCAGAGGGCGGCCCCGGTTGAGAACCAGCGCGACCTCCGCAGCCAGCACCCGGGCGTCCGACAAACCCAGATTGGCCCCCTGTCCGGCCAGTGGGTGAATGCTGTGGGCGGCATCACCAATCAGGACAACCCGGCCCTGCACGTAATCCACGGCATGACGCTGACGCAACGGAAAACAGTGACGCCGATCAACCCACTGAATATCGTCGCGCCGGCGCTCCATGGCCAGTGCCAGTTCCCCGCGGAAGGCTTCGTCGTTCAACGCCATCAGTTGCCGTGCCTTTTCCGTTTCCACAGACCATACTATCGAACTGACAAAACCGTCCGCGTCACCCCCGCTGAGCGGCAGAAACGCCAGGGGACCCGTCGCCATGAATCGTTGCAGGGCAGTGGCACGGTGGGGTGTGGCTGATCTGACGGTAGTCACGATGGCGCTTTGGTCATAGTCCCACTCTCGTGTGCGGATTCCGGCCAGCTTTCTTGTTCTGGAAGCCGGACCATCCGCCGCGACCAACAGGGTGCTGCTGAGTTCCCTGCCATCCTCCAGCCCAATCACAACCCGCTGATCAGCCTCGCTCCGCTCCAGCGTCGCCACCGTGGCCGGCGCAATCAACTCGACGTGGCCCAGTTGCTCCAGCCTGGTGTAGAGCGCCGCCAGAATCACCGAATTTTCAATGATATGACCCAGTTCGGTTTCATTGATGTCGACAGCGGAAAAATGGATCGAACCGGTGCCGTCGGCATCCCAGACGTGCATGTCGGTGTAGGGGCTCACACGCGCCGCGGTGATGTCTTGCCAAACGCCGATATCGCCCAGAAACTGTTGCGATGCGGCTGTGATGGCGCTGACCCGAGGGTCGAACGCTTCACCGGTCTGACACAGCGGGATGGATGTCGCATCAAAACGGTGGCTGTCGATCATCCCGATACGCAGGGAATGGCGGCGGGCAAAATCTCCGAGAGCACAGGCAAATGACGCTCCCACGATTCCACCGCCGACTATAATAAAGTCGTAGGTTCGGTCATGGTGAGGCAAGCCGGACTCCACGTTTGATTGTTCTTGTCCCATAGCTGTGTATTATAGGCTCTTGCGCTCGCAAACCCCAGGCGGAGAAAGAGAATGAGTAACGTAGTCAGCGCTGATGCACTGCAACAGTACGTCGGCAAGGAAACAGGTGTCAGCGAGTGGTTTTTGATTGATCAGGACAGGGTCAACAAATTCGCCGAAGCGACTGAAGACTACCAGTACATTCATGTGGACAGCGTACGGGCCGCGCAGACACCCTTCGGCGGCTCCATCGCGCACGGGTTTCTGACCTTGTCCCTGCTCAGCAAGCTTGGTTCCATGGATGGCTCCATCAAGCTGAAGAATGCTGTCATGGGCATCAACTATGGCCTGGACAAGGTCCGCTTCATCACGCCGGTGAGAGTAGGCAAGCGTATTCGGGCAAGGTTTGAACTGGTGAGCGCCAAGGAAAAGAAACCGGGCCACTTCCTGCTGAAGCACAATGTCACGGTGGAAATTGAAGGCGAGCCCAGACCGGCAATGATCGCGGAATGGTTGGGCATGACGGTACTGGGGAGCCTCTGATCTACCTGTCGACGAAACCCATGGCCTGCCTGGCGAAGCGCCGCCGCACCACCGGCACCAGATCGATGGAAAAAAGCCCGAATTTGCGGGCCCACACCAGGGCGGGCTTGTTGCTGGAAAAAAGCCGGGTGAGGTAATGGGTAAATCCAATGGTGGTTAGCTGATCCCGCCGCTGTCTTTCCATAAATTCCTGCAGTGCCTGCATGGAGCCCATCGGCAGCCCGCGTTGCCGAGCCGACAGCAGGGTAAGAACAAGTGACTCGACATCACGCAGCGCCAGGTTAAGACCCTGCCCGGCGACCGGATGCAATGTGTGGGCGACGTTGCCCAGCAATACCAGCCCCGGCCTTACCTGTTCAGTGGCTACCGACAGCGACAATGGATAGCAATAGCGTTTTCCGATTTTGAGTATGCGCCCCAGACGATGTCCGAACCGTTCCTGTATCAGCGGCAGCAGGGATTCTCCTTCCAGTTGCATCGCAGTGTCCGCTTCGGTGTCTGTGACAGTCCATATCAGCGCCGCGCGGTTAAGCCCGTTCTGTGGTGCAAGTGGCAGTACCGCCATCGGCCCGGTGTCGGTAAAGCGCTCATAGGCGACATTCTCGTGAGTCTTCTCCACGGCAATGGTGCTGATGATGGCTTGTTGCTGGTAGTGTTTTTTACGGCTGACAATACCCAGTTGCCTGCAAATGGGAGACTTGCCCCCATCTGCCAGCACCACCAGCCCCGCGGACACTTCGAACTGCCCCCCCTTGCAGTTGAGATGCAGATTCATGCCATCCTGTCGTGGACGGATGGTATCGACCGTCGCCGGGCACAGCAATTCAATGTGAGCGGCCTGATCCATCGCTGCATTCAGCACCGCTGCCAACACATGGTTTTCAACAACGTAGCCCAGCGCATCCGCATTCCATTGACCGTTATTGAGCCAGGTTGATCCGAAGTGGCCACGATCACTGACGTGAATTTGTTTTATCGGAGTGACTCTGTCCGACAGGCCGGCCCAGATCCCCGCTCTCTGATAGATCTCGCTGCTTCCCGCCGACAGGGCTGTGGTGCGGGCGTCGAAATCGGAGTGGTTGTTTTCCTGCTCTGTTGACCGGCCTTCATAGCGACCCCCGGCACCGGTTGATGGCGCTACCGCTTCCACTACGAGAATGGAAAGGGGCTGCTCGCTGAACAGTGCATTCAGCACACAGGCGAAGCTGGCGCCCACCAGCCCGCCACCGATCACCACGATGTCATAATCCGCCCGGGGGGATGTTGTTTTCATGGTTATGGCAGCCTGTTAATGCGCGGTTGACCGCATCAGCGCTTCAATGTCAGTTGCGGATTTGGGAGCGTCTTCGCTGAGTACCTTGTGTCCCTTTTTGGTTACCAGTACATCATCCTCGATGCGTATACCAATCCCGCGCCATTTTTTTGCAACCTTTCGGTTATCGGGGGAAACATAAATTCCCGGTTCGATGGTGGTGACCATTCCAGGCTCCATCAAGCGCCAGGTGTCTTCAATTTTGTAATCCCCGACATCGTGAACATCCATTCCCAGCCAATGGCCCACCCGATGCATGTAAAAATCCCGATAGGCGCCTTGCTTGATCAACGTGCTGGTCTTGCCCTTCAGCAGGCCAAGCTTGACCAGTCCTTCCGTGATAATCTTTACCGAGACATTGTGCGGCGCATCCCAGGCCGCACCGGGCTTAACCGCTTTGGTTGCGGCCAGGTTCGCCTTCAATACAATGCCATAGAGTGCTTTCTGTTCCGGGCTGAATTTGCCGTTGGCCGGAAACGTTCGGGTAATATCCGATGCGTAATACTGATACTCGCATCCCGCATCAATCAGAACCAGGTCCCCGTCCCGAATCTCGGCGGTGTTTTCAGTGTAATGCAATATGCAGGCGTTGGCGCCCGCCGCAACGATAGAACTGTAAGCCGGCGCCCTGCTGCCGGCCCGGGTGAATTCGTACAACAGTTCAGCCTCCAGTTCGTACTCCATCATTCCGGGCTTGCAGGCCGCCATCGCTCTTCGGTGCGCTGACGCGGAAATTTTCGCGGCTTTATCCATCAGCCTGATTTCCTGCGGTCGTTTGATCAGGCGCAGTTCGTGCAGCAGATGGTCCAGCACCAGGAATTCTCCGGGAGGATGAGCTCCCAGGCGTACCTTGTTGCGTATGACCTTCACCCAGTCCATAACCCGGTGATCCAGCCGGTCGTCCTTTCCCATGGAGTAATAAACCCGCTCTCTCCCCTCGATAAGGCCGGGAAGAATGTCATCCATATCGGAGATGGGAAAGGCATCGTCCACGCCGAGGTCCTGCCTGGCCTTTTCCGGCCCCAGGCGAATACCGGTCCATATTTCCTTTACCCGGTCTTTCTCTTGACAGAACAGCACCACTTCGCCCTGCTTGCGCCCGGGAATCAGCGCCAGCATCGCATCCTCCTCGGTGAAACCTGTCAGATAATAGAAGTCGCTATTCTGACGATACGGATATTCCGCGTCATTATTGCGCAGCTTCGGGTCCGCCGCCGCCACCAGGGCGATACTGTCGGGTTCCATCTGCGCCATCAACTCCCGTCGCCGGGCCCTGATCTCTCTGATCTCTATATTCATACCACTCCAGTGTCCGACCAGCGAACCTCTGTTCAATGTGTTCCGCCTCTGCGAGGTCTGTTAGAGGTTTCCTCGATTTTACAGCAGCTTAGCGCACTTCATAACCGAAAGGTTGCCAATTCGCGCAAGTTTTTCCCAATCGGCTTATTGACCCGTTTCGCTCACATCTCTATAGTTAGCCCAGTATTAATGTAAGTCCTAAACAAAACCCGATAGAGCATTGCTGGCATTAGAAATAATAATGAGCGAAGACAGGTTCGGTTCCCTCAATGACAAGGTCGATGCACTGATCACGCTATGCGGTGACATGAAGCGTGAAAACCAGTTGCTGCGGGCCAACGAGCACCACTGGCAGGTGGAGCGGCAGCAATTGCTGGAAAAAAACAAAGCGACCAAAGGCAAGCTTGAGTCCATTCTGTTGCGGCTCAAGGCACTGGATCAATAGCGACAAGAAAATAGATTAAAAAAAATAGTTGATTTAAAGATCCGCAGGAAGAGCGGCAGACCAGACACTGCCTCTATACACCCCGAGAACAGCCATGAGCGAAGATGTTACCGCGGTACAAGTCAAGATTCTGGACAAGGAATATCAGATAAATTGCCCGCCATCGGAACAGGAAGCGTTGGTCAAGTCAGCCCGCTACCTCGATGACAATATGCGCAAGATCAAGTCTCGCGGAAACATTCACGGCGTGGAAAAAATCGCGGTAATGGCGGCGCTGAATATTACCCACGACATGCTGCGGAAAAACCGGCTGATCAATGAAACCCGCCACGTGACGGCACAGCAGGTTAAAGCGCTCGAAGATAAAATCGATGCGGCGCTGCATTCAGGAAAGCAGCTGGAGATCTGACTTTTTTCTTTCCTGTCAATCCTTTTCAGGGCGCTCACTGCAGGCTATACTAGCCCGCAGAGTTCCCTAGAGCATTTGCCAATCAAAAATGTTCTTGAGCCGATATCTGTTAAACCGGAGGCAACTCGTTAGATGTTGTTGCGCATGTCCGCCAGACGGAAAGCCTGATTCATCGCGGGAGCCACCACCTGAACCTGACGGTTCAGGGCAAATTTGGTAGCGGTGTTCCGGGGGACTTTCACTTTCTCCATGATTTCTTCCGAACGCGCGAAACTGCGCACCCGATTACGCCAGGCACGACGCGAACTCAGTCAGGCTGAGCGTTCGCAGGCAGCCCGGCGGTTGTACCGGCTCGTTGTTCATCAACGGTTTTTTATCAACGCTCGCCGAATCGCTTTTTATATCCCCGCCGATGGTGAGATTGATCTGCTGCCATTGCTCGGCAAAGCGCTGGAAATGAACAAGCATTGTTATCTGCCGGTACTCAGTCGGCACAAACCCTACACCGTAAGCTTCGCTCCTTATCAGGCGGGTGATCCTCTCCACGAAAACCGTTGGGGTATACCTGAACCTGTGATGCGGCCTCGTGAGTTCGTCACGCCGGAATCATTTAATCTTGTTTTTGTGCCGCTGGTGGGATTTGACTCTTGGGGGAATCGTCTGGGAATGGGTAAGGCTTTTTATGATCGCACCTTCGCGTTTCGCAAATGGCGCGGTCGGCCCTTGCTGGTTGGGATGGCTCATGAGTGCCAGCGGGTGGATAAAATTCCGACCGCGGACTGGGATGTGGGTCTGGATGTCGTGGTCAGTGACCGGCGAATTTACTGGAAGGGAGAGGAAACCGATTGATGTGATCCACCTGTTCCCTTCTCCCTGAAAATTCAGCTTAAAAAAAGAAGGCGCTCTGGGCGACGCTACTGGCCAGTACACTTAAAACGAACAGGGTCATTACTATTGTAACCATATCCGGCTTTTTGCTCATGCGCGGTCTCCATGACATTTTTCACAACGCTACAGCCCTCATAACGGCGAGTTGTCGACTGGCTTTAATTTATCTGGTAAATCAATTGACTACAACATATTCGTGGGTAATTACCTTACGATTTGAGAAGCCGTCCGCATTTCCTGTTGCCTTCCTCGAAGCACTGCCGATATACTGTATATACATACAGTTTATGACTTGAACCGGCGCTGCGAGGCGCTAATCGGGACGCCCATGAAAACTGCGACTTCTTCTTCCACTGCCTCCACCATTTCAGGAAATTCCGCCTCTGTCGAAGAGTTGCTGCAAAGCAGCCCCGAACTCTGGCGGGGCTGCCATCCGGAGGCCCGGGACCGTGATGGATTCAGGGGAGTCACTACGGGCTACCCCGAGCTTGATGCCGTGCTCCCGGGACACGGCTGGCCCCGCAACGCCATGATGGAGATCATCACACCCTACTGGGGCATGGGAGAACTGCAACTATTGCTGCCACTGATGCGCTCGGTGACCGGGCAGGGCAAGTGGATACTGTGGATCTCGCCACCCTATCTGCTTTATGCCCCGGCCCTGGTTAAAGCCGGCATTGATACCCGCCAGATACTGGTGATGCAAATGGAAACCTCCTGCCGGGACGCTCTTTGGAGCATGGAAAAGGCATTGCAGACGGAAAACTGCGGTCTGGTGCTGGCCTGGCAGAACTGGCTGCCCCACAGGGTTATCCGCCGTTTACAACTCGCCGCGGAAGGCGGGCAGACTCTCGGTGTGCTTTTTCATCATCATGAAAGTAAGGACTCACCCTCTGCCTTACGCCTGTCTCTGAACGCCTGCCGCAATTCCATCGGCAAGGTGGATTATCGTCATAGTGAGATTCAGATCCGCAAGTCCCGCGGTACCTATAACCTGAGAACCTATGGGCAGAGAACCGTGCGCATCACCCTGAACGGTGGCGAAAACAGCGCTGGAAAGTAGTGTGGAAAAGCTGCATAACACAGGACAGCTCCCCCTGCTGGCACCGGTCCGGAGACAGTCCCCTGTGGCACGGCTACCGGGATGTTCGCGAACTTCATTGCCACCACCCCAGGTTCAGCCACAGGCAAGGCGGCAACAGGCGCTGTGGTATGCCCTTTATTTCCCCCAGTTGCATCCGAAGCCGGATGGCTTAAGTGAATCGCAGCAACAGGCGCTTCTGCGGGAACTGGCCGCTGTGGTGGAGAATGTCAGCTCCCTCATCAGCATTCACCCCCAGGCTCTGGTATTTGAAATACGCAGTTCACTTAAATATTTCGGCGGTGCCGATCTTTTGCACCGCCATCTGAAACCGCTGCTGGAAAAGAAGCTCACGGATCTGAATCTGGCTCCGACATTCCATTATGCCGCCTGTCCCACAGCCGTCGGCAGTTTGTTACTGGCAAAAGCCGGCCGTAACCTGCTGGTGTACAGAAAAGATAACCTGCGCGCGGCGCTTGGCGGACTGCCTCTTTCTCTGCTCAGTGACGTATTGATTACCAGTCGGAAGCAATATCGCCGTCTCTCTAACATGGGGCTACGCCAATTGCGGGATATATGGCGCCTGCCAACTGACGGATTGAAAAAGCGCTTCGGCAGTGAATTTGTCAATCGCCTTAACCAATCCATCGGCAAGACGCCGGAACCAATGGCACGCTATCGGCCACTTCCCGCTTTCAACGCATGTTTCGACTTATCCTGCGCGGTCGAAACCCTTGACTCGCTGTTACCGGTAGCAGAAGAATTGCTTACCCGATTATGCGATTTTCTTAAAAAACGTGATCTTTGCAGCAGCCATTTACTGCTTGTTCTGGAACACGAACAGCAAAACGACACACTCGTGAATCTCAGCCTGCGACAGGCAACCCGTTCCCGGCAACATATCATGCTGTTGCTGGAAACCCGCTTTACCCGGATGGAAATCCCGGCCCCCGTCAGTGCCGTCAGGCTTGAGGTGATGCGTTTTGATGCCTTTGTCCCCGCCGACGATGATTTGTTAAGGGAAAATCACAACCGTGGAACATTGTCACCGTCTCTTACCACCTTTCTGGAACAATTGCAGGCACGGATGGGTGACCGCCATATCAAAAGTATTCATTGCATAGCGGACCATTGTCCGGAATATGCCAGCGATCAGCCTGATTGTCCTGACCCCGGTACGCTGGAAAATGCATCGCGGCACAATATCGGAAGCAGTGCCGGAAAAGGCGTTGGAAAGAGAGCCGTAACCACGGATAATAAATTAACGGTCAATAACCCACGTCCGTTCTGGTTGCTGGCGAGGCCGCAGCAGCTGGCAGTCAAAAAAGGCCGTCTCTATTATCGCCGCCGCATTACTCTCCTGCGCGGCCCGGAGCGTATTGAAGCCCGGTGGTGGAGCGGCTGCGATGTCCGCCGGGATTATTACATTGCCGTGGATGATTGCGGCATCCGTCTGTGGATTTATCATGAAAAGACGGCGCAGGGAGCCTGGTTCCTGCACGGGCTTTTCGCCTGAGTCCCCATATTGTTGTGGTTGTGGTTGTGATTGACGCGAATTCGGAGGCGAAAGTGACAGAATGTGACATTTGCATCGGCAACAGTCCAAATCATTCGATGGTGTGTATGATTGCGCCATTAACCTGCTTATTATCGAGGAAGGAAAGCGATGCGTCAGCACCTGTTGATTTCTCACCTGATCCTGGCTTCCTGCCTGTTGCTGACAAACCGCAGTTTCGCCCAGGAATCCGCGGATGCTACCTATCCGGCAACTTACTTTGCCAGTTTTGCCCCCAACACCGTCAATGACATGCTGGACCGCATTCCCGGCATAAGCCAGGCCCTTAACAGCGGTGGTGGTGGTGGCCCGAATTCCGGCGCATCCCGCGGACTCGGCTCCAGCGCCCAGATCCTGATCGACGGCAAAAGGCTGGCAGGCAAGGCCAATGAAGCCCGCGCCCAACTGGATCGCATCTCCGCCAGCCAGGTGAATTACATCGAAATCATACGGGGTACCTCCAGTGATCTCGACGTGCAGAATTCCGGCCAACTGGTGAACATCGTACTATTTGAATCCCCGTCGCAGTCCAGCATCACATCGGAACTGAGCGGTACGTTTTTTGAAGACGGCAAAGTGAAGCCTAATGGCAGCCTGGCTTTCAGTGGCCAGAAAGGCCGCCTGGATTATTTGCTGAGCGGGACAGTGAGATCCGGTTATCAGCGGTTGGTGAGCATTGAAAACAGTGTCAACGGCGACTTTTCACCCAATGAGTTCATCAAACTGGAGCGCTTTCGGGACCAAACCCAATACAGCCTGAATGCGAATCTGGCCTTCGCACTGACTGAGCGGGACCGGATCGCTTTCAATGTTCTGTATAACGAAAACGATCCGCCTGCCACGCTGACTCGCACCATTGCCGACTTCAACAGCGGCACCACCCTCTTGTCCTATGAACGTGAAGACATTCCCGCTACATCCGACAACTGGGAGGTGGGAGGCGACTTTGAACATCGGTTCAGCAACGGCAGTCGCTATAAATACCTGATGATCGTTAATGAAAGAAACAATGAGACGACGCGGGAGCGGTATTCCGCCAGCAACGAAAACGGCCCCTGGAACAAGAATCTGTTCCTGAATACAGACAGCCGCTACCGGGAACGCATTGCACGGACTTCCTATATCTGGACTCCGGTGCAAGGACAAGGCATCGAAA
The DNA here is from genome assembly GCA_040879025.1 of Pseudohongiellaceae bacterium. Taxonomy (GTDB): domain Bacteria; phylum Pseudomonadota; class Gammaproteobacteria; order Pseudomonadales; family Pseudohongiellaceae; genus JBBDLF01. Next base: position 24,625 of record JBBDLF010000009.1, read on the forward strand.
TTGGCATAGAAGGAGCGCAGACCATCCAGGACTCTGCCCTGCTGTTGGGTGTGCGTACCGGCGCGGTTGGGTCACCCAGCCACGGCGGTCTGACACCGGTACCACAGCCTAACTCACATTCTACGGTAGAAGAGGTTCGTTACGAACCTTTCGTGGTGCACAACTGGCAGATCAGCCCACGCATGACCCTGGAATCCTCCCTGGTGGCGGAGTTTTCCGAAATAGAACAGACCGGTGATGTGAACAGGGCGCGGGACTTCCACTTTCTGAAGCCAAAATTCGATTACCGCTTCAATGTCAGCAATGTACTGCAGATCAAGGCCTCTCTGGAACAGAAGGTCTCACAGTTGAGTTTCGCCGATTTTTCCCGCAGCGTGAATGAAAAAGACGACGATCAGAATACCGTGGCGGGCAACCCGAACCTGGAACCCGAAGAGTCCGTTCGCTTCGAGTTGGGCACGGACTACCGCCTGCCTAATGACAGCGGCACATTTAATTCCAGGGTGTTTTATGAAGAATACAAGAACAAGATCGGCAAGATCGATATCTCACCGTCACCCACCAATCTGATTTCCACCAACGGCAATGTGGGCAAGGCGACTGCTTACGGGTTGATTACCAATGGCAGCCTGCGCCTGGGATTTCTGAACCTGCCCGGTGCTCTGGTAACCGGAGGCATGACGGTGCAAAAAGGCAAATTCCACCATGACCCCTTTGCACCCAAGGAGCACAGCTTTGTTCCCTATGACAACGGGGCGTACAACCTCGGTCTGCGGCAGGAATTCCCGTCCTGGCGCATGAATTGGGGCATCAATTACAACAACCGCTTCAAAGCCAAGCGCCGTGGCTATGACAACGACAGCAGCACCACCTTCCCCGTGCCACAGCGCATGACCGCCTGGGTGGAAAAGACTGGCTGGCTTGGACTCACCTACCGAGTGGAAGCAAGCAACATGTTCGAAGAGGCATCCTGCGTCGAGCGACGGCGCTATCAGGGCTATGTGCGCGATGGTGTGCTCACCGAACTGGAAAAAATCTGTTCAACCACGGGACTTGAAGCGGTGTTCAAACTGCGCGGGACGTTTTAGGAACAAACCGGGGTTACACCCATGCACATCGTCTACAACCGGGGGCGAAGGCAGGAATCATCTGTCACTTCGATCCCTGCCTCCCGTACAAGAGGACAATACCGCTGAGTCAAACCTGGGAAATCACCGATTCCTGATACCAGGCTTTCACTCTTTCGACATGTGTTTCTTCCTGAGCCAGGCAGGCCTGAAAACGTTCGCTTATCTCATCCAGGCCCATCTCGTCACACAGCGAGATCAACAGTTCCCACGACGCCTGATCAGTCAGTTCGATGGTAAGAAAAGCCTCCAGGCATTGTGACAAAGAAGTCCTTGGATCGGTAATAACCTTCATCAGACCGGAGCCGGCCACGCCGCTCACATCAGCATCCGGTGTCTGCGCGGTCGGATCGGCCCCGATACTTTCCATACACTCTTTCAAAACCTGAAAATGTTCCGCCTCTTCCATACAGATTTCCCGCAAGCCATCAAGTGGTATCGGGCTTTGACTGGCACCATTGAGCGTTTCACATTTGCGGATAAAACTCTGATACAGACGAACACCGCTGCGCTCGTAAGCCAGGCGTTCGCCCAGCTTGTTGATGAGTACTTCCGGGTTATGCCCGCCGACTTTTTTCCCGGCAGTCTTCAGGACGCCTTTCAGGGTACCCGGCAGAGGCACGGAACCCACTCCATGAGCCGCTTCGATATACTGCTGTTCCATGGCGGCCATCATCACACTTTCGCTTGGCGGCGGTGACAGTTCCTCAGCATCGCTGATCATCTGCTTGCTGTAAACAGGCGACACGTCAATTCCGGTGCGGTTTGCACCCATTTTAGCTTCTCGCATAGGTAGCTCCTGTTCCTGGTCCGATCCCTTGTCAATTTCCCCGGTGCTGGCGATCTCCTGCGGGTTTGCAGCACCAATTTGCAGTACCTGTCAGGCAGCGCGGTCCGTATTGAGTTCGGTACCCGGACGCCAGTGATAGCCTTCAGCGATAGCCTCTGAAGGTGAACCTTCAGAGTTCACTTGCTTACGATATTCCTGTGACTGATTGCTCTCTTTTGCCTTATCGACAAAGTGGGTACCGGAAGTCCGCAGATCGATTTCCGCTTTCAATGTTTTTTTCACAAACTCGCGCTGGCTCTCGAAAGCTATCGGGGCAGGCAGCGTTTCCGGAAGAATTTCCGCCGGGTCGCGGCGCTCGTGTTTTTTGAAGAGCCCGGACACCAGCTGCAGGTGGCCAAGTTCATAATCAAGAAAGCGTTCCCAGATCGCCTTGATACGCGGATTGGTTTCGGATTCCACGCAACAGTAGTAGTTATAGACTTCGCTCGCTTCATACAGCAGCCACTTTTCCAGCATCGTTTCATCCGGATCAATGATCGAACCGTACTGTGTCACATGCTGTTCTTCGATGGATGCGATCTCCGCGTACAACTGGCGAGCGATCGGATCCGAAAACGTCGGGCCAATGTTCATGTAGTAATCGCGTGTCTGGTACTCACCTGACATGATTGTCAGCGCGTTCATCTTGGTGATCGGAGCCGCCGTTTTACGATCGTAGTGCTCCCTCAGGTCATCGTGTGGATGACGATGTTCCTCTGCCGTGGGGCGTCCCGGAACCACGTCGGTATAGGACTGCAGAATATTATTGGCGTCTTTTCCCTCAACCCGGTCAAGCAACGCGGCGTAGCGGTACATATGGTCAAAATCTTCCAGCAATCCGAAGCGGTAAACCTGGGCCAGGTAATCATCAGGTTCCTGCTGGGCAATGGCCGCTGTCACTTCAATGGCAACCTGTTCATAGCCGATTGTGGTTTCGATAGGCGAATGATCTCCCGACAAAAGCCAGTTGATCATGGTCTGCTGATGATGCTCCGAGCGGCGAACCACGGCCAGCGGTTTGCGCAGCTCTCCGTTCATCTGTGAGCAAAGATGCTTGAAGCGATTGGACTGTTGTTCAATGCCGTTCATCAAAATGATGCGAACACGGGTGAACGCGTCGTCATCGAGTTTGCTGATGGGCTCCTGTACCAGATCCTTCCATGTGAATTTCTGATTTTCCAGTGGCGTTCCCTGCGTATCAAGTAATTTGATGGCCATGACAACCTCCGTGTGTGTGACCAGCGCGGTAAGTGTCCAGACTACAGACGCCGCAGCGCACTGTCCAGAAGGTAAAGTCGCCAATTTTCCGGATTAAGGTAACGGTGAGGCAAAGCTGGTGTGAATCATGCAGCACCCGGGCACGGTCTTCTTTGTTAGCAACACAGTCCAACCAACACAGCTTATTCAAGGATGAAAACCATGACCAATGTATTGATTTATCCCCAGTCTGTCTGGAACGCCAATTCGACTCCGCTTGGTTTTCCGGCCCTGTCCGGTGAACTGGAAGTGGACGTAGTGGTAATCGGAGCCGGCATCACTGGTGTGACAACCGCCCTTTTGTTAACGCAATGCGGCCAGAAAGTGGCCCTGGTTGAAGCAAATGAAGTGGGCTCGAGCACAACCGGACACTCCACGGGTAACCTTTATGCAACGGTGGATTCGCGGCTTTTCTCTGTTAAAGACAAGCATGGTCATGACACACTGCAGGATGTAGTGACATCGCGACTGGCGGCTTTGAATTTCATCGAGGCGTGCGTTCAGGACATGAAGATCGACTGCGATTTTCAGCGGGTGCCACTGCACCTGTTTGCCACGGACAAGGAAAGCGCGAAGGCGGTTTCCAAGGAATACCAGGCTGCTCTCGATGCCGGCCTGCAGGTAAGCAAGGTGCCTCCGGATACCTTTCCTTTCAGGGCCGAGGCCGTTACCACCCTCCTCGACCAGGCGCAATTTGATCCGTATCGTTATGTCAGGGGCCTCGCGACACAGCTACGTGAGAAGGGTTGTCCCGTGTTTGAAAACAGTCCCGTGCTGGAAACCAGTGATGACGACTACTGCACGGTAAAAACCGATGTCGGTACGATCACTGCAAAGCAAATTGTGAAAGCCACACACACCCCCAAGGGAAGATACGCTGTCCACACGGCCATGATTCCGTGTCGGGAGTTCGCCATGGCCGCGACGTTGAACGGGCCGTTACCGGCACCCGGAATATACTGGCATGCGGGAGGCGGTGAAGACGGGCACCAATACTCAATCAGACCCTACCGAACAAACGACGGTGACTTTCTTGTCGCTGTTGGAGAACCCCATAAAGTGAGTCACGGCACTCAGGAGGATTTGCGCAAACTGACCGCCTATATTCACGATCATTTCGATGTCGCGGATGTCAAACACACCTGGGCAGCGCAGAACTACCGCCCGGCTGACAATCTACCTTATATCGGCATCAGTCCGCTGGACAAACATACATTTATCGCAACGGGTTTTGCGGCCGACGGACTCGTCTACGGCACACTTGCCGCGATGATTATCAGCGATGGAATCTGTGGACGGGACAATCCCTGCTTCGACACTTACAATCCAAGTCGGTTCACCCCCGCCGCATCGGCGAAAAACATACTCAGCGAAAGTCTGTCGGTTTCCAGACACATGCTGCAGGACCACTTGTTTTACGGACAGGTCAAGGCACTGGAAGATATCAAACCGGGCGAAGGAAAAACCGTGAAAGTCGACAAAGAGAAAGTAGCGGTCTACAGGGATTTTGACGATAGCCTGCATATCGTATCGGCCATTTGTCCTCATATGGGATGCGTACTGCACTGGAACGATCCGGAGAGAAGCTGGGACTGCCCCTGTCACGGCAGCCGCTTTTCTGTGGACGGACAAGTGGTTGAGGGGCCGGCCAGCAAAAACCTGGCCACTCCCGTAATTCCGGACCAGGCTGGTGCCCGGCGGCGGGATTAATGCTCCCTGGCGTTCGCATCGGGAATCAGGCGCGGGAATTCATAATGGTAACGGGCCCGCGCCAGAACCTTGTCTACCGACGAGGGGATATTGCGTTGCAACCAGAACATGACCCGGTGAGGGGCCGGTAGCCGGTTCCCGTACTCTTCGCGGCCTATGTTACGGAGTGTGGAAGCCAGCGAATTGCCGAGTACTTCCTGACAAGCCTTGTTGATTGCCTCGAGCAAGTGCCTGTCATCGTCAGACTGTATGATATCGGAATGACAGCGCGCGATCTCCTTTAACGGGGTTTCATAGCTGCCGGGATTGAATGCGTGGATTTCGTAACCACAGTAAAGCGAGATTTCATGATGTACCATCAGTTCATTCCAGTAGTCTTCCACCCTGATCGCAGCCCGTGCATTCCCCTGGCTCCAGAGCAGGTTGACCAACTCACCGTATACCCTGGTCGAACCATGGCCTCGAATTTGCACGTCTCTGAGCAGCACCCCAATGGAGGTCATGAACGCTTCGCGATCCGGTAATTCATCCTTCATTATCAGCGGCAGGAACTCATCCGCGTCCAATAGCGTGAGCAGTTGGGTACAGAGATGTTTTTCAATATCGGAGCCGTCTTGCGCAAGGGCGCGCAATATTGCGTTCAATCGCGATTTACCCGCAATGACCATCACGGCATTTCCAGACAGTAGCCCGGTGCGCACGTAGGCCAGGACAGACTCGGTCATGGCACGGGAATCATTATGAAGCTGACAAAAATGCCTGCTTCGAAGGGAAGATATTGAAATTCCATGATTATGATACATCAGTGTTACACATAATTTTATTACTCGGTTTTAGTCGGGCTTAAAATTTTAAAACCAGCCCCCGCGAAAGCCAGAATACTCCTGAACAACACGCAGTCAACCGGTATATACGCAGAACACCCTATTTTTTCCCGATTTTGACCTCATGATTAAAACAACCAGGTAACTTTTGGACTGATTACCCTAATATCGTTCGGATAAACACCTTAGTTCGGTAACGTAATCACCAGCTCTGGCACGTAACTTGAATCTCCTCTCAATTGTAGCCATGAATCCTTAACAGCTTATTAACAGCTTGTTAACTATTTCAACGAGGAGACCGCAAATGAAAATATCCATTCTTTTTATTCCTGCTTTGATTCTATCCGCCTGTGCCGCTTCGCCCGAGTTTTACAGGCCTGCCGAGGGCCCCGGCGCCCTCGGCTATTCCGAGGTGAGACTCACTGAAGATCGCTATCGGGTCAGCTTTGTGGGAGACAATACAACCACCAGCACCGCAGTAAAGGACCTGGCGCTTTTACGTGCTGCCGAGTTGACCTTGATGGAAAATCGCGACTGGTTCCAGATTGTTACCGAGGAATCAGCGCAGGCATCGCGTAACACGCCACAAACAACGCGGCAGATTGAAGAGGGCCGGCAGGTGATTCGCGATTGCGGACCGTTGGGCTGCACCACCACTGTGGCACCATCGTATTCCGGCGTTCAGGTAATCACAACCCGTGATGCTGATCGCTATGCGACTACGGTCGAAATTGTTATGGGCGAAGGCGAAGTGCAAAACCCGACAACCGTTTACAATGCTGCGGAACTTTACGACAATCTTGAAGACATGTATGGGGCGTGACCGGGGGCACACGGTCAATTAATCCGACAGAACAGTGCCTGACTGTTCTGTCGGGTACAAACGACATTTTCTTCGGTATCGGTTCAATCGGGAAGTTCCTTTACACTTTTAAGGGTTTTCCTGGTTGAACCTTCAGGAGGGGATGGGCATTATTTGAACGTGTGACCAAACAGGTTGTGTGTTCATCAAAACCGAAGAAAACCAGAACGCCTGCAGTAAAATGACCGCCGTGGTCATTAGTGATTGTGAGCCACTTGATCTCGCCTTCATCGCACAACTGCGCCGCGCTATCCCGAATATTACAATTATACGTACTTTTTACCCTGCGCCTGACGAGGGCACGAAGACTCCTCGCGAAAGTTTTTTTGCGAGGCTGGCGCGCTGGCGATCGAGACGTCTCTCTTCCCCGGAATCCCGTGGCGTCCTCAAGAAGATTCCTCCCATTTCCCTGGCCGCCGATGTCTTGAACTCGGAGCAAGGGGAAGCGCTGATTAAAAACCTGTCGCCGGATATTCTCATCGCCTGCAGAACCACAGTGCTCAAGGAATCCGTTTTCGGATCGGTACCCCTTGCTCTTAATATACATTTTGGTCTGGCTCCCCGATACCGCGGCAATAATACCTTGTTCTGGGCACTTTACCGGGGAGACACCGAAGGGGTAGCTGTTACCGTTCATCAGCTCAGCCGTGGCATCGACCAGGGAAATATCTATGGCATAGCGCATCCCCGGATTCGGCCCTGGGATTCCGAAGTCGCGCTAGCGAACCAGTTGAGTAGCAGCGCTGTACGGATCGTCGCAAAGCTGGCGAAAGAACTGCGTGAGCGAAAATGCTTGCCGTCAGGCAGGCCGCAAAAAGAAAAGGGGAGGCTTTATCGTGGCAAAGAGAGAACGGTGGCCAGGGAATTGGAGTACCTGCTCTACCGTCGATGGCTCTTCTGGAGCCGCCGCTACCAAAAAGAGTCTATAGTGCTTTACTTCTGAGCTGCTGAATTCGCCGACCTGCCGCCGGGGAATTGGACGGCATAGCTTCAGGTAAAATCCCGCGAGCGCAGTGTCATATTGCCCAACCAATGAGACAGGTCAACCAGCCGACTCGCTATCAGGTGAATAACTCCTTCGCTTATCTGAACCTTTCCGCTCACACCGATCAATTGCGCCTGGCGCACTACCGGTCTTTGTTTTTCCCCCAGGGCGGGCCAAACCACCACGTTCACAACGCCGGTTTCATCTTCCAGTGTCAAAAAGGTAACACCAGATGCAGTGCCTGGTCGTTGCCGGCAGGTAACGATACCGGTGACTTTGGCGAAACTTTCGTTCGCCAGCGCAACCAGATCAGTGGCGCGACTGACCTTATATTTGTCCAGATGTTCCCGAAATAACGCCAGCGGATGACGCCGCAGGGTAAACCCGGTCGACCTGTAATCCGCTGAAACATTCTGCCCCTCGTCGGGCACTGGCAGCAGGGGAGAAAAGTCAGGATCACAGTCAAATTGAGGAAAACCGAGAGAGTCAGGGTCAGTGTTGAATTTACTCGCTGTCTGCCAGAACGCCTGGTACCGGTTGCCGCTGATCTTTCTCAGGGCATCCGCCGCGGCCAGCGCTTCCAGATCCTTTTTGTTGATTCCACTGCGCAAAACCAGTTCCTGCACCGAGGCGAAATATCCCTGTTGCCGCTCACGGCTGACAGCCCGGGCTGCTGCTTCCGACAAACCCTTTACCTGATTGAAGCCGATACGTAAACCGGGCTGGCCGAGGGCAGCAAGTTTACCCCCCATCGATCCATCCCATTCCACTGAACAGTCATAGTCACTGCAATTCACATCCACTGGCAACACGGTCACCGCGTGTCGCTGCACATCCTGGATCAGTTGCGCCGGCTGGTAAAATCCCATAGGTTGACTGTTAAGCAGGGCGCAGCAGAACGCCGCCGGGTGATAAAGCTTCAGCCACGACGACACATAAGCTATCAAGGCAAAACTGGCGGAGTGGGATTCGGGGAAGCCGTAATCCGCGAATCCTTTTATCTGGTTGAATATCTGCTCGGCAAATGCCGCTTCGTAGCCCCGTTCCGCCATTCCGTTAACCAGTCGTTGCCGGAACGGTTCCAGGCCACCGCGTTTTTTCCAGGCCGCCATACTGCGCCTCAACCGGTCCGCCTCGCCGCCGCTGAATCCCGCCGCCACGATTGCCAGTTGCATCACCTGTTCCTGGAAGATGGGCACTCCCAGCGTTCTCTCCAGCACACCGCGAACTTCCTCGCTGGGATAAGTTACCTGCTCTTTGCCGCTACGCCGTGCCAGGTAAGGATGTACCATATCCCCCTGAATCGGACCGGGGCGAACTATCGCAATCTGAATGACCAGATCATAAAAGCAGCGCGGGCGCAGCCGGGGCAGCATGCTCATCTGCGCTCGGGATTCGATCTGGAATATGCCCACTGTGTCCGCCTGGCACATCAGGTCATAAACCTTCGGATCTTCCCGCGGAATTTTCTGAACAGTAAGCTGGTTGTCAGTTTCCTTGTCCGCATGACTGTTAATCAGATCCAGACACTTGCGCACCGCCGTCAACATCCCCAGGGCCAGCACATCAATTTTTAACAGGCCCAGAAATTCAAGGTCGTCCTTTTCCCATTGAATCACCGTGCGGTCCGCCATCGCCGCATTTTCAATCGGTACCAGGTGAGACAGCAGTCCCTGACTGATGACAAAACCACCCACATGTTGCGACAAATGACGCGGAAAACCGATCAGTGCCTTGCACAAAACCAGCAACCGGTGAATGGCGGGGTCGGCAAAATCAACGTCCGAGTCGCTTAATTGTTCCTTCAGGTCCGACCCCCACCAGAATATCGATTTTGCCAAACGATCAATCAACTCCTCGTCCAGCCCCAGCGCCTTGCCCACATCGCGAACGGCACTGCGCGACTGATAGGTAATCACCGTAGCCGCCAGCGCCGCCCGCCCGCGACCGTATTTATTGTAAATATACTGGATCACTTCCTCCCGCCGGGCGTTCTCGAAATCCACGTCAATATCCGGCGGCTCGTCGCGCTCCTTCGACAGAAAACGTTCGAACAATACCTGGATCTGATCCGGATTCACCTCGGTGATTCCCAGGCAATAGCACACCACCGAATTCGCCGCCGATCCGCGCCCCTGGCACAGAATTCCCCGCCCGCGCGCAAACGCGACAAGGTCATGCACGGTAAGAAAGTAATGTTCGTACCGCAGTTCCCGAATCAACGTCAGTTCATGCTCAATGATATTCCGCGCCTTCGGCGAAGCTCCCTGTGGCCAGCGCCGGTGAATTCCCTTTTCGGTCAGTTCCCGTAACCAGCCATGAGGTGTATACCCCTGCGGAACCAGTTCCTCCGGGTATTCGTAGCGCAGTTCATCCAGCGAGAAAGTACAGTGGCCGGCGATTTCGATCGTGGCCTCGAGCAACTCCGGTGGATACAGCTTCGCCAGCTGTTCCCGCGAGCGCAAATGCCGCTGCCCGTTACATTCCCCCTCGTAGCCCAGCCGATCAAGTCGCCGCCCCAGACGGATTGCGGTAACCGTATCCTGCAACGGTCGCCGCTCCGGCGCATGCATATACACTCCGCCGGCCGCGCATAAGGGAATGCCGAACCGCCTGCCCAGTTTGCGCAGGCGCTGCAATTTCAAACGGTCATCTCCGCGTAGCAACAGTTCAACCCCAATCCAGCGTTTCCGCGGAAAGGTTTTGTTAAGCCAGTGGAGTTCGTCGTTAAGAACCTTGCCGGCTTCGTTGACAGAATCGCCGCCTTCGGCGCGGCTGAAAGCGTGGTGCAGCAATGCGGCGCCGGGGATCCACAGCGCAATACAATCTTCCGGAAGATTGCCTTCCACCATTGTGCGGGTCAGATAGTATTCACCCTTTTTCGCTTCACGCCGGGCACAGGTGATCAGGTGGCTCAGTTGACCGTAGGCTTTGCGATCGGTTGCCAGCAGGACAAGTTTTGAATCCGAGACAGTACCGTCACCGGCGAGGTCAAAAGAATCAAAGGCGAGAGTAAATTCACTGCCAATAATCAGTTTGACCGAAAGCTCCCGCACTACCCTGTGCGCCCGTACCACGCCGGAGAGTGAGCATTCATCAGCGATCGCGATGGCCGTGTAGCCCGAGGAGTCCGCGGTTTTTACCAGTTCTTCAGGAAAGGAGGCACCGCGCAGAAAGGTAAAATTGGAGACGCAGTGAAGCTCCGCGTAGAAATCATCTTTGGGGTCATTTTGACGCATAGGGAAGGATTAAAGCAGAATACTGTATTAATATACAGTACTCTCACAGTCCCACCGGAGGCGGGAGCCGCGGAAGCCCTTTTCGTCACCCGTCAGGCCGCGTTTTTCCATCGGGATCAAATTATTGCGCAGAATTGTAAAAAATTCGGAAGACAGGCGGGCCGGTGCTGGTTAAGCTGATTTGTTTGAGCGGTTTTGTACACACGCTATGGTTCTTTCAAATCACATTGCGTTTACGCAATTTAATCATGGTATACCGACCATGCGCCTCCAGGAGGTTTCCCTTGTCCAATAACGTGTACGATAAAGTGTACAACAACTATATCCCGGCGCTGCTCGGCCGCACGGGCATTCTGCTGGCGCTGGCCGGATTGCCCTGGGCAGCCCAGGCGCAAATCCCTGAAGAAGTGACATTCCACGAGCATATCGAAC
>JBBDLF010000010.1:0-8984 GCA_040879025.1 Pseudohongiellaceae bacterium
AGGATACGCCACCTGTTTACCTCAATGCCATACACCAGAAATCATCATAACTCGACTTTGTACCAGGTCCTGTAGTCTTCCCACGCGTTGGCGTCGGGGCCGATCCAATTCGAAGCTATCATGCAGGATGCCATTATGACAACTATAGGCAGTAAAACAGTCGTCCTGAGTTTCCGGCCGCCACTCCGGCACCACTGAGATCGTTTTGACTTACTCTTAGCTGCGCAATCGCTGCCCAAACGACACTGTTGCCATTCGCCGAAGCGATGGCTCCGCTAACAGCCTCACCGTTGCAGACTGGACTATTGGCGCTGGCTGCGCAGGAATAAATCAGATGCGCTTAATAGGTAGAACAAAAGGTATATCCAAGACGGGAGATTGTCCAGTTGAGTGGATGGTGAACCTGGTGAAGCCCGTTTTCAGCCAAATTCCCGAGAAAATCGACTGCTTTCGCTTCTCAATACCACCAACACCCCTTCACTACTCGCTGATTGTCTTTCAAGCCGTCACCAGACCGAGAACAATCCGGCCACCTTCCCTGGCAGACTGTAATTCTCCTTTTTGCTCTTTGTTGTTGAGTCAGGCTTAGCCGAACAGATCAACCTGAGGCGGTGCCCGCCCTGGCGGTAGTTGAGCCTGGGAATCGATGGCCTCCTTCTTCCGCAAGTGTTCCAATCGCAATGACGATATTTTCGACGACCTCATAGTCTGGATCGACGCAAACATAAATGGTAAAAGTAGTGCAAACGAATTGTTTTCTTTGCATGATCTAGGTATCAGCAGTATTTCATTAGAGAATAAAGTTGAATTTGTTCAACAAAATGGTAACTTTTTGGTAAAGCACGGCTCCTTCCGTTATGAAGATGGAAGGATTGCTTCCATGGTAGATGTGCATTTTGATGTAGATAGTGAAATAACAGAACCAGAAATTGGATTAATTGGTATTTCGACAGGCGAAAGCGCTATGGCCTTCTAGCATGCAACCAAACTCTCTACACTTCCGAGGTTCTGAGTAGAGATTGGGAAATAATATGAGATTCTTTCAGCGAAGTGAAAAGCCGATTAAGTTTTCAAGTGAGCATTCCTCTACCAGTTTAATTAGGGGGTCTTGTGTAGCCTTACGGCTTATACGAACATTCCTATTATTGTTCCTAATATTCAATTCAACGAATGCTCAAAAAATTCTCGCGCAAGACACAGATTTTGGAAGTGTATTCAATTTTGATTTTCAATCTGGCATCCACCGGCTTTATCTGAATGGAGACGATGTTCCAGACTTGTTGACGATTGGTTATATCTCAGGAGGTACAGGCTATGCACAATTCGAATTCAATTTTCTGATAGTTCGACCGCCAAGCTTGTCGGCGCAATCGCAAGAATTCTATACCGTGATACCAGACGATTCAAGAAGCAATTATTTTACGACACTGCAAAATGCAGATTGTGTTCTTAGGTCAATTCGGCTGGTCAAATTAGGGATCGATCAAGATGGTTGGAAGTTGGTAATATTGGAAAGGATCAGGGTACCAGAGCCAGGCTTTACAGAATCTCCTGTGGAATTTCGATTGCTAAGATTTCGAGAAGCGCCCTCAGCTGGATCCGCAACATTTTCATACAGACAGGTGACTCAAGTCGATTCGATTAATTCGTATTGCAATGTGGATGATGCTTTTGAAAACGAGTGGGATCGAATTTCTGAAGTGTTTGAAAGGTCTGTCGAGAGCCTGTAAATAATTCTCCGGGAAGTCATATGGTTAAGCGATAGGTTTTGCTTCCCGGAGAATTAAGTTGCCGCTTTCTAATAACATTGGAAGGCAGTCCGCCTTATAGTGGCTCAGCGGTCCACGACCTCAAACATCCACACCTCGCCGGTGGTGACCGGGGCGTCACCGGCGCCGCTGCCCAGATTGTACTTCTGTCCGAACACATCCATGACCGCGGCGGCGATGGGGCCGCCGTTGATGCGCTGCAGGCGCTGGGCATACAGCCTGTCATCAATCCGTAACAGCACTTCGTCGTTGCGCTCGATGTAGTGGGGCCACTGTTTCCAGATTCTTCCGTAACCGGTGGTCATGTAGCCGCTGACGATAAACAGCCGTCCTTCGTGCACTCCCACCCACACAGGGCGCGACCGGGCCGGATCCATGGTCTGGAATTCGATGGTGGACCGGTCGGCGAGGAAAAAGCATTGCTTCCGATTGGCTGTGAATTCGATCGCTCATTTGATAAAAGCCGTACACAAGAGAGTGCTGTCACAGAGTTAGATCTTGCCGTGTGCCTGTCCGGATGGCGGCTTCGTGTCAATCAAATAATCCTGCTCCGGTTCGCCAAAGATCTACTAATTTACCGGACATGGATCATAACTTGGATCCTGTGAAAGCGCTGTAGCTTCAGTAACTATATACTCCATTGCTACCTCTTCGCCTTCCACAGTGAGCATATGGAACCAGCTATCGGCAAGGTTGTCATCGAAACTCATTAGGTTGAAAGCCGAATGGAGACTTTGATCTGATACCATTTTGTTTAAGTTGGTTGCCTCTATGTTGAAAGATTCAGATTCACTCTCATTCCCCAAGGCATTGTGAGTGGCAGCAAGAAGTGCCAGAGCTGCCATTTTTGTCACAAGCGTGCTCGACTTTTCAGCCGCAATGCTTCCAAATTGGATACAAGCATTGGCTACATCTGTGTCTGTAGATCCGGCTTCAGAACAAAACGAAGCGAGTGAAAGTAGGTTTCTACCCGTAAATCGATTTGCAAGATTGCTGATGGAGAGGGTCTTTTCCAGTCTACTGATCGTCGGTTCATTCTCTTCGATAGGAACATGATTTCTGATGTTGTCCAAGTATGCTCCATAGAAGTCTTCGAACATATTAGAGCTTGCCGCGTTTCTCATTGCAACTGCGGCACCACTGAGATCGTTTTGACTTACTCTCAGCTGCGCAATCGCTGCCCAAACGACACTGTTGCCATTCGCCGAAGCGATGGCTCTGCTAACAGCCTCATCATTGCAGACTGGACTATTAGCGCTCGCTGCGCAGGAATAAATAAAATGCAGGTTAGCAATTGGATCCGATGGACTACTCTCAACGTACGCTTCCAGAGAGCTGATTCGCGATTCTGAATCCTGTGATGGATTTGAAATTTCCAACACTACTTTTGCAGACGTGTCGCCAGAGACGGCAACACGCTGCTCAACTAACGCTTTTTGATTCTCGATCTGCTCCAATTGGGCGATCTGCTCGTCCGGGGAAAGTGCTATAAGGTCCTCTTTCGCGCAAGCGATGATACTTTCCCCCTTCAATATCTCCATAGTACTCTCGGGGAAATTTCTCTGGCTAGAACTGTCACTTGTTTCGGGCTCCGTAGCCGGGAGCGAGGCTCCGGAGCCCGAAGCGAAGGGTTGGCTAACCTCTGGTACCGGCGGCTCTTCTTGCGACAAGAGCACTCCAAGTACGAGTGCCGAGAGCGCGAAGAGCCCTGCTGATGCCTTAACGAGTCTCGTGTTCATAGGTCTGCCTTTTTGGTTCGTTCCCAGAAGCTAAGTCCAAAAACAACGTCAGTAGTCAGGATGAAGTCACCGGAGCCTCTATATATCCTTGGCGCATAACTAAATATAAAGGGGGGTGTTGCCATTATCATCCTTGCTTATGATACCGTCCCTGTTCCCACAAAAGATATCTGAATCCACCGGCCAGAGCTTCGTAGCCGTGGGGGTATTCCCCGCTCATCAACGTCACCGAGTTGCCAAAAACTTCCTTGCGAAGTTCCGGATTAGCTGCCTCGGAGGTGATTGCAGGGTGCCGAATATGTGGCTACAATGACATATGTGGCCACAATCCAATGATCTGGAAGGAGGGGGAGACGGCATGAAAGTCCCGGTTCGAACGCTCAAAAACAGTCTGTCCGAGTATCTTCGTCGCGCATCCGCAGGCGAGGAGATCCTTATAACCTCTCACAACAAAGTGGTGGCCAAGCTCGTTGCGCCGGAACTGGCGGACAAAATCAGTGATCAGGATCCTCAGGAATACAGTACAGAAAAGCTGATGCAGCGCCTTAGGTCCCTGCCAAGGGCGCAGTGGAAGGGCGGCAAGCCAAAACGGCGCCCCGGCATCTCCCCCAAGCGTGGTGATAGAACCCTGGCGGAACAGATTCTGGAAGACCGCCGATGATCCTCTATCTTGATCCATCGGCCTATATCAAGAACTACATTCGCGAGCCCGAACATAAAGTGGTGGCCAAACTTATGGGGGCCGCGGAAATTGTCGCCATCCACGAACTGGGGCTGGTGGAGGTATCCAGCGCATTTGAACGCGCCTACCGTGAACGACGCATCAGTGCCGAGCAACTACGCCGCGTACATTTGCAATTGAACGAGGATTGGGCTTCAACGCTGGTGTTATCTACCGACAAGCGGTTGCTGCGGGACGCCGTCAGGTTGCTGCAACAGTATCCCCTCAAAGCCTATGATGCAGTGCATGTCGCAGCGGCACTCGCGCTTTGTGAGGAGAGCGACGTGGAAATAGTTTTTGCCGGCTTTGACAAGCAGCAGAACCGGGCGGCGGAGATGGCCGGATTGAAGCTGCCTGGCGGCTGGCGCCATTAAGCCGCAGGGGTTGGCGGTTTGGGGTCATACTCACCGCTCGGGCATTGATCAATAGCGGTACCGGTCACGCTTCTGCAAAAACAAAAACCGAAGTAATGAGAATAAGCAGAACTCCCGGAACCAGCGCCACGTAGGTTCAACGAACTCCAATCTCCTCGCTGAGCAATCCACTCACCTGCCCAGCAAGGTTCTGGATGAAGGACCAATCGCTGACCAAAAGCACCGACAAGCAGGCTGCAAACAGACCAAAGCACCACCCCGCCACCAGAACCGCCAGCCGAAACTTCTCCGCCCGGGCAATGCCGCGAAGCGTTTGCGCCGTGAAATCCTCGTCCTTGAGGGCAGGCGGCCTGGCCCGCAGCAGCCTGTCGAGCGGGTCGAAGGCTTCGTCATGTTCAGTTATCGCTGTATTCCTCGCGTAGGCTGGAAACGGGCTCCGGCGCCAGAGTCCAGGGAGCAGGCAGAAAAGGCCTTCGACCTGTTCATCAAGACGTATGGGCCCAAGTTTCCAAAGGCGGCTCTGTGCCTGCAAAAGGACCGGGAGGAGCTGCTGGCGTTCTATGATTTCCCTGCCCAGCATTGGCAAAGTATTCGGACCACCAATCCGATTGAATCCAGTTTCGGCACGATCCGTCATCGGACTAAACGTTCCAAAGGCTGTCTTACGCGGGACGGGATGCTGCATATGATGTTCAAACTTGGGCAGTGTGCGGAGAAAAACTGGCGGCGGTTGAGAGGGTTCAGCTACTTAGCCAAGGTGATAACTGGAGTGAAATTCGAAGACGGTATTGAGAGGACAACTATTGACCAGGCCGCCGCTTGATTCAACTATCGAAACACCAGATTTGACAATAACTCAGCCGGAATCGCTAATCAGTATCGAGCCACAGCGTGGCGAGGAACCGGTAGTACAGAAAGCTAACAGGGCTGAAAATCTAAAACGCATTGTGCGTACACCTTTTGGAAGCCATTCTACGGGGCAGAGTAGTTTGATGGGCATACACCAGATTTGACAATAACTCCAGCGGAGTTTGTGGCTGGTCTTTCGGACGATCCTAATACTACCTGTGATCCCGCTTATTGTGGCTATACCGGAACATCTTATGCGGCACCACTGTTGGCAGGTCTCGCAGCTGTTGCATGCGAGGCATTCTATCCTGATTGTACAACTGCCAGTGTCACTTATCTTTATGATTCTTTGCGAGCCTCCGGAACTACAGGTACAGTCTTTGATACAGATGGCGGATCCATCACTCCGTCCCGTATGATATGGCAACAATGGTAAGCTAATCCGTTAAGTTTTTGTACGTCTCAGCGTCTGTACGTTGGGACGCACTTTTGAGGAGTGTATTATGCATATGTTGTGTCGTTGTAGCTTTGTCGTTATTCTGATAGCGCCACTATCAGCTTTAGCTCAAACTCAGGCTGACATTCCAACGCTTTCTGAATTAATTGGCGACGAAAGTTTTGAACTAGTTATTCCGTCCGTGGGGTATATGAATGCCCCAGGCTATTATCAAGATGTGGTGTTACAGACCGATAACTTTGGAGATACCTGGGCATTGAAAGCAGCTGAAGTTGGCGAACTTATTTCGACTGTTGCGGATGTGGAAGAGATCGTTTTTTCGGATGAAATTCCTGTGCAAGTTTTCCTCAGGGTTCAAGGGACATTTGCCAGTGCTTGCACGCTAGTTGGCACGCACGGAATTTCCATAGACGGATACGATGTTAACGTTTTTTTGTACTCGGATTTTTTCCCTGGTGATTGTATAGATACTGAAGTTTCGTTTGAAAAAGTTATCCAGTTGCCTACTTACGGACTGGCTGCCGGAACTTATAGCTATTCGGTTAATGGTGAATTTATAGGGCAATTTGAGCTTACAGAGAAAAACGTCCTTGCAGATTAATTCGATTCCTTTGAAGCCCAGGTTCTTGCTGCCCCGGGGAGGTAACAACCCAGGGCTGCATTGTAGCTTAATGTGTGGATATGCGTGTGATTGCAATAGGTTCCTAACAAAATGGCAGATGGGTAAAATCAAGGCTCTTTCGAATCTGATGTAGGCGCTTATGACTGGTAAGCGTCCGGCCATCACACCTTGCTAAGCCGGCTGCCAGTTGTGTGATCTTACCCATCACTTTTGGAACAGAGGGTTAAACAACTCTAGTAGAAAGGCAGCTATTAATTGCCCATAACGAGGCACAGTTACTCTGTCGAGGTAGATATGAAAATTCAGGTGTGTTTCGTAGCCTCACTTTGGCTACCGTGGCTGTGCTTTCCTCATACATACGCGCAACCAATTGAAACTGGACAAGAAGCTGCTGCGGAGTTGGTGTCTGAATCGCCCCGAGTTTACTAGACACTTTTTAGCGTTACATGGACTGATCCCGGTTTCCCGGACACTTCTGGCCTATAAATTGAGCATAGGAGGAAGTGATGAGCAATCAACGATATTCACCCGAGTTTAAGGACGAGGCGGTCCGTCAAATTACCGAGCGTGGTTACTCGGTAGCAGAGGTTTCTCAGCGGCTGGGGCGTAAGCTTCCCCAAATCGTAGACAGACAGTAAGTAGAGATTTCTGGCATATTACCCCACGGAGGAAGATGTGCGGAAATCACTGAGCTCATTCGGCGTTTGCATATCGTAAACTACTCGATAGCCACGCTTCTGGCATGTACTCGTGGTGGCTTGATTAGAGATTCGGCAGGGATCCCCAAACCCTCATGGAGATTCCAAATCATTTTTCGCCTTCTGGCGTGTCTGGCGCTGCCATCATCAGGCTTTCGACTTCTCTTAATGCCGCTCGATAGTCGGCATCAGTTTTAATTGGTTCGATCTCCATCGCTATTCCTCCGGCGATTAAACGGCTTGTACATCAATCTTGTCATATTGCACATGAGTACCGATGAATCGGATATACAAGACTCGATAGGCATAGTTGATCGACACGACAAGTCGATACTTATTCCCCGCTATATTAAAAACCAACCGGCCCGTCCTTGAGGATGCTGGCATCCCTGAAATCCTGCTTAACTCGCAGGTCTCAGAATGGGACTAAATCAACAATATACAATAAAAAAAGCCCTAATGGCTGGTGAGGGCTCATTAGGGCTTTTTTAAAGATGGTGGAGGCGGGGAGAGTTGAACTCCCGTCCGTCAGTCCTCTGCCTTTGGCTCTACATGTTTAGCGTCGTCTATTGAGTTAACCCGTGTCCGCCCGACGGGCAGGGTGACTTGGGCGAGCTTGATACTTTTTAACCGCTTCGCGTCAAGCGCGCTTGGCTGGCGATCCCGTTCTATATGACGATTGCAAAACACCAGTTTACGGGCATCCTGATGGCAATCGCTAGCATGCTATTTTAAGCAGCTAGAGCGTAGTTATCGTCGTTGGCAACTATTAAGTTGCAGTAATTGATTTACGAGAGTTACTACCCTCTCGACATGCACCTCAGGTTTCGATCCCGGCGTCGAATCCAAAACGCCCCCATCTGAACCTTACGTGTAAAACTACCGTGTAATCCTGCAACACGTCCTGTCTGACTGACCGATAACCCGGTGGTCGCTTAAGCCAACGGGCAAATTAGGTTCATCAGACAGACACACAGTATAACACAGATTGGGCCCCGGCCAGACCAATGATCAAGGAGTTGACCTCACCGGGCCCAACTTCTGCGTTATTGGTTACAAGACCGCCATGTGGGCAGGGTTATTCCCCTCAGGAACCCCAAACCTGCTCCAGGCGGTCATCCCTGCCACAGCGCCATCGATAGAAGCGGTATTGGATGGGGTGTTCCTGGTAGTAGTTCTGGTGGTATTCCTCGGCCGGATAGAATTCACCGGCGGGAAGGATTTCCGTGGCAATTTCGCCGGACAGCACACGGCTTTCCGCCAGTTGCTGCTTCGATGTCTGCGCGAGACTTTCCTGGCTTGCGTTATGGACGAAAATGGCGCTGCGATACTGGGGGCCCCGGTCGCAAAATTGTCCGCCCGCATCCACGGGATCCACGTTTTGCCAGAACACATCCAGCAAGGTGTGATAGCTGACCACCTCCGGGTCGTATTCCACCTGGACAACTTCATAGTGGCCGGTGGTACCCGTTGTTACCTGTTCATAGGTGGGGTTTTCCATGTGGCCGCCCATGTAACCCGACGTGGTGGACAGAACGCCATCAAGCTTGTCATAAGGGGGTTCCATGCACCAGAAACAGCCGCCCGCGAATGTGGCGACAGCAGGGGGCTCGGGTGCGACGACTTCGTTACCGGCGCGCTGGGCTGTAGCGGCGCCAACCACCAGACCGGTCATGGCTGCAAGTATAAGTTTGAGGTAGCGCATACCCCAACAGACCGCAACCCGAACCAGAACATCTCAGGGGTGGGGGGGGG
>JBBDLF010000010.1:8994-17157 GCA_040879025.1 Pseudohongiellaceae bacterium
GTCGGTGGCGAATGAGAATCATTCGCCACCGACCCCGATTAGCGGTTGGTGTTGCGGACTATGCGTTGTTTGTCTATGTTCCACTCGCGGTCTTTGATGGTGGCGCGCTTGTCATGGGTTTGCTTGCCGGTGGCGAGGGCAATGAGGGCCTTGACCAGGTGGTCTTTCCAGTAGAGTTTGGTGCACACGCAGGTATGGCCTTTCTGCTGTGTGGCGGCGAACAGCTGGGCCAGTTGTTTTTTGTGCAGCAGCAATTTGCGGGTGCGGTCGGGTTCGGCGACGACGTGTGTGCTGGCGGTACTCAGCGGTGTGATGCGACAGCCCAGCAGCCAGGCCTCGCCGTCTTTCATCAGCACATAGCTGTCAACCAGCTGCACTTTTTTCGCGCGCAGCGACTTCACCTCCCAGCCTTCAAGTGCCAGGCCGGCTTCAAAACTGTCCTGGATAAAGAAATCGTGCCGCGCTTTCTTGTTCACCACAATCGTGGTGTCCGGTTTCGTCTGTTTGCCGCTTTTTGCCATAGGGGGCGGATTATAGGTTTTCTGGGTCCAGGGATACAGTGTCGAGATAGAGTCTGGAGACACAGTAACCTGATTCAGATCAGCGCGCCGCACTAATTTTCCGGCCGCGGGACCGTGCTTCCCGGGTTGTGCTAGAATCGCCTGATATTTTCATAACAACTAAAGCTAATCTGTTGACTTAACAGGGGTTTCCATGGAAATCGACCGGGGGCAATTCAGTTCCAAGCTGGGGTTTATTCTCGCGGCCGCAGGATCGGCGGTTGGGCTCGGCAACCTCGTCGCCTTTCCGGTGATGGCTTCCAAGAATGGCGGCGCCGCGTTTCTTATCATTTACATCGCGTTTGTCGCCCTGGTGTGCTATCCGGTCATGCTCGCCGAAATCGCCATGGGCCGCCACAGCCAGCGCAATCCGGTGGGCGCGTTCTCTCTGATCTCCCGCGGCAGCGGCGTGTGGCGCAGCATCGGCAAGCTTGCCATTATCACGCCGTTTATGATCGCGGTGTTCTACACAGTCATCACGGTGTGGATTGTTGAATACATCGTTTTGACCGTCAGCGGCCAACTTGACGTGCTGGCCGAGCCGGAAACCTTCGGTGTCCTTGTCGCCTCGCCATCGCTGTTCGTGTATGTGATTGTTTTGTTCGTGATTGTTTTCGGCATTTTGATGGGGGGAGTGAAAGGGGGTATCGAGCGATTGGCGCGCGTGCTGATGCCCACTCTGGCAGTGATGCTGCTGGCACTCGTGGTTTTCGTGCTGACGCTGGACAACGCCGGAGCGGGCGTGGCCTATTATCTGGTTCCGGATTTCACCAAGATCGATGGCAGCGTCATCAATGGCGCCCTGAGTCAGGCCTTCTTTTCCCTGTCTCTCGGCATGGGTATCCTGATCACCTACGGGTCCTACTTCAGCCGATCGGATAATATTCCACGTTCCGCGGCGCTGGTGGCGGTGGCCGACACCAGCATTGCGTTCTTTGCCGGAATGCTGATTCTGCCGGCGGTCTTTGCGTTTGATCCCAACACCAATCCCGATGACCTGTCCACCAGCAGCGTAGGTCTCATCTTTTCCTTTCTGCCGCAGATTTTTCTCTCCATGCAGGGCGCGGTCGGTTACGTTGGCGCCAGCATCGTGGCGACAGTATTTTTTACCCTGGTTTTCTTCGCGGCATTGACTTCACTGGTCTCCATTATTGAAATTCCCATCTGCTACTTGTGCGACGAGTGGAACCTGCCGCGGAAAAAAGCGGTTACGCTCAAGGCCGTTTTGCTGTTCATTTTTGTCGTTCCCGGCATCATGTCACTGGGCATGTCGGATTTCTTTACCAACTTTGCCAATTATGGCGGGTTGGATAAATCCTATTTCGATCTGGTCTCTGATGTTTTCTACGAAACAATCTTGCCGCTGGTGGGGTTCTTTGTTTGTATTTTCTGTGCGTACCGCTGGAAGCTGGCGGGGTTGTCGGAGGAACTGTCCATTGGCGGCGACGGTTTTCGGGGCTCGCCGTTGGAGAAATACCTCAGCATTTCCCTCGGCGTGGTTATTCCCGCCATCCTGTTCCTCGTGTTCGCCAATACGGTGGCGCAGAAATATTTCGCGGTAAGCCTGTTCGGGGTTTGAGCCTTCAGCGCCGCAACCTGAAGCTGCATGACGAGTGTGAACCATGACCCGAATCGATCGTAGCGCGCTGGTGAGTTTCTCCGCCGCTCAAATGTATGATCTGGTTAACGACATAGAAAGTTACCCGGAATTTATGCACGGTTGCGTCGCGGCGAGTGTGATCAGCCGCGATGGCAATGAGCTGGTAGGGTCTCTCACGCTTTCCAAGGCGGGGCTCAAACACACGTTCACCACACGTAACAAACTGGTCCGGAATCGCGAGATGAGCATGGAACTGGTGGAGGGCGCCTTTCGTCACTTCAACGCCTGCTGGCGTTTCAAACCACTGACCGAAACCGCGTGCAAGGTCACCCTGGAGATGGACTTCGCGTTTGTCGGCGGTGTGATGGATTTTGCTCTGGAAAAACTGTTTCGCGGCACAGCCAATGCCTTGGTGGACGAAGTGGTGGAAAGAGCGCAGGTGATTTATGGTCAATGAGCCACTTATTCCCGTCGAAGTGGCCTATGCCGCTCCCGATCAGCAGGTGATCATTCCATTGCAGGTGACCAGGGGAACCGTGGCGATTGATGCGGTCAGGCAATCGAACATCGCCAACAGGTTTCCTGCCATAACGGACTCCGACCCGATGGGAATATTTTCAAAGCCACTAAACGGTGTAGAATTACCGTTGCCTTCGGACTACACGCTGCAACCCGGCGACCGGGTGGAAATTTACCGGCCGCTACTGATCGATCCCAAGCAGGCACGGCTTGCGAGAGCCAAAAAAAGCACGTAACGGAAAATGAGTTGTGAGCGCGAACCGAAACGCGATCATCGCAAGAGTATGATGAATCTATGAGTGACGAATACAGGAAACCGCCGAAAAGCCTGTTAAAGCGCATCAACGACGGGCTCTATGATTTCTATGTAGCGCCGTACCGGCGCACATTTGCCCGCGCACAGCGGGACGAGGAAGACTTGTTTATGCTGTTGGTGTTCGCAGAGAG
The DNA here is from genome assembly GCA_040879025.1 of Pseudohongiellaceae bacterium. GTDB lineage: Bacteria > Pseudomonadota > Gammaproteobacteria > Pseudomonadales > Pseudohongiellaceae > JBBDLF01. The sequence continues at coordinate 12,121 of JBBDLF010000010.1, forward strand.
TCTGGGAGTGCCCAATCCTGCCGCCTATTACACACTCGAACTGCTGCCAGTGGTGTATGACCGTTTTCACGACTGGCATAAGCGCATGGGCATGGAACGCTCACCACTGGATCACGTACATTGCTGCTAGAACTCGCCCAGTCCAGACAAATTCTGTTTTTTGGCGGCAAGGGCGGTGTCGGCAAAACCACGGTGTCCGCCGCGACGGCTCTGGCGATGGCCAAAACCGGCAAAAAAGTGCTGCTGGTCTCAACCGATCCTGCCCATAACCTTGGCCATTTATTCGACCGCAAAATCGGACCCGTTCCGGTAAGGCTCGCAGCAGGGCTGGATGGTCTGGAACTGGACCCGGAAAAAACAGTAGCGGCTCATTTACAGGAAGTGACTTCAGCGCTTCACAAGCTCATGCCCATTCATTTGCGCGGCGAAGTTGATAAACACGTGGAGTTGTCGCGCGATGCGCCAGGCATGCAGGAAGCCGCTATTCTGGAACGCATTGCTGAAGTCGTCGAGCAGGGCACGAAGGATTACGACCGGATTATTTTCGACACGGCGCCATCTGGCCATACCGCTCGTCTTATGGTGCTGCCGGAGATGATGTCCGCATGGACGGAAGGGTTGATCAGGCGTCAGGAAAAGGCCGACAAATTCGCGGACATTGTCAAAAGCCTGGGCCGTGATTCCAGCGTGGACGAAAAATTTTTTGGTGATGACGACCAGGACCCGAATCGACAAAGGGAAAGCCGGATACGCCATATTCTCCAGCGGCGTCGTTTGCGTTTCGTCAATCTGCGAGACGCATTGGCCAACAAGGACCGAACCGCGTTTGTCATCGTACTGGCGGCCGAACGACTTCCGGTGCTTGAAACCATAGAACTGCATGACCAACTGAAACGTGCCGGCATCCAGATCGGGGGGCTGGTGGTGAACAAGCGTTTGCCGGAGGATGCCGGCGCGTTCCTCGCCGGGCGCAAGGCCCAGGAAGAGGTACATCTGGCCACGCTTGTCCAGGCATTGCCCAAGCTGCCACGCCAGAGCCTGAATCTGTCCGCCCACGATATCGTGGGTCTCAACGCGCTGGAGGAATTTGCGGCGGGTCTGGACAAGCCTCAATGAATGAAGGCCTGAAAACAAAAGCCCGAGTGAACGGAAATTCGCGATTGGGGGGTCCTTCGTATATTGTTCAAAATGCGACCCTCGTGTCATACTCGCGACCCAAGAAGAAATGCATGAATAAGCCGTGTCGACCCCAGTGCTGAATACCCGCCCCCTGTTTCCAGGGACGCCTCCGAAGGCTAAACGGTGCGCACTGGTCTTGATCGCCGTGCTGGCACTGGTGCTGTCCCAGGGCATGGCGCTGGCACACACGCACGACGGTGATCTCAACCGGCAGTTCGACTGTGAATTGTGCCTCAAGCTCAGCGCCGGCGACGACGCCAACATCGCTGCCGCATCAGCGCTTGAACTTGACACGAAAACGCTCCGTCCGTCATCGTTGTTGCTTCGCATCATCGATCTCTCTCTGCCCAACCCTTCGGCCCGGGCGCCTCCCCAAATCTCCATCTGAAGATTCGCTGCATTTAATCTTTAAAACTGGATTGCCAGGCAAAGCCTGCACCTGAATCGGGTGCCGCTGCCAGGTCATCCGCAGTTGGAGTGTTGAAAACATGAGTAGGAAGTCTCGAAGATTTATGGTGTCCGGTGCCGGTTTCAAGGTTGCCGGATTGATGCTCTGTCCGCAGTGGCTCATCGCTGCCGAGCAGGAACTCGACCACGGTAATGAAACGATTGAAGAAATTATAGTGACATCGGCATTGCACAGCAGTCCGGAAAATACCGCGCTGCCTGTGAGTGTGCTCGCCGGTGAGGACCTGCGTGAACAGGCTGCGGCGACTCTCGGGGACATGCTGCAGGAACAAGTGGGAGTGAATAGCGCTTCTTTCGGTACCGGTGTCGGGTTGCCGGTCATTCGTGGACAAAGCGCCAATCGGGTGCAGGTATTGCAAGGCGGCCTCGGCAGCATCGATGCGTCCGCGGTAAGCCCCGACCATGCCAACGGCCTGGAGCCTGCTTTGGCGGAACGCATCGAAGTGCTGCGTGGACCCGCCACGTTGTTATATGGCAATGGCGCCATCGGTGGGGTGATCAATGTCATCGACAATCGCATCCCCGATACGCCACTTTCCGCTGTCAGCGTGATGCTTGAGTCACGTTTCGATACAGTCTCCGACCAGCAGACTGATGTGCTGAAACTGGAAGGCGGTCGTGGCGCTTTTGCCTGGCATCTCGATGGCCTTTACCGCGAAAGCAACGATGTTGAGATCGACGGGTTTGCCATCAACCCTGCCACGGTCGAGCTCGATGACGAAGAAGCTCTGGAACACCTGCTGGAGAGTCGTGGCTATCTGCAAAACTCCAGCGTCCGCTCCCATTCCGCCACAGCCGGAGGTTCCTGGATACTGGATGACGGCTATATTGGTATGTCGTTCAGCCGTTACGAGAACAACTACGGGCTGCCTCCGGCCGCTCACGGACATCATGACGAAGAGGATCATGACGAAGAGGATCATCACGAAGAGGATCATCACGAAGAGGATTCTCGACACCACGACGAGGAGCTGATGGACGAAGTTCATGGCATTCGTGTTGACATGAAACAGGACAAGCTCGACTTCGATGGAACACTGGCGCTCGGCGGCTGGTTCAGTGAAGCTCATGGACGGCTCAGCGTGGTGGATTATCAGCACGCGGAACTGGAACCCGACGGAAGTATCGGCACGGTGTACGACAGCGAAGGGGTTGAAGGAAGGTTCACCTTCGATCTGGCTCCCTTGCCCAACCGGGAAGGAGTGATAGGCATCCAGGTCAGCGAGCGGGACTTTTCAGCGTCTGGAGAGGAAGCCTTTATTGCGCCAACCGAAATCGCCTCATTGGCCTTGTTTACCGTGCAAAGCCTGGATATCGATGACATCACTTATGAGGTGGGATTGCGCGCCGACCGGCATTCAATGGAACAATCCGGCAGTGGCTGCGATGACACTTCGGTGAATCTGAGCGGTAGCGCGGCAACCATCTGGCGGTTTCGGGAAGAGGCCAATGTGATGTTTTCCGTGGCTCACTCGCAGCGTTCCGCGACGGTTGAGGAAAGTTACTCCAATATCGGCCCCTCCTGCGGTGCTTTGCCAGCGGAAGACCTGATAGCCCACGCCGCGACGGGACGCCTGGAAATCGGGCTGCCCAATGCCGACAGGGAGAAATCCAGTAATGTGGAGTTCGCCTTGCGCAAACACGCCGGTAACATCACGGGAGAACTGAACCTGTTCTATAATGAAATCTCTGATTACCTGTATTTGTCCGATACAGGTTTCTTCGTCGACGAAGTGGAAATAGCACGTTACCGGCAAGAGGACGCCGTGTTCCATGGCATGGAAGCGGAACTGAGCCTGCCCTTGTTGAACAATGGCACTCACGAGCAGGAACTGACCCTGTTCAGTGACTATGTGCGGGCGCGGTTTGACGGCAACAGTTTGGATGGACACAACGTACCGCGTATCCCGCCTCTGCGCTACGGCTTTGAACTGAGCCACTCCCACGCCGACTGGTTGGTGAAATTACGGTGGACCCAGGTGGCCGCCCAGTCTGACCACGCCACTAACGAAACACGTTCCGGTGGCTATCAACTGCTCAGTCTTTATGCGGATTATCACATTGAGCTGGGTAACAGGGGGTCGGTGCTGGTATTCGCCAAAGGTCACAATCTGCTGGACGAACGGATTCGTCATCACACGTCGCTGCTGAAAGACGTGGCGCCGGCACCGGGCAGGGGAGTGGAACTGGGATTGCGCATGGAGTTCTGATGCGGCGGGCAGGCCGGCGTGTCGGTATTCGCAACCGCGTCATGCAGACGGACTTGTGCCTAAAAATCACCGCTGGCGGACTCGTAGTCACCTTCGAGCCGCGCCAGCAGTTCGTTATCGTCGAAATACACCGTCACGCCCTCCTGGGTGCGTTCACCGCCTCCAGGCTGAAAGCCGTACACATAATCCCAGCGGTTCTGGTGGAACGGATCGCGGATGAGGGGGGTGCCCATGACGAATATCACCTGACGTTTGGTCATGCCGGAACGCAGCTGATTCACCATGTCCTGGGTAATGATATTGCCCTGCACAATGTCGATCTTGTAGACGCCGGGGAACTGAAATCCGATGCCGCTACAGGCGGACAGCAGAACGGCGCAGGTACACATGGCTATAATTCTGGTAAACACGGTTTTGAACGTGACTCCTGCCGCTGGCCCCCGGAAATCCGGACTGCCCGAACTTTCCCAATGGGGGCTAAACGGGCATAATACCCCAGAACCTGGCTGGCGCAAACCGTCAGGCCGAGACCTTCCACCTCTGCTGAGCGAGCGAGATTATGTCTACAGAAAACCAGGAACTGCGCAAGGCGGGCCTGAAAGTCACCCTGCCCAGAGTCAAAATCCTGCAGATGCTGGAAAACTCTGAAACCAAACATCTCAGCGCGGAGGACGTCTACAAGGCGTTACTCGAAGCGGAGGAGGATGTGGGTCTGGCCACGGTTTATCGTGTGCTGACCCAGTTTGAGGACGCGGGACTTGTCATGCGTCACCATTTCGAGGGCGGTCATTCGGTATTCGAGTTAACCACGGTTGAACACCACGATCACCTGGTGTGCAGCAAGTGTGGCGCGGTGGAAGAGTTCTACGATGAGGTCATCGAGAACCAGCAGGAAGAAATCGCCAGGAAATTCGGTTTCGAGATCACCGATCACAGTCTGTATCTTTACGGCATCTGCAAAAAGTGCCGGGCGCAGTGAGTTCAGCTCACCATTTTTTCCGCATGAGCCAGGGATTCGTCCGATTCACCGCCCAGCATCCGCGCCACTTCCCTGATCTTGTCCTCGTGGTTCAGTTCCGTAATGGCCGTTTCCGCGGATCTTGCGGAACCAGCCTTGCCCGCTGACGCGGAATCGACAGCCGAACCGGCTTTTAATACGGTTTTCGAGGCGGTCTTCGAG
>JBBDLF010000010.1:17257-35160 GCA_040879025.1 Pseudohongiellaceae bacterium
CGCGGAATCGACAGCCGAACCGGCTTTTAATACGGTTTTCGAGGCGGTCTTCGAGACGGTCTTCGAGGCGGTCTTCGAGGCGGTCTTCGAGACGGTCTTCGAGACATAGTAGTGATTGTGACCCTGGCTCGCCACCTGGGCCTGGTGTGTCACGCACAGAATCTGCGCACTGCCTCCCAACTGCCGCAAGAGTTTGCCTACCGAGCGCGCTACATTGCCGCCAATGCCGACATCCACCTCGTCAAATACCAGGGTGGGGGTGCGGGACGTTTTGGCGGTTATCACCTGGATGGCGAGGCTGATGCGCGACAGTTCGCCTCCAGAAGCGATCTTGATCAACGGCTTCGGGGGTTGACCCGGATTTGTGCTTACCAGAAACTCCACGGTTTCGGCGCCGGTGGCCGAGGGCGATTCTTTTTGCGAGGCCGTCAATTCCACTACCAGGCTGGCATCAGGCATGCCCAGGTCCTTGAGTTGCCCGTTTATCAGTTTCGCCAAGTGTGTTGACGCTTTTTTCCGCGACCGGCTGAGGGTATTGGCCAGCTCATGATATTGCTGACGCAGACGCGAATCCTGCTGACGGCATTTTTCCAGTTCGACATCCGAATTCTGCAGGCGGTCGAGCTGGGCTTTCAATTCCTGGTGTAATTGCAGAAGTTGCGCCGGTTCGGTTTTGTGTTTTCTGGCCATCTGATGAATGGCCCCAAGGCGGTCATTGATCGTGTCGAGCCTTTCCGGATTGATTTCAAGCTGATCCAGGGCACGTCGCAGTTCGACGCCGGCTTCATCCAATTGGATGGCGGCGTTTTGCAGTAACTCCAGCGCAGCCTGTTGTGTCTTGTTGGGATGCGCCAGTTGCTGCATCAGTCCAATCGCGTGACCCAGGCCATGGCTGAGATTATGCTCCTCATCTTCACAACACAAATTCAGCGCACTCTGGACGGTGGTCACTGTGTCATCTGCATTGTTTAATTGTCGAAACTCCTGTTCGAGAGCCTCAATCTCCCCGTCAGCCAGTGCCAGTTCATCGAGTTCGGTCACCTGATAGCCGGTCAGTTCGCGACGCGCGATCATGGCTTCGGACTCTGAACTCAGTTCCTTGATCAAATGGTTATTGTCCTGCCATTCGCGCACCAGCCGCCTCAGGCCGGCGACCGGGGACTGGTTGCCGGCGAATTCGTCGAGCAGGCGTGCGTGGGTTTCGCGCTTCAGCAGCGATTGGTGCTCATGCTGACTGTGAATGTCAATCAGCATTTCTCCGAGAGTTTTCAAATTGACCAGTGTGACAGGAAAACCATTGATATATGCCTTCGAGCGCCCGTCTTCGGCGACCACGCGGCGCAAAATACAAGTTTCGGGCTGGTCTTCCAGGCCCAGGTCATTCTCGTTCAGCCAGACGGTAGCTTCAGGGTTGTCGCGAATGTCAAACTCGGCACTGATGTCGGCCTTGCTCGCCCCGCTGCGTATCACCCCCTTGTCCGCACGATCCCCCAGCGCCAGTCCGAGAGCGCCGAAGATGATCGATTTACCGGCGCCGGTTTCCCCGGTGATAACCGTCATGCCTGGCTTCAGCTCAATGACGAGTCTGTCGACGATGGCGAAGTTGGAAATGGTGAGCTGTGTGAGCATTTGCGAAAGTATAGGTGAGAATCGGTTGGTTTTGCATGAAATTTCCCCTGAAGTCCGTCGTTGCTTGAATCTGAAGCGTTTGGCCCCATATAGCCGGAACCGCCGTCAGGCATTTCAACGTCACGCATGAATCAGTGCGTCGACGTTGCGCCTTGATGTAGTGCTTCGACATAGCGCCTCGACACTCGCGGGACCGGCAGTCAGTAATTCAGGGATATCAGGTGAGATAATGGTTAACGACACTGATGACACTCAGTCCAAAGAGCAGCCCAGAGAGCAGTTCAAAGAAGAGCAGCAGCCCAAAGAGCAGCAGCCCAAAGAAGAGCAGCAGCCCAAAGACCAGTCCAGAGAGCCCGCCGGCGACGAAAGCCCGGAACAGGGCCGCAATCCCGGCGATATACGGGGTGAGATGGACACGGAGACCGCGTTGAATGAGATGGAACAGGCGGAACCGCGCGATGAGGAACAATCTGAGGAGAGCGGTGACAGCGAGTCCTGGGGGGAGTATGGAGACCTGAGCCTGGAACAGGCACTGGAGCGTCTGGCCGAGGCCGAGGACGCTGTCGCGAGGCACCAGGAGGATGTATTGCGATTTAAGGCGGATATGCAGAATGTACGCCGCCGGGCGGAGCAGGACGTCGAACGGGCTCACAAATACGGTCTGGAAAAATTCGCAGGCGAACTGCTTGCGGTGATGGATAATCTGGAACGTGCTCTGGAGGCTACTGAAGGCAGCGACAATGAGCAGGTGAAAGCTTTGGCCGATGGCGTCGAGCTGACTCGCAAGAGCTTTGTGGACTGCTTTGAGAAGTTCAATGTCGAACAGATCAACCCGCTGGGCGAGCCTTTCAATCCGGATCAACATCAGGCGATCACAGTGCAGGAAAATCCTGACGTAGAGCCGGATACAGTCGTCGCGGTAATGCAGAAGGGTTATATCCTCAATGGCAGGGTCATCCGTCCGGCGATGGTTGTGGTAGCGAAATAGGTCAAAAGGGCAGGCTTTGACTTGAAATTTGTCAATGCGGGCCAATATTTACAGCAATTGAAGATTAATGTGACAGGCTCAAGGCCTGATTCTGTCAGGCCTCGACAGGCAGGCAGAACGTACACTGGAGATTTTTGCAATGGGTAAGATTATAGGCATAGATTTGGGAACCACAAATTCATGTGTGGCAATCATGGACGCAGGCAAGCCCAAGGTGATAGAGAATGCCGAGGGCGACCGTACCACACCGTCAGTCATCGCCTACACCAAGGATGGCGAGACCCTCGTGGGTCAGCCGGCCAAGCGGCAGGCGGTGACAAACCCCAGCAATACTCTGTTCGCCATCAAACGGCTTATCGGGCGACAGTTCAAGGACGATGTCGTACAGAAGGACATCAAGATGGTGCCGTACAAGATCGTGGCGGCCGAGAACGGTGATGCGTGGGTGGAAGTGAACGACACCAAAATGCCGCCTCCGCAGGTGGCGGCCCAGGTTCTCAAAAAGATGAAGAAGACGGCCGAGGATTATCTCGGCGAAACGGTAACGGAAGCCGTGGTGACAGTGCCCGCCTATTTCAACGATGCCCAGCGGCAGGCAACCAAGGATGCGGGCCGCATCGCCGGGCTGGATGTTAAACGGATTATCAACGAACCCACCGCGGCCGCCCTTGCCTATGGGATGGACAAGAAAAGCGGTGACTCCACGGTGGCGGTGTTCGATCTCGGTGGCGGTACGTTTGATATTTCCATTATCGAAATTGCTGAAACTGACGGTGAACACACGTTTGAAGTGCTTTCCACCAATGGAGACACGTTCCTCGGTGGTGAGGACTTCGATCTGCGCCTGATTGATTACCTGGCGGATGAGTTCAAGAAATCTTCCGGCATGGATCTGCATAATGATCCGCTGGCATTGCAGCGATTGAAAGAAGCCGCGGAGAAAGCCAAGATCGAATTGTCCTCGGCGCAACAGACCGAGGTCAATCTGCCGTATATCACGGCTGATGCCAGCGGACCAAAGCACCTGGTACAGAAAGTGACCCGCGCCAAGTTTGAATCGCTGGTGGAAAGCTTGGTGGACCGCACGCTGGAACCGTTAAAAATTGCATTGAAAGACGCGGATATGGACGTGTCAAAAATCAATGATGTGATTTTGGTGGGCGGACAGACCCGTATGCCGTTGGTACAGAAAAAAGTGGCTGATTTCTTTGGCAAGGAGCCGCGCCGTGATGTGAATCCCGACGAGGCCGTTGCGATCGGTGCCGCCATTCAGGCTGCCGTATTGGCCGGTGATGTCAGTGATGTGCTGTTGCTGGATGTAACACCATTGTCTCTGGGCATCGAGACACTGGGTGGCGTAGCCAGCCCGTTGATTGAAAAAAACACAACGATTCCGACGAAGAAAACCCAGGTGTTTTCAACAGCGGATGATAATCAGACAGCGGTGACCATTCACGTGGTGCAGGGCGAAAGGAAGCAGGCCTCACAGAACAAATCACTGGGACGGTTTGACCTTGCCGATATTCCACCGTCCCCGCGCGGTATGCCGCAGATTGAAGTGTCCTTTGACCTGGATGCGAACGGCATACTCAACGTGTCAGCCAAGGACAAGGCGACTGGTAAGGAACAGTCGATAGTCATCAAGGCATCCAGCGGCCTCACTGATGAAGAAATTGAACAAATGGTCAAAGATGCCGAGGCCCATTCCGCCGAGGACAAGAAGTTCGAACAGATGATTACCGTGAGAAATACAGCGGACGGTCTGGTACACGCCACGCGTAAAACCCTGAAGGATGCCGGTGACAAGATATCGGATGCCGAGAAGGAAAAGATTGAAACTGCCATTGCCGCACTGGAAGAAACCATGAAAGGTGACGATCTGGCTGCTATCGAGGCGAAGACCAAAGACCTTACCGATGCGTCTTCGGAAATGGCGCAGAAAATGTACGCTGAAGCGGGTCAGACTGGCCAGGAAGGCGGTGCCGAGGCCGGTGCGGGTGATGCCGGCGGCAAGAAGGATGATGATGCCGTGGACGCGGAATTCGAGGAAGTGAAAGAAGAAGACAAATAAATTCAATGATGCGGTAGCAGGGTGGAGTCCCAGGGGGAACCGAGCTGACATGGAAATGGCGGCTTGGTTTTCTTTGTATTGGCGCAGCCCGTTTTCAGAAACGCTTTCGGTCAATCAAAGTATTAGAGTGCATGACGTGCACCAAAGAAAGGTCCCTAATGGCCAAGCGAGACTATTACGAAATTCTGGACGTCGATCGTGGAGCCACGGACGTTGAAATAAAGAAAGCCTATCGGCGGGTTGCGATGAAGCATCATCCAGACCGCAACCCCGGCGACAAGGAAGCCGAGGACCGATTCAAGGAGGCCAACGAGGCTTTTGAAGTCTTGTCCGATTCCCAGAAACGCGCGCGTTATGACCAGTATGGTCATGCCGGAGTGGAAGGTCAGACCGGCGGCGGTCACGCTGACTTTGGTGATATTTTTGGCGACATATTCGGCGATATCTTCGGTAGTGGCCGCGGAGGCGGCGGCCGCAGTCATGTGCGGCAGGGCGCCGATTTACGTTACAACCTGGAACTGGATCTGGAATCGGCAGTTCGGGGTACCACCTCAAAACTGCGGATTCCCACGACGGTAGCTTGCAACGTCTGTGACGGTAGCGGTGCCAAACCAGGGACGTCTCCGGTTGACTGCAGCATGTGCCATGGTCACGGTCAGGTTCGTATGCAACAGGGATTTTTCTCCGTGCAGCAAACCTGCCCTCGCTGTCAGGGCGCCGGAAAGCAAATTACCGATCCCTGCCACAAGTGCCATGGACGTGGCGCCGTGGAGGAAACCAAAACCTTGTCGGTGAAGGTGCCGCCGGGGGTGGATTCGGGCGACCGTATTCGCCTGACCGGAGAAGGACAGGCAGGCGTACACGGCGGTCCGTCGGGCGATCTGTACGTTCAGATAGTGGTCAAACCCCACAGGATATTTGTAAGGGACGGCCGGGATCTGCATTGTGAGATCCCCATCAGTTTCACTGATGCCGCGCTGGGTGGCGAACTCGAAGTTCCCACGCTGGACGGCCGCGTTAAACTGAAAATACCCGCGGAAACCCAGACCGGAAAGCTGTTCCGTCTGCGCAACAAGGGCGTCACCTCAGTACGGGGCGGATCACCCGGAGACCTGTTGTGCCGAGTGATTGTCGAAACCCCGGTACATCTCACCCGTCGTCAGAAAGAATTACTGGAAGAATTTCGCGGCATTTCCGAAACCGAAGGCCACAAACAATCCCCCAAAAAAAGTTCATGGTTTGACGGCGTAAAGAAATTCGTAGACGACCTCCGCGCCTGATTAAGGGGTCGGTGGCGAATGATTATCATTCGCCTCCGACCCCGACCCCGACAGAATGCTTCACGGGATCCGTGTGATATGGCGATGTATCAGATGTTAATGATTATCATTCGCCACCGACCCCATGCAGGAGTTCGGTGTGTTGGGCGGGTTTCAGGCGGGGGCCGAAGCTGGTGATGAGTTTGGCAGCGGCGAGGTTGGCCAGTTTGCCGGCCTGGGCGAAGTTCATGCCGTGAGTTATGCCATAGAGGAATGCGCCGGCGAAGATGTCTCCCGCGCCGTTGGTGTCGATGGCCTTGACCGGGCTGGGAGGGATCTCGCAGAATTTGTCGCCATTGAACAACAGAGCGCCTTTGGCGCCGCGGGTGATAACAAAGCAGCGGGCTTTTTCGCGGATCTTCTCGCAGGCTGCTTCCAGAGTGTCCGTGTCTGACCACAGCATGGCTTCTTTCTCATTACAGAACAGCAGATCAACGCCAGAGCCGAGCACTTCATTGATACCGTCGGTGAAATACTCCACCATGGAAGGGTCGGAAAATGTCATTGCCGTGGCGACGCCGTTTTCTTCGGCATGGCGTTTTAGTGCTATTGCCGCTTCCCTGGCATGAGGTGAGGTGACCAGGTACCCCTCTATATAGACATAACTTGATTGCCGGATCGCATCAACGTTTACTTCGTCGCAGGAAACCAGCTCTGATACGCCGAGATAGGTGTGCATGGTGCGTTCCGCATCGGGACTGATCATCACCAGGCAGCGGCCCGTGGTTCCGTCCTGCTGTCGGTGCAGCAGATTGGTCTCGATGTTGTGATGCCCCAGTTGATCAATGTAGAACCGGCCGGTTTCGTCATTGGCCACCTTGCCGGAAAAGTAGGCCGAACCGCCGAATTGGCTCAGTGCATACAAGGTGTTGGCAGCCGAACCTCCGCCGGACTGTGTTCTGATTCCCGCCTTACGGGTCAGAAGCTCAAGCAGTTGTTCCTGACGCTCATGGCTGACCAGGGTCATAAAGCCTTTCTCGATACCATGAGCGGTGAAAAACTCATCCTCCACTTCAAATTCCTTATCCACCAGCGCATTGCCGATGCCATAAACGTCGTACTTCTTCATCATCGTCTCATTCCCGTTTGCACTGTTCCACTGCCCGGGTTCACCGCCCCCGGTGTTGATAGCCCAAGCCTGCAAATGCTATTTCGGCAGCTTCCAGCGTGAGTCCAATCTCCTCCTCGCCATGGGCCGCCGACATAAAACCTGCCTCATAGGCCGATGGCGCGAAATACACGCCATTGTCGAGCATAAGGTGAAAATAACGCTGAAAATCCTTGAGCGTACAATTCATCACCTGAGAGAAACGGGTAATTTCCTTTTCTTCGCAGAAAAAGCAACCGAACATGGCGCCAACGTGCGTGGTCGTGAAGGGTACATTCGCCGCGTCAGCTCTCTGCTGCAATCCTTCCAGCAGAACCCGGGTTTGATTCTCCAGCAGGTCGTGAAAACCCGGTTCTTCAATCACTTCAAGCGCGGCATAGCCGGCAGCCACGGCGAGCGGATTACCTGAAAGCGTACCCGCCTGGTAAACCGGCCCGATCGGTGCGAGTAATTCCATGATTTCCCGGCGTCCGCCGAATGCGCCCACCGGCAAGCCGCCGCCGATGACCTTGCCGAGCGTGGTGAGATCGGGTGTCACACCATAGAGTGATTGTGCGCCACCGAGCGCGACGCGAAATCCTGTCATCACCTCATCAAAAATCAACAATGTGTTGTGACGGTCGCACAAGGCGCGCAATGTGCCCAGGAAACCCGGCACCGGGAGCACACAATTCATGTTTCCCGCCACCGGTTCCACAATCACACAGGCGATCTCATCACCCATTTTACCGAACAGGCTCTCCAGAGCATCAATGTCGTTATAGGGTAATACATGAGTCAATTCGGTATAGGCTTTCGGTACCCCAAGTGAATCCGGCTCGCCGAGAGTGAGCGCCCCCGAGCCGGCCTTCACCAGCAGTCCATCAACGTGACCGTGATAACAACCTTCGAACTTGACGATTCTGTCCCGGCGGGTAAAACCCCGGGCCAGCCGAATGGTGCTCATGGTGGCTTCCGTGCCCGATGAGACGAGACGCACCGATTCAATGGACGGCACGAGGTTGCAAATCTTCTTGGCCAGAGCCACTTCCGCTTCCGTGGAGGCACCGAAACTGACTCCCAGTTCCAACTGGTGAGCCAGTGCCTGCGTAACGGCGGGATGGCTGTGTCCCAGGATCAACGGACCCCATGCACCCACATAGTCAATGTAGCGGTTATTGTTTACATCGATGAGAAAAGGCCCTTCGCCCGCCTTGAAAAACAACGGATTTCCACCCACGCCCTTGAAGGCCCGCACCGGAGAATTGACACCTCCTGGAATATATTGCAGCGCCAGATCGTACAGTTCTGTGGAGCGGGTGGTGACAGGTTCCGACTTTGTCATGGTGTGGCTACGTTAAGTTCTCGTTGGTCGAACAACCGGCACAACTTGCGGGCCCGGTGCTCCACATTGGAACAACCGAACAGGCCGTGAATGACGGCAATCATATCAGCTCCAGCCTCGATTACCGAGGCGGCATTGGCCTCGGTAATGCCGCCGATGGCGACTATGGGCACAACGAGCTCCTCTTTGGCCTGAACCAGCAAGCCAAGCTCGGCCCCGGGTGCCGCCGGCTTGGTCAGTGAAGGAAAGAAGCGACCAAAAGCGACGTAGCTGGCGCCTTCGTTCTGGGCATTGCGGGCGTGCTCCAGCGAGTTGTTGCAAGTGACACCAATCAGTGCTTTGGGGCCCAGTGTCTTGCGAGCCTCGGCCACGCCGGCATCTCGCTGTCCCAGGTGCACACCATCGGCACCGCACAGCTGGCAAAGTTCTACATCATCATTGATAAGCAGTGGTACATCGTACTCGCGGCAGAGTGCACACAGCAATTGTGCGATTTCGACTTGCTGTCCGTCGTCAGAACCCTTGCTGCGGTACTGCACAGCGGCGATACCTCCGTCAAGCGCCATGGTGACCGCGGCATATAAATCCTCTCCGGGCAACAGCCGGTCGTCGGTAATGGCATACACGCCTTTCATTTCTCGTATTGACATATTGTACTCTATGGGGTCGGTTATTGGGGTTGGCGGTTCCAGTAACTGCGGTTGGGTATGTGCTGTCCCATACCAATACGAGTCCCGTGACTGAGCGCTTCCCAGGTGAAGCGCTGGGCCTGCTGAACCGCATCGTGCAGGTCGAGTCCGTGAGCCAGGTAGCCGGACAGACCGGCCGCCAACGTACAGCCTGATCCATGATAACTGTGAGGGAGTCGAGGCCAGTTAAACAACAGAGGTTCCTGATGATTGGTGTAAAGCCGGTTAATCACCCCGGTGGTGTTCATATGCGTACCGGTCAGCAGTACATTGCGGCATCCGGTTTCGAGAATCTCATTGGCACAGGCATCCACCGTATCCGCGGTGGGCGACAGCAGCCGCATTTCCTCACTGTTCGGTGTAAGGACGGTCGTCAGGGGCAACAACAGGGTCCTGATGGCGTCCACGCTGCCTTCCGTACTGAGATTGAATCCGCCCCCGGCATAGAGCACCGGATCCAGTACCACGGGGATGTCGGGGTAGTCTCGCAACAGAGTATGAAGAACCTCCACGACAGCTTCATTGCCGGTGAGGCCAATTTTGAAGCACTGGATCGGAATATCCTCGAGTACGGCCCGGGCCTGCTGTATCAGCACGGACGGTTGGGTATAAGTGACTTCGATGACGTTCTCCGTGTTCTGCGCGGCGACGGCGGTGAGCACGGGCGTGCAGTGGCATCCAATGCTGAAAAGCGTCTCGATGTCAGCCTGGATTCCGGCGCCACCGGTGGGATCGAGACCGGAAAAGCACATCACTGTCGGTCGTTGAAAACTCATAGTCTCCACAAAGCCCGGGCTTGTTTGTTCAGGGTTTAACGACTACCAGAATCACAATGCCAACCAGCAACAGCACGGGGAATTCGTTGAACCCGCGGTAGAACCGGTGGCTGTGAGCATTGGCGTCATTCCGGAACCTGAGCAACAGGCGCCAGCAGAGCCCATGATATGCCAGCAGTACCAACACCAGCGCCAGTTTGCCGTACATCCAGCCGCTCGCCAGATAGTAGCCGGGGTTCAGTACCAGTAACCATACACCAAGGACAACGGTGGCGATGGCCGAGGGCGTGGTAATCGCCCAGAATAGCTTGTACTCCATCACCTTGAAGCGTTCGATGCTGATTCCATCTTCGCTCATGGCATGGTAGACAAACAGCCTGGGCAGGTAAAACAGGCCGGCAAACCAGCAGATCACCGCGATGATATGAAATGCCTTGACCCAAAGCATAGCGAGGATTTCCCTTAATCCGGATGTGAGAAGACCTGATTATACAGATGTAGTGCGCCACGGTCGGGGACTTTGATGTCACGATTCGCTTTGTCGGCCGCGTGTTGGCGTTTGCTTTTGCATTATCCAGCCCGCTGTGTAAGATACTCCGTCCGTCCGTGCGAAGGCCGGACCAGGGCACAGGCCCGGGACTAAACCAGTACAGCAATTCAGGAGCAGCCAATGATCAGAATCGGCGTGGTGGGGGCGACAGGCTACACGGGCGTGGAATTACTGCGTTTGCTCGCGCCGCGCCGCGACGTCACCCTGTCCGTGGTCACTTCGCGTGAACTGCAGGGAACGCCGGTGGCGGATTTGTTCCCGAATCTGCGCGGACAAATTGATCTGGAGTTTTCCGCGCCGGACACCGAAAGCCTGGCGCAGTGTGATGTGGTGTTCTACGCCACGCCCCATGCCGTGGCGATGCATACCGCCGCCGAACTGCTGTCCCGGGATGTGCGCATCATCGATATTTCCGCCGATTTCCGTATCAAGGATCAGGCGTTATGGGAGCAGTGGTATAAAACCACACACGTCTGTCCGCAGTTGCTGCCGGACGCGGTGTACGGTCTGCCGGAGGTGAATCGCGAGCAAATCAAAGAGGCTCGCCTGGTCGCGGTGCCGGGCTGCTATCCGACGGCGACGCAACTGGGCTTCATGCCTTTGCTCGAGAATGGACTGGTGGATACCGGTCACCTGATTGCCGATGCCAAATCCGGCGTCAGTGGCGGCGGCCGCAAAGCGGCGGAAGCGTTCCTGCTGGGCGAGTGCGCCGAGTCCATCAAGGCTTACGGGGTATCAGGTCACCGGCACAGCGCCGAAATTGCTCAGCAACTGAGTCTCTATGGCGGTGAGCCGGTCAATCTCACCTTTATGCCTCATCTTGCGCCGATGATCCGCGGTATCCTGGCAACCCTGTATGCGCCGGCGAAGGATCCGGTCCAACTCAGCGGCGCCGAATTGCAGCAGTTGTATGAAGCGCGTTATGCCGACGAACCCTTTGTCGACGTGTTGCCTGCGGGCGTTTCTCCGGCAACGCGCAACGTGCGGGGTGCCAACATCTGTCAGATTTCAGTGAATTACGTGGAACAAACCGGCATGGTTGTGGTCTTGTCTGTTATTGATAACCTGGTCAAGGGCGCGTCCGGCCAGGCAGTGCAGAACTTCAATATCATGTCGGGATTTCCCGAAACTGCAGGACTGAATCACATTGCACTGCTTCCTTGATGCGTTATGATCTGAACCAGGAATACGTATTTGAGAGACTTCGCTGCTGATGCCGAACGTTGTCAAGGGAAGCAAACAGGAACGAATGGTGGTGGTGCCCTACCGCCCTTGGCGGCGAGTATTTTCCACCTTCCTGATACTGCTGGCGATTACCGCGGCCGGCGCCACCGGCTATTTTAACGGTTATTACCGGGCCACTGTTGACGGCAAGTTGCTGGGGATGGATCGTGATGAAATCGCCCGGCAACTGATACAGGCCCAGGATGAAAATGCCGCTCTGCGCCGCCAGGTGGCCATATTGGACAGCAACAGTGAAGTGGACCGTCACGCCAACGAAGAACTGCAAGCCACGTTGACCAGCCTGCGCAGACGCGTGGTGGAACTGGAGCACGATGTGGTGTTTTACCGCCAGGTAGTGACTGATGAAGCGGGCTCCGGACTGTTGATAGGACAGCTGGATCTGAAGGCCACACCGCAGGCCGGAAGATTCCGTTACCGGCTGGTTCTGCGGCAACAGGACCCGGATGGGGTCCGCTTTCTGAACGGCCATGTCAACGTGAATCTGGTGGGTATCCGCGAAAGCGAACAGGTCGTCATTCCGCTGCGGGAAATTTCCGACGCGGAAGACCAGCTTGATATCAAGCTGCGCTTCAAGGAGTTCCAGGAAATAGAGGGCGAATTGGCACTTCCCGCCAACTTGAAGCCTGAAGGCGTTCATGTCGCCGCCGTGTCCACGTCACCAGTGGCCGCTACGGTCAGCAAAACCTTCAGTTGGGTGGTGGCTGACTCGCAAACAGCGGAATGAGTGGAATAAGCCGGAATCAACAGGAGAATCCAATCATGTTCGGGAACTCGAATGGAAAAGAGGCCGATGCCGGCCAGGCACATACCCTGATATCCCGCACGACAGAAGTTACCGGGGATATTCGCTTCAGCGGTGAACTAATCGTTGAGGGAAGGGTTTGCGGCAATATTTATGCTGAAGACCAGTCCAATGCTGTGGTCAGGGTGGCGGAATCCGGTCGCGTGGAAGGTGAAATTGCCGTCCCTTCGGTTGTCATCAATGGCCGGGTAACCGGCGACGTACGCTCGGCGCGCCATATTGAACTGGCGGCCAAGGCTGTGGTGGACGGCGATGTTTACTATAATCTGATAGAAATGGTCATGGGCTCCGAGGTTAACGGCAAGCTGCTGCATGTCAGTGGTCCGGAAACGGAAACGGCGAAGCAGGCCGACCCTGAGGACCGACCGCTCTACTCTCCGGAATCCGGGGCGGCCGCCGGAGAAACCGCCGGGTAGCCCCGGGCGGAAAACGCGTCCGTCGCACGGTGAGCCAAAGCCTCGGAGAATAATTGACTATTTTACTCAGGATTAGAGATAATAGCGGGTGTTGGCCGGTCCGGTGTTGACAGACTGGATCACCGCTGATCCTACCAACATTCATCCACTCAACATGTCGATGTCGCCAATTTATGACAGCAGTACAATCACAAGATCCCGTAATGATGTCCTTCACGGACAATGCCGCTCACAAGGTACGCACCTTGATTGAGGAGGAAGGCAATGACAGCCTGAAGCTGAGGGTGTTTGTCACCGGAGGGGGCTGCTCAGGGTTTCAGTACGGCTTCTCTTTCGATGAGGAAATCAATGAGGAAGATACGGTTATTGCCAACAAGGGTGCCAGCCTGCTGGTGGACCCTCTGAGTTTTCAGTACCTGGTGGGGTCGAAAATCGACTACGTGGAGGGGCTGCAGGGCTCGAGATTCGTGGTGGAAAATCCGCTGGCGTCGAGTACTTGCGGCTGCGGCTCATCCTTCTCCATCTGACTGTCTGATCTTTCCTGCTGCATTGGGGCCTTATCCGGAGTAGCTAATTCGCCGGGTATATTCCGCCCAGAATACAAGGTTTGTGAGCGCCGGTTACCGATCGGGCGTCGACAGCCCTGCCCGCCAAGGCCTCACTGGCCAGCCAGGCAAAAGCAACCGCTTCAACCCAGTCGGCATCCAGGCCAATAGCCGCGGTGGTATCCACCGTTGCGTCAGGCATCAATTCGGCCAGCCTGCCCAGGAGTCGTTTGTTGTGCGACCCGCCTCCGCAGACGAAAACCTCTTCAGGATCCGTTTGCGCCACAATCGCCTGTTGCAGGCTCACGGCGGTCAATTCCAGCAGGGTTGCCTGCACATCCTGGGGCTTCAGAATGACATCCAGGGCAGCGAGTTTCGCCTTCAACCATTTGTGGTTGAATAATTCCCGGCCGGTACTCTTTGGGTACGCAAGGGAGAAATAGTCTTCATCCAGCAAGGTTGCAAGCAGTTCGGATTGAACTTCCCCGGAGGCCGCCCAGCGCCCGTCGCGATCATAAGGGGTGTTCTGGTGGGTTTCCACCCAGTAATCCATCAACACGTTGCCGGGACCGGTATCAAAGGCAATGAACGGCTGGTTTGGCGCGATGACAGAGATGTTGGCAATGCCACCTATGTTGACCACCACCCGACGTTTGTCCGGTGAGGCAAAATAAAACCGGTGCAGCAGCGGGGCCATGGGGGCACCCTGGCCGCCGGCGGCCATATCTTTGCGGCGAAAATCCGCGACCGTGGTGATGCCGGTGCGGTGGGCGATGGTATTGGGGTCAGCCAGCTGCATCGTGAAAGGATAGGGCGAGTCAGGCTGGTGAAACACCGTCTGCCCGTGGCTTCCGATGGCGGTGATTTCAGCGGCTTGTCGGCCGGTGTCAGTCAGCAAGGCGTCGACCCCCGCGGCGAAGGCCCGGGCTATTTCCACGTCGGCGCGGCCAATCAGTTCCCAGGACAGATCTGTGTTATCACACAGTTGCAGGAGGGTTTGACGAAGCGAGGCGGTGATGGGTTCACTGTGGGTAGCCAGCAGTTCGACACTGGCATCGGCAATCTTTACCAGAGCACAGTCTATACCGTCGATGCTGGTGCCGGAGATCAGTCCGATAAAGAGCCGTGGCGCGCTCACTAGTGTGCGGTGGGCTGGTTCAGGGTAAGCAGGGTCGGTTGTTCACCCTGGAAGCGAACCACCAGGTCGGCAGTGGCGCTCCGGAAACGGTCCATCTCCGAGGCTTCCAGCGAAACCGCCTGTGGCAGCCTGTCGAGTACCGTACGGGGATTCTGATGCACACCGTTGAGCAGGAACTCATAATGCAGGTGAGGACCGGTAGCGCCGCCTGTGGCGCCCACATAGCCGATGATATCGCCCTGTCGTACCCGCGACCCTTTCCTGAGGCCGCGGCCGTAGTCGGACAGGTGGGCGTACTTGGTTTCAATTCCGCCGTTGTGCTTCAGTACCACCAGCTTGCCGAATGAACCGTTGCGGGCGGCGAACGTAACCCGACCGTCACTGGTGGCGCGAATCGGCGTACCGTTGGCGGCGGCATAGTCCGTGCCCTTGTGGGCGCGAATGGTGTTCAGAATGGGATGACGGCGGGAGGGATTGAAATTGGAACTGATGCGGAACACGTCCAGCGGGGAGCGCAGGAAGGCCTTGCGCATGCTTTCACCTTCGGGATTGTAGTACCCCGCTTCTCCAGCCTCGTTGATATAGCGTACCGCGATGTACTGCCGGCCCTGATTCGTGAACTGCGCGGCCAGAATCTCTCCGGTGCCCACGTAGGTGTCGTCCAGGTACGTTTCTTCGTAGAGAATGCTGAAGTTGTCGCCTGCCCGGGGGTCCAGAATAAAGTCTATGACACCACCGAAGATGGTGGCCATCTCGATAATGGTCGCGGTTGGAATTTGCTGCTGCTGCCCGGCCATGAACAGGTTGTCAACTATCGTGCCCGACTTGAACGCTTCACGGACCTCGGCGTCACGGGCAATCATATCGACGTTATAGCCGCTTTCATTTCGGGTAAAAAGGTAACCTTCCAGCGGTGACTTCAAAACCTCTAACTGTTGCAACTGACCCGGTTGGGGGATATTGAAGCTTAGCTGGTAGCCCGGATAAAGGCGGTTGAGCACTTTGGCTTCGTCGTTGCTGTTCAGCACCCGGAACAGGTCGCCGTCGCTTAGCCCCACCTTGGTGAAAATAGCCGAGAGGTTGTCTCCTGACTGGACTTCAACGTTTTGCCATGGCTGAGCCGCTTGCAAATCCGCTTCGCTGGTCACGATGTCCCGCAGCGCCACAGTGTGCTCTGACGCGGTCGGTTCGGTCGCTGGTGATGCGGTGGCGGGCGACAGGGGGCTCGCTGAGGCGATGGTCGCAGCGGGGCTTAAGGTAGGGGAATCCTTTTGAATTTCAGTAGCATGCGTTAGCTGCTCAGGGAATGACGTTGCCTGAATGGCTTTGTCTGAAACGGTCTGGATGGGCTGAAGTGATCCATGGGAGGGAACCAGAAAGACAACAAACAACATCACAAAGAGCACCCCGGCCAGTGCCAGGTGGTCCCGGGGATAGTGTTTGACAACGATGTGCTTTACTACTTCAATGACATTCATATCATTTCAAACCAGGATGAGTACTGCTATCCATTAAGCCCATCCAGTGAAAATCAGTCGGGACCGATTGACGCTGGTCAGGTTGAAAGTATACCCACAAGTTGAGTAAATCCCTACCCGGAATTTTCTCAGCCTGTGACCGAATTCCCATTAGATGCCGTTGCTAAAGAAATGTTCCCGGCACGGTCTGGATTTCCTGATAATTCACACCGGATGGTTCGCTGGTGTAAAATCGCCGCCTTTTCCCGGTTGAATTTGTCGAATTCTGCGAAATCAGCTGTACTATGCGTTCAGTAACTGTGTTCAGCACAATGCGGTTCAATACACTAACAATGTATGAGAGTTAGCCCATGCCTGGTCAGAGCAAAGACATAATCGGAGATCTTGAGCGTCGCGGGCTGATCGCCCAGCTGGCCGGCGGTGATGATCTTCGCAAGCATCTGGCCGGGGGCAGCCGCGCCATCTATTGCGGGTTTGATCCTACCGCCGAAAGCCTGCATATCGGCAACCTGGTCCCCTTGTTAGCCCTGAAACGCTTCCAACTGGCGGGCCATAAGCCAATTGCGCTGGTAGGTGGGGCCACGGGCATGATCGGTGACCCCAGTTTCAAGGCCAGCGAACGACAGCTGAATTCCACGGACGTCATTTCCGGATGGGTAGAGCGTATCAAGCCGCAACTGGCGCGTTTTCTCGACTTCGACAGCCCCGACAATGCGGCGGTCATGGTGAACAACCTCGACTGGATGCAGGGTTACGACCTGTTGAGCTTCCTGCGGGATGTCGGCAAGCATTTTTCCGTCAATGCCATGATTCAGAAAGAGTCCGTGAAACAGCGCCTGGACCGGGAAGGAGCCGGAATATCCTTTACCGAATTCAGCTACATGATTCTGCAATCGTATGATTTCGCCGAATTGAACCGGCGCTACCGGTGCAGTATCCAGTTGGGAGGTTCCGATCAGTGGGGCAATATTACCGGGGGAATCGACCTCACCCGGCGCATGAACCAGGAACAGGTCTATGGGGTGACCGTGCCCCTGGTAACCAAGGCCGACGGCACCAAGTTCGGCAAGACCGAAACCGGCACGGTATGGATTGATGCTGCCAAGACTTCGCCCTATGCGTTCTATCAGTTCTGGCTGCAGACCGCTGATGCTGACGTGTACCGGTTTCTGAACTACTTCACGTTTCTCGACTGCGAGGAGATAGAAGCTATCAATGCCCGTGACAGGACCGCTGCCGGAAGGCCGGAGGCCCAGGGGCATCTGGCCGCAGAGGTCACCCGCCTGGTGCATGGCGAGGAGGGGCTGGATGCGGCACTTCGCATCAGCAAAGCCCTGTTCTCCGGCGAGATAAGCGGCCTGACCGAAGCTGATCTGCAGCAGCTTGAACTGGACGGCCTGCCCTGCAGCCGGTTGACCGATAAGGCCTATAATATCGTGGAAGCGCTGGTGGCCACCGGCCTTGCCAAATCCAATCGCATGGCCCGGGAATTCATCGGCAGCAATGCGGTGAATGCCAATGGCCGGGCGGTGGTATCGGCTGAACTACCCCTGACACCGGGGGACGCTCTGCACGGTCGTTACTACGTGCTTAAAAGAGGTAAAAAATTGTTCCATCTGGTGAATATCAAGGCCGGGTAAGCCGGTCCATTTGAATCCGGCGATTTTAATGTCGGTGGCCGGGTGATGCGTGCGGGTGTTTGTTTTCAAAACCCCTTCCCAGCACTTGCTAAACCCGGCCGGGTGCGTATAATACGCCGCCTCGAGCCAAGAAGGCGAGAGTGTTGTGTTCTTTAAAAATTCGAGATCAAGTAATAGAGGTGGGT
>JBBDLF010000011.1:0-34773 GCA_040879025.1 Pseudohongiellaceae bacterium
GCGCTGATCCGAAAAACGGGTGAGCGGAAAGCGCGCCCTGATTGTTGGAGTAGTGTCTCGCGGTCCCCGGCCTTGAAGAGTGCAGTCGGCGGATCAGAGTTTCTTTCAGAGGGTGTAGCCGGCGGATCAGCGTTTCTTGCAGAGGGTGCAGCCGGCGAATCAGCGGTCCTTGCAAAGGGAGCCGACGCGGTTCCGGCCTATTTGTCATGCAGGAAGGTAGAGCGGGTGGGAGGAGGCTTCATTCGCAGCGACTAGCGCCAGGGACGAGCGCGGGACCGGGCCAGGGAAGGCCCACCGGAGCGAAGAAGGAAGCGTCCTCCCGCCCGCTCGGGACTCATCGAGTTTTGACGAATTTTGAGACACCCACAAGATGAACTGGTCTTCCTCCCGGCCCTGGAGTGTGCCGAGTTGCAGGGTTAGATCGCGATCCTGGTTTTTGGGATAATTTTTCAGAACTGGCAGTACCGCACATTTCAAGGCGGCGGGCAGGAAGGCGTAACTCCAACAGTCAGGGCGCGCTTTCCTGTCCGCCGCTGGAAAACAACACAAATCTTGTGGGTCGATCCTGTGGGTCGATCTTGTGGCTGTCCAGAATTTGTGTGTGGGTCGATCCTGTGGGTGTCCAGAATTTGGGTGGAGATTTGGGTGCGGGGCGGGGTATTGCCTTTGTGGGGAATCCGGTTTAGTTTTGTCCGGGGACAGGCGGGTTGAAAATGAGGCGGGAGAACTTAATGAAAACGACTGCAAGGGACATATTGCGGGACAAGGGCGGACACATGGTGAGCATCAGTTCAGAAGGCACTATCTACCAGGCCCTTACACTCATGACTCAGAACAAGGTCGGGTCCGTGGTGGTGGTGGACAATGACAAAATCGTCGGCATCTGGACCGAGCGCGACCTCATGTTTCGGGTGCTGGAAGAAGGGTTCGACCCCAAAAAGGCATTGCTCAAGGACAATATGAGTGAGCAGCTAATCTCCGTGAATATCAATGAACAGGCGTACCAGATGTATGACAAATTCCTCGGTCGGCGCATACGGCACCTGCTGGTGGAAGAAGATGGCCAGTACATTGGCATCCTGTCCGTGGGAGACGTCGTGAGGGCACAACTTCATCAGTTGAACGAAGATTATCAGGAACTGAACCAGAAGGTGAGTCTGGAATACTACGAAAACTGGAAAGACATCCAGAACGAACGCAGACGCCCGGGAAACACTTGATATCAACTTCCCATCCGTGTACATTCAAGGCGCATTTTAGCTAGCGGATTAAGCAGTACTAGCTCGGCAACTGAGAACCAGAAGATTCAGAAAAGTCAGAAGTATCAAAAGAAACAAGCAAACGAGCCGAAGTCTTTAACTTGCCGATGACGACGTTAATGTGGGCACCAAGTCAGTGGAAAATACACATTAAATGATTGGCACAGTTCTCGGGCTCCCATGGCATTGCGGAATGGCACTCCCATGCCCCGGTTCAAGCCAGGTTCACCAATATTCTGTTTCAAGGAATTCCGAGAATTTCTCTTGTTTGAATAAAGGATTTGCCTGCGTTATTTAACGCTCAACTGCAGGCATGCTAAGTTAGCAACAGCTGTGATTTTATCAAGAAGTCAGGCTGTCGAGTGGTGACAACAGTGAGAGGTAGAGAAGCCGGGTGAAGCCGGGTTAAGGTGAGAAACCAGATAAAATCCCGGCGGGATCCAGTCCGTCCCTTCATTGCGCTGCCAACCAGTCGACAGGTCCTGTAAGGATATTGGGCTTGGACAGTACAAATACCACGATAGACGCGCTGCGTCCGTTTCTGTTTTATTTTGCCGCCGTAATGCTGATTGTGCTCAGCATGCTCGCGTTGTCCTATTTCCTCGGGCAGCGCAGGAGCGCACCGTCCAAGAACACCCCTTTTGAATCCGGCATCGTGCCCGTCGGTACCGCCAATTTTCGTATATCCGTCCATTTTTACATGACAGCCATCCTTTTTATCATCTTCGATCTCGAGGTGGTGTTTCTGTTCGCGTGGGCGGCGGCTATCCGGGAAACCGGCTGGCCCGGCTTTATCGAAATCTCAATATTCATTGCTATTTTGGGGGTGGCATTGGTGTATCTGTGGCGAATCGGTGCACTGGACTGGCGTACACACACTCAGAAACGTGAACAGAAGACCTTGCGAGGCCCCGGTGGAGTGACAAACAGGAAGGAGTTCAAACTGTGAGCTGGCAGTTGCAACGAGCCGAAGACGCCGAATCACCCCGCCCCGGCGACAACAGCTTCCACGACATGGTGCGCAAAAACATGTTCATGGCAAAGCTGGAAGACATGGTGGCCTGGGGTCGGAAGAATTCCCTGTGGCCGTTCAATTTCGGGCTCTCCTGCTGTTATGTGGAGATGGCCACGGCGCTTACCAGCAGGCATGACATCGCAAGATTCGGTTCCGAAGTCATTCGCGGCTCTCCCCGCCAGGCTGACATGATCATTATATCAGGCACCGTGTTTCGCAAAATGGCGCCTGTGATCCAGTTGTTGTATGAACAACTGCTGGAGCCGAAATGGGTAATTTCCATGGGTTCCTGCGCCAACTCCGGCGGCATGTACGATATTTATTCGGTAGTACAGGGTGTGGATAAATTTCTGCCGGTAGATGTGTATGTATCCGGCTGTCCGCCGCGACCCGAGGCGCTTTTGCAGGGGCTTATACTGCTGCAGGACTCCATCGGTAACGAACGCCGGCCGCTGAGTTGGGTCATCAACGACCAGGGAATTATCCAGAAAGCAACTCGACCGGTACAAAGAGACAAACGACGCGCAGAGCGTATCGCAGCGACAGAATTACGATCGCCCGATGACGTCTGACCAACGAAACTGACGAACCAGATAGCAGTAGACGACTATGCAGGCAGTAAATGCGGTGGACAAATCAGTGACCGAACCTGTGTCACTGGATCACGTAAAGCTGAAATTTGCGGATCGTATTCTTGCCAGTCAGGTAACCAGCGAGGGTATGCCCACTCTCTGGGTAAACCGGCAAAACGCCAAGGAAGTTCTCCGCTATCTGCGTGACGAAGTCACACCCCGTTTCGAAATGCTGTTTGACATTACCGCGATAGACGAACGGGTGAGAGTCAATCGCGATGCTCAGCCGCCATCGGATTTTACCGTTGTCTATCACTTGATGTCGTTCAGCGGTAATGCTGATTTCCGCATCAAGATTCCCCTGCTTGAACCGGACCTGTCCCTGCATACCATGATCAGCCTGTGGCCCAATGCGAACTGGTATGAGCGGGAAGTCTGGGACATGTTCGGCATTGTATTCGACGGGCATCCCAATCTCAGTCGTATTCTGTTGCCTCCCACATGGCAAGGACATGCATTGCGCAAGGACCATCCGGCCCGAGCCACGGAGATGGAACCGTATTCACTCGATGCCAGAAAAGAAGAACGCGAACAAGAAGCCCTGAGGTTCCGGCCGGAAGACTGGGGCATGAAACGCGAATCCGATACGTCCGAGTTCATGTTTCTCAACCTCGGCCCCAACCACCCCAGCGTACATGGCGTGTTTCGTGTTGCCCTGCAATTGGACGGTGAAACCCTGGTGGACGCGGTTCCCGACATCGGCTATCACCATCGCGGCGCGGAGAAAATGGGTGAGCGTCAGTCCTGGCACACCTACATACCTTATACCGATCGAATTGATTACCTCGGCGGCGTGATGAATAACCTGCCCTATGTCATGGCGCTGGAACAGATGGCCGGAATAAAGGTGCCGGAGCGAGCGCGGACCATCCGCGTCATGCTGTGCGAATTTTTCAGAATCGCCAGTCATCTGTTGTTCTATGGCACTTTCGCCCAGGATGTGGGGCAACTGTCTCCCGTTTTCTATATGTTCGTTGACCGCGAAAAGGCGTTCAACATCATAGAGTCTATCTGCGGGGCGCGCATGCATCCCGGCTGGTTCCGCATCGGCGGAGTTGCACAGGATCTCCCCTCCGGATGGGATAAACTGGTTCGGGAATTCGTCGACTGGCTTCCCGCGCGGCTGGACGAATATGACAGCATGGTGATGAATAACGGTATCATCAAGGGGCGTACCCAAGGCGTGGGCGCATACGATACCAACGAAGCATTGAATTGGGGTGTGACCGGACCAGGGCTGCGTGCTACGGGTTATGAATGGGATTTTCGCAAGCAGCGTCCATATAGCGGTTATGACAATTTTGAATTCGACATTCCGGTTGCTGTCAACGGTGACGCCTACGATCGTTGCGCAGTGCGGGTGGAAGAGATGAGACAGAGCCTGAGAATTATAAAGCAATGCCTGGATAATATGCCGTCAGGTGACCACAAGGCCGATCACCCCCTGACCACACCCCCGCGGAAAGACAAGACAATGCTTGATATCGAGACCCTGATAAATCATTTTTTGAATGTAAGTTGGGGTCCTGTTATGCCTCCCGGCGAAGTTACGACGACCATCGAAGCCACCAAAGGTCTTAACAGTTATTATCTGGTCAGCGACGGTGGAACCGGTTCGTACCGAACCCGCATTCGTACACCGTCTTTTCCGCATTTGCAGCTGATTCCCGAGATCAGTCGCGGCTTCATGGTGGCGGATTTAATCGCAATTATTGCCAGTATCGACTTTGTCATGGCGGATGTGGACCGATGAGTAGTCACGTAATCGCAAGTTCCGGCAGCAATGCCCGCGTACAGGCGCGTGAATTGACCGACGCGGAAATTTCCGAGATAGATCACGAGTTAAGCCTCTATCCGGATAGGGAAGCGGTAGGCCTGGAGGCATTAAAGATCGTTCAGAAGCATCAGGGATGGGTGTCT
Organism: Pseudohongiellaceae bacterium; assembly: GCA_040879025.1. Classification (GTDB taxonomy): domain Bacteria; phylum Pseudomonadota; class Gammaproteobacteria; order Pseudomonadales; family Pseudohongiellaceae; genus JBBDLF01. The sequence continues at coordinate 4,827 of JBBDLF010000011.1, forward strand.
GACGAAAGCCTGCTGGCTATCGCTTCCTACCTGGATCTGCCGGTGGCGGGCCTTGAGGGCGTCGCGACGTTTTTCAATCTGATTTACCGCAAACCCGTGGGCCGCAATGTCATCCTCTTCTGCAACAGTGTCAGTTGCTGGATAATGGGTTGCGATGAAGTGCGTGACGGCATTCGCAAACAACTGAAGATAGATTTTGGAGAAACCAGCGGCGACAATGTCTTCACGTTTTTACCGGTGCCATGTCTCGGTGACTGTGACCGCGCTCCGGTGATGATGGTTGGGGACGACCTGCACCGTAATCTGACTGCGGAGAATGTCACGGCCGTGCTGGCTAAATATACCGATATACCGGAATCCGACGCCAAAAAATGAAACTGCTTACAGACAAGAGAACAGGTGTGTGACTTCAACTCCACTGACAGGCAATATCGATATGTCCCGCGGGCCGTTGGATTTCAGCGGCTATAGTGGTGCCGGAGGCTATGAAGGCATTCGCCGCATTGCCGCCGGCAAGAGTCCCGGCGATGTGCTGGAGGATGTGAAAAACTCCGGCCTCAAGGGGCGTGGCGGGGCAGGGTTTCCTACGGGCCTCAAGTGGAGTTTTGTCCCGTCGGGTAACGATGCCCCCGCGCAGAAATATCTGGTGGTCAATGCCGATGAAATGGAACCCGGCACGTTTAAGGATCGTCTGCTAATGGAAGGCGATCCCCATTTGTTGATTGAAGGCATGATCATTGCGGCATACACCATTCAGGCGAGCCGTGCCTATATTTTTCTGCGTGGCGAATACACTGTGGCGGCGAAGGCGCTGGCCAGGGCACTCTCCGAGGCGGAAAACAACGGCATGCTGGGCAAGAATATTCAGGGAACCGGCTTCGACCTGGACATTATTCTGCACACCAGTGCCGGTCGTTATATTTGCGGCGAAGAGACCGCTCTGCTCAATGCGCTTGAGGGAAAACGGGGGACGCCACGGGCCAAACCACCGTTTCCCCAGGTGAGTGGATTATGGGGCAAACCGACTATCGTAAACAATGTCGAGACCCTGTGTAACCTGCCGGGGATTCTTGCGCATGGTGTCGACTGGTTCAAGAGTCTGACGCTGGGCCAGGACCATGGCACCAAACTTTTTGGGATCAGCGGCAAAGTCAACAAGCCCGGTTGCTGGGAGTTACCTCTGGGCACAACGATACGGGAAATTATCGAGGTGCATGGAGGTGGCATGCGAGATGGACATACGCTGCGAGCATTTCTACCCGGAGGAGGCTCGACCGATTTTATGCTGCCTGAATATCTTGATATACCCTTTGACTATGACGATGTCGCCAAAGCCGGCAGCAGGCTGGCGACAGGCACAATGATATTGCTGGATGACAAAACCTGCCCGGTGGGCATGATCGGCAATCTCATGCATTTTTTCAGTCACGAGTCCTGCGGATGGTGCACACCCTGTCGTGACGGCCTCCCCTGGATAGATGATATTTTCAGAGACCTCGAAAACGGCAGCGGCAAAGCGAAAGACCTGGGTATTCTGCACGATCACGTTGAATATTTAGGGCCTGGTCGCACATTTTGTGCGCTGGCTCCCGGAGCGGCTGCGCCGCTGGGCAGCGGCCTGCGAATATTCAAAGACGAATTCGATAATCACGTCAGGCAGGGTTGCGCGTGGAAAAAGCATTGAAACTCTCGGGACAAGAACCAGCAAGGCCGTCGGTGGCGGCTTGCACAGCGGAGAAGTGCTGATGGCACGGATTGAAATTGACGGCAAGACCTGCGAGGTTAATCCGAACAATAACCTGCTGCAGGAGTGTCTCTCGCAGGGCATTGATCTGCCATATTTCTGCTGGCATCCCTGCATGGGTTCAGTGGGGGCTTGCCGCCAGTGCGCAGTAAAAGTCTTCAAGGACAAGGATGATACACGGGGCACTCTGGTCATGGCGTGCATGACCCAGGCCGCGGAGGGAACACTCGTTTCGGTGGACGACAAACAGGCGGCCGATTTTCGTGCCGGTGTGATCGAGAGCCTGATGATCAGTCATCCCCATGACTGCCCCGTTTGCGAGGAAGGGGGCGAGTGCCACCTTCAGGATATGACGTTGATGTCCGGACACAATTACAGGCGTCATGACAAGAAAAAAGTGACGTTCCGGAACCAGTATCTGGGCCCGCATATCGGTCACGAAATGAACCGCTGCATTGCCTGCTACCGCTGTGTGCGCTATTACGATGATTACGCCGGCGGCAACGATCTCGTGGTGCAGGCCTCGCATAACCATGTCTATTTCGGTCGTCATCAGGAAGGTGTGCTGGAAAGTGAGTTCAGCGGCAATCTCGTGGAGGTGTGTCCCACCGGCGTATTCACCGACAAGACATTCAGCAAACACTATACCCGCAAATGGGACCTGCAGACGGCGCCTTCGGTCTGCAATCATTGCGCGGTCGGGTGCAACACAACTCCGGGGGAACGCTATGGGACGTTGCGCCGGGTTGTCAACCGCTACCATGCGGAAATCAACGGCTACTTTATTTGTGACCGCGGTCGATTTGCCTACGACCTGGTGAACGGCGACCGCCGGGTTGCCTCGTCGCATGAAAAAGGCACAGATGGGAACCAGGAATTGACCGGGGATCAGGGCAGCGTGAAGCTGCGCGACCTCGCCCGGGGAAATACTCTTGCTATTGGTTCACCCAGAGCTGGAATGGAAGCCAATTTCGCGTTGATGCGGCTTGTAGGGCGGGAGAATTTTTATTCGGGTATCTCCGATAAGGAGGCAGCGCTACTTAATACCGTGCTGGATGTATATGACGATAGCGGAATTCACTGTCCGAGTATTCACGAGATTGAAGCTGCCGACGCAATTATCATTCTCGGGGAAGACGTGACCAACATAGCCCCGCGGATAGCGCTGGCACTGCGGCAGTCTGTGCGCAACCGGTCACTGGAGATGGCCGCAGACAGCAAAATTCCATCCTGGCAGGATGCGGCGGTAAGGGAACTGGCGCAACGGGAGAAGAGCCCTCTTTACATACTCAACGGTTATGCCACGCGGCTTGATGACATTGCCGCGGCATGCCACATTGATCACCCCGACCGACTCGCTGAGTTCGCCGCGGCGCTGGCCGGCGCAGTCGACCCTGCCGCGCCCGCCCCCTCCGTGATGATGACAGCGGAACAGCAGCAATTATTGGAATGTATCGCATCGGATCTGATTGCCGCCAAACGACCACTGGTTATCGCCGGCGTCAGTAACGAACACGAGGCATTGCTCGGCGCCGCCACGAACCTTGCCAGGGCCCTGGGTAAAAAGAGGAACAGTGAAAGCGCAGGCCCCGTGAATATGTGCTGCCTGGTGCCCGAAGCGAACTCACTGGGGCTGGCCATGCTGCTGCGCGGCTCCGTCAACACATTGAGCGCCGCCTGCGAACGCATGAAACAGGGTGGTAACGCAATAGTGTTGGAGAATGATCTGTACCGCCGCATGACGCCGGTACAGGTGGACGAGTCGCTCTCGGCACTGGAAACACTGGTGGCGATCGACCATGTGCACACGCCGACTGTGTCGCGCGCGAATATTGTGCTGGCGAGTACGGCGTTCTCCGAACAGCAGGCAGTTTACGTCAACTATGAAGGACGGGCACAGATCAGCTACCAGGTGCATGAAAGTCAGTTTCACGCTCGCCCGGCCTGGCGCTGGGCGGCTCCCGGTATGAAGCCCGATGCTCTGATCAGGGAATGCGCCGCGAATGTGGCCGGACTTGAAAAACTGGTTCAGGTTCTTCCAGACACCACTGGACTCGTTTCCGGAATGAAAATCCCCCGCCAGCCTCCGCGTTACAGCGGACGCACGGCAATGAACGCCTCCAGGTATGTGCATGAACCCAAACAGGCGACAGATGACAGCTCGCCACTGAACTTTTCGATGGAAGGAATCCCGCTTCAGAAAGATTCGCGTTTTCAGCAGTTCACCTGGGCGCCGCGCTGGAACTCCAACCAGTCCATCAGCAAATTCCAGGACGAAATAGCGGGTGAGTTGAAGCAGGGACAGCCGGGGGTAAATCTGCTCTCCGGGGGCGGCAGCTTTGCCTATGCGGTTTTGCCCGAACAATCAGGTTTGGATGCTGCTGAAAGTGATGCGGCGTTCCAGGTTATCCAGGCTTTCCATATATTTGGCAGCGAGGAACTCAGCGCGATGTCGGAAAACATCCAGGCCCGCATGCCGGGACCTTATGCTGCGATGGCTCCAGTCGATGCCGCCCGGCTTGAAATTGGCTTCGGTGATTTTGTCGATCTGCGCTCGGGCTCGGTAGCGGTACAACTGCCAGTCAGCCTGCGGGAAAAAATCAAACCTGGCACGGTTGTGGTGTACGGTGCCGGAAACGAGATCAACCGCTATGAACTGGCGGCAACGGCTCAACTCTCTTTGGGTGAACGTCAGTCCAACGGGGGACATCTTGATGCGCTGATTGTCAGTGATGCGCGGGTAGCGGGAACCGGGAGGACAAACAGACCATGAGTTGGGAGATCGGTTCAGCCTTGAGTATAGCCAGTATCCTGTTGGTCGTCATTGTTGTGGCGGCCATGCTGATTTGGGTGGAACGCCGCCTGCTCGGCGTCTGGCAGGATCGCCTGGGACCAAACCGCGTAGGCTGGCTCGGCATGGGGCAGGTCGTGGCTGATATGATCAAGATATTCACCAAGGAAGACTGGGTGCCACCGTTCTCGGATCGCTTCAGTTTTATCCTGGCGCCCGCCATCATCATGGTGGTGGTTTTGATGAGTTTTGTGGTTATACCGTTCGCGCCCAATGTGGGAGTCATTGACTCCAATGTCGGCGTATTGTTCGTGCTGGCAATGGCGTCGCTGGGAGCATACAGCGTCATGCTGGGCGGCCTCGCATCCAATAATAAATATGCATTGCTGGGAAGTCTGCGGGCCGCCGCGCAGATGGTGAGTTACGAAGTATTCATGGGAATTTCGCTGTTGGGCGTGGTAGCCCTGGCGGGCAGTTTCAGTCTGCGTGATATTGTTATGGCGCAGGCGGATCTCTGGTTCGTGGTGCCGCAAGCGATTGGCTTTATTATTTTTCTGATTGCGGGTGTGGCGGAGAGTCATCGTTTGCCATTTGATATTCCCGAAGCGGAGCAGGAAATCGTGGCGGGCTTTCACACCGAGTATTCGGGAATGAAATTCGGTATGTTTTTCGTCGGAGAATACCTGGGCATCGTCTTGCTGTCTTCACTGATAACAGTATTCTTTTTCGGTGGCTGGTTGGGTCCCGTACTCCCGCCGGTCGTCTGGTTCGTGTTGAAAGCCTCGGTGTTTGTAGCTTTTTTCATCCTGCTCCGCGCGGCGATTCCCAGGCCACGCTACGACCAGTTGATGAGCTACGGCTGGTTATTTCTGTTGCCTCTGTCTTTGATCAATCTGTTGATAACCGGAGCGATTATATTATGGCGTCAGTAGTTTTTGCGAGGAAACCGCCATGCTGAAGTTGTTGAAGCTGGTGCAAGACACGTTGACGAGTCAACTGGTTACCCTTTGGCGCGTATTCGCCCATACGTTTGTTAAAACCGATACGGTACAGTACCCCGACGAAACTCCGTATATGTTCCCGCGCTGGCGCGGACGTATCATTCTCAGCCGTGATCCTGATGGCGAGGAGCGCTGTGTGGCCTGCAATCTGTGCGCCGTTGCCTGTCCGGTGGATTGCATTGCGCTGCAGAAAACAGAAGATGAAGAAGGGCGCTGGTATCCGGAATTCTTTCGTATCAATTTTTCCCGATGCATTATGTGTGGCTACTGTGAGGAGGCCTGCCCCACCTATGCCATCCAGCTCACACCGGATTTCGAAATGGCCGAATATGTCCGCCAGGATATGGTTTGGGAAAAAGAGGACATGTTGATTAACGGTACGGGCAAGTACCCGGGTTATAACTTTTATCGTGTGGCTGGCAAGGCGATTCGTGGCAAGGACAAGGGTGAAGCCCGTAACGAGGCGCAGCCGGTTGATGTCAGGAGCCTGATGCCATGATTCTGTTATTCTACCTGGCTTCGGTGATTGCGATCGTATCGACGGTGGCGGTGATTGTGCAGAGCAATATTGTACATGCGCTGATTTACCTGATTTTATCGCTGCTTTCCGTCGCCGTCATGTTTTTCACGCTGGGTGCGCCTTTCGCCGCGATGCTCGAGGCTATCGTTTATGCCGGCGCGATCATGGTGCTGTTTTTGTTCGTCATCATGATGTTGAACCTCGGGCCGGCAACCAAGGAACAGGAACGGCGCTGGCTTCCTGGAAGCATCTGGGTGCTGCCGGCGATACTCGCCGCCTTGCTGTTGCTGCAACTGGTCAGCGTGCTGGCTGGAGGACCCGTGGAGATCGCGCCGGTGGAAGTGGGTGTACGGGAGGTGAGCGTGTTGCTGTTCGGGCCGTATCTACTGGCCGTGGAACTGGCGTCGCTGCTGTTGCTGGCGGCGCTGGTGGGTGCCTATCATCTGGCAAAAAAAGGTAATCGATGATGGAGAGCATTCCACTTGAGCACGGTATGATTGTCGCGGGAATCCTGTTCTGCCTTGGTCTGATTGGCGTAATGACGCGTCGCAACGTGATATTTATACTGATGTCGCTGGAGATCATGCTTAATGCCGGCGGGTTGGCTTTCATCGTAGCGGCAGCCCGTTGGCAACACGCCGATGGCCAGATAATGTTCCTGATGATTTTGACGCTGGCGGCGGCCGAAGTCGCCGTGGGTCTGGGGCTGATCATTCAGATGTTCAGGCGGCACCATACCGTGGATATATCCGTCCTCAATCAGATGAAGGGATAATGACAATAAGAATTTACTGTAATTTCCCGGGGGAACTGTACCGTGCTTGATCTGGTCGGGCTGTTGCCGCTGTTTCCCCTGCTGGGCTTTCTGATCCTCGTGCTCAGTTTTGGCAGATTGCCAAAATTGGCGGTGGCCATCGTTGGCGCAGGCTCGGTCGGGCTGTCATTTCTGCTGGCGGCCGGTATTTCCATCACTCTGCTGACGTCCAACATGGAGAGCTTTTCCAGGTTGATCTGGACCTGGATGAGCGTCGGCGACTTTACTTCCGGGTTCTCCTTTTATCTGGACGGTCTCGCGGTGGTGATGATTTTGGTTATTACCGGGGTCGGGTTTCTCATCCACCTTTATTCCACCGGCTTCATGATCGACGACCCCGGTTACGCCAAATTCTTCGCCTACATGAACCTGTTTGTTGCCGCGATGCTGGTACTGGTTCTGGCTGACAACCTGGTGCTGCTCTATCTGGGCTGGGAGGGGGTCGGGCTGTGCAGCTATTTATTGATAGGGTTCTGGTACGAGAATCCGGCAAACGGTTATGCGGCGCGCAAGGCATTCGTGGTCACTCGTGTGGGTGACACGTCGATGGCCGTGGGGCTGTTCCTGCTGTTCACTCAATTGGGGACACTGAATATACAGGATATGTTGTTGGGCGCGGAACAACAGTGGGTCACAGGACAGGGAGTGGCCGTGGTCGCCGCGCTTTTGTTGTTGGGAGGCGCAGTCGGAAAATCCGCGCAATTGCCGCTACAGACCTGGCTACCGGATGCCATGGCCGGCCCGACCCCAATAAGCGCCCTGATTCATGCCGCCACCATGGTGACAGCCGGTGTCTACCTGATTGCCCGCACTCACGTACTGTTTGAACTGGCGCCTCTGGCTCAAAACCTGGTGGCCTGGGTTGGCCTGATCACGCTGCTTATGGCGGGATTCACCGCGCTTACGCAATTTGATATCAAACGCATACTGGCGTATTCAACCATCAGCCAGATCGGTTATATGTTTCTGGGCCTCGGCGTCGGCGCCTGGTCAGCATCCATTTTTCACCTGATGACCCATGCGTTTTTCAAGGCCTTGCTGTTTCTTGCCGCTGGTACTGTCATTCTCAGTCTTCATCATGAACATAACATTTTCAAGATGGGAGGTATGTGGCGTCAACTGCCGGTTGCCTTTGCCTCATTCATAATCGGCAGTGCGGCATTGGCCGCGTTACCTTTCACGGCGGGTTACTTCAGCAAGGATGAAATTTTGCTGGCCGCCCTGGCTGTGGAGGGAGGTACACTGCTCTGGCTTGGCGGGGTACTGGGTGCGTTTTTGACCGCACTGTACAGCTTCCGGCTTGTGTTCATTGCATTCCTTGGCAAGCCATCGCATGCAACTCGGGAAGTAACCGGTTTTACGATGGCGTTTCCGCTGGCGGTGCTGGCCTTTTTATCGCTTGCCGGAGGTTTGATTCATGTGCCCGTGGAGCAGGTGTTCGGTCTCTCCGAGGAACACCATGCCGGCTTCCTTGTTCACGCCTTCATGATTGCGGTGCCGATTCTCGGCGTGGCGGCTGCATGGCTGTTTTTCCTGGCCCGCCCGCAGTGGGCCGAATCAATGAAAGCGTCAACGGTCGGTGGGGCGCTACACCGGTTCTGGTTCAGCGGTTGGGGTATGGACGCACTGTACCAAATAGTCTTTGTGCGACCGTTTGTGTTTCTGGCAAATCTCAACCGCCACGATTTCTTTGACACACTGTACGCCGGCATTGCGGCATTGACGCGCGGCGGCCACAAAATGGTTGCGCAGGCTCAGACCGGCCAGTTGCGCTGGTATGCAGTCAGTATAGCGATCGGTCTGGTGCTGATGATCAGCCTGGGAGTTGCACTGTGATTTTGCTGTTGCTTATCGGAGTGCTGTTTGCCGGCGGCATCATCGCCTGGTTATCTGAACAGGTCGATGTCAAGTTGCCGCGGCTGGTGGCGCTGGTCTTTCTGCTGGCGGACCTGTTGCTGCTGCTTACCCTGTTGGAAGGCGTTGATGCACCTATGGCTGGGTCCGATCAAAGCTGGCTGGTCATGTTCAGTGTCGAATGGATGCCGCGCTTCGGTATCGCCCTGGAACTGGGAGTCGACGGACTGAGTCTGCTGCTTCTGCTGCTGACCGTATTTCTTGGTGTTGTCGCCTGCGGTGCCGCATGGAACGAAATCACCGAGCGCAGCGGGTTCTTTTACTTTAATCTGCTGTGGACTCTCGCCGGGGTTCTGGGTGTGTTCATGGCGCTGGATCTGTTCCTGTTTTTCTTTTTCTGGGAAGTGATGCTGATACCAATGTATCTCATCATTGCCATCTGGGGACATGAAGACAAAGCTTATGCCTCGATGAAGTTCTTTATCTTCACGCAGGTGACCGGTCTTGTGATGCTGGTCTCAATCGCCGCGTTGGGATGGCTTCACTATCAACAGTTCGGTGAGTTCAGTTTCAACTATTTCGACCTGCAAAATCTTCAGCTTGGCGCCAGGATGGAATATTACCTGATGCTGGGTTTCTTTATCGCCTTTGTGACCAAACTGCCGGGTGTACCTTTTCATTCCTGGCTGCCCGACGCTCACAGTCAGGCTCCGACAGCCGGCAGTGTTATCCTTGCGGGAATTCTGCTCAAGACCGGGGCCTATGGTCTGATCCGTTTTGCTGTCCCCCTGTTTCCCGATGCCTCCCTGGGATTTGCTCCCGTTGCGATGACACTGGGCGTGATCGGCATACTGTATTGCGCCAAGGTAGCGTTTGCGCAAACGGATCTGAAGCGACTTATCGCCTATACCAGTGTCAGCCATATGGGGTTTGTGCTGCTGGGCGTGTACGCCTGGAACGAACAGGCACTGCAGGGCGCTGTGATGACCATGCTGGCGCATGGACTTAGCGCCGCGGCGCTGTTCATGATTGCCGGCGGAATACAGCACCGTGCGCATACACGGAATATGGAAAACATGGGGGGGATATGGGTGCAGGCACCGAGAATGGCTGCGGTGACGCTGTTCTTTTCCATCGCCGCACTGGGTATGCCGGGTCTGGGCAATTTCGTCGGTGAATTTCTGGCGCTGCTCGGCGCGTTCGCGGTGAATATTCCCCTGACGGTACTTGCGGCGACCGGGTTGATCTTTGCTTCAGTCTATTCCCTGTGGGTGATCCAGAAGGTATTTCACGGCGCCCTGCGGGGAGAAGGGTTTGATCCCGGCGGCCTGCCCGACCTCGATCGTCGTGAACTGGTTTATTACGGGTTGATGATGGTCGCTCTCATCTGGATGGGTATGTATCCCCAGTCGTTTCTCGACTTGTCGGCACCCGTTGTGGAACAGTTGATCAACACCTATTCAGGAGCGGCTATATTGGAAGTGGTTGAAAACTGATGGCAATCGGCGAAATAAATTTCTGGCTTCTCCTGCCCATGATCGTGGTCACCCTGACCACGGTGTTGTTAATGCTTGTGGTCGCATGGAAGCGCAACCACGCCCTGGCCTGCGCTATCACCGTTTCCGGTTTGCTGGTGGCATTGATCAGTTGTCTGCCCCTGTTCGGCACCGACAGCGAACAGGTCACGCCACTGATCATCGTTGATGGTTTCAGCGTCTTTTTCTCCGCGCTAATGGTAATGGTGGCCATGTTTATTGCCACGTTCAGCTTCCCCTACCTGTGGCGCCTTAACGACCAGGTGGAGGAATTCTATCTGTTGTTATTGCTGGCTACCCTCGGGGCCATGGTGATGGTGAGCAGTCGGCACTTCGTCAGCGCGTTTCTGGGTATCGAACTGTTGAGTATCTCTCTTTATGCCATGATCGCGTATCCGCTGCATTCAAGGGAGGCCGCCAAGTTTCCGCTCGAAGCCGCGGTGAAGTACCTGGTTCTTTCGGGAGTTTCCTCGGCGCTGACGGTGTTTGGCATTGCATTGCTGTACGCGCAGACAGGCAGCCTGGAATTCGTTAATCCAGCGGCAATTACCACGATCGGACAGGGGCCTGAACCGCTGGGTACCACTTACTATGTATTGGCACTGCTCATGCTGACCGCGGGCTTTGCATTCAAGCTTTCCCTGGTACCGTTCCATTTGTGGACACCGGATGTTTACGAAGGCGCGCCCATGCCGGCTACCGCTTTTCTGGCTACCATTGGCAAGGCGGCGATGTTTGCACTGTTATTGCGTTACCTGATCGGAGCCAGTGCGTTTCAATACCAGGCAGCCGTTGTTGTTTTCAGTCTGCTGGCGATACTCTCGATCATAGTAGGCAACCTGCTGGCATTGCTGCAATCCAACCTCAAGCGCATTCTGGCGTATTCTTCCATCGCCCATATGGGCTATCTGCTGGTAGCGGTTATCGCTACCCATTATTCGCCAGGAACCTTGAGTATCGAAGCCGTGACGTTCTATCTGGTAGCCTACATCATCATGTCGCTGGGTGCGTTCGGCGTGGCCCTCGTAATTTCCAGCAGCGAAAAGGAATACGATGTGGTCGGTGATTATCAGGGATTGTTCTGGCGCGAGCCCTGGCTGGCGACAATTCTCACAGCGATGCTGCTGTCCCTTGCCGGCATTCCCCTGACGGTGGGATTTATTGGCAAATTTTACCTGTTCATGGCGGGTGTGGAAGGTGCATTGTGGACTCTGCTTGCGGCCCTGGTGCTCGGCAGTGGAATTGGACTGTATTATTATCTGCGCATCATTTACCGTATGATTGTTCCTGCCGAGCAGCCGTTGCAATTTACCGACACAGGCATCGCCCACCTTGGTTCCTACGGCATCCTGGCTTTACTGCTGTTGGCACTGCTGGTTCTGGGTATTTATCCGACTTTCCTGATGACGCTCATAGCCACCGTCTCTGCCAGCCTTTGATATTGGTTCCCCTGCTGTTATGCTTTTGCGATGTCATTCCCTCGCTGGGAACAGCCTTGAGCGCCGGAAAGCAGCCTTGAGCGCCGTGACAGCCTTGAGCCCCGGAAACCGGCTTGATGAGTAAACCCCTGACAACCAGAAAAATAGCAGTAATCGGTGGCGGCAGTTTCGGCACAGTGATTGCTAACATCGCGGCGGAAAACGGCTGCGACGTTCGTTTTTGGATGCGCAGTGAAGAACTTGCTGAGCAGGTCAACACCTTGCATGAAAACCCCCAATATTTGCCGGGCTACCCGTTACACGAAAAGGTAGTGGCGACCAATGATATTGTCGCAGCCGCCTCCACCAGTGAAATTATTTTCGTCGCCGTACCCAGCAGTTCGTTTCGCTCTGTTACAAAAAAGCTGGCCCCCCATATCAGTTCCGATGCCATTTTGATAAGTACAACGAAGGGTATTGAGGCCGGTACTTTCATGCTGATGAGCCAGATACTGAAAGAAGACGTGCCGGAGGCGCGAGTCGGGGTGCTCAGCGGTCCCAATCTGGCGAGGGAAATTACGCTGAAATCCATTACCGGAACGGTAATCGCCAGCGAACATGCCGAAGTGCGGGAAATTGTGAAAGCCGTGCTCTCTTCGGAGTATTTTCGGGTTTACAGTAATGATGATATGTTCGGCGTGGAACTGGGGGGTTCCCTGAAGAACATTTATGCCATTATTGCCGGGCTGGCGGCGGCTGTCGGCATGGGGCATAACACCAACGCCATGCTGGTCACGCGAAGTCTAACGGAAATGGCCCGCTTCGGCAGGGAACTGGGCGCGGACCCGATGACCTTCCTGGGTCTGGCGGGAGTCGGAGATCTGGTGGTAACCTGTTCCTCACCCTTGAGTCGAAATTACCGAATTGGTTTTGCGCTGGGCAAGGGGATGACGCTGGAACAGGCGAGCCAGGACGTGGGTCAGATAGCTGAAGGTATCAATACCCTGAAGCTCGTTAAGGAAAAAGCAGATGGGATGGGGGTATATATGCCTCTGGTGGGCGGTCTGTATGAAATAGTGTACAACGGTAAGTCAATAAAGAACATTATTGCTTCACTGATGCTGAGCGAGCAGGCGCTTGATGTGGAATGGGCCGCCGGTGCCAAAAAACAATTGAAAGAACCTCACGGTGCGGGAGTCGGGAATGGGAGATAATTTGGACGATGTCATTGAGAATGCAACACGGGGCTCAACCTGGTTGCGAATATTCATTATGTTGATGTTCTATATCGTATTGTACGTTACCGGCATAGTGCTGGTGCTGGTTACGCTGGCCCAGGCCTTGTTTGCCGTGTTCAGCGGTGAGGCGAATAGCAACCTGAAAGCGCTGGGCGTAGCCTTGACCCGTTACGTGGAGCAGATACTTGGTTTTCTGACTTACAATTCCGAATTCAGGCCCTTTCCGTTTGCGCCGTTTCCTGAAATTGACACTGTTCACAACGATGACGATGAAGAAGATGAGAATGACGGGGTAGCCGTTTCCGCCGCTTCAAGCAAGGCAGCCGCGTCCGGGCAAGAATCAGTAAAGACACCAAAAGCCACGGATCCGCCGAAAAGCCCCAGTCCCGGCAAGCAAAACGTCAAGGTCGAAGAACCTCTGGCGCCCGAGTCGCCTGTCATGCCCATTGTTTCAGGTACGGAGGGGAAAAACGGAGAAAGTGATGATGTACACAATCACAGCGAGCCGGATCACAGCGAGCCGGATGAAAAAAGCCCGACAACGCCCACAAATGATAAACTGAGTACATGACGGATTTGACCCGCAACAGGGGACGACAGAATTTGTTGAAAGCGAAGACAGTACACCCCGTCCGTTGCCTGCTGTCTGCCTGTTTACTGTTATTGCCGTTCAGCCTGCATGCACAGGCGCCGGCGGATATCTCCGGTGCGGCAGATCATCCGGCCGTGGACAGGTTTCCGGCATCAGGAATCGTGGGGTACAACACCGACGAAGATGTCACCCATCAACTCGTGCTCGGCAGCATGCAACGAGTCGCCGGTCGCGTTACGCCGGAATACGCGGAGCGGTTGCGCGGAGATCTCACCGAAATCACCTACGAGATTTCTCAGGCTTTCACCGGCCGGGATGTTTACGATTATTTTATTGAACAGTTTGAGGAGAAAGGCTACGCGCCCTTGTTCAATTGCGTCGGGAGGAACTGCGGAAGCAGTAACCACTGGGCAAACAATGTATTCGACAACCGGATACTTTATGGTCCGGAACGGTATCAGTATTACACGGCCTATGACACGGGCGACGCCGAGCCGAGTTATTTTTCACTCTATATCATCACCCGTGGTAACCGCCGCATTTATGCTCACCTGGAAGTGCTTGACCTCTCTGAACCCTCGAACGAGACCGTCGGCATGAATCCTCGAACCATGCTGGACCGGTTGCAACAGGACTACAGCATCGCGCTGCCGAGTCTTTTCTTCGACGACAACGACCGGCTCACCGAAGATTCAGATCTTGGACCCACCGTGGCGATGTTGAATCTGAATTCAACGATTCGGGTATTTATCGTAGGTCACCTTTATCGCGACCAGCCGGTGGAAATCCTGCAGGATCGGTCACTGTTGCGCGCGCAGAATGTTGTTGAAGAACTGACCGGTGCCGGCATTGATCCGGAACGTGCGGAAGCCGTGGGTGTGGGTCCGCTCGCGCCGCAATGTAATATCGGGGATTGTGAAGAACGGATAGAAGTGGTTCTGCGACCCTGACTCTCCGGCGCTAGCGGGCAATCAGCGACAGAAATTCGTTGCGGGTATTTTGACTGTTACGGAAAGCGCCCAGCATACACGAAGTGGTCATAACCGAATTCTGTTTCTCGACACCGCGCATCATCATGCACATGTGTTGCGCCTCGATAATCACCGCGGCACCGCTGGCTCCGGTTTTTTCAACTATTGTAGTGGCAATCTCGCTGGTCAGGTTTTCCTGAATTTGCAGGCGGCGTGCGAACATATCCACAATCCGGGCGATTTTTGACAGACCAATGACCTGCCCTTTGGGTATGTAGGCGACATGGCACTTGCCGATAAAGGGGAGTATGTGGTGTTCGCACATGGAATACAGTTCGATATTCTTGACGATGACCATTTCGTCAGAATCGGACGGAAACAGGGCGCCGTTTACGATTTCATCGACATTGGTCCGATAGCCTTGCATCAGAAATTTCATGGCATTGGCCGCCCGGGTGGGTGTATCGGCAAGACCCGGACGGTCCGGGTTTTCACCTATGGCCTTGATGATGTCCTTGAACGCATTATCCATTCGTCAGTCCGGTGGCGGGGTGTTCCAATAAAGCGCTACCGTACGATAACCCTGCGCTTTGGTAAAGTGGTTTTTAGGCTGCAACACAGAGCCAGGGAATGGTCTGGTTATCGAAAGACCGAGAACAGTACTTGAGAGCATATGAAAATAGTCGAATTTTTGGAAACCCTGGCCGAGCGAATGCAGCAAGCGGGCGTGTTTTTCGGCCACGGGACAGATAACGCCTGGGATGATGCGGTCTATCTGGTGCTGGCCAGCCTGGATATCCCGTTTGATTGTCCGGAGCATGACCTGGTCCGGGAGCTAACAGAAGCAGAGTTGAATTTGCTGGAGGAGCGAGCCATACAACGTATCGATGAGCGTCTGCCAACCGCTTATGTGGTGGGCAAAAGCTGGTTCGCGGGACACTGTTTTCTGAGTGATGCCCGGGCGCTGGTTCCACGCTCACCAATAGCTGAATTGATCACGGAACATTTCCAGCCACTGCTTGGGTCGGAGCCGGGTGCAATTTTGGACCTTTGTGCCGGTGGTGGCTGTATCGGGATCGCGAGCGCACTTGCCTTTCCGGAATCCCGGGTGGATCTGGCGGACATCTCGGAAGCCGCACTGCAACTGGCGTCTGAAAATATACGCCTGCACGGCGTGGAGAAGCGGGTGAAGACGGTTCAATCCGACCTGTTTGCGAACCTCGACGGCCCGTATGACCTGATCGTCTGTAATCCACCCTATGTTTCCGCCGAGGAAATCTGCGAACTGCCGGCGGAATATGTAGCCGAGCCCCTGGCCGGCCTGTACTCTCGCGACAAAGGCCTGGCGTTGCCGTTGCAAATACTCAGGGAAGCGGCTGATGTGCTTGCACCTGGCGGAATGCTGGTTCTGGAAGTGGGGTATTCCCGTGAGGCGCTGGAGCATCGTCTGCCGTCTGTTCCCCTGTTGTGGCTGGAGTTCGAACGCGGGGGAGGGGGTGTCGTGGCCATGTCCGCTGCGGAGTTGGAGCGGTACAGGGATTCCTTCAATTAGTGTACAATGCCGTGCTTCATTTTGGCTGCTCTCCTCCACTACCCGGTGGATATCGGGGGCAAATCCACCGGATGGTATCAGCGCGTTGCGCGCCAACGGTGTCGGGATACACTCATGTCGGGCAATACATTTGGCAGGTTGTTCAGCATTACCAGCTTTGGCGAGAGCCACGGGCCGGCTTTGGGTTGCATTGTCGACGGCTGCCCGCCGGGGCTTGCACTGACCGAGGCCGACATTCAACAGGACCTGGATCGCCGCCGCCCGGGTACTTCACGCTTTACGACTCAGCGTCAGGAAGCGGACCGGGTGTCCATTCTGTCCGGGGTTTTTGAAGGCAGGACCACAGGCACGCCCATTGGTCTGTTGATTGAAAATACCGACCAGCGCTCCCGGGACTACAGCAAAATTAAGGATCAGTTCCGCCCTGCGCATGCCGATTTTACCTATTGGAAGAAGTATGGATTTCGGGATTACCGGGGTGGAGGACGCTCCTCCGCCCGGGAAACGGCCATGCGGGTTGCTGCGGGAGCAGTTGCCAGGAAGTACCTGCAGGAACAATTCGGCATCCTGATTCGGGGATATCTGAGCCAATTGGGGCCGGTGAAGGTGGAAACGGTGGATTTCGATGAAGTTCACAACAACCCGTTTTTCTGTCCTGATCCGGGGAAAGTGTCGGAGATGGAGGCGTTCATGTCAGCCCTGAGCAAAGAGGGTAATTCCATCGGCGCGCGCATAACTGTCATCGCCAGTGGGGTTCCAGCGGGACTGGGTGAGCCGGTTTTTGACAAACTCGACGCGGATATCGCGCATGCCCTGATGGGGATCAATGCGGCAAAAGGTGTAGAGATTGGCGCCGGATTCGCGGCGGTAGCCCAGAAAGGAACCGAACACCGGGATGAAATGACGCCGGAGGGATTTCTGTCCAATAATGCGGGGGGAGTGCTTGGTGGCATTTCCAGTGGACAGGACATCATTGCCCATATTGCACTGAAACCAACCTCCAGCCTGCGGTTGCCGGGCAGATCCATTGATGTGGACGGAAAACCCGTGGAAGTCATCACAACCGGACGGCATGATCCCTGCGTCGGCATTCGTGCCACGCCTATCGCCGAAGCCATGTTGGCATTGGTATTGATGGACCATGTTTTGCGAGACCGTGGACAGAACGCCCGATCACGAACCGCCAAGCGAATGATGGATAATTAAATGTTAACATACATTATGTTATACAATTAAATTAAAGTACTTTATAAGACAGTAAGCGGAAGTAAAATGACAGCAAAGACCCTGTACGACAAAATCTGGGACTCCCATCTCGTCACCCAGCGGGAGGATGGCACAGCGGTAATCTACATTGACCGCCAGTTGATCCACGAGGTCACGTCTCCGCAGGCATTCGAAGGTTTGCGTCTGGCCAACCGGCGGCCGTGGCGCGCGGACGCCAACCTGGCCACGCCGGACCATAACATTCCCACGACAACTGAAGAGCGCCACCAGGGACTGGAAGGCATTCGTGACCCGATTTCGCGCATCCAGGTCAGGACGCTGGATGAGAATTGCCGCGAGTTTGGAATTCAGGAACTCGACATGAACGATGAGCGCCAGGGTATTGTTCATGTGGTGGGGCCGGAGCAGGGCGCTACCCTCCCGGGTATGACAATCGTTTGCGGTGATTCCCATACGTCCACTCACGGAGCACTCGGCGCTCTCGCCCACGGTATCGGTACTTCCGAAGTGGAACATGTGCTTGCCACGCAGTGTCTGGTGCAATCCAAGTCAAGGAACATGCTGATTCGGCTGAACGGGGCCCTTGGCTCGGGCGTCACGGCCAAGGACCTCGTGCTGGCCATTATCGGGCATATCGGAACCGCGGGTGGCACGGGCTATACCATTGAATTTGCCGGTGACGCTGTCCGGGCTCTTTCCATGGAAGGTCGCATGACCGTCTGCAATATGGCGATCGAAGCCGGCGCGCGCGCCGGGCTGATTGCCGTGGATGAGACTACACTGAATTATGTCACAGGGCGGCCTTTTGCTCCCCGTGGCGAGATGCTTGAGCAGGCCAAACGGGTCTGGCGCGATCTGGTCAGTGATGAGGACGCGGTTTTCGACCGCGTCGTGGATATCGATGCGGCCACCATCGAGCCCCAGGTGACCTGGGGAACCTCTCCGGAAATGGTGGCACCGGTCAGTGGCCGGATTCCTGATCCTGAACTCGAGACCGATCCCGGCCGCCGCAGCAATATCCAGCAGGCGCTGAAATACATGGGTTTGCAGCCGGGAACCCACATAAAGGACATCAAGTTGGATTACGTGTTCATCGGTTCCTGCACCAACTCGAGAATTGAAGACCTGCGTGAGGCAGCGAAAGTGGTCAAGGGACGCAAGGTGGCATCGACTATCGAGGTTGCCATGGTGGTTCCCGGTTCAGGACTGGTTAAAAAGCAGGCTGAGGCGGAAGGTCTGGACCGGGTTTTCATTGAAGCCGGACTGCAATGGCGGGAACCGGGTTGTTCGATGTGCCTGGCGATGAACGCGGATCAGCTCCCGGCGGGCAAACATTGCGCATCTACCTCCAACCGCAACTTCGAGGGCAGGCAAGGGGCCGGCGGTCGCACCCATCTGGTGAGCCCCGCCATGGCGGCGGCGGCTGCGATAAACGGATATTTTGTTGATATTCGGGGACTGGAATACCTGTAGCATTGATAAATTTAAAGTTTTATAAATCAAATAGATAAACAAAAGACCTAATGAATATATTTAATATAGAAACCGGCGTGGTGCTGCCCTTGGACAGGGCAAATGTCGACACTGACTACATCATCCCGAAGCAGTTCCTCAAGTCCATCAAGCGTACCGGTTTCGGGGTGAACCTGTTCGACGAACACCGATATCTTGACAAGGGGGAGCCGGGAATGGATAACAGCAAGCGCCCGCTAAATCCGGATTTCGTGCTGAACCAGCCTCGCTACCAGGGGGCCCGTATCTTACTGGCGCGCGAAAATTTCGGTTGCGGGTCAAGCCGCGAACATGCGCCATGGGCATTGGGCGATTACGGGATCCGTGCGATTATTGCTCCAGGCTATGCCGATATTTTTTATAATAATTGCTTTAAAAATGGGCTGTTACCCATTGTTTTGGATAAAGAAAAGGTATCCGGTCTTTTTGAGGAAACCGTGGCGACCGAAGGTTACAGCCTGACGGTTGATTTGCCGGGTCAGACTATTACCATGCCCTCTGGAGAAGACATCCATTTTGATATTGACGGCTTCCGCAAGCACTGTCTGTTACACGGTCTCGATGAGGTTGGAGTGACCCTGCAAGACGCCGAGGCCATCCGCAAATTCGAAAATAAATGGCGTGAACGCGCACCCTGGTATTTTGCGTCACAAGGCCCGGGGGCAGGTCCCGGCGAGAAAAGGGGCTGACAACAGGCCGGACAGGAGCCCGGGACTGATTAACTGTCATACCATTCAAACAACCTATGATAAAGAGAGATCGCAATGAGCTATAACGTGGCCGTGGTTGGCGCTACCGGAGCAGTGGGCGAGACCATGATCAGTATCCTTGAAGAACGGAATTTTCCGGTAAATGAACTGTTCCCGCTCGCCAGTGAGCGCTCCGCGGGATCCACGGTCACGTTTCGCAATCGGCCGGTGACCGTCCAGAATCTGGCAGACTTTGATTTCAGCCAGGTACAGATTGGCCTGTTTTCCGCCGGCGGCAGTGTTTCTGCTGAATTTGCCCCCAAAGCCACGGAAACCGGCTGTGTGGTAATAGATAACACCTCATGTTTCCGCTATGACGATGAGATTCCATTGGTGGTACCCGAGGTCAATCCCGGCAAGATTGCCGACTATACCAGGCGCGGCATCATTGCCAACCCCAACTGCTCCACCATTCAGATGCTGGTGGCTCTGAAGCCCATTTACGACGCCGTGGGAATCAAGCGCCTGTCGATCGCCACTTACCAGGCGGTATCGGGCACCGGCAAGCAGGCGGTGTCGGAACTGGCCGGACAAACGGCGGACCTGTTGAACGGCAAAGGCGCCACACCGAAGGTATATCCCCGGCAGATCGCGTTTAATGTACTGCCCCACATCGATGTCTTCCAGGAAAATGGCTACACCAAGGAAGAGATGAAGATGGTATGGGAGACCCGGAAGATATTTGACGATGACGCCATTCAGGTCAGTGCCACCTGTGTCCGCGTTCCCGTATTCTACGGCCATGCCGAAGCGGTGCAGATCGAAACCGGCAGTTTTCTCAGTGCTGCGGACGCGCGCAAATTGCTGTCCAGGGCGGCTGGAGTGAAGTTGATCGATCAACCCAAAGATGGCGGATATCCCACGCCAGTTAGCGATTCTGCGGGCAAGGACGCAGTTTTTGTCGGCCGGATCCGGCAGGATATCTCGTTTGAGAATGGTTTAAATATATGGGTGGTGGCCGATAATGTCCGCAAAGGGGCGGCGCTCAACTCAGTCCAAATTGCTGAAGTGTTGATAAAAGACTATTTATAATGAATACTTGCACACACAAGTGAAAGCACATTAAAAAGAATTTAAAGCTCAAACAATACCATTGTTTGCTGATGTCCCCGGCCCGGATGTCAGCCTCGAGGTCCGCCCCCATTATGAAAGGGAATGTGCTACGCAACGTTATCGTATTTTCCACAATGCTGGTTTTCG
Organism: Pseudohongiellaceae bacterium; assembly: GCA_040879025.1. Classification (GTDB taxonomy): domain Bacteria; phylum Pseudomonadota; class Gammaproteobacteria; order Pseudomonadales; family Pseudohongiellaceae; genus JBBDLF01. The sequence goes on from JBBDLF010000011.1 coordinate 25,545, forward strand.
CGGCTTCCCGGGTTGCCGCGTTGGGACTGGGGGAATTGAAGCTCGAATCCGCCCTGAACCAGCCGTTGCAGGCGAGTGTTGAGATACTCCAGCTTGGCAATGTCGAACTTGACGATGTGGTTATCCGTCTGGCCTCGGATGCCGATTACATGCGCTTCAACATCGGCCGACCGCAGTTTCTGTCAAATATCAACTTCAGCGTTGAAAACCGCGGCGGCATCCCCGTCCTCAGCATTGCCAGCAGAGAACCGGTGCGTGAACCTTATCTCAACCTGATAATCGATACCCGCTGGCCCCAGGGACGCCTTCTCACTGAATACACGGTGTTGCTGGATTTGCCGGTGTTCAGCGAAAGCACCAGCGTTCAGGCTCCGCAGCAACCGGTCAGCCCGGTTCTGGAAGAGCCGGCCCAGGCTGATCAATCCATCGCCCGGACACCACAGCCGCAGGTGACGCCAACCGCTGAACCCGCGACCACTCCGGCCCCCGCCGCGAGCGCGGAGACCTCACCCGTTCCGCTGACCCAGACTGACGACGCCGCACAGACCGACGATGGTTCGTCTGCGGCTGAGCCTCAATCCGGCACGGCACCGGAGGAGCCCCAACCGGAGGCCCTCGCGCAGCAACAAGAGGAACAACAGGAGCAGCAGGAACAGGAGCAGCAAGCGGGTCCCGAGGAGTTGCAAACCAGCAATACTGACACCCTGTGGGATATCGCGCTGCGTGTGCGACCCGACAACACCGTGTCGGTACAGCAAACCATGCTGGCCATACAGCGCATGAACCCCGATGCCTTTATCGGGGGTAACATCAACCGCTTACGCAGTGGCGAAGTGCTGCGGGTCCCCAGCCTGGGGGATATCCAGTCGCTGGGCCAACAACAAGCCGTGGCGGAAGTAGCCCGGCAGAACCAGAGCGTCGGTGCCGAGCCCCTGGCAGCGCCCACGCCACAGGCAACCGGCACCGCCTCTCAGCAGGGGCAGCTCAGCGTGGTCACATCAGACGATGGCGACGACTCCGGCAGCGGCGCGGGTTTGCAGGAAGAAAACGCCGAACTTGATGCCCGTATCGCTGAACTGGAAAACCAGCTGGCCGTCCAACAGGAAGAAACTGATCGTATCCGTCTTGAGCGCGAGGAGATGAATGCCAGGCTGGCGGACCTGGATCAGCAAATTGCCTCGGCACGCGAACTGATCACTTTGCAGGATCTGCAATTGGCCCAGTTACAGGAGTCGCTTGCTCAACAGGCTGCTGAAGCGGAAGCCGCAACCCAGGCGATGCAATTGGCCGCACCGGAACCCGAGCCGGCGGTCGGGGGTGGTACCGGCTCGAGCCTGGTGAACTTGATCCTGGCGGTGTTGGCCAACAGTGGCATGTTAATGGCAGCCGCGGTGGTACTGATTGTCGCCCTGCTGGTATTACTGCTGCTGAGACGCAACAGGGCGGTGACCGCCACTGGCGAATTTGACGATGATATGGACGCCCTGGTCACCGATGATGATCTGCGGGTTGGCAGTGCCGGCGTCGCTGCCATTGCCACCGGCAAAAGCATCGAAACCGGAGATGATGATGTCGCCATGGTCGAGGACGATGACGAGGATGATGAGAGCGACGAGGATGACGCGGTTGACAGTGATCTGAGCGACATTATTAATTTGTCGGATGAGTTCGATGACCTGACCGACGACGATTACGGCAGCAAGCGCGACTTTGACTCGGACAACGAGGCAACCGATGCACAGCCAGGCAAGGGCGATGATGAAGACTCAGTCTTGAGCACGGATGCAGATGTGGAAACGGAAGAGGAAACGGAAGAGGAAACCAAGGATGACGATTTCAAAGTTCTGGATTTCGATGATCTGGAAGACGACGAAGTCAACCAGCCTCTGGATAGCGCCACCCTGGTCATTGACGAGGAGTCCGAAGAGGAGCCGTCCGACACAGAGGATGACTTCGGTCTGAATTTTGAAATTGAGGATGAGAGCGGGACCGCAGACGAAAAGGAAAAGACAGCCGACATCGCTGATCAAGAAGATACTGATGTGGAAATGCTGGAATTTTCATCGGAGCCCGTGTCTTCTGAGCACACAGGCGACGAGAAAGAAAGTGACGAAACCGACGAACTGGAGACCTTCTCATTTGATCTGGATTCCACAGGCGAGGGTTCGGGTGAACCCTCCTCACCTTCGGCTGATACTGTTTCCCTGTCTGGAAACGCTGAGTCAGACACCGAAGCAAAAGACGATGATTTCGATTTTGATCTGGATCTGGATCTGGCCACGGATGCAGATACAGATACGGCGATGGACCAATCTACAGAATCGGGCGCCGATGAAGAAATCACTGAAGTGGAATTCACCGCTGAGGATGCCGAGTCGGGGGCCGACGAAGACGAGTTCGATGTTTTGTCGGATGAAGATGAGGCGGCGACCCGGCTCGATCTTGCCTATGCCTACAAGAAAATGGGTGATGCCGAAGGGGCCAGGGAAATTCTGGACAAGGTTATCAGGGACGGTAATGACCAGCAGATCAAGGAAGCGAAGGCATTGCTTGAGAACCTCGAACAATCCAGCGACGACTGATCGGTCATCGCTGACCCGTCTGAGTTTGATAAGTCCGGAACTCCGTTGTGTCTGATCCTGAATCCAATGACAGCGGTTTACAGCGCGTTGCTGTGGGCGTGGAATACGACGGCAGTACTTTTTCAGGATGGCAGAGACAACGTTCGCCGGAGTTGCCTACGGTGCAAGGCGTGGTTGAGAAAGCACTCAGTCGGATTGCGGATCACCCGTTGTCATTGATTTGCGCGGGCCGAACCGACCGTGGTGTCCACGCAACGCGTCAGGTAGTCCATTTTGATTCACTGGCCGCCCGTGACGAAAAAGCCTGGGTCGTGGGCGGCAACAGCCTGTTGCCGCCCACAGTACGTATATTATGGGCAAGGAGAGTGGACCATCGGTTTCATGCTCGGTTCTCCGCCACTGTCCGGCGTTATTGCTATGTAATCCATGACAGTCCCGTGGCCCCGGCAGTGTTGTCCGCACTGGTAACCCATCATTACAAAGCACTGGATATCGAGGCAATGCACGCCGCGTCGCAATGCCTGGTGGGGGAGCAGGATTTCAGCACGTTCAGGGCGGCGGGTTGTCAGTCGAAAACGGCGATGCGACATGTGCATACGGTGTCCGTGCGGAGACTCAAGCGCTTTATTGTTCTGGATATCGAAGCCAATGCGTTTCTGCAACACATGGTGCGGAACATTGCCGGTATGCTGATCGCAATCGGTGAGGGTGAATTGCCGGTGTCTTGCGCCGCCGAATTATTGCATGCCAGAGACCGGACCCTGGCTCCCGCCACTGCGCCGGCCGCGGGGCTCTATCTTGTGGACGTCGCCTATGCGCCGGAATTCGGGCTGCCGCCCGGCCCGACGCTACCGTTATTTCTCCAATAATCGTCACAGACCGGGCGCCGGTGCTAGAATAGCCGCCTTTGGCTGGAACTTCACCTTGTCTCGAACACGTGTAAAAATTTGTGGAATCACCAATAGCCGCGATGCCGCTTGCGCCGTCGCCGCTGGAGCCGATGCGCTCGGCTTGAATTTTCATGCCGCCAGTCCACGTCGGCTCTCCTTTGAAGAGGCGCGCTCGATCACCGCCGGCTTGCCCGCATTCATCACGGCAATCGGGCTCTTTGTCGATCCAAAGGCAAGTGAAGTGGAAGCGGCTGTGGCAGCGACAGGGCTGACGTGTCTGCAGTTTCATGGTGACGAAGCCCCCGTGTTTTGCGCATCGTTTGGGTTGCCGTATATAAAGGCGATTCGCGTTCGCACGGGGGTTGAACAGAGTAGAAATATCATCGAACTGGCGGCCGTACACCAACACGCGGTGGCTATCCTGCTGGACAGCTACCATCCCGTCATTGCCGGCGGTACGGGGCAGCAGTTTGACTGGCGTATCGCGGCGGAGGCCGCGAAAAGTATCAAGCAGCCGCTGATACTGGCGGGCGGATTGAATGCGGAGAATGTGAGTGACGCGATCAGGATGGTCAGACCCTATGCGGTGGATGTCAGTAGCGGGGTTGAAACGAAGCCGGGACAGAAGGATCCGGAAATTTTAGCCAGTTTTTTCAGAGGTGTTTACGGTGTCGAGTGAACAGGCAGACAAGGGGCAGGCTTTCAGCGGCCCAGACGAGCAGGGACATTTCGGTTGTTATGGCGGCGTTTTCGTTGGCGAAACCCTGATCGCGGCAGTCGAAGAACTGGCGCAGGTTTACGCTCGACTGTCGAAAGATCCGGACTTCTGGGAAGAGTATCATCAGGACCTTACGCATTATGTAGGCCGCCCTTCGCCGCTGTATCTGGCAGAGCGACTGACGCGGGAAGCCGGAGGCGCTGTGATCTACCTCAAGCGGGAAGATCTGAATCATACCGGCGCTCACAAGGTGAACAACACCATCGGCCAGGCGCTACTGGCCAGACACATGGGCAAGAAACGCATTATCGCGGAAACGGGGGCCGGCCAACACGGGGTTGCCACCGCCACGGTAGCCGCGCGTCTGGGACTGGAATGCCATGTTTACATGGGCGCGGAAGATATCCAGCGACAGGCCGCGAATGTCTATCGAATGAAGCTGCTCGGTGCGAACGTGGTGCCGGTGACTTCCGGATCAAAGACCCTGAAAGACGCGATGAATGAAGCCATGCGCGACTGGGCGACCCATGTCGATACAACCTACTACATCATCGGAACGGTTGCCGGACCCCATCCTTATCCATTACTGGTACGGGACTTCCAATGCGTTATCGGCAATGAAGCGAGGGAGCAATCACTGGCACAAACCGGGAAGCTTCCCGATGCGCTGGTCGCCTGTGTGGGAGGGGGCTCGAATGCGATCGGGCTGTTTCACCCGTTTCTGCGAGATGAATCCGTGGCAATGTATGGCGTCGAAGCCGGCGGACTCGGAATTGGCACCGGCCAGCACGCGGCGCCCCTTAATGCCGGCAAGCCTGGTGTATTACATGGCAACCGCACTTACCTGATGTCCGACTCAGGTGGTCAGATATTGCCCACTCATTCCATATCGGCCGGTCTTGATTATCCTGGTGTGGGTCCGGAACACTCCTGGCTCAAGGATATCGGCCGCGTCAAATACGTATCAGCCACCGATGAAGAAGCCCTGGACGCTTTCCGTCGTTTAAGCCGGCTGGAAGGGATCATTCCCGCCCTGGAATCGGCTCATGCAGTGGCCTGGGCGATGAAACTGGCAGCGGACCTTTCCGCCGACAGCCACATCGTGGTCAATCTGTCGGGGCGCGGTGACAAAGACATCCATACCGTTGCTGAACTGGACGGTATCGAACTGTAAACCGCGGACAGGTGACCATTATGAGCAGAATTCAAACCAGCATCGCCGCTGGCGGGCGCAAGCTTCTGATCCCCTACCTCGTGGCGGGTGACCCCAATGCCGAGGCAACAGTCGCGCTGATGCATGCCATGGCCGAGGCGGGCGCAGATATAATCGAACTGGGCATTCCATTCAGTGACCCTGCTTCGGATGGGCCGGTGATTCAGCAGGGAGCGGAACGTGCTCTGGCCGGTGGCACGGCCATTGCCGATGTACTGGACATGGTGGCCGAGTTTCGCCGGGGAGACCGGGAAACGCCGGTCGTGTTGATGGGATATCTTAATCCGCTTGAAACCATGGGTTGTGAGGTGTTTGCAGATCGGGCCCGGGAGGCGGGGGTGGACGGTGTGCTGGTGGTGGATATGCCCCCCGGTGAGGCGCAGCCGCTCTCAGGACTGCTACGCGACCGGGCCATCGATACGATATTTCTGGTATCACCCACCACAACGGATACGCGTGCCAGGGCAATCATTGCGCAGTGCTCGGGCTATTTGTACTACGTATCCCTGAAGGGAGTGACCGGCGCGGCGCTTACCGATAGCAGTGCAATCGCCGCGAGGCTGGAGCAGCTCCGGCAGTTCACGGACCTGCCCGTAGTCATCGGATTTGGTATAAAAGACGGGCCCGCAGCCGCCATGATGGCGGATCTTGCCGATGGTGTGGTGGTCGGCAGCGCGATCGTTGAACGCATAGCGAAGCTGCCTGTTGCCGAAGGGAACAAGGGCTATTCAGCCCGGGGTCTGGAGCCAGTTGTTGATCTGATACGGGAAATGCGCAATCATATAGACAAGGTTAGATAATTATCGTATCGTATTGATTTTATTAAAAATGAAACTGACGCAATCTGCGCCTGGACGGGCAAGGGCCGATTGCGACACACGACGGTTATAACGGACACAAGCAGAGCAGCTCATGAGTTGGATTAACAAGATCCTGCCTTCCATAGCGAATTCCTCCAATGGAACTAAAACTCGCACCTCAATTCCGGAAGGGCTGTGGAAGATCTGCCCGCGCTGCAAAGCCACCCTGTATCGCAAGGACCTTGAGCGCAATCTTGACGTATGTCCGAAATGTGACCATCACATGCGAATCACCGCCCGTCGCCGCATCGAGCTGTTTCTTGACGAGGGTGAGCAACTGGAATTGCAGACTGATCTTGAGCCCGTGGACATTCTCAAGTTCAAGGACCTTAAAAAGTACCGCGACCGACTCTCCAAGGCCCAGAAAGACACCGGAGAACGGGATGCCCTGATCGTGGTTCGGGGCAGGGTTGAAGGAGTCGAAGCCATAGTTGCCGCGTTCGAATTCAGTTTTATCGGCGGCTCGATGGGCGCGGTGGTGGGGGAAAAATTTACCCAGGCCGTCAATCTGTGCATTGCCGAAGGGCTCCCCCTGATCTGTTTTTCTACCAGTGGTGGCGCACGAATGCAGGAAGCCCTGGTGTCATTGATGCAAATGGCCAAAACCTCGGCGGCCCTGGAGCGATTGCGGGGCTATGGGTTGCCTTATATTTCGGTGCTGGTGGACCCGGTCTATGGCGGCGTCTCCGCCAGCCTGGCCATGCTGGGCGACATCAATATTGCCGAACCCAATGCTCTGGTGGGATTCACCGGTCCGGACGTCATTCGTCAGACGGTACGGGTCAAGCTGCCCGATGGCTTTCAACGCAGTGAGTTTTTGTTGGAGCACGGCGCGATCGACATGATCGTTGCGCGCAAAAATCTACGCCGGCGCATCGCCTCGCTGGTCTCAAAACTGATGGATAACAGGGCGACCGCCTGACGGGCTGTCCGAGATCTGTCGTGAACCTCAATTCCTGGCTGGATAAAATTACCGCTCTGCACCCTCGCGAAATTGAACTGGGTCTGGAACGTATACGGCACGTGGCTGATGCCATGGGCTTGAACCGACCTGCACCGCTCGTTGTCACTGTCGCGGGCACCAACGGTAAGGGTTCCTGTGTGGCCTGTCTTGAAGCGATTTTCACCGCAGCAGGTTTCCGGGTTGGCAGCTATACATCTCCTCATTTGCACGTATTCAACGAGCGAGTCGTCATCGCCGGCGACCCCGTCGATGATCAGTCTCTCTGTGATGCTTTCCAGGTAGTGGAGGAGGCGCGGGGCGAGGTTTCCCTGACGTACTTCGAATTCGCTACACTGGCTGCGTTATGGATATTTCAGAGCGACACCCTGGATGTGGCACTGCTTGAAGTCGGGTTGGGCGGCAGGCTCGACGCGGTCAATATTATTGATCCGGACGTGGCAGTGATCACCAGTATCGAGCTGGACCATATGGACTGGTTGGGACCGGACCGCGAAGCAATCGGTGCGGAAAAAGCCGGTATTCTCAGAGCAGGCAGCCCCGCGGTTTGTGGAGACCCCCGGCCACCCCGGTCGGTGCTGCAACGGGCCGCGCAACTACAGGTTGATCTGCGGGTAGTCAGCCGTGATTTCAGATGGCTTGTACAGGGCGGAACCGAAACGACACGAAGCGCCGCCGATCAATGCCTGTGGACCTGGGCGGGAAAAAACCGCGGGGGCGAATCCGTCGAACTCTCCGGGCTGCCTCCGACGCCGCTGGGCCTGGATAATGTCGCGGCTGCATTGCAGGTGGTGAAACTTTTGCCCCTGAAAGTAGACACGCAGACACTCAAGGATGCACTTGGGGATATATTTCTCCCTGGCAGAATGGAAACGATGTCCCGTCCCGGTCATGGTGGACGGGTAATCCTGGATGTTGCGCATAATCCTGCCGCGGCCGCCAGACTTGCTGAGAGGCTGCGGTCAATCAGGGCCGGGATGCAACCGGGAGGCCGGGTCATTACAGTTTTTGCCATGATGGCGGACAAAGACATCAACGGCTTTTATCAGGCCTTAGAATCCTTGGTGGACATCTGGTATATTGCACAGGTCGCTGAGGCCCGCTGCATGCCTTCGTCCTCATTGGTGCAATTACTGGCCGGGAAGAACGCAGTCATGTATCCGGAGCCGTTTGATGATGCTGTAACAGCATTTGAGATTGCGGTTCGCAATGCCTCGCCACAGGATGTGATACTGGTTACCGGATCTTTCTACACCGTGGCATCCGTAAGGGAACAGCTACTTGTCACGCAATGATTGTCACCACCAACCTGTTCCCGGACAGTGACAGCATGAATCAAGGCACCAAACAGCGAGTCGTAGGCAGCATAGTACTGGTTGCTATCGCAATGATCTTCCTGCCCGTTTTTCTTGACGGTGAGGGAAGCTACACTCCCACGCTCTCCAGCCGTATTCCGGAGCCGCCGGTTATTCCGCTGATGCCCGATCCGGTACAGGAGCGTTCTGTTTTTACGCCGGAGCCGGCTGCCTCAAGAACGATGCAGGAGATCCCGGTCGCCACGGACCAGACCGATAATTCGATCGGCGACGCTATTGCCACTGGTGAACCCGGCACCGGGACGAACAGTCCGGCTGATAATGTAACCGTTCCCACCAATGATGTTCCGGAGATCACCGACGAACCCCAACTGGACGCCGCGGGCCTGCCGGTCGGGTGGAGTGTGAGGTTGGGATCGTTTTCCAGCGCCACCAATGCGGCAAACCTGCTGCAGCGACTCACCGATTCAGGATACAAGGCTTATACACGTGAGCTGACCGGCAACCAGGACACACTGACCGCGGTTTACGTCGGCCCCCGTATCGATCGCACTGCCATTGAAGAATTGAAAAGCCGGCTGCTGGAAGAGTTTCAGTTGAATGGTATGGTTGTACGCTTTGAAGTTGATCAGTTCTAGGGAACCTCTGATCAATTCTGTACCGCCTCTGGCTTTCAGCCGAATCCGGTA
>JBBDLF010000012.1:0-131188 GCA_040879025.1 Pseudohongiellaceae bacterium
GAGCTTGCGAGTTTCGCAGCGCCCGAAAAACGGGTGAGCGGGCGTCCGTTGGAGTGGTGCCTCGCGGTCCCCGGCCGGAAGAATGCACCGAACCCGTTTTGTGGGTGTCCACAATTCGCCTCCACAATTCGCCTCCACAATTCACCTCCACAATTCACCTTTTGTGGGTGTCCAGAATTCAGGCGCGCCACGTATACAGGTTTTGGTGAATTTGCTACGCTGTCAAACGCCCGGATATCGAACCCCCCAGAGGTTTTCATGAAAAACAAGAACAAAAAACCCTCAGCCCGGCCAGTCAATCAATCGAGACGAGACCTGCTCAGGCAGGCCGGACTGATGGGAGCGGCCGTGGCAGGATCCGGAACCCTGGGAGCGCCCGCTGCCGCACAGAACCATGCGACAGCTGAATCAGCGATCCCGCTCCGTGAAGCCCTGGAAATCCTGACTGCCCTGGAAGCCGATACACTGGAAGCCATGGTCGACCGCATACTGCCCTCGGATGAAAACGGGCCCGGCGCCAAAGAAGCCAGGGCAGTGCATTTCATCGACCGGTCACTGGCAGCAGACAACAAAAGTGACAGAGAAAACTACGGCATCGGACTGAATGCCCTCAACGAATATGCAGTAACCACGCGCGGCAGAAGTTTCCATGTGCTCAACCATGACCAGCAGGATTCCATACTTTCCGCCATGGAAGCGAACGAACTGGAAGGCTTCAGCCCCGGCTCCGCGGCATTTTTCAATCTGGTACGCAACGACACCATTGACGGCACGTTTTCCGATCCCTACTACGGCGGTAATCGCGGTTTTGTGGGCTGGGACCTGTTGCGATATCCCGGCGTAAGGTTGGGCACGACACCGGACGAGGTAGCCAAAGGCGCCGCGCTGGCCCCAAGCCACCAGTCAGCCTATGACCATCGCACGTTCACCAAGTCCGGCGGACGGGAGGGCGTGTAATGGCCAGACGACTCGCAAAAACAGACGTAGTCATCATAGGGCTCGGCGCCGCAGGCGGAGTGGCTGCGCTTCCCCTGACTCAGGCAGGACTGAAAGTTATCGGGCTCGAGGCTGGAGGCTGGTTGACAGCCCGGGATTTCGCGCCGGACGAAGTGCGCAACAACAGTCGTGACTGGCCCCAGTCGGTACAAAAAGCCAATGCAGAAATACCCACGGTCAGAGCCATCGAAAATGACATCGCCAGTCAGGGTTCCGGTCATCCCATGATGAATGCCGTAGGCGGCACCACAATGCATTACTGGGCGCAAAGCTGGCGTCTTAATCCCTGGGACTTCAAGGTGGCCAGTGAAACCCGGCGCCGCTATGGCATATCCCGGATACCCTCAAGTTCCACCGTGGAAGACTGGCCGCTCGCGTACGAAGATCTCGAACCCTTCTACGACAAGATAGAGTACGCTGTTGGCATCTCTGGAAAAGCCGGAAATATCGGCGGTCGTATTGATCGTTCAGGAAATATCTTTGAAGGACCCAGAAGTCGCGAGTATCCAATGCAGGCCCTGCGCAGTTCACCGTTTACCGAACTCATGGGCGGCGCCGCCAGGTCGCTGGGCTGGAATCCGTTTCAGGGCCCGGCGGCGATCAATACAGAGCCCTACGATGGTCGCCCTGGTTGTCTCTATCACGGCTTCTGCAATCGTGGCGGATGTCACGTACAGGCCAAAAGCTCAACCGCGGTGACCACGATTCCTCGCGCGATGGACACCGGTAATCTGTCAGTGGTGACCCATGCACGCGTAACCAATATTGTCACCGATGATCAGGGTCGGGTTACGGGAGTGGACTACCTGCGAGGCGGAGGGACCTGGTTTCAGCCGGCGGACGTGGTGCTGCTGGGCAGTTACACCTATGAAAACGTCCGGCTGCTGCTGCTCTCGAAATCGCGCGCCTACCCCAACGGTCTGGCCAACAATTCAGGACAGGTGGGCAAACACTATTTCACCCACCACCAGGGAGCGCCGGTCACCGCGCTGTTCGATCGCGATCTCCACAACTGGTACGGACTGCCGGCGCAGGGCGTGGCAATCGATGAATGGGCGGACGACAATTTCGATCACACCGGTCACGATTTCATCGGCGGCGCCAATCTCTGGGTACACACCGACCGCAGGCCGATGGCCGCAGCCCGAATGAACACCTTTGGTGATGCCCCGGGCTGGGGTTCGAAATGGAAGGCGTACATCATGAAGAATGCCGATCGCAGCAATTCTTCCTACATTCAGAAAACCACGCTGCCTTACGATCACAATTACCTGGATCTGGACCCGACGGTCAAGGATAAACTGGGCTTCCCCGTCACCCGGATTACCGCACGATACGGCGACAATGAAAAACGCATTGCCGCTTTCGCCCAGGAGAAAATGGAACAGTGGTATTGGGAAGCAGGCGCGATCAAGGTCGTAAAGAGTGGGCTGGGAAATACCATGGGCGCATCCACGCATGCCTACGGCGGAACCCGTATGGGCGACAACAGCGAGACGAATGTCGTCGATCGCTGGGGTTTTGCACACGAGATCCCTAACCTGGGCGTTCTCGGGGCATCGGTCATGGGCAGCAGCGGGGCGAGAAATCCAACCCTGACGGTACAGGCCCTGTCATGGCGCACAGCGGATTACCTGGTAAAAAACTGGCGATCCGTGACCGGCTGAACCGCCAGGGATGTCGGCCTGGGTTGCAGATTGTGGTGAAATTCACCACCCATATTATCGGCTTATCGCCCTGGGTTCTGGTAAATTGCTGAAGTACAAGGAGTTATTATCTGGCTTAAAAATTGCTAGACTTAGCCTGGAGAGGGATAGAACCGTCCGGACCCATGTACAAGGTTATGTCTGAAGACCACGTCATAGACGGCTGGCAGGCTGGATGGAGGCTGCCTCGGTTTCGTGAATACAGGATGAACCATGATCCAGGAAGACGACTTCACCAATATCTTCTATCGCAGGCGCATACTGGCGGCCGTCGTGCTGCTGAGCTTTTTCATCGGTGGCGCAATGGTCTCCGACGGAGACTTTCTGCCCCTGGCATGGTGGCAGGATAACAGCCGCGGTGAATTCGTCACCGGTGATGCGTTTGGGGAGGAATGGGTATACGCCTACTGCACCGGCAACGAACAGCAGATTACCGTATTACAGAACGGACAGCTTGCCGGCGCTGATGCGTTGTCCTCGCTGAGCATTGATGCTCCAGACGGGTGTGATCAGCCCCGGGTGGACAATCCCGACCTGAATTTATGGCAGACGCAATTGCAAAGTCTCAATTCAGTCACTCGTGGTGATCACCAGTCCGCGGTGGCGGTGCTGAATGAAGCGATGTCGCTTCCGCTTTCGTCCCTGTATCTCAGACCGGTCAGTGAATGGTTGCAACGTGAACCGCAAAACGCTACCGCATTTCTGGATGCAATCACTGAAATCAGACCCAATCCGCGTTATGGCACCAGTGCAAGAAACCGCACTGGCAGAGATAATCTCTCCAGTCTGGTAATTGAAGCACTGGTGCAGATAGACACCTCCAGCGTGAGTGCGGGTCAACTGGAACGCTGGCTTGATTCGGAGTGGGTTTCGGAGAACGGTGACGCTGTAGTGATGCTCGCGGGTATGAATAACGTTGACGAACGTATCAAGGCGGGCATCCTGTCAAAGCTTGACCGCGTACCCGAAGCCGAGCGAAGCCGGCTGTTTCTGTCCCTGGCTGAAGACCTGGTCGCGGACGAACTTCATGCCCGGTTGCTGGCGCGGCAGATCAGCGATCTGCCTCGGAGCAGCAGACTCGGCGCGGCTCAGCGTTTGCTCGCGCAGCCGGATTCAAGCACTGGTTTTGCCAACGAACTCTTGTTAGACCTGGACCGAATATTCTATGGAGAAACCGTGGAACTGGACGTGTTTACCGCCGTTGCGGAAAAAATCAAAAGCGAACCTGATGCTCCGCGCGTCCTGACAGCCGCACTGGAACAATTGAAGGATCTTGAAAGACGCATTGCGGCAATATACCTGCTGCGGCTGGATGACTCCGACAATTACGAGTTTACTCTTGGTGTGCTGGAAGAGTTTGACGAACTCCATGAAATCAGCCAGCCTCTGGTCGTCGAGGCGATCGTACGGTCCCCGCAGTTTCGCCACCTCGATGTACAAAGGGCCTGCCTGGATACCATAGAAAGGGAAATGTCGGGCCGCAGTCGCAGCGACGCACTGGCGGAGATGCTGCGTCGCCAGGCCCTGGACGAAACCCTGAAACCCAGAATTCTAGCCATGACATCCTGACCGCCCATACGACTGGATTCTCGCTTTCTTGCACATTCGCACACTGTAGACAGCGGTTGTTATGCCGGAGATTTCTCCGGCACGAAACATCTCTGCGGCGAGAGGATCAGGGGTTGACGATGTAACGGGAAAACACCCCGTTGTCGATCTTTTGTGCATCGCCAAAGATAAAATCGCGGTATCTCTCATCCTCGTCCAGATACAATTTTAACCAGGCGATCCCGTAACGGCCGATCATGCCCAGATCTTCCCCGCGGGTGGAATCCGCAATGAAATGGCCGCCACCGTCGACTTCCATGTACACCTTGGGCGTTGTACCGGGTATTGAGAGGTAGTGAAGCCAGGCATGTTCGGCCACTTCGGCGATTGTGTCCGCCGAGCCCGCAATCACCAGGGTCGGTACAGTGATATTGCTGAAATAGCCGTCCGGGAACCAGGATGTAAAGGGAATTGCAGCCTGAATCTCAGCGCTGTACAGATTGGCGGCATACAAGGCGCCGCCGCCGCCCATCGAATGCCCCATGATAGCCATCTTGTCGACGTCAATTCTGCCATTGACCGGACTGCCGTCGCGGGCGTTTTCCGATTTCAGCATTCGCACTGCCGCAATCAGGCCTTCTCCGCGCAAATTGGGTTGATCCCGTAGACCGTTGGTGTTGAACACCAGCACCGCGAACCCGTGAGAAGCCAGTCGGGGTCCCCACCAGTTGATATGACGCTGCCCTTCGGTAAATCCCGGCGCGATGGCCACGCCACCGACTGGACGATCGGCATCAATCGGATAATAGACCGTAGCGTCTCCGAATTCAGGTGCCTCGGGAAGCGAGGTATAAGCGCGAATCTCGTAGGGACCGTCCCCAGACAGGGAAGCGTAGGTGGGCGTGCCGTCACTGGCACCCGTGCCCGCGCACGCTGTCAGTATAACCAGCAAAACCGTCATCATGAGATGGCGAGCGGTATGAATGAGGCGTGAATTATTCATTATTCTATCCTTCCTGCCTGATTGATGTGCGCGGCAGATTACTGTAGAAAGGGTTAACATGCAATGACGCCGGGGACCTGCAGGGCGCAAAAATCAGAACAGGTGGCAGGTGTGGTAACACGACTTTTCGGAGTGGTTTTCAATGCCCCGCTCAATTGGTGTTACCTACTGATACCGTTCAACTTTTTTGGCTTGACACGATCAAGGGTTAATGTTTATATCGTCCGTCCGCGACGGGAGGAATCGTACTATGCTCAAGGCTTTTTCCATGAATAAACTCTGGCCACTGGCCGCAATCGCAACAGCGTTCGTCGGGTGTTCGCCCGACAATTCGGATGTGGCCCAGGCTCAGCCAGCGCAGTCAGCCGGGGCTTCCGCCGCAAACGATATCCCTCGAACGCCTGACGGAAAGCCCGACTTTAACGGCATCTGGCAGGTTCTGGTCACCGCCAACAATAATCTGGAGGCCCATCCTCCCCAGGCTGCCTACCAGTTAGTGCCCGGAGATTTTGTTCCGGTACCCGCGCCTGAAGTCGTGGCCCTGGGTGCGGTCGGTGCGGTGCCGGCGGGTTATGGCGTAGTCGAAGGCGGCGCCATTCCCTACAAGCCCGAGATGCTGGCCCGACGTGATGAAAACCGGGAAAACTGGCTAACCAGCGATCCCGAGGTCAAGTGCTATATGCCGGGTGTGCCGCGAGCCACCTACATGCCTCATCCGTTCCAGATATTCCAGAGTGAGAGCGCGTTTTTTATCGCTTATTCCTTCGCCGGCGCTGTGCGCAACGTGTTTCTGGAAGATCCGGGTGAAGCGCCGCTGGACTCCTGGATGGGCCAGTCCTATGGCTATTGGGATGGCGATACCTGGGTTGTTGAAGTGACCGGGCTTGATGACCGTACCTGGTTCGACCGTGCGGGAAACTTTCACAGCTATGAGTTGAGGGTAACCGAGCGCTACACCCTGGTTGACGAAAATGTCATAGAGTACGAAGCGACTATGGAAGATCCTCAGGTATATGAACGCCCCTGGACGATCAAGATGCCTATATACCGACGGCTTGAAGAAGGCTACGAGTTGCCGCAGTTCAAGTGTGTCGAGTTTGTTGAAGAACTGATGTACGGCAGATATCGCAAGGGACGAGAGGACGAACTGGGCTTTTGATCTGGATCAAAAAGACCCCGGATTGCACTAATTTTGGTGTTTGCAGGGGTCTTCTAATACAATCATTGACGGACCTTACAGAACCGGACTGGTTAGGACACACTAAAGGGGTGAAACTTATGAAAATTAAACTACTGGCGGCTGCTGCTACGATTACCGCACTGAGCGTCATAGCCATTGAAAAGCCGGCGACGGCGCATCACGCGTTTTCTGCTGAGTTCGATGCCAATCTGCCGGTAAGACTGGGTGGACCGATCACTCGAGTTGAGTGGATCAATCCGCATACCTGGATTCATCTCGACAATAACGACCCCGACAGCACTGAAGACGGGGGACCCTGGATGGTGGAGGGCGGTACGCCAAACACGCTGTTGCGGCGCGGCATTAACCGTAATTCCCTGCAATTGGGCACCGATATCATTGTGACCGGTTATCAAAGCAAAGACCGGCTCTGTGAGCCAACTTGTCGGGCCAATGGTCGTGATATCACGTTCCCTGACGGACGCAAGCTGTTCATGGGATCATCCGGTACCGGTGCGCCTCGTGATGGAGCAGACGCGACTGAACCTGGTCAATAGTCAACCGTTCGCGTTATGACGCGTTGAAATCCGGGGCGACACGGCACCGGATTGAGCGAACAGTAGCGACTGGCGGCTATGTGACTTGAATGTGACGTTGAATGGATGAAAGCCTGTTGTGTTGCCAACACAACAGGCTTTTTTGCTTCCCATCGGAGACTTTGGACCAAGACAGTTTAATCAACGGCGATCAGGGTAGCTTGACCACCGGATCAAGTTCACGCTCGAAGGTTCCTCCATCGCGAAACACGGTTGAAGTTGAGTAGAAGCCTGACGTGAAGAGCCGAACCGTTACGGTAGCGAATTTCTGGTTTTCCCAGAACCAGCCATGAATACCGGCAAACGGAGCATGATAGCTGCCCATGGATTCCATTGCGGTACCCTGATCAAAACTCTCGGCATACTCCTCACCCAGCTCTTCCGGCTCGGCGTGCATGTCGTAGATCAGTTCCCCGTCCGCCACCCAGGTAAACACCATGGGCGCGTCCATCTCCATCTGATATTTGTATTCAACGGACTGAAACGGTTCGAGAAGAAATTCTACGTAATCAGTACGATGAACAACCGCCTGTTCCTCAACAGGTCGGTCCCCGGCCTCGGAAAGCGCATTGAGGCCCAGAAGTCGCCCGGTACCCAAGGGGTCGAATCCGTACTCCGCCGGCAAAATGGCAACGAACAGAATGACGGTGCCCACAAGCAGGGCGACGGTGGAGGCTATCATCACCCTGCGAGGGTTGGGAGCCGGGGGTTGAGCAGTTTGCACGCGGGTCTCCTGGTTTTGGCGAGCCACTGAAAAAGTCAAATCAGAGGCCTCTAGTACACGGGTATGAGAAAATAACCGGCCAGTTGATATCCGGCAAGCAGAAATCCGCCGGTCATCAACGCGGTATTGGCCGCGAAGGCGTGATGAAGAAAACTTCGCCGGCTCCGCCAGAGAGTCAGCAGGATGAATACAGCGGAAAGCGCCAGAACCTGACCGATCTCGACACCTATATTGAAGCTGATTATGTTGGTTACCAGACCATTGGGGGACAGGTTGAATTCCTGCAGTTTGGTCGCGAGTCCCAGGCCGTGAAACAGACCGAATACCAGTACCGCGATTCGGGTGTCGGGTTGAAATGGCAGCGGGCGAAATCCACCGATGTTTTCAAACGCCTTATAGACGATAGAAAGCCCGATCACTGCGTCAATCAGATAAGCGTTGACCTGAAGATTGGCCAGTACTCCGAACAACAGTGTGATGCTGTGACCAACAGCGAACAGGGTGACATACTGAATCACGTGCCTGGGCCGGTAGAGAAAAAAGATGACACCGGTCAAAAACAGAAGGTGATCGTACCCGGTGACCATGTGTTTGGCGCCCAGATAGATAAACGGCAGAACGGCCGGCCCGTCGATATCCTCGACGAAATTGGCGTCGTTACCGGCAATGGTATGTGCTATGGCGATGGCGGGAAGCAGGCAAAGCAACGCCGTGCCAACGGAGCCAGCGACCAGCCGGTTTCGAAAGATGGCCAGAGAGTTGATCAGAGACTCTCTAGTCTTCGGCGGAAACATATCGCTGGTTTATCTCGGGGTCGTAGGCCTGATGGCAGGCGGTGCAGACACTGTAAAGCTGGGCTCCGGCCTGAAAGAAGGCTTCCTCGTCGCGGGATTCCGCGGCGCGCATCGCCAGCAGGCCGGCTTCACTGAGACCTTCGGAATAAACCATCCATGCATCTCCGTCCAATGCGCGACCCGGCAGTGCGAGAATATTGCCGGTTTCCACTATGATGGCGGCCTGCTGTCTGACATAGTTCCAGCCTTCGTCCGTTGTGGGATACAGTTCTTCATAGCCGGCATCGCTCATGATCCACCCGGCCGAATCCCACAGGATATCTGACGGGGGTTCCAATACGGAATTCATAATCTCCGCCATATCCAGCGTTGTGTTGTAATTGGCATCGGCGGCCTGTCCCCCACCCGCGCCGGTGGCATTCTCGGCGGAATCAGAGCAGGATGCCAGTAATGTACTCCCAATCAGCAGTGCAAGGGGGAGCAGGTTGTCGGCAGACAGAATTGAACGAGTCATTGGCTGGTCCTGTTTCGTTAGGCGGTAACCGGGCGAGGCGGTAAACCGGAGTGAAGCTTGAATCGTACACGCCCCCCATTGATTTCGCACCCGGGTCGCCGTGTGTTATTTTAACTCAGGGTGACTGAATCATGAAGAAATTAGCGAATTTTCAAAGAATTATCCACCACCTCCACAGATTCACGGTAGTGGCGCTGCTGGTCGTGTTTTCCGGAATCACGTTCGCTGATCCCGCCGTGGAAGTGCTTCCCACGCCAAATGAGGGAATGCAGCCACGCCTGCTGACCGGGAGCGACGGGACCGTCCACCTGATGTATTTCAAGAAGCGCCTGAATAACCCGAGGGCGCGTGAAGGAGACCTGTATTATCAGCAATACAATGCGCAGAACAGCCGCTGGTCGGTCCCCGTCAGGATAAGCTCGCAGTCGTTCTCGTACGAGTACGCGATTGGGCGAGCCGCCTTTGCCATTGATGGAGAAGGTCGAGTACATGTCGCCTGGTATCAGTCGCGGCCGGCGCAATATTTCTATACCCGCTACGACCCCGGGCAAAACCGTTTTGAAGATCAGCGTTCGCTGGTTGCGGACTATCTGGAAGGGGTCGACGCGGGAGCCGATATTGCCGCCCGTGGAAATTTCGTCGCCGTGGTCTGGGGTGCCGGTGCACTGACCCGCGAGGAAGAACGCACTGTGTTCGCCCGCTTTTCCACTGACCACGGCGCTTCATTTGGTGAAGAATTGATCCTGGGGGATCGTGCGCTTGGCGCCTGTGCCTGCTGTAGCCTGGCAGCCGACTTTACCGAGGAGTACCAGCTTAAGGTCGCTTACCGTTCCGCTATCGACGGGGTTGGGCGCGGCATGCAAATATTGACCGTCAGCCCAAACAGCCCCGTGCTGGAGCGGAGCCGTTATGCGGGTGTTCACGAATTGCAACAGTGGGAGCTTTCCGCCTGCCCGCTGAGTACCAACGATGTCGTTGACTCGCCGCAGGGAAGCAAATGGCTGGTTTTCGAAACCCGTAACCGCATCGTGCAGATGGGTCTGGATGGTGTGTCTGAACCCGCTCTTGTCGGTGAGCCATTGACTGAGACGCGTCAGAAAAATCCCGCTATCGGTTTCAACCACCGCGGAGAGAAACTGATTGCCTGGGGCGAAGCGATCAGCTATGTCCGCGGAGGGGCATTGAACATGCAATTGTTTGATGCCGAAGGGAATGAAATGGCGAAGCCTGATTTTGCGGATATTGCTGTCGGCGACCACAGCTTCCCCGCGGTGGCCGCACTGCCGGACGGCAGTTTTCTGGTACTCTACTGATATGCTGGCAGGCTGGCAGGCTGGCAGGTTTGCTGGAGCCGCGAGGTTTGCCGCTTTGTTTGCTCCCCCGTGGTTTACACCCGTGGCCTACACCTAGGGGGTCAGTTCTTCCCGCAATAGATCCTGTTGCAACCGATCGACCTGGCGCTGTGTTTCCCTCAGTTGTTGCTCTGTCAGTTGCCGCAGCGATTGTCGCAGGCGCAGGCGTTCCCGTTCGTAATCCAGTTCGAATTCGAGCTGCCGCAGGGACTGTTGGCTTCCGCGCAGCAGCCCCGTTTCGGCGGGACGGTACAGGGCATTATAGGCAGCGGCGACGAAATCGGTGCGTTGTGTAAAAGCGTCCTGACCGCAGGCGAATTCGACGGACAAAAGCAGTTGCAGCGACGCGATGTCGGCATCGCCGCCGCTGTCGCCATTGGCGGCAACGAACTCATCACGCCACGCTTTCGCGGCCGTGCAGTCGCGCAGATAATTGGCGAGCATTTCCCCGTCAAGGGCTTCCCGAAACTGGTTGCAATTATCGCCTGCGGCATCTTGCAGTTCCTGATGGCAGGACTCCGCCAGCGAATCCAGTTCAGCCATCGCTGCGCGAGCGGCATCGATTCGTTCGCCAACCTCGCCTGGCTCAGCCGCGAATGCGAAAACCGGCGCGCCGGCCAGCACAACGCCGACCAGCACAACGCGGGCCAACACAAGGGGTGCGGTGCATCTGCATGGAAAATTCATACAGGCATTCTGAGCGGGTCGCATGGATTATGCAACGGTTTTGCCGACTGGAGACCGTCGGTGGCCGGCGTTTATCTGCCGTGCCTTTCAAACCGGTTATCCCAGTTTTTAAAGCGCTTGCGGCAATAATTGTCCAGGTCCTTGTAACTGGAAAAAAACAGTTCACTGGCCTTGGGAATGGGTTCGTCAAATTCGCAGAAATCATTGGTGTAATCGCGACAGATGAAAGGACGTTTATCATAGATACCGCAAACACCGCCGTCTCCGAGGTGCTCACAGTTGGCATAGATATGAAGAAACCAGCCCTCGGCATCCTTGAATACATTGATATTGCGGTGCGACACCTGCCACAACAAATGATCAAAATCCTGTATGGAACGAGGCGCGTCTATTCGCTGATTGATAGAGTTACAACAAATTGACTCGGTACACTTCGCACACTTGCTGTCGATCTCCACAGTACTGGTACCCAGATCGACCAGGCTGATTGCATCGCTTACATTCATCTCTACCGGGTTTCCTTCCATTGGTTGCACGTCACAAGCTCGAACAAGTGGACAGCATATCACGGCCTTTACAACCCGTCCCACAGTAGCGAGAATGTGGAGTCTGTCCGTATCGGGCCCAGACCCGTACCCGAGGAAAAGAATAATGAAAACCGAGCGCTGCTGTTCATTATCCGCCGCCATTCTTGCCATGGTGGTACTGGTTGCGTGTTCACCGGAAAGTGCGATCGATGAGTTTGCCATGTCTGAAACACCTGTTTCCGGCATCGTGCTCGACACCGTGTCAACCAAACCCTGGCTGGTTACCGGAGGCGAGGTACTGGTGGAAGCTTCGCTGGCTTCGGACCTCGACCCCGCATCGTTGCGTTTGCAACTCAATGGCGAAAACATCACCAACGGATTTCGCCGTACCGAGCAAGGCAATGTACAGGCGTTCATAACAACGCTTCGCGAAGGAGACAACACTCTGCTGGCGACGGTGCCAGGCAGCGAGCGCCGGGAAAGCCTTGAAATGACCAATTACCCGGTTTCCGGTCCGATCATTTCGGGGCCGCATGAGACGCCGTTTTATTGCCAGACAAACGAGTTTGAACTGGTCACCGGTGACACGCTGGGCGAATCCGAAAATGCGGATTGCAGCGTGGAGACTCGCGTCGATTACGTGTACTTCTCGGCGCAGGATAATGAATTCAAGGCTTTCAATGCATCACTGGGAGCGGAAGCGGACCAGAATATTGCCGAGGTCACCACGCTGGACGGGCGCACGGTGCCGTTTATTGTAAGAGTTGAAACAGGCACGGTTAATCGCGCCATCTATGAGATTGCGATGCTCCACAATCCGGCCGAACCGTCTCCCGATCCATGGACACGCAGTAGTGGCTGGAATGGGAAGCTGGTCTACACGCATGGCGGCGGTTGCCGCAGCGGCTGGTACCAGCAGGGTGATCGCACGGGTGGGGTGTTACGCGAAGGTTTGCTGGAGATGGGATTTGCGCTCACCTCCGCAAGCCTGAACGTGTTCGGACAGAACTGTAACGATCTGCTGGCGTCCGAAACCCATCTGATGGTCAAGGAACGCTTTATCGAACATTATGGTGTTCCGACTTATACCATCGCCACGGGCAGTTCTGGTGGCTCCTACCAGAGCCACCAGACTGCCGACAATTATCCCGGCGTGTTCGACGGCATCATCGTCGCATCCAGTTTTCCCGATGTCACCTCTGCCACAATTTTTACCCTCGCCGACGCTCGCCTGTTGCATCATTACTTCACCCAGGTAGATCCGGACAGTTTCGATGAGGAACAACAGTTGGCAGTATCGGGATTCGGTAGCTGGGGCAGCATTCCCAACCTGAGCGGGGGCGCCGCCCGGCTGGATCCCCTTTTCGATGAAGACGTTTCGTTGGAGGAGCAGGGTGGGGAAGTCAGTATAGACGAGCTCGAGTCGCTCCGTTACAGCCCCACGGACCCCGACGGAGTCCGGGCCACGGTGTACGATCACACGGTTAATGTTTACGGCCGTGACCCGGTTACCGGATTTGCCAATCGGCCGCTGGATAACGTGGGTGTGCAGTACGGCCTGGCGGCACTGAATGAAGGCCGGATCAGCAAGGCCCAGTTTATCGAACTCAATCGCGGCATTGGTGGTTTCGACCGTGATATGAACCATGTTGATCAGCGCCATCGGGCTGATGCGTTGGCTGCCCGCCGCGCGATCGAGTCAGGTCGAATTCTGTATGGTGGTGCGGGGCTCGCTGCTACGCCGGTGATCGACTACCGCACTTATACCGACCATCGGGAAGGTGGCGACATCCATATGATTGTGCACCAGTTCTCTACCCGCCAGCGGCTGATTGAGGCGAATGGCAACGCCGACAATCATGTGATGAACGTGGGAGGTCGCTGGGGTTTCACCGAGGAAGCGCCGGACCTGGGAAATCTGTTTCGGCAAATGGACCGCTGGCTGACCTCGATGCACTCCAGATCAGACGGCAGACCGGCCCGGGATGCGATGCTTGCCGCCAAACCGGAGGGCTTGGTTGACAATTGCTGGGATGACGGCGCAAGGGGTGAGACGCGTGAGAACATGACTCAACAACTGGATCCTGACGGTTCCGGGCGCTGCGGAGAGCTGTTTCCTGTCTATTCCACTCCCCGACAGATAGCCGGGGCGCCGCTGGCCAACAATATTGTCAGTTGCTCGTTGAAGTCGGTGGACCCCTCGGATTATGCGGTAAGTTTGAGCGATCAGGAACTGGCGAGCCTGCAGGAGATATTTCCAGACGGCGTCTGCGACTGGACGCAAGGTGATTCTCACGGCACCCGCCATCAGGGCTCCTGGCTGTCATTCGGGCCGTCGCCGGTTAATCTGATCCAGTAATCAACGTCCGTCGCGGGCTGTCAGACAGGTGCCAGGCGGGTGTCAGGACCTCCTGAACCGCTTGATAAATCCGCCGGTGTGCTTTAATTTGGACAGGAACGTTCCGCTCGCCGATTGTGTGTCGTCCGCGGTTGTATCTGCCGCGCTTGCATACCACCATTAGAGAGACTGATCATGAAAACACCAATTCGACTTTGTCTGGGCTTAACCCTGACTGCCAGTCTGGTCTCAATGCTGGCCACTCCGGTCTTCGCCGCGGAAGATTATGAACCTCCACGGACCGCGTCCGGCAAGCCTGACCTGCAGGGTTACTGGAGCAATGCTTCCCTGACGGGAATGCAACGGTCTCCCACCTATGAAGGCCTGGTGATTCCTCCGGATGAAGTGGCGGAAGCGACTCGCAATCACCCGGCGAATGTGCGTCAGGCCACCGACGACGGCCTCGTACAGGGAGAGCTGCTGGACGGTACGGACCTGAGCCGCGGTCGCGGTTATAACGCCTTCTGGGTGGATCCCGGCACCGCATTCGGTGTCGTGAAGGGTGAAACCCGCACGTCCTGGGTGGTGGAGCCTGCTGATGGCCGCATTCCGTATTCGGATGATGGGAATCAGTTGCGCAACGAACATCGCGCCCGGTTCTCCAGTGATGACGGTCCCGAGGGGCGGTCACTGGGTGAACGTTGCCTTATCGGGTTTGGCAGTACCGGCGGACCGCCCATGAATAATGTACTTTACAACAATCTCTATCAAATTGTGCAGACCGATGATTACGTCGTTATTCTGGTGGAAATGGTGCATGACGCTCGCATCATTCCTATCGGTGGCCAACACCGCCCCGATGAACTGCAACCTTGGCTGGGCGACTCCGTTGGCTGGTGGGAGGGCGATACGCTGGTGGTCGAAACCCGAAATCTCCACCCGCAACAGGCGCCGTCGAATGTGGCGGCACTATCGGATCAGGGCCGCGTAATCGAGCGTTTTACCCGCTATTCCGACGATCAGATATTGTATGAGTTCGAAGTGGAGGACCCGGTGTACTACACCCAGTCCTGGCGTGGTGAGATGTCGTTCAATCACAGTGAGGAAAAGCTCTACGAGTACGCGTGTCACGAAGGCAATTACGGACTTCCCGGCATTCTCGCCGGCACCCGCCGTCAGGAAATGGATGTGGCGGAGCAGGGCATAGAATAGCTCAGAGGTTCCCTAGGGAACCTCTGATCAATTCTGTACCGCCTCTGGCTTTCAGCCGAATCCGGTATCAAGGCGCAGTTTTGAAGGCATGCGTCGGCCTGTCGAAAAACTGCAACGCCGAGACCGGGTTCGGCTGGAAGCCCCGAAGGGCGGGCCTGTCGCGCGCCGCCGCCGCGTTGTCGTGCTTGCCAAGGGCGACGGCCATTGCCTGCGCACGACGCCTTGCGGCGACACGCGACAGGTTCCGCAGAGGCGGTACAGAATTAATCAGAGGTTCCCTAGCTTGCGGTCGGCGGGTTTGCGGCTAGTGGGTAAGGGAATAGATCAGGTAATTGATGCCCAGTTGATAGGCCAGGTTGGCGAAGCGGGTGGGATACCATTGATCGTAAGTGTGTTCCCATCCATCGCCCATGTCGGAATTCCAGTTGACCAGAACCATGATGCGTCCATCGTCATCCATGATGGCGTGATTGCTCGCCACATCGATACCTTGCTGACCCATCCCCATGCGACCGCCACGGCCGGGAATCATCAGCGGCCCCTCGATGTCATAGAAGGTATGGAAAATTTCGTGGGTGGCAGGTAATTCGACCATTTCACGGTCGGGGAAAACCAGTGAAAAATCACGATAAAACGTATCCCACTGCTGCTCTCCCCAAAAATCGTCGATTAACAGAAACCCGCCCCTTAGAAGATACTCGCGCAGGTTTTCGATCTCCGCAGGACTAAGTGAAAGTCCGCCGTTGCGGCCCATTTCCAGGGCATAGAGAAAGGGATAATCGAATATTTCCTCATCATCGAAGCGCAGAATGATCGGTTCACTCATGACCCGTATGTTCGTCAGGCGGGATACGCCCCGGAGAAAATTTTCATCCGCGGCCGGAAAGTCGGTACTCCAGGGCCCACCCCGATATCCGCCGTTGTAGTAGCTGTCATACCGGATACGTACAAACGCGAATTCGCCTGCGATGTCATACAGGTCATCCAGATCAGGCTGGCCCTGCGCGTGAACCGGCGTTGGGGACTGACCGAACAGCGTGACAACCAAAAACAGAAGGGTCTGGACTCTAAAGACAGCTTTCATAGACATCGACATCGGAATCTTCAAGGGTATATGCTGTCCAATTCTGTATTGAAGCGGACTTCAGTGCAAGGGGCCAATGCAACATCCGCATAAAGGATCGATCCTGCGACGAGGGTCCTTGATCAGGGTTTCAAGAGAAAGGAACAGTTCAGACGCGGGAAATCAGGTATGATAACCAGCAGGTACGCACCTCACCTGTTCACATTGCTCGCCACGGTTGCATCCGGAATTGTATCAGGCACGGCCTACTCCGCGGACGCGTTTGCCGTGGATTTTCGGCAGACCCCCTCCGGTCCGAATAATCACATTGAATCAATCGAACTGGTAGACGGTTTACGCGGCCAGATCGCAGAGCTGGAGCTTGAACACGGCTCGTTTGATCTGGTGCTGTTGGAACCGCTTCAGTCGCTGACGCAGGCATTGATTGAAATCGGCGAATTCGGGTCAGCGGACACTCTGCTTAACCGCCGGCTACAGCTGTTGCGCAGCGAATCAGGGCTGAGCAATCCCGAGCAGATTCCAATTATTGAAGAAATAATCAAAAACTCAATGCGTCTGGGTAACTGGAAAACAGTACAGAGGCAGTACGAGCACATTTTGTGGCTGCGTAAACAGGACGCCAACGCCGATGTCAACCAGGTTCTGGAAGCAATGGACGATGTGGCGCACTGGAACATGGCCATGGTGTCGCTGGATCATCCCCGCAACCGCACACAGAATTTTCTGGACGCCAGAGAGTTGCAACGCGATATTGTTCGCGTTGCGGAGAAAGAATTCGGCGACAATTCCTTTGCACTGGTTCCCTGGTTATACAAGCAGGCGTTGAATCAGCATCGGTTGCTGGCGTTTCTCGCCTCCGATGACGAACTCTCCTACGACGCCAGGGAGGACATCCTGATGAAGGAGGCGCTCAGCGGAGCGGATTATCTCCGCAGCGGACTTCATATAATTTACCGGATAGAAGAAATCGCAGGCCGGATGAATGACCTCGAAGCCGAGGCGATGGCAAGAATTTACGCAGCGGATTTTCAGTTTTTACTGAATCTGGGTACCTCGATAGCCGTATACGGCGAAGCAGTAGAGCTTCTCGAGCAGGCGGGGGTATCACAGGATCGCATTCGGACTTTTTTTGACAGACCGGTAATTCTGCCGGTTGATCAATTTTTCTTCCGGCTGGATGACGCGATTGCCCATCAACAGCGCAGGGACGACATTCTGGATCAGTTAACAGGTGACGCTGACAACTGGGAAGGTGTCAATCTGGGGGGATTTGTGGCCTGGAATGAATCATTGCGATTTGCCCAGCAACCGCCGCTCCCTTCCTTGGCAGAAGGCGTGATCGACATGAATCTGAATGTCGTCGAGGCCCGGTTTTCCGTCAGCGCCAAGGGCTTCTCCACCATCCCGGACATACTGGCTTCGGACCCCGACAACATCAGAGCCCGAACGGATGCCAGAGACGCTATCGCCAGCCTGCCCTTCCGGCCGCCGATCGTGGACGGACGGCCCCGGAGAAGCGAGGAAATATTGCTGCGTTTCGCCTACCCGCCGCCGCTCTGATCAGTGACAACGGTATCCGGGTGCGTGTTCATCATCAGTTTGAGCATGATCTTTCCGCGCCACAGCCGCCAGTTTGGCGGTTGTGGTCGTCAGGGAACCTTTTAGCTACGCTGATGGATTTTCCCTTATATTGCTGACCAACGCGCCCAATTCACCACCGGTGATCAATCCTGTTGCCAGTACCCACCATGCCAACTGGTCATAGGAGCCGCTCAGTTGGGCGATGAGCAGCACCAGACAGGTGACAAAGAGAGGAACCGTCATCAAGTAACTGAATACTTTTTCGACCAGTTCCTCGCCGAAATAGTCCACTTCCAGCTCAAGCTGGCTGCGATTGAAATCCGACATCATGAACTTGATCACACCGAAGGCCAGGCCCGCCAGCAAGGGCAGGGCGACGAGGTTAACGAACAAGTCCTGTGACGCGGTCAGGCTGGAGGCATGCACCACCAGAATCAGATAGCTGGTACCCCAGGTTTTTACGTAGCTGAAGGGGCTGGGAATACAAGACATCAACGAACTCCGGGGAAGGCAGTGAGTGTGCCAGGCAAAATACTGTTTTGTCGATGGGAATGCAAACAGTCCGACGCTTCTTTGCCGAAAGGACCGAATCGGCGGGTCCTTGAGTTTTGTCAATTTTCCCGATTCAGAGGCTGTCATTGTATAGAGGCGCTTTGAGGTGGAGCTCTGACGTGGTCAGGATCGTGACATTGACGATGAATCCGGCGATCGATAAAAGTTGCAGCGTTGAACGCGTTGTCGCGAATCGCAAGCTGCGTTGCTCGCAGCCGCGTATTCATCCCGGCGGTGGTGGGCTCAATGTGGCGCGGGCCGTCCATGTGCTGGGCGGTGAGGCGCACGCCTATTGGACCTGCGGTGGTGCACTGGGTGAAGTACTGAAGCGGTTGCTGGACGAAGAGGGTGTAAACCATCACCCCGTGCCGGTGGCTGCGTTGACGCGTGAAAACCTGATAGTGCTTGATCAAACCACTGATCAGCAATACCGTTTCGGTCTACCGGGCTCCACGCTGGACGAGCAGGAGATTGAATCCTGCATCGGCTATCTGACGTCACTCGAGCCGACACCGGAATACCTGGTGCTCAGCGGCAGTCTGCCGCCGGGCATTGGCGAAGACTTTTACGCACGGATAATCGCGGTGGCGCCGTCGTCGTGTCGCGTCATTCTGGATACCAGCCAGCGGCCGCTGGAACTGGCGCTGGAGAGCGGGGTTTACCTGGTCAAACCCAATCTGCATGAACTGGAGCGTCTGGTGTCTGGATCGGTGGAAACCGAACCCCGGATTCTCGACGCGGCCCGCACTCTGATACAGAACAACAGCGCTCAGGTCGTGGTCGTGTCGCTGGGGGCCGGAGGCGTCATGCTGGTTACCGCGGACTCCCACCTTCCCATCCGCGCACCAACGGTCAGAATTCGCAGTCGCGTTGGCGCCGGTGACAGTACGGTGGCGGGTATCGTGCTGGCGCTGTCGCAGGGAAAGTCGATTGAAGACGCGGCGCGGCTGGGCGTTGCGGCCGGAACAGCCGCCGTAATGACCGAAGGCACAGAGCTGTGCCGCCGGGAAGACGTAGAGCAGTTGTACCGTGAGATCAGCGGACTTCCGTAATACGCGGCCCTGTCTACTGGTGCTTCACTGCATGCATATCGGTGCCACGGGTTTCTGTCAGCGTCCAGACCGAAGCGAGTGTCAGTATGGATGCCAACGCAATATAGATCGCGACGAATAGAATTCCATACTGGTTCCATAACAAGACCGCGATGGTTGGTGCCAAAGCCCCGCCGACAATAGCGCCGATCTGGTAGCCGAGCGAAGCGCCGGAATATCGCACGTGGGTACTGAACATTTCAGCGAAGAATGCCGCCTGCGGGCCATATTGCATGCCCAGAAAGGCAAGCCCACCGGTAATGGCGACAAGAATCAACAGGAAGTTGCCGGTATCGATCAACGGAAAAATAGCGAAGGCCCAGAGACCGGTCAATACGGCTCCTGCCATATAGATTCCGCGGCGACCGTGTCTGTCGGAATACGCCGCCGCCCAGAACTGGAGCGGAATCATGATTGCCGAGGCGAGCAGCACCGCCGCCAGCATGATATTGCGAGGCAATCCCAAGCCCGCCTGATTGCTGCCATAAGCCACGACAAAGGCTATCAGTATATAAAACGTCACCTGGATTGACAGAAACGCACCGGCGGCGAGCGCGATTCTCTTCGGGTATAGCCTCAGTGCTTCCAGCACCGGTGAGCGACCGGTAACGAGTGACGTCTCGGTGACAACCGCTTCGAATGCCTGCCCCGGAGGGACGATATCCTCGCCCGGTGAGGTATGTGAGGTATGTGCGGATTTGAGCTTTTCCAGTTCCTTGAATGCGGGTGTGTCTTCCAGGTGTAATTGAACATACATACTGATACCGATAAGCACCACACTGGCGAGGAAGGGAATGCGCCAGCCCCAACTCATGAAGGCTTCCTCGGAGACCGTGCCGCTGATTATCAGGAACGCCAGGTTGGCCAGAATCACCCCCACCGGCGCACCTGCCTGGGCATAGGCGCCGTAGTAACCGCGTTTGTCGGCAGGGGCATTTTCAGTAACCAGCAGCATCGCCCCGCCCCATTGCCCGCCAATGGCCAAGCCCTGGACGAAGCGCAATACAACCAGCGAAATTGGCGCCAGTGCGCCAATGGTCGCGTAGGTGGGCAACAGCCCGATCAGCGTAGTCCCCACACCCATCATCATCAGTGCGACGACCAGCGTGCGCTTGCGCCCTACCTTGTCACCGAAATGGCCGAAGATAATGCCGCCGAGTGGTCTTGCAATGAAACCGACTGCAAATGTGCTGAAGGAGGCCATCAGGCCAACCATGACGGGCATGTCTTCCGGGAAAAATACGGCGGGAAAAACCAGCGCCGCGGCTGTGCCGTACAGGAAAAAGTCATACCACTCAATGCTGGTTCCGGCCAGCGCGGTAACGGCGACCTTGCGCATGCTCTTGCGGGTGTGAGGATCCAGGGTGTCGGTGAGGGCAGTCGCGTCAGTAGCCATGTCTATACCTTTATTGTTGTACCGTTCTTTTGATTCTGGTGGGCCTTCGTCCGCCACAGCCTGGTTGGGAGGGCCTTTTTGGTATCGACAGGAAGAGTAGCTTGAATATGGGGTCGTTACAAATACAAGGCTGTACCGGCCCGCGAACTTCAGGATAAAAGGTCTGGGGATACTGAAGCGGCTATACTGGCGCGATTGTACTGAAGCGGTTGTACTGGAGCTTGCTACTCAACCGTAGCGGATGAGACGGATATGCTCACCTGCGGCTGCTGTCCGGCAGGCAGTGTGATTCCTGAATCCACGTCCACTGAAGCGCCGGCCGGGAGCGAACTGACGGTCCGACGCTGTCTGCCGGTTTGCCCGTTGACGGCGGTGGCGAACTCTACAGTGACGTTCTGCATATCCACGTGGGTCGGGTTGGTCACTCTCGCCACCAGCCTGTTGTTGTTTGCGACCATGGGCTGGGTTTGCACATAATTGCCGGGGTTGTTCGGCAGATCCAGCCTTATCAGGTATTCGCGGGCTTCGCGGCTGACCGGTCCTTCGCCCGATGCGGCAACCTGGAAGTACTCAATCGCCTGGTTACGATTACCGGAGTCCAGTTCAATTTTACCCAGTTCATTCATCGCGATTGCGGTGGGAAGCAGCTCCGCGCTTTGCTCCAGGTCTCTTCTCGCTTCCTGTGCCGATCCCAGACGGGACCAGGAAACTCCCCGACCCAGATAATAGTCAAAATAGTCGTCATCCAGGCGCAAGGCCTGATCATACGCTTCGATCGCGTCGCGGTATTGGTTTCGGTAGAACAAAATGTCGCCTTGAAGTCCGATGAATCGCGCTTCCTGAGGCACCATCTCCGACGCCTGACGCGCCTTGTCCATTGCCGCATCCAGATCGTCATTGGCAATGTTTTCCTGCGCTTCGTCGAACAGGTCATAGGCTGGCTGGCTTTCCTTGAGGAAGGCGATTTGTTGCTGGTAGCGTTCTCTGCCCAGTTCCATATCGCGTCCTGCGATCTGTGGCTGTAATGCCTCCACCATCTCCCGGTTGTTTTCAACCCGTTCCTGGGACGGCGGATGGCTGGCAAACAGGCCCTGTAGCCAGCCAGGATTGTTCTCCTCGGACAGTCTGACAAAAGTTTCCTGTAATGATACCGCCGCCTCGGGATCGTAGCCGGCTTCCAGCATGTATTCGATACCGTAGCGGTCAGACTCCCTTTCCGCATCGCGGCCGTAACCTTGATTGATCAGTTGCGCGCCTACCTGGGCACCGCCGACGATCAAGTTGGAGTAGTCACTGTCCTGGCTGCCTATGGCCCCAGCTATCAAGGCGCCTTGCAAAAGCGTCCCGCGCGTCACGGCCTGGGCACTGTGGCGCGCCGCGGCATGGACAATTTCATGCGCCAGCACTGCGGCCAGTTCGGCCTCGTTATCCAGTTCCACAAGTAATCCGCGGTTAACAGAAATTTTTCCGCCTGGCAGGGCCCAGGCATTAGGCACCCCATTGTTCAGCACGGAGAATTCATAGGGTAAATCCCGGTCGCTGACAGCCGCCAGTCGCTGACCCACTTCATTGACATAGGCACTCAGGTCTTCATCAACGTCATAGTCACCGCCCTGGGATTGTTTGGTGGGTTGATACTGTTGATTTCCGATATTCACTTCCTGTTCTTCGGAAACCAGGGAGAATTCCGATTCACCGGTAACGGGATTGGTGGAACAGGCATTCAGGCACAACGCCACCAGCAACGAAATGCCGAGGCTCAGGTTTTTCATCATGCGTCCTCTGCGGCGAGACGGGAACATCAGATTCAGTTTACTCTCCCGCCGCGGCGCCCCTCTTGACAATAATCAATTAGCGGGTCGGACCAACGCAACCTATTGATTTAAAAAATAATAGCTAAAGCATAATCGGCTTTTTACGGCTTAAAACGCCGGTTTTCTGAGTAAAACAGTCCACCCCAAGAGGTCGTACTTCGTCTGCTTGATCAACCGATTAAAGCTCTCATTTTTTGTGAAAAAAGGTACGTCTAGGTGTCAAAAAGTCATCTCTCAAGACCGAGGCGTCCGAGTTTCGGGGGGTTCTAGCGGTCCGACCCGTGCGCGCGTGCGCGGGTTTGGAGTTGTTGGAGTTTGTAGGCTAGCAGAGCGGTGGTTAGAGAGATGAAACTGGTTCCGAACCAAAATGCGCGGTTGATAAGGATATATTCAGCCGCATCGGCGGCACCCTCCGTCATGGTCACGGCGCTTCCCGAATAGATCAACAGGGGAATGGGAGAAGTGCTGATTATGTACGCCCAGTTCTGTTCTACATCGAAGGTCACCACCGCGACAACTCCCAGCAAAATTGGAACGATCCAGAGGCATAATATGAGTATCGCCAGTTTCTGCAGTTCCAGATATTCCAGCGCGACATAAAAATAGACAATGATCAGAACCGACGCCATCGGCAACTTCCAGTAATCAGTCATGTACACTACGCTCGCGGTAAGGAAGCCGGCATCGCCGCTGGACGCGATCAGCGTGATCTGGACAAATCCTATAAAAGCCGCAGTCAGCAGTGCCAGGCAAACTGTTGACAAAAGACCGCTCGATTTGTCATCAAGCAACGGTAATCCAGGCAAGTGCAGATTCCGCAGTTTTCTGTCGCGAATCAATCCACTCCGGTATTCATCGTGGGTTGGTGTGATTACATAAAGCAGCCAGAAAACACACACCAGCGAAAAAATGCTGAACATTATCGGCAGGATAAAGGCGAGATCATCCGGCGAAAAATCACTGGGTAGCAAACCTTGCGCATAGGAAGAACTGTCATTGCCGACCAGGTTCGGCCATAGCGTACCGATGCAGAATATCTGCAGCCCGACAAAAAGGCAGAGCGCGTAGGTTTTACTCAGAGAGTGGTTGAAAGCACTTTCCCACTTACGATAAACCATCAGGCCAAGAGTGAATATCAAAATGCCCTGCAGCAACAGCGAAAATGACGTGGTTGATATGCTCCATTCAAAAAACGCCACATCGCCTGAGAAGAATGCTTCGGGTATGGCGGAACGAAATGCAGAGCTCTGTGGCAGATAGGGCATGATATTAGCCGACACGACCGGACGGATAGTCAAATACTGCAGAAAAGGAAAGCCCAGATTCGAAAACAGCGGCAGTACCAGATTAATCAATATCACCACGCCCTGCGTAAGCAGTACCGACATCCGCCACTCTTTTAGCACCAGCCCGAATACCAGTCCGATCAGGTGGTACAGCAATACGGATGAGAAAAACACCAGGTACACCTGTGCTGTCACGTTAACGGGAATCTGACCCTTGATCAGAAGAAAGGCCATGAACGGCACTGTGATCGCAAACAGTATGTATTCCCGGACCGGCAGGCCAAACAGGTATCCAAGCACTTTGTCCATCGGGCTCATTGGCGTGAGGCGGGTATATTCCAGAGTGCCGGTTACCCGCTCGTGAATCACGCCGGACGTGATTCGTCCGGTGCCGGCCAGCATGAGTATCACGGCCTGCACAATCAGCAGAGGGATGATCCCGGCCCGGGCGGACTCGACGGAATTGGCATCAAAGGTGTCCATCCCCGTATAAATTATCAACGTGAGAAAAGCCGAGGTTATGAACACCAGCAAACATTGAAACAACGCCTGGGCACGCAACCGGCTTTTAAAATTCTTCCAGAGAATCGGATTCCTCCACAGCGCAAAACCGTGAAGGCCCGGGTGCTGGTTTTGTAACGTGCCCTCAGTCACAACAATGACTCCGTTTGATCTATCCCGGTTGCCGGGACAGCGGAGTTTTCTGAATTTTTATTCCGTGAAACCAGATTGATCAGGGTGTCCTCCATTCGTGTTCCCTTACGGTGGAACGATGTGACTTTCACGCCTGCGATGATCAGTTCCCTGAGCAGTGCAGCCTCGTCCTCCTCATCACCCGAAAACTCCAGCGTCAGGCCCTTTCCCGTTTTCATGACCACGGACACGTCCGGTCGCGCGAGTAACAGCCGTTCGGCTGTATCCAGCCCGTCGATGGCTTCCATCGCGAGTATTCGTACCGCGTATTCATCCAGAATATAGCGCAGTTCTCCGGACCTCAGCAGCTTTCCCCGATCCATGACGCCGATTGAAGTACACATGTCTTCGAGTTCAGTCAATATATGCGAAGAAATGATTGTGGTGACTCCCTGTCCGCTCAATTCAAGCAGCAGGTTCTTCAGATTAATGCGGGCAAGCGGATCCATGCCACTGGCCGGCTCATCGAGCAACAATATTTTCGGAGAGGGGATCAAGGTTTTGGCAAGCACCACTTTTTGCGTCATGCCGCGGGACAATGCCTTGCCGTAGACATCACGATGTTCTGTCATGTCCACCGCATCCAGACATTCGTTAACACGTGTGAGGCGCTTGTCGCGGGGAATGCCATAGCTGGCGGCAAAGTATTCCAGAAATTCCCAGACCTTCAACTCAGGTGCCACCGGAGACAGATCCGGCATATAACCCATAAGCTGGTAAGCGCTGCGAGGTTGCTCCGACAGATCAATTCCCGCGATCCATAACTCTCCGTACGTAGGCGTAATGAGATTGGCCAGCATCTTCAGCAGACTGGTTTTACCGGCCCCGTTCGGCCCCACCAGACCATAGATCTCCCCGGCCGGGATATGCAGATTGACATTGTTGACCGCAGTGAGTTCACCGTAATCGAGCCGCAGGTCCTTTGTTGCTATCTGACTGGATATGCTGTTCATTCATCCGCCGTCGTGTCTGATGCAAGGCTTTTGGTGAGTCAAGTTCACCAAGGGCTGGCCTTAGAGTAGCCGTACGCAAATTCAGGAGTACCCTTACTAATCATATACGGGTTAGCAAGTTATGGGCCATATTGCAAGCGGTTGTTCTGACGCGTATTTTTTCCAGACGAGCGTCACGAGTTTGCTATATCAGCGAAAAGCTGGCGGGAAAACCAACTATTTGCCCAATCCGGCGATTTTCGTGGATTTTGCGGAATGGCCTCGGATTGCAAGCTCGAGTTCCCGATAGAAAACGGCAGGTTAAGCGCGAAAAAGCACTGTGTTTAAGGTTTTCAAGTCCGTATTTTCTGGCTTTCGGGGGGTCCGACCCCGGGGTTTCGTGAAATTATTTGTGAGAGCCGCGTTCTCTATTGATAGGGCATCGGAAAATCAAGCGCAACGGATAGCGGAGATCCATGACCAGGTCCAAGGACCAGGATTCGGTTGCTTTGACTCCACACAGCGTCATCTCTGAGCATCGCCAGGAAATTCTGGTCAGGTGGCTGGATGCCGCCCAGGAGGGGATACCCTATGCGCAGAATCAGAGCCGGGCTGAACTGGCCGACCATCTGCAAGAACAGTTTCAGGTAATCATTGAGGCACTGGCTTCCCAGGCTGGTTACGTTTCCCGACAAGACAGGGAGAACGCCCCAAGCGCTTTGCATGGGCGCGAAAGGGCAACGATCAATAACTGGAACGTAGTCAAACTGGTGCAGGAATACGTCATTCTGAGACGGGTCATCGTGGGTTATTGTAGGGATTCCTGTCCCCTGGATGAGCCGGAAATCAGTACTATCACCAGCGTGATCGAAGACGCGATGCTGATTGCTGTCACTGAATTTACTCGCTCCCTGCAACGCGTGCAGCAAAAGCTGATGGGCACACTCATCCATGATGTAAGAACTCCGTTGGGAGTAGCCAATCTGTATGTTGATCTGCTTGACATGGAAGACATAGAGGAAGACCACAGGAGGCAATATAATGACATCGTCAAGAGAAACCTGGCACGTTGTCTGGCGATGCTGGAAGATTTGCTGGATGTGGCGCAGGTTGAGGCGGGCCAGGGCCTGTTGATGCATTTCAAAGGAACTGATCTAAACAGCGCGATGCGAACAGTCTGCGAAGAAGAAGACCAGATATATACCCAGCGGATTGTAGCTGATCTGGAGGACCACCCGGTTCATGGGGTATTTGATGAGGCGCTGATTGTCCGAACTGTGGAAAACCTGATTTCCAATGCACTCAAGTTTGGACACCCCAATTCACCTGTTAGTCTCTCGCTGAAAGACCGGGGCGATTATGCGGAACTGCGAGTCAACAACTTCGGTGAACCCATTCCCGAGGAGGCCGCGCAACGCATGTTTGACTTCTTCGTCAGTTCCAGCGCCGGGATACAGAATACCAAACGGGGCCGGGGTCTCGGATTGGCGCTGATAAAAACGGTGGCGGCCAATCACGGTGGCGAGGTTATTTTCGAGAGTTCGACAGAAGGCGGTACCACCTTTGGAATGACCCTGTTTAAAAACCACCACCAGGATGGGGATGAGGTCTCGGTCCTTCTGTAGCCAAATATCACGTATCAAGAGAGCCCAGACGCTCGTACTTTATTTCTTCTCCATCATAGGGTAAGGTCCTGCCTGTTTTGTCTGTCGCCCGCACTTTGCCCAGAGAGAGAAGTTTATGCCTGGTTCCCACGTTTTTCTTGCGTTGCTGGTCTCGTTTGCCTGTTGCTGGACGCACTCGTCCAGTGCCGCGGATTCTCCCGGTGGTATCGACCTGGCCAATCTGGCCATTCCACTAATCGATCAGGAGCCCGAACTCGGAGACTTCGCAGGCATGACGCCAGCCACAGCGCTGGCGCGTGACATGGTCAGGGTATCGGACTTTGTGCAGCGCGAACCCGCCGATGGTCAACCGCCGTCGCAACGCACCGACGTTTACCTGGGATACGATCAAAGCACTCTCTATGCTGTTTTTCTCGCATTCGACACCGAGCCGGGATTGATACGGGCCAACATGGCTTCCCGCGAAAACATCGGCGGTGATGACAGCGTCGAACTCACCATCGATACCTTTAATGACCAACGCACCGCCTACACCTTCAGGGTGACACCGTTTGGCGTGCAATGGGATGCGCGCTGGACCGAAGGGGCCTCCAACCGCGCGGGGTTCGATACCTCCTGGGAAGCGGTATGGGACAGTGAAGGGGTGCTCACCGATCAGGGCTATGTCGTAAAAATGGCCATACCGCTACGGGGCCTGCGCTTTCCCGATTCCAGCGAACAATTATGGCGTGTGCAACTGGGCCGCCAGATTCCGCGGCTGAGCGAGAATATCTACTGGCCGGCGTATTCCCTCAGAAGAGAAGGGCGTTTGAACCAGACGGCCATGTTGACCGGAATCCGTGATGTCTCCCCCGGAAACAATACCCAGATTATTCCGTTTGTGTTTGCGCGAACTGTCGATGCGCTGGACATGCGAGCAGCGGGCGGCCCGAAGATTGACGGCTCAACCGAACAGGATGTCGGCGTTGATGCCAAGTTCGTGTTTAATGATGCCTGGGTTCTCGATGTCACTCTGAACCCGGATTTTTCCCAGGTGGAATCCGACCAACCCCAGGTGACGGTGAATGAACGGTTCGAAGTGCAGTACCCGGAACGACGTCCTTTCTTTGTGGAGAACGCGGATTTCTTCGCCACTGATTCGATCCTTGTATTCACCCGCCGCATAGTCGACCCGGAAGGCGGCCTGCGATTTACCGGCCGACGCGATGGTTGGGGATTCGGCGCCATGTTAATGAACGACGAAGCACCGGGCTTAAACCGCAGTGCCGCGGACCCGTTACAGGGTGAAAAAGCCAATATCGGTATAGTCCGCGGTTTCCGGGATCTGGCGGGGCAGGACCGTGTGGGGTTTCTGCTGACCGACCGGGAACTGGCTGATGGTTACAATCGCGTTGCCAGTGTGGATGGACGTTTCAAACTCACAGACAACTGGGTAACAAACCTGCAGTTTGTCGGATCGGAAACAGAACCCGCACTGGGGGGTGATTCGATGTCCGGCATACAGAGTAACGTGAGCGTCGATCATACCGGCCGAACGTTCAATTCACATGTCCATTTTATCGATACCCAAGAAGACTTCCGCGCTCAATTGGGATTCCAGAATCGCTTCTTCAAATCAGACACTTCCGGCATCCACAGCCGTTTTGACCTGACCTTTTATCCTGAAAATTCTGTGCTCAACAGCTGGTCGCCGGCTCTGTTTGGCGTATACCAGAACGATCAGGAAGGAATGAAAGTGTATTCACAACTTGGTCCCTCGCTCAACCTGCGTTTCGATACCAGCCGCTTCAGCGCCGGCTATACGGAGTTCTCCGAAATCCTGAGGCCACAGGACTTTTCAGGCCTCCCAACCACCCGCGTTTATGACTACGACAACTGGAACGTCAGTTACCGGAATGACTTTTTCAGCAGCCTGGGCTTTAACGTCAGTTATCAGGCTGGAACAGCGCTCAATCTGGTGCCGCCCATTGGCGAACTGCCCAACGTTGCGGATTCAAACAGTATGGATATAGGGCTGACCTGGCGACCCATCGACAGATTGCGAATCAACAATACATTGCTGCGCACCGAGTTGGAGTCGCGAGGTGGCGCCGGCAATATTTTCAGCAACGAGATCATACGCAGTAACTGGAATTATCAGTTCACCCGCGAGCTCTCCTTGCGTTTCATCGCCCAGTATGAAGAAGTCGATGCCGGGGCGACAAGATTGCAGGATGACGAGAATATGAACTACGACCTGCTGATGCGCTACGTGATCAACCCGTGGTCAGCGCTCTACCTTGGTTACAACTCCAATTCCAGCAACTTTGACATTGTGGAAACCGAGAACGGCCGGGAACTGATCACCACCAACGAATTGAAAAAAGACGGGGATCAGTTTTTTGTGAAGTTTTCGTATCTGTTTCAGCGCTAGGGAACCTCTGATCAATTCTGTACCGCCTCTGGCTGGAAGCCCCGAAGGGCGGGCCTGTCGCGCGCCGCCGCCGCGTTGTCGTGCTTGCCAAGGGCGACGGCCATTGCCTGCGTGAGTATATCGACAGAAATGAAGGCCCACTGCAGCCTCCGCCAGACAATGAGGGATAGGTATAAAAATGGCTATTTTTTATACAAGTGGACCTTGGGTATGTATAAATATTTAGATAATCTATACATATTCTTGGAAATATGTATAGTTTTATCAAAATATTATACATATAATGCCCAAGAGAGCGGGGACTAACCGATCCCGAGATGAGACTCCATGCCTTTCGAACCCCAAAATCTCCCGTACCCAGGCGAGCCAGATATTGAGAGCAAGGAAATACTCAAAAAGGCAGCCTCGGCGAATCGCTATTTGGCAGAACTGAAAGGGGTAGTGTCGTCCGTCCCCAATGAAAGCATTCTGATAGCCACCCTGACACTCCAGGAAGCGAAAGATTCATCTGAAGTAGAGAACATCATTACAACCCATGACGCGCTCTATCAGGCTGGGGTCCAGGCTGATGCCCTGGATCCGTCCGCAAAAGAAGTACAAGACTACGCGACAGCGCTTCAGGCCGCATTTCAAAACGTCAGAGAGACGAGAATGATCCGACTGCAGGATATCCTGGATATTCAGCAAACGTTGGAAGGTAACCGGGCCGGGCTGAGAATCCAGGCGGGTACAGCACTCAAAAATCAGCAAACTGGAGAAGTCGTTTACACTCCGCCTCAGGACGCAGACCAGGTTAAAGCACTGATGGCTAATCTGGTGGAGTACATCAACGACTCTGCAATGTCAGACTGCGACCCGTTGGTGAAGATGGCAATTATTCACTTTCAGTTTGAAAGCATTCACCCATTCTACGATGGAAACGGGCGCACCGGGCGCATACTGAACATCCTGTACATGATTGTTCAGGAGTTGCTTGATCTGCCTGTTTTATACCTGTCCAGCTACATCATCCGGAACAAAGCTGATTACTATCGCCTGATTCAAGGAGTCAGGGATGAGGATAAATGGGAACCTTGGCTACTATTCATGCTCGACGGAGTCGAACAAACTTCTCGGCAATCAGTATCAATGATCAGATCAATCAGAGAATTGATGAAAGACTGCAAAAAACGAATGCGGGAAGAGCTGCCGAAGATCTATAGCCAGGAGCTTTTAAATAATCTGTTCAGGCACCCATATACGAAGATTGAATTTGTTGAAAGGGATCTCAAGGTAAGTAGGTTGACGGCAACCAAATACCTGGATCAGTTAACTGAAAAAGAGGTTCTGGAAAAGCAAAAGCGGGGGCGTACGAATTACTATATAAATAAACCGCTTTTCGAACTGCTTACATCATCTTCAAAAATGGCGGTTACGCAGCAAGAGTTAGACACGATAGCATCCTGAAATACTAATCGCGCCTAACTTATTGAGATGGTAGCTATGGGTGGACTTGAACCACCGACCCCAGCATTATGAATGCTGTGCTCTAACCAGCTGAGCTACATAGCCAAAATTTTCCACTGCGGCTTCCGAGGTTGCGGCGAGTGTGCGCGAGGTTGCGAATTTTGGGGATTTCCGCCGGTTTTGTCAAGGGAAGCCCCGAGGTTCCCAGGCTAGACATTGAAGCGGAAATGGATGACATCGCCGTCCTGAACCACGTATTCCTTACCCTCCAGGCGCCACTTTCCAGCTTCTTTGGCGCCGGCTTCGCCGCCCCCGGCGATGAAGTCGTCATAGGCGATCACTTCAGCGCGGATGAAGCCCTTTTCAAAGTCGGTGTGAATCACCGCGGCGGCCTTTGGCGCCGTGGCACCAATCTTGACCGTCCAGGCGCGAACTTCCTTCACCCCGGCCGTAAAATAGGTTTGCAAACCAAGCAGTTTATAGCCGGCGCGAATGACGCGGTCCAGGCCCGGTTCGTCCATGCCCAGATCCTGCAGAAAAGCCAGTTTATCGGTCTCGTCCAGTTCCGCGATTTCGGCTTCCAGCTTATTGCAGATGGGAACCACGATTGCGTCCTCTGCGGCCGAAATTTCCCGCACTTTGTCCAGATGGGGATTATCCTCGAAACCGTTCTCGTCCACATTGGCAATGTACATCGTGGGTTTCACTGTCAGCAGATGCAGGCTGTACAGATCGGCCAGTTCGTCCTTGTCAAGCTGGAGGGTACGAACCGGGCGGGCCTGGTCCAGGCATTGCTTTATGCGGTTCAGCAACAACAGCTCCCGCTGCGCCTCCTTGTCGCCGCTTTTTGCCACCCGCAAGGCTCGCTGAATTGCCTTGTCCACGGTTTCGAGATCCGCCAGCGCCAATTCTGTATTGATTGTCTCAATATCTGCGGCGGGATCAATCCGGTCGGATACGTGGGTGACGTTACTGTCTTCGAAACACCGTACAACATGGGCGATAGCGTCACATTCACGGATATTGGCCAGAAACTGGTTGCCCAGACCCTCACCTTTTGATGCGCCGGCCACAAGGCCGGCGATGTCGGTGAACTCCACTGTGGTAGCCACTGTTTTCTGCGGTTTGACAATCGCCGTGAGCCGCTCGAGCCGCTCATCAGGTATGGGCACTACGCCGGAATTGGGCTCGATGGTACAAAACGGAAAGTTTTCCGCTGCGATGCCCGCTTTGGTGAGAGCATTGAACAGTGTGGACTTGCCGACGTTGGGCAATCCTACGATACCGCAGGTGACGCTCATCGATTTTTTTCCGCCGGGGACTCGGGCGTTGTGTGCAACAGGCGCATGGCTTCCTCCCAATTGCCGGACACGGCTTCGGGCAATACCCCGACCGCTCTTTCAATATCGCCCAATATAATCTCGGCTTCCGCTTTGGAGGGATCGCTTAATACATGGCCCGAGACCATGGATTTGTGACCCGGATGTCCCACGCCGATGCGCAGACGATAGAAGGCATTCTGACCGCCCAAGGCATTGATAATGTCACGAATCCCGTTATGACCGCCGTGACCGCCGCCCGCCTTGAAGCGGGTGGTGCCCACGTCGAAATCAATTTCATCGTAGGCCACGAGCATCTGCTGTGGCTCGATTTTAAAAAAGCGGCAAACGGCCGCGACCGACTTGCCGCTGTTGTTCATGAACGTGGTAGGGAACAGTAATTTCACTTCTGAAGAGCCGATGACCGCACTGCCGAACAACCCCGAGAACTTGCTCTCGTTCCGCAATTCGCCGTGATATCTTTCACACAGTCGCTCGAGAAACATCGCCCCGACATTATGCCGGTTGCCTAAATGCTGCGGGCCTGGATTTCCCAGGCCCGCAATCAACTTCAGTCCCTCACCCTGCATGGCTCAAGTCCTTCCGCGGATTGAATCGGAAGAGCTGATTACTCTTCGTCTCCGGATTCTTCCTCATCCTTCGCGGCCTTGGTGGTGGGAACCTCACCTTCACCGGGTTCTTCCTCGGCAGGTTCTTCTTCTTTCTCGGCTCTGGGCATTATCACCGATGCAACCGCATAATCGTCATCTTCGCCGCCGTGTGACAGGGCAACGCTGGTGACTCCCTCGGGAAGCGCTATGTCTGAGATATGTACCGATTCGTTCAGATCCACCCCCAGCATGTCCACTTCCAGGTATTCGGGCAGATCCTTGGGCAGACACACGATCTCCAGTTCGGTGAGAGTCTTGATGATGCTGCCCCCACCCGTCTTCACACCCACGCACTTCTCTTCGTTGACGAAGTGAATCGGCACATTCACGTGAATTTCTTCATCAGCGCTCACGCGCTGGAAATCCGCATGCAGAATGAAGGGTTTGGCCGGATGACGCTGCAGGTCCTTGATGATGGCCTGCTCTTGCTGCTTCCCGATGTTCAGTGTGATGATGTGGGAGAAGAACGCTTCGTTTTCCACCGCCTTGGTAATCTCCTTGTGGGGGATTGACAGGCAGAGGGGGTCCTTGTTGCCACCGTACAGAATGGCGGGTATTTCCTTGTTAAGGCGACGCAGGCGGCGGCTCGCACCCTTACCCTGGTCTGCCCTTACTTTTGCGTCAAGCTCATAGGCGTTTGACATGGTATTGCTCCGTTATGTCCACAGGGGGCCTGCGACCGGCCATCTGCAGAGTTAAAAAAGAGGCAGTCTCCGGAGTCGGCCACAGGCTGACTGGTGATATGCCTCGCTTGTATCCGCGAATGTCTGTTCAGGTGGCCGCAGCCTCCCGATTCCTGTTTCAGGTGTTATCAAACATTGCACTGATGGATTCTTCATTGCTCACCCGGCGGATCGATTCTGCGAGCAGCTTGGCCATGGACAACTGACGAATGCGTTTGCAGGCCTTTGCATCATTCTGCAATGGGATCGTGTCGGTGACCACGAGACTGTCGAGCTTCGAATTTTCAAGATTCCTGATGGCCGGACCGGACAGTACCGGATGAGTACAATAGGCCACAACCATGGATGCGCCATTGTCTTTCAGCGCATCGGCCGCCTTGCACAGCGTACCGGCGGTATCGACGATGTCATCCACGATGAGACAGGAGCGGTCCTTGACGTCACCGATGATATGCATCACCTGGGCTTCATTCGCCTGGGGCCGGCGTTTATCGATGATCGCAAGGTCTACATTCAGTTGCTTGGCCACAGCCCTGGCCCGTACCACACCACCGATATCCGGTGATACGACAAGCAGATTCTTGTAACGTTGCCGTTCAATATCATCAGTCAGCACCGGAGAACCATAAACGTTGTCCACGGGTATGCTGAAGAAGCCCTGAATCTGTTCCGCATGAAGATCGACCGTGAGTACGCGGTTCACTCCCACGGCACTGATCATGTCGGCTACCACCTTGGCACTGATGGCAACCCTGGCCGAACGCACCCGCCGGTCCTGGCGCGCATACCCGAAATAGGGTATCACCGCCGTGATGCGGTTGGCCGACGCGCGGTGCAATGCGTCAGCCATCAGAAGCAGCTCAATGATATTGTCGTTGGTTGGCGCACAGGTTGGCTGGATGATGAATACATCCTTGCCGCGTACGTTCTCGTTCAATTCAATCGAGATTTCACCATCGCTGAATTTGGTGATATTCGCATAGCCGAGGGGAACCCCAATGGATTTTGCAATGCTGTCGGCAAGGCCCGGATTGGCGTTTCCGGTAAATACCATCAAATTATTTGCCACGCTTACCTACCTTCCGGATGGGATTCTTATGGGCGAGGAAATGGCTGGGGTGGCTGGATTCGAACCAACGCATGCAAGGATCAAAACCTTGTGCCTTACCACTTGGCTACACCCCAGTAAAGCCTGCCTATTGTATGTGAAATTTGTCATAAATTCATGCCTTGAGGTACTACTCGCGGCTATCGCTGATCTCAACCTCGTTCATCCGGTTAACACCGCGGGCGATGAATCCATGCATCGAGCCGGGCAGCTCGGCCAGCACTGCCTGGGCCGCGTTCTCGTCATCGAATCGGGCGAACACGCCGGATCCGGTTCCGGTCATCCTGGCTTCGGCAAACCTGCCCAAACAGCGCAGTGCTTCATCCACTTCAGGATACAGTGCTCTGACTACCGGTTCGCAGTCGTTTGCTGTTTGCCCGAAACAGTGTCGGGAACCCCACCCGGCGAGAAAGTCGGCAATTCTGATTGCTGGCGAGTGCCGTGTCAATTGTTCGTGGGAAAAAACCTCCGCCGTAGACACTCCGCAGGACGGATTAAGCACCAGATAGACAGACTCAGGCAATTCGACCGGCTGCAACTCATCACCAACACCCTCGGCCCAGGCGGAACGGCTGCGAACAAAGACGGGAACATCAGCACCCAGCCGCCGGCCAAGCCGGCACAACCGGCTTTCGGAAAATCCGGTCCGCCACAGGCGATTCAAAGCCAGCAGCGTTGTAGCGGCATTGGAACTGCCACCCCCCAGACCGGCGCCGAGGGGAATGCGCTTGTGGATACGGATCACCGCCGAGGCGTCGGGTTTGGCAGCTTCCTCCCGCAGAAGACGGGCGGCACGCAGAATCAGGTTGTCATCCACCGGCATGA
Organism: Pseudohongiellaceae bacterium; assembly: GCA_040879025.1. GTDB lineage: Bacteria > Pseudomonadota > Gammaproteobacteria > Pseudomonadales > Pseudohongiellaceae > JBBDLF01. The sequence continues at coordinate 35,697 of JBBDLF010000012.1, forward strand.
CGATGCCCTTGGTGTGCAATGCCAGCAGCCCGTTTGACCGGGATGCCGGCGGGGTTTCAAATGCCATGGGGTCGCCGTAATCGAGGAGTTGAAATACAGTCTGGAGATTATGATAGCCATCCTCGCGGCGACCTGTGATATGGAGAAAAAGATTGAGCTTGGCAGGTGACAGCGTTGTGAGGGTGGATCTCATGGAGCGTCCCAGTCAAGCCGGAAAAACGTCAGTCGAATGTCTTCATCCGGTCGACTCATCTCCAAACGCACGGGCAGGCTTACCGCGCCAAACATGGCATACGCTTCGTAACGAATTTCCCAGCCTGCCTGGGACAGGCTGACCAGTTGGTTGAATTCATCAAGTTCGAGGCGCCGCGGCTCTCCCGGAGTTGGAATACCCTTGATCCAGAAGTTGAGTTCCGACACCGGCAGTTCATATCCCACCTGGTCAAGAATCAATTGTTCCGGGGAATCCGCCTGCAGAATCTCACCTGAAGACGCCTCCAGCGTGACAAACCCCGGTCGTCCTTCAATTCGTGTGGCGCCCGCATTCAAAGTCCCATGCAACCGGATAACATACTGCCTGCCCCGCTGTTCCCAGTTGATGGTTGCCGTGTCGCTGTCTCCCTGGTAGCGGGCGTTAACCCGGCCGCGCATGTCCCACCGGTCCATCGCCAGTAAACGCTCCCGGCGCAGTTCCCAGGCAGCGGTTTCGGTTACCGGCGTATAGCTGCGACACGCGGAGAGTGTGATCGCGATGACCAGAATGAACAAATTGAGGTGGAGGTGGTGAGTCACGATGGGCCGGTCAGGGATCAAACCGTTCCATGACTTCCTTCAGCAATTCGCTGTCCGGCTGTTCTTCCAGCGCTTCCTCCCACACCCGGGTGGCTTCACGCCGTTCGCCCATAACCCAAAGCACCTCTCCCAGATGGGAGGCCACTTCATGGTCTGGAAAGGCGGCGAATGCCCGGCGCAGATTGGCCAGAGCCGCGTCATAATCACCGAGCTTGTACTGGGCCCATCCGAGACTGTCGATGATCGCGGGGTCTTCCGGTGACAGCGCTATCGCTCGTTCAACGAGGTCCAGGGCTTCGCTATAGCGTTCAGTACGGTCGGCGAGCATATAGCCGAGATGGTTGAGAGCCGCCGGATCATCAGGGCGCAGGGAGATAATCTGGCGCAGGTCACGTTCCGCGCCCGCCAGATCACCCAGCCTGTCGTACAGAAATACCCGGCTGAACAGAATATCGGGATCATTCGGGTATTTGTCCAGGGCCTCACTCAACAGCGTTTCGGCTTCCTGCAGATAATCATGTTGCAGTAAGGTGCCGGCTTCCAGTCGGACAAACAGCGCTTCAAGCCGCGGTTGTCCCTGGGCGAGGCGGGACAGGCGCTGGGCAGCCTCTTCCAGACGACCATTTGCCACCAGTAACTCGGTGGCCTGTTGCTGCGCCGCCAGAAAATTGTTCGTGCCCATCTGTACGCGCTCGTAGTGTGAAATCGCTTCGTTAACGCGACCCTGTTCACCACTGACGACACCGAGGTAATAATGGCTTTCATCCGTGCGATGATTCACGTTAAGAAGGCGATTGAAAACCTGCCGGGCCTGATCGTAGTTTTCCATCTCCACGTCCAGCAGCGCGATGGAATACAGCGTCTCAAAATCTCTCGGGTTCATCTCCAGCAAGGTTTGAAACTGGGCCCGCGCTTCGGCGAATTCCTGGTCCTGCAGCAGAAGCCGGGCCAGGTTGACACGAACGGCGGAGTTTTCCGGGTAGTCACTCACGGCCTGGCGCAGCACGGTCAGCGCGTCTTCCTCGTGACCCAGAGACTGCAATAACTGAGCCTCAATCATCGCGGTGGTCGCCGTGGGGCCAATTGCATCTTTCAGTAGCTGCAACTCTTCAAGGGCAAGCGCGCTCTGCTGGTTTTGATCCAGTAATTCAATAACGGCGAACTGGATTGAATCCTGCGCTGGATACCGGGTATGCAATTGCCGCAGGGTTTCGATGAGTTGACTTCGTTCGGTGGCGCTCAGGTTGACCGTTCTGGACGAGAGGTTGCCGAAATCGATGCGCCCTCCCAACTCGATCACACGGCTCATGTGGGTGAGTGCCTCATCGAAGCGGCTGCTTTCCAGAAACTGGTAGCTCAGCATCATGTGAGGGTCGACAGCTTCCGGCATGATTTCGGCCCAAAGCAGGCCCAGCTGCAGAACCGCGTTGGTATCGCCTCCGTAGGAGGCAATCTGGATTGCCCGCATGATCACGTTAATATCGCGCGTATCAAACGCCAGGTCGAAATAGCTGTCCGCCGCGCCTTCCAGATCACCTCGTTGCCCGCTCAATTCACTGACAAGGGCGGCATAGAGCTGATCCTTGGTGAAATTACGGTATTCGATTTCCTCGACTTCCTCGACGGATTCCTGCGGCGACGCAGGGGGTACGGCCGCCGCCAGTTCCACGGCTTCCGCCGCCGCGGTCACATCAGTGACGGGAACAGGTTCAGGGGCAGACGCCGCGCAGGCGTAAAGCAGCGGGAACAGGCAGCTGAAAAGTAAAAATCTAATCCGCTTCATACGTAGTGTGGTGATAGTGTGGTGGTGATGGGTGAGAGTCCTGATGAGCCCGAAGTCTTGATTGTAACAGCTTGAACTGCCGGGAAACATGTCTTTCATCCGTCTTTTGCTGGTCTCATGCTTACGAAAAACGACCGGAACCGCGCTGAATTTTGTCCCATGACCGTGTATTTTGTCGACAGATTCCCCGTTTCGGATCTCGTGACATGGCCCGCGCGGGTGAATCGGAGCGCTGTCATTCCGGTCAATGCTGGAACTGACCGCGGGTTCCTTAGTAAGATAGCGGGCTTTTTCAGTTTCGCGCGTCAGGGTCACCGAATTCATGGTATTGGCATTAATGGGCATAAATCATACGACAGCGCATATCGCGTTGCGTGAGCAGGTGGCGTTTCCACCGGAAGTCGTTTCCGATGCCATTGGACAGCTCCGGTCGATGGAGAACGTGCGGGAAGCAGTTATTGTTTCAACCTGCAATCGCACTGAAATCTATCTGGCACTTGAATCGCCGGACGAAGCAGGCCTGGATGAGACCGAGGCGTCCTGGCGCCGGCATCACCAGAGTCGCCTCGTGGAATGGCTGGGTGGCTTTCGCGGACTGACTCCGGAACAATTGCGTCAATGCAGTTATTTTTACTGGCAGGACGATGTGGTACGACATTTGATGCGGGTCTCCTGCGGCCTGGACTCCATGGTGCTGGGTGAACCCCAGATCCTGGGTCAGATCAAATCAGCTTTCGCGGTTTCCTGCGAACTCGGCGCGGTGGGTCTCGGCCTTACCGGCGCCTTTCAGGGAGCGTTTTCGATCGCGAAAGAGGTACGTACAGACACGGCAATCGGAGAGAACCCCGTCTCTGTGGCGTATGCCGCTGTAGCACTGGCGGAACAGATTTTTTCCCGATTACCTTCATTGCATGTGCTGTTGGTCGGTGCCGGACGCACTATCGAGCTGGTGGCCCGGCACCTGCGGGAAAAAGGCGTGCAGCACATCGTGGTGGCGAACCGCACACTGGAAAACGCCGTTGCGCTGGGTGAAAAGTTCGGTGCCCGTGGAGTGCTCCTTTCGGATATTCCCGAGCAACTGGCGCAAGCGGACATTGTGGTTTCCTCTACCCACAGCCAGTTGCCGTTACTGGGGAAGGGCGCGGTGGAACGCGCGATACGGCAACGCAAACACCGGCCCATGTTATTGGTCGATCTGGCAGTGCCGAGAGATATCGAGGTTGAGGTAGGAGAAATTCCTGATGCCTACCTTTATTCTGTTGATGATATCCACGGTGTCATAGAAGACAATGTCAAAAGCCGGGCCGAGGCGGCGGAACAGGCCCAGGGCATAATCGAAAAGGGCGTTCTGAAATACCGCCGCCAGTTACAGTCCCTCAATGCGGTCGGCACACTACGGGCGTTTCGTTCCCATGCTGAAAAGATACAGCGGCTCGAACTCGAACGGGCCGCTCGGGCGCTGGAAAAAGGCCGGCCGCCGGCCGAAGTGATGGAAGCGCTTGCCAGAGGCATTACCAACAAGCTGATACATTCACCGTCGGTTCAACTGAAGAACGCCAGCGCCGAGGGCCGGGATGAGTTGATTCAGCTGATCCGCGAATTGTACGGACTCGAGGTGGAGGAAGGCGGCGCAAGCAGCGAGACCGCGGAATTCACCACGGGTGCGCTGCGTGGAAAACCTGAAGACGATATTGAGTGAACGCGGCACGGCCGCGATCGGATTTGACGCATGAAGTCATCGATACACCACAAGCTGGAGAATCTGAAGGACCGCTTCGGCGAACTGGAGGCTTTACTCAGTGATGCCGAAATCATCACCGACCAGGATCGCTATCGTGATCTGTCGCGGGAGTACGCCGAACTGGGTCCGGTGATAAAGAGTTTCAACCGCTACCTGGACATTAATGAAAACCTGACCGCGGCGCGGGAAATACAAAAGGATGCCGATGCAGATATGCGTGCCATGGCCGCGGAGGAAGTCACAACCGCTGAAACGGAACTTGAAGAACTCGAAAGGGAGCTTCAAACCCTGCTGTTGCCCAAGGATTCGCGCGACAGTTGTAATGTGTTTCTTGAAATTCGAGCCGGTACCGGGGGCGACGAGGCGGCTATCTTCACCGGTGATCTGTTCCGCATGTACACCCGATACGCGGAGACCCAGGGCTGGAAGCTGGAGGTGCTGACCGAACGCCTTGGTGAGCACGGTGGTTATAAGGAAATCATCGTCCGCGTTGAAGGGCGCAATGTGTACGAAAAACTGAAATTCGAATCCGGCGCCCACCGCGTACAACGGGTTCCGGAAACCGAGACACAGGGCCGCATACATACCTCGGCGTGTACGGTGGCGGTCCTCCCGGAAATCGAAGAGATCAACGAAGTCATCGTCAATAAAAGTGATCTGCGTGTCGATACGTTTCGCGCTAGCGGCGCCGGCGGGCAGCATGTCAACAAAACCGATTCGGCCATCCGAATCACGCATTTGCCCAGCGGCATCGTGGTGGAATGCCAGGACGAACGGTCCCAACACAAGAACCGTGCCCGCGCGATGTCCCTTTTGCAGGCCAAGTTACTGGATCAGGCGCAGCAGCAACAACAGCAGGAAGAATCAGAGACACGCAAACGGCTTGTGGGAAGCGGTGACCGATCAGAAAAAATCCGGACCTACAATTATCCCCAGGGTCGGATAACCGACCATCGCATCAAGCTCACTTTGTACAATCTCGGTGAGATCATGCAGGGCGAACTCGGTGACGTCATTCAGCCGCTGATTCACGAATATCAGGCAGACCTGCTTGCGGGTCTGGCGACAGAGTCGTGATGGGCGGAATGGCTGTGACGTCCACATGTGTCGGTCGCGCACTGGCAAAATCTGCTGTATTGCGTCCGGTAAGCGAAACAGCCCGTCTTGACACTGAATTGCTGCTGCTTCGAGTGATCGGCGGCACCAGGGCGGATTTGCATTCCCGGCCCGAACGCGTGCTTTCCGCGCGGCAGGAGTTTGCCTTTGAACAGCTGTTGGCCCGACGGCTTCAGGGCGAGCCGGTCGCCTATATTCTGGGGTGGAAAGGCTTCTGGGACATGGAGCTGGCCGTTGATCCGCGGGTTCTGATTCCACGCCCGGAGACCGAATTGCTGGTGGAGATCGTGCTGGAATTATATGCCGAGCGTTGCGATGAGCCGTTGCAGGTGGCAGACTTCGGTACCGGAAGTGGAGCAATAGCGCTGGCCCTGGCAAGGGAGAATCCGGCATGGCGGATCATTGCAACCGATGTCTCCAGGGAGGCTCTGGCCGTAGCACAACACAATGCCGCGGCGATGAAGGTCAGTAATGTCCACTTTGTACAGGCCTCGTGGTGCAAAGGGCTATCCAACGCTGCTTTTGACCTGATCGTCAGTAATCCTCCGTACATCAAAATCTCGGATCCACATTTGCGGCAACTGCGCTTTGAACCCCGGGATGCGCTGGCAGCCGGCAGTGATGGGCTGCAGGATATTCGACAGCTTGTTCGGCAGAGCCGCCGTGTTCTGAAAAGAGGTGGTTGGCTACTGATGGAACATGGATACGATCAGCAACAGGCGGTTGCCGATCTGGTGCAGGCCGGGAGATACGACAGTGTGCAAAACTGGCGTGATCTGGCGGGTCATGCCAGGGTAACCGGAGCCCGTTGGGAACAAGCCGCCAGTGAGGCGGAGGCTGGCGCAAAGGAACCGGACGATGAATGAGAAACAATTGCTGCGCTACAGTCGGCAGATCATGCTGCCGGAGATGGATGTCGCGGGCCAGCAGAAACTGCTGACGGCAACGGTATTGATTGTCGGCATGGGCGGTCTCGGTTCACCTGCGGCCATGTACCTTGCCGCGGCCGGTGTCGGGCACCTGATTATTGCTGATGATGACCGGGTTGAACTGACCAACCTGCAACGGCAGATCGCTCACAGCCAGATAAATCTCGGTGAATTGAAAGTCAGCTCTGCCGAAGCTTCGCTCAAAGCCTTGAATCCTGACGTGCGCGTGACTGCTCTCAACCAGCGTCTGTCCGGAGAAAATCTGGAACAGGCTGTTGAAAAAGCCGATCTGGTGATCGACGGATGCGATAATTTTACCACTCGCTTCGCGGTCAATGATGCCTGCATAAAACTTCGCAAGCCGCTGGTTTCCGGCGCGGCAATCCGTATGGAGGGTCAAATTTCGGTATTTGACGCCACCGACCCGGAAAGCCCCTGTTACCAATGTCTGTATCAGGAGGTCGACGACGAACAGGCAAATTGTGCCACCAATGGCGTTATGGCGCCGATTGTTGGAATTATCGGTTCAATCCAGGCTCTGGAGGCAATCAAACTGCTTGCCGGATTCGGGACCCCACTGTCCGGTCGCCTGTTGTTGCTGGATGGTCGTAACATGCAATGGCGTGAAATGCGCCTGCCCAGGGACAAAAACTGTCCGGCCTGCGCCAAAAGATAAGGTCCAGCCGCGGTCCCTTCTATTGATGTGCGTGTGGCTTATCGTTATTATGCCTCGCAATCGTACAAGCGCTACACCGACCCCGCTGTTTACATCTCCGTCAATTCCGGGGGGCAATTCACTTATTACAGCTGAGTACCAATGGGAACTAGCCAAAATTTGAACGAACCTACCTTCGACAGTTTTAATCTGCACCCTTCGATTACGAAGGCGCTTGAAGCTCTCGGTTTCACTCATTGCACACCAATTCAATACCAGAGTTTGCGTTACACGCTTGAAGGCCATGATCTGACCGGCCAGGCCCAGACGGGAACCGGAAAAACCGCCGCGTTCCTTATTTCAATCATGAACGATTTGCTGAACAACCCTCAGGAAGACGAGCGATTTCTCAACGAGCCACGCGCCTTGATTGTTGCGCCCACCCGCGAATTGGCAATCCAGATTGGTGATGACGCCGTACTGCTGAGCAAATTCAACTCGCTGCGTACTGTCACGCTGGTTGGCGGTGAAGATTATGACAAGCAGACCCGCGCATTGGACAAGGGTCCGGTTGACATCATTGTCGCCACCCCGGGCCGGTTGCTGGATTTCGTACAGAGCGACAAGGTTTACCTCGGTTTGATCGAGTTCCTGGTTCTTGACGAGGCCGACCGAATGCTGGACATGGGGTTCATACCCCAGGTGCGCCGCATCGTGTCGCTCGCTCCAAAAAAGGAGTGTCGCCAAACCTTGTTATTCAGCGCCACGTTCACTCCGGAAATTCTGGCACTTGCCGACCGCTGGGCGGTGGATCCGGTCACGGTGGCGGTGGAACCTGAAAAGGTGACAACTGACTCTATTGACCAGATAGTTTATCTGGTTACCACGGATCAGAAATACGATCTGCTCTATAATATTGTCAATGAACCGAGCGTGGAGCGCGCCATCGTGTTCAATAACCGCCGGGATCAGTCACGCAAACTGGCCGACAGCCTTCACCGTAACGGCGTGGACTGCGGTTTGCTGTCGGGAGAAATCTCCCAGAACAAACGTATAAAAACGCTTGAGGATTTCAAGGCCGGTAAATTCCAGGTGCTGGTGGCCACGGATGTCGCCGGGCGCGGACTGCATATCAACGATGTCAGTCACGTAATCAATTACACGCTGTCTGAGGAAGCCGATGACTATGTCCACCGCATTGGACGTACGGGACGGGCCGGTTCTATCGGCACGTCCATCAGTTTCGCCTGTGAAGAGGATGCTTTCCTGCTACCGACTATCGAGGAAAAACTCGGCAGCAAGCTGCCCTGTGTTCATCCTGATGAACATCTTCTGGCGAAGGCGCCGGACTATGTCAGAAAACCCAAATTCGTTGAGAAAAAGGATAAAGAGAGGAAAGGCAAGCCACGTCGGCGCTAACCACTCCATGGCTGCTCTGCAAGGTCTCGCGCACACTGCTGCCGAAGGTCCGCCGGCTATTTCTTCGCGCCGGCTTCTTCCAGCACTCTCACATAATCCCCCGAGCGCCTGTGACCGGAGACTATTCCCAGAATCGTCATGTTTTCAAAGCGGGCGTCAAGGTCCCTGCCAGCTTCGACAAAGAACGGGATAAAACGAGCGAACAGTTCCGGCGTCATACTGCGGTACGCTTTGAGCAGAACGGCATAGTCCGCCGGCATGTTCTTCGGAGGCTGGATATTGAGGAAGTCCTTGACTCTTTCATCACTCCAGATTTCATCCCGCGTTTCGGGTTTGTCGCGGCGCGCTCCGGCTTTTTTCACGTCATTCATCGATCCAACCCATTCTCAGGATTTCAGTTTTTTAACAAGCGCGGCATTAAGCTGCGCGGGGTTCGCTTTACCTTTGGAAGCCTTCATGGCCTGCCCCACCAGATAACCAAATACTTTTTCCTTTCCGGAGCGGTATTGTTCCACCTGTTCGGGATTGGCGGCAATTACTTCTTCTACCAGTTTCTCTATGGTGCCCGAGTCGGTAACCTGCTTGAGTCCCTGCTTTTCGATAATCTCATCCACGCTGCTGTCACTCTCGAGCATGACTTCAAAAACGGCCTTGGCGATTTTGCCTGAAATGGTATTGTCCTTGATGCGCTGCAACAGCATACCGAGCCGTTTGGCGCCGATGGGAGACTCTCCGAGTTCCCAGTTGTTACGGTTGAGAAGGGCCAACAGTTCACCGGTGACCCAATTGGACGATAGTTTGGCGTCCTTGCAAAGCTCAGTTACAGTTTCAAAATAGTCGGCCAGTTCCCGACTGCTTACCAGTACACCGGCATCGTATTCGCCAAGCGCATAGCGGGAAATGAAGCGTTGCTTTTTCTCGTCCGGCAATTCCGGCAGTTCGCTGCGCAGTTGCTCTAGAAAGGCATCGTCCACTACCACCGGTAACAGATCCGGTTCGGGAAAATAGCGGTAGTCGTTGGCCACTTCCTTGCTTCGCATCGGACGGGTCTCGTTCAAATCGGCGTCGTAAAGGCGGGTCTCCTGCACCACTCTGCCGCCGTCCTCGATCAACTCGATCTGCCGTTGCACCTCATGATTTATGGCTTTTTCCACAAAGCGAAACGAGTTTACGTTTTTTATCTCGGTACGAGTACCCAGTTCTGTGTCGCCGACCTGTCGGATCGATACATTGGCATCGCAGCGCATGGAGCCCTGGGCCATATTGCCGTCGGAGATGTCGAGATAACGAATGATTGAATGCAGTTTTTTAAGATAGGCTACCGCCTCTTTGGCGCTGCGCATGTCGGGTTCAGAGACCACTTCTATCAAGGGCGTGCCGGCGCGGTTGAGGTCGATACCGCTCATGCCCTGGAAATCCTCGTGCAGTGATTTACCGGCGTCTTCTTCCAGGTGGGCGCGGGTCACACCAATGATTTTTTCACTGCCATCTTCCATTTCAATTGTCAGCGAGCCTTTGCCAACAACCGGGTAGTCCAGCTGACTGACCTGGTAACCCTTGGGCAGGTCGGGATAGAAATAGTTTTTACGATCGAACACAGACTGTTTGCTGATCTCGGCGCCTATTGCCAGGCCGAAGCGTATCGCCATTCTCAGAGCGCTCTCGTTCAGAACAGGCAGCGTACCAGGCATGGCCAGATCGTAGACGTTCGCCTGGGTGTTTGGCGCGGCGCCGAACCGGGTGGCCGTGCCGGAAAAAAGTTTGCTGTGGGTGGACAACTGCACATGAACTTCCAGTCCGATAACGGTTTCCCAGACCATACTAAGCTCCTTCTACCTTTTGCATCCGGGGAACTCTGGGCTTCTGGCGATGCCAGTCAGTCAACTGTTGGAATTGGTGGGCTACATTCAGTACGCGCGCTTCATCAAAATCGGCGCCGACCAGTTGCAGTCCAACCGGCAGTCCATCGGCAAAACCCGCGGGGACAGAGATGCCCGGCAGACCTGCCAGATTTACGCCAATGGTGAAGATATCTTCCAGGTACATGGCGACCGGGTCGGACTTGGTACCGACAGGGAATGCACCATGGGGGGAGGTGGGTCCGATGATCACGTCCACTTCCCGGAATGCGTCCAGAAAATCCTGCTTGATCAAGCGACGGATTTTCTGGGCCTTGCGATAATACGCATCATAGAATCCCGCAGACAGCGCATAGGTTCCGACCAGAATCCGGCGTTTGACTTCTTCGCCGAAACCTTCGCTGCGGCTGCGCTTGTACATGTCTTCCAGATCGACCGGATTCTCGCACCGATAGCCATAGCGTACGCCATCAAAACGGGACAGGTTGGCGGAGGCCTCGGCGGGCGCCACAACATAGTAGGCCGATACGGAAAGGTGGTTGTTGGGCAGGTCGATTTCCTTGAGCACGGCTCCGGCTTTTTCCAATTCCCGCAAAGCCTCACGAATGGCATCTTCAACCTGCGCATTCAGACCATGGGCAAAATGCTGCCGGGGAATACCAACTCTCAGTCCCTTTAATGGATTATTCAGCGCCATCGTGTAATCAGGCACATCCCGATCAATACTCGTGGAGTCCTTTTCGTCAAGGCCGGCCATCACGTTCAGGAGAATGGCTGCGTCCTCAGCGGATTTGCATATCGGTCCCGCCTGGTCGAGGCTGGAAGCGAAAGCAATCATGCCCCATCGTGATACCCGCCCGTAACTGGGTTTGAATCCCGTAACGCCGCAAAAGGCAGCGGGTTGGCGGATGGAGCCGCCGGTATCCGTGCCGGTGGCCGCCGCGCACAAGTCAGCCGCTACCGCGGCCGCCGAGCCGCCGGAGGAACCGCCGGGAACGCGAGTTATATCCCAGGGATTGCACACGCGACCGAAATGGCTCGTTTCATTGGAGGAGCCCATGGCAAACTCGTCCATATTGGTTTTGCCCAGCGTTACGGCGCCGGCGAGATTGAATTTTTCAACCACGGTCGCATTGTAGGGCGCGATAAAATTGTGCAGCATCTTCGAACCACAGGTGGTGAGAATATCCCGGGTACAGAAAATATCCTTGTGCGCGACCGGTACACCACAAAGCGCACCACCTGTTCCGTCGGCGAGCGCCTTGTCGGCGCTCGTGGCCTGATCCAGAGCGGAGTCTTCACACACTGTGATGAAACTGTTGAACGAGTCGTCAAGCTGCCTGATGCGAGCGAGATAATCGCGCGTAAGTTCCGTGCTGGAAATTTCGCGACTTCGCAAGGCTCTGACTATTTCGGCGACGGTGTGGCTGATCATGTTATTCCTGCTGGCGGCCTGACCCGGTGGCCCGTCCGCCGGCATTCCTGTGGAAGTTCAAAAAATCCCGGGGCGGGCGAAACCGGCTATTCGATAACCTTGGGTACAAGGTACAGCCCGTCCTGGGTTTCCGGTGCCATGGACTGCAGGTATTCCCTCTGGTTTTCCTCGGTCACTTTGTCGACCCGAAGCCGTTGAACCGCATCGAACGGGTGGGCCAGTGGCTGGACGGCGTCAGTGTTGACGGACTGCATCTGATCTATCAAGGCCAGAATGTCCGAAATGCGGCCGGCCACTTCTTCGGCATCCTGGTCGCTGATATGCAATCGTGCAAGTTGCGCGATTTTTTCCACTTCCGATCTGTCCAATGCCATCCGGCATCTCCTTCAACCCGCGGTTAATTCAAAAAACGGAACGCCGTTCGCATTGTTCAGAGGTCCCGCTAAATAAAACTGACGCGGCTCTTGCCCAAACTGATCGCCATTGTTAGAGTGCGTACCTGTTCAGGGTGGTGACGAAGGCGAGATTATACTGGAATTTCACCGTTTTACGACCCGGAATTGGTGTCGCAGCTCTGGGAGACTTCCCTTTAGTCTATAGATTTCCGTTACCTGCAATTGAATCTTGATAAAAGACGATTTCGGCTAAACCATTTCGGCCCGATGCCGCCTAATTAGAACAAGCACAGGCTCGTAGCGGAATCCCGGCATTCGAGGTAAAAAAAGTCGATGTTCAAGAAAATACGGGGAATGTTCTCCAATGATCTTTCCATTGATCTGGGCACCGCCAATACCCTGATCTATGTTCGCGATGAGGGGGTCGTACTGAATGAACCTTCCGTGGTTGCCATTCGCACCCATAACGGCCAGAAAACGGTCACTGCCGTCGGTTCCGACGCCAAGCGTATGCTCGGTCGTACACCGGGAAACATTACCGCTATCCGGCCTCTGAAAGACGGCGTCATTGCCGATTTTCAGGTGACCGAAAAAATGCTCCAGCACTTTATCAACAAGGTTCACGAAAACAGCTTTTTTCCACCGAGCCCCAGAGTCCTGGTTTGTGTTCCCTGCAAGTCCACCCAGGTGGAACGTCGCGCGATTCGTGAATCGGTTATGAGTGCCGGTGCCCGGGAAGTCCGGCTCATTGAGGAACCCATGGCGGCAGCGATAGGTGCGGGACTGCCGGTGGAGCAGGCCAGTGGCTCGATGGTCGTTGACATCGGCGGGGGAACTACCGAGATCGCGATCATTTCACTCAATGGTGTGGTGTACTCCGAGTCGGTCCGGGTTGGCGGTGATCGATTTGATGAAGCCATCACCACACATGTTCGGCGTAATTACGGCAGCCTGATCGGGGATGCGACGGCGGAGCGGATCAAAAAGGAAATCGGTTGTGCATACGCCGGCCCTTCCTCCGAACTGCGTGAAATCGATGTCCGGGGCCGCAATCTGGCCGAAGGCGTGCCACGCAGCTTCACCCTCAACAGCGATGAAATTCTGGAGGCTCTCCAGGAGACGCTGGCGGCCATCGTGCAGGCGGTAAAAAGCGCGCTGGAACAATCACCGCCGGAACTGGCCTCCGATATTGCGGAAAGCGGCCTGGTACTTACCGGCGGCGGCGCCCTGTTAAAGGATATTGACAAACTGTTGTCCGAGGAGACCGGTCTGCCTGTGATCGTCGCCGACGACCCTCTCACCTGCGTTGCAAGGGGTGGTGGCCGGGCAATGGAGTTGATGGATGACCACGATATCGACCTGTTAACATTGGATTGACAGTAATCGAACCCGGGAATTGGATAGAGCGGTGTGGTACTGTGCATCGGGCGGTTCCGTTCCCTGTTTCGAGCTTCGATAGAGGTGCCAAACCATCAACAAAACCTTATTCATCCAAGGAGTTTCCCTCGAGTATCGCATCCTCGCCTTTATCCTGCTGTCGGTGTGCATCATGTTCGCCGACAATCGCTTTGGCTATCTGGATAAGGTGCGTTATGCGCTTGGCTACATAACCACTCCCATATATTGGGTAGCCGACACCCCCGCCAGAACATCCTCCTGGATTGATGATGTCCTGATCTCCCATACTGATCTTCTGGAAGAAAACGACAGGTTGCGCGAGGAATTGCTGCTGTCGCGACGCCAGCTCCAGTTGCTCGAGAGTCTGGCGACGGAGAATAACCGGCTGCGCGCGTTGCGCGACTCCGCTCTTACGGTCAACCGGGAGGTGCTGCCCGCAGAGATCATCAATGTTTCCCCCGACCCGTATTCAAAGCGCGTGTTGATTAACAAGGGAGCCAATGACGGCGTGTATGTTGGACAGGCGCTGCTTGATGCCAACGGGGTGATGGGCCAGGTCGATGAGATATTGCCGTTCACCAGTTGGGTATTGCTGATCACAGATTCCCACCATGTCACGCCGGTGCAGGTGAATCGCAATGGCGAGCGGGCGCTGGCCCGCGGCAGCCGCACCACCGCTACAGAGCTTGAACTGGAATTTGTCACCCAGACCCAGGACATCAAGGCCGGAGATCGATTGGTCACCTCCGGCATGGGCCAACTGTTTCCAAAAAATTATCCGGTCGCCACAGTAATCAGTGTGTACAAGGATCCCGGCCAGCCTTTCGCTACCGTCAAGGCACGACCCCTTGCACAGATGGCCAGTACCCGCCATGTCATGCTGGTGTTCGATGACACTACACAGGATTTACTGGAACAAGCGGTCGACGAATTGGTGGAAGCGGACGAGCCGGGTTCGTCATTGATTTTTGGGGGCCGGGTTGATCGTCAGGAACAGTCGGGCGGCACCGCAGCTGTCGAAAACGCCGAGCCTGCCGGGTCACCGCCTGACGAGATTGCGCCTGTTGACGAGGCGGCTGCCGCGGCAGAGCAGGTGAACTGATGGTAAGTATTGATCAGAATGCACATGCTTTGTGGGTCATACTGCTCAGCTTTTTCTTTGCTTATTTGCTGGCGATCGTGCCGTTTCCCGATTGGGCGATGAGTTACCGTCCCGAATGGGTAGCTATGGTTCTCATTTACTGGGTGATGGCGTTACCCTACCGCATTGGCATAGGTTTCGCCTGGGTGGTAGGCCTGTTGATGGATGTGCTGGAGGGTTCCGTGCTCGGCATTAACGCCATGACGCTGGCGATCATTGCCTACATGACCCTCAGCCTGCATCTACGCCTGAGAATGTTTTCCCCCTTGCAGCAAAGCGGTCTGGTCCTGGCGCTGGTGGGTATGAATCTGATGATGTGTCACTGGCTGCAACTGATGACAGGTCAGACCGTTCCCTCCAACCTGCTGTTTCTGCTGGCTGCCCTGAGCAGTGCCATCACCTGGCCCTGGCTGTTTCAGTTGCTTCGTCACATGCGCCGCAGCTTTGGCGTAAGATAAGGGCTTCCAGCTTCGACGGTTGCAGATTGCATGCCCTATCCCCGTGAACTTCTACTGGCTTCCACTTCTCCACGGCGCGGACAACTGCTGGACCAGATTGGTATTCCGTACCAGACAGCCCCTCATGGCATAGACGAAATTCGCCTCCGCGATGAGTCTCCGCAGAACTTTGTCATCCGCATGTCGCGTGAAAAGGCGCGGTCCGCTATTCAGGCCGATGGACCAGGCAGACGACTGGTTCTGGCCGCCGATACCGCGGTGGTGAGCGGTGCGTATCTCATGGGTAAACCCGCCGGTCGCGAGGAGGCCCTTGCCATGTTAAAACAATTGTCCGGGAGTGAGCACCAGGTGTATTCGGCCGTTGCCGTCAGTGACGGAGCCAGGATGGAAACAGCGCTCTCGGCGACCCGCGTGTGGTTCAGATCAATCAGCGAGGCGGAAATGGCGGCGTACTGGGCGACAGGCGAACCGGAAGGGAAGGCGGGTGCCTACGGAATCCAGGGTTATGGATCGGTATTTATCGCGAAACTAAAGGGAAGCTACAGCGGTGTGATGGGGCTGCCTCTCTTTGAAACGGTTACGCTGTTACGGGATTTTGGCCTGGCTCCGGCCTGGATGCGGCGTTTGTCGACATAGGGCTCGACAGGACCGCCTTTATACACCGCTCGGATATCGCCGCTATCGACCAGGAGGGATATGAAGCCAGAGTGGACCCCGCGCCGATTCATTCTTTGCTGCGCGAAGGGCAACATATCGTGGTGCAGGTGATCAGGGATGCGATCAGTACCAAGGGAGCTCGATTAACGACGCACCTGACGCTGCCTTCGCGCAATCTGGTCTTTCTCCCGCGAAGCAAACATATCGGGGTATCACAACGGCTGGAAGACCCGGTTGAGCGCGAACGTCTGCAGGCTGCACTCACCGAGTGCCTGACCGCCTATACCCCGGCTCGCCGCGGCGGTTTTATTCTTCGTACGGCTGCCGAAGGCACTGGAATTGAGGAGCTGCATGAAGACATCCGGTTCGTGCATCGGCTCTGGCAGTCAATTGAACAGAAAATCACACCTCGGCGACACTGGAACATTACAGAGGCGATCGTCCAATTTTTGATCTTTACGGCGTTGAAGATGAAATCAGTAAGGCTCTGGGTCGTGAAGTCAAGCTGAAATCCGGCGGAGACCTGATTATCGATCAGACCGAGGCAATGACCACCATTGACGTGAACACGGGTGGTTACCTGGGTACCCGCAATCATGCCGAAACGGTATTGAAGACCAACCTGGAGGCGGCCACTGCTATCGCCCGTCAGCTGCGAGTCCGAAATCTGGGAGGCATTATTATCCTCGACTTTATCGATATGGAGGACCTGGAACACCGCAGACAGGTTCACCGGACGCTGGTCAAGGCATTGGAAAAGGACCGTGCCCGGACGACTGTTACCGGCATTTCCCGGCTTGGACTGGTGGAAATGACTCGCAAGCGTACCCGGGAAAGTCTGGGGCAGGTGTTGTGCAGCGTTTGTCCCGTGTGCCAAGGGCGGGGCCGGCTGAAGTCACCGGAAACCGTGTGTTACGAGATTTTCCGGGAGATTTTGCGGGTTGCCAGGGCTTGTGAAAGTGATGTGCTGCTGGTGATGGCCGGCCAGGTGGTCGTGGAGCGGCTGCTTGATGAAGAATCCGGCACCCTGTCGAATCTGTCCGAATTGACAGGCAAGACGGTCAAATTTGAGGTGGAACCCATGTATACTCAGGAACAATTCGATGTTGTGCTCGTTCAGTGAGCCTCGGAGTACCCTAACCTTGTTCCGGGAGCCATACCCCTGGCCCCTTAAGTCCCTGTTAAGGGTCTGTGCGCTACTCATGTCGTAGCCGTCCCCCATTCTTCCGATGGAAAGGGGACCAACGGTTCAGTTAACCGACCTATCGGCAAAATGTATGCTGGCTGCCATCCTTAAAACCTTGTTGCGTCAACTTGTCACCGTCTGTGTGGTGGTGTTGTTGCTGTATGCCGCGTTCATCAGCCTGGGTCGGCAATTCATTCCGGCTGTGGCAGGTTACGGGGATTACTTTGAGGAGCGGATCCTCGCGGCCACCGGATTGCCGGTTTCGATCAATTCTGTATCCGGCAGCTGGCAGCAGTTCAGTCCGCGCATCGACATCAACGGACTACGGGTGCTCTCACTGGAAGATGTCAGCCATACCGCGACATCGGCGCAGACGCTTGAACTGGAAAATGCCACACTGCTCGTTGATCTCGGTCGCAGCTTGTTGCAACGCCGCTGGGTACTGGAAAATTTTACCATCGACGGGCTGGTAATGGATTTTCAGCAAAGTCAATCGGGAGACTGGAACCTGCTCGGATTCAGCTCCGGTTCCACGCCTGTTTCCATTGAACAGATTTTTGATACGGTCCAGCGTGTGTCCCGCGTAGAACTAACCAACCTTGCCATTAATCTGCATTCAGCGGGAGGCAATATCACCCGCTTGAGTGATGGGCTTGCACGCATTCACAACCGCAGCGGCAATCATTTCATTCATGTCGATTCCGGCATGGAAGGCATCAATGGCGAACTGGCGCTTTCGATAGAGGTCGCCGGCAATTCCCTCGCCAGCCTGAATGGATGGATGCATTTCGATCTTCCCGTGGGTGATTACTCGACGAGTGTCCGGGGCCAGTCAGTAGGAGACGTCTTTCGTATCAATGAACTGATCGGTGGTGGTAAATTCTGGGTGGGCCTGGAAGATGGCCGCTTCACCCGGCTTTTCACCCGGATGGATTTTTCCCGTTTCGGTATTGATGCCGATGCCGATGCCGGCGATCCGGTGGTTCTCAATGAATTACAGGGAATCGTGAGTGTGACGCGTCGTGGTGACAGCGCCTGGCAGTTGCAAGCTAATGATTTGCGGTTCGACTGGGAACAATACAGATGGCCGCAGTCGGATGTGTTCGTGGATATTGCCGGAGATGCGATTACCGCCAGGGCTGATACGGTGAACCTGTCTATCGTCAGTGGCATCGGGCTTGAATCGGGTCTCGTCAGCGGTAACCTCGAGGCTCAGTTGGCCGCCTATGATCCCCGCGGCAGCCTGAACAATCTTGAACTCACAGTGACCGGCGGCGTGAACCGGCAAATGTTGCTGCGCGCCAACACGGTCGGCGTCGCCGTGGCCTCCAGCGGGAGTTCACCCGCGATGTGGGGAATCGATGGATTTCTGGAACTGAATTACGATTTCTCTGCCAGCGAACTTAACGGACTTGCCGAGGTGGAATCGGACCAACTGGGTATTCATCTTCCCAGGGTTTTCAACGAATCGTGGGAGTACGATTACGTCAAGGGCCGGCTCAAATTCAGTATCAATACCGAGAGCGGACAGGACATTCGCATGGCAAGCGACACCATTGTCGCCGAGTCTGACATCGTCAATGGACGGGTGCGGTTCTCTTCCCGCTTTCGCCGGGACGGAGAGGGCACGATTGATTCGGATTTGAGCTTGTTGGTGGGTGGATTCAATGCCGACGTGAGCCGTAAATCCGCCTATTTGCCGTCCTCCCCCAACCTCCCGGCGGGATTGCTCAGCAGCATGGCGTGGGTGGATGGGGCGGTTCTGGAGGGCAATGTCAGCCAGAGCGGCGTTATCTTCAGGGATACGAGGCTTCCGGGTAGCACGTCCTCGGAAAGGGTTTTCCAAGGCTATTTTCAGGTGCAGGACGCTGTGGTGCAGTTTGATAAAAACTGGCCCGGTCTGGAGGCACTTCAGGGGGAGGTGTTCATTGACGGCAATGATATTGACGTTCAGGTTGGCAGCGGTCGGAGTCTGGATTTGCAACTTCGTTCAATAGTCGCCGACGTCAGCCCCGGTGACGATGGTCGACGCCTGGTCCGTGCCAGGGGAAAAGTGGATGGGCCCACAGCCGCGGCAATCGGTTATGTCAACGAGTCGCCGCTGCAGGGACTGCAGGGTGTGTTGGGGAATTGGCAAGCGGAGGGGAATTTCCTGGGAGACCTCGACCTCACCGTGCCGCTCACGGATGTCAGTGACACACAGATACAACTGGACCTCGCTTTGACCGACAATGATGTGTATTTACCCGACAATCAGTTGCAGTTTGACCGATTGACCGGCGACGTGCACTTTGCCACGGAGTCAGGCATCGACACCAGTTATCTTAGCGGGCATTTATTTGACCGACCGGTAGAATTGGCGGTGTCCTCCGGAGGCGTTGAATCAGGCTATCGTACGGAAGTGGTTGCCAATGGCAGGGCCGACGTCAAAGCACTGTCGGATTGGCCTTCCCAAATTGAAATCGCCAGAGATATTCTGTCCCGGATGCAGGGAGAACTGCAATACAGGGCACAACTGGTGTCGGGGGGCGGAGATAA
This sequence comes from Pseudohongiellaceae bacterium, assembly GCA_040879025.1. Taxonomy (GTDB): domain Bacteria; phylum Pseudomonadota; class Gammaproteobacteria; order Pseudomonadales; family Pseudohongiellaceae; genus JBBDLF01. The sequence goes on from JBBDLF010000012.1 coordinate 55,199, forward strand.
TGGCACAATATTGACGATAGACTCCGACCTTTCCGGTATTGATGTGGCTCTCCCGGAGCCATTCACCAAACCGCCGGACGAAAAACTACCGCTGCATATCCGAATGGATGTGGGACAGGAACCGCGGGATATACACGCCTCCCTCGGAACGGAGCTCGCCATGCGTCTGCGGCTCGATGGAGACAACATCGACGGTGTGGTCTACGCGGGTGGCGTTCCGGGCATCGCCAATCCCTGGCAGTCACACAATGAATCGCCCGGCCTTGAAATACGTGGGCATCTTGATGTGTTTCAGACCCGTGAGTGGCTGGCGTTGCTGGAAGGGTTCGGTTCCGTGTCGTCACCCGCGGCGACGCTGGCTACCAAGGTGTCCGCGGTCGATCTGCAATTGAGTACCCTCGATCTCTTCGGTCAACGGGTTCCATCGGTGCGGGTGGCGGTGGACGCCGGACAGGCCGACCGCTGGATCATGGCGATAGAGAGCCAGGATATAAGCGGTGTTCTCGTTTTTCCTGAATCCAGTGACGGCTTTATCGAAGCCAATTTCGCTTTCATCCACTTGCCCGGTCCTGCATCGACACCTGCCGATGAAACCCGACTTGAACCCGAAGCCGAGCAAGGAGTCGAAACCACTTTGGCAGCCGGGGTGGAAGAGGTGGAAAGAATCGACCCGTTCGCGGCAGTGGATCCACGCCGGTTCCCCCGTCTCAAGTTTGCCGTGGGCGATATACATCTCGGTGAAAAATCGTATGGCCGGGGACGTTTTACCATGGTGCCGACCGCGGAAGGAGTGGAGTTTACCAACCTGATTGCCGAAGCGCGCGGATTGAGGTTGGGCCTGGACCATGTCGATACAGACTCCGATAGGGATAACTCACCCACGTTTTCCTGGCACTACGATGGCGTCAGTCATCGCAGTAATCTCAGCGGCCCTGTAACGGTTCATGATATCGCCACGGTACTACGGGAAAACGGCTATGCGCCGAGCCTGGAAAGTGACAGCGGATATTTCCTTACCGATCTTGCGTGGCCTGGTTCCCCGGCGTTCTTTAACGTCAGCCACCTTAGCGGAGAAGCGACACTGGATATTCGGGATGGCCGCTTCTTACAGGGCGGCAACAACGCAAGCGGGGCATTGAAACTGATCAGTATTCTTAACTTTGATGCACTTATGCGGCGCCTGCGATTCAGCGACGATCTGCTGCGCCGCGGCCTGGCGTACGATCAGATTACCGGTGAATTGTTACTGGAAGACGGTGTGGTCAACATTCGGGACCGCCTCGTCATCAGTGGGCCGTCCAGCGTTTACCAGATAGCCGGTGAGTTGGACTTGGCAGAACAGACGATCGATGGCGAAATGTATGTCACGCTGCCGGTCAGTGATAATATCCCCTGGCTTGGATTGCTGACCGCGATAAGCAATCCAGCCAACCTGCAACTGGCCGTCGGTGCCTATTTGTTTGACCGCATATTTGGCGACCAGGTGGATAGTTTGACCAGCGCCCAGTATATCCTCCAGGGATCCTGGGAGAACCTGGAACCGGAGTTCAGGCAGGCTTTTGGCTCGCCGGAAGCGGCCCAGGCAGAACTCCAGTCCGACGACCCATTGCCAGCTCAATGAATCTCCAGGAGGTCGGGGGTGTCCCATAAAGTCGCTGCGATACAGATGGTAACAGGGGCCAGTGTTCAGCAAAACCTGGAAGTTGTGGAACAACTTGTCAACGAGGCCGCTTCCGCCGGAGCCTCCCTGGTTTTGTTACCCGAAAATTTTGCGGTACTTGACGGTGGCCCCTTGCGCGAGTTTGGTGAACGTGAAGGTGATCCAACCGCGTTGTTGCAGTCATTCTTGTCGAAGCAGTCAAAAAAGCATCGCATTTTTCTGGTGGCGGGCACTCTGCCGCTGATTACCCGCCCCCGGATTCGTCCGGGATCAAAAGATGTGTTGATTGATGATGGCCGGGTGCGGGCGGCCAGTCTGGTGTTTGACAGTAATGGCGACATTGTGGCCCGTTACGACAAGATTCATCTGTTTGATGTTGAGGTTGATGACAAGCAGGCCCGGTACCTGGAATCGCGCAGCTATGAAGGAGGCGAGCAGGTGGCGTCCCTGGACACACCTGTTGGGCGGTTAGGCCTCTCGGTATGTTATGACTTGCGTTTTCCTGAACTCTACCGCCGTCTGGCGAGTGAGGCGGTCGACTTGATCACGGTGCCTTCCGCGTTTACCAAATCCACCGGCGCGGCCCACTGGGAGGTTTTGCTGCGGTCCCGCGCGATTGAAAACCAATGTTATATTCTGGCTGCCAACCAGGGCGGTGTACATAATGCAACCCGTGAAACGTATGGCAACTCCATGATTGTGGATCCCTGGGGAACTGTCCTGGATCGGCTCGGAGAAGGTCCGGGGGTGGTTCTGGCCACGATCGACCATGAGTTCATCAAGGAAGTTCGGCGCAAAATGCCCATCGAACAGCACCGTCGAATATAATGTCAGTTTTACTGCTTTTCTGACAATCCAGTCTTTTCCCGGGATTTCCATAGTGACCATCGACAAGAGTCTGTTGACCAATGTGATTGCCCTGCTATTGGTTATCGTCGGTCTGATCGGCAGTTGGCCGGGTCAGCATCTGGTACTCAATACGGGGCTTTTTGCGCTTTCCGGGGCGGTCACCAACTGGTTGGCGGTGCATATGCTGTTTGAGCGGGTTCCTCTGTTTTATGGGTCCGGTGTGATTCAACTGCGTTTTGAGGAGTTCAAGACCGGCATCAGGCAATTGGTCATGGAACAATTCTTCAGCCGTGACAGTTTTGACCGGTTTTTCCGAAATGCCACGGAGATATCCGACCGTCTGGAGCAGGAACTGGAAGGCACCGTGGAAAAACTCGACATGGACAGCGTGTTCGACTCGTTGCTGGATGTGGTCATGGAGTCCAATGTTGGCGGCATGCTGGGTATGATAGGAGGGCGCAGTACGCTGGAGAAAATGCGTGAGCCTTTCGCCAGCAAGCTGCGCAATTATATGAAAGCCCTTTTTGCCAAGCCCGGATTTCGCGAGCAGCTGCAGGAAGCGGTACGCAACTCCGTGGAAAGTGATTCCGTTCTCGGCAAGCTGGAAGCCATGATCGACGATCGTCTGGATCGCATGACGCCAAAGATGGTAAAGGAAATTATCCAGTCAATGATTCGCAAGCACTTGGGATGGCTCGTAGTGTGGGGTGGGGTACTCGGTGGTCTGATAGGCCTGTTGGTTGCGATCTTGGGACCTGCGGGACTTTAAGGCGCCTCTGACCAAGCAGGCTCGCCCTCCGGGGGTTTTCAGTTCAGGCCGGTCTCGGCCGAAAACCGGAAGTGTCGTATGTGATGAACGGGCCTTCTTTAAAAAACGTTTCGTGTTATCTTGACTTGGCATTCTAGTTAGCTTGCGATATTGAGATTTTCGCGCATAATGAAATGATACGTCTGAAACCGGTTTACTGGTCTAACAACACAGTTGCCGCCAAAAAACACGATATACGGCCATATCACCGCGAAACTTCAAGGAGTCTGAAAAAAGTCAAGTTTTGTCAGAGAACAGTGCCAAGTCATTGCCCCCGTCAGAGATCGGGCGAAAAATGGTAAATTTTTGACTATTTTGACTACAGAGGATGTAAAAACAAAACGACTGTAATACAATAGCCGCCTTTGAAAATCAGGGTAAACCGTTCACCCCAAGTGGTGGATTTTTCACTAATTTCGACGAGATTGAGTAATTTGTTATGGCACGACCAGTAGAATTTGAGCACGATAAAGTTTTAAACAATGCAATGGAGCAGTTCTGGAAGGAAGGTTACGAAGCCAGCTCGGTACAAAAATTACTGGACTGTACCGGAATCAACAGGGGAACCCTGTACAACTCATTCGGTGACAAGGATACTTTCTTCAAGGAATGCGTTGAGCAATACAACAAAAACCTTGATAAGCATATTTCCGATACACTGAAAAATTCCGGCATCAGTGACTGGGCGGCTATCGAACGCTTCTTCGATGCCTCTGTCTCGGGTGCGTCAAACAAGCACCGGGCCATGGGTTGCCTGCTGGTCAATTCCCTTTGCGAAAGCATCAATTACGACAAGGAAATGAAGAAGCTGGTACGTGCTTCCCTGGCCAATATCCGCAAGCCTTTGGTGGCCAGGCTCAAGAAAGCCAAGATCAAAAAAGGCGTGAGCGCCGAGTTTGCGGCCGATGTGCTGATGAACCATTATTACGGACTGCGCGTTAACTCGCGGGATGGGAAGAGTGCAAAACAACTGGCCGCGCTGACCCGGTTCACGATTACCTCACTCCAGAAGTAACATTTTCATCATGTCGCCCGGATGATGGCCTGATCCGGGCGGAACCAGGGGGACAGGAGCACGCTCCGCGTCCCCGGTATTTCGCCTCCAGCGGCTATTTCAACCCTCGTTCCATGCCGTTTCAGCCCTTGGCCCAACCTTCAATTGGCTGTTTTCAAGACTTGCAAAGCTGGTATACTGCCCTTGGCCAGCGATGTTAATCGCGGCCTCACCGCAGATGGTGGAAATGAATTGAAGGAACACAGGCAATGAAGAAGATAAGCGGTAAAAAAAAGGGCGACGAAACCAATATCGACCTGACACCGATGCTGGACGTTGTTTTCATCCTTCTGATCTTTTTTGTGGTCACCGCCACATTTCTGTCGGAAACGGCAATTAGCGCCGCCAGCAATGAAAGCAACGACAATCCTCCGCCGGAACAGCCGGAGGAAGATCAGAACATTCTGTTCGAAATCGGTGCAAATAACGAAATCATCCTTAACCGAAACCCGAGACCGATTATCGCAACCCAGATTCGCTCAAACATCGACCAGTTGAAAGCCGAGAACCCGTCCGCCTCTGTAATCATACAGCCCCACGCTACGTCAAATGTAAGCACTCTGGTAATGATCATGGACGCCGCACGACAGGCCGGCATGTTCAATATTTCCATTCTGGAACCGGCAGGCGGCCAGCGCTGATTCGACCGTTCCCGGAACAGCGGAGTACGATTTATAAAACGCACCTTTAAGGTGCGTTTTCTTTTGCAGGTCCTTTACTTCACAGACCCGGGGATCAACCACACCCACGGACCTGTTGACCCACGGAAACAGACAAACCATGAAAAACCGATGGAGTCAGGACGCAGCCGAGCGATACCTGGCGGACGACCCGGTTACCGGGTTACGCGTCTATACTTCGCAACTGCTGGGCCAGGAGCAGGACCTGGTGTTGCACGGTGGCGGCAACACGTCGGTGAAAGGAAGTATCTCCGACATTTTTGGCGATACGCAGCGGGTGTTGTACGTCAAGGGGTCCGGGTGGGACCTCGGGACCATTGCCAGTGCCGGATTTCCGCCGACCCGACTGGACCATCTGTTGAAATTGAGTGCGCTGGAAACCCTCAGCGACAGCGAAATGATGAGGCAATTGCGTCTGTCCCTGCTGGATCCCTCCGCCCCCACGCCCTCGGTGGAAGCGATCCTGCATGCCCTGATTCCTCACCGGTACGTTGATCACAGCCATGCCGACGCGGTGGTGGCAATCAGTAATACGCCCGACGGAGAGGCGATTCTCGGCGAGTTGTATGCGGATGAGGTTCTCGTGCTGCCCTACATCATGCCGGGATTCATTCTCGCTCGTCAGGTAGCCGACCTGACCCGCGAAGTGGACTGGAACCGGCTGCGCGGGATCGTGTTGCTTCACCACGGTATTTTCACATTCTCTGATGACGCCCGCGACAGTTATGAGGCGATGATCGAACTGGTCAGTCGTGCGGAGCATTATCTGGAGAAGGCAGGCGCCACGGCGGCGATAGCAAGGGCGGATTACACGCCCAATGCGCAAGACCTTCTGCGGCTGGCAGCGCTGCGCAAACAGGCATCTGACAGCGTTGGCTCACCGATGCTGGTCCGCTGGAATACCGATGCCGAGGCCGTGGGCTTTGCGAATCTCAAGAATGTGGAGGATATTGCCTGTCGTGGCCCGCTGACGCCGGATCACACCATTCACGCCAAGGCTTTCGCCGCCATTTTCGACGATGATCCTCTCGCCGGCCTGACGGCATTCCAGCAGCGCTATCTCCGCTATTTCAATACGCATGCCGACGACAGGCACACCTGTCTGGATCCCGTGCCCCGATACGGAATCTGGCAGGGCAAAGGTACGCTGATACTGGCGCCCGACCACAAGCGCCTGGGCATTGTCGATGACATAACCCGTCACACCCTGAAAGCCATTCAATGGAGCGAGCACCTGGGAGGCTGGCAAGCCTTGCCCCGGGCAGATCTGTTTGAGGTGGAGTATTGGGAGCTGGAGCAGGCCAAACTCAAAAAAGCAGGCAGCCAGCCGGAGTTACAAGGACGGGTCGCGCTGGTCACCGGTGCGGCATCGGGTATTGGCAAGGCCTGTGTTGACGAGTTGTCAACCCGCGGCGCCGTTGTGGTGGCGCTGGATATCAATGCGGAAATTGCCCGCTCCGGCGGGACTGCCGCGTTGGGCATACAGTGTGATCTTACCGACCAGGATCAAGTGCGAAAGGCTGTGCATCGGACGATTCAGAACTTTGGCGGCATCGATATGGTGATCAGCAATGCCGGCAACTTTCCGCCGAGTTGCGATATTGAAACCATGAATGATGCGGCGTGGAGGCAGTCAATGACACTTAACCTGGATTCGCACATGGGGCTGCTGCGTGGCTGCATTCCCTATTTGAAGCTGGGAGTGAAACCGTCGGTGGTCATCATCGCCTCCAAGAATGTCCCTGCTCCCGGCCCTGGCGCCGCAGCCTATTCCGTGGCCAAGGCGGGACTTACCCAGATGGCGCGGGTTGCAGCTCTGGAATTGGGCCGTGCCGGAATTCGGGTGAACACGATTCACCCGAATGCGGTGTTTGATACCGCCGTGTGGTCGGAAGATACCCTCACTCAGCGAGCAAGCGCCTACGGTCTGTCCGTGGAGGAATACAAACGTAATAACGTACTGCGAACCGAGGTCACATCGCGCGATGTCGCGCTTGCGATTGCGTTGCTGGCCGGTGATCATCTGGCGAAAACCACCGGTGCCCAACTTGCCGTGGACGGCGGCAATGACCGCGTAATCTGAGCGCGGCACCAGGATTCCCCATGATTGTGGACGGCAAACATTATCAAAGCATCTGGTACGAAGCCGACAGTGATAGCGTGCGTATTATCGATCAGACCCGCCTGCCCCACGAGTTTTCCCTGGTCACCCTGACTACCGTGGCTGACGCCTTTACCGCTATAGCCGGCATGCAGGTGCGTGGCGCTCCGCTCATTGGTGTTGCCGCGGCATTCGGAATGTATCTGGCACTGCGGGAAAACCCTCTGCAAACAGAGGACGCACTGAATTTGCTCGCGTCATCGCGTCCGACTGCCGTCAATCTGAGATGGGCCTTGAACAGGGTGAAGCGGGCAATCAGCGGCCTGCCTCCGGACCGGCGGGCGAGAGCGGCGTTGGAGGTGGCGCAAGCGATGGCCCGGGAGGATGTCGAAAGCTGCAGATTGATAGGCATGCATGGACTTGAGGTACTGAAAGCTATCCAGGCCAGCAGGGCCGACCCTTCAGCACCACTGAATATTCTCACCCATTGTAATGCCGGATGGCTTGCCACCGTAGACGGGGGCACCGCTTTATCTGTCATCTACCAGGCACAGGCGGAGGGCATACCGGTACACGTCTGGGTAGACGAGACGAGGCCCCGCAACCAGGGTGCGTCGCTGACCTGCTGGGAGCTGCAGCAGCAACAGGTCCCCTGTACGCTGGTGGTGGACAACGCCGGAGGACACTTGATGCAACAGGGCATGGTGGACCTGTGTCTGGTGGGGAGCGACCGGGTCAGCACCAACGGTGATGTGTGCAACAAGATCGGAACCTATCTCAAGGCGCTCGCGGCCCACGACAATAACGTTCCGTTCTACGCCGCGATGCCGGTCTCTACCATTGATTACGGTACTGCAGGCGGGATACGAGAGATACCGATTGAGCAAAGAGATACCGCAGAAGTCACCTCGATAACCGGTCGCGATGCACAAGGTGAGGTGCAGTGTGTTGCGCTGGCGCCGGAACGCACTCGCGCCGCCAACTACGGCTTTGATGTCACTCCGGCCCGGCTGGTGTCAGGTCTGATAACGGACCGGGGAGTCTGCGCCGCCGAGAGCACCGCTATCGCCGGGCTCCGTAGGACCCCGGTGTGACTCGGCTGCTGACAGGCGACGCCATCGCCGCGTTACGGGCACCCTAGCCCGGAGGCCATTGCATCTGACGTCCACCGAGTATATGCAGGTGCAGATGAAATACGGACTGCCCGCCCTGTTTTCCGGTATTGATCACGTATCGAAAGCCCGATTCAGCCAGGTGTTCCTGCAAGGCAATTTCGTTGGCTCGCAAAAGCAGCCGCCCCAGCAAACCCGCATCCTCCTGCTGGGCCGCGGCGACGGACTCCATGTGTTTTTTCGGAATAACAAGAATGTGGTGAGGCGCGGCGGGCTGGATGTCCCGAAATGCATATAATTCCTCATCTTCGAAGACTTTTTGCGAGGGTATTTCACCGGAGATAATCTTGCAAAATAGACAATCACTGCTCATTAACTTACCCTTCGGTTGAATTTGGGTTCCTGAATCATTCTCGCGTCCGGGGCTGCAACCGGTGTCGAGGCAGTCACTTTTCAGGTCCTCATATAATGCTCCAGAATACTAGAATAACGGCGCATGCGTATGCGTGCAATTTTTGATAACGAACCAGAATGCGAGTCTCGCCGAACGTGAACGCACGACTTCAATTGACCTTTGTCCTGTTGCTGTTGGCTGCGGGAGGGAGTTGCCACGGTCAGGCACCCACCCTGGGGTACCGGGTGGTGGCCAGTTACGAGCACGACATCAACGCGTTTACCCAGGGTCTGGTCTATGAAAACGGGTTTCTCTACGAAGGCACCGGCAAGCATGGCCTGTCCACGCTCAGCAAGATTGACTTTTCCACGGGTGAAGTCGTCGACAGCGTTCGCTTGGGAAACCGCTATTTTGGGGAAGGTATTGAGATAGTGGGAGACCTGATTTATCAGCTCACCTGGCAGTCGCATATGGTTTTTGTTTACGACAAGAACAGTTTCGAGCAGATTACGAGCCATTACAATGCCACCGAGGGCTGGGGCCTGGCTTATGACGGCGAAGAACTTATTCTCAGCAACGGCAGCAGTTCCCTGCAGTTTCTCAATCCCGAGACTTTCGTTCCGACCCGTTCGGTCCCCGTCACACTCGAGGGCAGCCCCGTCAATAACCTCAACGAACTGGAATATATCGAGGGTGAAGTCTGGGCCAACGTCTGGCAGACGGATTTCCTGGTGCGGATTGATCCTGTCAGCGGTGTGGTCAACTCGGTGGTGGACCTGCGAGGTTTGTCCGAGCAAACGCAGTTGGGCAGTTCTGAGGCGGTACTCAACGGGATCGCATGGGACAGGGACAATCAACGCCTGTTTGTAACCGGAAAACACTGGGCGAATCTTTTTGAAATAGAAGTTTTGGAACCGTGATAGTGACGGAGATGACAAAGCTGCGGCGACCGCTTGGCATTGCCGCAAGGGGCTGGAAACTGTGGTTGGCGGTGTTGGTCGCGGTGACGCTGGTGTCCTGCCGCGCCATCGGTTTCTACGGTCAGGCGATACAGGGGCAGTTGTCGATCCTGTGGAACCGCGAACCCATAGAAGAACTTCTCAACCGGCCGGACACGCCTCCCGGTCTCCGGGACAAGTTGGAGACTGTCATGGCAATCCGGGAATTCGCGGAACGAGAGCTGTTTTTGCCGGTTGCGGGGCAGTATCTTGGTTATGTGCATCTGGACCGCCCCCACGTTGTATGGAACGTGTTTGCGGCACAGGAATTTTCAGTCAAGCCATTGAACTGGTGCTATCCCGTTGCCGGCTGTGCCAGCTACCAGGGCTATTTTTCGGAAGCGGGCGCCGGCAGCTTTGCCTCGACTCTGCAAAACAAGGGATACGATGTGTACATTGGCGGAGTGGATGCCTATTCCACCCTCGGCTGGTTTGATGACGCGGTGCTGAGTACGGTCATCGAGCGCAGCGATCACGGTCTGGCGGCGCTGATATTTCATGAACTGGCGCACCAACTTGTTTACGCGCCGGGTGACACCACTTTCAATGAAAGTTTTGCAACCCTCGTTGAGCGCGAAGGAGTCAGGCGCTGGTTGCAGGCACGGGGAGAGCCCGGCGTGGTACTCGAGATAGAACTGAACAGCATCCGGCAGAAACAGTTTGTGGATCTGGTAACCCGATATCGCGACCGCTTTGCCGCGCTCTACGAAAGTGGCGCTGATATGGCGACCTTGCGCAGGGAAAAGTTACACCTGCAGAAAGCAATGCGAGCGGAATACCGTTCGCTCAAGGCGACCCAGTGGAATGGCTATAAAGGCTATGACCGCTGGTTCGCCGGGCCGCTCAACAATGCACAACTTGCCACAGTGACATCCTATAATGATCTGGTGCCGGGTTTTGAGGCGCTGCTTGCCGGTGGTGACGGAGACCTCTCCCGATTTTACGAGGAAGTGGTAAAACTGGCGCGGCGGGGAAAGGAGCAACGGCGCCTCGAGCTCAGAGGTTCCCTGACGGCTTTCTGAATGCCGACCCGGAGCCCTGATGGATTACCGCTGCAATCGAGCGCGGGTAGACTCAACAAGGTCTTCATAGAACGATGAGTCCGGGTCGGCTTCAGCCGCCTGTTCGTACCGTGCCAGGGCCCGGTCCAGTTCCGCGTTTTGTTCATGGATCCGCCCCAGGGTGCGGTAATAAAACGCATTGCCCGGCATGACTTCAATCGCTTTTTCATAAATCCGAATCGCATACCCCGGGTGGTCATTGTTCAGGTACATATTGGCCATTATGTGGACCTGTGAATCATTTCCCGGGTCCAGTTCTATGGCTTTGAGATCGTAGACCACCGAGACATCGTAATTACCTTCATTTCGTTCCAGTTCACCCAGGGTGCTGACAGCGGCTATCAGCCCCGCCGTTGTCCCTTCACCTTCCTGTAGCGCGACAAACCGTGCCAGAAACGGTTTGGCTTCGTCGTATCGCTCAAGATAATAATAGGTATTGGCCAGGTTGCGGAGCGCTTCGGTAAAACCGGGATCGGCGGCAACAGCCTTGCGATACTCGGCAATCGCTTCTTCGTAACGTTCGAGATTGCTGTAGGTGTTGCCGCGGCGGTACATTCTTTGAGCCAGTTCGGTGTCGACCGCGGCACCATTGCGCTGAACATTGAGGCTGCCATAGCGGCTCAGCACCTCGGCGAAGGCATCATCGTCTTGCTGTTGAGCGTTGGCGGTAGTGAGAAGTGGCGGGCCCAGTGTCAGGACCAGAGCCAGTGTCAGCGATATTCGGAGAAATAACTTCATTGGTTTCACCCGGAGCGATCGGACCCTGAATATACCGCAGGCCGGATACCCATTACAAACCTGTCGAATCACTGCAGAGCGACCATGCCGTTGTTCAGACTAGCGCAGGACTACAGCGCCATTGCCTGTGGAGCCCGCGGAGACAGAGCCCACGACACAAGCGTCCGCATAGCCGGCTTTATACAGCGCGGCCAGGCAGGGTTCGACCCTTGCCGCCGGAATGCCGGCCAACAAGCCCCCGGCGGTTTGGGGGTCGAATAATAATTCGAACGCGGGATAGCGATTAAACGCCTCGGCGTTGTACATGTTGGCCCGGTGTCTGGCGTTTTTCTGATGCAATGAGCTGAAGATGCCGCGGGAGAGTGTTTCCATTGCGCCAGACATAACCGGCAAATCCTTGAGACACAATTCCACCTGGATACCGTCGGTACCAATCATCTCCATCAGGTGACCGGCCAGTCCGAAGCCGGTGATATCGGTACAGGCGCTGGCGTTATTCTCGCGCAGGCACGATACCGCCTGACGGTTTGAAACCTGCATCACAGCCAGGGCCTCTTCCATCCACCGACCCATCGCGCAACGACGCATATCAGCGGCCAGCAGTGTTCCGGTTCCCAGGGGTTTGGTCAGAATCAGTACGTCACCCACCTGCAGCCCCTTTTTGCGCAGCAGTCGGCCGGCGGTACAGCAACCATTGATGCTCAGCCCCATGCCAAGTTCCGTTGACTCACTGGTATGACCCCCGATCAGGGCGGTTTCATTGTCATTAAGGACATCCACGCAGCCGGTCATCAGTTCGCGAAGCTGTTGCGCCATGATCTTGTCGCCGGCGAATGGGAGATTGACGATTGCCATTGCCGAATGAGGTTCAGCACCCATGGCATGGATATCTCCCAGGCAGTGGTTGGCGGCAATTCTCGCAAAGAGCCACGGATCGCTGATGAATGCGCGGAGATAGTCGACGGACTGGACGATGGTATGATCCCCGTCCATCAATATCGCGGCATCCTCGGTTTCAAAGGTAGCGGGAATCACGTTTTTGCGCTGGTAGAGCGGCAATGTGCTGATGACGCTTGTGAGAGTGGCATCCGGCACCTTTCCACCGCAGCCGCCACAGCGCAGCGCATGCTTTTTCAGCGCAATTTCTTCTTCACCGCGGATCAATCCCGTGGGCAGGGCAAGATCGACTTGCAGCGGGGGCAGGTGATTGTGTTTCCGCACAAAGCCGTTATCAATCCAGGTCTTGATTGTTCCCACCCAGCGTCCATGCAGCGCCAGGCTGCCTCTCGATGCAATGGCGCCTTTGTCTCCGGTGCTTATCAGTGCCAGGGCGTTTTTTTGCGGAATGTAGCGGGTCAGTTTTTTGCCCAGTGCGAATCGCACCAGGTTTTGTGCCAGGGGTTTGCCGTGGCGCACGGCATAGACTCCGGATTTGGGCCGTGGATAGCCCACTATACTGGCCACATCACCACCGGCAAAAACAAATTCGTGGCTGGTGGACTGCAACGAATCTGTCACTTCAATGAAACCGTCAGCGGTTGTCTTCAGCCCGCACTTCGCGGGCCACTGCGCCATGCTGGCACCGGTGGCATAGATGATACAGTCCGCCAGAATTTCCTGACCGTTTTCGCAAATTACCGCATTCGGCCTGAATTCGAGGACCCGGTGACCGGGATGAAAGGCAATGTCACGTTGGTGCAGGAGACTTTGGGCAATGCGGCGCGCCTTCGGACTATGGCTTGCCAACACCTCATCATCCGCGCTGATGATTTGGATTCTCAACGGAGAGCTTTCAGCGTTTTTTATCCCCAGTTCCTGATGAACCCGGTATTGAGCGGAAAATGCCAGTTCAACCGTTGCCGGACCGCCGCCCACGATGGCGACCGTATAGGGAGCATCCGCCGTTGCCCGGGTTTTGATGTCAGTCAGTATCCTTTGCCAGTGGTCAATGAACCGGTCGATCGGTTTAATCGCAATGGCGTGTTCGGTCCCGTTTATGCCGTAGACATCGGGGGCCGACCCAATATTAAGTGACAGGAAATCAAATTCGAGGGGCGGACGGCCGGTACAATAAACCAGTTTTTTCTCCAGATTGACCTGCCTGACCTCATCACGAATCAGCGTGGCGCCGCAATACTGCGCCAGGGGCCGCAGGTCTATGTGAATGTCATCGAATTTATAGAACCCGGAAATATAGCCTGGAAGCGATCCGGAGTAGGGCGTATGAATGTCACGCGAAACCAGAGTGACTTGCAGGCCCGGCAGGGGTTTCATGGCCAGATGCATCAGTACTGCCAGATGGCTGTGGCCACCGCCCAGAAGTACCAGGTGTTTGACTTTTGGAGAGACTGACAGCTTGTCCATGTCCGTGTCGACAACAGGCAAAGTGGAAGTCTACCTTACTCGCGGACAAAACCACAGCGGCATTCAGTTGGGCATCACTCCATTGAAGTTGCTGTTCAGCCACAGGTGAACCAGTATGCTGGCCACGTAACCGGCGGCGATCACCGGAGTCCATTTCAAGTGACCAAAAAAGGTGTATTTGCCGCGAGCCTGACCCATCAATGCGACGCCGGCCGCTGAGCCTATAGATAACATGCTGCCGCCGACGCCCGCGGTCAGCGTGATCAGCAACCATTGCTGAAGGTCCATAACCGGGTTCATTTGCAACACGGCTACCATAACCGGAATATTGTCAACCACTGCCGAAAGTACGCCTACGAGAGAATTGGCCAGTGTGGGGCCGAGGCCCAAATACAACCATTCGCTTGCCATGCCCAGATAACCGATAAAGCCAAGACCGCCGACGCACATGATCACGCCGAAGAAAAACAACAGCGTATCCCATTCAGCGCGCGCCACCTGGCGGAAGCTGTCAAACGCGGTCACGTCACCTACCTGGCCGTATTCCTCCGAATCGTTGGGATGCGGTTTGTGGGTCACCTTGAGATAGTAGCCATAAAGTTTGAGCGCGCCGAGGCCTGTCATCATGCCCAGGAACGGGGGCAGATGCAGAAAGTTGTGGAAGCATACAGCGGTCAGTATCGTGCAGCCGAACAGGAACACAATGGCTCCGGCCCCGCGTTTCACCCGCACTGCCTCCTGGGAAATTTCGGGAACTTCACTGGAGACGGCAAATTGCATGATCGCGGCGGGAATAAGGAAATTGACCAAGGAAGGGATGAACAGTGCAAAGAAGGTAGTGAAGTTCACCAGACCGCTTTGCCACACCATGAGCGTGGTGATGTCTCCGAACGGGGAGAATGCGCCACCGGCATTGGCTGCGATCACGATATTTATGCAAGCTGTTGAAATAAAGCGAGTGTTGTTCTTGCCCACGGCCATGACGACGGCGCACATCACCAAAGCCGTTGTCAGGTTGTCTATCATTGGCGATAGAAAAAAACTGACGAAGCCGGTGATCCAGAACAGTTTTCGATAGCCAAATCCCTTGCTGACAAGGACGGAACGCAGGCCTTCAAAAATGCGCCGCTCGCTCATGGAGTTGACGTAAGTCATGGCGGCCAGCAGAAACAGGAACAGTTCAGCGAATTCCACCAGAAATTCTCTCACGGCTTCTTCCACCGTGTGTTCAATACCTTGCTGGGCGTAAACCAGGCCAATCAGTGCCCAGATAATTCCCGCGGCCAGTATCACCGGTTTGGATTTGCGCAGGTGCGTGAATTCTTCCGCCACCACAAGCGCATAGGCAAGGACAAATATCAAAATCGACGTAAACCCGACCCAACTCGAGGTCAATACCAGCAACTCAGGGTTTGCGGAGGCAGCGACGGCGCGGGGAGCAACCGCCAGCAGCAGGGGGAGGGCGAATAAAGCGGCAATTTTGGACATCATAAGGCCTCGTCGGACCGGGCAGCGAGCGGAAAATAGGCTGTTTTGCTCCGTCTGGCAAGCAAAATTTTTCAGACGCCGGAGCGCTGGTTGTGGAGCCTCTCGCCGCAGCGGCCTGCAGGGGTTGAAACCGGGTTTGGATTGTACGCTCACCGTCTATATCATTGGTTCTATGACTTCCTTATCGATAATGGCGGGAGCACAAGCGCTGCGCCGGCTGAACGAACAAGGGTTTTGCCCTTCGGCGTTTCGGACACTGGTCGGCGCATCAGGGGGTCCCAAGTGGTTTGTTCTGTACGGCCTGGACAGGTATCTGTTCGGGGAGTTCTTTGCCGGTCGCGGTGAACCGCTCGACACTCTGGGTTCTTCCGCGGGGGCCTGGCGTATGAGTTGCCTCGCCCGGGCGAATCCCGTGGGAGCGATTGACAGACTCGCGGCGCTGTACAGCAACGAGCGATATTCAACCCGGCCTGACGCCGTTGAGGTGACGGAAAAGGCCCGCCATATGCTGGAGGAAGTTCTGGGTACTCACGGAAGCGCCGAGATTGTCGCCAACAAGATCATTCGTTCACATTTTGTGGCAGCACGCTGCCGCGGGCCCATGTCTTCCCGCAGTCAATGGATACTGGGTACGGGTTTGTTTTCGGCGGCCCTGGCTAACATCGCCGATCGACGATTGATTTCGACCTGTTTTGAACGGACGATATTTGATAACTGCGACGGTCCCAGCCCATTTGCCGATTTCAATGACCTGTCCACCGCTGAGGCCAAGTTGACGGTTGACAACCTGCCCGATGTTTTGATTGCCAGCGGATCGATTCCCTTCGCGCTCAGTGGAGTAAGGAATATTGAAGGTGCGAAACCAGGACTCTATCTCGATGGGGGAATTACCGATTATCACTTCGACTGGCCTTTCAGTCGCAATGAGGACCTTGTCTTGTACCCCCATTTTTACAACCACGTCATACCCGGCTGGTTTGACAAACACCTTCCCTGGCGGCGGGCTCGCGGCGGGAATTTTTCCAATGTCGTGGTGGTGGCCCCTACACGGGATTTTGTCCGCAGCCTGCCTTACGGTAAAATTCCAGACCGACGTGATTTCAGGACGCTGGATTTTTCCGCGCGCCGGTCGTACTGGCAGGCAGTACTGAAAGAAAGTGCGCGCCTGGCCGATGACTTTGCACATCTGGTGGAAACCGGCGATGGCATTGAACGCATACAGCCGTTTGCAGAAGAGAAAAAGGAGTAACGTGGCGGTGAATCAAAGTGAATTTGACATACCGGATCATTACCGGCATTGGGAAGGCGATACCGCGGAGGATTATCTTGGCCCCTTTTTCTTCTATATGAAAGCTGAAACCGCCTGTACCGCCTTTCGGGTTGACGCCCGTCACTGCAATGCGCATCAGTCATTGCACGGTGGCATTCTTATGGCTTTCGCCGACTATACGCTTTGCATTGCCGCCAATGGAGGTCAGCACGACAGCGTGGTGACGGTCACCTGCAATAATGAATTCATGGCGCCGGCTTATGCCAATGATCTGGTGACGGGGCGAGGGGAGGTTATCAAGCGTGGTGGTTCGCTGATTTTTACTCGTTGCCAACTAAAAGCAAGGGATCAGGTGATCCTGACAGCCAGCGGCGTGATCAAACGTTTGCGCGGCCAAACCCCGAGCGTAACCGACTGACTACCTCACAGTCGGTAAACCTTTTCCGCGGTGCCGAAAAACATGGCGTGCTTTTCAGCGTTGCTGAAATCCTTTACCAGTTTTTTGAATCCGTTCCACAAGACGTGATAGGAGAGCGACAGCCGGTCCACGGGGAAATTGCTCTCAAACATGCATCGCTCCGGGCCGAAACATTCAATCGCATGCAGGTAATAGTTTTTTTGCCTGGCGACAAACTCATCGGAGGTCGGTGGTCTTGTGTTTCCATCCCAGCCAAAACCGTTATCAGGCATGGCCAGCCCTCCCAGTTTCGCATACACGTTTTCGCAGCGGGCGATCGCGGCAATGTCCTGTTTCCACTGTTGGAAAATCTCGTCGCGGCGATCTCGATAGCGTCCTACTCCCAATGGGGTGCCGAAATGATCAAGGACCATGGTGCATTCGGGAACCGCCTGGGCCAGGTCGCAAAAGTCTGTATTCTGGTGATGATAGTGCCAGGTATCATACGTGAGACTCTGCTTCGCCAGCAGTTCCAATCCTTTCCGGAAGGCTTCGTTCTGGTAGAGTCCCACAGGTGACTGATAGCGAATCAGCAATGCATCCGGGTCTCTGTCAAACGCACCGGAATGCCGTATGCCGCGCAGCAGTCCGCCGCAGTTCGATTTGTGCAGTTCGAGCAATTGCAGCAACTTGTCATCAGTGCCTGCCAGTGTCAGGTCGGCATGGGCCACGATGCCCGCGATTGGCGGCCGGCCGGGCCCTCCTTCCACACTCTGCCGCGCTACTTCGGCGATACAAGCGGTTTCGCCCGCGGGGAACAAGTGTTCCGGCCCCGAGCGATGATAAAAAGCCCGGCACTCCACAAACAGCGTTTTGGCAATGTTATGCCCGGAGCTCGTGTCGGACCACAGATCATGCAACAGGTAGTCACGATTGAAACGCTTTTTCCAGAGATGGTGGTGAGGATCAATAATGGGCCGTTCGGGTTCAATGATTTCCTCTTTAACCTGCGCCAGCCACTGATCCGAGCCCGGGGTCAATTTATTCACACTGGTATCCTTCCTTTGCTACGCCCTCGACGATTTCGACACGCCATGCTTCCAGGCGACAGCGGGACGTTAGCACCCATGGACCCGCTTGTGAAGTCAGCGGTTCTTTCTGCCTGCGCCCCGACCGGGCCATGACTGCGCAGATCACATAGTGTAGTATGAGCCGCACACAACAAGGTGTCGAAGGCCCTGGTCAAGGGGGGTGTGTGGACGAGACGGCGCTTATAGCAACAGTTGTTATCGTGCTTTACCTTGCGGCGTTTACGTTTATAGGTATTGCGCTAAACCGCAGAATCACGAGTTCCGAAGAGTGGGCCACCGGCAGTTCCACGATGGGGATCTGGATGCTGGCCGCGGGTGTGGCGGGCACTCGCATCGGTGGCGCCGGTACCTACGGAGTTGCCGGAGACGTGGTTACCAGCGGCATCGGCAACTTGTGGTACAGCGTCAATTCATTTGCCGCACTGGCCCTGGTCGGAATCTTTTTCGCAGTACCCTATCGGCGCCTGCGCCTGTCCAGTGCCGGACAGGTATTCGACCGGCGTTTTGAATCCCGGCGTTGCCAGTGGCTGGCCAGTCTCTGTGTCCAGACCGAATATCTGATAATCAATATTATTGAACCCTTTGTGATCGGCTCCATCGTGAGCGGTGTTACTGGCTTGCCGTTTGTCTATTGTGTCTATATCGGCGGCATCGTTATCCTGACATTCACCGCTACCGGCGGTCTTCGCGGCACCGGGATCACCAATATCATACACTGCACTGTGACCATCGTCGGACTGGCGCTGGTAGGATATTTCGCCATGCGCGCGATGGGAGGCTGGGACCAGATGATGTCGCTCGCCGACGCCAGGCTCGTTGACAGCGGGCAGGATCAGGCTTCGTGGTGGAGTTTCACCGGCATTGGATGGGCCAGCATCATCGCGCTGTTTTTCTCGGCGACCCTGCATACGCCCGCGGCATCGGTTTATGTCAATTACTCGACTTCCGCACGCAAGGAAAGCCTGCTATTGCCGGGTTTCCTGATTGCCGGCGGAGTGGCCGCAATCATGCCGTTGCTGGCAGGCTTTATTGGTATTGGCACACTGGCTGAATATGGTCTGGAAAGTGGCCTGAGCAGTTACCGTAATATCACGCAACTGGCTACCGACGTGGGTCCGGTTATTGGAGGAATCGCACTGGCGGCGATTCTCGGTGCATTGATCTCATCCGGCGCGCCTATTCTGTTGGGAAGCGCGACGTTGTTGGTCAATGACTGGATACCGGGATCAAAGCATTTTTCACCGGAGAAAAAGCTTCGCTTTTATAAAATTACCACGGTCATCTATGGTCTGGTCGCCACCACCATCGCCTGGCTCGCGGACATCACTTCGGTGCTGCAACTGCTGTTGCTGGGCTTTGCCATGGTAGTACCTCCTGCCATCGCGATCGCGTACATTTTCTACTGGAAAAAAACCACCGAACGTGCCGCTTTCTGGGGCATGCTTATCGGCTATGGTGGCGGTCTGGCGCACTGGGGGCTCAATACGCTCTACGAGGGTGCGGAAAACGCGAACGCCGGTGGTTTTGCCCAATTCTGGTATGAACTGTGTCAGTCTCTCGGTGAATGGCGCGATCCCACTTTTGCGGCAACGCTGTTGCCGCTGATAGTGATTCCAATCATGGTGTGGCTGGAGCCGGACACTGACGAAAAAGAGCTGGCCGACGATTTCTATGCGACGCTGAAAGGCCACAGGGAACCGGGTGAACAGGTCCCGCAGGCGGCCGTCTAGTGTCCTGTCCGGTTAATTCGCGTCAGGGGCTCCCGGAGGGCGCGCCGTAATCCGCGGGCGTTCACACAGGAAGTTTTTTGCTGAGGTGGATTTTTTGCGATTCCTTTTTCTTTTTGCGGAGCCGGATATTCAATAACTCGACGCCGACGGAAAACGCCATGGCAAAATAAATATAGCCTTTGGGTACATGAACTTCGAAGCCTTCAATAACGAGCGTAAACCCGATCAGAAGCAGGAATGAAAGCGCCAGCATTTTGATGGTGGGGTTCTCGTCGACAAAGCGGCCGATAGCATTCGCCGCCAGCAGCATGACTATAACCGAGGTAACGATAGCAATGACCATAATAGAGACATGGTCGACCAGTCCGACCGCCGTGATTACTGAATCCAGGGAGAAGACGAGATCGAGAGCGGCGATTTGCGCCATTACACTGAAAAAGCTGCGTGTCTTTCCCGGGGTTTGACCTTCGCCGTCAATCTCAAAACTATCGTGTATTTCCCTGGTGGATTTGCCAAGGAGAAACAATCCGCCAACGATCAGAATAATGTCACGTCCGGAGATCTGATGACCCAACACTGAAAACCAGGGCTCTACCAGACCCATCACCCAGACGATGGCGAACAACAAGGCTAGGCGAGCTAACATGGCAAGCCCCAGTCCCAGCTTCCGCGCCTTGTCACGTTGGTGTTCCGGCAGCCTGCCGACCAGAATCGAAATGAAGATAATATTATCTATACCCAGAACGATTTCCAGGGCGATCAGGGTGCCCAGTGCCACCCAGGCTTCGGGGGTTGCAATCCACTCAAACATAGGTTTCTTCCAGGCATCGGGTTGATGTATCAGTAGTTCACGCCATGATATTGTATTTTGCGTTACACTTTGGAATCAATGGCGGCCCTTGGGGCGCTCTGAACCAGGCAAGCAGGCAATACAGTTGATGACGCTGAGATTCGAATACCTGGCCGACAGACCCGAAGACGTGCCTGAGGTGATTAATTGGTGGTATACAGTCTGGGCCGACCGAATGGACGGTTCGATCGACAGCCTGGTTGCCAGGCTGAGGTCAAGTCTCAGCAGCAAGAGCCTGCCGGTGAATATTGTCGCCACGCTGGATGGCAGGATGGTTGGCACGGCGGCACTGAAGGCGCACGAAATGCAAGACGTGTTTCCCGGACTGAGGTACTGGCTCGGTAGCGTGTACGTCGCGCCGGAGTATCGGGGGAACGGCATTGCCACCGCGATGACGAGCCGGATTGTTGAATTGGCCGGGGAAAGAAATCTGCCACAACTCCACCTGCAGACCGAAAATATCGACGGCGGGCTCTACGCCCGGTTAGGCTGGGAACCGCTGGAGCGTGTGGTGTACAAAGGTACGGATACATTATTAATGGTAAAGACTCTGTGACGGCATCACGCCGTTCAATGAAACAATAACCGAAAGTCCTCATGGTTCATGGGCAGGAAATGGATCAAGTCACGGACGAGCCACGTTGCCCAGGCCGGATGGGCAACGGTGTCGTGCGTGGTGGCACTGAACGATGATTCGGCGCTGGACAACCCGGTCTGTTCTCGTCAACATATCAGTTGGTACCGGCTGGAGGCCATTGCCAATGACTATTGCGGAAAACATTGTAACGGTGAGGGACGCGTCAACGGACGATGCCGCCGCCATCGTCGCCATCTACAATGACTACATCGCGACATCCGTCACCACGTTTGAGGAGCAGCCGGTATCTGCAGCCCGTATGGCGGTGCGGATGGAAACAGTGGCTGGTGCGAACCTCCCCTGGCTGGTCGGCGAAAGCCCGCAGGGCGTACTCGGCTACTCGTATGCGACACCCTGGAGAAGCCGCAGCGCCTACCGCTTTACGACTGAAACTTCGGTCTACCTGGCAAAGTCGGCCTGTGCACAGGGGTTGGGCACGAGCTTGTACACCGAATTGTTTGCCAGACTCCGGACCCAGGGTATTCAGGTGGCTATCGGGGGAATTGCCTTGCCCAATGAAGCCAGCATTGCTTTACATGAGAAAATGGGTATGGTGAAAGTGGCCCATTTCTCGCGCGTGGGGTTCAAATTCGACCGCTGGATTGATGTGGGATACTGGGAAATCCTGCTTGATTCCTGACTTATCCGCAGAGGACTCCGGCACGTCATGAAGATGCCACAAGGGATGCCACAAGGAAAGTACGACGAGGCCAATGAATGAAGCTGCGCCATAGCGCCATTCTGATTACATCACTGCTTTTGCCTGCCGCCTACAGTCAGACAGGTTTGGGTGAACGGGCCGAGGCCCGGGTTTTTCTCGACGAGGACAACCAGCTTGTTTACTCGGGGCCTCTGGAGGAAGAAGCCACCGCGGAGTTGTTTTCATTGTATGACTCAGCCGCTGTAAAGCCGACCATGCTGGTCATCAGCAGTGCCGGTGGCGATGTTCAACTGGGTCTCGATATTGGCGAATGGGTGCACGGAAACAAGCTCGACGTGAAGGTGGACCAGGGCTGCGCGTCATCCTGTGCCAACTATATTTTTACCGCAGGCAGAAACAAATATCTGCACGAACACTCAGTGCTGGTCTGGCACGGGGGCGCGCTGCAGGCCGGTCTTGGGGAACAGTCCATCCGCGCGGGATACGGAGAGACCTGGCAGGAATGGCAGGAGCGCGAAGCCCGGTTTTTTGCGCGTATCGGTGTGAACCCCGCCATCACCGTGTATGGTCAGGACAAGTATACCTTTTTGGATTATGCCTGGGCTTTTGTGCGGGGAAGGAAAATTGCGGGATTTGATTATTCCGTTGACGATATGGAGAAGTTCGGGGTATCCAAAGTCCAACTGGTGGATGACGAATGGAACTGGCGGGAGTATAACAACAGCAACGTCATCAGGGTTTCGGTGGAAGAATAATCAACCGGTTCAGAGTCGGTCGCCGCGAAGAATCGCAAATTGAATCAAACAAAGAGAATGACTATGACAACAATACTCAGGGAACCTGGCGATAGTATCCGGTTTATTCCTGCTCTGGCCCTGCTGTCGGGGCTGGCCTTGTTCATGGCGCTGGCGCCGACCGCGGCAGCTCAGCAGCCGCCCGATTTTGCCGATGTCATCTATGCCACGGCAGCGGACAAGGAACTGGCACTGGATATCTATCTTCCGGACAATGTGGACTCTCCGCCGTTGGTCGTGCAGGTTCACGGCGGGGCCTGGCGCGCGCTGACCAAGCATTCGGGTGTGCCCCTGCATTTGCTGCAGGATGGTTTTGCCGTGGCCAGCATCGAATTTCACATGTCCACCGAAGCGCAGTTTCCGGTGATGGTCCACGACATCAAGGGAGCCATCCGCTGGTTGCGAACCCACGCTGACGACTACGGATATAACGCCGAGCGCATCGCGATTACCGGACAGTCATCCGGCGCTCATCTCGCCACGCTGGTTGGCGTGACCAACGGGCATCGTGAACTTGAAGGCGACGTGGGCGGCAACAATGCGGAATCATCCGATGTACAGGCTATTATTGCCTACTATGGCGCCTTTGACCTGACCACAATTCTCGACCAATCCACTCCGTTTGGACTGGCTTTGCGCGAACCGGCATTACGTGCGCTGTTAGGCGCGACACCGGAAGAAAATCCGGATATTGCCCGCCTGGCCAGTCCGGTGTATCACGTTGACCAAAACGATCCGCCATTGCTGTTGTTCCATGGCGACAGAGATCCGCAAATGCCGGTCAATCAGTCGCTACAGCTTGAGGGCGCCTACCTTGATCTGGGCCTGGATGTGAAGTTTGATGCCGTGCATGGGGCAGCACATGGTGGCCCGGAATTCTACGATGAAACGCATCTGCCGCCGGTGATCGAGTTTCTGGACCGTACGATTAAGAATTGAGGTTTAGCGGGATAAAGTTTGGTTTATTCGTTGAAATTGATGCCTGGTGGTATCAATAGTCAGGCTATAACAGCATGAAAAGCCTGTTGCGCACATTGCTGTTTGTTGCATTGGCCACCACGCTGGCTGCATGCTCGGCCATCGGCACTGTGGAGAACTGGCCTGAAATCCTTCCCGACAGGGAATACTTTGTCCAGGCCTATGCAGAGGATTCCGCCAATCAGCGACTACAGACGGAAGAGGAGTATCTGGACTGGATTGTGCGCTTTTATGAAGGTTCGCTGACCATGCCGCTGGGCTGGAACGATCTCACGCCCGCCCTGCTTTACAATCTCAACGCACGACAGGGTGAACTGGTGGCGGACAAACGCAAGGAACTGGGCATATTGATTGCGGCCGAGTGGGCCAAACATAACGATATCCGGCTTATCAATACTGAAATGTTGAGTCTGTGGGGTTCGGTTATGGAAATTCCCGCAGGGCCGCCATTGCGTATAGCCGCGATTGAGCAGATCATTACCGACGCGCGGGCGCTACTCAGCAAAGCGCTCTTTCCCCGGCACATTACCGAGCAGCGGTATGAGCGGAAACTGGGCCTCTCGTTCGAGGACCAATGGGAATTCTAGCCCGGACTATTGAACCGGAGACATCAGTGGAAAAATCAGAAGCCGAACAGTATCGCCAGCGCCTTCTCGACCTGAGGGTCGAACTGGAACGTATCCAGGAGTCCTCAAAGAATGCGTCGGCAACAGTTGAACTCGATCAGACCAGCGTCGGTCGTCTTTCCCGGATGGATGCAATGCAGGTGCAGCAAATGGCCAAGGCGACCGAGCGGCGCCGCCAGCATCAGATTGACCGCATAGAAGGTGCGCTGAGGCGGATCAGCGCTGGCGATTTTGGGTATTGTTACGTGTGCGAAGGCGAGATTGAAGCGAAGCGGATTTCAGCGGATCCGACCATCACACGTTGCATGAAGTGTGTGGACGATTGACGGCTCGAGATCATGGTGCAATGAAGGAGACGAAATGAAGAAAAGCAATTATGTGTTAGTGACGGCCATGTTTGTATTGTTTGGTGGGGGGCTTGTGTGGGCGCAAAACACTGGTACTCCCGCCCCGTTGACCGGCCGGGACTATGAAGAAATCAAGGCGCTGTACGCGCGGTATAACCAGGGCAGTGATTTCCGCGACACCGAATTGTTCCTGTCGGCGTTTGCCGAAGATGCCGTAATGACGCGCGGCGGCCGGGATATCGTCGGCATGGATGCATTGCGGGCCGATCGCGCTGAACGGTATCAGGGAGAAACAGGTGATGTTGGCCGGCGCCATCTGAACGGAAGTTATCTGATCACGCCGACCGAACAGGGAGCGTTCAGCCGTACCTACTGGTTCTTGCTGGACGTGACCGTTCGCCCCTCGACAGTGGTCGCGTCGGGCTATTACGAGGATAATTTTGTACGCACTGAAGCGGGCTGGCGTATCGGGCATCGAACTCTCTTCAGCGACAGTGCGGGTCAGTAGCGGCAGTGTGACCGTTCTGTGAGCTGCGTTGTGACTCGTGATGCAGTCGCATCGTGATCACCCGTGTCTCATTTATTTTTTTCAGACTCTTCGCAGTGGGGTTTGTTGACCAGCAGTGTTAGGAAGTTTATTCTCGTGCAGACTTGGTTAACCGGCAGAGATTATGAGCTTCTGGCACTTCTCGCCTCACACTGCGGAGCTGGGCACCCCAATTGTCGGCAGTTATAATTGGCCGCTCCTGATCCTTTCCATTGCCATAGCCTGCTTCGCGGGCTATACCGCATTGTCGATTGTAAATCGCATTATTGCTTCAACTGACCGGCTGGCCAGAGCGTATTGGCTGCTTGCCGGTGCCAGCGCGATGGGTTGCGGCATCTGGGCCATGCACTTCACCGGAATGCTGGCATTCAGCCTGCCTATTACTGTCCGTTATGAACTGGGCGTGACATTGTTGTCTGTGGTACCTGCTATTCTGGCGAGCGGAGCGGCATTGTATTTCATAGCTCAGCCGGAACTGGGGTGGTGGCGGCTTCAGTCAGGCGCCCTGTTGATGGCGCTGGGCATTGGCGCAATGCACTACACCGGGATGGAAGGAATGCATATCCAGGGGATAATGCATTACAACTTCGTTCTGTTCTGTTTGTCGATCGTCGTGGCGCATTTGCTTTCCATGGCTGCGATATACATACGCTTCATGATGAGTGCCCGATTTTCCCCGTCAAAATTCTGGGTCACACTCGTTGCTGCCATCGTCATGGGAAATGCTGTCGCAGGGATGCACTACACTGCAATGGCGGCTGCCAGGTTCTATCCCGGTACTGAGTCGGCGCTTCTGGCTGGTGAATTTTCCAATTTATCCATGGGCACCACAATCAGTGGCTTTTCAATACTGATTCTGTTTCTGGCTATGCTGGCTACTCGTATAGACCAGCGAATCACCGAATCGGAGTTGGGGCGGCGGATTCAGGAATCGCGCGCCGATACCATTTTGAAAACCACCGCTGACGGAATTCTGGCTCTTGATGGCGAAGGTCTTGTGCTGTCCTGTAATCCGGCGGCCGAGACTATTTTCGGCGCCAATTACAATGACATCATCGGTAAACCTATTGGTGTTCTGGTACCGGGATTCCAGTTGCCAGGTCGAAGTGCAAGCGAAGTAGATTCTGAATCCATACGAAACGCCTCACGCGACATAATTGAAGTGTCGGGTTGTCGTACGGACGGCAGCCGGTTCCCGCTGGAAATGTCCATGAACTCGATGCCCGAGGCGGATTCGGAAATCGTCGTAATCAGCCTTCGGGATATGACAGAACGTCACCGGGCGCGGGAGGCAATCAGACGAACAGAGGAACGTTTGAGAATTGTTGCGCAAGCTACAACGGATGCGATATGGGACTGGGATCTGATCGCGGGTTCGGTCTGGTGGAACGAGGGCATCCAGACACTTTTCGGTTACAGTATCGATGAAGTTGAACCGGATTCCCGCTCCTGGTCAAAACACATTTATGCCGAAGACAAAGACCGCGTTCTGAATGCGATTACTACAGCAATACAAGACAGTGCACGGGAATGGACTGAAGAGTATCGCTTCGTCAGGAAGGACGGCTCCATCGCCCATGTTCTTGACCGGGGGTTCGTGATTCGCGACGGTAGCGGCAAGGCTATTCGGATGGTGGGTGGCATGAGCGATGTCACCGCACGTAAAGAGGCCGAGGCGGAAATTGAATTTCTGGCGTTTTATGACTCACTTACCGGACTGCCCAACCGGATATTACTGCAGGACCGTTTGAAACACGCGCTCGCTGCCTGTGCTCGCAATAAGGAACACGGCAGCCTTATGTTTCTGGATCTCGACGCCTTCAAGACACTGAATGACACCTTCGGCCACAACACCGGCGACAAGTTTCTGCAAAAGGTGGCCAAATGTCTCGAAGGTTGTGTGCGGGAAGCCGACACGGTAGCGCGCCTGGGTGGCGATGAATTTGTAATCGTGCTTGAAAATCTTGGGCTTGAGGCTGATGAAGCAGCAGCCAATGCCCGGCTGTTTGCCAACAAGATTCTCGAGACATTTCAAACGCCGTTTGTGTTGAATAACAACGAACACTACACCACTCCCAGTATCGGTATTACGCTGTTTAACCATCGAAGGATCAGTGTCGATGAATTGCTTAAGCAGGCGGATATCGCCATGTACCAATCCAAGGCGGAAGGTGGCAATACGCTGCGCTTCTATGATCCCGAGATGCAAGCCAGGATAAGTTCGCGGGTCACGCTGGAGAAAGAACTGCGTGAGGCGATAGGCAATGACGAATTTGTTTTGCACTACCAACCCCAGGTGGATGCAGACAAGAAGGTTTTTGGCGCTGAAGCGCTGGTGCGCTGGCAGCATCCGGATCGCGGTCTTGTCCTGCCCCTGGAGTTTATTCCACTGACTGAGGATACCGGACTCATTCATCCATTGGGTCACTGGATTCTGGAAACGGCATGTTGCCAACTTGTCGCCTGGGAGACCCGGCCGGAAACCAGGGATTTTGTACTGGCGGTGAATGTCAGTGCACATCAGTTTCGGCATCCTGATTTTGTACAACAGGTGAGGACCGTGCTTGAGCGCACAGGCGCCAACCCGCACCGATTGAAGATTGAGCTGACCGAAAACGTGCTGATATCCCAAATCGAAGATGCGGTAGCCAAAATGTCCTTGCTCAAGTCCGACGGGGTTGGATTTTCGCTGGACGATTTCGGTACCGGATATTCTTCACTTAACTATCTGAAGCGGCTACCGCTGGAACAGCTCAAGATCGACAAGTCGTTTGTCAACGATATACCGACCAACGCGAATGACGCTGCGCTGGCATGCATGATCATAGCCCTTGCCCGGCTATTGATGCTGACTGACATAGCCGAAGGGGTGGAAACTGAAGAACAAAGACAATTTCTGGTTCAGCAGGGATGCAAGGGTTATCAAGGATATTTATTCAGCAAACCTCTTCCGATTGATGAGTTTGAAGCACTGCTTTTCGGCGATCGGAGTCGGACCGCCGTACGGGGTCGGACCGCCGTAACGCCTTGAAATCCAGCAGATTCAAGTGTTATTGGTTTGAGAAAAAAGCTTAAATTGCCATTTATGGGGCAAGAATCATAGCGCTAGGCTGTATTATTCCCGGCCGGTTTCCGAAATCCTAAACGCTTCCATTTGGGGCTGAAATTCAGGATCTAAACTAGTGAGATGCGGGTCTTGTGGACAAAAAATATGAAAAAACAGATGCTTACAGTGGTCCGACCCTGGGGATTTCTCGCATGATGTCGAGCCAGCACTGCATGGGTTTGCGTCCGGCGCGGCTGAATACAGCATCGAGTTGCTGCATTTGTATCCGCGTGAGCTGTCGCTCCAGTTTGCGCCCTTCAGGGCTTAGGGTGAGTTGCTTGATGCGCCGGTCCTCGGTGGACATTTCGGTATTCACCAACCCCTGATCCACCAATACCCGCAGAGGGCCATTCAGTGCCTGTTTGCTGACCGCCAGCACGCTGAGCAGGGCATTCACGCTGATATGGGGATTGCGGCCCACAAAATAGAGAATTCTGTGGTGAACCCGCCCCAGAGATCTTTCCTGCAGCACCCGGTCCGGTCCCGCGGTAAACGAGCGGTAGGCAAAATAAAATTGCTCAATTGCCTCCATTAAATCTTCATTTTTTATTATGTCAACCATATTGACTTAGATCTCCATCGGTCCTACACTTGGCTCGTTAGGTAAACTATATTGACCTTTATCCCTGCTTTCAAGGCCAATCTCAGGCATTTTAACCCTGAACGAGTACAGTGGAGGCACCAAAAATGACCCGGTTGTCCCATAGAGTTACTGATTTGCATCCATCACCTATCCGCGAGATTCTATCAGTTATAGATCGCCCGCAGATGGTTTCATTTGCCGGTGGCCTGCCCGCCCCGGAAACGTTTATTCATCCAGATCTCACTTGTCTGCCGGAGGCATACCTGCAGTACGGGCCGTCTGAAGGGGAAGAAGAACTGCGTACACTCATCTGCAGCGATCTGGCGAAGACGGGGCTGCATTGCAACCCGTCACAGATCCTGATTCTCTCGGGCTCGCAGCAGGGCATTGACCTGGTCGCCAAATTGTTCATCGATCCCGGCACCGTGGTGGCGGTGGAATCTCCCACCTACCTGGCCGCGCTGCAGGTATTTCGCTTTTTCGGCGCCCGGTTTGTGCCATTGAACTCTGCCAAAGCGCCGCAAAATTCCGGTGGTACAAGCAAACCGGCGTTGATGTATACGATTCCCACGTTCCAAAACCCAACTGGAAAGTGTTATACACGCGCGGAACGCGCCGCCCTGGCGGAACTCTGTGATGAGCAGGGTATTCCCCTGTTTGAGGATGATCCGTACCGCGACCTCGTTTACCAGGATTGCGAACGCACCCCGGTTTGCGCGATGGTAGAGGAGGGTTCATGGATATATCAGGGTTCATTTTCGAAGACACTGGCACCGGGACTACGCCTGGGTTACCTGGCCTGCTCGCCCGACCTGGTGCCATACCTGACCCGGCTCAAACAGGCGGCGGACCTGCACAGTAATCGTCTCAGCCAGTGGCTGGTAATGCAGCACCTGACCGATCCCGCCCGGGACGCAAGGATGAAAAAGCTGGTAGAGACCTACCGCATTAAACGCAACCGGTTTGCCGATTTGCTGGATAAATATTTCGGCGAGCTGGCGCAGTGGGACATTCCGCGCGGTGGCCTGTTTTTCTGGCTGAAGTTGAACCGGAAGCTCGATACACGCGCCTTGCTGACGGCGGCAATCGAGGAGAATGTGGCGTTTATGCCTGGTGAGTTGTTTTTCCCCGAGTCATTGACTGAAGCCACCGCACCGCAAGGTTATCTGCGACTTAATTTCAGTCACGCACCGCTGCGGGACGCTGAGCGAGGACTGCGGATACTTTCACGCCTGGTCAGTGCAAAGGGCGAGGCCGCCGTGGTTCGTGTGGCATCGCCGGTCAGCCGGGTGCGGAGTCCGGACAAATTTGCACCGGCCGGTTGTTGAAAACCCGGCTTGTGTTATGGAACAAGTTGCCGGATGGTTCCGTCGTGCTTGTTGAGAAGAAAGACCTCGTTGCTCGAACTTCCGTCGAACCGCAGGTCGGCACGTGACGCCGGTGTTCTGCCCTGGGACCGGTTTTTCTCCTGAATAAGCTGAAGCAGCGTTTTGGCTTCACCTTCGTCATTGAACAAAACCCGGCGAATCGGATCCTGCCCACCACTGGGAAGATCGTCCGCTGAAATAGAGAACAGCTCGCCGCTGGGGAGATCGCCGAACAGAACCAGATTCTCCAGTTGTGGAATTTCATCACTGCGGTAAACATGGAGTCCGGAGGCAGCGGAGCGGCCTGGAAGCAGCGGGTCCTGGTGCGCCCATTCAACAACCGGGTACGTGACCTCTGGATCGCTGCGCGGGTTACCGACATCCACCGCGCCGCCGCTGAATCGGAAGCTGCCCTCCCAGGCGTTCCACCCCAGATTGGCGCCGGGGGTCACCAGCGTCAGCTTTTCAACTACGTTTTGCCCGATGTCGGAGAGAAACAGATTCCCATTCACCGGGTCCCACGCGAAATGCTGCCCGTTACGAATACCGTAAGCAAAAATTTCTCCCAGCGTGTCTGCATCCCCGTCGCCGGCGAATGGGTTTTCGGCCGGGATTGCGTATTCACCATTGGCGCTGTCTGAACCATGCGGGTCAATACGCAAAAGCTTTCCGAAGGCCGAGGAGAGATCCTGAGCCATATTGTAAGGATCACCACCGCTGCCTCCATCCGCCAGGGACACATACAGCAAACCAAAATCCGGGTCCGACGGTGCGGCCAGTGGGTTGAACCCAATCTGCCCGCCATTGTGGTTCCCGAACGGTTGCTGAACACGCAGCAGTTCCCTCGGGGCACCGCCGTCGTAGTGAGCTGCTTCGGGGTTTGATGCAGTCCATTCGTGCAGTACGGTGTCGTGGGAATCGCCGTCGCCACTTGGAACATAGTCCGGATCCGGTCCGGTGTTGCTGCTGTCCGTCCAGGTGTAGAACTTGCCGTAGCCCGGCGTATCAGGCTGATCAAATTGAGGATGAAAAGAAAAACCCTGAAACCCGGTTTCCCGGCTTGCCGCATTGACATGGACATCCCAGTCGGCGGCATTGATGTCAATGTATTCCATAACCGTCTGCCCGTCATAGCTGAGGCTGTATAACGGGCCACGCATGTCATTGACAAACAACCGGCCGGTGCCGGGCTCATCGACCAAGTGAATCATGCGCGCCGGTTCACCATCAATGTCCGGTAGCGAGGCAAACTCGACGAAATCTACGCGGATTACACCCTCGGTCGCGGCGATCGGTTCCGGGAACGGGTCATTCGTCACTTGCGCGCAGGCCGGAGCGGCCGTCGCCAGCAAACTGATTCCCAAGGTGAAAGCGATTTCCAAAGGGTGCCTGTCACTCATCATGCATGTTCCTCCGGCCAGGTTCGTACGCGGTGTCTTTAAAAGCAGACCTTCAAAAACAGACCCGGCAATCAGGGTATTGCTGCCAGAGCCCGGTCAATATCATACAAAGCCGGTTTCGAAGACACAAATACCCGGGCCCGCATTGACCGCATCCCGCGACAGTAAAACGCGCCGGCTGCCCGACACCTGCCTGTTCGCGTTCCCTGTTTGAGCGGTGCGCTGGTTTCAGAAGTCGAACTTAAGGTAAGTTCCGAGGAGGTGCGCGGAAAAATCTTCGGGGACGGCTTGCAGATAAATGGTACCCGCCAGCACGGGATCAACCAGACCCTGATAGTGGAAATCGTCAAGGTCTTCCCTTTCATAGCGATAGAAAAAGCGGAGGGTGAAGTTGTCACGTATCGGCCAGGCCAGACTGGCTTCGGCCATATGAAGTTCAAAGGTCTGATCAGGATACGCGTTTCCCGCCACCTCTTGTGTATAGGCGTTGTTGAAAGCGCGCGGTGAAGCGTAGTCGTAACCCAGTTCACTTCTGGCAAACGAGTAGGTGTAGCTGGCTTCGAAAGTCAGGGCGCCGATTGCACGCTGATAACCGCCCCCGGCGGCGTGATTGATTTCCTTCGCCGCCTGCGACCAGACGGCATCGAGGCGGTATACCGCTCCACCCGGTGCCGGGTCGCTGCCAATGGGACCGGCATCGTTGATATTGCTGACGTCGCTGCGTCTGTCCTGGTAGCTGTAATAAAGAAATGCATCTGACTCTTTGTTGAACTGGTATGTCCATTCCGTGTTGAGAGTCAGACTCCTTGAATCGCGCAGGCCAAAATCCGCTTCGAAATCATCGTCGCTGATGCTGCCGGTGAGTTGCAAATCAGACTTGTCGGAAAGCAGAATATGGGCCTGGGCTCGAAGTGTCTGGCCGGATTTGTCGGCCAGATCATATTTACGCAGCGCCGAAAGCGTGTGAGGCACCTGGCCATCGGCAAACCGGGGCTGAAAATCGGCGAAGGAACTTGAATAGAACTGTTCGTAGGGATTCGGATTATAGTCCGTTCCGGATCGATCCACGTGGATGTAGGTCATTCGCAGAATGGCGTTGTCCAGACTGCTGTTCGCAACTTCCAGTTTGATTTCATCATCCTCGACACGCGATCTTTCACGATGCGCATAGTCGGTTTCCTGGTGACGCAACCTCAGATTCAATCGGGTGCCGGACTGCAGCCGATAGTCAAAACTGACGTCGCCGTGCGCACGGTCAATCGCGGGAGGAATATTGGCGATACGGACGCGGCTGCCAGGTACGGACGGGCGGTAAATTCCACCCAGACCGATTTTGACTGTGCCCAGCCCACCGTCAAGGGCCGGATAGCCATACTCGCCGGTTAACGGATTGAATACCCGGTAGTCGGTCTCGTTATCCTCGTCACGTACCCGCACTTCAAATTGCACACCGAGGTTGCGGGTGGGCCGTACGGCATAACGGGCCTGGGCGGTCAGGGTGTTGACACGCGCGTCAGCGCGCGCCTGACTGAGCGCGTTTACGGTATTCCAGTTGTCGAGGTTCACCGGATAGCTGCTTGAGCCGCCAATGCCGGTAGCGGTTGTCGGCGGCAGCAGCTTTTCATCCTGACTGGCCACGCTGTACGCCACTGTGGCGTTGAATCGCCCTGACCAGGGATCAAAGCGGGTTGCCAGATCGCCGCGGATGCTGTGAAAAGTATTGTCCGGAGCCAGCGCGAATTGTCCTTGAGGAGGAAAATAGACGCCGGCGAACGTGGGGATGCCCGGGTTTTCGAATGTCAGCGACTCGAACTCGTTACGGAAAAAGGAGCCGGTATAGGACAGGTTGCCCTGCAAGCGGTCACGCACGTATCGAAACCCGGTAATGACTTCGGTGGTTTGATGGTCAATGGGTTCGATGGTCTCAATCACCTGGCCGACTTGCGGATAGGAAAAGGTGCCGCCGAACGCTCGTGTTCCTTCGCGCGACTCACTGCTGATCTGACCGTGAAATTGTAATTGTCGGTTTAAATCGAAGGTGAACAGGGCACCGCTCTTGTCCCGTTGCAACGCCAGCTTTCGCGGCGGCCGTGCGTTCAGGTAATTCCGCACATCCTCGGCTGTTGATTCGCCCGCCTGAATACCCGCGGGAAGAGCCAACACGCCGGTGCCGATACCGTCGTACAATGAACGAGAGTTGGTGCTGAAGGTATGTGGCGTACTCGAGAAAAAAGCGCCGAGCTTCATTTTGCCGTATTGGCCACCTTCAACATGGTAATACGAATCATCCCGCCCGACAGCGCCGCTGACCAAGCGAAAGTACTTACCCTCCTCGGGTTTGATGGCCTCGTATCCCAGTCCGCGCAGCATAAAGCCTTCAGACAGATCTCCGTATTCCAGAAAGCTCCCCGTGTCCGTGGTTCCGGAATTGCCGAGATAGCCGGCCTCAAGGACTCCGCGATACAGCCAGCCGGTTTCCGCCGCTTCGGTAAACCCGGGTGAGTTCATCACCGGCGGGTAAAGCAGCCCGGCTGGAGAACGGGCGTTCCGGGGATTGAAAATGTTCAGACCGAGTGGGGAATGACCGGTTTCGAACGCCAGGCCGTCGGGGTTCAACTCATTACCGGGCGAATCCGCTGCTGTGGCAAGGGAGACCATTAACAATGCCGGTATCACCATTAACACTGCCACCATGGCCGGGGTAAAAAATCGAAATGTCGGGTAATTTGGTTTCATTGTTCAGCCTTTGGTACAGGACACTGGAACCGGACCGGACACTAGCGATGAAAATCCGCACCGGAAGGATGATTCGACCCGTGTATCTGTACATGACAGTTCTGGCAACTGCGCCCGATCAGCCGCGAGTCCGGCCTTGGTCCACCCGCCAGATTGCCCCGCGTCATCAGGTCATTCACGTGCCCTGTCATGGTATGACATTGCTGGCACAATAATGGTCGTGCAGTGAGAAGCAGACTTTCATGATTGGAACCGTGAGGAGTATGGCAGTTGGTACAGCTCTCCCGTACCGGTGCATGTTCAAAAAGGAACGGGCCTCGCTTTTCCGCGTGACATTGATAGCAGGTTTCGTTAATGCTGGTGGTCTGCAACAGGGGCGAGGTCACGCTGCCGTGAGGAGCGTGGCAGTCTGTGCAATTGATATTGCCTTCCGTGAGCGGCATGTGGGAGCGCCGGTTAAACTCCGCGCGCTGGGTCTGATGACAAGCAAAACAGGTCTCGTTGACACCCTGTCTGGCTAACAGACCGCTGCTGGAAAACTCAGCCATCGGGTTATGACAGTCGGCACAGGCTATATCATTGCGATCATGGACAGAGCCGAACCAGTGAATACGCTCGCCGCCCTGATGACAGCCCAGACACACCTGGTTTTGTGCAACCACCGGTGTGGGGCTGTCAAAGGTAAAGCGCAGTATGGAATCAGTCACCGCGGGATTTTCGATATGTTCAGAGCCGGGGCCGTGGCAGGACTCGCAGCCTGCCGCTTCACCCCATTGGCCGTTAATATCAGAATTGAAAGCCACGGAATGAGCGGTATGCGCCCACTGAGTGCCGGCGGCGCTATGACAGGTAACACAGGTGTCGGAACCAACAAAATCCCGCTGCTCGAATATGGCCAGGCCGGATTGCTGAGCCACGCTGCCTGACATGCCTGACGACAGGATCAGCCAGCCAAAGGGAATGGAACACAGCGCCAAAAGGCACAGCAAACGTTTCTTGTTATTGTCAGGCACACAGATCTCCCCTGTGCAGAGCGACACGCTGTAGATTCAGGTCTGCAACGCCCGCTTGCGATTGTTATTGTTTTTGTTCCCTACGCTGCCCCGAATGGCCTCCATGCCTGTCGGAATTCCGGCGATTATGGATGCAAAGACCGCCCCGATCCAGGGAATAGTTCATCTTTTAAGGTTTCGCACCGTTAAAGGAAATCTGACACCGAACCGTCCTTATACCGATCGTTTCCGAATGCTGCCGGGATGCGGAAGGCATACACCGGTCTTGGGTATGCGCCATCGATTCCGGGTCAAATTTTCTTTTCCGGCATATTGTCCAGTTCGACCATCGGGCGAATTTCGATCGTGCCGACACGGGCGGATGGAATTCGCGCCGCGATAGCCATCGCCTCGTCAAGGGTATTGACGTTTACCATGAAGTAGCCGCCAAGCTGTTCATGCGTCTCGGCGAAGGGGCCATCGGTGATCAGACTTTCGCCCTCGCGTACGCGCACACTGGTTGCGGTGTCGACGTCGTGCAGTGGTGAGGCGTGCACATAGACTCCTTCCTGGTTCAGGGCGTGACAGAGTTTGCGGGACTCGTCCATGCAGGCTTCCTTTTCACCTTCTTTCCAGATGGTTTCATCAATATACGCTAACAAGAGATATTTCATTACAGACTCCACGAATTGGTTGATTCACCGGCGGAAATGATGCGAATTAACGGGACAGGACACTAACGTTGCAGTTCGCCCTGAGCCTGAATAAGAAACGGGCCAGGTTCACCGTAGCTTTGTTCCAGCAGGGTGCTGAGTTCCTCGGCGGTATTGGCTGTGGCTCCGGGCACTCCGAAGCCGCGGGCCAGACTCAGCCAGTCGATTTCCGGGTTGGCGATGTCGAAGAGGCTGGCGGCGGTTCTGCCGGGATTATCGACGCCGATGCGGGCATATTCCACATTCAGAATATTATAGGTCCTGTTGGCGAAAATGACCGTGGTCACGTTCAGTTGTTCCCGCGCCTGGGTCCACAGGCACTGTATTGTGTAGGCGGCACCGCCGTCGCCCAGCAAGGCCACGACCGGTCTGCCGGGGCAGGCCAGGGCCGCCCCGGTTGCGGCGGGCCCGCCCTGGCCGATCGAACCGCCGGTCAGGGTCAGCCAGGTATGCGGCGCGGCGTGCTGGCATGCCGGATAGGCCGCGTTACCGCCGCCTGAATCGGTGCAGACAATGGCATTTTCTGGAAGGGTGGCGGCAATCGACTGAACAATGGATCGATTGGTCAGACTGCCTTCGGGTCGGGAGATGGCGGATTTCTCAAAGCGAGTGACATCTTCATCCGCGGCGCCGAGCCGTTCCGCGAGCCGGGCCAATGCATCAACGGCATCCTCCTCCACCCGTGTCAGCGTAAGTATCTTGCAGGAGGCCGGGGTGAGTTGACTGGGAATTCCCTGATAGGCAAAAAAGCTGACCGGAACGCGGCCACCCACCAGAATGAAATGCCGGGTGTCCTTGAGCGTGTCCAATATCTGTTCCGGGAAGTAGGGCAGTCTTTCCACCTGAATCTGTCCCGGACCGCCGTCAATGCGCGCAGGAAACGTTCCGGTCAGCAGTCGGCAACCGGTTTTTGCGGCGATGCGGCTGGCGGATTCCAGGGCGGCGGGCTGTAGCGCGTGCTGGTCAAGCATCAGTGCCGTTGCGCCGCCCTGCTTCAGGATACTGGCGACACTTTCAACAGCATATTCATCGGCCAGACCGCGGCGCGGCCGCGGATTGGGACCTACGGGTCCTCCGGATTCCCCCCAGGCAGCATCAGCGCCCATGATCAACGTGGCTATCTGCCCCTGGGAATCCGGCGTTTGCCGCAGGGCGGCAGTGAAGGCATCAGCGCCGTCCCGCGCCAGCGTAGCGGCGGTGCCATTGGATTTGATCCAGGCGGAGCAATTGCGGGCGAGGGTATCGATATCAGAAGTCAGCGGCGCGTCATAGCCCATATGATAATGGGGATGGTTGCCTACAATATTGATCAAGGGAGTTCTGGCCTTGCGGGCATTGTGCAAATTGGCAATGCCATTGGCCAGACCTGGCCCCAAATGGAGCAGGGTTGCCGCGGGTTTACCGGTCATGCGGCCGTAGCCATCGGCGGCGCCGGTACAGACGCCTTCGAACAACGCCAGCACTGACCGGATCCGGGGCACTGCATCCAGCGCCTGCACCGCATGCATTTCCGACGTCCCCGGATTGGCGATACACAGCTCGACGCCGCAATCGGCAAGGGTTTCTATAAGCGCGTTGGCACCGTTCATACAGACTTCTCCATTAAAAAGAGCGTAACTATAACGTGGACAGAAGGTCAGGTCTCGGGGGCAAGGAACCCGAGCTCTTGACTATTCAATATTGAAGACCTGGCCTCCTCATTTTGAGGGGTCGAGGGAAATCATAAGAGATTTGGTGTAGCGGTCGCCGCGGACACCACCGGTTTCGAAAATCATGGCGACACGCTCCAGGTCAGTGGTGCTGATACTCAGATTTGCGGCGGCGGCATTCTCTTCGACATAGTTGACATGTTTCGTGCCCGGAATTGGTACAAAGTCCGGGTCCTGGGCCAGTACCCAGGCCAGGGCCAGCTGAGCCGTTGTGCACTCGTTGTCCGAGGCAATATCCTCGAGCTGTTTCACCAGAGACAGATTGTGAGAAAAGTCTTCGCCTGTAAAGCGGGGCATGGTCTGGCGCATATCGTCCGGTTCAAGCGCAGTCATGTCGGTGATCCTGCCGGTAAGAAACCCACGGCCCAGCGGGCTGAACGGGACGAAACCAATGCCGAGTTCTCGGCAGCAATCAAAAACCTTGTACTCAGGTTCCCGCGACCACAGCGAATATTCCGACTGCACGGCACAGACCGGATGTACCTTGTGTGCGCGGCGGATGGTTTCATCGGAGCATTCAGACAGACCGATATAGCGTATATCGCCGGCCTTGACCCTGTCCGCCAGCGCGCCGACGCTGTCCTCAATCGGCACATTGAAATCGCGTCTATGCAGATAGTACAGGTCGATCACGTCAGTCTGCAGACGGCGCATGCTTTGTTCACAGGTTTTGCGTATATTGTCCGCAGTGCAGTCCACGGCGCGCTTGCCGTCGCGCACGACGATACCGCATTTGCTGGCCAGAACGAATTCATTCCGGCGGGTTTTCAGAATTTCCCCGATCAGTTCTTCATTGTGACCCAAGCCGTAGAGGCTGGCGGTATCAAGAAAGGTATAGCCGATGTCGAGCGCACGGTGCAGCGCGCGTTCCGATTCCCGTCGGTCCGCCTGACCGTATGACTGAGACATGCTCATGCAACCCAGTCCGATAGCGGAAACTTCAAGCGGCCCTATGTGTCGATTCTGCATATCCGGCTCCCGAGCGGCGTATTTTTTGAGCGAGTTTAGCACGGCTTGCCGGCCCGCCCGAATCGGCAGACACCATTCATCTCCTGTTAAGCCTGTCGAGGGTATTGTTTGTTGCATTGCGGAAGAGGCCGGATTTCGGCAATACCTGCAGACTGTTACCTCGCACACGTTTTTACAGTCAAGGGAGAGCTGGCCCCATGCCGCCGCCCGGCGGACCACTGCGGGGTTTTTTTTGCCCGCGATTTATCCTCAATCAGGCCGGAACGCCCGGTCAAATTGTAAACAAGGCCGACGAAGTATCCATTTTACCGCTGTTGATTCTTTGCTATGATGGCGAGTTTGGGCGTTTCGGCACCCTGAAAAACAACGAACGCCGCGTCATGCAGACTCGCAATGAATTATTCCATCCCGATAATTGCCGTTTTTCGTGAACTGACGCCCCTGCCGACTTTTCGCACCCTGATTCTGGCCCTAACGCTTGCCGGCTTATGCCACAATGCGCTCGCGCTTGAAGCGATCAACCCCGATGACGAAGTCGATTTGCCCAGGGATCTCAGCCAGGTGCATTTTTACTTGCTGACCATCGATGTTGGTGATCGTATCTGGGACAACTTCGGCCACACGGCTCTCAGGGTAGTGGATGAAAACAGCAATACAGACATGGTTTTCAACTGGGGCCTGTTCGATACCAGTGTAGGGCTGGTGAGATTTTCCACCGATTTCTTCCTCGGTATCATGAATTATCAACTGGGGACATCATCGCCTGAAGCGGAGCTGAACCTGTACCGGCAGCAGCAACGCAGCGTCTGGCAGGACCGCATCAATCTCAATAACGCACAGAAGGAAAGACTGTATCGACGTCTGTTGTGGAACCTGCAGACGGAGAATCGCGTTTATTCCTATGAGTATTTTGACGATAACTGCACCACCCGCGTACGCGACTACCTCGATGAAGCGCTGATGGGCAAGATTCAGGGTCATGCCACCGACATGACCAACTGGACCTACCGGGATGCCGTTGTCGATCATTACCGCTCCCTGGCTCCCATTGCCATGTCCCTTGATATCCTGATGAACAGTGGAATCGACAGGTACATGACAGAGTGGGAAGCCATGTTTCTGCCGCTGGTTCTGCGTCGCGAGTTGATGGAAATTCCTTCCGATGTGGCGGTGGATGGTGAGCGCCGGATGTTACTCTCGCCGGGGGAAATGCTGCTGACATTTCCGGCGCCCGCCACTCAGCCCAATGCCTACTATTTCGCCGCCGGAGCGCTTTGGCTACCGGTGATACTGCTGTTTCCCCTGGTCCGCCGGGTGCCCATAGCCAGCCTGTCCGCACAATCTCGCTACACGTTGCGGTCCCCCCGGTTCAGCTTCAGGGTGATGGGCATGGCCGGGTTGATCACGTCGCTGTTCAGCGGCACCTACGGGCTGATGATGCTGGGTGGGTGGTTTTTTTCCGGGCACAATGACCTTTACCATAACGTGAATTTGCTGCTGTTCTGGCCTACGGATGTACTGGGAGTAGTGGTGTCGTTACGCTGGCTGGTGATGGCCAAACCCTGGCCGATGTCCCACAACACGGCACCGTTTATCAATTGGTATCTGCTGGCTCACGTGCTGGGGATGGTAATTTATGCGGTGGTGGCGATTTTCGGACTGGCGGCCCAGGCATTGCTGAACCCGTTGCTCTTTATCGTTCCCGGATTCTTCCTCTATACCGTGTTGATCTGGATGACGGGTTTTCAGCTCGGCAGAACCCGGGCAATGTTTGCCTGAAGCACTTGAAGCGGCTGAAAGGGGGCGGAGGGCGAAAAAGGGACAGGAAAAAGAGACCGGGAGTGACCAGACGACCAGGCCGGAACAGGTTCCAAACCCGCTCCGGTGTGTCTGCGGTATACCGCCGGTCAGGAGGTGGCGATCTCTACTCTCCGGTTTTGCTGGTAAGCAGCTTCGTTTGAACCACTGACAGCGGGTTGCTCCTCACCGTAGCTGACTATCTCTATCTGGGAGCGGGCGGCTCCGTTCACGATCAGAAAATCCTGGATATTCTGAGCGCGTCGCTCGCCCAGCGCAATATTGTATTCCCTGGTGCCGCGCTCATCGGCGTGGCCCTCCAGTCGAATCCGCTTGCCAGGATTGGCGGCCAGATCCCTCGCGTGCATCGTCAACACTTCGCGGTCGGCATCGCGAAATTCCGCAACATCGAAATCGAAATAGAACACTGTCGTTTCCAGCGCGGCACGACGCATGCGTTCCTCGGCTTCCGCGGCGCGGGCGCGCGCTTCTTCCTCCAATTGCCGGGTTCTCTCAGTGGTGGCATCGATGCCCGAGGTTTCGCTGGTTTCAGTGCCGGTGGTTTCGGCCTCTTCGTCACCAGTGGAAGAACAGGCAGCCACTCCCAGCAACGCCAGCAAAAGGAAACTGATTTTAATAAACCGATTGAATTTCATGGTGACTCCTTGAACTGCATGCGCTGATTGGTTGATTTAACGCAGATTTTGATGGGGCGTAGCATAACTCAACTTCTCGTATAAATCCATCAAACTCCGAAAAACCCCGGGGTTTCAGACCCTTGCTCCCGGGGGCGCGAAACGTGGACTCTTGGTTCCAGAACAAGCACAGGAAACACTTTTGACCGGATTTCGCCC
This sequence comes from Pseudohongiellaceae bacterium, assembly GCA_040879025.1. GTDB lineage: Bacteria > Pseudomonadota > Gammaproteobacteria > Pseudomonadales > Pseudohongiellaceae > JBBDLF01. The sequence goes on from JBBDLF010000012.1 coordinate 96,660, forward strand.
CGGGGGGGCTTTCTGTCATCCGGTCGCAGTCAGATCCAGCTCGTGTGGCGGAAACTTTCAGGGATTTGCCGAGTCAACGGCCCCTATGTGACTAGCTGTCACCACAGATAGAACACTTGTTCGATTTTTTGTTTATCTGTCTGCTCGAAAAATGTTAAAGTTCCGTCCCTGAAGAGGTAAGGGTACGGAACCCGTGAGTTTCAGCCTTAACGTCTTCCGCTTTATTTCCAACAGACACCAGAACCGTCTATTGCCGGCCCCGCCGAGGAGACTGCAGTGAATGCTGATTTTACGCCTGAGGAACTGAAGTTCCAGCAGGAAGTGCGAGAGTTCCTGGAGAATGAATTTCCTGCTGATATCAGGGCCAAGGTGGACAACAATATCCACATGGGCAAGGAAGACTTCATCCGCTGGCAGAAAATCCTCTATAAGAAAGGCTGGGCTGCGCCCAACTGGCCGGTAGAATACGGCGGCACTGGCTGGACATCCATACAAAAATACATTTTCGCCATGGAGATGGGCCTGGCAGGGGCTCCGGAGCCGATTCCGTTCGGAACGAAAATGGTTGCCCCCATTATCATGGCGTACGGCACCGAGGAACAGAAGAGGCGTTTTCTGCCGGATATTCTGGCCAGTAACGTGTGGTGGTGTCAGGGATACTCCGAGCCGAATGCCGGCTCGGATCTTGCCTCGCTCAAAACCAGCGCCATACGCGAGGGGGACGAGTACGTTGTCAACGGCACCAAAACCTGGAATACGTACGGCCACTATGCCGACTGGATATTCTGCCTGGTTCGCACCGACAATACCGCCAAACCCCAGGAAGGGATCAGTTTCCTTCTGATTGACCTGAAAACACCCGGCATCTCCATGGCCCCTATTTACCTGCTGGACGGTCACACCGAAGTCAATGAAATCTTTTTTGACAATGTCCGGGTTCCGGCAGAAAACCTGGTAGGTGAAGAAAACCAGGGCTGGACCTACGCCAAGGTTTTGTTAACTCACGAACGTACCAATATCGCAGGCGTGCCCCGATCAAAACGCAAGCTGTCGTGGATAAAGCGGGAAGCGGCAAACTGCGACGATGGCTATGGCAGCAACCTGATGGAGAACCCGGTGTTCAGAAAAAAGGTGGCGGAAGCGGAAATACAGCTACTGGCCCTCGAGTACGCGGAACTTCGTACTCTGGCGGCTCTCAGCACGGGCAAGGCACCCGGGCCCGAGTCATCCATTCTCAAACTGGTTGGAACCGAGACCGCCCAGGCACTTGATGAGTTGAGCCTGGAAATTGCCGGCTACCATGGATTACCGTTTGCTCCGGAACAATTCGAACCGGGTTTTGAGGGAGAGCCGATCGGTCCCGGCAGTCTGGCGTCATCAGCCCTTACCTATTTTAACAACCGGAAATTGTCAATTTTCGGTGGCACCAACGAAATCCAGAAGAACATCATTTGCAAGGCGGTTCTTGGTTTATAAATAATCCTGTTAATGGGTTTGCATCGGCAGTAAGAGAGGAAACACAGTGGATTTTTCATTTACCGAAGAACACCTCATGCTGAAAGATAGCGTGCAGAAGTTCATCAAGCGCAGTTACGATTTCGAAACGCGTGGCAAAATCATTGCAAGTGCCAAGGGTTTCAGCGAGAAAAACTGGAATACCTTTGCTGAACTGGGCTGGCTGAGCGTTCCGTTCAGCGAAGAAGACGGCGGATTCGGGGGTCGCGTTGTCGACCTGCTGGTCTTGATGCAGGAATTCGGCCGGGCCATGATAGTGGAACCGTTTGTCGCCACAGCGATATTCAGCGGCGGTCTCCTCAGCCGGCTGGGAAGCCGGGAACAAAAGCAGCAATTCATCCCCGCTGTCATTGAAGGCAAGCTGCAACTGGCCTGTGCGTTTGCCGAATCCGCTGCTCGCTATAATCCGGCATCCGTTGAAACCACCGCAACGGCTGAGGGTGACGGCTACCTGTTGAATGGCAACAAAATCGCCGTGCTCAATGGTGCCGCCGCTGATTACGTGCTGGTGACGGCACGCACCGGCGGCAACTCGCGGGATAGAAAGGGCATTTCCCTGTTTCTTGTTCCAGCCACGGCATCGGGTTTGAAAAAACGCGCCTATACCAATATTGACGGGCAACAGGCGGCGGAAATCAGCCTGAATTCGGTGAAAGTTTCCGCCACCGACAGGTTGGGTGATGAAGGTGAGGTGATTACCGAGCTGGAAGCCGTCATCGACGAAGTCAGTGTTGCCTTGTGCGCCGAAGCGGTCGGCGCGATGGAGGTTTTGCTGCAGAAAACCGTGGAATACAGCAAAACCCGCAACCAGTTTGGTACGGCCATTGGTACGTTTCAGGCCCTGCAACATCGCATGGTCGACATGTTTGTCGAATGCGAGCTGGCTAAATCCATCGTCATGATGGCCGCGATGAAACTCGACAGCAGTGATCAGGAGTGCAGGTCACAGGCGGTCTCGGCAGCCAAGAGCCGGGTCGGGCTGGCAATGCGGCGTGTCGGTCAGGAAGCCGTTCAGTTGCACGGTGGTATCGGCGTTACCGACGAACTGGACGTGGGTCACCTGTTCAAACGTATCACTGCAATAGAACAGGAATTTGGTACCACCGACTTTCATACCGCCCGATTCTCGGGTGGCTGACCGTTGTCGTCATGAGCGAACTCATCTTTGTGCGCCACGGACAAGCGACTTTCGGCGAGGATTCCTATGACAAGTTGAGCACGACAGGTCACGAACAGGTGAAACACCTGTCGAGCCACTGGCTCGCCCTTGGCGAACAATTTGATTGTATCTACAGTGGCAGCCTGCGCCGTCAAATCGAAACCGCCGACAGGCTGATGAGCCACATCAAGGACGCCCCTGAAGGTTCACTCATTCATCCGGGGTTCAATGAATACCCCGGAGATCCCCTGATTCGCGTTTATCTGCGCGACCACGGCGTCGGCGACGGACATCCCGACAGTTTGCGCCTGCCAATCGTCGAAGAGCGGCTTTTTCAGAAGGTTTTTGAATCCGCGGCAGGACGCTGGATAAAAGACGAGCTGCTGCCCAACGGTGAAGACAGCGACTTCGAAACGTATCGCCAGTTTCAGCAACGGGTTCACGGAGCCATCGACGAACTGATGACGCGCCACCAGCGGGGCAGTCGGGTTGTGGTCGCCACTTCCGGTGGCGTTATCGCCTTGGCATTGCAACGGGTGTTGGGGTTTTCCGACGAACAGGTCATAGCGACCAACTGGATGGTCTATAACAGTTCCGTTACCCGCATCCGCTACGGCAATGGCAAGATCTCACTGACGGGATTCAACGGACTTGCGCATTTGGAAAAACCGGAGCTGCGTCATATGATTACGTTCCGATAAACCGGCGGCAGGAAACCAGACGTGGCAGACCGACAATTGCTCGACAAGGTAGAAGACGTAAGGGACGGTGAAGAACTGGACCTGGATGCGCTCAGAGCCTATCTCGAACCCGTGCTGGGCGCCGGTGCGGGCAATCTCACCGTGAAACAGTTCCCCGGTGGCTTCTCCAACCTGACCTATTTGCTCAGTAGTGGCAACGACCGATGGGTATTGCGGCGTCCTCCCTTCGGCAGCAAGGTGAAATCCGCTCATGACATGGCGCGGGAGTTCAGAATTCTTTCCGCGCTACAGGGAGTGTATCCCTATGGTCCCCGCCCGATTCATTTCTGCGACGACCGGAGCGTCCTCGGCTGTGATTTCTATCTGATGGACTATATTGCAGGGCTGGTCATCCGCAGGGAGTATCCTCCGGGCCTGAACCTGTCTCCCGATCAAGTGCGGCGGCAATTTCAGCAACTGTACGATGTACTGGGACACCTGCACTCCATACCGCTTGACGCGGCCGGGCTGGAAAACTTTGGCAGACCCGTCGGTTATGTCACGCGCCAGGTTGAGGGCTGGAGCAAACGGTTTGTCAACGCGGTCACTCCCGATGCGCCTGACTTTGACGCGATCATGCAATGGTTGCATGACAATATGCCGCCGGAAAGTGCCCAGGCCAGCGTGATTCACAATGACTATAAAATGGACAACGTAATCTGGTCTTTGGAGGATCCGCTCAGCATCATCGGAGTGCTCGACTGGGAAATGGCAACCGTAGGTGACCCGCTGATGGATTTGGGCTGTACCCTGGGATACTGGGTGGAAGCCGGCGACCCTGAACACCACCGCAAGTTCCGCACAATGCCCAGCGATACCGATGGCGCACCCACCCGCAGGGAAATCATGGACCGGTTCAGTGAGAAAACCGGGCTGGCCATGGACAATTTCCCTTTTTATTTTTGTTTCGGTCTGTTTCGACTCGCTGTCATCGGTCAGCAGATCTATTACCGTTACTATCACGGCTACACCACAGATCAGCGGTTTGCCACCATGGTGGACAAGGCCGACAGCCTGAAGGCCATGTGCGACAGCGTAATCAGCGGCCAGATCAAAAGCTGATTCACGCGCCGGTCAGCAACCACAACAAGACAGAAATGGTGACGATGCTGCTGAGGGCGGAAATCAAAGACCCCGCGGCCACCGCCGCGTGAGCGCATTGATACCGGTTGGCGAATACATAAGCGCTTATTCCCACCGGCATGGCCGAACCCAGCACTCCCACCGTTGCCCACAGCGGATCTACGTTGAACAATACAAACAGCGTGAACCACACCGCCGCGGGCAACATGACAATCTTCATCACGCTCATCACAATCGCCGGCAGAACCTGATCGCGCACATGGTATTGCCGCAGGGAAGTGCCGAGTACAAAAAGCGAAGCGGGAATGGCGGCTTGCGAAAGCAACTCAATGCTGTCGAACAACGGGTTCCAGATTGCAATGCCGGCAAGGTTGACCGTCAGTCCCAGAATCAGGCTCGCGGTAATGGGGCTGCTCATCAGTTGTCGCAGCAGTTTTCCGACCGTCTTCACGACCGTGTCGGTGGACAGGTGTTCTCGTTCGCCGGTGATTGTGCCGACGGTAAACAGCACCAGATTCTGTACCGAAATAATTAAAAAAAGCGGAACCAGCGCTTCCTCACCAAGAGCCTGCGCAACGATGGGAATACCGACGATGGTTGTGTTCGAGTAAGCGCTGCCCATCGCAAATACGCTTTGCTCCTTGTGGCCATAGGCGAACCAGTGCTTACCCAGAACGACTGCAAGGGCATAGACCCCAAGCGCGGCGAGATAGTATCCGGCGAGAAACTTCAGGCCCTCATCCAGGCCGATATCGGAGCGCGCGGTACTGACAAACAGCAGGCAGGGAGTGAGCACATTGAACGTAAAGCGGGCGAGAGTGTCACAATCGCCGCTGGTGAACAGGCGAAAGCGAGCCGCGCTGTAACCGGCCGTTGCGATGGACAACACTGGAAATAATACCGAAAAAATCATAACGCCCGTGACTGGTCTTCAATCGGGCGGAGAGAATACTCTCCTGTCATGCGGTTGGCAAATGCACTTCGTTTGCAGCCAGGCGCTTTTCTTGACCCGCTCGGTGAGATCGCGTACTTTCGGCTCTCGAGCCGAGAGGGGGGCCGACGGCACCAGTGCCGACGGGATTGCAGTGAATCAAGAGGATGAAGGCGGGCGCATGAGTTTCAGAATTGATGAATTGTTCGCGGTCAGCGGCAAAGTGGCCGTGGTCACGGGGGGCTCCCGTGGCATAGGCCGGATGATCGCCGAAGGGTATGTGGCCAATGGCGTCAAAACCTATATCACCGCCAGAAAGGCGGAAGCCTGTCTGAAAACCGCCGAGGAACTTTCCGCCACCGGTGAATGCATAGCTCTGCCGGCCGATCTGGCCGGCAGGAAAGGCCGGGAACGTTTTGTAGCGGAGATAAGCGAACGGGAATCCAGTCTGGATATTCTGGTCAATAATGCCGGCGCGGCCTGGGGCGCGGCATTTGACGAATACCCCGAAGAAGGCTATGACAAGGTCATGGATATTAACGTCAAGGCTGTATTCATGCTGACTCGCGACCTGTTGCCATTGCTGTTGAAAAATGCCGACCCTGATGAACCGCGCCGGGTTATCAATATCGGCTCCATAGACGGTCTGCGGGTTTCTTCCACGGACAATTTTGCATACGGCGCCAGCAAGGCGGCGGTGCATTTTTTGACAAAAAACCTGGCTGTGCGCCTGGGGCCACGTGGCATCACTGTCAATGCGATTGCTCCCGGTCCTTTCGAAAGCCGCATGATGGCTTACCATCTGGCCAATCATCGTGACGAAATAGAGAGTCAGAACCCGCTTGGGCGCATCGGCCATCCCACGGACATGGCAGGGCTGGCGTTGTTCCTGGCATCCGCGGCAGCCAAATACATGAACGGACAGGTCATTGCACTGGACGGTGGGCGCAGTCTGGGATCCGGCCGGTCATAGCCGGATCGGGATTGACCGCTGTGTGCCCGCGGTGAAACGGCTTTGATTCGCGTGGTGCAGATGATACTTTAACCGACACACACCCCAGAGACCCCTCAATTGACTTACCACGCCCACCAGTCACTGCTTCGAAGCGTTGTTACCTGTGTTGCTTTCGTCAGCGGTTTCGCCATCATGTCCATCGAACTGCTCGGCGGCAGGGTACTGGCGCCCTATTTCGGCAGCAGTGTGTATGTCTGGGGCAGCATTATCACCGTATTCATGCTGTCCCTGTCGTTCGGGTACCTCTGGGGCGGCCGGCTTTCCATGCGCAACCCCAACCCGGTCAGCTATGCCCTTTTTTTCATTGTGGCTTCGCTGTGCTGCCTGCCCATCATTCTGGCCGCTGACAGCATCATGGAGCGAATTTTTCTGGCAATTGAAGATCCCCGCTACGGGTCGCTGCTGGCTTCCATCATGCTGTATTTCCTGCCTATATGCGTCCTCGGCATGGTTTCTCCGTATTCCGTCAGATTGCTGGTGTTACGGGAGAGCCACAGTGGCCGGGTCGCCGGTCATCTGTATTTCGTATCCACTCTCGGAAGCGCCCTGGGCACCCTGGCCACCTCGTTCTATTTTGTGCTCTGGTTTGAAGTGAATACTATTATGTGGGGGCTGGTGGCGGCGTTGCTGTTGGCATCGGCGGCGGTTCTTGCCACCCATTTCCTGTCCCACGAACAGAATCCGGAACAGCTGACAGTTGTTGAAACCAAGGTGGCTGAAGACCGGATTGCCCAACCCCATCCCAACGAACGCGGTACCCGCAGGAGCGCCTAGTGAAAAATTCGCCGACAGTGACCAAAATTGCAGGAACCGGTCTTGGCCTCAGCGCCATAGTGCTGGTCCTGGTCGCGGTTTCCCTGTTCTCCACGCTGTCGGTGAATGCTGAAATCATTCATGAGGAAAAATCCCTGTACCGGGACATCGCCGTGGTACAGAACGGTCCCCGCCGCTGCATGGTCTTTAATATTCACATCGGTGACAGAAACCAGACCTGCGTGGATGTCGATGACCAGGAAAAACTGGTGTTTTCCTACACCCGCATGAGCTTTGCAGGGCTGCTGCTGAATCCGCAGCCGCGCCGGATTCTCGTCGCCGGACTCGGTGGCGGCTCCATTCCGATGACATTGACCAAACTGTTTCCCGAGGCTGAAATCGATGTGGTGGAAGTGGACCAGGCGGTGGTTAAAGTGGCATTGGAATACTTCTTTTTCGAAGAAAACGACAATATGGAAGTGCATGTCGCCGATGCCCGCCATTTCGTCAAGCGCGCCGGATTGGCGGGCGAGAAATACGATTACATCGTTCTGGATGCGTTTACGGGCGAATACATTCCGGAACACTTGCTTACTCGCGAGTTTCTGCAGGAAGTCCACGAAATAATGACACCTGACGCGGTTCTGGTGGCGAATACTTTTTCAACCAGCAGGTTTTACGATCATGAGTCCGTGACTTATCACAACGTATTTGGCGACTTCTTCAATTTCAAGCTGCCGACTTCCGGTAATCGAATAATTATTACCTGGCTGCACCCGCTGCCCGGTCGCGGCCAGTTGATGGCGCGTGCCAGGGAAGCGGCTGAGGCATTGAGACGTTTCGACGTACCTGTCCTGGAGTATCCTGACCGGCTCTCCACCGCCGTCGACTGGGATGTAAGCCGGCGGGTATTGACCGATCAGTTTTCACCATCCAATCTGTTGCGTGATTTTCGTTGAGTAGTACCCTGACAAACACCGGAGGCGGTTATGAGATTGATAAAGCACTACCTGGCAGTCAGTCTGCTGATGTTTCTGACGACGGCCGCGGTTGCCGATGTGAGCATAGAGGCCGACGTCATCTACGGCCACAAGGACGGCATGGCGCTGATTTACGACGTTATCAAGCCGGAAAATCCCAACGGGGCGGCGATTATCTATATGGTGAGCGGCGGATGGTTTTCCCGCTGGACGGAACCGGAGAATCGTGTAGAAGTTTTCAGCGATATGCTGGAAGCCGGATTTACCGTGATACCGGTGCATCACGGCAGTGCGCCGCGCTATTATGTACCCGAAGCCTACGCTGACGTCAGCCGCGCGGTTCGGCATATACGCCTGCACGCTGATGATTACGGGATTGACCCTGAACGGCTGGGTGTGACCGGCGGCAGCGCCGGAGGACACCTTTCGTTGATGCTGGGTCTGGCGCCGGACACCGGTGACAGGGATAACACAGATCCGGTGATGCAGGTTGGCAATGAAATAGCCGCCGTGGTTGCCTATTATCCACCCGTTGATATCCGTGGCATGACCGGTCCGAGCGAGCGCTTTCCCGCCCTGAATTTTCCCGGCCACCAGGCAGAGCAGATTTCACCCATCCTGCATGTCGATAACTCCGATCCTCCCACTTTGCTCATCCATGGTGATGCTGACGACCTGGTGGATATCAATCATTCCAAAATAATGTTCGAAGCATTGCAGACCGAAGGGGTCACCTCGGAATTCATAACCCTTCCGGGAGCCGGACACGGTTTCCGGGGCGAGGACGCGCAGGCGGCCGCCGCAGCGAGGCTGGACTGGTTCAAGCGCCATCTGAACTGAGGGGGCAGAGGGCTCAGCCAAATGGTGCGGGGCGGGAGAATGGCATGTTTGAAATAAACCGGGTGCTGGTTATTATCGAAGCGGGAAGGGAGGAGCAGCCTGCACTGACCAAGGCGTTGCAGATGGCGGAATGCGCCGGGGCCGAACTGGAGCTGATGACAAGTGATTTCAACAGCTATCTTGAAGACGGCTTTTACTTTGATCCGGTGCAGGCACGTGACTTGCGCCGCCGACACGGGGAAGACCAACTCGCGGAACTGGAAACCCTGGCCGCTCCCCTGCGTGAGCAGGGGCTCGAGGTTTCCTGCGTTACCGCCTGGGGCAATCCTCCGTACGAACAGATTGTCGACCGCGTAAACACCTGGAAACCCGATCTCGTCGTCAAAAGCACCCGCCATCATAACCGGCTGGTGAGCCGTTTTCTTGCCAATGAGGACTGGGAGCTGATTCGCTATTGCCCGTCTCCACTATTGCTTGTCAAGGACAGGGAATGGGCGACCGTGCCGGTATTCGTCGCCGCGGTTGATCCGGGACACCAAAACGAAAAACCCGCCGGGCTTGACCACAAACTGATCGCCACCGGCAGGTCGCTGGCTCGTCTGGTGAAAGGGGAACTGCATTTGTATCATTCCAGCCATCTCGTGCCGCTGTCAGGGCTTTACCCGGTCAAGAGCAATCAACAAATGGAATTGCAGGACCTGGTGGCGTTGGCGAAAGAATATGATTTGTCCAAGGATCGTTGCCATCTTTCCGACGCTGAGATCGGCGATTCCCTCCCCGCCCTGGTGGATGAATTACAGGTCAGCGCGGTGCTTATGGGCGCGGTTTCCCGCTCCCATCTTGACCGGCTGTTGATCGGCAATACAGCAGAGAAGGTGCTCGACAGGCTGGACTGTGACGTGCTGGTGGTCAAACCGGAACCGGTTTCCACCTTGTCACGCTGATGGGCCCCGCAGCCATCTCTTGCAAAATGGCCGACAAACCCTAATAATGGCCGTTAAATAGGTTTTTGGCGAGAAAAAATGGCCAATAAAAACGACAGGAACCGGGTTCTGATTTATTTGAAGTCAGAAGAATCCCCCCTGTCTCTCGATGAGATCCGACAGGATGCCGCACCCGGGGTACCCGAGAGAACCCTGAGGCGCTGGCTCACCGACTGGGTTGAAAGTGGTGTGCTGCTACGCACCGGCGTGCGGCGCTCGACCCGCTACGTATCCGCTCCTGCGAAACCGGCCTCGCCCGGCTTTCTGGAAACCATAAAGGAAGAACACCACAGCACGGTATTGAAGCAGCTGCGCGATCTCTGGACCCATACCTCCACGGCTTTGGAAGGAAACACCCTGAGTCTCGGCGATACGCATTTTATTCTGGAGGAAGGACTTACAGTCTCAGGGAAGCCGCTCAAGGATCACGAGGAAGTGGTCGGGCACGCCCGAGCCATTGAGCTTGTCTACGGTGTACTGGGTACACACATCACTGAAGAGTTCATTTTTGATCTGCACAAAGCCGTACAAACCGAGAGGGTCATCGACATCTGCAAACCCTGCGGAGCCTGGAAAAACGAAGCCAATGGTACCTACGTGGTAACGAACGATAACCAACAGACTTACATCGAGTATGCACTACCCCGGGAAGTACCCCGGCTCATGAAGGAAATAATAGAAGCGATAAACGCCGTCAGGAGTCTCACTGTTGCCGACGCGGCGGCCTGCTACGCGAAGATTCATGCAGGCATTGTGCATGTTCATCCGTTTTGGGACGGAAACGGCCGCGTGGCGCGACTGTTGGCGAATATTCCGTTGCTGAAAAACAGTTTGCCTCCCCTGGTGATCTTCCCGGAAAAGAGGCGACAGTACATCGAGTTACTGGCCGCGTACGAAATTGGTTCCGGCCGGTTGACCGGAGACACGGGGGTTTGGCCCAGAGAAGAATTGTTAGAGCAGTTCACCACATTTTGTGAAGATCAGTACCGGGCAACCCGCGAACTACTTGAAAGGTACATGTTTTAAGCCATTGTCGGCACCATGAAAACATTGTTTCCAAACAGTCTTGTCTCCCCCCTGTATTCAAGGGTAAAGTGGTGAGGAATGTCCCTGGAGGTCATTGCCGTGAAACGCCTGTCGATTGTGGCGATACTTTTAGCACTTGCGACAAGCGCGAGTGCCGGTGAAGAGCTGGAAAACGCTATACCAGTGGATCTCGCCAGAGCGTTACTCGATCTACCCTCTACGGGAGAGCTTCACTTCTATTCGATAGAGCCCGAGGGGTTTCCGGAATTCACCGTGCCTCCAGGGTTTGAGCTTTTAGGCGGTATGTTGCTGCCGAATTTCTCCCGAGTCGCACTGCGCACCGAAATGACCCCGACCGAGGGAATGGCCACGCTTACAGCATCGCTCCAGAGCGATGGATACCTGCTGGTCCCTGTGCGGCCACCAAGAGCGCGCGGGTTCATCGCTGCCAACTCTTTCCCCACACCGTCCAATGTTTGCCACGATGAACGAGGCAGCATCCAGATTCGCGCGCTCGTGCGCGGCGAGGCGCATTATTTCTCTTTGACAGGTAGTTCGGCGGAGGACACATCAGGCGCAACCTGTGTGGAAATCGTAGCGCAACGCCAACAGTTCATCGATTCCGTGGCCCCCACAGAATCTTCCGGGATCAGGGGCTATTTGCCCAGACTGACGATTCCTGAGGAGCAGAACGCTGAGTACATCGGGTTCCAGCCTCCCAGCAGATTTTCCGGCACGGACACTGGCTACGTAGTCTCCAGCGTAATCAGATCGGAACTCGACACAAAGATAATCTACCAACATTTTGCTGAACAGCTACGGTCTCAACAATGGACCCAGGGACAGGAACTCACTGGCTCAAACTTCCACCAGGGCGAATGGCAGTTCATTAACGAGGACGACCAACTTATTTCCGGTGCGCTACATGTCGAACAGCAAGATCAGGACAACGTCTCTCTACGGTTCACCGTCTCCACCACAAGAGACTACTATATCCAGAGGCCGGGCGTTCCAATCAGAATACAATAGTCCCGCTCTGTGGGCGACCTGGGTGTTGTCGGATGGGAACTCCGGCTGCGGCGGGATGGGGGACCGATACACTTTTAAGAACGACCGATTTTCCCTGGGTGTTTTTCAGTCTTTGCCGACTATGACGGTCAACACATCGCAGGCGGCGCCGTGCAATACCTTGTTGGCGGTGGAGCCCAGCAGGATCTTCCAGCCTGAATGGCCATGACTGCCGATAACGATGACATCAGCATTCTGCTCACTGGCCAGGTTGCGAATCTCGGTAGAGGGGGCGCCAAGCAAGGCGAATTGCTGCGATGGCGGAACACCGATCTTTTTCCCGATATCAGTCAGACGTTGAGTGGCGATGTTCATCGCTTCCTGCTGCAATTCGTTGATATTGATGGCATAGGCGTCCATGCTGTAAGCGGCCGCGACCGGTTCCACAACATGGACCAGGCTCAGTTTGCCGGCGTCTCCGTCGGCGAGTTTGACGGCCCGGTCCATAACCCACTTTGAATCCTCGGAAAGATCAATCGCTACGATAATCTTGTTGTACATGCTCATTCTGGTTCTCCCGCCCCGTGTGACTGTGGTCAGGCCTGGCGGCATTGCTTACCTGACCAGCCCCACCTCATGGTATTTGATCGTGGTTGGGGAGTAAACAATTTGACATGCATCAATAATCCCCTGCCGATTGCTTAGCGTTACAGATAGGGACTGAACAGCCATGCCAGGGCATCGCGAAAACGAACCCAGAATGGCCGCGCCAGCATCTGTTCCCGAGAAATTTCATTCGCGGCCAGCAATTTGACTTTGAAGTAGTCAGCGAGCCTGGAGTTCAGGTCGTGGTCAAACACTTCAACGCCCAATTCAAAATTCAGACGCAGGCTCCGCGGATCCAGGTTAGCCGATCCCACCAGAGAATAATTGTCATCAATGATCAGGGCCTTGGTATGGATAAACGGACCGGGTTGCAGAAACACCCGGATACCCTTTTCCATCACGTGCAACAGCATGTTCTGGGTGGCCCACTGGGCGAGATAGATATTGCCGCGCACAGGGAGAAGTATCTTCATATCGACGCCGCGAAGCTGGGCTGCCATGATAGCGCCGATCAAATCCTGCCCGGGAAGAAAATAGGGCGTCATGATCCAGACTCGCTTAGTGGCCGTGGAAATTGTGCCGACCATCAGGTCGTTGAGCTTGTCCATGTCCTCGTTGGGACCGTCCAGCACCAGACGCGTCCATATCCGCGCATCCCTGCGGTTTTCAATCGCAGGCTCGAACGACACCTCGTTCCGGCGCCCCTGGCAATGGTACCAATCTATGAGAAAGGCACGTTCCAGATCATCCACAATTTTGCCACGAAAGCGAAAGTGCAGGTCGGTAACCCGGTGCTTGTTCGCGTCGTTCGCGTACAGATGGCGATCACCAATGTTCTGCCCCCCGGTAAACGCCAGTTCACTGTCAACCAGGAGAATCTTGCGGTGATTACGCATGTTGATATGCAGGGCGGGGGGGATCAGTCTGATTGGATTGAAACGGGAAAAATCAAGTCCGGCCTTGTTGATTTTGCGGCCGATCCGTCGTTTCGGAAAGGTCATGAACTCGCCCAGCCCATCGACGATGATGCGAACGTCGACGCCACGGTTTCGCGCTGAACTGAGCGCGCTGATAAAGGTCCAGCCGGTGAAATCATTGTCGAGAATGTAGGTGGACAAGTAGACTTTTCTGGTGGCCGAATTAATCGCCTCGAGCATCGCCGGGTAGAGTTCCTCGCCGTTTTCAAGCATGGTGATTTCATCACACGAGTACAAGCCCTTTCCCGTGATGCGCTCGCCAATCAACGACATTGGTCGCAGTTGTACGCCTTCGGGTTCGCGTATCGAACGCGTGGGGTCGGCCGACAGCTTGGCAAGGTAAGTTCTATTGGCGTGGACATGCAGCCTGTTGATTCCGAAGATCACGTAAATTACCGGTCCGGCAAGCGGCAGAAACAGACAGAAGGCCACCCAGCCGAAGGCGGCCCTTGAATCGCGCTTGGTCATCAGAGCATGGGAAGCTGCCAGCAAGCCGCAAAACGCCGCCAGCGCAGACACGATTATCGCGTTAATCATCATTGTTTCCCGGTGGATTCAGCATTCAGGTCAGGATTGCAGGCTCACCTCTGCCAGTAAAGCACAATGGTCGGAAACCGAGCGCCACTCCGGCCCGGTCATGGTGGAACACTGTCTTACCTTGAAGCCGCGCACATAGATGCGGTCCATGGCCAACATCGGTCGCAGCGCCGGATAGGTTTTTGCGACAGAACGGTTGTGGGCCTGATGCGCCTCTTCCAGGTCAAGGTTCCTCATTAACCGGTGGTGGCAGTGTCGGCGCCAGTCGTTAAAATCACCGGCGATAATCAGCGGTGCCGATTTGGGTATATGGTTGTGAACATAATCAATCAACCGACTAATCTGCAGGCGTCTCTCGCCTTCGAACAACCCCAAATGGACACACATCAGGTGAACGTCTTCACTGGTGGCGCCGTGGAGTATACCCCGCTGCGACATCGTCATGCAGGTGACATCAAGATTGTGCCAGTTCTTGAACGGCGCCTCGCTCAGAATGGCGTTTCCGTGGTGGCCGTGCTGGTAAATGGCGTTTTTGCCATAGGCATGGTGGCTCCAGACGGTATCGGCCAGGAACTCAAGCTGGCTGCCGCCCTGCGGCCAACCTGCCACACGCCGGTGAAAACGCGTATTTTCCCCGACAACCTCCTGCAAAAACACGATATTTGCACTACTGTTTCGCAGGCAGCGGCGGATGTTTTCCAGTGTAAATCGCCGGTTGCCCATGGAAAAGCCTTTGTGTATGTTGAGGGTGAGAATGCTGTAACTCGACATCACCTCGGGCCCGGCTGGCGACTGTTCAATCGCAAATTCCTTAAAATTAGTGGACATCAGGGTTTATAATAGGGGGCTCACCACTTTTAATCCAGAGAGTCCGGCACGTTCCCGCCGGGCAATCCCGGACGGCTATCAGTTCGCACAGCGCAAGCGCGGCGAAGGAGAATCCATGAATCTTGACACCGTAAAAGCTGAACTGCTTGAGAAGAAAGCGGAAATTGAGGCGCGCGTGGAGCGAACACACAAACACATTTACCAAAAGGATGAACCGGTAAGCGCCAATTTCAACGAGCAGATCAAGCAGATGGAGAACGACCAGCTGGTCCGCGCTCTGGAACTGGAGGGGTTGCAGGAACTGCGCCAGATTCGTCATGCGCTCGAACGTATCGAAAGCGGAGACTACCTGCAGTGTACCGTTTGCGGCGGTGATATCGCCCAAGCAAGGCTGAAGGCCATCCCCTACGCAGACAAGTGCATTGTCTGCGCCAGCGCCAGGAACACGTCACGGTAGCTTGCAAGGAGTCATCGTCGGAAACCGTACTTTCCAATTCAGGCCAATTCAGGAATCCCCCGCTTCCGGCTTTTTCGCGTCAAGCCGGACTCCGCAGTACTGGCAGAACGAGGCATCGGCGCGGTGACCCGGGCGGTCGCAAGCCGGGCATCGGGTGGCCTGCTCCCGGGTGCCCTGGCGATTGAATTCGTGCATCAGTTCAACGCCAACAATCCCGGTAGGAATGGCGATGATGGCATAGCCGCAAATCATGGCGAGAGCCGCGATAGCCTGGCCTAATCCGGTTTGCGGCACGACATCGCCGTACCCTACGGTGGTTACGGTCACAATTGACCAATAGATGCTCACCGGGATGCTGGTAAAACCATTTTCAGGCCCTTCTATGATAAAAATCAGCGTGCCAAATATTATCATCAGGGTTAGCACTGTAAACAGGAAGATAAATATCTTTCGTCTGGCGTTTAGCAGCGCGGCCAGTAGTAAATTGGCTTCACCGATATATCGAAACAGTTTGAGAATTCTGAAAATTCTCAGCACCCGAAGAATGCGAACGACAACCAGATAGGTTGCCGGCGGCAAAAGCAGACTGATGTAGGTTGGAAGTATCGATAAAAGATCGATAATTCCATAAAAGCTGAATATATAGGATTTGGGGCGTGGCGAGCTGTAGATGCGTAGTCCGTATTCGACCGTGAATATCAGGGTGAAAAGCCACTCCAGTCGGTAGAGCAGAAGGCGGTGCCGGTCGTGAATGGTGGTGATGGAGTCAAGCATTACCGCCAGCACACTGGCGACAATAAGGCATATGAGAATGATGTCAAACAGCTTTCCGGCGCGGGAGTCATAGCCGAAAATAACTTCAAAGAGACGTTCTTTAACGGTTGTGGTTGTCGTCGCCAAATCCAGCTCAGTCCGGGTGGATGACCGCAAGGTCGGTGCGTAATTTATGCATCACCTTCTCTGCTGTATTGCCCAACAGGGACCCTTTAACACCTTTGCGGCCCACACTGCCCATAACCACCAGTTCCGCCTTCACGCGGTTGGCGAGACTGGGCAGAACACGGTCGGGTACTCCGGCTTCAACCAGAATGCTTTCATGCTCGACATTCAGGTGTTCCAGCAGGGCGCGGATTTTATCCTTCATTTTTGCCGATTTTTTCAGTTCCTGTTCGCCCTTGGAGACAATTTCCAGTTCGCTCAAGGGTTCGGCTATCGGGATGCAGTAGGCAATGTGGAGCTTGTTCTGATGCAGGGCGGCCCAGGCCGATGCCCAGTGGAGTACTTTTTCGTCCAACTGTCGTTGCGCCTGGTTGTCGCTGGCGATATCGATAGTGGCCATAACATTGTGCCTGGGGCGCCATTTGTTTGCACTGGCGATGATTACCGGACACGTGAGTTCACGGATCAGTCGCCAATCCAACGGCGTGTAGAAAAGTTTTTCGGAGCGATTGCCGGTTTTCAGCACCAGATCGATATTGTGCTCCTGTGTGTAGCGTTTGCAGAAGGCCGCAATGTCAGGTGTTGCCACCACATCACAACGGGCATCTGGTAGTTCGGAAAAGATGTCCTTCGCGGACTCCTGCAAGGAACTGTGGCGGCCGCCGAGGGAAGGGGATTCGCCTTTGGCTTCGGTGTCGACAAATGCCAGCGCGGTCACCCGCGCGCCGCCGGCCTTTGCGATGTCCCTGGCTTTCTCCAATGCTTTGGTGCCACCTGTTTCCTGATCCGCGATTACCAGTATATTGCTATGCATTCACTCCACCTGCCTGTATCAGTTCTGTCATTCCGCCACTTTACCCGACCCGGGATTTAATAACCAGTACGTCGCAGGGACAATCATCCAGGATTTTTTCCGCGGTATTGCCGACTATGGCGCGCTCCAGAAAATTTCGCGACAGAGAACCTATCACCAGAGCATTGGCGTTGACTCTTTTCAGATAATGAATCAGCGAGGGAACGAGATCACCGCGAACAATTTCGATATTGTCATCCGGTATAGGGTGGGATGACATCAGTTCGGCCAGCTTGGCCTTGTGAACACGAAAAATCTCTTCCAGTTGGGTCGTGGATTCGATAAATGCGGGAAACATCGCCCCGGGGTAGGGGAAATAACAATGAAACACACGTGGCTCCTGTGCAAGTTGCCGTGACAGGTCTTCCACCATCTGGATCAGTCGATGGTCCAACTGGTTCTGATCAGCCTTGACATGCAGAGGGTCCACGGCCGCGACAATGCTGCCCTTATCGCGCCAGGGTTCCGGCTTTACCAGCAACATAGGGCACGGACAGTTTCTGATCAGTTGCCAGTCGGTGTTAGTGATCAACGTGCGTTTCAATACACCATGGTGATGAGTGCTCTTCAGCATCAGATCGGGCTTCCACGCTTCCACCTGCCTGATGATGGAATCGGTGAGATCGGGCGCTTCGGTAAATTCCTGGTCGCATTGCACGGGATTTCCCGAAGGCCCTGTCAATCCGTTAAACTCCTTGACGAGGGCTTGCAGGCGGTGCAGGTGATGGTCGACAAACATCTTCCGTTGCTTCTCGAAGAATTCCCCATCGATACCCTCATATTCAAATCGCGAAGACCCAGAGAGGGTATTGGAATTATTGATAAAGAAACGGATTCTTGCGCCGGTGGACACAGCCATCAGGCGGGCACGGTCCACGACAAAATCCTTGTCGACGGTTGGGTCTATGACCACCAGTATGCGCTGTAGCGGTTCCATGGTTACCTCTTCCGATTATTGCTTTCCCGTTCCCAGAAATGCCCGACTATCGCGTCGGCGGGCTGCGATAACGCGGATCCGTTATCCCTTCCCAAACCAGGCGTTCCGATCTGCGCGGGTCGTTCAACAGACTGCTGGGCACGTCGAATATCATGGTGGCGCGCTGGTCGAGGGAGTAGGGCTCCCATTCCGGAATCGCGGCATGACTGGGATTCCCTGTGCGGGCGAATGAGATCCAGGCTTCGCTCATGGCGGTCTCCAGTTCATGCCGGTCGGCACGTGTGCCACTCAATGGCACCGTGTCGGCATGGGAGAACACGAAGGCTATCTCCATGGCGTGGGGCGAGCGGTAAACGCCATCACGGTAATTGGTTTCCCAGTCCACCAGATACATGTACACCGGAGCATCACTGCCCGCCAGCTTGGCTTGGGCAAGCTCAATGGAACGGATGCGTCGCGGATCGCTCTCGATGGCGATGTAGAGATCCCAGGGAGTCGAACCCGGTCGGCTTTCGCTGTAGGTGGCGATCACCTCGTCGGTCTTGTCTCCCAGCAAGTCGCTCACCCGGTCAACCAGTTCGTCGTGGGTGAGCGTATTCAGTTTCGGATCGCCCGGCGCGCTCAGTGCGGATTCATCCTTGTTGGTGCCGATTAACAGTGGAATGCCGTCGGACCAGGGTGTTGCCACACCATCGAATGGGTGCATCGGAATATATCGCCCGTCCATGACCGGTCGAAAATCGGCATCAATTTCGGTGAGCGCGGCATGGACGCGGTCGATCGGCACCTGTTGAAGCGCGGCCAGATCGCCGTCTGACAAATCCAGGGCTTCGAGCAGCGCACGGGCATCCTCGGTAGCCAGGGCGCTGTCGCGGGAATAGAGGTTGGCGCCACTCTGGATGATCGCCTTGTGAAACAGACCTTTCGCGGACGGCATGGCCAGCAATGTGCTGACTTTCGAGCCACCCCCGGATTCGCCGAAGATAGTCACATTGTCCGGGTCGCCGCCAAAGCTGGCGATATTATCGCGAACCCATTGCAGCGCCAGGGCGGCATCCAGCATGCCGGCGTTACCCGAACCGGCAAACGCTTCGCCGCCCACTTCTTCCAGGTGCAGATAACCGAATACGTCCAGACGGTGATTGACGGTCACTACCACCACATCGCCACGCGCGGCGAGAGCCGTACCGTCATACCAGCCTTCCGATCCGGCACCTTGACGATAACCCCGACCGTGATACCACACCATCACAGGTCGTTCCCCGCTGGTATCCGGCGTCCATACGTTCAACACCAGACAATCCTCGCTCTGCGGCAGGCTGGGAATGAAACCCGTCAGGCTGTCGGCATCGCGGCCTTCAGCTACGGAGCCAGTCTGCGGGCAGATGGGGCCGAACCCGGTGGCGTCCCGCACACCCTCCCAGGTCTTGACCGGGTGTGGCGGTTTGAAGCGCATGGCGCCGGCAGTGGACGCGCCATAGGGGACCCCCTTGAAACTGGAGACGCCATCGGCGACGGTGCCGCGTACCTGACCGGCCACGGTATCGGTAACAGTTTGGTCCTGGGCGTAAACCGCCGTGCACAGAATCATGCCGGCGCAAAACAATTTCAGTACTCGGGATAGAAGTGGTGGGTTGGACATGGGGCTGCTCCTCGACTCGTTTTTTTTAAATCCTCGGCATCACCGCCGAACCGTTAACCCGAGTTTACCTGACTTCAGGAAGATGGAATACTGCATGTCCCATTGCTGCGATGCTCTGTTTCCCGCCCCTTAAGTGGTGGCCCAGTCTTGATAAGAGAGTATGAACGAAGGGCACGATTGGCACAGTCACTCGGTTCGGTTTATTTTGGCATGACAAAAACACAACCCGTCGGCTTCTTCGAACGCTACCTGACTCTGTGGGTGGCGCTGTGTATTGCCACCGGCATCGGACTGGGCAGTGTGTTGCCAGGTCTGTTCAGCACGTTGGCGGGGTGGGAATACGGTTCGGTCAACTTTGTCGTCGCCGTACTGATCTGGGTGATGGTTTACCCGATGATGGTGTCGGTGGACTTTACCAGCCTCAAGCACATTCATGAACGACCCAAGGGTCTGATTATCACGCTGGTGGTGAACTGGTTAATCAAACCTTTCACCATGGTCGGTCTTGGCGTGTTGTTCTTCCATCATCTTTTTGCTGATTTTATTGATCCCGCCAATGCCGGCCAGTACATCGCCGGCTTGATCCTGCTGGGTGCTGCGCCATGCACGGCGATGGTGTTCGTCTGGTCACAACTCGCTCGCGGCGACCCGGCGTACACACTGGTGCAGGTGGCAGTGAATGATGTGATCATGATCTTTGCCTTCGCGCCGATCGTGGCGCTGCTGCTTGGCGTCACCGATCTCCAGGTGCCCTGGGCCACCCTGTTCCTGTCTGTTGTGCTCTATGTCGTGATCCCCTTGATCGCCGGCGTGCTGACCCGATTAAAACTCAGCGCCAGCGCCGCTTCTCCCGGGGAGGCGGAAGCGGCCGTGACCCGATTCACCGCGCGCGTCAAACCGTTTTCGGTAGTAGGTCTGCTGGCCACGGTCGTGCTGCTGTTCGGCTTCCAGGGACAGATCATTCTCGACCAGCCGCTGCTGATTGCCCTGATTGCCGTACCGCTACTGATCCAGTCATACAGCATTTTTGCCATTGCCTATGGCGCTGCCCGCCTGTGGCGGGTACCGTTCAATATTGCCGCACCCTGCGCACTCATCGGCACTTCGAATTTCTTCGAGCTGGCGGTCGCGGTGGCCATTGGCCTGTTCGGCCTGAATTCCGGCGCCGCCCTGGTCACCGTGGTGGGCGTACTGGTGGAAGTTCCGGTCATGCTGTCTCTCGTCGCCTTTGCCCACCGCACCCGGGGCTGGTTCCCGGCGGGGGTAGCTGACCCAGATACCAGGGCCACAAACACTGCCAATCAGGCCGCCAGAACTGGCTGCCGATAGAATCTTGGCAGTAATGCAGCGAAAGTCTGCGAGATTGCAGGCAGTCAAACTGCTCCCTCAGGGCGCCCGCATTGATGGCTGCCAAATCTGCTTTGTCGAGATCCAGTACCAGTAAATACGTCGAACTCGACGCGTTTGACGGCTTTCCCGGTGAGGCCGCTAACGCTACCCCGGGGATTCAGCACCTTCACCCGTGTATTCGTCGTTTTCTAAGCTGCCTGTGCGGCAGTGAACCTCCGACAGCAGCACCTTGGGCGCATTGGACTTTTCTAAGCGGCCTGTGCGGCAGTGAACCTTGTGCTTGGAAATAAACTCAGCGGCATCTTTTTCTAAGCTGCCTGTGCGGCAGTGAACGGTACGCGGAATTTATGTCAATAATTTTGAACGTTTCTAAGCTGCCTGTGCGGCAGTGAACAGTAGATTGCGTCAACGGGCTCGTCGAGTGGCTTTCTAAGCTGCCTGTGCGGCAGTGAACCGCAACGGTTGGAACAATCGCGCTTACTCATATTTCTAAGCTGCCTGTGCGGCAGTGAACAATCGACTTCGGGCAACGGACCTGGTTCCGCATTTCTAAGCTGCCTGTGCGGCAGTGAACGATCCGCGCCGAGTCGCCGGCCAGACAAATACTTTCTAAGCTGCCTGTGCGGCAGTGAACGCCTGCCTGAGCAGCCCGAAATAACTATTCACTTTCTAAGCTGCCTGTGCGGCAGTGAACCTCGAGCAGAACGACAAGAGAGTCCCGTAATTTTTCTAAGCTGCCTGTGCGGCAGTGAACAAGTAAAATCAAAGTTGGGAATTGGTTTTATCGTTTCTAAGCTGCCTGTGCGGCAGTGAACAACCCCTCGTGCCATGGTTGTTTCCTCTTATTTTTCTAAGCTGCCTGTGCGGCAGTGAACCTCGCTACACAGAGGGATTGTTTTTACGTCGATTTCTAAGCTGCCTGTGCGGCAGTGAACTACCGTCAGAATCGACACCGGTATTGACGTGCTTTCTAAGCTGCCTGTGCGGCAGTGAACATCCGTTCAAATGATTTGGCGATGGCGTCCGTTTTCTAAGCTGCCTGTGCGGCAGTGAACCCTGCTGTTGGACAGGCGCTCACAGAGACGCTTTTCTAAGCTGCCTGTGCGGCAGTGAACAAAAAGTCCAGCCGCAAGCTGCCATTTACCCATTTCTAAGCTGCCTGTGCGGCAGTGAACGTGCGGTCAAGCTTGCTGATTGCTAAAGAGCGTTTCTAAGCTGCCTGTGCGGCAGTGAACCCTCGATACACGCCAGCGCCGTCCGCGCCCGGTTTCTAAGCTGCCTGTGCGGCAGTGAACGATATCGAACGTCTTGCGTTTATTCAGTCCGTTTTCTAAGCTGCCTGTGCGGCAGTGAACATACCGGTCAGCGCCGCGCACCCGCAGGAGTTTTTCTAAGCTGCCTGTGCGGCAGTGAACAAAACGGGGTCGTCCGTCTCAAGCTGATAAACTTTCTAAGCTGCCTGTGCGGCAGTGAACGAATCCACCGTGGCCGTGCTGCAGTTCCTGGTTTTCTAAGCTGCCTGTGCGGCAGTGAACGGACTCCGCGGTGATCTCACACTGGCGGACAGATTTCTAAGCTGCCTGTGCGGCAGTGAACGGCGGCCTCGAAGGCGGCCTTTTGCTCTGGGGTTTTCTAAGCTGCCTGTGCGGCAGTGAACTTATTTCCACGTTGTTTTCCTCCCATCAAAAATTTCTAAGCTGCCTGTGCGGCAGTGAACTCCCAGAGCTTGCAGGGCTGCTGGTACAGAAATTTCTAAGCTGCCTGTGCGGCAGTGAACGCGAACTTATCCAGACAGACAATTGAACTAACTTTCTAAGCTGCCTGTGCGGCAGTGAACTTCGGATCGCATCGGTGCCAGCAGGTTCTTCTTTTCTAAGCTGCCTGTGCGGCAGTGAACGACACCGATACAGACGGCCAGATCACTCTGGTTTTCTAAGCTGCCTGTGCGGCAGTGAACGGAGCGGGACTCAGCATTGAGTTTTCTCTATGTTTCTAAGCTGCCTGTGCGGCAGTGAACTAAATCAACGGACATGGCAACGGTATGAATCTTTTCTAAGCTGCCTGTGCGGCAGTGAACTGCCAAGCACAAGGACGGCGATGAATTAAATCTTTCTAAGCTGCCTGTGCGGCAGTGAACCTCAAAGGCCCGGCAATTGAAGAATTGAAAAATTTCTAAGCTGCCTGTGCGGCAGTGAACGCTGTGGACCCGAGCGGCACTAAAGGCACTCATTTCTAAGCTGCCTGTGCGGCAGTGAACTTGAGTGACCCTGATTTTTGGCAAGCTTGCGATTTCTAAGCTGCCTGTGCGGCAGTGAACGTTATCACCCACCCAAAGCCCAGAGAGATATGTTTCTAAGCTGCCTGTGCGGCAGTGAACACACGTATTGACGATGTGTACGATCCCGGCACTTTCTAAGCTGCCTGTGCGGCAGTGAACAAGTGTTTCGTTATTTGCGTAGAGCAATAGGCTTTCTAAGCTGCCTGTGCGGCAGTGAACTCGCCTGTGATTATCGCGCTATTTACGTTGTCTTTCTAAGCTGCCTGTGCGGCAGTGAACGACAAGGTGAGCGATGCTGCCGGCAATGTCGTTTTCTAAGCTGCCTGTGCGGCAGTGAACACGCGCCGGTGGCGTTATAGCCTCTGCTACAGTTTCTAAGCTGCCTGTGCGGCAGTGAACAATCGCCAACCAGCTCCGCGTCGATATCCAGTTTTCTAAGCTGCCTGTGCGGCAGTGAACCGACGCCGGCGGTGAGGACTTTCACTCCAGCGTTTCTAAGCTGCCTGTGCGGCAGTGAACGTCCATCCACGGCGCCCCGGTGACTTGTTCGATTTCTAAGCTGCCTGTGCGGCAGTGAACTACTGGTTCGTTGAGAGCGAGGCTTGTCTCAATTTCTAAGCTGCCTGTGCGGCAGTGAACCTTCATCACAACAATGCGGGCAATTTCTCCTTTTTCTAAGCTGCCTGTGCGGCAGTGAACATGACGATTTAGGCACATGCGATCCGAATTACTTTCTAAGCTGCCTGTGCGGCAGTGAACATAGACATGGCGATTTGAGTGCCGCGATGTACTTTCTAAGCTGCCTGTGCGGCAGTGAACATAAAGTGAGCTATTCAGTTTCCGAAGCTAAATTTCTAAGCTGCCTGTGCGGCAGTGAACGGTCATAGATTTCTCCTAGGCGGATTTTTTGTTTTTCTAAGCTGCCTGTGCGGCAGTGAACCCCGTGATGCAGGGTTCCCACTGCTCGCTGAATTTCTAAGCTGCCTGTGCGGCAGTGAACGCGTAACGCGGATCGTCAGGAGGCGGCTCTGGTTTCTAAGCTGCCTGTGCGGCAGTGAACATTAATGCAACTCAAAGAAGAACAGGCGAGGGCTTTCTAAGCTGCCTGTGCGGCAGTGAACGGGTACCTGATTCGACGATCGACTCGGCGAAGTTTCTAAGCTGCCTGTGCGGCAGTGAAGTCAACCTTTTGCGCAAAATAATTAAAGATGTGTTTCTAAGCTGCCTGTGCGGCAGTGAACTGGAAGACCGTTCGCAACGAAACCGGCAGTCATTTCTAAGCTGCCTGTGCGGCAGTGAACCCCTTTCGCAGGCTGCGCTCTTTTATTCGCATTTTCTAAGCTGCCTGTGCGGCAGTGAACGTAGAGGCCCTCGGGCGGTCGGTATTTCGTTGATTTCTAAGCTGCCTGTGCGGCAGTGAACATCATCCGGTTCAAAAGACAATGGAAATAATATTTCTAAGCTGCCTGTGCGGCAGTGAACCATCATTCATCACCTTCGATTTTTATATGCGCTTTCTAAGCTGCCTGTGCGGCAGTGAACCAGCATGAACCCATAAGCCCTGATATTTCACGTTTCTAAGCTGCCTGTGCGGCAGTGAACCCGGGGTTTGCGGGCAGGTGTTTACCCTATGCTTTCTAAGCTGCCTGTGCGGCAGTGAACTCCAGGATGTTCCAGCAAGCGATGACCGATGGTTTTCTAAGCTGCCTGTGCGGCAGTGAACGCTATGTCTACCACTGCGCGGACCAGAAGGAATTTCTAAGCTGCCTGTGCGGCAGTGAACTGCTCAATGACGCGAGGAAGCTCCTCTTGCATTTTCTAAGCTGCCTGTGCGGCAGTGAACTTTATCAAACTCTTCCTGAGTGAAGCTTTGGTTTTCTAAGCTGCCTGTGCGGCAGTGAACCTCGACACAGATCACTCTAACCCACTCATTTATTTCTAAGCTGCCTGTGCGGCAGTGAACACAATCCGTCGCGACAGTACGCAGTAATTGATTTTCTAAGCTGCCTGTGCGGCAGTGAACGCACGAATGTGCCCCCCACTGGATTGAACGTGTTTCTAAGCTGCCTGTGCGGCAGTGAACGGCAGACGAAAAAGATCACGCGAGCGCTTACGATTTCTAAGCTGCCTGTGCGGCAGTGAACAAGAACGCGAGCGTGATGATTCACGACCCCCTGTTTCTAAGCTGCCTGTGCGGCAGTGAACGCCTGGGTGGTTTCGCTACGTCGAAGTGTGACTTTCTAAGCTGCCTGTGCGGCAGTGAACTGAGGATAGATATCACCTGCGGGCAAGACGTATTTCTAAGCTGCCTGTGCGGCAGTGAACGCGATTACCGGCAAGTGATTGCGGTTTCCACCTTTCTAAGCTGCCTGTGCGGCAGTGAACGTATATACGTGATCGCGGCTCCTTACGCCGTCTTTCTAAGCTGCCTGTGCGGCAGTGAACGAGTGTTGATCTATCTGGCGAGACGCGCCGGTTTTCTAAGCTGCCTGTGCGGCAGTGAACAAACCCTGGCCAGCAGCGAGTACACTCTTCTTTTTCTAAGCTGCCTGTGCGGCAGTGAACGTTACGAAGACATATCGTTAGCTTATAGACATTTTCTAAGCTGCCTGTGCGGCAGTGAACTTTGGAAGCAGTTTTCTCGCACAAAGCGACCTTTTCTAAGCTGCCTGTGCGGCAGTGAACGCACCTGATGGTGCTGTTATATTTTTTGATGATTTCTAAGCTGCCTGTGCGGCAGTGAACTTTGGAAGCAGTTTTCTCACGCAAAGCGACCTGTTTCTAAGCTGCCTGTGCGGCAGTGAACGTTAAGATGTGCCGCCCCTGTAGTAATGGGAATTTCTAAGCTGCCTGTGCGGCAGTGAACTATTGTACTGCGAGGCTGTGTCTGCGCCGGTATTTCTAAGCTGCCTGTGCGGCAGTGAACTATCGATCTCCGGCTGCAGGCGCATCTCTGCCTTTCTAAGCTGCCTGTGCGGCAGTGAACACGTCGCTTTCGGCGAAGTCTTCAAGCCGAAATTTCTAAGCTGCCTGTGCGGCAGTGAACTGCGAAAGGGCACGACAGTAGAACCCGGGCATTTTCTAAGCTGCCTGTGCGGCAGTGAACACCATCCAGGACAAGCTCGTGTGCGTCGTCAATTTCTAAGCTGCCTGTGCGGCAGTGAACGAAGAACTGCGGTCCGAGTGCGTGAAAATGATTTTCTAAGCTGCCTGTGCGGCAGTGAACGAAGTGGTGTTATGGCTGTGCTTCATTATCCCTTTCTAAGCTGCCTGTGCGGCAGTGAACCTGGACAATGCCCAACGGCAACAACTGGCACTTTTCTAAGCTGCCTGTGCGGCAGTGAACCCGGGCCGGAATCGTGATTGACGTGCGCGGGTTTTCTAAGCTGCCTGTGCGGCAGTGAACTGGCCGCTTTGCGCTTTGCGACGATCTCTTTTTTTCTAAGCTGCCTGTGCGGCAGTGAACTCCTCGCCGCCGGGCAGCCCTAGCTAAGCTAGTTTCTAAGCTGCCTGTGCGGCAGTGAACAACCAGATGAAAATGATTAATGAAATTATTGATTTCTAAGCTGCCTGTGCGGCAGTGAACGGCTTTGAATGCGTTATCGTCCATGTCTTCCGTTTCTAAGCTGCCTGTGCGGCAGTGAACCCATACCTAACACTTAAACAAAACCATAAAGGTTTCTAAGCTGCCTGTGCGGCAGTGAACGTTACGAAGACATATCGTTAGCTTATAGACGCTTTCTAAGCTGCCTGTGCGGCAGTGAACCCCTTTCGCAGGCTGCGCTCTTTTATTCGCATTTTCTAAGCTGCCTGTGCGGCAGTGAACGGGGGGCTGGTGCCTGGCTAGCGAAGCTTTGTTTTCTAAGCTGCCTGTGCGGCAGTGAACGGTACATATTTTAGGCGAGAAGACCTGGAGTATTTCTAAGCTGCCTGTGCGGCAGTGAACGAAAGCGTAGAGCGTCTTGCTCCACCTCCTGCTTTCTAAGCTGCCTGTGCGGCAGTGAACGACCGGCGGAACCCGGTCAGGAGTCGGCGGCGTTTCTAAGCTGCCTGTGCGGCAGTGAACACTGCAACGACTCTTTCTCGGTTAACAGCCAGTTTTCTAAGCTGCCTGTGCGGCAGTGAACGCGGGAAAAGGGCTATTTGATTCTCAATTGATTTTCTAAGCTGCCTGTGCGGCAGTGAACATCATCATGTTGCCAATCTGGACATACCAGTTTTTCTAAGCTGCCTGTGCGGCAGTGAACGGCACGGTTGCTGCCATCATGAACGATGAGAATTTCTAAGCTGCCTGTGCGGCAGTGAACTGCCCGATCCTTTATGCCAGGCCCTGAATTCTTTTCTAAGCTGCCTGTGCGGCAGTGAACGCATGAAACGCCTAATCGAAATATGGCTTTACTTTCTAAGCTGCCTGTGCGGCAGTGAACCCCAGGCGGGCGGTCTCGATGAGCTCGTTGCTGTTTCTAAGCTGCCTGTGCGGCAGTGAACTCATCGCAGCCGCGCGGCTGCGAGCAAGCTGTTTTCTAAGCTGCCTGTGCGGCAGTGAACACCGGCGATAAGCAACCATGCGTGCTTCAGGCTTTCTAAGCTGCCTGTGCGGCAGTGAACCGAGGCGATTGCCACGACCCCGGTTTTGGCAATTTCTAAGCTGCCTGTGCGGCAGTGAACGGATTTGAGAATGAATGTTCTAATTGAATCGATTTCTAAGC
Source organism: Pseudohongiellaceae bacterium (assembly GCA_040879025.1). Classification (GTDB taxonomy): domain Bacteria; phylum Pseudomonadota; class Gammaproteobacteria; order Pseudomonadales; family Pseudohongiellaceae; genus JBBDLF01. Next base: position 124,806 of record JBBDLF010000012.1, read on the forward strand.
TGCCTGTGCGGCAGTGAACTCCAGCAGGGAAAGGCTTTCGTTATCGAGAACTTTCTAAGCTGCCTGTGCGGCAGTGAACGTTCCCGCCTATAGTCGGAAAATGTTTCTGGCTTTCTAAGCTGCCTGTGCGGCAGTGAACTTTCTTTTTTGATTTTTTATTAATCATCTGACTTTCTAAGCTGCCTGTGCGGCAGTGAACCGACCCAACACAAAATAACTATTTTGGTTACTTTTCTAAGCTGCCTGTGCGGCAGTGAACGTACTCGCCCGTCGTATACTTGCGATATCCCGTTTCTAAGCTGCCTGTGCGGCAGTGAACAATAAGTGTAGTTTTAACTTGCACTTCGACCGTTTCTAAGCTGCCTGTGCGGCAGTGAACTCCTCGCCGCCGCGCGGCTGCGAGCAAGCTGTTTTCTAAGCTGCCTGTGCGGCAGTGAACGGACGAGTTCAAACAGTCCGTTTCTCGTTTCGTTTCTAAGCTGCCTGTGCGGCAGTGAACTCAGAAGCGTTGATGATGGATTCAGACTGTTTTTTCTAAGCTGCCTGTGCGGCAGTGAACGACGGTTCTTCCTATGCGTGTGACCCAGGCCGTTTCTAAGCTGCCTGTGCGGCAGTGAACCACATGTCTTCGGCAGAAGCCTCGTCATTGTCTTTCTAAGCTGCCTGTGCGGCAGTGAACGCAAAAGGTACCGCGCCCTCTTTCACTTCTTTTTTCTAAGCTGCCTGTGCGGCAGTGAACTTCGCTCTCCAGCATCGCTTTCCAGAACTTGTTTTCTAAGCTGCCTGTGCGGCAGTGAACATCGAACGCATGATCGACAGAGCGGCGGAAAATTTCTAAGCTGCCTGTGCGGCAGTGAACGGCTGTCAACGTCATCACAGCGTTCATCCTCGTTTCTAAGCTGCCTGTGCGGCAGTGAACGGAGGTCTCTGCAACTACCGATACATCCACCTTTTCTAAGCTGCCTGTGCGGCAGTGAACTTGCTTGATGTCCGCAACGGAATAGTTTTCAATTTCTAAGCTGCCTGTGCGGCAGTGAACTTCTCGCCGCCGACCAACATTTTTTCTTGCTTTTTCTAAGCTGCCTGTGCGGCAGTGAACGTCCATGATGCCAATAGCCAATTGCTGGCGCTTTTCTAAGCTGCCTGTGCGGCAGTGAACGGTACACGCCTGCTGGCGGCGAATGACTGTCTTTTCTAAGCTGCCTGTGCGGCAGTGAACAAAAACGCCGCCCTAAAGGCTGAACAAAAGCTTTTCTAAGCTGCCTGTGCGGCAGTGAACGAACTAAAAAAGCGTTGCTGGTTTCTGATGGGTTTCTAAGCTGCCTGTGCGGCAGTGAACCGAGTGAACCAGAACCGCGGCGTCCCATTCCTTTTCTAAGCTGCCTGTGCGGCAGTGAACAGATAAGGGCCTATGTCCACCGCATCAGATTTTTTCTAAGCTGCCTGTGCGGCAGTGAACAAAATGTATTGCGCATGGAGTTGAGATTGTTATTTCTAAGCTGCCTGTGCGGCAGTGAACTCTTTATCTCGCAGCAAATCGATACGCTTCAATTTCTAAGCTGCCTGTGCGGCAGTGAACACGTGAAACACTGGATGGATATACGCTCGACATTTCTAAGCTGCCTGTGCGGCAGTGAACGGTTTTGCAAGCGGTGCGGTGAAGAACACTTTTTTCTAAGCTGCCTGTGCGGCAGTGAACCGATTGCTTCCCTATTGCCAGCGCCGAAGAATTTTCTAAGCTGCCTGTGCGGCAGTGAACGGCCACTAGCGGCTTAAAGGAAGGTGATCTATTTTCTAAGCTGCCTGTGCGGCAGTGAACTCGAACTGGGCGAGTTCGGGCTTAAAGTCCATTTTCTAAGCTGCCTGTGCGGCAGTGAACTGCTCGCCGCCGACCAGCATCTTTTCTTGCCTTTTCTAAGCTGCCTGTGCGGCAGTGAACAAAAAGTCCAGCCGGAAAACCGTGTTTACCCATTTCTAAGCTGCCTGTGCGGCAGTGAACAAGACGGTACAGGTTCCCGCGTACCGTCTTGGTTTCTAAGCTGCCTGTGCGGCAGTGAACGGCGAGTCAATCGCTCTGGTCAAAGAGACGTTTTTCTAAGCTGCCTGTGCGGCAGTGAACGTATCTCACCAGAACCTGCCCTTCCGGGATCATTTCTAAGCTGCCTGTGCGGCAGTGAACGTTTATCCCATATCATCTGTACGACGGATCGTTTTCTAAGCTGCCTGTGCGGCAGTGAACGAACCCTTGCAGCGTGGAAACCTTTTTTTGGATTTCTAAGCTGCCTGTGCGGCAGTGAACAACGTACTTTGCCCTTTTCGCCGCCAGCCGTCTTTCTAAGCTGCCTGTGCGGCAGTGAACGCCATGGGTCGAATGCCATTGTTGATGTACTGTTTTCTAAGCTGCCTGTGCGGCAGTGAACGCATCACTGAGTTTCTCGATGACGATGGCCATTTTCTAAGCTGCCTGTGCGGCAGTGAACCTTGATCCCAGCAATGAAGGCACCGGGATCGCTTTCTAAGCTGCCTGTGCGGCAGTGAACGTACGGCCATCCCCTGCACACCATGACATTTTTTTCTAAGCTGCCTGTGCGGCAGTGAACAAAGCAAAAGACGAGGCAAGAAATTTGTTGCTTTTCTAAGCTGCCTGTGCGGCAGTGAACGATAGTGGTCATGATGTAATCCCCACGATTGGTTTCTAAGCTGCCTGTGCGGCAGTGAACAGCGGCTGCAACCTGCAGCGTCATTGCCACTGTTTCTAAGCTGCCTGTGCGGCAGTGAACCGTGCGGGGGATTTTTGGGAAGGTCTGTCTCATTTTCTAAGCTGCCTGTGCGGCAGTGAACATATCAAAAGCGGCGGAGGAGTCAGAGCTGCATTTCTAAGCTGCCTGTGCGGCAGTGAACGAAACTTGAGTTTGGCCCCCTGTCAACCCGGCTTTCTAAGCTGCCTGTGCGGCAGTGAACGTCCGACAGGCCCCTTCATCGAAGGGGTCCTTTTTCTAAGCTGCCTGTGCGGCAGTGAACACCACAGCGCCGCCGGCAACCGCGGCGTAAGTTTTCTAAGCTGCCTGTGCGGCAGTGAACATTCGAACACCTTCCAGGTCGGCCAGTTGGATTTTCTAAGCTGCCTGTGCGGCAGTGAACCAAGCCGGCGAACGCCAGCTCGATTGTCTTGATTTCTAAGCTGCCTGTGCGGCAGTGAACGCCCTTGATGATTGACTGCTTCATCTCCTCCGGTTTCTAAGCTGCCTGTGCGGCAGTGAACATTGTGATCCTGTTGCTCGCAGGCTGATTGATTTTCTAAGCTGCCTGTGCGGCAGTGAACAATGTTAACTTCGATGCGTTTTTCAAGTCGATTTTCTAAGCTGCCTGTGCGGCAGTGAACAGCTACTCCGCATCGAAAGGCGCCGTGATCGATTTCTAAGCTGCCTGTGCGGCAGTGAACGGCTGTCACCAGGTGGGCTCGATCCTTCGCCTTTTCTAAGCTGCCTGTGCGGCAGTGAACGAACAATCGCCGCGGCCGTAGCCTGGGCGAGTTTTCTAAGCTGCCTGTGCGGCAGTGAACCTTTCGCTCCAGCCCAGGAGCTTCTGCCGTGTGTTTCTAAGCTGCCTGTGCGGCAGTGAACTTGGCCCAGTACCACGGCAAGTACGACGACAATTTCTAAGCTGCCTGTGCGGCAGTGAACGGGGTGTTGACGTCGCTGCGTCCTGAACCGTTTTTCTAAGCTGCCTGTGCGGCAGTGAACATTCTGCCGGTGGCTGCCTTGACGCCCTTGGTTTTCTAAGCTGCCTGTGCGGCAGTGAACTGTTTACTTCATCATCCACACCGGCTTGTTCATTTCTAAGCTGCCTGTGCGGCAGTGAACGCGACCATGTCCAACGTTGCGACTGGCTTTCATTTCTAAGCTGCCTGTGCGGCAGTGAACGGCGTGGCATTTGTCGCGCTGGCGCTGTCAGTTTTCTAAGCTGCCTGTGCGGCAGTGAACAGGCGGGGCATCCTTGCCCTCCATCAATCTCGTTTCTAAGCTGCCTGTGCGGCAGTGAACCAGCAGCCGCGCTCACGGCTGGATTCCTGTGCTTTCTAAGCTGCCTGTGCGGCAGTGAACATCACCTCGCCTGGCGCCACGCATACACCCAGTTTCTAAGCTGCCTGTGCGGCAGTGAACTCGCACAAGCCGCCGGTGGCACGGTCGATGCGTTTCTAAGCTGCCTGTGCGGCAGTGAACCCCCTCAATCAATCGTTGACAGCAAAATAAATTTTCTAAGCTGCCTGTGCGGCAGTGAACTGACGGCGACGGAAGCCGGCAAGACAGCCCTGTTTCTAAGCTGCCTGTGCGGCAGTGAACTCGTGGGCCGCGCCCGCAGCCACGGCGGCAAGTTTTCTAAGCTGCCTGTGCGGCAGTGAACCGTTCGGGAACTGGACTAGACAGCCGCCGCTTTTTCTAAGCTGCCTGTGCGGCAGTGAACGGACAGCACCCGAGTGCTTTCAAATGCGTCAATTTCTAAGCTGCCTGTGCGGCAGTGAACTCCACTGTACAATGTCGTGCGGGGGATTTTTGTTTCTAAGCTGCCTGTGCGGCAGTGAACAAACTGAACTTCAACTCCGTGGCCGATTTGTTGTTTCTAAGCTGCCTGTGCGGCAGTGAACAGCAGTATAAAGCGTAAAAAAATAGTTACAACAATGACTTAGCTAAAAAACATCCGAGTAACCAATGTTTTTAGCTTCTGCTGTAACTATTTGAATTTTAACCAAATTTTTAAAGAGCAAAAAGTATTGGTATGGAACCAATCTCGAATAGCCAACTTTGGGCTATCTGTAATTATTTCTCGTGCAAACAAGAGCCAATCAAACGCTGCGCCTGGCCTACCAGATACAACGGCAGCGACAATAGTTCATAGTCTATTGGCGAACCATCCGTCAGTTTTCGCTTGTCGTGCCGTACACTGGGTGTATCTGCATTAAACCGCAACGCGAAACGGCGTTTTTTTTCTTTTAAAAACTGGTGCAAGGATTTCAGTGTGCCCGTGGTGCCCGCTTGGATTTCCACCGGCACGATGTCGTGGCGGCTGGTCAGCAGGTAATCCACTTCCGCCGCCGCGCTTTTCGCCTCGCGCATCCAATAATAAAGCATGGGCGGATCGAAATAAGAACCGCTGTACAACAACTGTTGCCCGATAAACTGCTCGGCCAGCGCACCATCGTTCACCAGGCTCATGTCCTCTTTACCAAGGTCCAGCACGTTGAGGTGTAACGCGGAACACATCAAGCCTATATCCATATACAGTGTTTTGAACTCACGGGGATTACTCTCTGCCCCAAGGGGAACACCATTAGCGGATGAATGCATCACTCTGGCGGCAACCCGCGCCAAACACAATTGCTGCAATGCCGCCTCTAAATCCACCGCACGATGCTCGCGGCTGATGTGCGCATACTTAAATTTACGCCCGACCATCATCGGCAGGCGGTCAAACACCAACTGTACCCGGTGTTTTAAGCTGCCTTGGCTGTATTTATTAAAGTCATCGCGATAGGTGGCCACAATACCGTGTTGTACGCGTGTGACTTCCGCAAAATCTCCCGATTGCGCATAAGCGGCCACCGCTTCCGGCAGGCCGCCGACGATCCAATATTGTTTGAGCAGGGAAAGACACTTCTCGTGCACGGGTTTGGGGAAGCGCTGTGCGCGGATATCCTCCAGCGGCAGTTGTTGCAGATAACGCACCAGTTCCGCTTGTCCCATGGCGCCGGCAAAATCCTCGAACTGCATGGGCCCCAGATGCAGATATTCGACACGACCCACCGGCATGGAAAATTGCGCATCTTCAAGCGCGAACTCAAGCAAAGAGCCGGCGGCCAACACATGCAAATCCGGCACTTCCTCATAAAAATAACGCAGCGCCGCCAGCGCTTCGGGTGCGGCCTGTATTTCATCCAGAAACAACAGAGTTTTGCCGGGGATAATCTTCTCCCCGGTCGGCAGCTTCAAAACGGTTTGAATTTGCACCGGGTCATTACTGGTAAACGCCTCACGAAACTGCGGGTTGCGCTCGAAGTTGATGGCAACCAGCGAAAGTTCGCCGGCGCCCGCAAACTGGCGCACCAAGGTGGACTTACCCACCTGCCGCGCGCCTCGGATAATCAAGGGCTTATGGGACGCCCGTGCCGCCCAATCGGTTAAATAGGCCAGTTCCCTACGGTTGAGTAGTTGGGGCATAACCGCGCTCGATTACCGCCAAAAAGGCCAGAATACGACCAAATATGATATTTTACAGCCTTGTTTTAGCATTTTTACTGATATTTTATGGCCTTGTTTCGATGCGCTCTAGCTAGTGCCCGTCCATAAACGATCGTTTTTTAAAAATTTGACGCCCGCATGAAATCG
>JBBDLF010000013.1:0-84177 GCA_040879025.1 Pseudohongiellaceae bacterium
AGGAAAGCACTTATCATCGTCCAGTCACTGTCCAACCCGTGGGGTCCATCTCTCAAGCGCCTGAGCGAACAACAAGTGCAGATTGATCATGACCCAGTCGACGATCTCCAGGGAGTTGGCTCGCAATACAGGCCAGCGTGGTTATCGGCATAGCCAGGCACACACGAAGGCGTGCGAGCGACGCGAGCAGGCGGTAAGGCCCAGCAAGATGACAGCAGCGATGATAACGTTGATTGACGCGAAGCTGAGCCGATGCTGGAGTCCTGAACAGATCAGTGGCTGGCTGGAACTGGAGCACAATAAACATCTCAGTCATGAGAGCATCTACCTGCGGGTGTGGGCTGACAAAAATGTGGGTGGTGAGTTGTATCGACACCTGCGCGGCCGGGGCAAGAAATATCAGTGGCGCGGTAGTAATGGCAAAACCAGCCGGGGCCAGATAAAGAACCGGGTCAGTATCAGCGAGCGCCCAGCGGTGGTGGATGAAAAGATTGAAGCTGGTCACTGGGAAATTGACACGGTCATTGGCAAGGGCCATAAAGGCGTGTTGGTGACGATCGTAGAGCGAGTGACCAAGTATACCCGTTCATGCAAGGTGGCGTCGAAGAGCGCAGCATGTGTGACAGCCGCTACAATCAAGTTACTGACCCCATTCAAAGAGTTAGTGCTCTCGATTACCGCAGACAACGGAAAGGAGTTTGCGTACCATGAACAAATCGCGGCAAAGCTCAAATGTAATGTGTACTTTGCCAACCCCTACTGTTCCTGGGAGCGAGGCTTGAACGAGAACACGAATGGCCTGATACGGCAGAGCTTTCCGAAACGAACCGATCTTAGTCAGGTGACTGATAAAGAAGTACGACGGGCAATTGACAGTTTGAACAAGCGACCAAGGAAGCTTCTGGGATACAAGACACCGGCGTTCTCAATGAAGGAAAAAATGGCGGCCCTAGCGGCTTAACTTGTTATGCACTTGGGATTTGAATCCAAGGATTGTTTTTTCGTCTTATAAGCAGACACACTGTGTACGGACACCGGCGAACGAGGCACATGACGGACCGCCTTATCACAAGCCCTGTATGGCACGCTGGAATTATGCGAATTGGCCGGACAGGATACTAGAGGCCACTATGAGCGAGATTGCCCTTCCCAGAAAAATACGCGAATTCCACAATCACCATTTCGACTCCACCATCTGGAATGACTTTCAGTTCCGTCCAGACGACATCATCATCGCCACCTATGCCAAGGCAGGTACCACCTGGACACAGCAGATAATCGCGCAACTGTTGTTCGATGGTGCCGAGAGTCTGGAGGTCGCCACCATGTCGCCCTGGCTGGACCTGCGCGTACCGCCAAAAGAGATCAAGCTGCCCGAGGTGGAAGCCCAGACCCATCGTCGCTTTATCAAGACTCACCTGCCTGTGGATGCGCTGGTCTTTTCGGCCGAGGCTCGCTATCTCTACATTGGCAGAGACGGCCGGGATGTGGTGTGGAGCATGTTCAACCATCATGTCAATGCCAATGCTGCCTGGTACGAGGCGCTCAACGAGACCCCTGGCCGGGTCGGCCCGCCCATCGAGTTACCGCCAGACGATGTAGTACAATATTTTCACGACTGGATGGAGAAAGACGGTCACCGGTTCTGGCCATTTTGGGAAAATGTGCGAAGCTGGTGGGAAATTCGCAACCTGCCCAACGTGATGCTGCTTCATTTCGCCGAACTTAAACGGGATATGCCGGGCCAGATTCGGCGCATCGCTGAATTCCTCGACATCGAGATTAATGAAGAGAAATGGCCCGCCATTCTGGAACACTGTAGCTTCGACTACATGAAAGCCAATGCCGCCCAATCGGTTCCCCTCGGCGGCGCCTTCTGGGACGGCGGCGCCAGGACCTTCATCAACAAAGGCACCAACGGCCGCTGGCGTGATCTGCTCAGCGAGGCTGACATCGCCAGGTATGAGGCGCGGGCACGGGAAGAACTGGGCGAAGCATGCAGCCGTTGGCTGGCGCAGGAGTGAACTTCACGCAAGATCGCAACCCTTGGTGGTTGACGCTGTCGGTTGTTCCGTCTGAAAGCCACACCTGAAGTCGTGACTTTCAGCACTGGGCCGGCACTTTAACCCGCGGCAGGGATGCCCCGGCGATCAAAACGCTGCGCCGGCTGCAGGTGGTTCGGCAGGGGATGCAACTCCGGGTATAGCGTATGGGCGATCAGTTCCAGACTGTCCACCAGGCGCGGTCCCGGCCGGGAAAAATAGGCGTTGCCGTCACAGAAATAGAGCCTTTCTTTGACTACGCAAGGTAGCCTGGGCCAGCCCGGCAGGCGCGACAGTGCCGGCAGATCCTGAGCGCTGCGCGTTTCATCGAATCCGCACTCGGCTATAAAAAGGACATCTGGCGCTGACTCTCTTATTGCGTTGTCGGGCAGGCTTTGCGAGGGCTGGTGTTTGTTGCCCAGACAATCCACGCCACCGGCCAGTTCGATCAACTCCGGTGTCCAGTGGCCGGCATTGAACAGCGGCTCGATCCATTCCAGAAAGGCGACGCGCAGTTTGTCCTGCTCGGCCAGGGTGGCACTGCGCGCGCTGACCAATTGCACCCGGTGTTCCAATTGAGCGCGTACCTCCTGCGCTCGTTTGGAAATGCCGGTCGCTTCACCCAGCAGTGTCAGCGTATCGAATACCTCGCTCAGGCGCATGGGTTCGAGATTGATGACCCGGGCCTGGCCTGGGAGTGCGCAAGCTGCCGCTTCCACTTCACTTGCCGCCACCGCACAAACATCACACAGTGCCTGAGTCACTATCAGGTCGGGCTTGAGCGCTTCGAGTACATCCATCCGCAGGTGATACAGTGCCTGCTCGGTCTTGAGTTGTTGCCGCACAGCCTGGTCGATTTCCTGACTGGTCATCTGTGGGTTGATGGCGGAACGGGTTACCGCCGGCAATGACTTGACGGCAGCAGGGTAGTCGCATTCGTGACTGACACCCACCAGACTGTCAGCCAGGCCGAGACTGCAGATCAATTCGGTAGCGCTCGGCAGAAGGGAAACAATACGCATCATTCGGCTATTGTCGCATCGCCATCCCGGGGCAGCACATCGGTGAACACGAATCCATCCCGCTGAACCGTCTCGCCGACGCGCACCGCAATGGCGTTGTTGAACATCGGGCCGGCCCGGACGAAGGTGTGGAACTCTCCGTTCTCACCGCAGGGATCAACGGCATCCGGCAGTCCGTCCAGCAATGCGCGGTCAAAGCTCCGGCCGCAAAATCGCGGCTCGAGTTGCTTTGGGTCGACACAGCTGAGAATGGCTTTGAGACCGGCCATGATCATGGCATCTGCCAACACCCCGGTGTCCTGCTGCCACAAGGGAAACAGGCAGGCCAGTCCCGACTCCTGCATCTGGCGCAGACGATAGTCACGAATATCTTCCAGGAACAGATCGCCAAAGGCCATATGTGTCGGCGCAAAATCGCGCTGCAATTGTTCCATGGTTTGCGACATCAGGGTCTCATATTGGGCATTGCTGCAGGGCCAGGGAAGGGGCACTGCAACAAGCGGCAGGCCGGCCGCAGCCGCCTGCTGACGCACGAGGCTATGGCGCACACTGTGCATGGCGACGCGATCATGGGCCGCGTTGAAGGTAGTGAGTAGCGCCAGCACCTCTACGTCCGGGTCCTGCTGCAGCATGTAAAGCGTCCAGGCGGAATCCTTGCCGCTGCTCCAGGACAGAATCACGCGCTTAGCTGCGGACATAATGCAGACGGGTCTGTAACTGTTGGTACAGTGCGTAACTGCCAAAGAAGAGCAGGGCATAAAAGCCATCACCAAGGAGGGTGCGCCCGAGATAGGGCAGGCCGTTCACATAACAACTGATCAGTCCCTCCAGGCTGTGCGGGTAGTAGGCCCACCAGGCACCGAGATTGCTGATGCCATAGAAGCTCAGTGAGGCTGCAATCACGGCGAGCGGTAGCCGCGGCCAGAGAGTCTGATTGCGCAGTAACAGCTTGCCCAGCAGTGAGGCCGTGGCCAGCCCGAGGTAAACCAGCAGCATCACAGCCAGGTTGTACAGGCCCGGCCCCAGCAGGTCGGACAACAGGGCGGCCAGTACCGGCACCCACAGATAGATGCGCGATGAAATATGGGCGCCGGCGAACAGGCCCATGGCGGCCAGAGGCGTGATGTTTTCAGGGTGTGGCAGAAGACGACTGAGCACGGCCAGCGACAGGATAAACCACAGCGCCTGCTGGGCACCGATCCATAGGCGCATAGCCCGCCAATTGATTTGCAGTTGAGACATAGTTGGGACCTCAGAGAAAGTGGCTTTCAATGAGGGAGAGGCTAAGTAGTGGAATGTCAGACAGGGCAGGCATTCGACCACCGATGAGCCCTCCGCTGCATCGTTCGACGGCTGATCGCCGCCATAGTCTGTTACCGGCCGGTGTCGGGCTCACAGCGAAAGCTGTTTACCGTTGCGGGGGCAGCGCCGGTTTCGCACCGGACTTCCCGTTTACCTCCTGCGCCGCCAATGGCGTACAGGAGCACCTGTAACAGTGCGTTCCACTCTAGAAGTTTGGCGACGAAAGGTCAAGCAATCCTCTGCCACGCATCGTCCCCGGCGCCGTTGTGACTGTTCCATCCGGCCCGTCTTTGTCCACAATGCCACAATGCCACAATGCCACAATGCCACAATGAGAGTTGAGCGGGCTTTAACTTTGAGGAAGTGTGGCCTGCCGGTGGATTGGGCATTCACTTTCGTTCACTGGGTTGCTGTGGACAACAAGCGGCCTACTGCGCCGGGACCGGCACATTGAACCGCACCTCAAGATAGGTGACCGAACCGTCGACAGCACTGTACCAGTGAGGTGTTCCCTCTGGGATCAGTATGGCATCGCCTGCCGTGACCTGACGTGCCAGGCCGCCCTCAATTGTTGGCCGTCCTCCATCGGTAGGTCGAACGACGGTGCCACCCGTGACGAGGGTTCCGGCGCCTTCGGTTATATAGTGAAGTTCGGTGCCGACTTCATGGATGATTGCGCCGGCCGCTTCGGTGCGGCGAATCAGGTTGATCCTGTACTGCTCGGTGGTGGTTATCGTGGAGACGGCCATCGCCGGCCGTTCGCTTGCAGCTTGCGCGAGCGCGGTGGCGATATCTTCTGCGTCAACGTAGAGAGCCGGTGGCAAGGGAGTTTGCGCGGTCGTCAAGGTGCTGTAAACGAGAAGCGCAAGGCTGGTGAGCAGGGGTTTTGCCATATAAAGATACCTCGTCGGCGCGGCGGTTGGTCATATCTGTTTAGCCCATAAATATAGAGTGCTTTCCCCCCCGAGTCCACGTTTGCTCCTAAAGCTACTATTCTGCCGCCAAAATCGCTATTCTAAGCACCGAAAACAGCACCAATTTGCACCAATCCACCCAAAAAACAATAAGTTGCGCGGGTCAGACCCCACTATGGAACTGTTGATCGTCTTGGCGGTATTGCTGGTTGCGGCGATCTGGCTGTATAACACGCTGGTTCGGGACCGGAATCAGGTGCGGGCGGCCTGGAGTGATATTGATGTTCAACTCAAACGGCGTCATGACCTGGTGCCGGCGCTGGTGAGTACGGTCAGGGCTTACTCGGACTACGAGAAGGCCACGATGTCGGCGGTCACTGAACTGCGCACGCGTAGCGAAGCCGCGGCCCGACTGGCGGACAAGGCGGCGATGGAAGCGCAGATAGAGCAGGGGCTTCACCGGCTTATCGCGGTGGCCGAAGCTTACCCGGACCTGAAGGCGGACCAGAATTTTCGCCAGTTGCAAACCCAGCTCAGTGAGACAGAAGATCATCTGCAGTACGCCCGGCGCTTCTACAACGGCGCGGTGCGCATTCTGAACACTCGCATCCAGTCCTTTCCCTACCTGTTGATCGCACAGCCGCTGGGATTCCGATCTGCGGAGTTCTTTCAGGTGGATAATGAAAAGGAACGTCACTCACCCAAAATCGAGGTGAACTAGATGTCATCAATTCGCGCGCGGACTTTATTGGCTGTCCTGGCTTTGGGCTCGGCGCTCTGCAGCGCGCCGACGCTGGCCCAGGAACGCATTCTGTCCTATCACAGCGATATCGACATTGCCGCGGATGCGTCGATGGTGGTCACGGAAACAGTCACGGTTCGTGCTGAAGGGGTGAGTATTCAACGGGGCATCTACCGCGACTTCCCCACCACTTATACCGATCGCCTGGGAAACCGTTATCGGGTCGGTTTTGAAGTTATCGAAGTACGCCGCGACGGCCAGGCGGAACCGTGGCGGACCGAAAACCGCTCCAACGGAGTACGCGTTTACATCGGCAACGCCAATCGAATGCTCGAGCCGGGCGAATACGTTTATACCATTCGCTACCGCACTGACCGCCAGATGGGCTACTTCGAAAACCACGACGAGTTGTATTGGAATGTCACCGGCAACGGCTGGGCTTTTGTCATTGAGCGAGCCAGCGCCACAGTCAATCTACCGGAACCGGTTCCCGCCGACGATCTCGCGATGGAGGGGTACACTGGAGGACCCGGTGAGTCGGGTCAGGCCTATACCGCCTCTGTCAGCGATGGCCAGGGTGTGATACAAACCACCGGCGCCCTGGCTGCCGGTGAAGGGTTGACACTGGCGATGAGCTGGCCCAAAGGTGTGATAGCGGAACCCGGCACCATAGAACGGCTGGGTTTTTTATTGTCGGACAACGTGGGTTTATTGTTGGCGCTGCTGGCGTTCATTGCCAGTGGCGCATGGCTCTACTTCGCTTGGTCCCGGCATGGCCGCGACCCCGAGGGCGGTGTCATATTTCCGCACTACGAACCTCCCGCGGGGTATTCCCCTGCCTCGGCGCGTTATATCCTGCGCATGGGCTATGACAGCAAAACCCTTACCGCGGCGATCGTTAACCTGGCGGTCAAGGGACACCTGACTATCACACAGGAAGGCAAGAAGGACTATAGACTGAGCAAAAGCACCTCCACAGAAGCACTGGCAGCCGGCGAACAGGCGTTGTTGAATGGATTGTTCAAAGAAGGTGAGCAACTGGAACTGAAAACCGAAAATCATAAAATTCTGAGTAAGGCCAGAACCGCGCACCGCAAATCGCTACGCCGGGATTATCTGAATACCTATTTCAAGACCAATGCCATTCTGCTTCTGCCTTCTTTCCTGTTTTCCGTTGCTGTGCTCGCAGGAATAGCCGTTCTGGATGTTTTTGTACTTTCGGTTCTCATAGTTTATGGGCTCATCATCGTATTGCATATCCTGTTCGGTTTCCTGATGCGTGCGCCGTCCGAACGCGGTCGATCCCTGCTGGATAAATTTGAAGGTTTTAAACTGTTCCTCAATGTGTCGGAAAAGGATGACCTGAACCTGAAACATCCCCCGGAAATGACCCCCCGGCTATTCGAACGCTACCTGCCTTTCGCCATGGCGCTGGGAGTTGAGCAGGCCTGGGCGGAAAAATTCACCCGCGTGTTCGCTGCGCTGGAATCTCAACAGGGCATAAGCTATCACCCGGCCTGGTACGCCGGCAGTTTCCACCATCTGGATATGGACGGTTTCACCCGCGACGTCAGCAGTGGCTTTTCTACCGCGATATCGTCTGCCGCGACACCGCCGGGAACGTCGTCCGGTGTTGGTGGCGGTGGCGCTTCCGGCGGCGGGGGAGGCGGTGGCGGAGGAGGGGGGTGGTAGTTCGAGTCACAGATTGCCGCCTGGTTTGCCCTTGATCCTTCCCTTGGCTCTTATCTTGGCTCTCCTCTTGACCCTCTCCTAACGTCACCCCCTACACTGCTCCTCGTGGTAACCAATTGAGCATCCAATGGACACGCATCAATACAGCATCGGTGATCTTGCCAGGCTGGCCGGCATCAGTATCCGCACCCTGCGGCACTATGATGCCATTGGCCTGCTGAAGCCGTCACATCGCGGTGACAACAGCTATCGGTACTACACCGAGGATGACAGCAAGCAGCTGTTCGACATCCTGTTCTATCGCGCGCTGGGGTTTGCGCTGTCCGAGATCGGTGAGTTGCTAAAACGTCCGGTGACAGATCGTCAGAAGCAGTTGCTGGAACAGCGAGTGAAACTGGATGCCCACATCACCCGGCTGCATCAGATACGTGCGCGGCTGGATGCGTTGATCAATGATGAGGAGAATCAGTCCATGAGTACCGACAATCGTTTTGCCGTGTTCGACAGTTTCGATCCGGATCAGTACGAAGAAGAAGTGAAAGAACGCTGGAGCGATACCGATGCCTACAAGGAATCAGCTCGCCGCACGAAGAAATATAACAAGGACGATTGGGCGCGCTACAAGTCCGAAGCCGATGTACTCAATCAAGCCATGGCGGCATTGATGGCCAAGGGGCTGTCTGCCGATGATCCTGCGGTGCTGCAGGTAGTGGAGAAAATGCGCCTGATGATCGACACCTGGTTCTACCCTTGTCCTCGCGCCATGCATGCAAGCCTGGGGGAAATGTATGTGCAGGATGAGCGTTTCGCAGCCTGCTACGAACAGATTCGGCCGGGGATGGCGCAGTTCATGCGGGATGCGACAGCGGCGAGTGCTCGATAATCGGCGAGCCCGCCCGGGTTCGCCGGCGTCGATCGCCGTGTGACCTGCCCCTGCCATAATGCTCCGAAGTCGACATAGTGATAAAGTTGGATTATCTTAGTCGTTGTTATCCCGCATTTCCGCAGAACTCGCCACAATGACAAGAGCAAAGGAGTGAGTCATGAGAAACCGGATTGCCGCAATCTACCTGGCGTGGGGTGTTGTCGTGACTCCCTGCCTGGTCTTCGCTCAAAACAGTGATCTTCCGCGTACCGGCTACGGTCATCCGGATTTGCAGGGGACCTACACCTACCGCACTCTCACGCCGCTGAATCGGCCGCAGGAACTGGCTGATAAAGCCGTTCTTACCGAGCAAGAGGCCGCCGAATGGGCCGCTTTCGAGAACCGTCGCCAGAATCGCGACCTCATTGTGGATTCCATTGGCGGCGCGGGATACCCCCCGGGCGTCATTTCCTACAACGAGTTCTGGTACGAACGGGGCAGTAATACGGTTGAGGATCTCCGCACTTCGCTTGTCTACGACCCTCCGAATGGCAGAATTCCTCCGCTCAACGAGGAAGGACGCCGCCGTGCGCAGGCAGTACAGGAAATGCGCCGGTTAAGCCTCGGGCCGGAGGCACGGACCCTGGCTGATCGCTGTATCCAGAGCAGCGGTGCGGGGCCGCCCCTGGTACCGGGATCCTATAACAATAATATCCAGATCGTGCAGACTGCAGACTACGTGGTGATACTCAGTGAAATGATCCATCGCGCCCGTATCATTCCGTTTGCCGACGAGCACGGCGATCATCCAACTAAATGGGAAGGTGATTCCATCGCGCGCTGGGATGGAGAGACGCTGGTCATTCACACCCAGGATTTTTACCAGAACCAGAACTCCCGCGGTGCGTCGGCCAGCATGACGCTGGAAGAACGCATCCGGCGTATCGATGCCGACACCCTGGAATACGATTTTACGATGGAAGATCCGCTTTCCTGGGACGTGAGCTGGTCCGCGAGATTCCCCCTGCGGGAAATCAGTGATCCGGTTTACGAATACGCCTGTCACGAGGGCAACCATGGTCTGGCTGGCATTCTGGCCGGCTGGCGGCGCTATGAGCAGATGGGCATGAACGGTGATGGAACACCCATTCTGAATGAAGATGACAACTAGCTGATCAGGCGCTGCCTGACCAAGACACAGCGAACACGAGGTGCACAAAAGATGCATTACAGAAACAGACTTTCCGTTATAGCTTTCCTATTTCTCATTGCGCTTGCCCCTGTTGCTGTTGCGCAAAACCTGGGTGCAGATGACGGTCGTTATCGTCCCCTGGGGCGGGAGATCGCTGCCGAGATAGGTCGCGACCTGGGAGAGCGGCTTTATGAAGTCCGCACCTATGACCCCGAACCCGAGGTGGGAGAATTCTCCGCCGCTACGCTCTTCTATCCGTTGACCCTGAGTTTTGATCCGCCCATTCCCTCAGTGGTGCTGGTGCCCGGCTATCGCGGTACCCAGGCGGCCTATGACTGGTGGGGTCCCGCCCTGGCGTCATTGGGCATTGCGGTAATGATTCTGGATACCAACACCCCGGAAGACTCGCTGGAAGACCGTAGCAATGCGCTGGTGGCGGCGGTGGATTTCCTGCAGGCTGAAAACGGCAAGGACGGCAGCCCGCTGCAAAACAGGCTGTCTATGGACAAGATTGGAATTATGGGTCACTCCCTTGGGGGGGGCGCCTCACTTGCGGCTGCGCGTGAACTGGGTGACAGCATCGGTGCGGTAGTGGCTCTTACTCCTTATTGCTGCGAATTGCGTCAGTCTTTTACCGGCGACTACAGTGATCTCATGGTGCCGTCACTGATAATCACCACCGCCGAAGACACCGTTGCACCGCCGGACACGCACGGCCGGCTTCTGTACGAGTCAATGGCCGACTCTGTTGACAAGGCTTATGTGGAATTTGCCACCGGCGCCCACAACCTGCCCACCAATGCGGGAACGGACCTGCAGACGCTGGCTCTCTACACAGTAGTGTGGTTGAAACAGCATCTCGATGACAACGCAGCCCTGGCGGAGTGGTTCACTGGCGAACCTGAAGGAGACCTGGCGGAAAAGTTCTCCCGCTTCGAGTCCAGCTTCTGATTCAGGTGGGGTATTTGCAGGCGGCCATCCCGCCCAGGCCGGGCAGGGAAATGTGGTAATGTGAAGAGGGAGACGGGTGAAGCTGCCGATCCTCCGTCTTGCTCACCAGTATCCGATCATCCTGCCCGAGCCGATAACGATAAGCCAACTCAGCAGTGAGACGCCGCCAAAAGCCGCCAGCACGGTTTGACGGCTAGTGTCGGCATTGCCGCTGCGCACGCTTTTCCAGGCTGCGGTGCGGGTAAACAACAGGAGGTTGAGCAGCGCCACCGCAAGCGCCGTAAACTTGATGATCAGAAATGGATTGCCCGCGTAGTCGGTGGCGTTGGTCGCCAACAGGCAGGCGCCACTCAGCACCGCCAGGCAGAAAGCGCCGATTGCCAATGGAACGGTCAGACTGGCGACAGTTGCGATCGCAGTGTTTCGCCGCCAGCCCAGCAAGCGCAGGTCGAAGATGAGTATGGAGCCAAACAGGGTCGCCACCGCCAGGATGTGCACCAGATTGATGATCCCGTAGGACCAGACGCCAGCGCCACGGACAGCGTCGCCGAGCGCGGAGTGCTCAATCCAGCGCAGCAGTGGCAGCAGGTCGAGCAAGCTTATTCGCGATCCGGATAGACGTTGTAGGTCCGGTGATCGTAGGTCACACGTTCCGTCTTGATCTCGTAGCGCCCCGGATCCTCATTGCGATGGCCGCTCACCGTCACCTGCGCGCCTACTGGAATGGTTTCCTCGCGCAATCCCGCGCGGCTGGTTCGGGCCGGCGGCGCCAGTGTGACCTCCCAAATCTGGTCGTCCACGCGGATTTCCATCTCGGCATGGGGGCCGGAGAGGCTCACCGCTTTTTCCACCGTGCCAGTCAGTTCGAACTGCTGGTTACCGTTTCCGTTCCAGCCGTGGTGGGCGAGGGCGGGAAACGTCATGAACAAGGCAACGCCGGTAATCGTCAAACGGGTCTTGATACTCATGTCAGATCTCCTGGTTGCGGAATCCGCCGGGCGAGAGTAACAGGCGGAAAGTATTGCGGATCAACAATGCTGACCGGCCGCGTCCAGTATTTTACTCAATGGAGCCGTCTGACCTGACGTGACCCCGTGCGTGCCATCGTGTGTCCTGATGGTAAAGAGAATTTATTCATCAATCTTCAGGCTTTCAGATAGGGCGTCAGCGCTTCGAACCGATACTCAATTTCCGCTATTTCCTGGTCGCTGAAGCTGTAGTCGCCGCGTCTTGAACGTATGGTTTTGAAAATTCCCCGTTTCTGTAATACATACAGGCGTACGCCGGGAATCAACTGGTCAAGATTCAGCATCAGCAATAATTTGCTGTAGCAGTCACGCAGCTCCTCCTCGCGCCCCGCCAGATGCAACTGCCACAGGGAGGCATAAACATCGGCGTACATGGCGCCACCGGTCATTACGCCGTCGGTTCCGATACGCATTTCATACAACCAGCCGATTCCGAAGGTAGCGCCTATAACGCTCTTTATCGGGTCGGGGCGGTGCTGTACGAGTTGGCGCATGCGCTCCTGCACATCACCGTACTCTTCCTTGATGTAACCGCACTGCGGGAAGTCCGTCGCCAGGCGCACCAGAAAGTCCACGGTCAGTTCGATGTCGGGGCCGCCACTGGTCTGCACAAAAACCGGGCGTGAGGTAATGGCGCACAGGGTCTGGTAGTACTGGTATATCTGTTCCAGTGAGTTGGCGGAGGTGGGAGGGATGGCTATCATGCCGTCGGGTTGCAGTGATTCGGCAAAGCGCGCGTACTCCACCATGCCCTCGGTGTCGTCGGCCTGCACGCCCAACACCAGTACCATATCCGTGTTCCGGGCGGCTTCCGCCAGCACTTCAAAGCCGCGCATACGTTCTTCCCGGCTCAGATAGCGCTGTTCGCTGGAATTTTGTGGCCAGACCAGACCGTCGACGCCACACTGTTGCAGAAAATCCACCTGGCCGGCCAGATCGCCATAGTCCACGTCGCCGTCGGCAGTGTACGGTGTGCTGAGAATCATGAAAACGCCACGCATGGCACCGTTGTGTTGCGCCTGTTGCGCGAACACCGCGCCGGGTACGAAGAAGGTGGCACCCAGGGCAGTCAGGCATTGGCGACGGGTCAGCGTCAGCGAACGGGCTGTCGATGGATGAGTAAAATCAAATACCGGCATGAGGGCTGCTCCTGGGAGGTGACCGTTGCGTTTGCTCAAGACTGGACGGTCCAGTCCGAGAGGCTTTATCGGGCGCTGCTGAATAGCCGCGTTCGTGCAAACAGCACGATCAATGCCGGCCATAGCAGGGTATTTATTATGTCGTGCATACTGTTCGCCCAGCGCAGTCTGCCTATAGTGACATAATTGTCGTAAAGGTCGAGCATTTCCAGTCCGCAGGCCAGGATGAATACCGGCAGCAGGCAAACGGGTTGGAGGCGCCCCCTTTTCCATACGATGACCGAGATAAAAAACACCAGAAGACCGAGGTGCATATGCGCCGCGTCCTGGGACACGTTAAGCACATCCAGCATCAGATTTTTAACATTCTGGAACAAGGTCGGTTTCCTTACCTGGGTACAGTGTGTGGGCGTTGGCGAACGAGGTGATCACGTAGTAGCCGGCTTGCGAAACACGATCACCTTGACCACCAGAATCTGAACCGGTTCGCCGTTCTGATTGCGGGTTTCGCTTCGCACGGTGATGGTTCCGCGGTCGGGCTTCGATCGGGACGGCGCGATGTCGAGCAGGGTGGTGTGTACCTGGAGGGTGTCGCCGGGCCAGGTGGGTCTTGGCCAGCTGATTTCACCACCGGTGCCGATCATGCCGTTGGCCAGAGGCAATCCACCGGTGACGAATAATCGCATGGTGACCGCTGCGGTATGCCAGCCACTGGCGACCAACCCTCCGAACAGAGATGTTTTTGCCGCCTCCGCGTCAAGGTGGAATGGCTGTGGGTCGTACTGGGAGGCGAAGGTTTTTATTTCCTCCTCGCCCAGCGTATACGTTTCACTGTGGAAGGTATCACCTACCTTCAAGTCTTCGAGATAGAGCAGATCCTGTGTGGCGGTCGAATTCATGGGGGGCTCATTCGTTGGACGATGGACGCGGTGGCTGACTGCAACGACTGCCCCCCATTATAAAGAAATGAGAGGGCCGGGTCTTCCTTCGCGCCTGATTCACGACGCAAGACCTGGCCCCGGTGGAGGGGTTAGTTCATGACTTCGTTCAGAAAGCGGTCGAGGTGGAATTTCGCCAGCTGGTTACCCGGTGCGAAATAGACCGCATCGAAAGCGTGGAAGGACCAGGGGATCTCCAGCAACAGTGAGCTTTCGCCGTAGTTTACCAGCGTTTCGTGCCACTCGCGGGGAAAGCGTGCCTTCACGATGATATCCCGAGCGCCGGTGATCTGCAGGGTGGGGGGCAAACGGTTACGTAGAGAACTTGTGGGAGACGCCTGGGCATACAGTTCGGGAATGTCCGCGGGGGTGCCACCGAGCAGGTCGACGAGTTTGTCCCGGATATCCATAGGGTCGTGGACTGGCGGGTCTTCGTACATGGCCGCGAGTTCTGTCGGACCATAGTAACTGACGACGCCACGCACGGGTATCTCGCTGGTGTAAGCGGCGAGCATGGCCAGTTGTGCGCCGGCGGAGCGGCCAATCAATGCGATACGCGAGCTGTCAGCCTGGTAGCTGTTCGCGTTGTCATGGATCCAGGTGAGCGCTGACTGAACGTCCTCGAGTTGCGCGGGGAAGGTGAATTGCGGGGCGAACCGGTACGCGACGGAAAATACCGCATAACCCTGGTTTGCCAGCCGGCTCAAGGCAGCGCGATTGTCCGCCGCGCTGCCGAACTGCCAGGCGCCGCCGTGAATGTGAATGATGATGGGTGCAAGCGTATTGGAAGAGGGGGGTGGCGGATAAAACGCCATACCCATGTTCAGGGTCTGCGGTGTCATGCGCGGGCTATAGAAGTCGGTGAAGCTGCTTTCCAGTAAATCCGCGATTTCCGGAGCCTCGTCTACGGGTTGCCGGAAACCCTGCGCGTCCCATTGCGCAGCCATGGACTGGTTCAGGGAGGGAACCGACAGCATTGGCCAGGAGGACACACCCAGCCCCAGAAGGAACACCAGTGCCAGCAGCCGCCACTTGAACAGGCTGAGCAGCAGACCTAACACGTTCAGCGCAATAAAGTAGGGCCATAATTCCGCAGCGACTGTGACCGCCGGCCAGAGCAGGTCATTGGCTGCTGGTATCAACACCAGTGCTGTGTAAACAGCGGATAACAGGAATAACAGGAACAAAATTGGTTTCATTACGATATGGCCTTGGCTCCATACAGTGACTCCAATGATTGAACTTAGCCTCAGATCACTACGCATACAAGCCAAAATCCACAACAGTTGACATCCGTCAGTATTGTGTTATTTTTTTAGAAAGTAAGGGTCGGACCGGTGCAACTCATTGTTTTTTCATATTATTATGTCTATATGAGTGCAATTTTGGCACTTAAACTATACATTTCGGGCGTTTAAAAGAGGTTTTAAGCATGATCCGCCGTTGAAAAAATGTGCGGTCGTTCTCGGAATCCTTACAGACCGCTTTTATTGTTGCAAAACTAGCTCTAAGCCTCAAAACTGCACTGCTTTTGCTTGCAACTCCCATGCTTTCAAGGTGTTGCGTTGGTCCGACCCGCGGAGCGGAACGCCAACGCGGCTTGGGACTGATTTCGGCGCTGCAGTTTGGCGCAAATCCAGTGGCTGGTTTCGATCAGCTTTGCCAGGTTAACGCCGGTTGCAATCCCCATTCCGTCCAGCATATACACGAGATCTTCAGTGGCGGCATTGCCACTGGCCCCGGGCGCGTAGGGGCACCCGCCCAGCCCGGCAACCGACGAGTCGATATTGCTGATCCCCAGTTCCAGCGCTGTGAGGATGTTCGGCAATGCCTGACCGTAGGTGTTGTGAAAATGCACAGCCAATTGCTGCGGGTCGGCTGATTGCAGGCAATTCGACAGCAGACGCTTTATTTGGAGCGGTGTGCCCGCCCCGATCGTGTCGCCCAGCGAAACCTGGTAACACCCCAGTTCCAGCAAGCGTTGCATCAGGCGGACCACCCTGTCCGCGGCAATTTCGCCTTCGTATGGGCAGGCGATGATGCAGGAAATATAGCCCCGTACAGGGATATCGTGTTTGGCCGCTGCGTTAAAAATATCCTCAAAACGTTCAATACTTTCCGCGATGCTGCAATTGGTGTTACGTTGACTGAAGGTTTCCGAAGCTGCCGCAAATACCGCGACTTCACTAACCCGCGCCCGAATCGCACGCTCAAAACCCTTTATATTCGGCGTCAGTGCGGTGTAACCGACATCGGGATTCCGGGCAAGTTTCTGGAACACCTGATCTGAATCCGCCATCTGCGGGACCCGCTCGGGTGCAACGAAACTTCCTGTTTCTATAGTCCGCAAACCACAGTCGGCCAATCGTTCAATCAGCTCGATCTTCACCGCCAGCGGGACAATCACGGCCTCGTTTTGCAGCCCGTCACGCGGACCGACTTCCACGATTCTGGCCGTCTCGGGAATATTCGGTGTCATGCTCCGGCTGTCTCCCGTGCTCCCCTGGCTTCTCCTTCCAGCTCCATTATTACCTGTTCCGGTTGCAGCACATCGTCTACCTTGCAGTTGACAGACTGAACGATACTATCAGCCACGGCGCGCAGCGTGTGTTCCATTTTCATGGCTTCCACCACCGCCAGTGCCTGACCTTTCACCACGGCATCCCCTGATGTGACACACAATGCAATGAGCCGTCCTGGAAGCGGCGAGCGCACAAATTTGTGTTGCCGCACATCCGCTTGTTCCACAGGAGAATAGTTATGCCCTGGTGTATCCTGCGCCAGCCAGTGAAAGCGACGGCTGAACGGGTTTTGGGTGACATTGCGCCAGTTGGCCATCGTTCCCCAGTCGCGGACTTCAACTGCTGCGCTTGTTGCCGCGACGGGACCTTCGTATCGGCGCCGCACTTCCCGTATCGCGGCAAGCTGCTGAAATTTTTTCAGGTTCTGTTCCAGCAACCCCGTATGGACCAGACCGTTGCGAAAGCCCTCGTCTTCCAGAACAACAGCCAACAGATCGATATTGTTGCCAATGTCCGCGATAGTCGTATTCCCAAGCGCGCAGTGCAGTGCATCGACAGCGAGCTCACGCTCTGGTGCCCAAACGATCATTTTTGCCAACAGCGAATCGTAGTATATGCTGACATGATCGCCCGCGCGAAACCCGGTATCGATACGAAGCTGTTCCTGGCGAGGCCAGTGAATTTGCTTGATCAGGCCGCTCGCCGGCATGAAATCCTGCGCCGGAGTTTCCGCGTTGATACGCGCCTGCATTGCCCAGCCGTCGCGAGTGATGGCTTCCTGCTGCAGAGGAAGCGGTTCACCCTGTGCCACCCGCAATTGCCATTCCACCAGATCAATGCCACAGATCGCTTCCGTTACGCCGTGTTCCACCTGGAGCCGGGTATTCATTTCGAGAAAGTAGAATTCATCATCCTGATAAAGAAATTCAATCGTGCCGGCACCGGTATAGGCAATTTCCCGCGCTGCGGAAACAGCAATGGCGCCGAGCTTCTCCCGCATGTTTTCGTTGATGCCCGGCGCGGGCGCCTCCTCAATCAGTTTCTGGTGTCTTCGTTGAATTGAACAGTCCCGCTCAAACAGATGAACGCAGTTGCCCATTGAGTCGGCGAACACCTGCACCTCAATGTGCCGTGCCAGCGGCAAGTATTTTTCCAGCATTACCTTGTCATCACCAAACGCGGAGCCGGCCTCACGCCTGACCGCGTTTAACGCGTCGGCAAACTCACGGCTGTCCGGCACCACGCGCAGGCCGCGGCCACCGCCGCCGGCTATTGCTTTAATGACCAGCGGATAGCCTAAGCTGTTTCCCTGGGACAACAACGCGGCGTCGCCCTGGTCATCGCCATGATACCCCGGCAGTAAAGGGATTCCCGCCGCCGACATAATCTCCTTGGCACGGGATTTTGAACCCATCGCGGCAATCACTTCGCTTTCCGGTCCGACGAAAATGATGCCCCGTTGTTTACACCGGGCCGCGAGTGCGGCGTTCTCGGACAAGAAACCGTATCCGGGGTGAATCGCGTCAGCCTGCCATTGCAGGGCAATCTCTGTCAGCCTGTCTGCATTCAGATAACTCGATTTTGCAGCGGACGCACCAAGATAAAAGGCCGCGTCCGCCATCTGCACATGCATGGCGTTGCGGTCCGCGTCCGAGTACACAGCCGCACACTCGATACCCATGCTGGCTGCGGTACGCATGATGCGGCAGGCGATTTCGCCACGGTTGGCTATCAGCAGTTTCTGTATCATGATTGGTCCTGCTGGCTTTCGGGATCCGGAACCCAGGGCGGACTGGTTTTGTCAAAAAACGCCGCCAACCCCTGCTGTCCTTCGTCACCGGCACGTAATCGCGCGATCAGCTCACAGGTAAAATCGGCTAACTCGCGATTGCCGGCTGGAGAAATGCGATGAATCAACCGCTTGGTGGCGGAAATAGCGTCAGGTGAATTATTCAGAAGCTGCGCCGCGTGACCGTATGCGGTGGCCAGTAAGTCGCCGGGGGCTACCACTTCGTGTACCAGATTCATTTGTCGTGCTGTTTCGGCATTGAATACTTCGGCGGTGAGGAAATAACGCCGGGCGTAATGGATGCCGATGCGGTTTACCACGTAGGGACTGATAACGGCAGGAGCGATTCCCAGCCTGGTTTCACTTATGCAGAAAGCCGCGTCGCTGGCCGCGACAATAATATCGGAACAGGCGATCAGCCCGATCGCACCGGCGAACGCATTGCCGTTCACCGCGCTGATGACTGGTCGGGAAAATTCGTTCAGGGATTGCAACAGACTGGCCAGACGGCGGGCGTCACCTACGTTCTCCGCATGGTCAAATTTGACCATTGATTTCATATAGTTCAGATCGGCGCCGGAAGAGAAACTTTTGCCGTTTCCCGTCAGAACCAGAACCCGAACCTGTTCATCATGCTGCAACTGGTGCAAAGCATTGATAATCTCCTGCATCATTTCCGGATGGAAGGCGTTATGTTTCTCCGGACGATTGAGGCTTAATCGACAGATTCCCGCGTGGGACAGTTCCACTTCTATGAATCGGTTCTGCATCGCCAGCGACTCCTACATTCTGAACACACCAAAGTGGGTTTGCGCGGTTGGCGCGTGACGGCAGGCGAAAAGGGAAAGGCCGAGAACATGACGTGTCTGTGCCGGATCGATGATGCCGTCATCCCACAGCCTGGCACTGGCATAGTAGGGGTGACCTTCCCGCTCGTACTTCTCCTCAATCGGTTTTTTGTAGGCAGCATCGTCCCCAGCGGTCCATGATTCTCCCCGCTTCTGCATGGTGTCCTTCCGGATCTGTGCCATCACACCGGCGGCTTGGGCGCCGCCCATCACAGAAATCCGTGCGTTGGGCCACATCCACAGAAACCGGGGTTCAAAAGCGCGTCCGCACATGCCGTAGTTTCCGGCCCCAAAACTGCCACCTGTAATGACTGTTATCTTGGGCACGCCGGCTGTGGCAACGGCATTGACAAGTTTGGCGCCGTGTTTGGCAATGCCCTCGTTTTCGTACTTTTTGCCAACCATAAAACCGGTAATATTCTGCAAGAAAATCAGAGGGATAGTGCGCTGGCAACACAGCTGGATAAAGTGTGTGCCTTTCTCGGCGCTCTCGGAAAAAAGAATCCCATTGTTGGCAATGATGCCCACGTTTTCGCCATACAGCTTTGCGAAACCACACACCAGTGTCGATCCATAGTCCGGTTTGAACTGGTCGAACGCCGACGCATCGACAAGTCGTGCGATTATCTCTTTCACGTCGAAAGGCCGGCGTACGTCGCCGGGAATGATGCCGTAAATTTCTTCCGGGTCGTACAGCGGCAAGGGCGCCTGTGTGTTGAGCTGTGGAGATTCCCGGTTGAGATTGGCGACACTGCGCCGGATCAACGTAATCGCGTGACTGTCATCTTCTGCCAGTTGATCCGCGACACCGGAAATTCGGGTGTGAACCAGAGCACCGCCAAGATCCTCGGCCGTCACTTCCTCGCCGGTGGCCGCTTTGACCAGCGGCGGGCCACCGAGAAATATCGTGCCCTGGTTTTTGACTATAATGGTTTCATCGGCCATCGCCGGTACGTAAGCGCCACCGGCGGTACAGGAACCCATAACAGCGGCTATTTGAGGAATATTGCGTGCAGACAGGTTAGCCTGGTTAAAAAAGATGCGACCGAAATGGTCGCGGTCGGGAAACACCTCGCTCTGATGTGGAAGGTTGGCGCCCCCGGAATCGACCAGGTAAATACAAGGGAGATGGTTGCGGGAAGCAATCTCCTGCGCTCGCAGGTGTTTCTTCACCGTTAGAGGATAATAGGTTCCTCCCTTCACTGTGGCATCGTTTGCCACGATAACGCAGCATAGCCCGGATACCATGCCAATGCCGGTTATGATGCCGGCGCCGGGAATTTCTTCTTCATAAACCTGATAAGCGGCAAGCTGGGAGAATTCGAGAAAAGGTGAGCCATGGTCAATCAGCGCTTCCACCCGTTCTCTGGGAAGCAATTTTCCACGACCTTTGTGGCGCTCCCGCGCCGCCTTGCTGCCGCCCAGTGCCAGCCGCGCGAGTAATGTCTGCAAATCATCTTTCAGCTTGCGCTGAATTGCCACGTTGTCGCGAAACTCCTCACTGTCGGTTTGAATGATCGATTGCGGGCTGGGCATCATGCGGTCTCGTCAAACAATTCGCGGCCGATCAGCATGCGCCGGATTTCCTGTGTGCCGGCACCAATCTCATAGAGTTTGGCATCGCGCAGAAGCCGGCCGGCAGGATAGTCGTTAATATAGCCGTTGCCGCCCAATATCTGAATGGTTTCAAGTGCCATTTGCGTTGCCAGTCCGGCGCTGAAAAGTATCGCGCCGGCCGCATCCTTTCGATTGGTTTCTCCACGGTCGCAGGCTCGCGCGACGGCATAAACATAGGAACGCGCGGCGCTGAGCTGTGTATACATGTCGGCGAGTTTGCCCTGAATAAACTGGAAGCTGCCGATGGCTTCACCAAACTGTTTTCTCTGATGCACGTAAGGCAGCGCGGTATCCAGGCATGATTGCATGATACCAAGCGGCCCGGCGGCAAGGACCACGCGTTCATAATCGAGTCCGCTCATCAGCAGGGTGACCCCCCGATTTTCACCACCGAGAAGGTTTTCACCCGGAACTTCACAGTCATTGAATACCAGTTCACAGGTGTTGGACCCACGCATGCCGAGCTTGTCCAGTTTGGGTGAGCGCGAAAAACCAGGCGTGTTGCTTTCGACCAGAAAGGCGCTGATTCCTTTTGAGCCGAGTTGCGGCGATGTCTTGGCATAAACGACAAAGAGGCTGGCATCCGGTCCATTGGTTATCCACATCTTGTTGCCGTTGAGACGATAAATCGCGCCATCTTTTTCGGCGCGTAGTGACATGCTGACCACATCCGAACCTGCCTGGTGTTCGCTCATCGCCAGTGCGCCGACATGTTCGCCGCTGATCAATGGTGGCAGATACTTCTGTTTCTGAGTCTCCGTTCCATTACGAAAAATCTGATTGACGCAGAGGTTGGAGTGGGCACCGTAGCTTAAACCCACGCTGGCGGAACCGCGGCTGATTTCCTCATTGGCGATAACATGGGCAAGATAGCCAAGACCCGCGCCTCCATAGGTTTCCGAAACCGTAATACCTAGCAGTCCCAATTTGCCCAATTTCCGCCAGAGATCCGCTGGAAAATCGTTGCTGGCGTCAATCTGTTGAGCCCGGGGGGTGATCTCGTCGGCAGTAAACTGCTGTACCTGGTGTTGCAGCATTCGCAATGTCTCATCGAGATCGGGTCTCAATTGCTCGTAATGCATTTGTGAAGTGCCCCTGTTCAATAGAACGCTCGGCCGATGTTCGCTCGATTCTAAACCAATGTCGGGTGCTTTCACATCAGGCGGGCCGGTCCTTT
Source organism: Pseudohongiellaceae bacterium (assembly GCA_040879025.1). Lineage (GTDB taxonomy): Bacteria > Pseudomonadota > Gammaproteobacteria > Pseudomonadales > Pseudohongiellaceae > JBBDLF01. Next base: position 21,781 of record JBBDLF010000013.1, read on the forward strand.
TCCCGCAAAAATGCCGGGCAATCGACCGGCTTTGCCTCGCGGGTGATCGGTTTTTGCTGCCACATTCAAATATCAAAGTGGTATTCTGAGCGCCCCGTGTTAATTTTAGATAACGTTTTTCAGCCCAGTGAGCCAGGAGGAACATAATAAAATGAACAGACTGTCCCCAATAATCTCTCGTCAACTTTCCCTCAAACTGTGGTTGATGGCGCCGTGGTTGATTGCGGCCGTCGCGCTCATGCCTTCCGGCAGCATCGCCGACAGCAGTTGGCCTGCCGAGGCCGATGGTGCCGACGCTGCCGGTTTTTCCGAGCAGCAAATTGCACAACTTAATGTAGCGATGGAAAAAATCGTCGCCGATCAGGATGTAGCAGGCATGGTGTGGCTGTTGGCAAAAAATGGCCAGGTCGCCACCTTTGAAACCGCTGGCCACGCGTCTATTGAAGACCAACGACCGATGGAAAGGGATACCTTGTTTCGTATTTATTCCATGACCAAGCCTGTTACGGGTGTGGCGTTGATGATTCTGCACGAGGAAGGGTTGTGGGATTTCGATGATCCTGTCGGCATGCATGTACCTGAGTTGGCCAATCTGGAAGTGATGAGCAGTTACGATGAATCCGGTAACCTGGTTCTGGAGCCGCTTGAGAGGCAGCCGACCATGCGCGAATTGCTCAACCATTCCGCCGGATTTGGTTATGGACTCGGTGGCAACGATCCAGTGAACCAGGCGTTCCGTGACAAGGAAGTGCTGGCTTCGGCCAATCTGGTGCAGCTTATCGACAAGGTGTCTGATATTCCGCTGCTTTACCAGCCCGGAGAACAGTGGGTTTATTCGATAGCCGTGGACATTCAGGGCTATATCGTGCAGAAGCTGTCAGGCCAGCGCTTCGGAGAGTTTCTCGACGAGCGTATCTTTCAGCCTCTGGCGATGAGTGACACCCGATTCTATGTTCGCGAACAGGACCGTGAGCGGTTCGCTGATGTATACCGCTGGGATGCGGAACTTGACCGGCTGGCACGTAACGAACCACGCGCTGATCGCCCGGGCTATTTTGATGCGGATCGCCTGGAGTCGGGCGGGGGTGGCCTGGTTTCCTCAACCCACGACTATGCACGTTTCCTTCAGATGCTGGTGAACGGCGGTGAACTGGATGGCGAGAGGATAATTTCTCAGGAATCGGTGGATATTATGCGCACAAACAGTCTTCGCGACGGATTGTTGCTGCGTGGTACGGATACGAACTCCGGTCAGGCGGGCCAAGGTTTCGGCGTGGATTTCGCGGTAATCTTCGATCCAGACGCAGCGGGATCCCTACAAGGTGAAGGCACCTATTACTGGGCTGGTGCTGCCGGCACCTGGTTCTGGATCGACCCCGCCAGCGACATGTTCTGGATCGGCATGATCCAAAGCCAGGGAGCACGCCGACCCGGTGCCGCCGACATGCGCTCCACCGTCAATAACATCATCTACAACTAGGCAATGGGGTCGGTGGCGAATGAGAATCATTCGCCACCGACCCCATTTCATTCTCCCTGGCCGGATCGGTTCTTGCTCAGATATATCGCCGAAACCGCAAAGGCAGCGGCGCCCGCGACCCAAAGAAGCCCGGTTACCACAGCGCTTCCCGCCGAGCCGTCGGTGAAGACGAAAATAGCGATCAACAGCATAATAAGTGAAATTAGCCAACAGACAGGGCTTGAGAATTTCGCGAAACTGGTTTCTTTTGAAAGCATGGAGGAGCCTCTTCGGTGGTGATACCGACTATAATCTGTATCGGCTAATGCTACCATTTCAGCAACGCACCGTCAGCCTTCGAATCACTGGAGACTAACCCTTGCCGCATCGGTTTGAACGTAGTCCCGGCCTTGACCTGTCAACTCAGGAAGCACTGGCTCATTTTGCGGCGGTTTGCCATACCGCACTCTGGTATCCATCGATAGAGGAGGTTGATTTTGAAATCCAGACTCGTGAATAACATCAATGACCTGAGAACCTATGTGCTCATATTCAGTGACGGCGACGAGATGAAACAAGGGATGATGGAATTTGTCAAGGATGAGCACATCGATGGGGCCTCGTTCACCGCCATCGGCGCATTCAGCAAAGCGACTCTGGGCTATTTCGACGTCGCCAAAAAGGACTACCACAAGTTCATCATCGATGAGCAGGTGGAAGTGTTATCACTGTCGGGCAATGTCGCCTTCAATGTCGATCATAACCGGCCCCAGATTCACGCTCATGTCGTCGTGGGCAAAAAAGACGGCAGCGCCCACGGGGGGCACCTGTTCACCGGAGAAGTGCGGCCCACACTCGAAGTCGTGGTGACGGAAACGCCGCGGCATCTGCGTCGCCGTATTGATGTCAGGTCGGGCCTCGCGCTGATCAAGCTTGATGACCAGCAAAGGCTGTAATCAAACCGGAGGCGGTGCAGTCCCCAGGCCGTAACCGGTTTCGGGCAACCCGTGCGGGAGTGTCTTCCAATCAATTACGCGTGAACTTGCGAACACTTCGTTCCGCCACTTCCGCCGCGTAAACATTACCCTGCCCGTCGGCTGTTGCGCCTTCCGCGTGACTGGTAGTGCCCTGGGGATTGCGATTGACGTCCGGAATGAAAGCGGTGACCACACCATCACTGGCACGGCCGATACGGATGCCGCGCTCCCAGCCTGGATTGCGCAAGTCACCGGTACCGGATTCCGAGTCCGCGGAATACAACATGTCATTGCCATCGATATAGAGATCGCTGGGCCTGCCAAACTGCGTCCAGGTGGAAATATGGTGGCCCGACTGGTCAAATAGCTGCAAGCGGCTGTTGGCGCGGTCTGCAACGAACAGCCGGCCCTGGGAATCCATTGCCAGTGCATGAGGCACACGGAACTGCCCGGCATCGGTACCGGTGCTGCCCCATTCCAGAAGGTATTCACCCTCACTGTTATATTTGACGATTCGGTTTCCGGTGGAAGAGTTGTGGCCATCCGCAACAAAAATATCCCCGTTGGGCGCAACCAGCACATCATTGGGTGCGTTGAAAAAGTAATTTCCGGTGCCGCTGACACCGGCGATACCCAGACTCATCAGCCGTTCTCCCTGCGGACTGAATTTATGAACCTGATTGCCCTTTCGGCCTTCGCCCGCCGTGGCGGCATCGGTTACCCAAACATTCCCCTCATGATCCACGAACATGCCGTGGGGCCAGACAAATAATCCGGCACCGAAACTTCGCAGAATATTACCGTCCAGATCCATCAGCATGATGGGATCCACCTCAACAAGATCTTCACAGCTACCGGAGCCGCGGTTGCCGCCGCATCGGTCCGCAACCCAGAGAGTGTCATTGCCCGCGTAATGGATGGCACTGGCGGCACCCCACTGGCGCCCGTCAGGTAGATTTCCCCAGGCTTCTTCCCCCCTGATATAGGGATTCGACAGACTTGACGGAATGGAGGGGGTGGCACAGGCTGATAACAGTATACTTGCGAGAACGGCACCGGCCATGATCTTGATGGGTTTGTTATACATTGATTTCTCCGCTGAGTTTTACCACTGACGGGCACATTGTATTTGTAATACGGAAAGGGGTCAGATTTATTTATTCCCCGGTTCTTCGCCAGTGAACAAAAAAGGGTCCCTCCATCCGGCGTTTTTGTGTAGGATACGGGCAGCCCGTGATTTTGAATTGATGAAGTAACCAGCAGTGTCAACTACCGGCCCCAATAAAATACTTCGTAAGACCCTGTTTATCCTTGGGTTTGTCATCATATTGCCAATGCTGCTTTTTATCGATGCCAGCAGCTTGTTTGCTCCGTCCGAGTCCGATCCCACCGCTTCCGCCCTGTCCTCCTCTGGTTCTGATGTCGCCGACAGCGCCGATGCTGATGCCCCGCTCAGCAGTCCTGAAGGTGAGGAACTGGCCCTGTTGCGCGAGGTATTGCCCGCGGCCGACAGCTTCTCCGCAAAAAGCGGAGAGCCCCTGGTCTACAGAGCCTATCGCGATGATCCCGGCGGTGGAGAACCGGAGCTGGTTGGCTACGCTTTCATGACTCCCGACCTGCCACCGGAAGAGGTGGGTTACAGTGCTCCTATCGATGTCTTGGTGGGGATGAACCTCGAGGGGGTACTGACGGGACTGAAAGTGGTTTATTACCGTGAGTCCTACCGTAGCATTCGTGGTGATTTTCTGTCCACCGAGGGTTTTCAACCTCAATTTGAAGACAAATCTATCGCCGATGGGTTCCGCGTTGGCCGTGATGTGGACGGTGTATCAAATGCCACCATTACCAGTTGGGCAATGTCACGCGGAGTGCGCAATGCGTCGCGGCGGGTTGCCCAGGCGTATCTGCAGGATACAGGCATCAACAGCGTCCAGGACTGGACCGCGAATGCGGTCGAACAACTGGATCAGCTGACCTGGCAAGAGTTGATTGATACCGGAATCGTGTCAAAAATGGCAATCCCGCAGGCCGATGGAACCTCTTTGGAACTTTCGTTCAGTTATATCGGCCATGAGGGTCTGGCGGAATTCATGGTGGGTGCCAACGATTTCTCTCGCGCGGAACGGGAAGCCAGCAACCGGGTACGGGACGGCCATTTGATGCTGGTGGGCATTGGCGGTGATTCTTCTGAACCGTTCCGGCAAGAGCGCCTGGGTGTGCAGCAGGGATCTGAAGTCTATCCCTTGCCGCGACGCCGCTTTGTCTACGCGGGCAATGGCCAGGATGGCAAGATAGCCGGCCAGGTGCGGTTCGCCGGCGCGATGGTGATGGATGCTTCGATTGATTTGTCCCGCCCCTTTACACTGCTTTACGACACCGGCCCCGAGATGGGGGAATTTACCCGGCTTGCCGGCGTGGACTATGCCCTGACCGGCGTGGTGCTGGACCTGGCGGAAGGCCGGCCGGTACCTTCTCTCGAAGAAATTGAATCCGAGGCGATGATGGCCGACGAACTGGCACGGGCGCAGATGAATGCCTTTGCCAGAATGATAGACGAAGCACCGTGGGACCAGGTGCTTGTCCTGTTAGTACTTTTCGCGCTGGTAATGACCGCGTTTCTTCGAAAAAGCTCGGGAGTACGCTGGGTCGCCCTGGCCTGTACGCTGGTTTATCTCGGCTTTATGGACGGCGGGTTCCTTTCAATATCCCATATTACAAATGGCATGAAAGTCGGTCCTTCCATGTATTTGAACGATATGCCGTTGCTGATGATTATCGTATTCACGCTGGTGACCACACTCGTCTGGGGAAGAGTATTCTGTTCGTCGCTGTGTCCTTTCGGCGCGTTGCAGGACTTTATTACCCGGCTGGTACCACGTCGATTCCAGTTCCAGGTGCCCCAGGCGATTCATGACCGGGCAATCTATATCAAGTATGGTATTCTGGCGCTGATTCTGGTCGTCTCACTGGCGCAAACTGAAGTAAGCATCTTCCAGTATTTCGAACCGTTTGGCACCTTGTTTTTCTTCAGCCCCTCTGCGTTACTGTGGGTCATTCTGATTGCTTTCCTTCTGGTTTCATCGGTAATAAAACGTTTCTATTGCCGCTATGCCTGCCCGCTCGGGGCCGCCCTTGGTGTCGTCTCTTTCGTTTCACCGCTTCGCATCAAACGCGTCACCCAATGTGATGTGTGCAAAGTGTGTGAACACGCCTGTCCCACTGGAGCCATCCGTGGGCCAGAGATCGATTTTAAGGAATGTGTGCGTTGCGACGTCTGCGAGAGCAAACTGATCTCACGGGCCGGAGTTTGCAAGCACAGCGTGGAAGAGGTTAGGTCACGGCTCAAGGGGTGGGAGCCGGTGACTGTTATTCCGTAACAAGCCGCTCACTGGCAAACAGCGACCAGATAAACCCGCCACCGAACCCCACGGTGAATTGATCCTCAAACAGCGGGCTGTTGGTGTTGGCGGCACCATGGTGAAACGAAGTCTGGAGTCCGAAAAACACGGAGGATTTCTCAGTCAACTGATAGCTGGCATAGACGTTAAGGCCGGTGCCGAAGTAGCCCGAGTCCGCGCTGAATGCGACACGTTCGGGAGTGACGTATTCAGAATCAACATCGAAAAAATAGCCATGGAGGTGTTCGGAGCCCCACGTCGGGCGTAGCGACACAGTGACGTCGAGGTTTGGTGTCAGCCAATCGTAGTGGCGATAACGGAGCATGGGTTCAAATACGTAGCCGCGCTGATCTATACGCGTCAGATCCGAGGAGAAGACAGCACGGGCCTGTAGTGCGAGGGATAATCTGCTGTGACTCTCGTCTTCAAAACGGAAGTCGGCCAGTTTAATGGTAAGCTGGGGGCCTATCTGGAACAGATAGTCTATATCCGGCATGCCGCCGCGGAGCTCGTTATGCTCACTGTCGGCATCGAAGGCGGCCAGAAATGACAGGTCGAATTCCAGGCGATCGCTCTCGTAAGCTATCGCACGGGCGGTCTGTCCGTCTCCTATTCTGAACATATCGCCGCGGTAGACTACGTAGGGCAGCGCCAGACCGCGCAGATGGTGTTCCGACGACGCGGGATAATCGGGACCATAAAGTGCCCCGGCGCCGACACCCAGTTCCCACAGCGGTTCTGCTTCGGCAACTTCTGATCCGGCAACCTTTGCCTCCTCAAGTTCTGTCTCGGCTGCCTGGGTGCCGGTGTAAAAGGAGGTGACTGGAACGAGCACTGCCAGGGTGGTAAAACGACACATGAGTACACACTCTTTGAGTATCCAGATTGCGGAACACTTGCTCTGCTGTTGTTTCGTTCAGTCTTGAGAAGCGCCGCAGGTTTGTAATGAGGCCGTCGTGGCTACTATGGCGACGAGGGGTCCAGGAGATTGAAATCCGCGACACGCGAGTGAACTGATCGTGGCACTGAGGTCAAGGGCTTCATCCTCAATGGGGTCCGCATTAAGTTTTAAATGAGCAAAATAGGCGCGTCCACTGCCGGGCAGAGGACGAAGCGGACTGTCACCGTCAAGCTTCTCAACCGGAATCAGTTTCATCCGTACCGAGCCTCGCACATTACCGCCAATTGCCATAATGCGATTGTTAGGTACATCTACCTTAACAACAATATCACAGTGTGTTCGCGCGCCGACTCCCAACTGATCACGCCGTTGGGATATGTTACGGTAGGCAGGACGGCTGCCTCGACACAATATATCGCCGGGCGCGAGATCTGTGTCACCCAGATCGTATGCCATATAAGCCGCTGTCGTGTCCTTTTCATCACGGGCCAGAATTGCCTGATCGATATAACTGTGATGGGCAATTGCCCGTTTGAACTGCGCGGAATCTCCCAGGCCGCTCTCGCACATTACCCAGGAAATAAACGCGGCGGACCAGGGATCACGCCATCGCGAATTGACACCGCTTCGATTCCACGAATCGTTCTGGCGTCGCAAAATCCAGCCGCTGTCCGGGGCGGCGCTCCAGTAGCCGCCGATGGAATCGGCGAGCCGCCTCGCCTCTGATGGACTCAGCCGAGGCAGGTGGCTGCGGCGGCGATCACTATAGTTTGAACTGGCTGAATTGGTGAAACTCTCAGCCTGGGTCTGATCGCGGACGCTGAATCCGAAAAAGGCCCATTCCTGTGCGGCGACATCGATGATTCGGCGGCGCAGATTCGTGTCAGGCAGAGAACGGCAGGATAGATCAGTTATCCGCATCGACCCGGGCTCGCCGCTGACTCTTGCCGAGGGGGGAATAATATCCAGCACTTCGCGGGGTAGCCGGTCAAACGGCGCTTCCTGCGCATGGGCAGCGGATATTGGCAGTAGGGCCGCTGTCGCGGCCAGTGTCAACGCTCTAATCAAAATGCTAATCCGGGCTCCGGTCCTGCTTGCGGGATTGCTGCACACCGATCTATATAATTCCTCAGCTGGTGGAATTTTGCAAGACAGGTGTCACCATTCAAGACTTGGCCCCCGGGTTTTAAACAATGCAGGATCAAAGTAGCTGTGAGGGGACCTTCACCAGAAACAGGTCTACACGGTTGCCGCCCATGTTGCTGGTCCAGATGAAATATTCGCCGGTAACGTCGAGATTGCCTTTGGGCGAGATACCGTAATTGCTGCGCCCGCCGACAGCCGGGTTGGTCATCACGGGTGCCACCACCAGTACATTGCCCGAATCGTTCATGCCGAAACAGATAATTTCATTGGAGTGAGGCGCGTTGCCGCGGCTGGTGCTGCTGCCGCAGGCATATTGCTGCTCGGCGGGGACGCCGGGTTTCGCGTTGACATGACTCACATGGCTGAGCGAGCCTGCTCCGGGGAACGGGTTGTAATAAACATCAATACCTGTGAGTGTGTCGGCGTCGAACTTCCACAGTTTTTGGGCGTTGGGTTTACTGCTCCAGTTATCTGCGGCAATCATGTAACCGTGGCCCATGTCTGAGTGACCGCCGGCGCCCTCGTGATCAAGCAACACGCGTTCACTTCCGTTGGTCAGGTCGATGATGCGATTGTCCTCACCATCGCGGCCGTCCACGTTTTCCTTGATGACAAGCCAGCGTCCGCTCTTGTCAATCTGACACTCATCGAAGCTGCTTGTGACGCTGAAGAAGTGAAGAAAATCACGGCCTTCTTCGTATACCATACATCCCAGCGCCCGACCGGAACCGTTTTCCCTTACGGAGGCGGAGTGAACCTGGTCATCGCCACTGGTGTGCATCTGCCAAAGGTAAAAATTCTCGCTATAGGCGTTGCCATTGAACACGGTTTCGAACTGTTGGCTCATTACGTCGTAACGCAGAATATTCTTGCCATTATTAATGTAGAGCTTGGTGGGCATGGTAGGGCTGAAATACCAGCCTTCGCCGCTGGCCCAACTGTAAGGGCTCTCCGTGTCAAAAAGAGGACCCAGATTGCCCACTTGTCCGGTAACCTTGTTGAATTCGAGCAATGTGGGGCCCTGTCCTCCGCGGAGCCGGTCCATACCGACAAAAATGAGCATGGTGTCAAAACCGATGTGGTTGTTGATATTGTTCCAGTACGAATAGCCGACGGAAATTACACAGTCCGAGCCGCCACAATCACCGGCGTTGGTAAGGCGGGCTCCTTCGGTATTGTAGGGAGCCGGGAACATAAAGGGGCCCCGGTCGGGAATCAGGGTATCTACCTGAAATTTGCTTAGCGCGGGCCTCACCTGAGGCGCGCCCACCGATTCAACAATGCCTCCGGTTGCATCAGCGAGTGAAAATTGACTGGTGCATGCAAGCAGGCTGACAAGTAAAACGGTACGGAGTTCACCTGGGTAATTGCGTTTCAATGACATCAAAAGATGACCCTCCTTGTAAGGCTGTGACAAACCCCAGGTGTACCCTCTCTTTTTCGCCAGTGAATCACCTGAGGCGAGAAGGGTACTGTACTAGAACATTGGAACGTTCGTATTTCGGCCTTGAAACGCAAGGGTAACGATTTGCATAATTTCGGTCAAAAAGTCGCAGGAATCCACCAATTTGAGGAAAATTGTCATTTTCGAAAGTTGGATTTTGCGTAGCGCGAGGAGTACTGCGACCCTGACAGGACTTTTTTTGTTTCCCAATCTTGCTCGAACTGCGAATCCTTGCGCGTTACAAAAAGCATATCGGACCCCCACTGGGGAACAACCGGGTATTGCCCCGGGTTAATGCCTACGGGCCACCTTAAAATGCCGCGTAATTTTGCGGATAAATGAAAAGTTGAAAATGAGATTCCCGTACCGGTGTTTGAATTAGTGTCCCCGGTAGTAGTACGCTAGGTTTGAATACACACGCGGATGAATAGGGATTTTCCCCAATGCAAAAGCCCGGGTTGATTACTGTTTTCGGAGGCACCGGTTTTCTGGGTGGCGGCATCGTACGCTGCTTGAATCGTCAAGGCATCCCCGTTCGCGTTGCGGTGCGCAATACCGACAAGCGCCTAGAGGGGCTCGAACACAGCGATCAGGTGGAGTATTGCGAAGCCGACGTCACCGATGGCACCTCCGTGGCAAGCGCCGTTGAGGGTGCCCACGGCGTGATCAACGCGGTTTCCCTCTATATGGAAAAAAAAGGTCTCACTTTCAGGGTGATTCATGTAGAAGGCGCCCATCGCGTCGCCCGGGTATCTCGCGCGGCGGGAGTAAAGCGACTGATCCATATTTCCGGCCTTGGCGTCAGCAAAAAATCCGATTCCCGTTTCGTGCGCGCCCGCGCCAGGGGCGAGGAAGTGGTCAGGGACGCATTCCCCAGCGCCACAATCTTTCGCCCCAGCGTCATGTTTGGATGGAACGATGCCTTGTTAAGCAATATTGACAAGGTTACGCGCTCGCCGGTGGTGGTTCTATTTGGCCGGGGACAGACACGCCTGCAGGCCGTGTATGTTGATGACGTGGCCCGAGCTGCTCGGGCAGCCCTGCTCATGCCTCAGTCAGCCGCGCGTGTGTTCGAACTGGGCGGCCCGCGCATTTACACTTACCGGGAACTGGTTGAAATTGTCATGCACTATCGTGGTCGGCGGCGGCTGATAACCCCTTTTCCCTTTTTGCTCTGGCGTTTGACTGCGCGTTCGATGTCTATTCTGCCCAAACCTCCACTCACATTCGACCAGGTGGTTCTGTTGCAAACGGATAATGTGGTAGGAGTTTCCGGGCCCGAGGGAACTCTGGCCGAACTGAATGTGGTGCCAGGTTCGATGGAGGATCGTTTGCCAGAGTGTCTTGATGGACAGGAGATGACCCGACAGGTTCACGTTTCCGAGTAGACCTCTGCCCATACTGACTGATAGCAACCAATCGAAGAGAAACCCTTTAATTGGCAGGGGTAGGTTCTTTCACTATACTGATGCCTCATTGACATGCCGGGACTCCCGGTTCTCACTGCGGAGTCAGGTATGGACATAAAAACGAACAAAGACAAGGTAAATGACCGTACCACTATTGACAACAGGAACGGCAAAACCGCGATCATTATAGGTGGCAGCCTCTCCGGACTGCTGACTGCCCGCGTGTTAAGTGAATACTATGCCCACATTACGGTCGTTGAGCGTGACGATATAAATGACTGCCCCGAAACGCGCAAGGGGCAGCCCCAGACCAGCCACGCCCATGCGCTTTTGTGTGGCGGTCTCTATGTGCTGCTGCGCCTGTTTCCCGGTTTGAGAGAAGAACTTGTCGCCAGTGGCGCGGTTTTCAATGATGTCGGCCTCGCTGTTCGCCTTTACGGTCCGGGCGGCTGTCGCCCGCAAATGGAAAGCGGGCTGGAGATCATGTTCATTGGCAGACCGTGCCTGGAATGGTTGATCAGACGGCATGTCATGCGGTTGCCGAATGTGGAGTTCAGAACCCGTCAAGGTGTCAACCGATTACTTTTCAATGCGGCGGGAGATCGTGTAACCGGCGTTGAAACGGCGACACCGGGTGCCGACGGGGAGGGGACCTGTTTACGGTCGGATCTGGTGGTTGATACCTCCGGCAGGGGTTCGCAACTTACGCGGTGGCTGTCGGACAATGGATTTGCCGCGCCGCTGGAATCGACTGTCAAGGTGGGCATTGGTTACACCACGCGACTCTACGTAAGAAAACCTGGACAACTGAAGGACGTGGACGCCATCTTCGCGATTCCGCACGCTCCTGATCTCAGGCGGATGGGCATACTGATTCCGATCGAGCAGGATCGCTGGATGATGACTCTGGCCGGTTATGCCGGTGATCACTGTCCCACTGACGATGAGGGAATCAGGGAATTTGCGAAAGGACTCGCCGGACCTGGAATTTATGAAATGATCGACCACCTTGACCCGGTCACCGACCCTTATTGCTTCCAGTATGCGGCGAGTGTGCGCCGACATTATGAGAACCTGGACCGGTTTCCGGAAGGGCTGTTGGCGATGGGTGATTCGATAGCCAGCTATAATCCGATTTATGGACAGGGCATGAGCGTGGCCGCGCTACAGGCTGAGGCGATGGGGGAGTTACTGAGGGGGAACCCGGATGCGAATCTATGGAAAAGCTGGTTCAAACGCGCTGCGGCGATTGCCGATGTGGCATGGCAGATCAGTGTGGGCGCCGACTCCCGTTTTCCGGAAATACAACAGCAAACCGGGCGTGGCGGAGGACTGGTCAACAGCTACATGAACCGGTTGCAACGGGTATGCTTCAAGGACAAGACAGTCTATCTCGCCTTTACTCGCGTGCAACATCTTCTGGCACCGCCTCCGACACTGCTGAAACCGAATATCGTTTGGCGCGTGCTGCGCGGTTGATCCAGAAATCCGGGACCGGATCGACTCCGGCCCCGGGTCGTGTGTCACTCTTGAGTTGTTTCAGTAGTGGCTGCCACCTTCGAGCGCAGCGACTTCCAAAATCCATTGCCTGATCGTGGCCTGGATTCAGCACCCGTGGAGCGGGCATGGGCCTGGTGTCCGGAAGAACGCGTATCCGGGCGCTTTTGTTTGCCCGGACGCCGGTTATGGTTTCGAGTGTTCCCTTCCGATTTCGGCCCCTGCGAAGAACGTGCTGAACGGGCGGACCGGGACGGCTGAGAAGGGCGCGAACCAGCGGGCGAATCATACTTGCTGTTGAGCCGCTCTATATTGAATTTAATCAAACGTTCAATATCTCGAAGCTGTTTGCCTTCATCACGACTGACCAGGGAAATTGCCTGTCCACTGGCGCCGGCTCTGCCGGTGCGGCCGATACGATGAACGTAGTCTTCAGGTACGTGAGGAATATCAAAATTGATAACCATGGACAACTGGTCAATATCGATGCCCCTGGCGGCGATGTCGGTAGCTACCAGGACCTGAACCTTGTTCTGTTTAAAGTCGGCCAGTGCCTTGGTGCGTTGTGCCTGAGATTTGTTACCGTGAATCGCCAGCGCCGAGATATTATCGCGGGAAAGGCGTTTCACCAGGTTGTTGGCACCGTGCTTGGTGCGGCTGAAAACCAGAGTCTGGTCGGCGTTGTCCCGCAGCAACTGCGTTAATAAATCGGCTTTCTGGTCTTTTTCAACCATATACAATTTCTGAGAAATTGCCTCCACAGTGGAATTCCGGGGCGCCACGTCGATCTCGACGGGGTTACGGCAGATGGTTTTCGCCAGGTTGCGGATATCGTCGGAAAAGGTGGCCGAGAACATCAGGTTTTGTCGCTGCCTTGGCAACAGAGCCAGAATTTTTTTGATGTCGCGGATAAAGCCCATGTCCAGCATGCGATCAGCTTCGTCCAGCACCAATATTTCAATGTCATCAAATTCAACCGCGTTCTGTTGATACAGATCCAGCAGCCGACCCGGGGTGGCCACCAGCACATCGACTCCGCGTTTGAGCGCGCGGAATTGCGGGTTGATGTTTACGCCACCAAAGACCACGGTGCTGCGAAGCCGCTCGTGAACACCGTAAGTGGCAATGCTGGCTTGGATCTGGGCTGCAAGTTCGCGGGTTGGAGTCAGTACCAGCGTTCGGGCATGACGGCTTCGGGGTGCGGATTTGCCAGACAGCAGTTGCAATATCGGCAGGGTAAAGCCGGCTGTTTTTCCGGTACCGGTTTGAGCCGCTGCCATGACGTCCTTGCCGGCCAGTATCGCAGGGATTGCCTGGGACTGGATAGGAGTGGGAATGGTGTAACCTGTGTCTTGTACTGCACGCAGCAGTGTTTCGGATAATCCGAGAGTGTTAAAAGTCATTCAATTTCTCTTAAAGTATAATGTCTAACATACGTTAAAGGACAAATAGCCCCGTTGCCGGTCGATTTCTTCTGAAATCGCATCCCGCAGGGCTGATTTGTCGATGTATGTGGGTCCCGGAATGGATTCCGGTTGCACGATTGTGCATTCGATAGGTTACTCGAAGACAGTCCAGAGGCTTTTCAGAAACCGGGACTATGAAAGAGTAAAGGTGAAGACGGGGAAAGTCTCATATGCCGCAGGGTAAGTGCGGGGAATGACCTTGACGCTAAAGATAATGCACTGCCGGGGATGGTAAATCACCAACATATCGACATGTTATCACAACACGGGAGCAAAGTAGTGTATTTTTATGATTTACCGCCAAAAATCAACTACATGCCATTTCGACCCGGTCGTCCAGGAGGGGTTGCGCGTGGCTGGGATGGGTTTAGTTGACGCTTCGCTGGAAAATGCTGCTCGCCATCGGTGCGCTGACCCTCGCAAGCGTCATCACGGTATACGCAGTCGCCCGTGTCTCCGTTCTGCGTGGTTTCAGTGACTTGCAGGATGAACAGGTGTTTCTGCAACTGGATCAGGCCAAACGGGCCTTCCGGTCTCAAGTGGAAGAGCTTGACCGTATCGTTCTTGACTGGGCTATCGGGGACGACAGCTATGCCTTCGTGGAAAACCTTTCGACGGACTACATAAGTTCCAATCTCGTGGATCAGACCTTCAGTCAGTCGGGTCTGCGATTGCACGCTATCGTGTTTCTGAGCCGTACCGGCGCAGTCGTTTACGAAAAAGGCTTCAACATAGCCAGGAATGAACCCGCGCCGGTGCCGTCAGCTTTGACCGGTCATTATAATATTGAAGGACTGCTCCGGGAAGGAGGAGCAAGCGGTCTTATACGGCTGGGTTCGCAGCTCGCGCTGGTTGCCGCGAGACCCGTATTGGCGTCGGAGGAACAAGGGCCCTCTCGGGGAACCTTGTTAATGCTTCGCCTGCTTACCGATGAGGAAGTGGGACGACTCGCAATTCAGGAACATATGACGCTTACCATCGTGCCGAGCGAAGCGCGGGTGGCCGTTCCAGGCCGGGTGTCGACGTCAAACAGCGGGGATGTGGTGTTGGGAGAATCCTGGTTGGCGGACATCTACGATGTTCCGGCGGCCTTGCTGCGGATAGCTGTCCCCGATCAGGTTATGCAGCGCGGCGAGGTCACTCTCGTCACTCTGGCATGGGCAGTCGGACTTAGCGGGGCTCTGCTCGCTTTCGTGGCGGCGGCTATCGTCGAGCTCACCGTCATACGACGCATTTCAATTCTGCACCATAACGTTGGCAATATTTCCTCCGGCTCCAACCAGCAAGTCATAGTCTCCGGCCAGGATGAACTGGGCTCTCTATCACGGCAGATAGACAGCATGATCAGGCGACTGCGTCGGATGGAAGAACAGCGCGTACAGTCAGAGCGCCTGGGTGTGGCGGGCGAATTGGCTGCGGGCGTGAGTCATAACCTCAATAATATGCTCAATGGCATAGTCGGCCCCGCTGACATGTTGGCACGGTCCCTGTCGGGATCTCGCGAAACCAAGCTGCTGGATATCATTCGACGATCCGCGGCGCGTGCGACCCGCCTAGTGGAACAGCTCAATCAGGTAACCCGGCCTCACCAGAAAACGGGCATTGTTCCAGTTGATGTGAACCGGGCGGTGCGCGAGGCCATCCAGATTTCCCGTCCGCGCTGGCATGATGAAGCAGTGGCGCGGGGCATTGGAATAGCGCTTGATGAGCACCTCGAAACCGTACCGTTGGTTAACGCTAACGAGGGTGCCCTGGTTGATGTTCTTATCAACCTTGTGTTTAACGCAGTTGATGCGATGCCGCAAGGTGGGACTGTTTCCGTCCGAACCACCCAGAAGGACGGGCGTGTCATGCTTGCCGTGGCGGACACCGGTGAGGGGATGACTGAAGGTATACGGATGCGAGCGTTTGAGCCGTTTTTTTCGACCAGGATGACCGTTGGCTCCGGACTTGGCCTGGCTACGGTAAAAGCTGCGGTGGAAGGCTGGCGAGGAGAGATATTTCTGAACAGCAAGCCTGGTCAAGGCACAGAGGTTTGCGTAACTTTGCCCGTTTCCACCGGTAAAATAGTCAGCCAACCACGGATTCGCCCGGTAACCGCGGGCAGGAAATGGCGAGTACTGATTGCAGAGGATGACGATGATGTTCGGTCGACCCTGCAACTGATGCTTCCGCATTGTGATGTGGTTGTCGCGAACAGCGGCAAGGAGGCGATTGCCCTGCTGAGCCGGCAAAAATTCGACGTGGCCCTGGTTGATCTGGGAATGCCGGATCTGCCGGGAGACATCGTTGCGGAGCGGGCCAAGCGCTGCCAACCTGGCATAGTGACAATACTTGTCACTGGCTGGGCGATTCCGCCGACAGACCCGCGACTGTGTAATTTTGACCGGAACATAACCAAACCTGTCCGTTGCCCCGAAGAACTTCTAAGCACCATGGAAGAGGCGCTTGGGGAAAAGCGCCGGTAGACCTTGGCAGGCCTACCGGATAAGTTCAATCAGTACCGCAGAGTGGAAACCGGTTCACGTTCCCCGGTTGGGTTGCCACCCGATTTACAGTGCGATGATGTTCTCCGCCTGCGGGCCTTTCTGGCCCTGGGTTATGGTGAATTCTACTTGTTGTCCTTCATAAAGTGTTTTGAAACCGGAGCCGGTGATGGCGCTAAAATGAGCGAAGACATCTGGACCTGATTCTCGCTCAATAAATCCGAAACCTCTGGATTCATTGAACCATTTTACTTTTCCGGTAATTGCTTCTGGCATAATTTTTTTCCTGTGGTTGTGAGTCGGTTGTCTGTGCTGGCTAACACATTCCCTGTGTACACTACTTAAAACCTCCCTGTTATGATTTGACCTTATGCGGGCGATGACCATTGCCGGCTTTTACCTTCCCCGGGGAAAATCGTTGGCGTATTCAGGTAGTTCATTGCCATCTCTTGCCGTCGCGTTATCCGCTGGTTGGAACACAGGGCAGAGACACAGGGCAGAGACACAGGGCAGAGGCCGGATGTTTCCGGCCCCACTGAGATGTCGGCTCCCTAGCTGACCTCAGGTTCGATATTATCCTCATCCAGTGTGAAGCTGACGGCTTCCTGATCATTAACCCAGACGGTGTATTCGCCTGCGGCAAGATTGGTAGTGTTGACAGTGACTACAATGACTCCCTCGGTCAGAACCTGGGCGCAGGCAATACCTTCGGGTGGTTCCTCATTCGCGATCAGCACGAAGATTTCCTCTTCGATGCGCTGTTGGTGAACGGTGGCATTTCGGCACGCGTCCGGAAAAACCGCGGCAATGGTCAGGGTGACTATCACGGGGAAGTCGTCGGACACATTGACTTCGACATCCTCGATTTCAGTCAGGTCGGCCTCGACGCCGCCGGTGATCGCAAGGTTACCGTCGCCATTGTCTTCCAGGATTACATCCCGATACAGTATGTTGTTTTCGGCATCGATCACCGCGGGCAATTCGGCTTGACCGCCCCGATAGACAGGTGTGTCCTGGGCAAATGTCGATCCGGCAAAGACGATTGCGGAAGTGGCTATTGTGCCGGTGAAATACTTCTGAAAATTTCTGAAGAACATGTCAGCTCCTTGACGGTAGAATTAATAAGAATCGATACAGTAGCCTATAAATTCGGTGAACTGAAGACTCGAGAAAGAGTTTTACATTGCTCAGGCACTTCCTCTGCGTGATTTCAGTTGAAAGGCAGCAAATATTTGCCTAAGCTACGGTAAATTCTTGCCTTTCAAAGGCTTGCAATATGAACAGCTCATCAAGAAGTCTGTCCTTTACCGTGATCGCATGCCTGTTGCTGTCCGCCTGCGTTGTCAACGGCCCCGATGCGAACCAACGTGAGATTGCCTGGAATCCAACGCACTTTCTCTTCGACAGCTATTTCCTTGAATCGGGTCCGGCCACCACCCTGGAAAACGGTCCTTTTCTGACTCTGCCCGAGAGCAACGTGACTGGTGTGGTTGAGCGTGACAGCCGTCCGGTGTTTCAACGATCGGCTACCGGTGGCCCCCGGTTGGAAACCGTCTATGGTGACAAAGGATATATAGAACGGATCATTACCGGTGGTCAGCAACTGGAATACCGCTATGTCATGGATATCAATCCGGCCATTGTCAGCATTCCGGCTCACAGGGAAATCGTCGACGATAATCAGGTATTATCCCTTTTTTACAGCAACAAGAGCATGCAGGCGCTGCTGGCCGGTGATATCAGCGTTGCCTACGCCTATACACGCGAGGCAATACTCACTGATGCGACATCGGCGATTGCCTGGAACAACCTTGGCGTACTTTATTCCCGAATAGACCGGCTTGAGGCGGCGGGCGACGCCTACCGGAAGGCTATTGAGCTTGATGAGGCTGCGTATTCCGCCAAGAGCAACCTGGCCCGCGTTTATCGCCGCCAGGGCCGGCTTGCGGAATCGTTAGCGCTGGAAGCCACAGTGCAGGACTATGTTAACGAGAACCCTTATTACCACCAGTCTCTGGCGGAAGCCCGACTGGCGGAAGGGGACTACCAGAGGGCTCGCACTCATCTTGAGGACGCGGTTTCCCGCAAGCACAATGAATTCGCATTCCATCACGAACTGGCAATCATCAATCAGAAGCTGGGCCACACCGACCAGGTAATCGAAAACCTGACCCACGCCCGGCGTCACGCCCGGGGTGCGGAACGCGCCCGCTTTTCCGGAAAGCTGAAGGCATTGCAGGAAATACAGGAGCTACAGGCTTCACCGTAGGAATATTCCGGTCTGATTACGGAAATCATTGAAAAAGACTTCCTGTTTACACGTTCTTATTCTTTTTAGGATTTGCGAACTACCATAATAACAAGGAGTCTGAAAATGCGGTGCAAGCGCCTGGTTGGGGGGCTACGCGAAGGGTGGAGGTTGCTGCCGGGAATATCAGTCGCGCCGGCTGCGACGACCATGATCTGCGCCCTCCTGGTCCTCCCCGCCAGCGCCCAGATTACTTCCATCCCGGATAGTTGGGTCAACAACTACGATCACGCCCGGATAGAATCCTTGTTGGAGATCGGGCAGGAACTGCAGGAAAACCACGACTACGACGGCGCCGAGGCCGAATTTGACCAGGCCCTGCAACTCAGCCGCGTCAGTGAAGGTCTGTACAATCCCCGGCAGTTTGACATTGTAGGACGGTTGCTGGAAGTGTTGATGCTCCAGGAAAACTGGCCCGAGTTTGATCAGCAGCTGGCGTATCTGGAAGCGCTGAGTCAACAAAACTATGGTAATGACAGGCCGGCAATGATTGACGCCGTCGATGAAACCGCCCGCTGGTACAGGGCGGCCGCGGTCAGAGTCAATGACAGCCGTGGCAATTGGTATCTTATTCGAGCCAAACATCTCAACTGGATTGCTGTTACGCTCGCTGAACGGGAGTACGGCCGCGACGATTCACGTCTGGCGCCGTTGCTGTATCAGGTAGTTCTGGACCATTACTACCAATCAGTGTCAAACCAGCGCCGGGGCATGACCAGCTACGAGTACCGGACCCTGTCCAAGACGCCGATTGACGGCTGGTCGCAAACGAGGTACGAAAGTGTGAAAAACAGCTATCGTATCGGCAAGGAAGTTCTGCAACGCATACGCGGCATATATGCTTCCACCGGGGAAGCGACGGTTACCGATGCATTGTTGCTGATGCAACTGGCCGACTGGGAACTGCTGTTCGGGTACGGGGACCGCGCCCTGCAACTTTATGCCGATGTTCACGAGGAACTGGTTCTCGCCGGTGTGGATCAGGCTGACATTGATGCCTATTTCATGCGCACGACCATCCTTCCAGAGCCTGTGCTTGTCACCGAACTGCCGGATGCGGCGGATAAGGGACAAAGCCCCGTCAGATTGACCGGTTGGTCCAAATCCTATCCGGGCGCCGTCAGGCCCCAGGCGCAAACTGCGTTGTTCCGTTCCGTCGCCACGCCGGATAACGCGATCAGACTGCGCCTGGAGATAACCGCCAATTACCAAAGTTCGAGTCAAATACGACGATGGTTCACTGATTTCGAATATTCCATTGCCAGTATATCCACGCTCGACGATAATGCGGGCGGCGATGTCTTGTTGAGGCAGGCTTACGAGGAAGTGGCCGAGTTTAATTTCCGTCCGCGTTTTTCCGGTGGAAAACTCGTTCCTGCGGAAAGCGTGATTCTTGAATATACCCCTGCCGGGCTTTATTCAGAGGCGCGCTAGCCCGGACTATTCATGAACCGCCGTAGCGAGGGCATCTCGGCGTCCGCAGTAGGTGGTTCATGAATAGTCCGGGCTAGGTTCCCTGGTTTGTTTTATAGCGTTGTATTCTGGAAATCGTATGCTGAATTTTTTTCTGGCAATAATGGTGGCCGCAATATTGACAGCCTGTGCAGTCCCTGAGGACGGAGACGAGCGGTCCCGACCGCGTTTGCCCACGGATGCGGAAGTGGAACAGCACAATGCACAGGTTCCTCCCGAGGAACGCATCATATGTCGGGATGAGACTAAAATTGGAACCAATATTCCACGCCGCGTATGCCGTTATATACGTGATGTGGAAGAAACTTCAGATTTCCATCGCGAGCAACTGAGACGGGCTCTTTAAACCTGACCCGCAGGATCGCTTCCTGCGGCGCTGGCGTATGCCTTCTCCAGTCTTTCCCGCAATTCCGTCAGGTCATAACCAGCCTTTTGAGCGACCGCGAGAAGTTGTCCGGGCTCCGTTCCCTGTTCGGCCTGACTGAGAGCCCACAGGTGAGTGGACCGGGTACCGGTACGGCAGTAGGCAAGCACGGGCGACGGCAATTCTCGAAGAGTTTTGCCAAATGCAGCAACATCGATGTCGCTGATCTTGCCCGATACCACGGGTACGTTTCCGGTGGCTATACCATGTACTGAAGCGGCCTGCCGAATGGCTTCGAAAGCGGGCTGATCGGGCGCTTCCGCATCGGGCCGGTTACAGATGATGGACTTGAAACCCTGTGATGCCAGTTCTTTAACATCAGCCGGTGCAATCTGTTCCGCTACTGAGATGTCATCTGTTACAGATTTAATTTTCATTAACCCTCCAATGCAGGCGACGCGACGGGCCTTGCTACACTTAACTGTTACCCAAGAGCCAAGTGGTCTCCGGCCTATTTGTCCGTCACTTGATATAAGTCATGTGCGCAGGGAAAAGCCGTCAGGCTGCGATGCCAGATACTGGCGGTTCCCGTATTCCCTCTGTCATTATGCCACGATATCATTCAATTCAGGGCTTGCTGCAGTATTGCTGTGACCACAGGAATGTGGTGGGCAATCGCTTGAAGTAGATTCACTCGGCAACCGGGGCACAGACTATGAAAAAGGACGAGCACAAAGAAAAGGTTCGGGAGGCGGTGGGTATTTTCTTTGACGCCGATACCCTCGAACGGACCATAGGCGACCTGAAGGCCGCCGGCTTCAAAACTGAGGAAATCGGTTTACTGGCCGGTAAGGATACGGTGAAAGAGCAACTGGGGCACGTGTATCAGGAAGTGGATCAAACAGGCCCGGACGCCCCTCACATGGCTTTTGTCGCGAGGGAATCGGTCAATAACACAACCCATGCCTATCTGGGTTCAACCTATTTCATTGGCGCGGTCGCCGCAGGCGGTGCCGCCGTGGCGACCGCGGGTATTTTGGGTGGCGCGATGATGGCCGCTCTGGCGTCTGTGGCCACTGCCGGGGGTGTTGGCGCGATAGTGGCTAAAATCATAAGCAAGAGCGACGCCGACACACTGGAAGAGCAGGTTGATGAAGGCCACCTATTGCTGTTTGTCCGCACCATGGATGAAACGGCTGAAAAGAAAGCTCTGGAAATCCTGGCGCGGGACGCGGCGCTCGACCCAAAAATCTACACCGTGGAGTGAACCCGGTTCGGAACATTTTTCGAGCTACCAGTCATTCTCTTATTCCATCGTCTCCAGTATGTGCCATTCCACAGAGTCGCTCTCTGTGGTGCCATCGCTCAATTCCAGATCGACGCGGAATACGTGATTGCCCGGAGTCAGCACGCTCAATGGAATAGCGGGACAACGGAAACTCAATCCCCCCGCAGCCAGGGAACCCTCGTTGGCACACTCGAGAAAAATACTCGATACATCCTCTCCGTCTATTTCGGCACGAATCGACGAGACGGTGACTCCGGTTCGTTGCAGAATCACCGATAAATCGATTGTCTGTGAGGAAAGATAAACGCCAGAAGAAGGCGACAGTGAAACCGGCCGGGCAAGCCGATACAGTGTTCCCTCCAGATCAGCCACATACAGTTCGCCGGCTTCATCCTCACCGAAGGTGCTCAGTGACAGCCCGTGATCCAGTAATACTTGTTGCGACCAAGTGCCGGATGCATCCGGCGAGGCAGAAAAAATTTCGCCACTGCAGAAATCACCGAACACGTATTTGCCACTCAGGGTATCGACATGGGTGCCGCGGTAGCGAAACCCACCAATGATTGAGCAGCGCCCGTTGCTGTGTGGGTATTCCAGAATCGGCAGGGCAAGGGTGTCATCATTGCAGTTCGAAGGTGGGTCAAAACACCGGGTTCCTTCCATCAGCCGCCAGCCGAAATTCTCGCCGGCCGGGCTTCCTGCGCGGTGCAGATTGAGTTCTTCAATGGCATCCTGGCCCACGTCGGCAATGAACAAATCACCTGTCATGCGATCAAAACTGAAACGAAACGGGTTTCGCAGTCCCAGCGCCCAGATCTCGTGGTGGGCGAGACTGTCGCCAATAAACGGGTTGTCCGAAGGGATGCCGTAGGGCGATCCCGTATCGACATCAATTCGCAATATTTTGCCCAGAAGCGAACCCGGGTTCTGCGCGTTATTGAACGGATCTCCTCCAGAGCCGCCGTCTCCGGTGCCGATATAAAGATAGTCATCCGGACCGAACAGTAGTTGTCCGCCGTTATGGTTGGCGAAAGGTTGCGTAATGGTCAACAGGATATCTTCGCTGTCAGGATCCGCGATGCTGGATTGATCTGTCACGTTGTAGCGGGCGATAACCGTATTGAAAATACTGTCAGTGTAATTGAGATAGAATAGTCCGTTCGCCTCAAAATCGGGATGGAAGGCAATGCCGAGCAAGCCACGTTCCCCGCAGCAGCCAACTCGTTCACGGATATCCAGAAAAATATCGGACACCCTGTTGTTCTGAAGTACAACGATGCGGCCTTCCTGCTCCAGAATGAACAGGCGACCTGAGCCGTCACCCGCGTGAGCCACCTCCACCGGACGATCCAGATCGCTAATCACAGGAATGAGATCCAGGGTTTGTGCCTTGCCCGACACGCAGACAAGAAGCAGTGTCAATAGCCATGAAGTCGGGCGCACAGGGTGATCCTTCACTATTTCCGAACCGGGCCGCCAGTGGTCTTTTAAAGGTGACACGGAAAACGGGTCATCGCTTTCAGTGGCCCGCAAAACGGGGTCGGTGGCGAATGATAATCAAGTTACAATTGGTTATCATTCGCCACCGACCCCATTTGGGCATTTCCCCGGTCTGGGGTTTGTGTTAGGTTCGGCAGAATCCGTAGTCCATGTCAACTTTCGGCGGGCTTTAATCATGAAAATATTACCGGTTTTTCGTCTTCGCAAAATGACGGTTGTGGCAGGTTTGTTGGCTGCTGTTTTCGGAGCCGGGATGGTCAGCGCCAATCTCGACCGGCAGCAGACCCAGATGCTGTTGACTGCATTCAGTGAGACTCGCTTCACGGGCCTGGGCGACTATCTAGACCGTGTGGCGACGCTTCCGGCGATGAACGAAGCCGCAATTGACACGCTGATTCAAAATTATGCCGCAGGAACCACGCTTTCGCTGGATGAAGCCTACATCATGTGCCGCTTGTTGGGAATTTACGCCAGACTGCAATACGGCGACGAAGCGATGGCGACGCTTGCTCGTCTGGTGGCCATACCAACGTTCCAGGTGGAGGGAGTGCCCCAGCATGAGAATCCGGAGTTCCAGCGGTTTGCCGCTGAACTGGAGGAGATCGCAACCGGGTTCGGGTTGGCGTTTCGTAATGTGGACAATCGAGTGTACGAAATTACGTTGGAAGGCGAGGGCAATGAACTGATTGGCCTCCACGCGCATGCCGACGTGGTGCCTGTGAATCCGGACTTGTGGGTGCTTGAGGACGGCACCCGGCTTGACCCCTTCAACGTCGCCACCATCGGCAATCGCATGTACGGGCGTGGAACCGAGGATGACAAGAACGGGATTGTCGTGGCTCTGTATGCCATGCGCGTGATTCAGGAAGAAAGTCTTCCCCTGTTCCGCAATGTCCGGCTGTTGGTGGATACCACCGAAGAGACCTCGTCCGAAGCCATCCCGTATTATTTCGAAAGCAACCCGGTTCCCGCCTACAACCTGGCACTTGATGGCGGCTATCCGGTCATCATAGCGGAGAAAGGGTATGGCACCGTCATGGCCAGCTTTCCTGTCCGTGCCGCCAGTGGCGAGGGCGCTGAAATCATCAATATGACCGGCGGGCTGGCGACCAACCAGATTCCCGCTGCGGCCACTGCCACCCTGCGCTCCACCAATCCGGCGCAACTGGCTGACCGCTTGAACCGTGCCGCGCCGGCCTATATCGCCAGGGTCGCGAGCAATGGTGGAATTTTCTCGATCAGTGCCGCAGCGGAAAATGGCCTGGTACGCCTTCAGGTAGACGGCGTTTCAGCTCATTCCTCGGCGCCGGGCAGCGGCATCAATCCCGTATCCCGAATGCTCGACTTTCTTTACGAGGTAAGCGGAGAGGTCAATTTCAAGAGCAATCAGTTCAGTGATGCGGTGCGATATGGCGTGGAGAACTTCGGTCTGGACTATACCGGCGAGCGACTTGGCATCAGCCATGAGCACGACTTCATGGGGCCACTGACCGCGGCCCTGACCTTTATCGCCGTGGATGACGAGCGTTTGCGCCTCGCTACCAATCTGCGCGTTCCCGCCGGTCTGGATGTGGGCGGTCTGCGGAGCGACGTGGAAAACAAACTCAATGCCTGGGCGGAGTCCGGTGGCGTGGTCGTCAACGTTGAGGTTTCAGTTGGCGAGCCGATGTACCGCAATCCCGAGGGTGATATTGTGAATGCATTGCTTGATGTGGCGACGGAAAATCTGGGTCTGCCCAGGGAGTTCGGCTCGTCCGGCGGGGCAACGTCAATCCACAACCTGCCCAATGGGATGCAATTTGGCCTTTCCATGCCCGGCGTCAAATACACCGGGCACAATGCCAACGAATTTAAGACAATCGATCAATTTCTGCTGGATTTGCAGATAGTGACTGAAATGATGATTCGCATCGGCAATTTCGGTGCTCTGTAATCCCGGTCGCCATCATTGGTTCAGGTTTTCTAAAATCCCAGGAAATCCAGCAGGTTGTCGCTGTCACGTAACCGGGAACCATCACCCGGCGTTCGGGCACCGGGTGCGGCGGTGTCACGGACCGCGACCACCTCGACTTCAACAAACATCAGCGGACTGACAAGCCCTGCTACCTGCACGGCAGAGCGAGAGGGCAGTGCCGGCTGTTCCTCTGTGCCAAAGAACCGGGTGTAGCCAGCCATAAACCCGTCGAAATCCATACGGTTGTCCAGCGCAGGATCACCCACCAGAAAAACTGTCATCTTGACCACATCGCCAAGCCCCAGTCCCAGATTCTCCAGGTTGGTCTGGATACGGTTGAACACGCTGACGGTCTGAGTTTCCGTATCGCCATAATAAGCTGGCGTACCGCGAGTTGCGGTGGCATCGACTGGCGCCGGGGTAGTGCCGCTGAAGTACACCAGGCTGCCGCTGCTGATTTCAACAGCCTGGGAAATCGGAAATGTGGAACCGCCGGGAAGCGGGTGGCGCGTGACGTCGGCATGGACAAAAATGCCCGGGCTGACCAGTAGCAGGCCCAGCAGCAGGCGCAGTGGATCTCTCATTGTAAGGACTCCCTGGTATTGACTGGATTTTCTCAGCCACCATTCTACTCAATCACATGCGGAGTTTGCTATGATGGCTGCTCGACTAACAAGAACAAGAGGGTTTGCCATGGTATCCGTAATTCGCCCGGTTTCGATGTTTTCCGCGCTGACCTTGAGTCTTCTGGCTGCGCCACTCGCAGCCCAGCCGGCCCCGGTGGAACTGGCGAGCAGCGTGGACGATGGTTTTACCATTGCTGTGGTCGGGGATGTCATCATCGCTCATCCACTTGATCACCTGATGGACGAACCCGGGTTCGCCGACGTCGCCGCCTTGCTGCAACAGGCGGACGTGGCAACCGGTAATCTGGAAACCCAGATAATTGATCCACGCGCTTTCACGGGTACCAATGGCGGCGGTCGTCATGGAGCGGAGCCGGAATCGGCGGAATTTCTCAAGGAGATGGGCTTTGACATTCTGGCCCGGCCCAATAATCACGCCAATGATTACGGTATCGAGGGACTTGCGGAAACCAGCCGTCATCTCGAGCGTGCCGGATTGCAGGATACCGGTTATGCCAATAATTACTGGGGCGCCCGCGCTGCACGTTTCTATACCACCGCCCGGGGAAGGGTTGGCATGGTGGCAACGACGGCCGGCACCAGCGCGGAAGCGACACCGGGGCGTGGAGAATGGCTTGGCAGGGGAGGGCTCAGCAACCTGGGAGTCAATATGTACCTGATGGTCCCGGAGGCCGACTGGGAGGCGGTTCAGACCCTGCGCGACCATTTTCCCAACGGCACCGGATTTTATGCCCGCGGCGCCAACAGCAATCAGCAAATAACCCTGCTGGGTAACCAGTTCCGCAAGGCGGCTTCCGATGTTCGGGAGTCGTACTTCACCTACGACATGGATCAGGAAGACCTGCGGGATATCCTGGCCTCGGTACGGGAAGGCAAGATGCGGTCGGATTTTATCACGGTGGCGCTGCACAGCCATGATTTCCGCGATGCCAAGGGTGGTTACCGAGGGCCGGGCATTCCCGAAGCCGAACACCTCGATACCAATCCCAGTGTCGCCAATTACCTCGAAGAGTTGGCCCGACAGGCGATAGACAACGGCGCCGACTTGTTCCAGGGTACCGGCGTACATGTCTTGCGCGGAATCGAAATCTATAATGGCAAGCCCATCTTTTACGGTCTGGGCGAGTTTATCCGGCAACGTGACATCGGCGGCCTTGCCGGTCGGGGTGACCCGACGCGGGATGCCTGTGAAGGGTGTCCGTTCCCGGTCAAATATGAAAGTATTGTGGCGGTAAGCGAATACACCGACGGCGACGTTTCCGAAGTCAGGTTGCACCCGGTGGAACTGGGCTATGACGCGGAACGCATGGCGCACCGCGGTGTGCCAATGATGGCGGATTCCGCGACTGCGCAGCGCATACTACGGCGGTTGCAGGAGCTTTCGGAACCCTATGGCACCGAGATACTCATTCAGGGGAACACGGGAATAATCCGCCCCTAGTCCTTACCGCTCGGCAGGATCATTTCGACCCGCAGACCGTGTTTGTCACGGTTCATCAGCGCAAGAACGCCACCGTGGGCCCGAATGATGTTTTGCGTGATCGCCAGACCCAGACCGAGGCCCCCGGTATCCTGATTGCGCGATCTTTCAAGGCGGTAGAAGGGATTCAATACCGCCTCCAGTTCGTGCTCCGGAATTCCCTGACCGGTGTCCTCCACACGGATCACCACGTCACTTTGTCTGGCAAGGATACTGACGTGCACGGCACCCGCATACTTGATTGCATTGTCTATTACGTTCAGGATGCCTCTTCGCAGCGATGCAGGGCGACAGACCAGGATGTGGGATTGATTGTCAGTCTCGCAGGTAACAGGTAGCCCGGCCCCCTGCTGATCCTGACACAGGCTCTCCACCAGGGCGGTGATATTGGTTTTGCGCGGTTCCTCGGCAGGGTTTACGCCGCGAATAAAGGCCAGCACTGAATCCACCATCAACCGCATGTCGGATATGACCCGGAGCAGTCCGGTTTTTTCTGCGCTGTCCTGCAGCATTTCCACGCGCAATTGAAGCCGCGTGGTCGCTGAGCGCAGATCGTGGGAAATAGCTGCCAGCATTTCGGTCTGACCGTGGACCAGCCGGGCCAGGCGCTCCTGCATATGATTGAATGCCCGTGCGGCGGAAACGACCTCCCTCGGACCATGCTCGGGCAGACGTGGGGTATCTATGTTGACACCAATCTGGTTGGCGGCGGTCTCCAGTCGTTCCAGAGGGGCTATGGCGCGGCGGATCAGCAACCAGGCCAGAAGCAGTACCACCAAGGCCACGGCGATCAGGTAGATCACTACGCTGTCGTACAGCAGGGAGGTCGCCTCCGGGAGCACCGCATGAAAAACAGTTTGTGTGTTGTCGGAGAACCTGATGGAAACCAGTACATCGAATCCCTGCAGCGGGCCGCTGCGGTCGGCGAGCGTAGATGTGTTCAAACTTCTCACACAGACGTCTGCCTCAAGGCCTGGCAATTCGTCAAATTGTGCATTGATGAGATCAGAAAGTACACGCGAGAAAGAATTGTCCTGGCATGCGATGGTTTCCAGTCCGTCCTGGGTTGGGTAACGTACCAGAAATTGTGTTTCCGCCGCCGCCAGAATTTGTTGTCTGTCAGCGGAGGGAAAACTTCCGGCCAGGTTGACTATGCCGACAATACGGGCTGCCAGATCGCTTGCCTCGGTCAAAACCACGGCGCGATCACGGTTCGCTTCATAGAGCAGCAGGCTGACAGCATGAGATACGATAAACAGGCTGCATAGAATCAGAACAGCCTGCGCTTTAAGGGTTTTGGGAAGCCACCGTCTCAGGGTTCTGGCCAATATACCTTGACTGATCATTCCATCACTGGTCACTGTGTCATCCGTCTCTTGATTGACCCCATCAAACTACTCTTATCGGAAAAGTGAAAACGTATCCGGTGCCCCACGCAGTTTTGATAATTTCAGGATGCTTCGCATCGTCACCCAGTTTGCGCCGCAGACGGCTGACATGAGAGTCAATGCTGCGGTCAAAGGGCGAGCTTACACGACCCTTTGTCAAGTCCAGTAATCGGTCGCGGGACAGTGGTATCTGGGGGTTCTGCACGAACGCCAGTAATAATTCATTCTCACTTGATGACAGCGGCGTGACGGTGGCGTCAGGACCGTAAAGCTCCATCTGGGCGGGATGAAATCGCCAGTCGGAAAAATGATAAACACCGCGTTTTACACGCGTCGAACTCGATTTTACCCTTCTCAGCGCCACCTTGATTCGTGCGATCAGTTCGCGGCGACCGAAGGGTTTGACTATGTAATCTTCCGCGCCCAGTTCCAGGCCGACTACGCGGTCAATTTCCTCGGCCTTTGCTGTCAGCATGATGATGGGCGGCATCTCGGGATCCGCTCTCAACACTCGGCACAGTTCGAAGCCGTCACTGCCTGGTAACATAACATCAAGCAAAATCAGATCAGCCTTGACCTCGGCGAGCCGCGCAAACATTTCCTCACCATCGCGAGCGGTAAGGCTTGTGTAGCCTTCGTCCACCAGTAATCTGGACACAAGGTGCCGAATGTCACTGTCGTCATCCACTACCAGAATATTGGGAACCGTAGTGGTAATACTGTTTCCCATGGTGCAGTCATTTCCTTTCAATTTTCAGACCCTGTTACAACTTTGTGTTGCTGTGGCATGACAGGTTCCCGAATCACGTAAAGAACCCGTTACAGATTACACGACACTCACGCATGGACTCAATGATTTTCGGAGGAACTTGTGGTCGCACAATTACCTCACACTAATTTACAAATTTGACATAGATTTTTACAAGTTAGGTGTCAAAGTTTGTGCTTGAGTGTACAGGAAAACAAATTCATGAACGGTTAGGTCAAGACTTATGGTGACTCACACTATGCCCTACCAATCGCTTGGACAAATCATGAAATGGACGGCGGTTTCATTTCTGCTTGGCGCCGGTACTACAGTCGCCGGAGTTGAACCACTGGACGCGCCGGTGTTTCTGGAAGCCTGCAGAAATTATGACAACGGGTCGGCGGCTCCGGAGGAGAGAGCAATCTGCGTGGGTTATATACAGGGATACTTTTCCGCCAGGGACGACGTCATCCGCGTCGAAGAGTTACCCACTTCGTATATGCGCCGGGTAATACGCACCAGATTCGCTGACAATAATCCCGAGATAGAAAGAGTACTCAACGGTCGCTACTGCCTCCCTGATGGTTACGCACTGGACGATATGATTTCGGTGGTTGCTCAACAAGAACCCGGGGATGACATCAAGCAGGCCGGTGACGTTATGGAGAAAGTATTGGAAGACCATTTTGTGTGTGAAGGACGCCGCTTGTAACCGTGCAATGCGGAAACCGGTTTTTATTTTCGAGACACTGTCATGAAGCATAATATCAGTATTTTTCTTGTGTTGGTTATTCTTTGGCTGCTCAATTCATGGCATTTCACCGCTGTGATTTTTGCGCTGGGTTTGCTTTCCATCGTGCTTGCGGTCTATGTGTCTCACCGTATGGATGTGGTGGACGATGAGTCGCAGCCTTTTCATCTCAGTCAGCGGCTGCCTGCCTATTACTATTGGCTGATAAAGCAAATAGTCAGAAGCAATATTGATGTCGTGATTCATGTGTGGCGAGGCAATCGGTCGATCAGCCCTTGCATGGAAACGCTGGATATGAGCCAGGAAACCGATATGGGACGGGTAATCTATGCCAACTCACTTACCCTGACACCCGGAACAGTGGCGGTCGACCTGACGAATGAACAGGTTATGGTTCATGCGCTTACATGCCACGGCATGGACAGCCTGAGAGGAGGTGAAATGGACAGAAGAGTTCGGAAACTGGAGTCTCGATGATCATCGCCACAGTCATAGCATTGATGGTCGTGATGTTGCTGGCTCTGGCGCGGGCATTAATTGGGCCAAGCATATTTGACCGCATCCTCGCAGTGAATCTTTTCGGGACAAAAACGGTGCTGCTCATCGCCGTGCTGGGTTTTTTATTCGAACAGCCGGACTTTATGGATATTGCACTGGTGTATGCGTTAATTAACTTTATTAGTGTTATCGGTGTTTTGCACTACTTTGAATACAACGGGCCGGAGCGTAATCAGGGATCCCCATGATGTGGTTTTTGGATATTGCAAGCGCACTCTTTCTTGGAATCGGCAGCCTGTTGATGCTGACCGGTGCGGTTGGCGTGTTGCGGTTCCCCGATTTTTATACACGTATGCATGCAGCGGGCGTAACTGAAACACTGGCGGCGGCCCTGATACTGGTCGGGCTGATGCCGCAGGCCGCGTCCGGTTTGATGTTCTCAAAATTATTTTTGATTTTGCTATTGATATTGTTGACCAGCCCTACCTCCGGTCATGCGCTGGCAAAGGCGGCGATACACAGCAGGCTAAAACCGCAACTCGGTCAGACTACTGTCGAACCTCTCGCTACGGACACCGGCGTCAGCTGATTGGTTCAGAATCGGTGCCAGGTATTTGAAGGAGGTTGAATGGAACTTTTTATCGATATGATGCTGTTGTCAATGCTCGCTGTGACTGCATTGGCCATTGCCTATCTCAAGGACCTGTTCGCCGTAGTCATGCTTGCCGGCATCTATGGTCTTTTGTCCGCCAGTCTGTTTGCCACCATGGATGCCGTGGACGTTGCGTTTACCGAAGCGGCGGTAGGGGCCGGAATATTTCCATTACTGATGCTGGTCGCGCTTTCCATAACAGGAAGGTATGAGAGGTCCAGGCGTGTGTCCTGGGTTGCATTGGCGCTGGTCAGCATCGTCGGAATACTTCTGATAATCGGCACGGTGGATATGCCGCCTTTTGGGTCGCCTGATGCGCCCGCGCACACTCACGTTGCGCCGCGCTATATTGAACAGTCGGGTGAGGAAATTGGCATACCCAACATCGTGACTTCCGTGCTGGCCAGTTACCGAGCCTTTGATACCTTTGGGGAGGTCGCCGTGGTTTTTGTCGCGGGAGTGAGCGTCCTGGCGCTTCTGGGTATGGCGCCGGGAGATTCCAGGCACGGAACCGACCGTTCACTGAACAGCATGCGCCAACACAAGGTATTGCGTGTTGTCAGCAAGATACTGATCCCTCCTATTATGCTGTTCGCGTTGTATGTGCAGTTTCACGGCGAGTACGGTCCGGGTGGCGGCTTTCAGGCCGGGGTGATCTTTGCCGCCGCCATAATCCTGTATTCCATTCTGTTCGGCGTCGGAGCAACCAAAAAAGCCATCAACCAGGGCCTGGTTCGATTTCTGGCGGCATTCGGGTTATTGCTTTATGGAATTACCGGAGTCTTGTCGCTGTTAACAGGAGAGAATTACCTGGGCTACAACGGTTTCGCCGAGACGGCGACGAACGCCCAGCACATCGGCATACTTGTCATTGAACTGGGAGTGGGCATTACCGTCGCCGCCATCATGATTGTGATCTTCGTAACCTTTTCCGACCGGCTGAATATCCAGGAGAAGCGATGACTGCATTGGTCGGTGATCTCTACAATTACTGGATCAGCATGGTGCTGATGATGATTGGCTTTTATATCATCATCGCCCAGGGCAACCTGCTGAAAAAAATTATAGGACTGAACCTGTTTCAGACTTCGGTGTTCATTTTCTATATCAGTACCGGCATGGTTGAAGGCGGTGCCACGCCGATCCTGACCGAGGGCACGGTGTTGTACTCCAATCCGCTGCCTCACGTCCTGATACTTACAGCCATCGTCGTTGGAATCTCAACCACTGCTGTGGCACTTGCCCTGGCCATTCGGATCAGGGAAGCCTACGGAACGGTTGAAGAACGGGAAATCCAGGAAAAAAATTATCCGTGTTGAATCATTTGCCGATCCTACAGGTCATCGTACCTCTGTTGGCCGCGCCGTCCTGCCTGATCATCAACAAAGCCAGGCTCGCGTGGGTGTTTGCCGTGTTCGCCAGCATGGCAACCTGGGTGATCAGTGTCGCGCTGTGTCTACAGGTTACATCCGGGGGGATCATCAGTTACTC
This sequence comes from Pseudohongiellaceae bacterium, assembly GCA_040879025.1. Lineage (GTDB taxonomy): Bacteria > Pseudomonadota > Gammaproteobacteria > Pseudomonadales > Pseudohongiellaceae > JBBDLF01. The sequence goes on from JBBDLF010000013.1 coordinate 54,506, forward strand.
CCTCGGCGGCTGGGACGCACCCTGGGGTATTGAGTACCGCATCGACGCCCTGAACGTCTATGTATTGCTGATTATCAGCTCGATCAGCACGGTTGTTCTATGGGCGGCGTACGACAGTATTCAGCGAGAGGTTGAGGAACACAGGCAGCCGTTTTTTTACGTTATCTACCTGCTTTGCCTGGCCGGACTGCTTGGCATGACTGCGGCGGGCGATGTTTTCAACGTATTCGTATTTCTCGAGATCTCATCACTGGCCACGTATACACTGATTGGTATGGGCCGGGATCGCCGTGCGCTGATCGCCGCCTACCAGTATCTGATTGTGGGAACTATTGGCGCCACATTTTTCCTGGTGGGTGTCGGGTTTGTGTACAGCATGACAGGCACCCTCAATATGCAGGACCTGGCGGAACGACTGCCGGAGTTGTCATCCACCCGAACCGTCATTGCGGCGCTGGCATTTATCGTTGTGGGAATTTGTCTGAAACTGGCTCTGTTTCCGCTGCACCTGTGGTTGCCGAATGCGTATGCGTATGCGCCCTCCATCGCGGCCGCGTTCCTGGCGGCAAGCGCGACCAAGGTAGCCCTCTATCTGCTGATCCGTTTCAGCTACACGGTGTTCAGCATAGAATTTGTGTTCGGCAGTCTGCCTGTGTCCGCCATTTTTGTCAGCCTGGGATTCATGGGCGTGTTTATCGCGTCTCTGGTAGCGATATACCAGTCCGACATCAAGCGCATGTTCGCGTATTCCAGCGTCGCGCAGATCGGTTACATGATTGTTGGTTTTGGTCTGGGTAGCGCGACTGGATTGCAGGCCGCGTTGCTGCACATGTTCAACCATGCACTGATGAAGGGCGCATTGTTTTTGGCGCTGGCCGCCGTGGTATATCGTGTGGCCAATCCGGACATCAGTTCAATGCGCGGGCTTGGCCGCCGCATGCCCTGGACGATGGCGGCTATCGTCGTCGGCGGACTAAGTCTGATCGGAATGCCTTTGACCGCTGGATTCGTCAGCAAGTGGTATTTGGTCCTGGCGGCACTCGAGGCAAACGCGTGGCCCGTTGCAATGCTGGTGGTGCTGGGTTCACTACTGACAATCGCCTATGTCTGGCGCATCGTGGAGACTGCGTATTTTGCGTCCGACTCTGCGCCGGATAACGCGCCTGACTCCGTTTCCGGCTTTGCGCCGGGTTCGGTGTCCGCCGCGAGATTGAACAAAATGGAGGCGCCGCTGTCGCTGCTGATTCCAACCTGGATTCTGGTGCTGGCCAATATCTATTTTGGCATTGATACACGCCTCAGCGTCACGCTGAGCGAGCAGGCGGCCGTGTACCTCATGGGAGTGACGCCATGATGCATCTGCAGTCACTGTTGCAATGGCTTATTGTGTTTCCGCTGCTGGCGGCGGGGGGCGTGGTGCTGGCGGGAAAGCGGCCAAACCTCAGGGAGGGAATTTCTCTGGTCACGGCCGCGCTTGTCGTATTTGGCCTGGTAATTTTGTACCAGGGTGTTAGTGCCGGTGATGTTATCCAGGCGCGGTGGCTGGAGTTGTTGCCAGGCTTGAGCATTGCATTTCGTGTAGAGTCACTGGGGCTGCTTTTCGCCTTTGTTGCCGGCTCGCTCTGGTTTGTCACAACTGTGTACTCAATCGGCTATATGCGCGGCCACCACGAATCGCATCAGACCAGGTTTTACGGGTTCTTTGCAGTTTCCATAGCGGCTGTTATGGGGATAGCCTTTGCTGAAAACCTGTTTACGCTTTTTATATTCTACGAAGTGCTCACGCTCTGCACTTATCCTCTGGTCACTCATGCGGGAACCGATGGGGCGAGGCAGGGTGGCAGAGTTTATCTGGGTATCCTGCTCGGCACGTCTATTCTGTTTTTTCTTCCGGCAATTATTGGAACGTGGGTTGTCAGCGGTACGCTGTCTTTTACCGAAGGCGGTGTATTCAGCGACGGCGCATCGACAACCGTGCTTTCGGTATTGCTGCTGCTATTTGCCTTCGGCATCGGCAAAGCCGCCCTGATGCCGTTTCACCGCTGGCTGCCGGCAGCCATGGTGGCTCCCACACCCGTCAGCGCGTTGCTGCATGCGGTTGCGGTTGTGAAGGCCGGCGTATTCACGTTTGTGAAAATTTGCGCGTTTATTTTTGGCCTCGATACGCTCGCGGCGCTTCCCATTACCCAATGGCTGATGTATCTGGCGGGCCTTTCAATATTGCTGGCTTCCCTGGTGGCCATGAGCAAGGACAATCTCAAGGCGAGACTGGCGTATTCCACAGTCAGCCAGCTGGGATACATCACATTGGGAGCCCTGCTGGCAACCGCGTCCGGGATCACCGGCAGTGCCATGCATATCGCCATGCATGCGTTTGGCAAAATCACCCTGTTCTTTTGCGCCGGCGCCATTCTCGTGGCGGCTCATAAAACTGAAATCAGCGAAATGGAGGGTTTGGGGCAGCGAATGCCTGTCACCATGGCCGCGTTTCTAATCGCCAGTGTGAGCATCATCGGCCTCCCTCCCGGAGGAGGTACGTGGAGCAAGTGGTATCTTCTGGGGGGAACGCTTGAGGCCGGGCAGTGGGTGTTGATGTCCGTGTTGATGCTCAGTACGTTGCTCAACATCGCCTACCTTTTGCCAATTCCCCTGCGCGCGTTTTTTCCTTCCGCCGCGTGGAGAGCACGGCAGGGCATGGCGCACGCGGCAGTGAAAGAAGCACCCCTGGCCAGCGTTCTTGCTCTCTCCACCACTGCCGTGGCTTGTGTGGTGTTATTTATTTATCCCCAAATTTTATACGGACTGGTTAATTATGTTGGCAGTGAGGACTGGTCATGGCTGAGAAAATAGCACTGTTCGATAAACGCGAAAACGTCAGACGGCTGCTGCACGTTCTCTACTTTGTGTGTGCCACGCTGTTGTTGCTGGATTTGTTCATCCACCGGCACGTTGAACACAGTTGGGAAAGACTGATCGGTTTTTATCCAATGTACGGGTTTGTCGGCTGCGTTGTCCTGGTTTTGGTCGCAAAATGGATGCGCACTTTTTTGATGCGCGGTGAAGACTATTACGACGGCAGAGACGGAACCGCTGGTGGTGCAGTCGGCGACAGGGTAAGTCAGGAGGAGGGCAACGATGTGGGCCGCTAGCATACCGCCGTTCGTCCCGTTTTTTCTCGCCGCCGCCCTCGCTGGCGTGACCCGGGGTGCTCTGCGGTCGGCGCTGATGATCTTGATTCCTGTCGCCGGCTTTGTGCAACTGTGGATGACTTCTGCCGGGATCCATCTGCAGGCCAGTGTGCTCGATTTCGACCTGATCCTTTATCGGGCGGACCGCCTCGGTTTCCTGTTTGGCTACCTGTTTCATCTGGCGGCATTGATCGCTGTGATTTATGCACTCCATATCCGCGATACGCTGCAACAGGTGGCCGGTCTCCTGTACGCGGGCAGCGCACTGGGCGCGGTATTTGCCGGAGATCTGATCACTCTGTTCGTTTTCTGGGAGTTACTGGCCCTCAGCTCCGTGTTTTTGATCTGGGCGCGACGCTCGGAACGTTCCTATTACGCGGGCATACGCTATCTCGTCATCCAGGTATTATCCGGGCTGCTTCTGTTGGGCGGTATCATATTTTACAGCGATACACATGATTCGCTGACTTTTACCTACATCGGCTTGCAGGGGATCGAGGGCTGGCTTATCTTTCTCGCGATTGGTATCAAGTGCGGATTCCCGTTGCTCCATGGCTGGCTGACCGACGCCTATCCCGAAGCGACACCCACCGGGACGGTCTTTCTCAGTGCCTTTACCACCAAGGTGGCAATCTATGCGCTCGCCAGGGCTTACCCCGGGACGGAACTTCTGGTGTATATCGGCGCGGCGATGACCTGCTTCCCCATCTTTTTCGCGGTCATTGAGAATGATCTGCGCCGGGTACTGGCGTACAGTCTGATCAACCAACTGGGATTTATGGTGGTGGGTATCGGTATAGGAACGGCACTTGCCCTTAATGGTGCCGTGGCTCACGCATTCAACGATGTGATCTTCAAGGGATTGTTGTTCATGTCGATGGGTGCGGTGCTTCACGTTACCGGGCGAATAAACGGCTCCGAACTCGGCGGCCTCTACAAGTCGATGCCGAAAACCACCGTATTGTGCATTATCGGCGCAGCTTCCATTTCCGCGTTTCCCCTGTTCAGTGGATTTGTGAGCAAGTCGATGGTGATGAGCGCCGCACTGGCCAATGATTTCAACTGGGTCTGGCTGCTGTTGTTGTTCGCCTCAGCCGGTGTTTTTCATCACGCCGGGATCAAAATCCCCTATTTCGCGTTTTTTGCCCATGACGCCGGCATTCGTGCCACAGAGCCACCACGCAATATGCTCGTGGCGATGTCGATCGCCGCGGCCTTGTGTCTGCTGATCGGCATATTTCCAGGCATGCTTTACCAGTTGCTGCCATACGAAACCAACTACAGTCCTTACGATGTCACTCATGTGCTGGCACAGACGCAATTGCTGTTTTTCTCCGCGCTCGCCTTTGCCTGGTTAAACCTGCAGCGCCTGTATCCTCCCGAATTGCCCTCGGTCAATCTGGACGCGGACTGGATCTATCGACGCGCTTTGCCTGTGCTCTGGACGCGAATCAGCGTACTGCTCTGGACGGTGGACACCTGGGTGCGCCGGGCCGGGATGGAGGTACTGCAACATGGTATTTCGCAGGTTACCAGGCTGCACGGTCCTCGTGCGATTTTCTCACGCAACTGGACGACGGGAGATATCGCGATATGGATAGTACTGTTACTGGCGGTTTATCTGTTGCTGGGCTTTCTCAGGGCTGGCAATCATGCGCCGGTGTGATTACCATCAGGAGTCGATCCTGGAAAGAGTTGCTTATGCTGATCAAGTTTGAGAGCAAGGATTCAGCAAATTTTGTCATGTTCAGCGATGTGGCCGCCCACTTGCTGGAATTGATGGGACAGCGCGGACTCACGGAAGGTTCCATCAGTGGCGAGGAACTGGTCCAGGCCCGTTCGCGACTTGAAAGCGGGCTTGCTCAGCGCGACAGGGAGCCCGCGAACGTCCCGGGGATGAAGCCGGAGGGAGATGAAACCGATGGTGATGAAGATGAGGAAGCGCCGCGCATCAGTCTGGATGCACGGGCCGCGCCGTTGATAGAAATGTTGCGGCGGGCGGAAGCCTCCGACGAAGGCTTCGTTATGTGGCGCCCTGAGTGATCTTTTCCGCGCTGCGGTGGGCCGGGAGACGACTTGCTATCGCGAAGATCAACAAACCGCTGAGAATGCCGGGCATACCCTCATAGACCGCATCGTGAAGCCCCAGCCAGCGCCAGGTCAGCGCCACAAAAACCCCTCCGAGGACCATCATCAGCGCGAGGTTTTCGCGTGGCCGGCCGCCTGAACAATACACGATCAGCAACGGCGCGAAGGCACTGGCGAGTACGGACCAGGCCATGATGACCAGCGCGAATACACTCTGTGAATTGGTGAAAGTCAGCAACAGGGCGGCGGCGGTCATCAGGACCGTGGTAAATCGGGCCATAGCGGTGGATTCAGCCTGGTGTGGTAACAGATCATGGCTCAGCGCGGCAGAACAGCTCAGTATCAGAGAATCGGCCGTGGACATGGTGGCGGCGAAGATACCGGCGAGGATGAGCCCGACCATGACAGGGGGCATGAGTTGTTGAGCCATCATGGGTAACGCCAGTTCTTCATCAAAGGTAGCGGGATTATCCAGGAAAATTCTGGCCAGCAGGCCTACACCGATAGCCATTGCGTAGAACGCGGTAAACCAGCCGTAATACCACATTCTCGCCCTGACCATGTGGCCGGGATCATCCAGTGCCATAAAGCGAATCATGATGTGGGGTTGCCCGATCACCGAGATGCCGGCGAACAGCCAGCTTACCGCGAACAGCACGCCGCCCGTGATTCCCGGAAACGGCAGTTCCGCCGGATACCAGTCGAGAAAACCATCCACGGCCGACATCTGTTCGACTGCGCCGCTTATTCCGCCGACCGAGGAAACAGCGACGAAAAGCAATGAGGCCATCGCGACCATCATTACGGTGGATTGCGCGGCATCGGTCCAGATTGAAGCCCGGATGCCACCGGCGATGCAATAGATCACCACAATAGTGGCACCGATAACGGCGCCGGCCCATAGCGGCCACTCAAAAAGTGCCTGTAATGCCTTGCTGCCTGCGAGCAATTGCGCGCTGGCATAAGCCAGCAGAAAGAGGATGGTGATAGTCGCGGCCAGAACCTGCAGACGCCGATAGCCGGGTTTGCCGAGCCACTGACTCAGCACACCGGCGTAGCTGACCTCCCCGGTGCGGCCGGCGGCCTGGCGCAGTTTTTTATGTATTAGCAGTGAAGTGACAAAGTCACCGAGTATCCAGCCAACCATGAGCCAGACTGAGGCCAGGCCGGTAACATAGGTATAACCGATAGCGCCAATGAACATATAGCCGCTGTTATTGGTCGCCACCGCCGACAGGCCTACCAGAAAAGGGGACACCTGACCACTTGCCACATAGTAGTCGCGGTTTGAATTGCGGCTTCGCAGGACAGCGCTGCTTCCAATCATAACGAAGACAAGCAGAAACAGTACAAAACTTAATACAGTCACATCAGCTTCCGCATTTTACGCAGGCTCCTTTCCCGAGGCTGGTCGAGCTCGTGAATTCGCTCATCAATGGTCTCAAAATTATTTGTTGCTGTTTTGTATTCATGGGTGACCGAATCTTCTGATATTGGATTTATTCAGGCCAATGGGTTCGAACGCTTTCCGGGTGGCGATGAATTCAGGTCGCGGCGGCATTCCGGAAAAGGGCGACTGCACCCGGTTCGACAGAGCGTTATAAACCAGAAACAAATTGGACCTGGGCAGTGGCGTGATGTTGCCGTTGGAGCCGTGCATGGTATTGCAGTCGAAGAAAACCACTGAACCGACCTTGCCGGTAAAGGCGTAGATGCCTCCGGCTTCATACAGGCGTTGCAGGTTTTCATCGCGGGGCACACCATATTCCTGCCGTTTCAGCGACTTCCGGTAGTGGTTTTCCGGAGTCGTTCCGCGGCACTGCACATAACGTTTATGGGAGCCCGGGACCAGCATCAAGGGTCCATTGTGATCGTAGTTGTCGGTCAGGGTAATCGCCACACTGACCGCACGCATGCGCGGCATACCGTCCTCTACGTGCCAGGTCTCGAAGTCGGAGTGCCAGTAAAATTCCTTGCCACGAAAACCCGGCTTGTAATTTGCCCGGCTCTGGTGCAGGTATAACTCATCGTTCAGTATCAATCTCACCAACGATGTAATCCGCGGATCTTCGGTGATTCGGCGGAATAACGCACTCAATTCATGAATTCTGAACACGGAACGGATTTCGCGACTGGTAGGCTCGGTGATTACCTGCTCCGAGGCGGCCAGTTCACGGTCTTCGCGCAGCCGCTGCAGTTCCTGCAACATCGCCTGTGCCTCTTCCCTCGAGAAGAGGTCTGATATGCTCATGAAGCCGTTGGCTTCGTAGCCTTGCAAAAGGCCGCGATAATCCTCGCTTATAGACGGCAGGCTGCTGTATACCACCGGGTCCTTGCGTGGCAGAATTCCGGTATCGTCCCCGCTCCGTGACGGATAATGATCAACTCGGTCCATGTTTACCTCCTAAGCCTGTTCTCTGACCGGCGTGTTGGTATTCTCCTCTGCTGGAATCCCGGCTTCGGGATAAGCGCCGGTCTTGTCGTGTACTTCATTACCCACTACGGGCGGATTAAAGACACAGGCAAGCACCAGTTCTTCACGGCAGGTGAGGACATGCTTGTCGTGTTTGTCAAGGATATACAGGGTGCCCGGCTTGATCTGATAGGTCTTGCCGTCTTCAACAGATGTCACTTCCCCCTCACCCTTGATGCAGTACACCGACTCCAGGTGATGGCGATAATGCATGGGAGTGACGGTTCCCTTGTATATCGTCGTGATATGGAACGAAAATCCCATATTGTCGCCTTGAAGCAACATGCGGGTACTTTCCCAATTGTCCGTCTTCACCCGCCGTTGCGACTGGTGACATTGGTCATATTCTCTAACGATCATGTATTCAGATACCTCGTTGGACTTGGTGTTTATATCAGGGCGTCAGGTCTATGCTCGTTTGGCGTAACTTTACGAGGCTTCGCTGAACTCCTGCTTGAACACCTTGTTTACAGACTTCTCGAGTATTTCCAGCCCTTTTTCGAGGTCACTTCGCTCAATGGTCAACGGGCACAGGCATTTAATAACCTGGGAATCAGCACCACTGGTTTCGATAATCATGCCCATGTCGAATGCTTCCTTGCAGATTTTCTGGGCCACTTCGCCGTTGCTGCATTCCAGACCCTGCATCATGCCGCGGCCTTTGGCCCGAATAAGAGAGGAGTTGAAGCGACTTGCAATGCGCTTGAGCCCGTCTCCGAGTACCATGCTCTTGCGCAGGGTTTCCGCACTGAATTTCTCATCTTTCCAGTAATGGTTCAGCGCCGCTGCGGCGGTAATAAAGGCATGGTTGTTTCCACGGAAGGTGCCGTTGTGTTCACCCGGCTTCCATTGATCATATTCCGGCTTGATCAGCGTTACCGCGAAGGGTAATCCATAGCCGCTCAATGACTTGGAAAGCGTGACGATATCCGGCTTGATGCCGGCGGATTCGAAACTGAAGAATGACCCCAGCCGGCCACAGCCGGCCTGAATATCGTCAACGATCAGCAACATGCCATGCTTGCGGCACACCTTCTCAAGTTTCTGCAGCCAACCAGCACTTGCGCAATTCAGCCCGCCTTCTCCCTGCACGGTTTCAACGATGACCGCGGCAGGCAGGTCGATTCCGCTGGAGGAGTCTTCAATCATCTGCTCCAGAAGTTTGATTGTGTCCACATCCTTGCCCATGTAACCGTCAAACGGCAGATGGCTGACGCCGGTCAGAGGAATACCTGATGCATCGCGGTGATGCGCATTACCCGTGGCCGCCATGGCACCGAGGGTCACGCCGTGGAATCCGTTGGTGAAGGCAACTACGTTGTGGCGCCCCGTGATGTTACGAGCAACCTTGAGGGCCGCTTCCACTGCGTTGGTCCCTGTCGGTCCGGTAAATTGCACGCGGTAATCCAGATTGCGGGGTTCCAGAATCAGGCTGTTGAATGCCTCCAGAAATTTTTCCTTGGCTCCTGTGTGCAGATCCAGTCCGTGGGTAATACCGTCTTCCTGGATATATTCGAGCAGGCTTTCCTTCAACACAGAATTGTTGTGTCCGTAGTTGAGGGTGCCGGCACCGGCGAGAAAGTCGAGGTAGGCAGTGCCGTCCACATCGTACAGATAACTGTCTTTGGCACGTTCAAATATCACAGGGAATGAACGCGCGTAGCTTTGCACTTCCGATTCGATTTCGTCAAAAATATTCATGGAGATCTCCCATTGTCATTAGAATTGAATGGGCCGATACTGAGCAGATATTCGGTATCGTGTGCGCCATTGAAGACCGTCCTGCTGTCAAACATGACAGTCTCGTTCAAGGGGCAACCCATACGTTTTTGCAGTGACTGGAACAATCGGCGCGATGCCTCGTTTTCCCTGGTCACTGTCGTTTCCATTTGAGTGATGTTGCGACACTTGTCGCGCTGAAGAATTTCCCGCAGCATTTTGCCGGCTATTCCCTGCCTGCGCGCGTTGCTGCTTACGCCCACCTGCCAGACAAACAGCGTGTCCGGGGCTTCAGGGAGCGGATAGGCCGAAATAAACCCGACGACATGGCCGTGCTGCTCGGCGACGACAGAGGTTTCCCTGAAGTGAGTACAGATGAGCAGGTAACAATAAAGTGAATTGGTATCCAGGTAGTCACTGGCCTGGACTAACGCATGCAATGCAGTGCCATCTTCGGCCGCTGGCTTGCGCATTACGGTCTGTCCGGTGGTTGTTTCCGAGGGTGTCGCTGTTGTTGCCATGGGTTCGTGATGGTCGAGTTTAGAGAACGGATAACTATTCTATGCCTAAACGCTCACGTATTGCTTTCGAGAGACACTGTCCAGTGTGGAGAAATTTGATGTTGTCCATAACATATTGATAAATATCACCTAAATGCGAATTTATAACGCAATCAGGCATAAACATTGCTTCCAAATCAGAGTAGAAGCTTACACTGTTTTTGTTCAAATGTCTAAACAACAGGGGGTGGGCGAAAGGGCCCAAGGCCGAACCAACGGGGCAGTCGACAGAATGAATGCTGTCATCGGCTGCTGCCGACGCGAATTTTATGGTGATGGCAGAAGCTTTGTGATTCAGCTCATGCTGCGCTATTCTAGCCCCTGCTTCGTTTTGGTATAGGCGGTACCAGCCGGGTCGGGTACTCGCGGGGGATCATATGAATCGACAAGCATCGCACAGTCCTGGGGACGCTTTCAGGTTTTGGAACACGCTCGGGACCGACGGAAAGAGGTTGGCCCCGGCGCTGCTTTGCGCCACCGTAGCGCTGTCGGGGTCGATGTTCAGTTCCGCCCGTGCGGCTGAAGAAATTGACCTGCCGCGCACGATCGCGTGGTCGGCCTATCCGACCGGCACCGGTGGTTACAGTCAGGCTGTCGCTATAGGGAGTGTGCTCAGGCGCCATTATGGTGTCAATCTGCGTGTCATACCTGGCCGCAATGACGTGTCGCGCCTGGCAACCCTGCGCGCGGGGCGGGTGCATTTTTCCGCGGGTGGCTCCGAAGCCGTATACGCCCAGGAGGGAATACTGAATTTTGCTTCCAGAATCTGGGGGCCGCAGCCGATCCGCGCCTTGTTATCCAATTTTTCCGACAGTTGTTCCTTTAATTTCGCCACCGCCGCAGAGGCGGGAATCGAGGAAGTAGCTGATATAGCCGGTAAGCGCGTCACCTTCGTTCAGGGCGCACCGTCGCTTAACAACGCCACCGCCGCGTTGCTTGCGTATGCCAATCTCTCCTGGGATGATGTGACTCCGGTGGAAGTCGGGGGATACAATGCTTCCATCGACGCGGTGTTGAATAATCGCGCCGACGTGGTTGGCGGAGCCTGCAATTCACCCCCGTTTCTGCGCATTGAGGCTTCTCCCCGCGGCCTGAGTTTTACCACTTTCCCTCATGAAAACACGGAAGGCGTCGCCCGCGTCAGGGCGCGACTTCCCTGGTACGTTCCCCATATAGCGATTGAAGGGCCCACGATTCCTTCCGAAGGCATCGAGGTGTTTACATCGGCCTATCCGCTGTTGGTGGGAATGGATACCAGTGCCGATGCCACCGTCTACAATCTCGTGAAAGTAATGCATAAGCATTTTGACGAGTTCAAGGATAACGCACCCGGCGCCAATGGCTGGATCATGGAGCGCCAGAAATTTGATCAGGCATTCATTCCCTTCCATCCGGCGGCCATTCGCTACTTTCGTGAAATCGGTGCCTGGACCGAGGCAGCGGAAGCACAGCAACAGGCCAATTTATTTCGTCAGCAAGTGTTGAAAAACGCATGGGACAATTTTTTGCCGGGGGCTCCCGATGACTACCAGGAGTTTGAGACGGCCTGGTTCGCCGCGCGACAGGAAGCGCTGGAAGCCGAAGGGCTGGTTACCCTCGCTGATAGCATGTAGGCTTCGTTTCGGTTCCGGGTTTTGGGAATCCAGGCTCCCTAGTTTTTCGCGACACCAATTCGCGACACCAAGAAGAATAAATAATGACAGATAAGATAACAGTTCGCGCCGATAGCGACGACACGCCCGAAGAAGAAATCATTGAATTGCAACGTTACCGCAAGCTGGGCTACCGGTGGCGGGCGACCATGGCGATTCTTACCGGCGTTTCCACACTGCTCGCCATCAACCAGATTTTCAATCTGGGATTCTTCCTCGACTCGGTCATGCTCGACAGCAGATACATGTATCTGATTACCGGGTCAATGCTGTCGATGGTCTTCATTACATTCCCTTCCCACCGCGGCACCCTGAACCATGTGCCGTGGTATGACGTCGCCGTCATTGCAGTGATTGCCGTTGTCTTTGCGTATTTTGCGTTCAATGCAGAGCGTATCGTGCTGGAAGCATGGGAATATGCCGCCCCGCCTGTGGGTATAGCGCTGTCGTTGATTACCTGGGCGATCGTGCTGGAGGCGGGCAGACGAGCCGGCGGCTGGCCGATCTTCTTTATCGTGCTGGTCCTGTCGGCTTATCCGATGTATGCCCATCTGATGCCCGACGTGGTCGCCGGTATTGGTATGCCCATTCACGACGTGGCGATATTCCACATCATGGGCGCTGAAAGTCTGTTCGGCATCCCCATGGAGGCTTTTGCCCAGTTGGTCTTCGGGTTTCTATTGTTCGGCGTGGCGCTGCAGTACACCGGGGGCGGTCCGTTCTTTATTAACCTCGCCTTTGCGTTGCTGGGGAACATGCGCGGCGGCCCCGCCAAGGTAGCCATTTTCTCAAGCGGGTTGATGGGGTCGATGAGTGGCGGGCCCGTCACCAATGTACTGACCACAGGTCCGCTCTCGATCCCTGCTATGCGGCGAATCGGTTTTACCCGCCAGTATGCTGCTGGGGTCGAGGCCTGCGCCTCGACCGGGGGGGTGTTGATGCCGCCCATCATGGGTGCGACGGCCTTTGTCATGGCGAGCTTTCTCAACGTCAGTTACGTCACCGTTGCGATCGCGGCTATCGTGCCATCCGTATTGTATTTCTTCGGCCTGTTTATGCAGATTGACGCTTACGCGGCCAAACGCCAGCTTGCGGGACTGCCCAAAGAAGAACTTCCGCGCTTACGGGAGGTGATGAAAGAAGGTTGGTATTTTATTGCGGTTTTTGCGACGCTGGTGTGGCTGCTTGTGTATATGCAAAGGGAGGCCACGGCGCCGTTTTACGCGACCGGACTGCTTCTGGTGATCAATCATTTCACCAATCATCGGCTGAGCCTGAAACGGTTCATGGAAATGGTCGCCGCCACCGGCAGGATAATGGCGGAGCTGGCCGGCATACTGGCGGCCATTGGACTTATCATAGGCGCCCTGGCGGTGACGGGCATGGCCGGTACGCTGGCCAATGACCTGGTTTATATTGCCGGTGACAATGTACTGGTGCTGTTGCTTATGGGCGCGCTTACCAGTTTTGTGCTGGGCATTGGCATGACGGTCACGGCGGCCTATATCTTTCTCGCGATCGTACTGGCCCCGGCGCTGGTGAACGCCGGCCTGGATCCACTGGCAAGTCATATGTTCATCATGTACTGGGGTATGCTGAGTTTCATCACCCCGCCGGTGGCTCTGGCCGCTTTTGCCGCCGCCTCGGTCGCCAACGTATCTCCGATGCGAGCGGGGTTCGAAGCCATGCGCCTGGGCACGATAATTTACTTCATACCCTTTTTCTTTGTCTTCAACCCGGCACTTCTATTTCAGGGCACGCTCACCCAGATCGTCATCGTGATCTCCACGGCACTGATCGGCGTGGCATTGATTTCGGCCGCGTTGCAGGGCTATCTGTTGGGCGTCGGCAATCTGGGTGAGGGGAAACTCGGGGCGCTGACTCGCACGTTGATCGGGCTCGCGGGGCTGTCGCTGGCTATCCCTGGCGGAGGCATGCTGGGTATGAGCCAGGTGATGCTGTTTCTTGCCGGGGCGGTACTTGTGGTTGCCGGCATCGGGATGACGATCATTCAGAAACGTCGTCCGGGGTTCGGTTGACGCCCTGATTGGATCAAGAGTGGCCGAGGACCGCAATGATACCGACGGCAGGTATTTACGCGGCAACGCTGTACTTGATTAAAGCGGGTTACTGGTTTAACTTGATGATGAATACGGTAGCGTATATCGGTGCAATAACAACCTAAACCTGTCGAAAGCCCGTTTGTGCCGTGAGCACAGCGGTTTTTTCATCTCCGGAGTTGTCCCATGAACGATTCCCATCTTCGCGGTAGAATCCTGATCACAACAACCCTGACTTTCGCCATGCTGGCGGCTGCTTCCGTCGCGGCCCAGGAATCAGATTCATGGCAGGTTCCGAGAACGGCCGATGGTCAACCCGATCTGCAGGGGGTCTGGGCAAACAATACCCTCACGCCGGTCGAGCGCCCCGCCGTTTTTGGGGATCAGGAGATTCTGACCGACGAGGACATACGGTTTCTGGAGCAGCGTATTGCCGAGATAACTGCCGAGGGGGGTGATGCCCTGTTCGGCGGCGGGGTGCTGGAGGCGGCATTCAGCGGAGAGATTCAATCCTACGATCCCAGCACCGGTAACTATGATCAGTCATGGATGGCGCAGCGCAGCGTCCACCGGCGTACGTCCCAGATCATCGATCCTCCAACCGGAAAATATCCGCCACGAACAGAGGAAGCCATCGCCGTGGCCAACGAGCGCCGTGCGTATCGTCAGGAACATCCGGCGGACTCCTGGGAAGATCGTCCCCTGAGCGAGCGTTGCATAAGTTATGGCGCTCCTTATCTTGGGTCGGGATACAACAGTTACTGGCAAATTGTACAATCAGAAAATTATGTAACAATCATTCAGGAAATGATCCATGACGTGCGCATCATCCCTCTGGATGGGCGGCCTCACATACCGGACAACGTCAAGCTGTGGCATGGTGATTCTCGCGGTTACTGGGACGGGGATACTCTGGTAATCGAGACCAGAAACTACGCGGAGGAAAGCGATTACGGTCCTGATACTGCCGCCAAAATCAATGTTGAACGGCTGACGCGCCTTGGTCCGGACGCCTTGCAGTACGAAATAACCTCCCACGATCCCGGGACGTTCAGCGCGCCGTATACACGTCAGATTATTTTTGACCACAGCCCGGATCCGATCTATGAATATGCCTGTCACGAAGGTAACTACGGCATGATGTATATACTCTCCGGGCATCGCGCCGAGGAAAGACGGGCGGCGGAAGCTACCGACTAAACCGACAACCCGAGCCGACAACGCGACACGGACTCCACATGACGAGATCAGGCAGGCGCGCACCCCGGATTGCCGGCGGACTTTCCCGCAGGAATCTATTGAAGGCTGTTCCTGTACTTGCTCTCGCACCGGGTCTTCTGGCACAGCAGAGGCCCGTCAGCATCCCTGTCAGCAAACTGCATCACTTCGGATTGCGAGTAAGCGATGTCTCCCGTTCCCTCGATTTCTACCAGGGCCTGTTTGGCGCCCCGGTTCTGGCGCGGCAAGGGGAAACAGTATGTCTTCAAATTGGCGATGGCCCGTATTTTTTCTCACTTTCGCCGACGCGAGCAGGAGAGCCTCCGGCTATCAGTCAAATTGGAATATCAGTTCCCGATTTCAATCCCGACCGCGTAAGTGATCAATTGGTTGCGCATGGGATTGATCGCGGCCCATCACCCGCGTCGGGGCAAAGCCGGAGGCAGGCTGTCACGCAAACCTGGATCAGAAGTCGTGATCCGGATGAGGGAGGCGATGTCGACGGAACCCGGGAATTGCTTTTTACCGACCCGGACGGCATTCTTTACCAGTTGTGCGGCCCCGCGTATTGCGGTGGCGCCGGTCCGCTGGGAAACCGCTGCGACGCTATTGAACCCGCATCCGCGGACGGCCTGCTGCAATTGCATGAATTGAGTCATTTCACCAACCGGGTTGCCAGCGCGGAGCGTGCCAACCGCTTTCATCGGAACCTGTTCGGCCTTGGATTTCAGGCTTACCAAGGACCGAATGCACCGGTGATCGGCGTGGGAGACGGCATCCAGTTTTTGATGTATATCGGTGGCGCGCAAGAAAGTGGCGGCGAGATTGACCATGTCTGTCTCAGCGTGCAGGGCTTTGATGTTGATCGCATTCTGTCCGAGCTGACCGACTATGGATTGACTTCTCGCGGCGATAATCCACAGATTCTCCCGCTTGTGCATTACATCAGCCTGCGCATGCCAAACCGCGGCGGCGTCGAAGGCGGCACACCCGAACTTTATTTCTCCGATCCGGACGGATTGCGTATACAACTCCAGGACCCGGGTTACTGTGGCGGCGGAGGTTATCTCGGCGACGCCTGCGAGCCGCTTTGAACTCTGGTTGACTCGGGCGCGCTTTGTGCTCAGACTGATGAACAGTGATTGAAGAATTGGCAGGTTATGAATTGACGCTGTGGTCCGGTGCTTGCCGCCACTCTCAAGCGCATCTCATTTTTATTTCCGTGCTTACCCTCCTTGTTGCACCCCTGGCTGTCATGGCGGCTGAATCTGACGTGCCTGAGGATCCGTCAACCTGGGAGTGGCTCGAGGGCCGGCGCGATGACGTCTCGCGTAATGTCACCGGGCTGGGTCGGGCGATCGATGACTGGCTCGCCGGTGAAGCGGTCGGTGAACAGGAAAATGAAACGTATCTGCGTGTCGGTTTCAACCAACTGGTCGGCTCTTTCGATGGCTACCACTCGAAGCTGAAGATCGGAGGGAGCCTGGATTTGCCGCGACTCTCGGAACGCTGGAAACTCATTCTCGAATCAGATGTTGATGAATTGAACAGCCTGAACGAAAACCGGCTTGAAAATACCCGTTCCAGCGTCGCGGCCGGCAGCTTCCGGTATGAACATACCGCCGAAAGCGGGTGGAATTTCAGCCACGATGTGGGTCTGCGGGCCGGGTTGCCGGTGGATGCGTTCTATCGGGTCAGGGCAGAACACGGTGTGGAGCTGAACGATCTCTGGGCGGTCGGTTTTCGGCAATCCGGCTGGTATTACCATTCCCGGGGCTGGGGGTCGGATACCCGTCTGTACTTCAGCCGGGAATTGACTCCCAACAGTTACCTGCGGCTCGAGTCTGAACTGAATTACCGCAAGGAATACGATACTTTTGAATTCGGGCAGTTCGCAACGATCCATCAAACCCTTGGCGCAATGGAGACTCTCAGCTATCAAGTCGGCGTTCTGGGGC
This sequence comes from Pseudohongiellaceae bacterium, assembly GCA_040879025.1. Taxonomy (GTDB): domain Bacteria; phylum Pseudomonadota; class Gammaproteobacteria; order Pseudomonadales; family Pseudohongiellaceae; genus JBBDLF01. Next base: position 71,422 of record JBBDLF010000013.1, read on the forward strand.
TTAGTCACCCCAATACGCGTATTGATGACTACTATGTTGAGGCGCGTTACCGCACGGCGATTTACGAGGACTGGCTGATACTTGAAGCCGCCCCCCAGGTGGTGGTTTCCAGAGATGAGAACTGGCGCCCGCAGCCCCGGTTTATTCTCAATCTCGAACTGCTGTTCTTTGATTTTGACTAAACCCTTGTGCAGAGACACCCACTACCAATCACCCTCTACCAAGGTATGACAGCCAAGTCATTGTCTGTTAAATTATCCGCGCCCCGTTCATGAGCCGAGGACGGCCGGATGCGAATTCCCAGTATTTCATCAAAGACTGCCGTTCTGGTGGCGGTCGTGGTGTTGTCCGGCGAAAATGCGACAGCACAGAACGTACATATCTCGCATTGCGCCGCGGGCTGCCCGGCCGGTGCTCCGGAATACAACGTGATTCTGGTGCGCAGTCTCTACGCGTTGTCAGCCAATTATCACACCCGCTTTGCTGACTGGGTATCCTATCGCGTGTTGGCCGACACTATCGGTGTGGCGTCACTTCTGCCCAGGATCTGGGAAGCTGACAATCTGTTGGGTGAGGGTCCCGGCCTGGAAGCCACTATTGATGCAGCGGCACCGGGAATAACCCAGCCGGTGCTGGATGCGGCGCAGGACCGGGAGTACCGACTGTCGGAGTACCGGATGAATGAGGTGGATCTCGGCCGGCTGGTTCCCATGAGCAGTTTCGCGGCAACTCCGTACTGGGAGGAGACCAATCTGCTGTCCATCATGTCTCCCCTGCGTCGGCCGATGCGGCAGGGTCCCTGGTCACGGCTTGATCAGGCGATAAACCGATTGGCTGCGTCAACCGGAGAAGTTCACGTGATCACCGGGCCGCTTTACAATACGCGCCAGGCCTCCGGTACGGGCCTGGCCGACACACCGCAGGCATTTTTCAAACTCGTTGCCTCAACAGACGGTCATATTTCCTCTTTCGTATTTGATCAGGAACTGCCCGAACACGCGCTGTTCTGCGAGCAGCGGGCCTCCTTTGCCGAGGTACAAATCGCCAGCGGCCTGGATTTTTTCCCGGACGCGCAGCAATGGCCATCGGGATCTCTGGATACCCAACTCGGATGTAACGACTAATCCGGCTATAATCGGGATTCAATACTCAGGGACGTCATCATCCGCGAGAACTGAAAGGCGGGTTCGGCATCCCTTCGGAACCGAGGTTAAAACGTGGACTTTATCATTCCTGCCGCCGAAATTAAGACCCTTCCTGTTCTGGGCTCCACCCGACGATTTCCCGTACACCGTGTTTATTGCGTCGGTCGAAACTACGCAGACCATGTTCGAGAAATGGGTAACGACCCCGCGGGGGAGCCTCCACTGTTTTTCAGTAAACCCACGGATGCCGTGGTTACCGACAATGGCGATGTGCATTACCCCCCGCGTACCAGGGATCTGCACCACGAAGTTGAAATGGTCATCGCCCTCGGAAAAGGCGGTAGCAATATCGCGGTGGAAGATGCCGCCGATTGTGTTTTTGGATACGGCGTAGGAATAGATTTTACCCGTCGGGATTTGCAGAAGTTGGCGAAAAAGCTCGCAGGGCCCTGGGATCTTGCCAAGGGCTTCGATGATTCGGCCGCGATTTCGGCACTGCATCCGGTGTCTGACATGGGGCATCCCCATGACGGTGAAATAACACTGGAGGTGAATGGTCAGTTGAGGCAGAAGGGCAGCCTGGAAGACATGATATGGTCGGTACCTGAAATCATTGCGGAGCTGTCGACCTATTACGTATTGACGCCGGGAGATATTATCTTCAGCGGGACACCCGCCGGAGTGGGTCCGGTGAAACAGGGTGACCGGCTCGAGGCCGGGATCACTGGTATCGCTTCCCTGCAATGCGATATCGTGGCGCCCCGGGCGGCGCTTCCCTGATCCATCAGCGTTCGATGGAATAGTTGATATCGATGCTTTGATGTTCGCCTGATTCCGCCTGAAGCCGAATGCGTTCACTCAGTTCATATTGCAGGGACACTACCGATTGCCTGTCAAACAAGCCCAGACCGTAACTGATGAACAGATCCGGTGTCAGGTATTTGCCCAGAGTGAGCGCACTGTTATCGACATCTCCAGGATTGCTCACGGTGACGGTATCCAGACCCAGCCTGTTCCCGATCTGCGAAGCCAGCCCCTGGCCTCTTTCAAGGCCCAGCGCGGTGATGGCCCCCAGCAGGGAGTCACCGTCACTCTCACCAATCTGGTCGAAGGGTCGGTTGGTGACAAGCATTGACACAATATCCCGCTCCGGCAGCACGGGACTTGAGAACAGCTGACTGTTTATACTCTTCAAGGTGCCGTTCATCTGTACCCCGACCGTGGTGTTGCCCACTTGACGAACCGCCCTGATATCGAGAGCGGGATTGTCCAGAGCGCCGAAAAACAGCAGGGTGCCGTGCTCCAGTTGCAGATCACGGTTATAGATTTCGAAACTGCCTTCCACCACGCTGAGCTCGCCATAGGTCAGTGTATTGCCGCTGACTTGCCGGATAATATTCAGGCTGCCATCAAGGGTGGCATCCAGCCCGAGTCCTGTGAAGCGAACCTCGTCGCCGAGCACCAGTGTGACATCGGCGCTGACGGGAATATTGAGGAACAGGTTCTCGTCTGCGGAGATGGCATTCGCCAGTTCCGGACGGTCCGCCGGGTAGCGAACCACCACGGCGTCGCTTGAGACATCTGTAGCCGTTTCAGGCAGCTCGTCGAGCTCCATTCGGAACCTGGGAATCACCAGTTCTCCACGCAGATTGATCGCTTCACTGCTGGCCGTCACCGTCAGGTCAGGACTTGCCGCAAGAAGCATGGTGCCGGTATCTGCCAGTGTGACGTCAGTGCCGGTCAGGGTTGCCGTGAGTTCGCGGCTTGCTTCATAGGGACGTTCGACAGTGCTTTCAAATTCGATCCGGCCTGTGCCGGACAAGGCTGACCCGGTGGCTTCGATGCGTTCCATATTGCGGCTGCTGATACGGCTGTTGATTTCAGTCAACCGTATCCCCAACTGATTCACATTGGCGGCACCGTTGACGACTTCAAAACTGCCGTCCACTGTCGGCTCATCAAGAAATCCTGCGATACTGGCGCGTCCCTGCAATGCACCCTCGACACTGGAAATTTGCGGCGCCAGCGCCTCGATCCAGCTAAGATCGGCAAAGTCCACCACAAGGTTCCCGTCCAATTGTCGATCCGCGGCCAGCGTCAGTTGTCCGCGAGCAGTGCCCTGCAAAGGGAGGTCACTGTCCTCCATATCGGTTGCGGCGAACTCCAGCACGGTATCCAGGGTCCAGCGGCCGTCGCGGGATTGTCCCTCGATTTCCATGCGTTCCCAGCTGTAACTGCGTGGCGATACTTCATCGTCTCCCGTCTCGTCCCGTAGCAGTTCCCCATCCGGCAACAGGGTCAGCATGCCGCCCCGGGTGCGGGACGAAAAATCCACCTCAAGAGGCTGATCCGGCTGCCAGACAAGGCTGACATCGACACCAAGCGTCCCTTCAATAACCACATTTTCCGGCAGCTCCGGTGCTGCCGGTAACCGGTTCGGTCGTTCTTCCCCGTCAGCGCCACCCGTGGCATTCAATACGGTCAGGGGGTAATCCTCCAGTGTCGCGCCTAGATCCAGTTGCTCTTCGGGATTGCCGAGCACTTGCCAGCAAAGTTGCGTCTGGCCCTGCTCCCAGCAACTGGTGTCCACTGATACGGCATTGCCTGACAGGTTCAGCGCCGTGTTGCCCGTGGTCTGCCAGTTTCCCGCGTCATTACTGTCCAGTTCAGCATTCAACAAGGTCCCCTGCCACCCCGGCTGCTCCAGGTTGACCGCCCCCTGTAGCGCGGCGTCGAAACTGCCCAGGCTGGAGGCGAGGCTGGCCGTTACCTGGTGCGAGTCGAGTGTGCCGGATATATCCAGGTTCAGTCGGTCGATCTGCTCATGGGTCTCACCGCTGGCGTAGACCGCTTCCAGCAGAGCGAGTTGAGCGGAAAGCGACTGCTGCCGGCGCTGTAGCGACAGGGTCAACTCCGCAAGTGAGAAGTCGCCATAGGTAAATTGTTGAACGGCCACTGTTGCGGTCACCTGGGGATCAGCCAGGCTGCCTTCGAGATTGCCGACAGCTTGCAGGCTTCCTTGAAGCTCGGCCATAAGCTGGGACAGGGTGGGAGCGTCTATTTCAAATTCCAGACTCGTGGTATCGCCGTATATGCCCTGCACCAGTAATTCATTATCCGCGGTGGCAAGACGCAGCCTTTCGACCGCCAGTTCGCCATTGTCCATTGCCACGGCAGCGCTCCCCGTCACGGCGTACCCGGACAGCATTCCATCAAGGCTGTTGATTGTCAGTCGGCCCCCAAATTCACCTTCCGACGAGAAGCTGATGTCACCGCTGCTCGTCAGATCGTTCAGTGTGAACTGTTCAGGGGCTTCGAAATATTCCATTGGCCGGGAGGTGGCCAGACTATAGCTAAACTCACCTCGTAGGTCATTGTCCCAGTAAAGTTCGCCGGAGGCTTCGAGACTGTCGCTGTCTGTGTCGAGGCTGAGCAAATTCAGGTTCAGGCTTTGCGCGTGCAGCACTGCCTCCGCGTACAAGTCGACGGCCGGTAGCAGACTGCTGGTAATTTGCGCACCCAGTTCCAGCGACAGGTTGTTTATCCCCCCACGGGTTAGCAGCGAGACCTCGTGCAATTGGACATTGCGAAGTTCCGGGCTGGGCAGCTCAAGCTGTTCGGGAACGTGGAGTTCGGCGGTGGAATGCAACAGGTCCAGAACCGGACCGGATGCCGTGTCGCCAATCAACCCGGTTGAAATGGTGCCTTCACTTCTCATCGCAATGGGAGTCATGAGCGTATGCGCAATGCCCAGGGTGGCGAGGTCACCGTCCAGAGCAAGCGTTCCCGAGCCGGGACCGAGCCGCGGGTCTGGCAGATCGCTGTAATGCCAGTCCAGGTCGGCGTGTAAGGGCATTGGGCTGCTCAGTAGCAGTTCCAGGTCGCCGGTTAACTGAAGCGCATCGACATCGAGACTGATGTCACGCAGGGTTAACGTCTGACCCTGCAATGCCCCGCCGAGTTCCACACGATTTATCACGTAGCGGGTCTCATCGACCGCGACGGTGGCTTCAGTTACCTGCAATTCACCCAATGTGATGGTGACGGGCAGCGGGGAAAAACTGAACTCCTCCAGGCCGCCACTTTCCGGTTCCGTCCCCGGTTCGGAAGTGACTGAAACGTCGAGGCCATCCACATGAAAGGTTGACACCGTGAAAGCGCCGGAGAGGACGGAATAGGGGTTGTAACGCAATGCGACTGACCGCGCTTCAACCCGGGTGGTGCCGGAAACAACCACCAGACCCTGTAAATTCAGACCGCTGATCAGCGTACCGCTGGCCTGCTCGAAGGTGAAGTCGGTATCCGGGACCTGATTGATACGCATGCTTGCCTGGTTCAGTACCCAGCGCGTCCCGGCATCCGTGTTCAGCACTACAGTGACTGAGGTGAGCAGCAGTAAAACCAGCACCAGCAGTATCAGTAAACTCCAGGCAACCCATCTCAGCCAGCGGTGTGACGTCGTGGCTTCACTCACAGATCAGGCCCCATCGTGATATGCAATCGCAGTTGACTGTCATCGTCCAGTGCCGATGCCAGGTCAATACGGATTGGGCCTATCGGGGAAACCCAGCGCAAGCCGATACCTGCCCCTTTTTTCAGTTCATAGTCACTGTAATCGGTAAACGCGTTACCCGCATCCAGAAAGACTGCGAGCCGCCAGTTGTCACCATAAACAGGAAAGTCGTATTCAAGGCCGGCCACCATGAGATGTTTACCACCGATAACATCGCCGTTTTCATTTTCGGGACCCAGTGACTGGTACCGGTAACCACGGACACTCTGATCACCACCGGCGAAGTAGCGTAACGACACGGGCAGCTCGGCGAATTCATCTTCAAGAAAGGAGGCTCCGGCTTCAAAATCCAGCAACAGACGCCCCGGTCCTAAACCTTGGACATATCGCCCGCTCAGATAGAGCTGGGCGAACGAAGTGCTGGATAACAGCATTTCGGACGCGCCGCTCAGCTGGCCGAAAAGCCGCCAGCCGTTCCGGGGCACTATGGCGTCATCCGCCACTGTGCGGCTCAGATTGCTGCCGCTGACAAACAAATCGGACACATTGTCGTCATCATTCAACTGGTATTCATCGTGTTGATAATTGACGAAATAGTTCTGACGCCAGTCATGGTCGTTGACCTGACTGTAGGTGACACCGAGCTTGGATGTCTGGTACTCGAATTCCTCCAGGTCCTCACTGATGTATCCTCCGGCGAAACCGAGGCTTTCCGTCGCCGGATTTGACATCGGAATAGTGTAACTCATATCAAATGTTTGCTGTATCGGCGAGGCGGCCAGTCCACTTTCAAAGCGATGTCCTCTGCGATTGATGTACCTGTCGGCGTAGGAAAACCTGACCCTGGGACCGATATCCGTGGTCATCCCGACGCCTGCGGAATAGGCCTTTCTCGGTCGCGCCTGCAGGGTCACATTGACCGGAATACGTTGATTGCTGGCCTGGGTAAGGGACGGCGTCACGGTAACTTCACTGAAATACTGGCTGTTGTTGAGATCATTCCTGAGATTGATCAACTCATTCGTGGAATAAGGCATACCGGGTTCGAATTCAATGAACCGACGAATGAAATCGTCCGCCAGCGCTTCGACCGGGACGATGCTGATGTCACCAAACCGGTAGCGTTCCCCAGGGGCAAAGTCGATGGCGATGCCAGCGGTGCCGTCCTGCAGATCGAGGCGCAATTCGGAAGTGTTAAAGCGTGCATTGAAAAAGCCGTATTCGACCGCCTGACTGCTTAATGCGGATTTGACATTTTCATAGGCTGCATGGTTGAGCTGATCTCCGGTTGAAACCGGCAAGTCGTCCAGAGTGTCCTCAAACAATTCCTCGTCATTTTGAATGGTAATGTCTATCTCCCCTACCGTGATCGGATCCCCCGGTTCAACGTCGATGCGCAATGCCCAACAGGGATCACCTGCTGTAAAAGTGAGGTTCTGAGTAAGGTAATAGTAGCCCAATGCCCGCGCCGCGCGCGTTACAGTCTGGCGCACCTGGGGTTCAAAACGTTCCAGTCGACGCTGCGTGCTGTCGCAGTCGGCGTTGGGAGTCACCAGATGCGACCTGATGTTCTGTTCCAGCGCCCCCTCGGCGCCTCGCAGCGACACATCCGGAGACTGAGCAAGCAGGGAACTGCAGGCAAACGTAGCGTATAGCAGGGGAAGGGTGCAGCGTCGGTTCAAGGATCCAAATTTGTGTTTATGGGACATAACCTGAAAAGTTCGGGATTTCCAATACAGACCCGTAAAAGGCAGCTATATTTTCAGTTCTGGAGGATGGTGAACATGGTGGCGTCTGTCCAGCCAATGCGACTTTAACCTTGACTGGATTCAGCCTATCATTGCCTTGGCCATTTACCGAGCGAAATTTTTCCTGCAACCAGAATAAACCCAGAATAATACTGTGACTTCCGATCAAATTGCCCTGCTTTTATTGCTGACAGCCCTCCTGTTCATGCTCGTCTGGGGCAAATGGCGCTATGACATAGTCGCGTTGGGAGCGTTGTTCATCGCGGCAACTTTGGGCCTGGTTCCACAGCCGGCGCTTTTTACCGGGTTTGGCAACCCCGCCACCATCACGGTGGTGCTGGTGTTGATTCTCAGTGCCGCCCTGACCCGGTCCGGTGCCGTGGATTATCTCACTCAAGTAATTGAACCGGTAGCGAACCGGCCGGTTCTGCATATTACTGTGCTTACCTTTCTTGCTGCGTTCCTGTCAATGTTTATGAACAATGTGGGTGCCCTGGCGCTGTTGATGCCCATTGCGATTCAGTCCACCACGAAGCAGGGGATGTCGCCGGCTTCGGTTCTGATGCCGTTGTCGTTCGGTTCAATTCTCGGAGGCTTGGTAACCCTGATTGGTACACCTCCCAACCTGCTGATTTCCAGCTATCGTCAGGAGGTCACGGGTGAAGCATTTGGTATGTTCGATTTTGCGCCAGTCGGAGGAGGCGTCGCCATGGTGGGTATAATTTTTCTGCTGGTCATTGGATTCAGGCTGGTAAGGGTAAGAAAGCAAACCGCCGGACTGGAACTGTTCGATGTGGAGAAATACCTGTTTGAAGTGAAAGTGCCCAAAAACTCCAGTTTGATCGGAACCACCTTGGGGGAATTGCGTACGCAACTGAATGAACAGAATATTGATTTGTTGTCACTGATACATAACAAACGGAAAATGCCGCAGGTTCACCGCCACCTTGCATTGTCGTCGGACGATCTTCTGATGCTGCAGGGCTCGCAGGAAGATGTCGACAAACTGGTTTCGCGACTGGAGCTACAGCTTTTGTCAGCCGAGAGTGCACAGAAAGAGATTTTCCATTCAGAAGACACACAGATTCTTGAGGTGGTGGTCGCTCCCAATTCCCGACTAAGTGGTCGTACCGTCGGCCAGCTTCGTTTCACGCGAAATTACGGCATCAACCTGCTGGCCATTTCCCGGGAGGGAACACCGTACCGCAACCGGCTGCGTGACTTCCGTTTCAGAACCGGTGATGTGTTGCTGCTGCATGGAGAGACCGAATATTTGCAGGACGCAGTCACGAAACTGGGCGCGTATCCGCTGGCTGAACGGCAATTGGCCTTTGGCGGCAAGGATAAAGCCTTGCGGGCTCTGGCCGTATTCGTTGTCGCCATTGCGATGGCCGGCTTCAATATAATGTCGATCCAGTTGTCGCTTGGACTGGCCACCGTCGCCATGGTGGCGCTCAATATTATTCCGGTACGGGAGTTCTATGACGGAGTGGACTGGCCCGTGGTCATTCTGCTGGGCGCAATGATTCCCATTGGCGGGGCACTGGAAACCACCGGCACGACCGCACTGCTGGTCGACGGGCTGATGTCTGTCACCACCGATATGTCACCGGTCGTTATCCTCGTGCTGGTAATGGTGATTACGATGACGGTTTCCGATGTGCTGAACAATGCGGCCACGGCCATATTGATGGCTCCTATTGCCTACAGTATGGCGGTGAGTCTTGGCGTCAATCCGGATGCTTTTCTGATGGCGGTTGCGATAGGCGCTTCCTGTGCTTTTCTGACACCCATCGGCCACCAGAACAACGCGCTGATCATGGGTCCTGGAGGTTATCATTTCGGCGACTACTGGCGCATCGGCCTGCCGCTGGAAGTTCTTATCGTCTGTACAGCGACTCCATTGATTCTTATCGTCTGGCCTTTATAGCCGGCCAGCGGCGCGTTTTCGGCGGACCTGGCACAATTGCAGCGTGATATCAGCGACCATATGCGCGGACAGCAATACATTGCGTCAACTAGGCGGCAGAGTAACTTATTTTGTCCCCTGTTGTCCGACGCCGAATCGCAGATCCAGTGTGTAGGGATGATTGGGGTGAGGTGCGTCCGTACGCACATCCATTTGCCCCTGGGAATGTCCGTGATGCCAGAACCTGGCCACGCGGCGTGCTTCCGCTTCATTGGCGTTAACCGGAAACGTATCGTAGTTTCTGCCGCCGGGGTGAGCAACATGATAAGTGCAACCGCCCAGGGAGTGGTTATTGAACGTATCGACAATATCGAATACCAGGGGAGAGTTCACTGGCAGTGTGGGGTGGAGCGCGGACCACGGGGACCAGGCTTTATAACGCACCCCGGCGATATATTCGCCCTCGCGCCCGCTGAATTGCAGCGGCAGCTTTCGGGCGTTACAAGTAATCATAAACCGATTTCCGGTCATGTTACGAGCAGTTACCTGCAATCTTTCCACTGATGAATCGACATAGCGTGAAGTGCCCTGGGTATCTGATTCCTCACCCAGAACATGCCAGGGTTCAATGGCGTTTCTGACCTCCAGTTCAACGCCGGCGACATGAATGCTCCCACAGCTTGGAAAGCGAAACTCCTGAAAGGAAGCGAACCAGTCAAGTTCAAAAGGGTAGTCTGACGCGCGCAATTCCTCAATCACCAGGCTGAGGTCCTGCCAGACAAAATGAGGCAGCATGAAGCGGTCATGCAGTTCAGTTCCCCAGTTGATCAGGGGCTTTCGGTAGGGATGCTGCCAGAAGTAACTTACCAACGCTCGTATTAACAGCATTTGCAGTGCGCTCATCTGCCAGTGGGGGGGCATTTCGAAGTTGCGGAACTCCACCAACCCGAGCCGGCCTGTGGCGCTGTCAGGCGAATACAATTTATCTATACAGAACTCGGCGCGGTGTGTGTTGCCGGTAAGGTCCACCAGGAAATTACGCAGTATCCTGTCGACCATCCACGGTTGTGCTGTTTCACCCTCCACAAGTTGCTGCAATGCTATTTCAAGTTCATACAGATTGTCATCCCGTGCTTCATCCACGCGGGGTGACTGACTGGTCGGTCCAATGAACTGACCGGAAAAAAGGTAGGAAAGGCTGGGGTGGTTCTGCCAGAAACGGAGCATGCTGCCGAGCAGGTCTGGGCGTCTCAGAAAGGGACTGTCTTCCGGTTTTGCCGCCCCCAATGTTACATGATTGCCTCCGCCGGTGCCGGTGTGTTTTCCATCCAGCATAAACTTTTCAGTTCCCAGGCGGTTTTGCCTGGCGATATTATACAGTGGGTGGATGATGGAAAGCAGTTCCTTCCAGTTATGAGCCGGATGAACGTTGACTTCAATCACACCGGGGTCAGGTGTAATCATGAGTTTGCGGAGGCGACTGTCACGCGGAGCCTCGTATCCCTCAATGACAACCGGGCAATTCATCTGTTTAGCGGTGGCCTCGATTGCGGCGAGCAATTCAATCCATTGATTGAGCTTTTTAAGCGGGGGAAGAAATACATACAAGCGGCTGTTCCGTATCTCCGTGCACAGTGCCGTGTGAAATATCGTTTCGGTGTGCTGACTTCCGTTTTGTGACTGTTGTTGCGCGACAGACTGTTCGTCACCTTGCAGCGGTTCATCCTCGGCGAATGGATCCTGGTCAAATTCCTGGTGCTTTTTCTCCGGGGCCTCCCACGGCAGGCTGTCCAGTGGAAGCCGGAAACCCATCGGTGAATCACCCGGCACCAGAAACAGGTGTTCGCGAGTAAATTGCCAGCGGCAGCTGCGCCAACCGGCATTGGCGTTATCTTCCAGGTGGGCGAGGGGGAGGGTGTAGCCCACGACCTTATCCAGGCCCCGATCAAATACCCGTCGCAGTCGATCTCTCTCCAGGGGGTCCTTGAGCCTGCTGTCGCTGACATCCACGTTGAACGGCAAGGCTCCTTCCACTTCAAGGTAATGCTTCGTATCTTCATAGCCGGGTAAAATATGCGCCTTTTCCACTTCGAGCCTTCCCGCCAGCGAAGTAATGAACTTTTTCGCGTCGCCATCCGTCGCTGTGCCGCTTCCGCTATCGTCATCGATCAACAGTGATGTGTCGTGCCACAGGGCTTTGGTGTCGGTGCGCCAGTACAGGGCCAGTGCCCAGCGGGGAACCGGCTCTCCGGGATACCATTTTCCCTGGCCGTAGTGCACAAGGCCATTCTGACCGAATTCCTGTTTCAGAGAGTGCAGCAGTTTACCGGCGAGCCGTCGTTTCTCATCGCCCATTGCCGCGATATTCCACTGCGCGCTTTCCATGTCATCAATGGAAATGAAAGTAGGTTCGCCGCCCATGGTCAGGTGAACTTCGTGCTTGTCGAACTCTTGGTCCACGCGATTTCCCAAGTCATCAATCTGTCGCCATTGCCGGGGAGAAAACGGCTTGGTGACGCGAGGGTCCTCATGGATACGGGTAACCTGGTTGGCATATTCAAACGTCACTTCACATCGACTGGTGGCGCCGGTGACGGCAGCCGCGCTGACGGGGTCGGGTGTACATGCCAACGGGATATGTCCCTCTGCCGCCAGCAGACCGGAAGTCGGATCGAGACCCAGCCAACCGGCTCCGGGAATATAAACCTCGGTCCAGGCGTGCAAGTCCGTAAAGTCTTCAGTGGGACCGGAGGGTCCGTCCAGGGCTTTGACATCGGCGGTCAGTTGCACCAGGTATCCTGATACAAATCTTGCCGCCAACCCAAGGTGTCGAAATAACTGCACCAGAAGCCAAGCCGTGTCGCGACACGAGCCTTGCAGCAAATTCAGAGTTTGCTCACAGCTTTGTACGCCGGGTTCAAGGCGAATTTCGTATTTGATTTCCCTTTGCAGTCTGGCGTTAACCTGTACCAGGAAATCAACGATTGGTTGCCTGCGTAGATCAATCGCTGCCAGCCAGTCTTGTACGGTCCGGTTTTTTTCCGTGATGTTTAGATAAGGAGCCAGGTCTATTTTTAATTGTTCGTCATATTCAAGTGGAAAGTGATCAGCGTTTTCATCGACAAAAAAGTCAAATGGATTGATCACAGTCATATCAGCTATCAGTTCAACTTCGAGCGACAGGCTTTTTACCCTTTCGGGAAAAACCAGACGTGCCAGGTAATTGGCGAACGGGTCCTGTTGCCAGTTGATAAAGTGATCGCCGGGTTCGACCTTCAAGGAATAACTTTCGATGGGAGTTCGACAATGGGGGGCGGGGCGCAGTCTCACCAAGTGAGGAAGTACATCCACCATACGGTCGAAGCGATAGGTGGTCTTGTGGCTTATTGCTACTTTTATGGTCATAGGTTAAGGTATTCTGCGGCTTTCAGCGGCATACGC
>JBBDLF010000013.1:84277-129460 GCA_040879025.1 Pseudohongiellaceae bacterium
CGCTCATTAGATACTTGATTTATGCGTGTAGACTGGAAATCATACCATCCCGGCGGCATACGCCGCTCATTAGATACTTGATTTATGCGTGTAGACTGGAAATCATACCATCCCGGCGAATTTTTTGACGAGATAATCAGTTCGCCGGGCTATGCGCGTCGACACGCACGGGGACTGGTGACTTATCTTCGTTCGCTGCAGTCAGGCGAATTGACCCAGAAAAAGATGGCGGCGGAACTTGCCATCAAGACCATGGGGATCTCATTCACGGTTTACAGCGATGCCGGAAATATCGACCGCGAATGGCCATTTGACATTATTCCCCGCATTATCCCCCAAAAGGAATGGAACGCTACCAGTCTGGGACTGGAGCAGCGCCTGCGCGCACTGAATTTATTCATCAACGATATCTATAACAAACAGAAAATATTAGCCGACAAGGTCGTGCCGAGAGACCTGATTCTCAACTCGGTCAATTTCCGCAAGCAATGCGTTGGCATTGAACCGGCATTCGGGGTCTGGGCTCACATTTGCGGCACCGACCTGATCCGTGATCGTGACGGCAAGTTCTACGTGCTTGAAGACAACCTGCGGGTTCCGTCCGGGGTTTCCTATATGCTGGAAAACCGTACCGTAACCAAGCGTGTTTTTCCGGAGTTGTTCGAGAACTACAACATACTTCCGGTTACCGAGTATCCCACGCAACTGTTTGACACGCTGGCCGCCATTTCACCTCGGCCTCTGGAGTATCCTGAGGTCGTGGTCTTGACACCGGGAATCTATAATTCCGCCTATTTCGAACATTCGTTTCTGGCTCAGCGCATGGGCGCTGAACTGGTCGAAGGGGGCGATCTGGTAATTGACGATGACCGGGTTTACATGCGTACCGTTGAAGGCCTCTCGCAGGTCGATGTTGTCTACCGGCGAGTCGATGATCTGTTTCTCGATCCCGACGTGTTCAACAAGAATTCGATCCTCGGCGTCAAGGGGTTGATGAAAGCCTGGGTGAAGGGAAACGTGGGCCTGGCAAACGCGCCCGGAGCCGGAGTTGCCGACGACAAGGTACTGTATACTTATGTTCCGGAAATCATCAAGTATTACCTGGGCGAAGAGCCCATCTTGCCCAATGTGCCAAGCTACATCTGCTCCGATAGAAAGCAGTGCCAGCATGTTCTGGCCAATCTCGACAAGCTGGTGGTGAAACCGGCGAATGAGTCCGGAGGCTATGGCATGCTGATGGGCCCACAGGCGACAAAGAAGGAGCGTGAGGAATTTGCTCGAAAGATCAAGGCCAATCCACGAAACTACATGGCACAGCCGTTGATTTCACTCTCCACCGCACCGGTGTTGGGTGAGCGCAATGTCGAACCGCGGCACGTGGATCTGCGTCCGTTTATTTTGCAGGCCCAGGACAGTTACGTTACTCCCGGCGGACTCACCCGCGTGGCATTGGTGAAAGGTTCGTATATCGTTAATTCTTCGCAGGGCGGCGGCAGCAAGGACACCTGGATTGTGGGCGAGAGGGACTGAACGATGCTATCGCGAGTTGCCCAACGCGTCTACTGGCTGGCACGCTACCTGGAGAGAGCGGAGAATACCGCGCGCCTTCTCAATGTCTTCTCCACGTTATTGCTGGACCTGCCGCGCGGCACCAAAGTAGGCTGGCATACGCTGGTGGAAATCACCGGAACCGATGGTGAATTCGACGAACGTAACCGGGCGGCCGATGAACGTTCGGTGATCCGCTTTCTGTTGTCGGAGAGCAATGGTCTGTCGATACTCAACTCGTTGGCGATGGCACGGGAAAACGCGCGTACAGCAAGGGAAATTATTCCGGCGGAAGCCTTTGAGCAGATCAATAACCTGTATATTTATGGCAAGGAAAACGCGGCAAAAGGGATTTCCCGTGGACCCCGTCACGAGTTGCTTCACCAGATCATCTGCAACTGCCAGCAGCTTACGGGCTTGCTGGCGGGCACGATGAGCCACAATGCCGCCTACAGTTTTATCCGTATAGGTCGTAACCTGGAGCGGGCGGACATGACCACCCGAATTGTAGACGTCGGTTCCGGCAGCCTCCTTCCTGACCTGACGAGTCGCACCGACGGGGATGGGCCGGCCAGCGAACCCTATGAAAACATTCTGTGGATGAGCGTGTTGCGTTCCATCAGTGCCTACCAGATGTATCGCCAGCACGTCAGGGACAGGGTAAACGCAGAAGACGTGGTGATGTTTTTGTTGCAGGACGGGCTGTTTCCGCGGGCTGTGGTGCATTGCCTGACCGCGGCGCAAAGCTCGGTGGAGGATCTTCCACATAACGAAAACGTGCTGCGCCAGGTGGCGCTGGCTCTGCGTCATGCCAGAGAGGCCAAAATACCCGAGTTGCTTGATGGCGGATTGTTTCAATATCTGGACGAGTTGCAGGTGCAGATTGGTGCTGTACACATCCGCATCGCCGAAACCTGGTTTCTGCCCACCAACACATGAAGAATTATCAGTGCATCTGCGGTCAGGCCGTATTTTTTGAAAACAGCCACTGTATGGCCTGCAGTCGACGGCTGGCGTGGTACCCTCCCACGGCACGGTTGCTCAGTCTGGAATCAGTCGACGTTCAGGCCGGTACCGCAACGGGTGCCGCGGACGGTCAGATATACCGTCTGTGCCGTAATGACGTGCAACACAATGTCTGCAACTGGCTGATAAGCGATGAAAAGGCCAACTATTGCATTTCCTGCAACCTGAACCAGACCATTCCCAACCTGCGTGCTCCGGACAGGCGACTGTGGTGGCACAGCATGGAGAACGCCAAGCGGCGGCTGTTATACACCCTCATAAGCCTGGGACTGCCGGTGGTCAGCAAAACCGAGAATCCGGCGACGGGCCTCGCCTTTGAATTCATAGAAGACAAGCGGAGTAATCCTAAGGTGGCGCTGGAGTTTGTCTCCACCGGTCACAAGAACGGTCTGATTACCGTCAATGTCACCGAGGCCGATCATGTGCGAAGGGAAATTACGCGCCAGAGTCTGGGCGAAAGCTATCGGACATTATTGGGTCATTTTCGCCACGAAAGCGGGCATTATTATTTTCCACGCTTGCTCAACACCCATGAGCGGGTCGTGGCATTTCGTGAACTTTTTGGTGATGAATCCCGGGATTACACAGCGGCACTGGAGAGTTATCACGCGAATCGGGAGATATTACCCTGGCCTCCGGACATGATCAGCCATTATGCCCAGGCACACCCGCTGGAAGACTGGGCCGAATGCTGGGCGCATTACCTGCACATGGTGGACACCCTGGAAACGGCGCGCGGCTTCGGTTTTGGATCCGGTAGCATGGGCGGGGCGAATGAGGACATCGATCCCATGCTCGCTCAGTGGGGGGAACTGACTGTGATGCTCAATGCCTTGAACCGCAGTATGGGTATGGCAGATGCCTATCCCTTCATCCTGTCCGCGGTGAGTATCAGGAAGCTCCGTTTTGTTCACTCGCTGGTTTGTCCCAGGTAGCAGCCCATGCAAGTGGCGGCATCTGGCGGAAGGCATCCTTGAGACGTTGATCCCAGGTACGTTTCAGTTCCCTGAGAAATTCACTGTCGGCGTCAAACCGATGATAATTGTCCAGCACCAGACTGTCAGTTTTGTAAACCAGGGCTTCAACCGGTGGCCCCACGGTAAGGTTGCTGCGCATCGTGGAGTCCATTGATACCAGCGCACACATGGTCGCGGTATCCAGGCTGGTTTCGGGAGTCAGGATGCGGTCGAGTATAGGTTTTCCATACTTGCTTTCACCCACTTGCAGGTAGGGCGTGTCGTCCGATGTGGTGATGTGATTGCCCTCCGGGTAGACCATGATGACCTCATGCCGACTACCCGCAATCTGACCGCCGAGGATAAAGCTGGCTTCGAAATTACTGCCGGTGGTTGCGTGTTTCTTCTGTTGCTTCAGGCTGGTTTCGCCGAGATAATCAGACGCTTCGACGATACTGGCCACGTTCAGCAAGTTGCACGGCGCATTGTTTTTGATATCAGATTTCAATTGGGCAATCGTAGCCTGGGTGGTCGCGAGATTACCGGCGGAGAGAATAACAAATTGCCTCTGGCCATCGATGCCAAAACGGAACATTTTGCTGTAGGTACTGATCTGGTCGATACCGGCGTTGGTTCGGGAATCTGAGCAGAACACCATGCCCGCATTGACCGAAACCGCTACACAATAAGTCATTGATTTACCTTAGGGCCATGTTACCCGGGGGTTGCCACTTCAGTGGGGGAGAAGTCCCACCGCACTGGAAGGCCAGCTTGAAAGCGACCAATCATACTAAGTAACAGGGGAGGTTGATACCTTTTTAGCGCGGTTCGAAATCGGGAAAGGAGAACGATAGTTTACAGGGGCGTTCAGGTTGTGCAATGCCGACGGGGCAGGGCTTTCACCGGCTGCCCCTCCGCCAGGGCAGCCGGGAGTCCGCAATGACCGTCACCCGCTCAGATCTAAAAATCGTCGTCGTAGAATGCCGGATCCTGGTAATCTTCGGAAAACTCCTGCTGATCCAGATCGTCGAATTCGTAATCGCCGGCAATGCGCTTCCAGTCCAGACGTTCTTCAGTTCGGCGACGCAGTTCCGTCAGCCGCTGTTTCTGCAGACGCTTGCCCAGGGGATCCGGTTCAACATCCTGCAGCACGG
The DNA here is from genome assembly GCA_040879025.1 of Pseudohongiellaceae bacterium. GTDB lineage: Bacteria > Pseudomonadota > Gammaproteobacteria > Pseudomonadales > Pseudohongiellaceae > JBBDLF01. The sequence continues at coordinate 88,962 of JBBDLF010000013.1, forward strand.
CTACAGAGTCGAAATACTCTCTTGAGCTGTCGCCAATATCATCCCAATGCTGTTCTTTCATGTGATTACTCCTCTCTGTAGTTTTCCAACTTCAGTTTCCAACTTCAGAAAAGCTCAACCTTCAAATTGGCTGTTGTTAAACATCCACGTTCCTTTAACCCTTATCGTACCGAAAGAAACAATTCCTTAATGGAAACTTCCTTTCGGTGCGGGACGAGGTAATCCGACCCGCAGTAAAACCTAAAGCAATTATCGTTCCAGACCAAAAAAGAAGCGCCTTTTGCCGCGAATTATCTTCATCTGTCGGGGAAAAGCAAGTGGCGGGGATCACATTTTTACAATGTTTATTTTGTGGGCGGAGGGAGCCAGCCCCATGGCGGTGATGGCCTGCTCGCGTAGCTGCTTCTTTGCTATCTTGCCGGAGGCGATGCGCGGCAGTTGATCCTGCTGAAAAAAGATCCGCTGGGGTATCTTGAAATGGGCCAGTTTGCCGGTCAGGAATTCCTGCAGTTCGCTCTCTGTCAGGGAACTCCCGGGTTTCATCATCACCGTGGCACAGGGTATTTCTCCCAGCCTGTTGTCGGGTACGCCATACACAGACGCTTCAGCAACTTCCGCGTGCTCGGCAATGGCGTATTCCACCTCGGCGCAGGCGATATTTTCACCCCCGCGAATGACGATATCCTTGGCCCTGTCCACAATGATGAGAAAGCCCAGATCGTCCAGCATGCCGACGTCACCGGTATGAAACCAGCCGTCCTTCAAGGCATAGCGTGTGTCATCGGGTTTATTCCAGTAGCGTTTCATCACACTCGCGCCTTTGATACAGATTTCGCCGACTTCGCCGTGGGGCCGAACCTCGCCGTTTTTACCGACAATAGATACCTGGGTGACCGGCGGTGAGGGGCGGCCGGTGCTGCGGGGGTTGTACTGGTAAAACTTGCCGGAGATGGTGGCGCCTATCGCGTTGGTTTCGGTTAATCCGTAACCCAGGCCCGGCAAGGCTCTGGCTGGAAACCGTTTGACCATCATGGCGACGTGCTCCGGAGGCCGGCCCGCGCCTCCGGCGCCGACGTTACGCAAGCTGCTGAGGTCGGTTGAATCGAAGCGAGGCGAATGCATGACTTCCCATGTCATGGTGGGCACGCCATGCAGCACGGTAATGTTTTCCTTTTCTATCAATTCCAGTGCCTTGTTCGCATCCCACTTGTACATCATGACAAATTTTCTGGGTTGGACAAAACTGGCCAGAAAATGCGCATGACAGCCGGTCACATGAAACAGCGGCACATTGGCAAGAATCGCCTGCTCCAGACCGGGCTCGTCGACCAGTTCGGGCCGCAGTATTTCCGCAATCTCCTTAACGAATAACCAGGTGTACAGGGCGCTTGTAATATTGCGGTGTGTGGACAACACGCCCTTGGCGGAACCGGTGGAGCCGGAGGTATACATGATCAGAGCATCGTCGTCAGGGGCGATGGCAATCGCATCAAGCCGTTCATGGTCCGCGGTGGCGAGCGCGCCTATCAAGTCGGTGAAAGAGGGAAAGCGGTTATCCGGGCCGGGTTTTATCGCAATAATATCCAGTGATAAACCCCGGTCACACTCGGGAACCAGGCGGTCAATTCTGTCCTGATCGGCGAACAGCAATCCGGCACCGCTGTCCTCAATGCCGTAACGCATTTCCGGGCCGGTCCACCAGGAATTCATCGGCACTGCGATGGCGCCGGTCATGGTGACGGCCATGAACGCCATGCACCATTCGGGGGTATTGCGGGAGCAAATGGCGACCCGGTCCCCTTTCTTGATCTGGTAGCGGTCAAGCAGAACCTGAGCCAGGCGGCTGGCGCGGTCAAATGTTTCCTGGAAACTGTAGCGTTCTTCAAGATAAACCAGGAAAGTGCGCTCGGCTACCCGCAGCGGAATCCGGAATACGCCGCGCAGATTGTCGGGTATCCGCGTAAAAACAGTCTGTTCGACGCCATTGATGATTTCGCTGCCAACCTCCAGCGGCGCGCCGGGGGCTTTGTGGGCCGCAACGATGTCCTTCAGTTTCGCCAGATCCCGGCGTACATCTTCTTTATCAATCATGGCTGCTTGCGCTATCCCCCGGGCGCTCTTTGTATTCTGTAAACCGCTTTCAGTCAACCGCTGGCTTCCCTGACTCTCAGAATGACCTTGCCCATCGCACGGCGTTTTGTGAAGACCTGGAATGCCTTGACATACTCCTCGAACGCGAAGGTCCGGGTGATCAAAGGCCGGAGTTTTCCTTCGCGATACATGTCCAGCAGTTCCTGAAAATTCTGTTCATAAACGCCCGGTTCCTCTTTGCGGAACCGGCCCAGAAAAACGCCCACCATGGAGGCTCCCTTAAGAAGCGCGAGATTGGCCGGATACTGCGGAATCCTGCCGCTGGTAAAGCCTACCACCAGCAATCTGCCGTTCCAGTTTATGCAACGCGTACTTTGATCAAAAAGATCTCCACCAACCGGGTCATAAATCACATCGGCGCCGTTACCGCCGGTCAGCGCCTTCACCTTTTCCTTCAGTTCACCATCACCATAATTGACAAGTTCGTCAGGCTTGATCTGTTTGACAAACTCCAGTTTTTCGTCAGACGAGGCGGCTGCGATGACCCGCGCACCCAACAATTTGCCAAGCTCCACGGCCGCCAGACCCACTCCGCCGGAAGCACCAAGCACCAACAGCGTTTCGCCCGGTTGCAGTCGGGCCCGCTGTTTCAGGGCGTGATAGGAGGTGGTATAGACCATGGCGAAGCCGGCTGCGGTGGCGAAATCCATAGTGTCGGGAATCTTGCGCAGTGCGGCCGTGTCGGCGAGCACGCGTTCCGCCAGGCCTCCTATGCCGGGAGTGGCCATGACTCTGTCACCGGTGACAAAACCCCTCACCTCTTCTCCGATTGAGCTGATCACCCCGCCAACTTCTGAACCGGGAACAAATGGCATGGGTGGCTGAAACTGGTATTTGCCCTGGATTTGCAGCGTGTCGGGGAAGTTGAGGGAGGCTGCATGGACATCAACAACGACCTGGTCGGCGCCGGCGATCGGATCAGGCAATTCCTCAATCTGCAGTTGGTCGGCCGGTCCATGGGATTTGCACACGATGGCTTTCATTTAAAACCCCGTCATGAAGTATTGGGCGCCTCGCTCAGTCCCAAATGGCCACTGGCATCGAAGCCACAACGCGAAAAGAGCGGATTCAAACATGATTGCGACAGAATCACAACCTGCCATTCCCCAGGGAACCTCTGATTAATTCTGTACCGCCTCTGCGTTGCCGTTTTTCGACAGGCCGACGCATGCCTTCAAAACCGCGCCTTGATACCGGATTCGGCTGAAAGCCAGAGGCGGTTCATGAATAGTCCGGCTAGATTGTTGCAGCGGGGCTGAGAAGGTATATTGTGACTATTGATCACCGTGGCAGAATCTCCATGAACGAAGTGCAACGGCAGGCGTATCTGCAACTCATGCAGATAGACAGCTATTTTCCCCGTTCCCCGTTACCGGGCGCGAAGCCTTCGGTTTCCGTGTCCGTCGCGGTGGAGCCCGTCGCCGTGTCAGCCCCGGAAACACGCAACGATGAACCCGTGCAATTCACCCTGCGTTACTACCGTGTCAATGCTGACCTGGCCGTCATGGATGAGACTCCCCATGCCGGCGGTCAACAGGATGATCGTCGGGAGCGCGCACTGCTGGTCGCGATTCTCCGCGCCCTGGGTGTGAACTTCTCTGAACTGGAGCTTGCCGGCGAATTTGCCTGGCCTGTAACCGGTCATCGCGATCTTGTGGAGAAAGGCGCGGGCGCGGCGTGGCGGGGCCTGGACGGCTATCTGCACGGAAGGCAGGCTTCCCATGGATTTAATTCACTTGTTGTGTTTGCAGGAGGCTGCGCCAAATTGATCAACAGCCATCTGGAAGTCAAATCCGGTCATCGTTACTGGCCGGGGCTTGAGATGGACATAACCGTTACGCAGAGCCTGAACGCCATATTGACGGTTCCAACGCTCAAACGCGGCGTTTGGCAGGATCTGCAGCCGCTTTATCACTCCCTTCGGCAAGCGCGGCAGGATCAGGAGAATTCAGCATGACCGGCCGCACTAGCCGACGAGGTTGAGGCGTCCGCTGTCGTATGCATTTTATTCATCCTGATAATGAGGCTGCGCCGGGTATTGCGATACGGGCCATGCAATTCAGTGATATTGATTCCGTGGTACAGAACGAGGTTCTGACCTACGAACACCCGTGGAGCAAAAGGATTTTCAGCGATTGTCTCAATGCAGGATATGAATGTGGTGTACTGGTCAGTGAGGACCGGATCATAGGACATTGCGTGATGGCGGTCGCCGCGGGGGAATGTCATCTGCTGACACTTTGCGTGCATCCTGAGCTTCAGAGTCAGGGCTATGGCAGACGGCTGATGAAGCATTATCTGGAACGTGCTTACCAGAATGGTTCCCGGGTTTGTTTTCTTGAGGTTCGACCTTCCAATGCGGCAGCCAAGGCGCTCTATTTTTCACTGGGCTTCGAGCAGGCAGGCGAACGGAAAAATTACTATCCGGCTGATACCGGGCGTGAAGATGCATTGATTCTTCGACGCCAACTCCCGCTCTGATTATTCCTTCCCATTCAAGTTGAAAATTTTCCGTACCGCCTTCGACGCCAGTTTAATCGTCGCGATCAGCAGTAGTGATGCGAGAATGATCGCGATCACAAACACGACGCTGGCCATTAGCCAGTACAGCAATTGTTCCGCGGGGATTTCCTGCCAAAAGGCGACACCCCAGAGACATCCAGCGCCGATCAGCAGTCCCGCGATGACGGCCTTGGTCTTTGGGCGAATGTTAAGGAAGGAGAAAATCAAAAAACCGGTCTGCCATTTTCATCTGCGAAGGTTCTGGTGCATTCAGGGTAGCTTGTACAACCCCAGAACGTGGTTTTGCCCTGCCGCTTTGCCAACAGGCTGCCGCAGCCGCGACACCGGTAGGCAGCCTCAGGCCGGCCCTGGTCGTCTTTCAGTCGGACAGAGCATCCCTTACTATAACCGCTGCAATACCAATAATCTTCGGCATCGCCTTGAGTTCTGACCATTCGCCGTGTACAAATTGGACAGCGATAGTGTTCGTCAGCCTCTTCAGAGGGTTTGTTATCTTTGTCATTGAACGTTACCTTGCACCCGGGATACCCGGTGCAACCCCAGAACGGACCCATTTTGCCGATTATCCTGCGAAGCGGTTTTGTACACTCGGGACAGAAGTGAACGCGGCTTGTATAAGCCTCCTGCGGTCCGTTCTTGTCGCCGGTGTGTGCCATATCAGGAAAGGCTGATTTCCAGCGCCCTCAGCAAGGCTTGGTTTTCTTCAGCGGAGCCGACGCTGATGCGAAGTTTATCGCGCAGGCGCTCCTGATCAAAATATCGCACCAGAATGCGGTGCTGTTTCAACATCTCGTAAAGCGCGGCAGCATCGCGATCGGGCGGGACAGTTGCGAGCAGAAAATTGCTCTGACTTGGCGGGCAGGCGAATCCCATCTGTTCCAGTTTGTCCTTGAGACGCCGGCGTTCTTTTCGCACCTGCTTCCAGATTTGCCTGCCGTAATCGACTGACGCTATTGCCGCGGCGGCCAGCTGCTGGGATATGTAATCGGTATTATAACTGTCACGGGTTTTGGTCAGCATTGGCTCTATCACCGCCGGGGAACCGATGCCGTAACCGAAACGCAGGCCGGCCAGGGAGAACCCTTTGCTGAGTGTGCGCAGTAACAAAAGGTTGTCGAGATCCCTGATACGTGGGACGAGGTTGTGGTTTTGCTGTGGATCAACAAAATCCACGTAGGCCTCATCCACCAGAAGGACACCGTTGAAATGTTCCGCGACTTCCACCACCGCATCGGCGCTGAGCAATACCCCGCTGGGAGCGTGTGGATTGACAATCATTGCCAGTCTCGCGCCAGCCGCGTTGAGACGCTCGGCAAAATTCAATGGCAGGCTCCAGTCCTGCTCCAGGTCCACGATGGCCACGGTACAACCCTGTATCGCGGCGAGGACGGGATAAAGAGAATAGCCGGGGCGGGCGATGCCGATGGTATCGCCGGATCCGGCGAATGTGGTGATCGCCAGTCGCAGTAATTCATCACCTCCGTTAGTGGGCAGAAAGTTCTCGACGCCCAGGCCGTGATAGGCCGCTGCGGCCTGGCGAAAGGCATCGGCGGAGGGAGAGGGGTACCGCCGTAGATCTTCCACACGAATCGCGCCCAGTGCAGCGGCAACCTTCGGGCTGGCCGGGTAAGGGTTTTCGTTGGTGTTCAGCTTGATTACGCCGCTTTCGCCAGGTTGCTCACCAGGCAAATAGCCTTTCATCTGCTGTATTTCAGGGCGTTCATAGGGCATCGAGTGGTTTTTCCGTCAAGTGGCTGTGTCAAAGCGGTAAGTAGGTGTCAAGCCGGTTGAACCAGCCCTGGAGCCAGCGTTGTTCATTCCTGTCCGCGGGGGCATTGGCCACCCGGCGGGTCAGTATGGATGCCGCCGCATCAACAAATTGCGGGAGGTTACCGGGTTCGTCATTCTCAAGCATTGTCTGCAATACTTGCAGCAGTCCCCAACCCTCACCCTGGTATCGCTCCTCCCGGGAGATTCCTTCGCCCTTGAAATTCACGTAGTCCACCAGCGCGTAGATGCCATACGGCGAGTGTGAATTGGCGAGTGTGTAGAAGAGTTCTTCGACCGACTGACCTTGATCAGGCGGAGCCGCGGCGAGGATCCGGGGGAGCGCCCGCTCCAGACGGCGCATGATAAACGCCGTCTGCACAAGTCTGGTATCGAAAAGAAATTTACGCAAGGCGGTCAACTCCGCCCCATCCAGATCACGCTGAAAGGATTCCCGGTCGGCCCAGGGAGAATCCGGTGAGGGCAGCCGTTCCAGCCAGGCCGGCAGGTCGTGGCCCTCGTCGCGGTAGAAATCCAGCAACTGTGGGAAGGTTTCCGTAAATACTTCTGTCTGCCCGGCCTGAAACCAAATAAAATGGCCCAGCCCCAGAGACGGGAAATCCTCGCCTCGGTTCCAACTGGTCAGACAGGACGGCTCGGCATTACATTCATTGCGAAAAATTTGCTCTGAAAGCCATGACAGTTCGTCGTCCGATAATACCGGAAGCGTAGCAGAGGCGCGGGTGGCGGTGAACAACACCAGCACAGGCCAGAAGAAATATGGGTTGAATAAGCGGGATATTGCTGGCATTTTGGCTATTTCAGGTAAATTTGACGAAATTTTACCATATCCTGATAACATGCACTCCACGGTCACCCTGACTACCGTGGTGGCCCACGTCAGGACCGCGTTTTTAACCGGCCAAGGTCAAAAGAGAGCAGCACACTGATGTCGGAACCGGCAACACAGGTTGAACAGCAGACGGGACAGGCAGCCGAAGTCAAGGATCAGTTTGTCGCCAAACTGTCCAAGATCTACCAGCGTCTCAAGTACAGCAAGAAACTGAAGACCGCCATGAAGGAGGTTGAACCTGATCTGCTGAATCTGCTGGGTGTGCGTCTGTTCACTATTTATCAGTCGGTGGACAACGGTAAGGAAATTCTTGCCAGCATCAAGGGAGGTGACCCCAACGATGATGATTCCATCGAAATCCGGGTGCCTTTCAGCCCAACATCACTCGCCGGTTATGTCGCACTGAGTCAGCGTGCACTGGTGATCAGGAACGTACTGGACAGCCAGGAATTGCTGGATATCCATCCGCGCCTGCAGTTTGACAAACGTTTCAGCGAAGCCAAAGGTTGGAAAGTGAGGTCCATGATCGTGGTTCCGATCAAGGATGAAATACTGCTGGGAGTCCTGCAACTGATCACATTCGAAGGTGACAGGGAATTTACCAAGCTCGACCTCAAGCACGCCATGATGGTATCCCAGATGCTTGCGAAGCAGTTCCGGTCGGCGCTGCAAAGTACGCAGGGACCCTTCGACTATCTGGTGCAGAAAGCCAAAATCACAAGTCAGGAACTCGATGAATTGCACAGCAAGGCATCTCTCTATGGCGGCAGCGTCACACGCGTGCTGATGGATGATTACAATATTGAGGCGGACCTGATCGGTAAATCGCTGGAATACTATTACCGCGTGCCGTACATGAAATACGATTCGAATCATGAGTTGCCGATTGATCTGTTGGAAAACATAGGTATCAGTTACCTGCGCAACAACCTGTGGCTGCCGGTCGCCGGCACCAAGGAAGAAGCGGTCATACTGATTGATGACCCCAGTGACTATCAGCGCATTATGGAGATCCAGGGCGTCGTCAACGCGCGAAATTATGTGTTTCGTGTAGGCCTGCCGGAACATATTCTGATGTTTTTGCGTCAGGACGACGATATGGATATGGAAGCCGGTTTCGATGACGTATTCTCGGCACTGGATGAGCAGGCCAATATCGAGGTCGAGGATGACAGCGAGGAAGAGGACGAAAGTCTCGCCGCCACATCGGCGATCATCCAGTTGGTCAACCGCATCATCACCGAGGCCGACAGGCTCGGCGCCTCTGACATCCATGTCGAACCGGGCAAGGATGGTGCCCCCGGGATCGTCCGGATTCGCGTGGATGGTGTGTGCCGTGAGCTGTTGAAGGTGCCGCGCGAACACACCTCAGCCCTCGTTGCCCGCATCAAGGTTATTTCAAAGCTGAATATCGCCGAACGCCGTCTGCCCCAGGATGGCAAGTGCAAATTGAAGGTGCGTGGTAAAAAACTGGAGCTGCGGGTCGCGACCGTACCCACGGTGCAGGGGGAAAGCGCGGTTATGCGTTTGCTGGCAGCCGGAAGCGCGATGCCTCTGGAGAAGCTTAACCTGGCAAAACGGATCTATGACAAGGTCATTGACTTGTCCGCTCACCCTCATGGTTTGTTGCTGGTGGTTGGTCCGACCGGTTCCGGTAAAACCACCACACTGCATGCGATTCTCGGTCATATCAACAAACCCGAACGCAAGATCTGGACAGCAGAAGACCCGGTAGAGATTACCCAGCCGGGCCTGCAGCAGGTTCAGGTGCTGCCAAAGATCAATTTTACCTTTGAAACGGCGATGCGCGCGTTTCTGCGAGCGGATCCCGACGTCATTCTGATTGGTGAGATGCGAGACAAGGAGACTGCCAGCATCGGTGTTGAGGCATCGCTGACCGGCCACCTGGTATTGTCAACACTGCACACGAACTCCGCGCCGGAGACCATCACACGACTGTTGGACCTTGGCCTTGATCCGGTCAATTTTTCAGATGCCCTGCTTGGGGTGCTGGCGCAACGGCTGATGCGTACCCTGTGTGCAAAGTGCAAGGAACCGTACAAACCGGAACAGCGGGACCTGGATCATCTGGTGGACAGTTACGGGCGGGAAGAGTTCATGGAACTGGAGTATGACCTGGGCAAGGTGGAACTGATGCGTGCCGTCGGCTGCGATGACTGCGGGGGAACCGGCTACAAGGGGCGAACCGGCATCCATGAGCTGCTGGTGGGAACGAACAACCTGCAGAGTCTGATTTACAAGAAAGCCGAACTGGATACCATCAGGGATCAGGCGCGCAAGGATGGCATGCGAACTTTGAAACAGGATGGCATCCACAAGATTTTCATGGGGCTGTCGGATTACCAGCAACTGCTTCGTGTGGTGTCCGAGTAGCGCCAAGCGCTGATTCATGGTCCACTTGACATCGACGCGTCATGGCAATCTGCGACAATCTGCGTCACTTCCCGACACTCTCTTTACATTCCTCCGGCGAGTTTTGCTCCCGGGTTGTGAACACCATCACATTACGCTGTTGAACCAGTTCCCAGTTGGATAACGAGCCCTGTATCCCTCCTTATCGGATCAGCCTATAGTGCTTAAAACTGAATGCGTCAGGTTGTTAAGCACACGGCTTAAAGCGCCATTATCAATTAATCTGTTTCCACGTCACAACGCAGGAATTTGGCTATGGAACGAAGTCATAGATTGGTTAGACTGACAGGAATCGGCCTGGTCGTTTTTCTTACCGTGGGAATAACGCTTGCGAACGAAACCTTGTCCAGGCTGGGAGTCGACGCCGACAGGCTTGTCGTCATTTCAGTGGCGATGGTGATTACGGTATTTCTTGCAAGCCGAAACATTGTAGTGATCGTTGCCGTTGTAGCCGGCGTCGTGGCCGTTAATCTCCCCGACAGCCTGCTGACTCATTACAACCTTGACCGCGATTTGCTTCTTGCGTCCATCGGCGCGCTGATACTGTTGCCGTCCATCTACAGCCTGGTTTTCAGGTAGGCCGGGCGATTCGAACAAAGCCACGCCTGTTCGGTTCTCTAATTGTCGGTGAGCCCTGAACTGACAATATACGATGCCACTTTCCAGCTCCCGCGTTCGTAAATCAGGTCAATGGCGATGTCCGCGGCACTGTTGGAAAACTGCACATCAATGTCATAACCGGCAAGAATCTCCCTGCCCCGATCTGGCAGAAGGGGAACAGTAGTCCGACCGGTTATCGAATGGATGTAATCCAGACTGCCGAGCCTGCCGAGAAGATCAAGATAGCGTTGCCACTGTTTCTCTGACGTGCTTTGCAGCAGAGTGCTGTGGCCATTCCGAAACAGGGATTCCAGGGTGCGCTCCCGGAACAACGACTCCGTTATCTCCAGGGCCATTTGGTGGCTACTGCGGTCCAGGTGGATCTTGCGACCGATGCCCCCAGCCAGTGCGAGGGAAACCAGCGCCAGTACAAGCAGGCTGATAATCAGCGGAAATGATTTGTTTCGCATCGGAAGCTGTCGCGGCTGCAGAGGAAAAACGAACGAGAACGAATGGTAATTATATCGTCAAAAACCTGAATAAAAACAGTAATAAGAGAGTGTCAAAAATTTCGAGTTTACGTTTTTCCCGTATTTTTATGCACAAAAACGACTACCCCGTAACAAAACCCTGAGAAAAAGCAGGTTTTATTTTGATTGTACTTGTCAAAAAATCGTAACAGATTGAAAAACAAGGCTTTAAAAGATTGCTTAAAAATTGATCAAACTGTCATTGAAGCGCAGTTTTTCAAGCGTACAGCAGGAATAGTTGAGTTTATACACAAAGTTATCCACAGATTCTGTGGAAAATTCCCCGTGACCGGACAAGCGTTCGATTTTCCCCAAATGTTCAATGGCTTAGTGCCCTTTATTGGAACCTGCATGAGCTATCAGAGCTAAATTGATGCTCTTGGCGGAGTTCTCCGGGACACAGGCGCCGATGTCCCGAATCCCGCTAATAAATTTGGATTTAAGTCGCGATATGCTATCTTGGTCCAGGTAATGCCTCATAGATCAGGAGCCGTATGATCGAGCTAACCGGCGACATTCCTTTTTTGTGGCGACTAAGCGCCGAATCGAACGACGGTTTCTGTGCCGTAGCCATGGTTGTTCCCTACCAGGTCGATGACAACAAGAAAGATCTCACGATCGAAACCAGTGTGGTGAGCCTGTCTTCCGACAGCACGCGTTCTGAACAGGACGAAATGCTGGAATGGAATCAGGAGGACATTAACCTGTTTTTGAGACTCGTGAATCAGACCCAGTACAGCAGGAACCTGCCTGTGAACGACACCGTCCGAATTGACCTCACCGACCCCTCCATTATAGAGATTATTCATGTAGTGGCCGCAGCCGGCTTTGGTATGGCTTTTGCCTCGTGTGGCGCATTGCGTGCCTCCAACGGTCGCTACCCCACTCATCTCTGCGAAGTAGGTAGCTTCGCTTCGCTGAACGCGGTCAGCGGTTTTGTCCGTTGTGTTGTCGTGGACGTGGAGGAAGAGGACGTAGTCTGCGTACTGCTGGACGATATTGATATCCGTTCCGGGAATGAATACGACCGCCTGTCGCGTCATGATCTTTTGATGGTCAAACGGGAAGATGTTCTCCATCCGGAGTTTGCGGATCATAACCAACGCCCTGATTCAGCCAGACTGCACTGATTAACCGGACTAAGCAGATCCCGGTTTGCCTCCCGTTCCAAGCAGGTATTCGACAATTTCCCGCGCCGCTTCGCTGGCTGACAAGCTGGGTGTATGAATATGGACTTCGGCATTCTGCGGAGGTTCATAGGGACTGTCGAGGCCTGTAAAGTTACTGATCCGGCCCTGCCTGGCCTTACGGTACAGACCTTTCGGATCGCGTTGCTCGCAGAGTTCCAGCGGCGTATCGACAAACACTTCAATAAATTCCCCGTCATCAAACAGTGAGCGCGCCAACCGGCGTTCAGACTGAAACGGAGAAATAAAACTGGTTATTACGATCAGCCCGGCGTCGACCATCAGTTTGGCCGCTTCCGCGACGCGCCGGATATTTTCCACGCGATCGGCATCGGTAAATCCAAGATCCCTGTTCAGACCATGTCGCACATTGTCCCCATCGAGAAGGTAGGAATGTTTACCGGCGTCGATCAACTTTTTCTCCACCAGGTTGGCGATGGTTGATTTACCAGAGGCTGACAAGCCTGTCAGCCAGATTACCCGGGGCAGCTGGCGTTTCATGGCGGCCCGGGCGGTCTTGTCGACTTCCAGAGCTTGCCAGTGAACATTGGTCGCACGCCGCAGGCTGAAGTGCAGGTACACCTGCCCGAGTAAGTCGCCGTTCACACGATCGATAATCGTGAAATAACTGGTTGCCGGAACGCGGTCGTAACTGTCGAAGACAATATCACTCGTTGTGGAAAGGTTACAGATTCCGGTTTCGCCCTGTTTCAGCGTCGACGCCGGCAGAGAGTTTCCCTGTTCAGCCTGTATTCGGCGCTTGAGTCGGGTAATGGTTACCTCGGTAGTGCCGTGCCCCAGTTTTAACAGATACTCTCTTCCCGGCAATAGTTCCTGCTCGGACAGCCATTCGACGGTAGCTTCAAATTGGTCGCTTACCTGCGGTCGTTCATCCGGTCCTGAAAGAATGTCTCCTGGCGCTATATTGGCGAACTCTTCCAGGCTGAGGCTGGGCGAAGTACCCGCCGAGGCAGTTTGCTGACCACGACCTTCCAGTGTGATGCCCGCTATTGTTACCGGTTTGGCTCCGGGCAATGCAATCAGGCGATCACCCGCACGGATATTACCGGCGGCGATCAGGCCGGTAACCAGCAACCGTGTGTTGGCTTCGGCCAGTACCCGCTGAACAATGAATCGCAAAGGCGCTCTGGAATCCGCGGCGGGTGTCCCGCGAAGCGGGTCGAACTGCTCTTCAGAATCCTGCAATGGTTGTTCCTCGCTCTTTCTTCTTGATGTTGCCTGCCTTCCCTTCGTGTGCGCTGTTTTTCAACTGCGCTGGTTGAATCGGCGGCCGGTCAGCGCCGCGGCGATATTGATTTTCTGAATATCAATAGTACCACCGGCAATGCCCCAGCCCCAGCCATCACGAAATTTTTGTTCGATCGGATAACCCTGCGAGTAACCATAAGCTCCCATCAATTGCATGGCCTTGCCGGTAACGTCTCTGACCATCTGATTGGCGAAGCACTTCGCCGTGGAACTGTCCAGTACCGAAGGCAAGCCCTGGTCGGCATTGACCACCGCCCGGTATAACAACAGCCTGGCCGCGTCGAGTTGCATTTTCATTTCCGCCAACTGCAACTGGACGGCCTGAAAATCCACAATCGGTTTGCCAAATTGCCGACGTTGCTGCGCGTACTCCAGAACATAGTCGAATGCAGACTGAGCAATGGCGAGTGACATGGTGGTGTTACCGCACCGTTCCAGGTCAAATGCCTGCATCAATTTGCCGAAACCGCCGGCGGGCACAATGAGGTTTTCCCGGGGGACCACCACATTGTCAAATGACATATCGGCGCTGCTGATGCCACGGAAGCCCATGTGATTTTCACGTTTACCGAAACTGAGCCCGGCCGCTTCCTTTTCCACCAGCACCGCGCCAATACCGCGAGCACCCGGTTGATCCGACAAGCGACAGTACACGACATAGGCTTCGGCATGGCCGGCTCCTGAACACCAGCGCTTTGATCCGTTCAGAATCAAACCTTCGTCTCCCTCCCGGGCTGTGGTGCGCAGATCGGTCAGTGCGGAACCCGCGTCGGGTTCCGACATGGCTACCGCGACAACTATCTCTCCGCTGCATACCCGCGGTAGAATATGCCGCCGGAGGGGTTCCGGGGCGAAATGAGAAAGCGCCAGACTTGGTCCAAAGCAAGACTCAAAAACAGGAAATGCTACCGCGGGGGAAATCCGGGCGATTTCCTCCAGCACCAGCACGGCGTCCAGGTGAGTGAGACCGGCCCCCCCGTAGCGGGTTTCGATATTGATACCGAGAAATCCCATGGTGGCGAAAAGCTGCCGTGTCTCCACCGATAGCGGAATACCGGTTGTCTCGATTTCCCTGGCAATTTCCGGCAATTCCTTCAGCGCGAATTTGCGCGCCGAAGCCTGCAGTGCCTGTTGCTGTTCATTTAAGGTAAAATCCATCGTTTCCAGTTCCCCGGGCAGCGGCGTCAGTTCTAAGGAGTTTTTCGTATAGTATGAATAATGCAGCATTACTGGAAGAGATCAGGCAACGCCGCGTGCTGGCCATCATATCGCACCCGGACGCCGGGAAAACCACGATTACGGAAAAACTGCTGCTATTCGGTAAACTGATCCAGATTGCGGGAATGGTCAAGGGTAAAAAAACAACCCGGCACGCCACCTCCGACTGGATGACCATGGAGCAGCAACGCGGTATCTCGGTCACCTCGTCGGTTATGCAGTTTCCGTATCGGGACCGCATGGTCAATCTGCTCGACACTCCGGGTCATGAAGATTTCTCCGAAGACACCTACCGCGTACTCACGGCGGTCGACTCCGCATTGATGGTGGTGGATGGCGCGAAGGGGGTCGAGGAACGCACCATCAAACTGATGGAGGTGTGCCGGCTGCGGGACACACCAATTTTTACCTTCGTCAATAAAATGGACAGGGATATTATTGATCCGGTTCAGTTGCTGGATGAAATCGAGAACGTGCTCAAAATCCGTTGTGCTCCTGTCTACTGGCCTATGGGCATGGGCAAGTTTTTTCACGGCATTTACAACCTGTACACCGACAGCCTGCACGTCTATCAACCAGGGCAAGGCAGCCGGATCCCGGACGATGTGCGGATTCAGGGTCTGGACAGCGATGAGGCACGCTCGCTGCTGGGGGACGAGCATGAACAACTGGTGGAGGAAATTGAGCTGGTCAGAGGGGCGAGCAACCAGTTTGATCTTGATGAATACCTGGCCGGCCGCATGACGCCCGTCTACTTCGGCACCGCGTTGGGAAATTTCGGCGTGCGCGAAATGCTGGATGATTTTGTGCAACGGGCCCCCGCGCCACGCGACCGGGACGCCGATCTGCGCACTGTCGGTGCGGAGGAGGGGGAATTCAGCGGATTTGTGTTCAAGATCCAGGCCAATATGGACCCCAACCACCGGGACCGTATCGCGTTTCTGCGTATTTGTTCCGGCGATTACCGAAAAGGGATGAAGATGCATCATACCCGTCTGGACAAAGGGGTGAAGATAACCGATGCGGTCACGTTTCTGGCCGGTGAACGGGAACACGCCGAACGAGCCGTTTCAGGAGATATTATCGGTCTTCACAATCACGGCACTATCCAGATCGGAGACACGTTTACCACCGGTGAAGTGTTCAGGTTTACTGGTATTCCTCATTTCGCCCCGGAGCTGTTCCGCCGCATACGACTGAAGGATCCGCTGAAAACCAAGCAGCTTCAAAAAGGCCTGACCCAGCTTTCCGAAGAAGGCTCTACCCAGGTATTTCTACCACTCAAAAACAACGACCTGATTGTCGGAGCCGTAGGGGTACTGCAGTTCGAGGTGGTAGCGTTCCGTTTGCAGGATGAATACAAGGTGGATTGCATCTATGAACCGGTGAACGTCCAGCTGGCCCGTTGGGTCACCAGTGAGAACAAGACAAAGCTGGCCGAGTTTCGAAAAAAGGCGCATGACAACCTCGCCATTGACGCCGGCGATCACCTTACCTATCTCGCGCCAAGCCGGGTTAACCTTTCACTGATGGAAGAGCGATGGCCTGACATTCAATTCCATAAGACCAGAGAGCACTAGCAATGATCGGGACATCAGTAATCAACGTTCCAGAATCACGGGCGATGGAACGGTAACCGACTATGGAGTTCAAATTAAAGCTGACTGACGGCCAGGCGAGGCGCGGTACCCTGTCATTCACACGCGGCGAGGTGCAAACCCCCGCATTCATGCCGGTCGGCACCTACGGCAGTGTCAAGGGTCTGAATCCGGAACAGATTCTGGCCACCGGCGCCGAAATCATTCTGGGCAATACCTTTCATCTCATGCTGAGACCAGGAACCGGCATTATCCGGCGTCATGGTGACTTGCATGACTTTATGGGCTGGAATAAACCGATACTGACCGACTCAGGCGGTTTTCAGGTATTCAGCCTGGGAAAGATGCGGCAGATCAGTGAGCAAGGGGTCAGGTTCAGATCTCCGATTGACGGTGACGAGGTTTTCCTCGACCCCGAGACCTCCATCAAAGTGCAACAGGATCTGGGCGCTGACATTATTATGGTGTTTGATGAGTGCACCCCGTACCCGGTTGCCGAGAAAGTGGCGGCGGAGTCGATGGAACTGTCGCTGCGCTGGGCGCGGCGTTGCAAACAGGCTCATGAGGATCATCGGTCGGCACTGTTCGGCATTGTACAAGGCGGGATGTTCACGCATTTGCGGGAACGATCGCTGAACGAACTGGCAGAAATCGGTTTTGACGGTTATGCCATAGGCGGCTTGTCGGTCGGCGAACCCAAGACGGAAATGCAGGCGATCGTAGAACACATCACCGAACGTCTGCCGGCACAGCAGCCCCGTTATCTGATGGGAGTAGGAACGCCTGAGGACATCATTCACGCGGTAATGCGGGGTATCGACATGTTCGATTGCGTCATGCCCACACGCAACGCCCGCAATGCGCACCTGTATACGTCGCGTGGGCTATTACGGCTGCGTAATGCCCGGTATCGCGATGACACTGGCCCGCTGGATGAGGCCTGCGCCTGTTACACTTGTCGTCATTTCAGTCGAGCGTATCTGCATCATCTGGACAAATGCAGGGAAATACTGGGCTCTCAGTTGAATACGGTTCATAATCTGCATTTCTATCAGAGCCTGATGGCAGGATTGCGTCAGGCTATGGAACAGGGTAGATTGGGCGCCTTTGCGCGGCAGTTTACCGCTTCCCAGCAGGAATTGGCGGGCGGGTAGGCTTGAAAACCGGAGCAAGCCCCCAATCTAATCCCTCTGTGCATTCCCGGCGGCCAGTGTGCTTTCGTTGAATCTTCATTAACAGTTCAGGAAGTGAAGCCCGTCTCCACCCCTGCCCAGAACCGAGGTTACAGTATGGACTTTTTCTTCAGTACCGCTTATGCGCAGGAGCCGGCAGGCGCTCCAAGCGCTACGTTCAATCTGATTTTTCTGGGCGGCATGGTATTGCTGTTCTATTTTATCCTCTGGCGCCCCCAGTCGAAACGCGCCAAGGAGCACCGTGAGCTGATGGCGGCGATCTCCAAGGGTGATGAAATCATGACGTCCGGAGGTTTGCTGGGAAAGGTCACCAAAGTCAGTGATGATTATATCGCGGTGCAGGTGGCCGACGGCGTCGAGTTGAAGTTGCAGAAATCCTCCGTCGCCGCGGCTCTCCCCAAGGGTACCATAAGCAAGATATAAGACTTCCTGCCGCCTGCGGATCAGTTGGCGGCGCGATTCACAAATGTGGTGAAGACATGTTAAACCGGTACCCAGCGTGGAAAAATATTCTTATCCTCGTTATCGTACTTCTCGGCCTGGTTTATGCGGCGCCGAATCTCTATCCCGATGATCCGGCGATACAGGTTTCTCACGAAACCGGGGCCATGAATGTTGGTGATCTTGCGGTGATTACCACAGCGCTGGAAGCCGCCGGTGTCGAATTTTTCGGCGAGGAACTGCTGGAAAGCGGCGCGCTTGTGCGCCTGGCGGGTAGTGAAGCACAGTTGCGGGCGAAA
Organism: Pseudohongiellaceae bacterium; assembly: GCA_040879025.1. Lineage (GTDB taxonomy): Bacteria > Pseudomonadota > Gammaproteobacteria > Pseudomonadales > Pseudohongiellaceae > JBBDLF01. The sequence continues at coordinate 107,024 of JBBDLF010000013.1, forward strand.
ACTGCGGTGGAGCAGGCGTTGGGGAATGACTATATCGTAGCCCTGAATCTGGCTCCGACCACACCCGGCTGGATGCAGGCCATCGGCGGCAACAAGATGAATCTGGGTCTCGACCTGCAGGGGGGTGTTCATTTCCTGATGGAAGTGGATCAGCAAGCAGCAATCGAACGCCGCATGGAAGACAATCTCAGTAATATTCGCAGCCAGTTGCGGGATGCCAGAATCCGGTCCCGTGCGATCGAAATGGTAGCGAACGACCACATTGAAGTCAGGTTTGACGATGAGGCGACCCGTGCCGATGCGCGGTCAGAGCTTCGGGATGCATTCCCCGAACTGTTGATTCAAAACCGGCAACAGCGAGACCAGTATATTCTGGATATGCTGCTCACCGAGGAAACTCAGCTACAGATTCAGCAGGATACGCTGCAGGCCAACAGAACCACTTTGATGAACCGGGTGGATGCACTCGGAGTGGCGGAGCCTACCGTCCGTCAGCAGGGAAGCGACCGTATCGTTGTGGAGTTGCCTGGCGTACAGGACCCGGCCCAGGCCATTCGCATACTTCAGCGAATCGCCACGCTGGAATTTCATCTTGAGGCACAGCCTGGAGCACCTTCACTGTCGTATGAATCCTACGACTATCAGGGAATCCCGGTGAACGTGGACAATGAAGTTATCCTGCAGGGTGATCGCATCAGTAACGCGCGTTCCACTCTGGACCAGAGCGGGCTGCCCCAGGTTGCCATCAGTCTGGATGCACAGGGTGGTCAGCAGATAAACCGCGTGACCCGTGACAATGTCGGCCGCTTGATGGATATTCTGCTTATTGAAACCAAGTCGCGCACCAACACCGTGCTCAACGAAGCGGGAGAGCCTGTGGAGGAAACGGAATTTTTTGAAGAGGCGCGGCTTATCAGTCACGCTGTTATCAGACAGCCATTGGGTCGTGAGTTTGTCATCACCGGGCTGACCGCGAGAGAAGCCAACGATCTCTCGATTCTGATTCGGTCCGGGTCGCTGGCCGCTCCGATGACTATTGTTGAGCAATCAGTCATCGGCCCTTCCATGGGCAGGGAGAACCTCGACAAGGGTATTCTTGCGGTTCAGGTTGCCTCGCTGCTGGTGATACTTTTCATGGTTGCCTACTACCGGGTGTTCGGCCTGATCGCCAATGCGGCGCTGATCATGAATATCCTGTTGATTTTCGCCATTCTCTCATCCGTACTGCCCGCCACTCTGACGCTGCCGGGGATTTTCGGCATCGTGTTGATCGTCGGTATGGCGGTGGACGCCAATGTGCTTATTTTTACGCGAATCAGGGAGGAACTGGCGGCGGGGCTGCCCCCGCAACAGGCTATTAACGCCGGCTATGACCGTGCGTTTACCACGATTCTCGATTCAAACCTGACCACGTTCCTGGTAGCCGTGGTGTTGTTCAGCATCGGCACGGGCCCGGTGAAGGGCTTTGCCGTAACGCTGATGATCGGGATTATGACCTCGATGTTTACCGCCATTTTGGGGACCAGGGCGATTGTCAACCTCGTTTATGGAGGCAAGCGCTCATTACAGAAGCTGTCCATCGGCACCGAGAAATTCCAGCAGGCTGTGGAGGACGCCAAATCATGACCACGCTGACGCTGCTTCAGAACGAAATAGATTTTATGGGCAAGCGCGTCATTGCGGGATTTATTTCGACCGCTTTGGTGGTGATTTCTATCGGTTCACTGGCGTTTAATTCACTGCAATTCGGCCTGGATTTTACCAGCGGCACATCCATTCGCCTGGAGTACGCCGACCCGGTTTCTATCCCTGAGGTGAATGAAACACTGAATGCCAGCGGGTTTCCCGATGCGGTCGTGGTCTCCTTCGGCACGGAGCGGGATATCCGCATTATATTGCCTGTCAACGAAGAAGTGCCCGAGGCTGAACAGGCCACCCGGGCGGCCACTCTGGGTGATGAGATTGCGGCACTGCTGGAGGCGACGAGTGGCTCGGATATCACGGTACTTGGTTCTGATTATGTCAGCGCCAAGGTAGGCGCGGAACTGGCGGAACAGGGGGGGCTGGGACTGCTCGTGGCGCTCGGTATCGTACTCATCTATATCGCGGTGCGTTTCCAATACAAGTTTGCCCTTGGCGCGGTTGCGGCACTGGGCCACGATGTGATTATCACGCTGGGTATATTTTCCGTGTTTCGAATGGAATTTGACCTGACTGTTTTGGCGGCGTTACTCGCCATCATCGGTTATTCACTGAATGACACGATCGTGGTTTTTGACCGTATCCGCGAAAATTTCCGGCGTATGCGAAGGGGAACTCCCACGCAGATGATGAATGCTTCGCTCAATCAGACTTTGAGCCGGACGGTCATTACCTCCTTCACCACGTTGCTGGTATTGATGGCAATGCTGGTTTTTGGCGGTGATGCCGTGAGCGGATTCGCCATCGCACTGACCATCGGTGTGGTTGTCGGAACCTACTCCTCCATTTATGTGGCCGCCAACGTAGCTCTGTCCCTGAACGTGACAAAAGAGGATCTGGCTTTGCCGGTCAAGCCGGACCCCGAAGTGGAGAACAGTCTTCCCTAGTATCCTGGAGTTAGTGTCCTGGAGTTATTCAGAGGCTCTCTAGTTGTTCCAGTGCCGACAATCTGCCGGACAGGGCGTCTGAGTGGGCAATCTGGCGCTGTTCCTCCAGAATTTCTTCGAGTATTTCCAACGTGGTGAGGGGATTGGCCAGCACTACCCGGAACACAACGATCGGCTTCCGCTCATACTTTGCCGGATTCAGCAGGGTTCGTGACACAAAGGATTTACCGCGGCCTCGCTGTTCTTTCTGAATGGCCTTGGTTATCAGGTTGAGTGCTGCGTTTGCTTTGTCGCGCATCGTGGGGTCGGTCGCCAGTAGCCGTCGTGCCACTTCCGGCGTGTACCGGTAGGTGAGAATATTCAGTTCCGGTTCGGTGATCAGTTCGAAGTCCGGCGTTTTGCTGATCAGGGCGGCAAAGGCCTTGGCCTTGGCAATACCTTGATCGATTAACAGCTCATAGCCTTTTGCCCCGATAATATTCAGCCCCGCGTGAACCAGAACCGCCATCCCCGGGCGGGAACCTTCCAGACTGTGGCTGCCCAGGTCTTTTGAACCTTTCCTGATGATATATTCCGCATGGTGCTCCACGCTGGCCAGGGTCTCCGGATTGCGAAACACGCACAGTCCCGCGCCCAGTGGTGAATAAAGTTGTTTGTGCGCATCCAGTGTCACGGAACTGGCGCGCTCCAGGCCCTTCAACAGATGGCGGTAGGTTCGGGAAAACAACGTGGGGCCGCCCCACGCGGAGTCCACGTGCAGATGGCAGTTTTTTTCCTCGGCCAGATCGGCCAGTTCATCCAGCGGATCGATACTACCGGTTTCCGATGAGCCACACACGCCCACCAGTGCCATGACCTTGTAGTGCTCTTTCTCCAATTGTTCGTAACGGGCATACAAGCTGTCCATCCGGACCTTGTTATGCGCATCGGTTTCCACGGCGATCAGCGACCGCCGACCGATGCCGAGCAAGTCAGCGGCCTTGTTGAGGGAGTAATGTCCGCGTTCCGAAACCAGGATAGCCAGACCACGATAACCATAGTGGGCAAGCCCCGCGGCCATACCTTCCTCTTTCACGCCACTGAAGTCTCCGCCCGCGGGTAAGGCATTATTGCGCGCCGCCCATAACGCGGTCATGTTGGCCAGGGTGCCTCCCGAACAGAAACTGCCCAGTGCGTGGGTGCGGTTATGCATCCAGCGCGTGTAGAATTCACTGTCATTGTTGTAAACCAGCCGGTGGATCATGCCAATGACCTGGCGCTCAAGCGGCGTAAATGCCTTGGAGGTTTCCACCTTCACCAGGTTCTGGTTCAGGGCCACCATGATGCGGGAGAGCGGTAGCATGAAGTATGGCAATGCCGAGGCCATGTGACCTACAAAGCTCGGCGAGGAAATGTGTACCGAGCGCGCCACCAGCTTTTCCATCAAAAATTCGATATGATCGGAAACAAAGCTGGGTTGCTGCGGGATTTCAGTGCTGGAAAAATCTTCTTCAATCTTTGTCAGATCCATTTCCGAGGCCACGATATGCTGCTGCAGAAATCCTGCCAGATCTCTGGAAATGGAGTCATCTATAAGCCCAAGGGTTGAATTCGGGGCCTCGGGAACGGTAAATATACGGTACAGACTGTCCAGGCTCGCCTCAGCCGGTTTTTTCGGCAAATTCGGGTCCTTTGCAAACAGATTGGATCCGGCCGGCGTCTCGCCGGAATTTCTGTGGGAAGGGGAAGGGGATGAAGCCATGAGCGCAGCCGGGGCCAATCAGGTCCAGAGTGGCGACAGATCAGCCCGCCCTGGAGACAGAGATTCAGAGCAGCGCAGTATAGAGCAGGCTCACCCCTTGAGACAATATCGGTGAGATTGAGCGGATTTTGCGTCAGAGAGACTTTTCGTTTTGGTGCATCTTATTTAAACTACGCTGACTTGAACCTGATGTCCCTGCACGGTGACGACCAATCAAGTCAGGGAGCCTTTGTTTGTTCAGAAGCCCCTGGTCCGGCTCGCGGCGGTGCCGATAGTGTACACAGCAGCCCTGGGTGAAATACGAAGAACACGAACCTGAAACCGGAACATAAGAGCCAAGTGCATGGGAACTACCTTGAGACCGACCGCTGAGCCTGGTTTACGCCAACACCTGTGCGCCAAATCCGATTCGTCCCGACGAATCAGCGGGTTGCTTCTGGTGTTGCTCACCTTGTTGGCGCTCCCTGCTCAACCTGTCCACGCCCAGGCTGCCGAGCTGTTCCCAAGACCGGCCCAGCTCGAACCGGCCATTGAATTCTGGACCAGGGTGTACACCGAGGCGGACACTCAGCACGGCTTTCTACATGATTCGGTCAATCTTTCAGTTATATACGACAAGGTTCCGCAAACCCGCCGGGTCGTCGATCAGCGCAGGGAAGAGATCCAGCGCGATCTCGAAGTGCTCGCCAGCGGCAAGCGCCACGACCTGACAGCAGAGCAGCAGCGAATTCTTGACCTGTGGGGCAGCAGTGTCACCAATCAGATCCTCGAGCAGGCGGTTTCCACCGTGCGCTTCCAGTTGGGGCAGTCCGACCGTTTTCTTGGTGGTTTGGTAAGATCCGGTGCCTATCGCGACCATATAGGCCGAGTGATTGGTGAGAAAGGTCTTCCGATGGAACTGGCGGTGCTCCCTCATGTGGAGTCCTCCTTCAATCCGCGAGCCTACTCCAGCGCTTCCGCCGCCGGTATGTGGCAGTTCGGCAGGGCCACCGGTCAGCGCTTTATGCGCATTGATCATATCATCGACGAGCGAATGGATCCGTACATCGCGACCAGTGCTGCCATGAGCCTGCTCGAATACAACTACAGTATTCTGGGAACCTGGCCGCTCGCCCTGACTGCCTATAATCATGGCGCAGGGGGCATAGCCCGGGCAGTGCGGGACACCGGAAGCGATCGCATCGAGGTGATCATCGCCAACTACAAGGGCAGAGCCTTCGGTTTCGCGTCACGCAATTTTTACCCTCAGTTTCTCGCCGTGCTGGACGTTGAAAAGAACGCCGGCAGGTATTTTGGCGATGTGCGTTTTGATCCGGCGCCTGGATTTACCGAAGTCACGACAGATTCCTATATTGCCGCCGAGGTGTTCGCCAGTTCAGTGGGCATTAGCCTGGAACAATTGCGCGCGGACAATCCGGCCCTGCGCCCGACCGTATGGGAAGGTGGCAAGCGCATACCCCAAGGGTTCAATGTAAAGGTGCGTACTCTGGCGGTGCCCGGAACTCCGGAGCAATTGCTGGCCAGAATCCCGACCACAGATCGTTTTCTTGCCCAGATTCCCGACACTTATTACCTCGTTGAGCGCGGCGACAGCCTCTCTGCCATAGCCAGCCGGTTTGATACTTCGGTATCCCAACTGACCTCCCTGAATCAACTGGCCAGCCAGCACCGCATCCAGATCGGTCAGCGCCTGCTGCTGCCCCAGGACAGCAATGATCCCGATGTCATGCTCGCCACCCGGACGCTGGAAAGACCGGGTGACGGCACTTATAACGTCCGCCGGGGGGACACGTTGTCAATAATAGCGACCCGCTTTGAAGTAGGAGAAGGCGAGCTGATGCGTCTGAATGATATCCAGGACCCGCACCGCATCTATCCGGGCCAGGAACTGTCGCTCCCGGTTGCCGTTGAGAACGAGGAACTGCTGGCGGCCGCCGACAACGAACCCGAATCGGCGCAGGATTCCGAAGCCGGTGGTCTCGTGTCGGTTGACGTCGAGGCAACAACAGATGATCTGCCTGAAATCGTTTCTGCGGAGCTTGATCCCACTCCGGCGGAGACCGAAAACCCCACGACCCGGCTGGCGCTGAATCAGACACCGGAAGCGCTGGAGGATGAACTGCCGGATCTGAATGAAATCACAGACGCGCCGGCCGCCGCGGATGAAAACGCCGTTGCCGTCAATCCGAATCTGAATGCGGATGAAAGCAATGAGGAACTGACAGAAGCGTTATCAGCGGATCCGTCCGACTACACGGTGGCGGGTGACAACAGTGTTGAAATACAGGCTTCGGAAACCCTCGGACACCTGGCTGAATGGCTGGATGTCCGGGCCTGGGATTTACGCCGTTTGAACGACATGGCTTATCGGGATCCAGTGATCATCGGCGAGCGTCTCAAACTGGACTTGAGCCAGGTCACCCAGGTGGAATTCGAAGTGCGGCGGCGCGAATACCATCTGCAGTTACAACAGGAGTTTTTCGGCAATTTCCGTATACAGGATGTGGAGACTTACGTGATTGCGGCCAATGACAATATCGGAGCCATCGCCCGTACTCGTTATGGAACGCCCATTTGGTTATTGAGACAATACAATCCTGAGCTGAATTTCAACCGCCTGCAAATCGGTCAGCAAATCGTTTTTCCTCTGTTGGAGCGGGCTGAATAGGGCGCGCAAATAAAGCTTTGCCCGATGCCTCCTGATGTGGCCCTCTGCCTGCCAGTCGAAGGTATTGATGGCCGGGCTTGCCAAAGGTGACACAAGCAGACAGGTTCACACTGCGACCAGCGGCGTGGCTGCACAGCGTTTTTAACGACGCTCACACCTGGTCCCGCAGGATATGAGGGGCCACTTCTTCCATGGCTTTGCGGGTACCGCACCGCTTCTTTGGTTATTATAAAATCCGCTACACTGACTATCCTGATTATGCCGCTCTTTGTCGGTTTTGACCGGTGGAATCGCTTGCTTTTCGGGGCGGGATAATGGGATAGTTAACCTCGCGAAGGTGAAACAAAGGCTGAAACAATTGTCGGCCCTGCAGGGTCAATATTGCTTAGTGGGAGACTAGTGGGAAGCCATTGGTTCGCTGAGAACCGTTTCAAATCCAGTCAGGGCGGGCCTGGTCGCACAGGCCTCTACCCGTGGCACGGACAGTTTCAGGCGCAACAAAGCGTGGAACGATACGACTTCGAAGAATTCAGGTTGTTGGTTTCTTGTTGAACTATCAGCCTGGCCAGCCAGTTTCGCCGGTTGACAGCCGCCAGCCACCAGTCATGACAGAGCCACCAGTCATGACAGAAGAGTAGAGAGATAGTAGAGTCCTATGTCCACTTCCACCTTCGATACTCTAAGACAGACCCTCAGGAATATCAGGCGACGCCGAAGTCGGCTCTACATACTGCAGCATGCCAGCCTGACTCTCATCGGGGTCGCGCTGCTGTTTCTGGCATTGGCGCTCGTGGAGAACTGGCTTGACCCGGAGAGAGCCGGGAGTATCGGGCTTTTCCTGGTTCTGGTCACCGGTATCGGCCTGTTGCTCTGGCGGTTTGTCCATGCGCTGGGAAAACTGCGCGCCGACGACCGGCATCTGGCCCACTATGTTGATGAGCATATTCCGGACCTGGAACAACGCCTGCTCACCTCCCTCGAGTTTACCGACGAGGAGTTGCTCCATGGTCGCCACGGCGTTTCCCAGCAATTTATCCAACAACTCTGGCATGATGCGCAGACCCATGTCAGCGCCCAACAAAGCCGCGTGGATGCGGTTACTCCCGCCCACAGCAGCTGGATATCCTTTGCCTCTGCCGCCACCGCCACCGTCGCTGTGGCTGTACTGGTACTCAATTCCGAAGGACTTCTGCAGGCCACCGGCAAATTATTGTGGCCGTTTTCACTAACCGCCCCTGTGGGCCTGGTGGTTGAAGCGCCGCCGGAAATTCAGATCAGCGTGGAGCCCGGCGATCTTGAACTGCAGCGCGGCGACAGCGTCACCATCACCGCCAGAGTGGACAATGCGACGCCGGCAAATCTGAATTTGCGGCTGCAACAGGACAATGTGAACTGGCAGGATTATTCCATGTCGCGCGATGCCAGCGGCAGTGACAGCGCCACATACAGTTACTTTATTCCGTCGCTCGATGAGGACTCCACCTATTATGTGAGTTTTGACGAGGGGGGAGAATACAGTTCGCAGCAGTTCCGGATCAGTCTGTTTGACCTGCCACAGGTAGAGCAAATCAATCTCGCCTACACCTATCCCGACTATACCGGCATGGAAAATATCAGCGAAGAGGACAGCGGTGATATGGTGGTTCCGGAAGGCACCGAGGTTGAGGTCGCCGTGACATTTAACAAGAATATCGCCGATGCGGTGATGGAGTTTGAGAGTGACATTGGCCTGGATTCCGGAGAGGGAGAGCCGACAGTTCAGGCAGCGACGTATGAAAACCTGCCTCTCACCATCGACGGCAATGTGGGACGCGCTCGCTTCACCGTCAGCGCCGACGGGGTCTACCGCATCAGAGCAACGGATTTCGACAGCCTTGAAAGCAACGACCCGCTGGATTATTTCATCAGAGCGATCGCGGACCAGCCGCCGAGCCTGGAACTGAAACGTCCGGGCAGGGATCAGGACGTTATGCCGCTTGAGGAAGTCGTGCTGGAGATGGATGCGAGAGACGATTATGGTCTGAGCCAGTTTTCGCTCCACTACAGCGTGGTGGGCAATGAGGAGGAGGAGGTTGATTTCCTCCCTGAATCGAACGTGCGTTCCGTTTCAGGTAACGAATTGATTTACCTGGAAGACATGGATGTGTCACCGGGCGATTTTGTCAGTTATTACCTGACACTGGCTGACAACAACGGGCTTTCGGGACCCCAGGAAGTCGTGTCGGATATTTACTTTCTCCAGATTATTCCCACCGACCAGGAGTTTCGCCGTGGCGGTGGTGGAGGCGGCGGTGGCGGCGGAGGTGGCCAGGGTGGTGACAGCAGTGCCCTGGTGTCCATCCAGAAAGATGTGATTGCCGCTACCTGGAAGTTGCGAAACCGACAAGGCCAGGCCTCTTCGCAGGATTTTACCGCCGACGTTGGCATTATCGCGGAATCCCAGCGGGAAGCGACGGAGCGCGCGCGCATGTCGATTGAGCGACTGTCCGAGCGCCTTAATTTCTCCGACGAGAGCTACGACAACGCGGTGCAGAACCTGTCGCAGGCCATTGAACACATGAACCTGGCGGCAGTTGAGCTCGACAGGGAACAGGTAACCAGCGCCCTGAAACCGGAACAGACAGCCTTGCAGTATATTCTCAGGGCGGAAGCCGACATCAACCGGACCACGATCAGCATGGAACAGGGTGGTGGCGGTGGCGGCGGGGGAGGAGCGCGCCAGGAACGTGAGGATCTGCGGGAACTGTTTGAAATGGAGATGGGGCAGTTGGAAAATCGCTACGAAACTCCGCAGAGCCGACAGAATTCAGCGGCCAATTCCGAGGAGGCCAACAAGCTGGAAGAACTGGCAAGGCGCCAGGAAGCCTTGACTCGGGCACAGCGCAATCTGGCCCGCCGCGAAGATCAGCTCAGCGAGGAGCAAAAACGGCGCGAACTCGAACGACTGCTGAGACAACAGGAACAGCTCAGCCGTGAAGTCGCGCAACTGGAGCAGGAGGTGTCCCGTTCACAATCGGGACAGCAACAGTCCGGCCAGCAACAACAGCAACAATCCGGTCAGCAACAAGCCTCTTCGCAATCCTCCGGTGGCAGTCAAGGGTCGCAGTCCCGCTTGCAGCAAGCTTCACAGCAGATGCAGGAGGCTTCAGAAAGCGACACCGCTTCCATCGCCGCCGCACGCAGCCAGAAGGCGCTCGAAAATCTGCGTGAACAGCAGCGTACCATGAATCAGGAAGCCGACAGCTCGGTCAACCAGCTCGCGCAAAATCTGAGTCAGCGCGGGCAACGTCTGCTGCAGCAGCAACGACAGCTTCAGGATGCGTTGGAGAGTACCAATCGCCAACAGGGTCTCGGTCAGAACCGGCAATCCCAGCGGAACAATGAGGATATACAGTCACTGGTTGAACAGCAGCAACGCCAGCAGCGGGATCTGGAAGAAATCGAGGATATGCTGCGAGCGATGATCGCGCGCGGCGATAACGACGATCAGCGCTTACTGTCTCAAGCCCAGTCAGCATCTCGGGAAGTGCGGCCCATCCGCGAGCAGATGCAAACCAGCAACCGCGTGCTGCGTAACGGCATGGTCAATTTGTCTGTGGACATTGAGCAGGAGATTGAAGGTCAGATCGAAGCACTGAATCGTACGCTTACGGCGCTTGATCCTTCGCGGCAGCCTACCGGGTCGGACCAGATACAACAGGCTGCACGTGATGTCGAAGAATTGCTGGAACAGGTGGAAGGCTTGCAGCAGCAGGCGCAGCAATTGGCCGGCGGGGACGAACCCGGGGACCAGCCGGGCCAGGCTGGAAACCAGCAGCAGGGCGAACCGTCAATCCGGGAGATGCGGCAACAACTGGCCCGAAGCCAGCAACTGGCCCAGCAGCTCACACAGCAACTGGAACAGCAACAGGGGCAAGGCGGTCGGCAACCGGGGCAGCGTGGGCAGTCAGACCAAAATCAACCGGGCCAGCGTGGTGAGCCAGGTCAGCCGGGACAAGACCAGCAGGGGCAGCAGCCAGGCCAGCAGGGTGGTCAGCAGCAGGCGGATGCGGGTCAGACTGGAGCCAACGGAGGTTCAGCAGACTCACGCACCGGGGGAGTCATTGATTATTCCGGCAATAATTCGGCCTATGGCAATGCGCGTTCAATTGAACAGCAACTGACGCGGCAAGACATCGAGAACTTTCTGAACCAACCGGAACTTTTCCAGGAATTACTCGCGCCTATCCTGGAACTTGAACGGCAACTGCGCGCCCAGGCTGAACTGGACAATATCAATAACAAACTCTATGCGGCTGCGGATGAAGAAATTCCTGAGGAATACCGAGACCTGGTTCAGGAGTATTATCGAATACTCTCCGAGAATCGGGGATCGGCGGACGCGGCTCCGTAGCTAATGGAAAATTTTCAGGATTTAGTCACAGCATTCAGTGAGGGCCGGGTCACTTTTGCCTACGGCATCAGCCCCATTTACTTTCTTGTTCTGACTGTCGCCGTCGTGGCCGCTGTCTGGTTCAGTTACAGGCACACAACACGCCCTGTCAGCCGGGGCTGGAAAACGTTCCTGATCGGTCTGCGCTCCTCAGCTATCGTAATACTGCTTTTCTGTCTGTTACGCCCGGTTATCACGAGCCAGCAGGTGACACCGCAGGAAACCTATCTTGGCATCCTGATCGACGACTCCCAGAGCATGTCCATTGCAGACCTTGATGGTGGCCGCCGCCGCGAGGCAGCGGTATCTGAACTGCTGTTCGGCAACAACGGCCTGATCGATTCTCTCGATGAATTATTTCAGGTGAGAGTTTTTCGATTTGATAAGGAAACCCAGCGAATTTCCGGGGCGACTGATCTGCTACAGACCGGGACCGCCTCTTCCCTGGACCAGGCTCTGCAACATGTTGACAATCAACTGACGGGTCTTCCCGTGGGCGGCCTGGTGTTGCTTTCTGATGGCGCGGACAACAGTGCAATTGACCCGGTGGCAACCGCGTCCCGCTATGGCGCGCGGCAAATTCCTGTATTTACGGTGGGAACGGGCAGGGAGCGAATTCCTCGCGATATTGGCATTGTCGACGTGGTGACAGCCAAGACTGTACTGGAAGGGTCGGTTTTTAATGTGGATGTTGCGCTGATCCAGGAAGGTTACGAAGGCAGAAATGTCAAACTGGCGATAATGGATGGTGAAACGGAGGTGGCGGCCGAAAACATCACGCTGGGTCTCGAAGGCGTGACACGGCGTTACGAACTGGAAGTCACCCCGGAGCGCCGCGAACTGATCGTCTACGATTTGACGGTTGAGCTGCAAGACGATGAAATCATCAGTGAGAACAACCAATACAGTTTCCTGGTGGACAACACCGAGAAACCGCCTCTGGACATTCTCTATCTGGAAGGTCATCCCCGTAACGAATACAAGTTCATTCGTCGCGCCGTGGAAGGCGACGACTCCCTGAGGCTTGCCACATACCTGCAGACAGGTCCGGAAAAATTTTACCGCCAAGGCATTCGTTCACCCACCGAACTGAGTAACGGATTTCCTTCGAGTCGGGAGGAGTTGTACCAGTACGAAGCGATTATCCTGGGAGACATTGACGAAGGTTTCTTCAATGCCGACCAGTTGCAAATGATGAACGATTTTGTTGCCGAGCGCGGGGGTGGTTTCCTCAGTGGCGGCATGGTGGATGAAACTTTTCTGAACACGCCGGTCGCCGACATTCTGCCGGTAACGCTGGTGGAAGAGGGATTCCTGCCCCAGCATTTGCGCGGCGGCATTCGCCGTGGCAGTCATCCGACTGGCGAGACCTATTATCCCAGACTGACCCGCAATGGGGAGTTTTCACCGTTACTTCGGCTGGCGAGCGACGATGCGGAAAACCGCCGACTCTGGCAGCAGCTTCCCGAATTCCAGGGTATTTATGTGACAGGACGCGCAAAACCCGGCGCCACGGTGCTTCTGGAACATCCACTGTTGCAATATCAGAATCAGCCGTTGCCCGTTATCGCCACCCAGCGCTACGGCAGCGGCAGAAGCGTTGCCATTGCAACGGCCAGTACCTGGCGCTGGCAGATGATGATGCCGTCCGAGGATCAGTCGCACGAGGTGTTGTGGCGGCAAATGCTGCGCTGGCTGACGTCCTCCGCACCGGAGCGGATCGACATACAGTTTGATCGTGAGTACTACAATGTAGGTGACGTGGTCAACGTGAGGGCGACGATTCTCGATGAGAATTATGAACCCGACAACGATGCGACATTGTGGATACAAAGGACTGATCCGCAGGATCAGGCAACCGACACGCCAATGGAGTGGGATATCGAAGAAGATGGTTTGTATCGCACCAGCTTTACTGTTGAAACCGAAGGGGTCTATGAATTACTCGTGGACGTGACCAGCGCCGCTTCGGATGCCGCGATCGATAGTTCGGAAAAGCGAACTGCTTTTGTTGTTACACCGTCATTGCGCGAGTATTCCGCGGCCGGGCTCGATGCCTCTCTGTTACGCCGCATTGCAGAAACCAGCGGAGGCGATTATTTTAATATCGATCAGTCGGGTGGTCTGCGAAACGCTATCGAGTTCACTCCCAATGCGTATACCCAGGAAATACAGCTGGACTTGTGGGATAACGCGTGGTTGCTGACCTTGCTGATTTTGCTGTTGTGTGCCGACTGGATTATGCGGCGCATGAAGGGGTTGTCATGATGAAACGCACCGCATTCCTGTTTCCGCTCCTTGCTTTGTTGGGATTGACCGCCGGGACTGCCCCGGTCATGGGCCAGAACCCGGCGCCACGGCTGGACAATTCAGACGGCTATTTTATTGAGCAGCCTGATGCCACCAAATACGCTGTGATTCTTGTTGGTCCCACGGTAGGTGACGACACCACAGACCAGTTTACCCAGTGGGCTTACGCGTTGCACGATATTCTGGTTCGGGATTATGGTTACAGTTCCGACACAATTTCATTGCTGATGGGTCGCGGTGCTGATGATTTCTCCGAAGGCTCCCGCGTGGATGGAGCCTGTGATTTACTGTCAATACAGTCACAGTTCGCGGATCTGAAAGCACGCGTCACCGAAGGCGACCAGGTTAGTGTGTTTTTGATCGGACACGGTACCGGAGCACAGGAAGAGGCCAAGTTCAACATAGTCGGCCCTGATATCACCGGGCCGGAATTCGCTGAAATTCTCGACCAGTTCAATGAGCAAAGCATGGTGGTTGTCAACACAACCAGTGCCAGCTACGGTTTTTCTACATTTCTTTCCGACGAGGGAAGGGTGGTGATTTCCGCGACGCGTTCAGCCTCTGAGAAATTTGATCCGGTATTTTCCCGCTATTTCATTGAGTCTCTGGAAAATCGCAATGGCGACCGTGACAAAAACAACCGGGTGTCGATGCTGGAAGCGTTCACCTACGCCAGACAGAGCGTGAACCTGTGGTATGAAGAGCAGGGGCGACTGGCGTCCGAGCACGCCGGTCTCGACGACAACGGAGACGGTATGTTTACTCTTGAGCCGGCCCAGGGCAATGAAGACGGCAGGCTTGCGGAAATAGCCTATCTCGATATTCTCGCCTCCGATGACGAAAATCTTGGCCCGCAGAGTCTGGCATTGAAGGCCAGGATGCGGGAACTGGAACGAGCGGTGGTTGTGTTGCGAGGCCGCAAGGTGGACTATCTGGAAAATGACTATTGGCAAAGGATGGAGCAGTTGTTGATCGAACTGTCCAGAACTACGGGTGAATTCAATGAATTACAGTAGATACGGCAGGCAGGCACTGATAGCTGCGATCACCTCACTGGGACTGGTGTTATCGGCACACGCGCAGCAGGTTACCGAGGTGGGTGAATCCGCTCTCTACCGGGCGGAAGAACTTATGCAGAACGGCTCCTATGCCGCCGCCATCGAAGTATTCAAACAGGCGGATGGGCTTGATCGTAACGAAGGCATCGTAGGTGCCAGCAGAGCCAATGCGTTGACCGGCGATTATGAAGAAGCCATCGCGCTGTGCGAAGAAGCTGTCGAGAACGGAGACTACGCCGAATATCCATTGATCAGCACTCAACTGGCGGAGGTTTATCGCGCCATCGGCCGGTCCGCCGAGGCGGCTGAGGTACTCAGGGCGGTCGTTGAAGGGCAGGCTGAGGCTCCCGTGCGGACGTTGGTTCAATACGGTACCTTGCTGCAGTTTATCGGGCAAAAGTCCGCCGCACGACAGTATCTGCAGGAGGCGGTGGTGCGTTATGACAACGGACTGGTGTTCAGTTCAGAGGATGTGGCCATGGTCGCTCTGGCCAGTTGGCGCCTGGATCGGTTCCATGATGCCAACAGCCTGTTCAATGAAGCCGTCCGTTCAAACCCCAATAATCTCGAAGCACATGTGCTGTGGGGCAATCTGTTCCAGGAAAAATACAACGCCGCCGATGCCGAACGCTCTTATCAGGATGCGCTGGAAGTAAACAGCCGCTATGTGCCGGCACTTGTCGGAATGGCTCGCGCTGTGGGGGACCAGAGAGCATTGCAGCGTTCACTGGTGATCAATCCGCGGTCGGTGGCATCGCTCGAAACCTATGGGTTGATGATGATGCGCAACGAGCGGCCCGATGAGGCCGAGGTTTACCTTGAAGAAGCGCTGGCGGTTAATCCGGAGTCCCTTACCGCGCTCAGTACGCTGGCGGCGAATGCAATCCTCAATGAAAGGCAGCAGGAATACGATGAGTTTGCAACCAGGGTGGAAAGTTTCAGTCCGGGTAATGCGGAGTTTCTCAGCAATATCGCTGACTCCTTCGGTAACCGTTACCGTTTCACCGAGGCGGTGGAGTTTGCCCGCGCCGCGCTTGAACTGGATTCTGAATACTGGCCGGCGTACACACTGCTGGGAACCAATCTGGTGCGCCTGGGTGAGGAAGAGGAAGGCAAGCGTAACCTGGAAATAGGATACGAAAACGATCCGTTTAATGTGATGACATCAAATACCCTGAAGGTGTTTGACACGCTGGCTACTTATGAAACCCGCGAGAGCGGACACTTCAAGGTGCATTTGAGTGAGCGCGACGCCGACATATTATGGCCGTACCTGGAGCCGCTGTTGACGGAAGCCTGGGATACCCTCACCGCCAAGTATGGATTTGAACCTGAAGGTCCAATTCTAATCGAGATTTTCGAAAACTCGGAAGACTTTGCTGTTCGTTCCGTCGGTCTACCGGACATCGGCCCGCTTGTCGGAATTTGCTTCGGAAAAGTGATCACGCTCATTTCTCCTGACACCCTCACCGCAAACTGGCAGGAAATCGTGTGGCACGAATTCATGCACGTGATCACACTGCAAATGACCAGGAACCGAATGCCGCGCTGGCTGTCCGAAGGTATCTCGGTGTGGGAGGAAACCCAGGGTCGCCCATACTGGGGCCGGCGCCAGGGACTGGACCTTGTACGCGCCGTGGAAGATGAAAAATTGCTGCATGTCAGTAATCTCAATGCCGGATTCTCCGGGGCCGAGAGTAACGCCGACCTTGGCTTCGCTTACTTTCAAGCTTACCTCGTGGTCGATTACATCACCGAGGAATACGGATTTGATCCTCTGGTGAATCTGGTGCGAGAGTATGGAGAGATCAAACCGGATAATGAACGGTTTGTGGCGGCGTTTGGTCAGTCCCAGGACGCGTTTGACGAAGGCTTTCGTGCCTGGGTTGAAAGACGCGTGGCCGAAATCGACGTCTTTGTGCATCGCGAGGATGTTCCCGACGAAGGAGAAGGGCACGGGCACGGCATTCGAGAAAATTCCAGCGCCATCCTGGCAGAACTGTATAACAATATGTCGCTGAAACAGCACATGCTTCAGCGTATTGAAAACGAGCCTCGCGATTTTCAGGCCTATTTGCAACTGGGGATTGTGCTGTTCAAGGAAGAGAGCTTCGATGAAGCAAAACGATATCTGGAACAGGCTCATGAACTGTTGCCCAGTTATGCCGGCTATCCGAGTCCTCCGTTGGTCCTGTCACAGATTTACGAGCGCGAAGGCAACCGCGAGGGGAGACTGGAACAACTGGCGATTTTGCTGGAAAACCAACAACACGATTATGGTTCGGCAATGATTCTGGCGCGTGCCGCGCTGGACGCGGGAGATACGGAAAAGTCGGCGTATTTTATCGACCGGGCACTACAGATCGATCCTTACCGTCTCGATGTGCACGAGTTGAGAGCGCAGTATGCTCTGGAGGCTGAGGACCCTGCAACGGCTGTGACCGAATACGAGGTGCTGGTAAAACTCGACGTCAATGACCCGGTGGAAGCAAGAACCAATCTCGCGGAAGCCTATTTACAGATCGGTGCAGTGGATCAGGCAAAGCAGAATTCACTACTGGCGCTGGAAATCGCGCCGAGCTTTCAGCGCGCTCAGCAGGTTCTGCTTCAGTCGGTAGACGGGGTTGGTGCAGACGGAGAAGCAGCTAACTGATGGTTGAATCGTCCCTCAGGTTAAAATTCCCGCTACCGGCTTTGGTATTGCTTGCGGCGCTGCTGTGCAGTGGCGCGGCTTATGCCCAGCGCGATATTGTTGCTCTGCGTTTTGATGATGACAGCGTCTACAAAGACGGCGAGGACGGCGGTGAATTTACCTGGGTGAGAGGGATATACAGCAACTACGGAGGCGGTGCCGGTCGCAGAGGCTTTGGCAGGCGTGGAGGCTGGTGGGACACCGACTATCCTGATTCCGATGAAAATTTTTTGCGCGGCGTGCAACGCTACACCAACATCGACACCAACACCCGTAGCCATGATTCAATCCCGCTCACCGACCCGCGCCTGTTTGAACATACATTCCTTTACATGAACTGGAAAAGAGTGCCGATCGGCTCGACGTTCAGCGGTCCTGATTTCAACCCCGAGGAGATTGAAGCGCTGCGCGAATTCATGTTTCGGGGTGGATTCGTGATGGCGGACGATTTCTGGGGTGATGCCCACCATGAGGACATGGTGCGCGAGATCTCAAAAATTTTCCCCGACCGGGAACTGGTGCAGCTGGATACCAACCACGAAATATTTCATATTTTTTTTGATATCGATGAAATCGCGCAGGTGCCAGGGCGGATGGTTACCTGGGATCGCGGCGGTTATTTCAGCCTTGATGACCCCAACTTTCCGCCCGCGGTTTACGCCATCCTCGATGATGACGGGCGCGTTATGATGGTGGCGAATTACAATACTGATCTCGGCGATGGATGGGAGCACACGTTTTATGAGCCTTATCCTACCCGGTACACGAATGAAGCATACAAGATTGGAATCAATTTTCTCATCTATGCTTATAGTCATTAACTACAACAGGACAGACTGATGGCAGAACTAGAGAATGTAGCCGGCCTGGAAGACACAGATGATCTGACGCTGGTAAAAAGAATGCAGGACGGCAGGGACCAGATCACCACCGAGATCAAGAAGGTCATCGTCGGCCAGCAGGACATCATTGATGAACTGTTGATTGCGCTGTTTTCCGGCGGCCACTGCCTGGTTACCGGTGTGCCCGGACTTGCTAAAACCCTGTTGATCAAGACAGTTGCTGATATTCTGCAGGTGCAATTCAGCCGAATCCAGTTTACACCGGACCTGATGCCCGCGGATGTGGTTGGTTCCGAAATAGTCGAGGAAGCTGAAGGCCGGCGTACACTGAAGTTTGTCAGAGGGCCCATTTTTACCAATATTCTGCTGGCGGACGAGATTAACCGAACGCCGCCCAAGACCCAGTCGGCTTTGCTCGAAGCCATGGAAGAACGTCAGGTGACCGCCGCCGGCGTCACTTACCCGATGTCCAGTCCCTTCTTTGTACTGGCAACCCAGAACCCAATCGAACTGGAAGGCACCTACCCGCTACCAGAGGCTCAGCTTGACCGTTTCATGTTCAAGATGGAGTTGGGCTACCTCAGCCCGGAAGACGAGGTGACAGTTGTCACCAATACTACCCAGACCCGGGAAGCAGCGCTGTCCCATCCACTGAGTGGAGAAGATATTCTGGAATTTCAGCGTATTGCGCGTCAAGTGCCAGCCGCCGAGGCCGTGGTACGTTATGCAGTTGATCTGGTTCATGCCTCCCGTCCCCAGACGGCGAGTGCCCCGTCGTTTATCAAGGACTGGGTGAGCTGGGGCGCCGGTATCCGTGCTTCGCAGAACCTGGTTCTGGCCGGTAAGGTACGGGCGCTGTTGCTGGGGCGATATAATGTATCGTACGGGGATATTCGGGCGCTGGCGCCGTCGGTTCTGCGGCACAGGATACTGCTGAACTTTCACGCTGAAGCCGAACGTGTTACCACTGATGACGTGATCAGTCGTTTGCTGGAAGCGATTCCGCAACCCAAGTCCAATATCTAAGGCGATTTCGACATGTCAGCGCAGAGCCTGAATTTTCTCGACCCCAAGGTACTGTCCAGCCTGGACAATCTGGAACTTCGCGCCAGGATTGTCGTAGAAGGATTTCTTTCGGGGATGCATAAAAGCCCACACCGGGGATTCAGTGTCGAGTTCAACGATTACCGCCACTATTACCGTGGCGACGATATGCGCCACGTCGACTGGAAGCTTTATGCCAGGAGCGAAAAGTTTTACATCAAGCAGTACGAAGATGAGACCAACGTGCGCTGTTTCATCGTGCTGGATACCAGTGCCTCCATGGCTTACTCCTCCGGTGGAGTAAGCAAACTGGAGTACGGAGTCACCCTGGCATCAGCCCTGGCCTACTTCATCAACCGGCAGCGGGATGCGGTCGGTTTAATCACTTTTGATGACAAGGTGCGGGATTTTATTCCCGCGAAATGCCGACAACCCCACTTGATGCGGATATTGCGTACCCTGGCCCAGACTACCCCCGGCGAAAAGACCAATGCGGTGAAACCGTTGATGGATCTGGCCGCCAGCATGCGCAAGAAAAGCATGGTAATTCTGATTTCTGATATGCTGGATGATGAAGACAGGGTATTCAATACACTCAGCAACCTGCGGTCCATGGGCAACGACGTCATTGCGTTTCAGGTAATGGACGATGCTGAACTGACCTTTCCGTTCAATGAGGCGTCCGAATTTATCGACATGGAAAACAGCGAGTCGTACATCACATCGCCGGCCGCTATACGCAAGGCTTATCTCGAGAACCTGAACCAGTTTCTTGCCGGGTGCCGCAAACAATGCCAGAGTAACAGTGTGGACTACTGTTTGCTCAACACGGCCAAACCGCTGGACGAGGCGCTTTCATCCTACATGGCCAAACGGGCCAGGAGTTTCTAGGTGGTTAACCGATGAGCTTTCTTTCTCCACTTTTCCTTGCCGGTTTGTTCGCAGCGCTCATCCCTGTGGCGATCCATCTCATACGCAGGGAAAAGCCACCTAAACTGATGTTCAGCACCATCCGTTTTTTGAAGAAAACCTCCAAAAAACTGATTTTCTTCCAGCAGATCCAGCAGTGGTTGCTGTTGTTGATGCGCGGGGCGCTGATTGCGCTGCTGGTATTGGCCTTCGCGCGGCCGGTGGTAGACCAGTCGATTTCCGAATTGCTGGATACGGCACCAAGGTCTGTAGCAATACTCGTCGATGAATCCATGAGCATGCGTTACGGCGACAGTTTTGAAGACGCCAAAGCGGCAGCGCTTGAAGTGCTCGACGAACTGGATGCGGGCGATGAAGCCGCCTTGATCCGCTTCGCCGGCGGCACCGCCGGGGTGATGGAATTAACCACTGATCTGGAAAGTCTCCGAACCCGCATCAATGACCTGGACCAGCCTGGCTATGGTGCCACCCGGTTTATGCCCGGATTGCAGCTCGCCGACCAGGTGCTTTCGCAGGCCCGGTTTCAGGACCGCAGTGTCTACCTGATTTCTGATTTTCAGCAGGCCGGCCTGACTGATGCCGAGTCAGGCTGGAAACTTGCACCCGGCGTAAAATTCTTCGGAATGGATGTGGGAAATGAGGAAAGCACCAATCTGGTTCTGACCGATGTCAGGGCTCCGGAACAACTGCTGGAAGCAGAGGAGGCCGAAAGCACCATTCTCGCCAGGGTACGCAGTACCGGCTCGGTTCATGCCCGCAATGGTGAAGTTACCCTGAGCCTGGATGGTACCGTGATTGACCGTCAGCCTGTGGATCTCGACGAACAGTCCGAGGCGGTGGTGACGTTTAACCCAGCGCTGGGCAATGAAGCCGTCCATATCGGTGAGGTCAGGGTAACCGGCGATAATTTTGCCGTGGACAACGTCCGCTATTTCAGTATAACCATACTGCCCCGGATCAACGTGCTGGTCGTTAACGGCGATCCTTCCGATGACTGGTATGACGACGAAGCACACTGGTTCAACCTCGCGCTGAGCAGTGGCGTGACTTCCCCTTTCAATGTCGAAGCCATTGACCCGGAAAATCTGGCAAGCGAAGCGCTGCAGCGTAACGATGTACTGGTTTTGTTGAATGTGGGCGGCCTTGCCGCGTCACAGACCGATGCCATCACCCGCTACGTGCAGGAGGGCGGTAATCTGTTGCTGGCTCCGGGCGACCGGGTTGATCCACAGCGTTTCAATCAGCAGTTTGCCTCCGTCACGCCGGCGACATTGGCGTTTGGCGAGAGTAGCGGAATCGGTGATTACCTCGTCATCGCGGACTTTGACAGCCGTCATCCCGCATTGCGTTCACTGAATAACGAATGGTCGGCCCGGTTTGAAGGGTACTGGTCACTGACACCGAATCCCGGAACGGAATCGCTGATGCAGTTTGATAATGCCCAACCGGCTCTGGTGGAACACGACGTTGGGGAAGGGAAGGTTATGTTGTTCGCCTCCTCATTGGACCTGGAGTGGAATAATCTCCCGTTGCAGGGACTCTTTCTGCCATTTATACATGAAACGCTGCGTTATCTGGTACAGCCGCCTGCCCGTCAGGGAGCGTATACGGTAGGGGATACAATTGAATTGCCCGAGGGCGTCACGCGTGTGACTGATCCCGAAGACAACGAGATGCCGGTTGCCGCAAATAATGTGATAACCGCCCGCATGCCCGGAGTCATGGAAGCAAGCAGGGGCACTGACCGGCAGCTCTATGCGGTGAATGTCACGCCAGAAGAATCCTATCTGAGCCGCGTCGCGGTCTCCAATCTGTATGACCTGGTCATTAACCCGGAAACGGAGCCAGTACAGTCCAGGGATGTCAGAGCGGCGCAGTTGATCGCCGAACTGGAACGTCCGCAGAGAATCTGGTGGTGGATACTGCTCATGGCGGCGTTACTGCTGGTTTTCGAATCCTACCTGGCCAATCGCACCTATCGTTAGATCGTTGCGTGGACCATAAGTATTTGAAAACTAATATGTTAATTTTTGTTTTTGCCACAAAAATGTCAGGAATTCCGTAATTTAAGGAACCGCTGATTAATTCTGTACCGCCTCTGCGGAGCCTGTCGCGTGTCGCCGCAAGGCGTC
>JBBDLF010000014.1:0-30480 GCA_040879025.1 Pseudohongiellaceae bacterium
GGCTTGTTCAACAACAGGATATGTCACGGCAAGCGCGACATATCCTTATTTGTTATGCACCGATTGACGTGTGTGTATTTGTGTGTATAATTGCACCAATGAAAAGTAAGGCCATAATCAAACGGCTTAAAGCGGAGGGCTGGCAAAAGGTGGGCGGAAAAGGCGACCACGAAAAGTTTAAGCACCCCGACAGAACTGGCCATGTGATTGTGCCGCACCCGCGTAAGGATATACCGATTGGTACCTTGCGCAACATATACCGCCAAGCTAACTGGGAATGGTGAAATGATATACCCCGCATATGTACATGTAGGTGACGAAAAACACGCCCACGGCGTGACTTTGCCTGATTTTGATGGCTGCTTTACAGCGGCCGACGAGTATTCTGATATACCAGCTTGTGTTCAAGAAGCCATTGAACTGCATTTTGAGGGTGAAGATTTCGAACTTCCAGCACCTTCGGATATTAAAGAGCTCGAGGCTACCGGTAACTACGAAGGCGGCGTTTGGATGTTGATCGATATAGATATCACCAAGCTGGAAAGCCGACCAATGAGATTAAATGTTTCTCTCCCCTCTTATATTGTGAAAAAGATGGATAATTTTGCTTCCGAGCATCATTTATCTCGTAGCGCCCTAATCGTTAAAGCCACAGAAAAATATCTCGATTCGCATTCTGCCTAACGCCTTGCAGCAGGGGCGCGACGCAAGGAGCGTCCCTTGCCTGCATTTGTTAGGGCTGTATCTGCGATGCTGTGTGAGATATTTCTCTCCATAGCTGGATAGCAGATGAGGTGCGGGCTTCTACATGCCTTCGTAACGCTCGCGCAATAACAGGGCCATATGGTGAGGGAAGGTGTTCTGCCACCTTTCGAGGCACCCCATCCAATATCTCATCCTGACTAAAAGAAAGTACTCGGTTTTGAATCAGGCTCAGCAGTAGGAGACCAACATGGTATACATCAACGTGTTTCCCCACGACCCCAAACTCTTGAATATTAAGGTACTCGGGCGGCAGCATCCACTGAGCTAGCACTGTTCCAAAAATACGTACATCGCTCTCAAGCTTACTTATCCCAAGATCCGCGACCTTAAATCTCCACACAGGATCTTTTGTTGGCACCATTGGGTCTCTCTGCTGAGACACTAGTATATTCCCAGCGTGTAAATCCTTATGGATATATCCATGATCGTGAATGTACTGGAGCCCGTTCAAGATGTCTCGGGCTACATAAGGAACCCAAAGCTCACCATTAGTATTGGGGGAGGCAATAATTTCATTCAGTGTCATTGTGCATTTTTCAACGACAATATAGAACGTGTCCCGATACTCGAAGGCCTGATGAATATACGTTATTTGTGGGTGCCTAAGCTGTTGCAAACTTTGAAGTTCGTGCCACCATTCTTCACGCACAGCTTCGTAACTGCGATTCTGAGGAAGTATCACCTTAGCTACCAGATCGTTCCCCCACTCGTCCGCACAATCGTAGACTGCACCAAACGAGCCTTGACCTATCTGATGGCCTATAAAGTAGTTAATCCCGTTTACTTCTATAGCCTCGCCCGCACTTGGAGGTACAAAAATGCGAGGTGATTCAGTCGATTGATGTTCCTTATTTGAAGTCTCCATAACCCTCCATTATTTGCCCTGCCCTAACATTGATATATGGAGCATGCCTGATATCCATCACAACCGGGCATGCGCATATCCCAACCACCGCGCTGCGCGATATCCGCCCATGGAAAGACATGCCGCCATGATATTAACGGGGCCCGTATGTAGAAACAAGCACATCAAAACGCACAGCCGCAATGCACAACGTGCCATTCCCCGATCCGCAAACGATCCATTGCTCCGCTCTCCCATCCACACAACCTGGCTGTTCCAACAAGTACTCCCACACAGCACCCAGCCGGCCTGTCAGGCCGACCAAGAGTCACCGGGAAACGTTCCCTGGGAAACATGGGTCGTTGCTTCCTGCGTCCGGGCCATGGAGTGGGTTACCACCCTGACCATGAGGCGTACTGGAATTACCGGTTTTCGGTATTGGTCCAGATTGCGACATTTTGGTCAATTGATACGCCGCTTGCCCTTTGAGTCGCCGTAACACACTGATACTATGCGCTTTTCAACTTGGCACTATCTTTGCTCGTTTAGTTCTGACGGTGCAGGATCACGCGTCGAATCAGCGTAACAACATCGCCTGCCAGGCCGTCTTGATTCATTAACAACAACAGGATATCCGCGGTGACACATTACAGCACCGGGCGCTTATCCGTAGCCGCCCGGCCCACATACATCGGCGGCATCGGCATGAAGACGGTCATCGGCCACGGAAACTGCAATGCCCCTACCACCTGACACCTACATTCTCGTTGACCAGGTCTCTCACGCGTATCAGCCAGGCCCTTACGCGCTGGAAGATATCGACCTGCAAATCGGCCGCGGCATGTTCGGTCTGCTGGGCTCCAACGGCGCAGGCAAAAGCACCCTGATGCGAATAATCTGCACTTTGCTGGAACCGACGCAGGGGCGTGTACTGGTGGCGGGGCACGACGTGGTGACCGAACGCCTGGCCGCCAGAAAACTGATCGGCTATCTGCCGCAGGATTTTGGTGCGTGGGGAGGGCAGAAGGTGGGGGCCGTGCTGGATATTCTGGCTTCCCTGTCCGGGCTCACCGATACCCGTGAAAGGAAGAAGAAGGTGGAAGCGGCGCTGGAGGGTGTCGGCCTTCAGGAGGTGAGCGAACGCAAGGTCAAGAACCTCTCCGGCGGCATGCTGCGCAGGCTGGGTGTCGCCCAGGCGCTGATCCACAACCCCAGTGTGCTGATCATGGACGAACCAACGGTGGGACTGGATCCGGAAGAACGCCTGCGGTTCAGACAGTTGATGTCCGATCTCAGCCAGGACCGCGCTATAGTGCTTTCCACCCACATCATCGCCGACCTGGGTTCAAGCTGCTCGGATATGGCTCTGATCCACCGGGGCCGCGTGGAATTCCGCGGCCCGCCAACCGAGTTGATTGCGCTGGCTGAAGGCAAGGTGTTTGAAATCGCGGCCTCGCCCGCACTATCGGAAGAACTGGAACGGCGCGACAGCTTTGAAATTGTCGCGCAGTCGTTTCGCAACGGTGAAACGATTTTTCGCGGCGTCGACGGGCTGGGCATGCCGTTCAAGGAAGCGGTGCCTGTAACGAATATAACCCTTGAAGAAG
This sequence comes from Pseudohongiellaceae bacterium, assembly GCA_040879025.1. Classification (GTDB taxonomy): domain Bacteria; phylum Pseudomonadota; class Gammaproteobacteria; order Pseudomonadales; family Pseudohongiellaceae; genus JBBDLF01. Next base: position 3,217 of record JBBDLF010000014.1, read on the forward strand.
CCTATCTGGCCTACACCCTGGGGCAGGGTAGACAGATTACCGAAGAAGATTACTCCGAGATGACAACCGATCTGGAAACGGCCTGACGTGATGGCGATATGAACCTCATACGACTCAATACCCTAATGCGCATAGAAACGCAGATCACCTTGTCGCTGTTTCGCTATTGGGCGTTTCTGGCTTTCGCCTTTGTCATGTCCATAGGGATGTATGTCAGCTTCCTGGTACTGCACGCGGCATGGTCAGCCTCATCGCCCACCCTCGCCATTCCTTCCTCCCGCCACGTCATTTCCTATATCGGTTTCTTTTACCTGGTGAGCTACATCACCGGGATCGTTTTCCTGGCTTTTGAGATAAGGGGCAGGGATTCCCGCGCGCGCATGCTGGACATCCTGGATTCGCGACCCTACACCAATGGTGAACTCGTGCTCGGGCGGTTCCTGGGTGTGGTGCTTTGCTCCTGGGTGCCGGTAGTCATTCTGCTGGGGGTGATGTTATTGGTCAGTTGGGCTCTGCCCTGGTTCGGTTTTACCATCGGCGGCCCGCTGGAGCCACTCTCCCTGGTCGGCCTGGCCCTGTTCATGGCGTTGCCGGCCATGGCTTTCTGCTGCGCGCTGGTGATGCTCGTGTCCCTGCTGGTGCGCAACCGCGTTGTGGCGCTGATCATCTCCCTGCTGGTGATCTTCGTTACGTACGTCGTGCTGGGTACGCAGGGATTCAGTGTGGCCTTGAGCTTTGACCTGGTGGGAGCAATGCAGCTCAATCAACCTTCCGAATGGGTTCCCTCCATCGCCGATCAGCCCTGGTGGGTACAGCGCGCCGGGTTACTGTTTATGTCGGCCGGCCTGCTGGCGCTGGCGCTGGCGATCCATCCGCGACTGGACGGCACCCGTCGCGTGACACCCATGGCTGCCGGGGTGGCATTCACGGTCTGCGGTCTGGCTCTCGGCGCCGTCGCCTACCAGATGCAAGAGCGGCGATTCGATCAGCTCGATCATTGGCGCGCGGTTCACGAGACGCGACAGGATGACGCGGTGCCGGATGTGCAAAACATCCGTGCTACGGTTTCTATTGATCCGGGCCGTCAATTACGGGTAGAACTGGAACTGCGGTTTACGGCGGCCTCCGAGACCTTGACCCATGCCCTGTTCACACTCAATCCGGGTTTCACCGTGACAAAGGTTGTCGATGGCGTTGATCGCGCACTGCAGTTCGAGCATGCCGATGGCCTGCTGGAAATAACGCTGCAGGATGCTCTCAACGCAAGTGAATCGGCGACTGTGAAACTGAACTACGCCGGACTCCCGAATACGCACTTCGGTTATCTGGATAGTGCACTGGATCTGCGCGAGGACAACGTGAGCATTGACAGTCGCCGCTACTATGGCCTGGACAAAGGTGTGTTCGAGGCGAGTTATGTGGCGCTGACTCCGGGCATTCGCTGGCTTCCAGCCGCCGGGGTGGATGTGGGACGGGGCGATCCGCGCCAGCGGGCGGTGGATTTTTTCACCGTGGATATGGAAGTCAGTCTGCCGTCAGATTGGACAGCCGCCGGCCCGGGTCGACGACAGCAGCTATCGTCCGGCGAAGGTGACAGGCAAACCGTCCAATTCTCTCCGGCTTCCCCCATTCCGGAAGTGGCGCTGATGGCCGCGCGTTTCGCCGCGTTCAGTACCGAACTCGAGGGCATCCACTTTGAAGTTCTGCTGCACCCAAAACATACCGGTCTGATTGATCATTTTGCTTTCGCCCGGGAAGAAATTGAACGGTGGGTCAACTCACGCCTGCGATTGGTCGCCGGCTCAGGGCTGCGGTATCCCTTCGACGCTTTCACGCTGGTGGAGGTACCCAACATCCTGCGTGGACACCAGGGCGGCTGGCGCATGGACACCGCCCTGGCTCCGCCGGGCATGCTATTGATCAAAGAGCAGGGGCTTCCCACCGCCCGCTTCGATATTCCCATGGACGGCTTCGTCTACCGCATGGTCAACTCGGTAGATGAGAATACGCCGGAAGTCGACCCGGCGATAGTCGAACGCGACCGATTGATCAATTATTTCATCAACGACCTGAGCGGAGGGAATGTATTTTCCGCCTTCGCCCGCAACTACTTTCTGTACCGGACCGCGGCTGTGGGCAGGGAGGCCATCCCGCTCAACTATATGCTGGAAGACCTGGCTTCCCTGCTGGTGTCCGGCGAACGCAGCTATTTTTCCGCCATCAAGGTAACTCGCACCGAAGACCTGGTAATGAACTCGCTGGAACAGCAATCACTGCTTTCCCTCTCGCCTTCACAACGCGTGCTGGCCAGCCTGGGGGGCAATCATGCGCTATGGGAGAGCGCGGCGGATACACCACTGGCGCAGTTCGATCCCTGGCGGGACCCGACGCTGGCGGTGGATGAACTGGCCTTGCGAAGCGGCACTCTGGCCCAGGCGATCTACGATACCCTGGGTGCGGAAGGGGCGGCGCAATTGCTGGGGCAATTGCTGACCCGTTACGGCGGTTCCGAATTCACCTTCGGCGACCTCTTGCACAGCGAAGCTATCCAGAGTGCGCAACTGGACCCCGTGTTGTCAGCCTGGTTTCACTCATCGCTGGCCGGGTTCCGGACTGACGATGCGGACATGGTCCAACTGGCGGACAGCGAGAGCGGCGACACGCGCTATCAATTGCGGTTTACCCTCAGGAACACCGAAGCGGCACCCGGCCTGGTCCGGGTGTTCTGGTCCATGGAAGCGCTGAACCTGTCCACTGTGGATAATGCCGCCTTCGGCAGTATTCCACTGAGCGCGCGACTGGAGCGCAGCTACAGTGAACCGCTGTTGATCGCCGGAAACTCCGCGGTGGAATTTGGCGCGGTCTTCAATCAGCCGCCGGCCACGGTCTATGTGGAGCCCTACATGTCACTGAACCGTACGGCATTTCTGGTACGAAATTTTGATCGCGATAATATCCCGCGCCGCAACAGCATCGCCGTTGAGGGAGTGCGGAAAATCGACCCGTCGGGGGAGTCATCGGCTGCGATGGCAGCGGCGCTGCCGGAGCGTATCGTCATCGACGATCTCGATCCCGGGTTTTCGGTAAACGAAACCGTTGCGATGAGGGATACCGGACTGATCGGCCAATTGTTCGACGTCACGATAGATACGCCCATGGACCAGGGACTGCCTGTTATGACCTATGGTTATCCCATCCGCTGGAGCCGACGTGCCTCCGAGAGCGCCTGGGGCGAATATCGCCGCACCGTGGCCTACATAGCCGCGGGTGAGGGCGACAGCGCCGCGCTGTTCGAAACCTCGCTACCCAGGCCGGCGCGCTGGCGGCTCGACCTCCATATGCCCGCCCAGTTACTGACCATTGTGGTCCAGAATCCATACGGCAACTGGCAACTGGCCGTTGTCAGCGACAATGGCCGCGAGCTCGTCGATTTCCATGCCGACTCGACCGGGCCGGGATGGAACCAGATCGGGCTGTTTGACCTGCCCGCCGGACCGGTCGTGGTGGAACTGAGCAATTATTCCGACGGCCTGACAGTAGTGGCCGACGCCGTGTCCTGGACCGAAGTGAAATGAAACCGCCTGATAACTCTGACAACAAACTGCCTGTGGGGATCGTAATGTCTATTTCCAAACCCGGCGCCGCCTGGCGCGCCAGCGTGCTACTGTCACTACTGTTTGCCGGTTGCCAACCGCAGACCAGCACCACCAACGTGGAATTCCAGGTGCCGGTAACGGTCGAGCAGGCCGGGTCGGCCACCATCGAAGACAGCATCATTACCACAGGAACCCTGAGAGCGCCCGAACTGGTGACGCTCGCGGTGATGACCGGCGGCGTCCTGGAAATCGGACAAGGTTCCCGGGGACGCTATGCCGAGGGTGATGCGGTAAACGTCGGCGACATCATCGCGGAGATTACCGGTGAGGATGTACGCCTGGCCGCCCGCCGTGAAGCCGCCCGCCTGCGGCTGGAAACGGCGGAGAGCAATCTGGCCGCCACGTCCTCGCTGCACGAACGGGGGCTGGTCACACTCACGGCATTCAACCAGGATAAGAACGCCCTTGAGGACGCGAAACTGGAATACCAGCGTTCGCTGCACACCGAAGACCGCAACCGCATCACCTCGCCCATCGATGGCGTGATCCTGCGCCTGGCCCGCAATAGCGATGGCCAGCCCATGGCCAATGGCCAGATCGTCGACAACGGCCAAAGCATCGCCCAGATAGCACCACTGGAGACACTGGTTGCCGACATCGACCTGGTCGGGCGGGATATCGGGCGGGTACAGGAGGGCCAGGAGGCACGTGCCCGTTACCATGCCTGGAACGAGCGTAGTTTCAGCGGCGAGGTATTGCGCCTGGCTCCTACGGTCAACGAACAAACCCGCGCATTGCGCGCCGAAATCGCCATCGCCAATGATGAGCGGATGCTGCGCCCCGGCATGTTTGTCGAGGTTGAACTGATCATCGACCGGCGGGAAAACGTGCCGGTTGTCCCACGCCGCGCAGTAACGGAGCGCGGCGGCAGGCAGGTGGTGTTCGTTGCCGAGGGCCAGCGCGCGGTGCAGCGACAAGTGAGCCTGGGTCTGGGCGACGATGACGTGGTGGAAGTGCGCAGCGGGGTCAGCCCCGGTGAGCGGGTTGTGGTACTGGGTCTGGAAACCCTGACCGATCAGATGCCTGTGCGTGTCACCGGCGAGGGCCTCTGATGGAAGCCCTCGGCCGGCTGGGCGCCCGTCGCCCCATCGCCGTCACTGTCATCGCGGTGGTGCTGACGCTGTTGGGAATCATTTCCTGGCGCAGTCTGCCCCTTGACCTGTTCCCTGACCTGCAAAGCCCCACTGTACTGGTATCGGTTTCCGCGGGCGACCGGCCGGCGCTGGAAATGGAACGTCTGTATGGCCAGCGAATCGAGCAATTACTTTTCACTGTGAGCGGCATCCGCTCAATTGACCAGGTGGCGCGGGCTGGCCGGCTTGTCACCCGGGTGACCTTCGACTGGAATACCGATGTGGACCTGGCTCTGGTTGAGGTCAACCGCTCGGTAGCTTCCATCGAGGCCGACGCCGATGTCGATGAAGTACAGGTACGGCGCTTCGATCCCCGGCAGTTGCCCATTCTGGTACTGGGGATAGTGCCGGAAAGCTCCGCGGCGGCCGCGCCGGACCTCAGCGCACTGCGCACCATCGCCCGCCGCCAGATCGCTCCCGGCCTGGAACAGTTGCCCGGCGTGGCCGAGGCACGGATCAGCGGAGGCCGGGTAACAGAGCTGCAAGTGAGGATCGATCGTACCAGAATGCTGGCCTATGGCCTGACCATCGCCCAGGTACGGCAACAGATCAGTGATGCCAATACCGATGTCACCGCCGGCACCCTTGAGGACGGCAGTCGCCTGCTGCTGGTACGAGGACAGTCACGTTTCGTTTCCGCTGATGACGTACGCAATGTGGTACTGCGCTATGTCGACGCCGGCGTTGGTCAGTCCACCGCGATACGGGTTGCCGACATTGCCGAGATCGTGCTGGATGACGCGGACATCTCCAGCCTCGTCCGCGTCAATGGCGTCGAGGGTGTCGGCGTGTTTGTCTACAAGGAGGCGGGGGCCAACACGGTGACCGTCGCACGTACCGTGCGGGAGGCCGTTGGAGATGCCGGACTGGGCGGCGACCTGCCGGGCATCGCTATTACCACCGTCAGCGACGAGTCGGCGCTGGTGGAAGACGCCATCAGCGGTGTACAAAGCGCGGCGTTGATAGGCATTGCCCTGGCCATCGGGGTGCTTATTCTTTACCTGCGCAGTCCCGGCCCCGTGGTCATCGTGGCGGTGGCTGTGCCCGTTTCATTGTTGGCCACCGTGTTGGCGATGGGCGCGGCGGGTCACAGCCTCAACCTGATGACCCTGGGGGGCCTCGCCCTCGGTGCCGGCATGCTGGTGGACAACGCCATCGTGGTGATTGAAAGCATTTTCCGGCGTCGCTCGGAAGGCGACAGCCCCGCAGAGGCCGCAGCCAAGGGCACCGGGGTGGTCGGCGCGGCAATCGTCGCCAGCACCCTGACCACCTGTGTTGTCTTTTTACCGGTACTGTTCCTGCAGGGCATGGCAGCCAAGCTGGTGGCCGGCATTGCCTTTACCGTGGTGGTGTCGTTGCTGGCCTCCCTGCTGGTGGCTATTTTCCTGATCCCGGCCCTGTCAATGTGGTTGCTGCCGCGCCTGGGCACGGCGGACGTCGACCCGGGAAGCGCCCGGGTAGAACGCATGGTGTTATCCTTGCTGCGGCGACCGCTGACGGTGGTGGCCATAACCTGTGTGTTATGCGCCACCGCCATCGTATTGGTCTGGCGCCTGGGCAGCGAGTTGTTGCCGCCCTCGGACCCCCGCCAGTTCGGGTTGCGCGTCACCGGCCCCGCCGGCCAGAGCGTGGAGTCGACCGCGGCTACCGTGGCTGGATTGGAAGGCATTGTCGGGCAGGCCGCCGGGGATCACCTGGCCGCCATGCTCGCGGAGGTGGGTCGCCTGGAGGATGACGGCCGCGTTATCCGTGAACGACGCAGTGAAGAAAACACGGCGGAAATGCAGGTCAGACTGAGTGGCGGCGGGCCGAGTGCCAGCACCGTGGTGGAAGCCGCTGTCCCCGCCATATCACTGTTGTACGGCGTGGATGTGGACTGGCAACTGGCCACGTCCGCCCTGTCCCAGGCACTGGGTACCGCCGCAGCCCCGGTAACGGTGGAGGTGACAGGCCGATCCCTGGATGATATTCGTTATGGAACGCAAGTTCTGCAACAGCAACTGATCACCACTGCCCCTTTATGGAATGTGCGAACCTCCTTCGAGGGCGCCGCGCCGGAACTGCACCTGCGGCTGAAACGCAACGTTGCCGATGCCTATGGCGTCGACCTGCCCCAGGTGAGCGCCGTGCTGGAAGCCGTTCTTGATGGCCTGCCGGTGACCACGCTCAGCATTGGCGACGAGGAAAGAGACATCATCATCACCCTGCCTGCCGTCGCGGCTGAGCAATTGACCGACGTGGTCTTCCAGAGCGCCAATGGACAGATCCTGACCGTTGGCGATGTGGTGACTGTGGAGACCATTCCGGGAGCCAGAGAGATCTATCGCCGCGACCAGCGCCGTATCGGCCAGGTGACCGCACTGGTCAGACCGGAGTTCACCAATCCCGAGGCACGCCTGGCCGCGGAGCAGGCGATTCAGAACACCACCCTGCCGGGTGGCATTACCGCCAGGCTCGCCGGTGAAGAACTGGAACGACAACAGACCGTCAATGAGTTGCGCTGGGCGGCTATTCTGGCGGCACTGCTGGTTTTCATGGTGCTGGCCGGCAGTTTTGAATCCCTGCTGCAGCCCTTTACCGTGCTTTCGGTCATTCCCATCACCGTGATCGGCGTGGCTGTCGCCCTGGTGCCCCAGGGGGAGCCGCTGGGCATTATGGCGATGCTGGGATTCATCGTCCTGGTGGGCGTGGCGGTCAACGACGCAATCCTCTTCGCCCAGATGGCGCGCGGCCTGATACTCGAAGGCATGGAACGCCGCAGCGCGCTGGCCCGGGCAGCGGCGTTGCGATTGCGCCCCATTGTAATGACTACCGCCACCACGGTGCTGGCGCTGATACCGCTGGCGCTGGGTGGCGGCGAGGGCGCGGAATTGCGCAGTCCGTTGGCCTGGACGGTTATCGGGGGCATCACCGCCTCTACGTTCGCCTCCCTGACGGTAGTTCCCTGCATCTACTATCTGCTGGATCGTCTCGGACAGCGCTTCAGACGACAGGTCGCTCCTTTTCCCCGAGTTCCCGCCGTCCCCGTTGAGCAGGCAGGACGCTGACCATGCCGGCGCCGCCAAGTCAGGTTTTGCTGGCCCTGCCCATGCGACGGCCAGTCGCCGCGGTGATGTTTTTTATCGCGGTGGCCTTGCTGGGCATTTTTTCCTGGTCTCGCATTCCCATTGAACTGATCCCCCCGCTGCGCGGCGAGCAGCTTTTCGTGAGCTTCAACCGGCCGGGTTCTGAACCGGCGATTCTGGAACGGGAAATTCTGTTGCCGCTGGAATCCCGTGCCGGTGAACTGCCCGGCGTGCTGGAAACCTGGGGCCAGGTTTCAGGATCCTCCGGCGATTTGCGTATCGAGTTTGTCCCCGGCAGTGACTCCCGGGTACGGGAACTGGAACTGCGTCAGATCGCCGCGGATATCAACCGCGGACAGCCTCAAGGCACAAGTATCAATGTGTCCTCCCAGGACCTGGCCAATCTGAGCCGCTTCGCCATGATCGTGCAGGTAGTCGGCGGCGATGACGATAGCCTGCTGCGGGATTTTGTGGAGCAGCAGATTCAGGTACGTATTGAAGCCACTCCCGGGGTGAGCCGGATTTTTGTCAATGGTGGCGCGCCGCGTGAAGTGACGGTGTGGCTGGATTACGCCTTGTGCACCGCGCTCGGTGTGCAACCCGAGCGGGCTCTGGCCCGGGTGCAGAACGCGGTGAGCGGTCTGCGGTATATCGGCGCGGCGGAAGAACACGGTCAGCGGCTTTCGGTTCTGCTGGATGGCCGTCCCGGCGGAGTGACTTCTCTGGGCAACATACGCCTGCGGGACGATTCCCCGGTACTGCTGCGGCATGTGGCGGATATCGAATTGGGCGAAGCCGAGCGCAACAGCGTGTTTCGCATCAACGGTCAGTCGGCGGTGGGCATGCTGATCTTCCAGGACGAAGGCGCCAATCTCGTCCAGCTTGGACAGGACCTGCGATCCCGGCTCGACTCGCTGCGCCAGGAATTTCGGCCCTACGGCATCGATTTCGTCATCGGCTTTGATGCGGCCCAGCAGGTGGAGGATCAATTGCAGCGCTTGCAGCAACTGGCGATAACCGGCTTCTTGATCGCCCTGCTGGTATTGTTCATGTTCCTGAAGCAAATCCGCGCGGTGGCGGTGGTCGCGGTCGCCGTGCCGGTCAGCCTGCTGGCGGCCGGCGCCATGTTGTATCTGTCAGGCTATACGCTGAATCTGATCACCCTGACCGGGCTGGTGGTGGGCGTGGGCATGCTGGTGGATAACAGTATCGTTGTCTACGAAGCGGTGCAGCGTGCGATGGAAAAAGGCAGTGCCCCCTTCGTGGCGTCGGTGGCGGGAATCAGGCGTACGCTTCGCGCTATTCTCGCGGCCAGCGCCACCAACGCGGTCGTGTTTCTTCCGCCTTTGTATATCATCGAGGATCCCCTGACCCGGGGGCTGCTGGTCAATGTCGTGGCAGCCATCCTGTTGCCTCTGGCGGCTTCGTTGCTGGTGGCGGTGGGTCTGGTGCCGCTGCTTGCACAACGCCTGGCGGCGCCGGCGGCGCTGGCGAGACTGGCCCGGGACTCGGAAAGGCGCCAGGTCTACTCTGGCAAGCTTCCGCCGCAGCGGGCACGGGAACTGTTCTCCGGTTTTCTGAAGCTTGCCCTGCGGCAACCCGCGCCCTGGATTACCAGTATTTTCGTCGTGGTGCTGTTGACCCTGGTGGTGGCCCTGCCCTGGGTGATGGTGAACACCGCCGGGCAAAGCCCCGCGGAAGCTGCACAGACTACCGTGGAAGTTGAGTTTGATGGCGGCGGCTCCCTGGAGGCGGCCGGACTGGTTTTTGCGCGTCTGGAACAGGCGGTCCTGAACCGGGACGGAATCGCCCGGGTGGAGAGCAGCTACCAGGTGGACCAGGGCTCGTTGACTGTTCACCTTGATCCTTTGGAAGAGCGCGGGGAAATCATCAATGTCGCCGGGGTGCGCAGCCTGCTGAACGACGCTATCGACGGCATGGACACTGTCCAGCTCCGACCGGCGGTTTCGCCGGCCGGCGGGGGCGAGGAGGCGGCGGCCCTGTTTGGCGGCGGCGCCTCACAGATTGCCGTTTCCGGTACCGACATGGCGCAAGCACTGCGTATTGCCGAGGAACTGCGACTGCGGCTTGAATCCATCCCCCAAGTGGAATCGGTCACGGTGGGTAGTCAGCGCGGCAGCCTGGAATTGAATATCGCCGCCATTCCCGGTGCCCTGACCGCCTACCGTCTGAATCCACAGGATGTATTGGGGGTACTCGAGGCGGCGGGTCGGGAAGGCCGCCAATCACCCGTGGGATTGTCCATGGGTGACGGACGCGAGATTCCCCTGACTCTACGACGACTCACCGCGGAACGCCAGTCTCCCGAGCAATGGCTGTCCGGCCTGCGGGTGCTGTCGGGGGAAGATGTCATTCCGCTGTCGGGACTGGTCAACAGTGAAGTCGGTGTGCCGCCTCCGGTTATTTCCCACCACAACGGACGCCGGGAAATCACCGTGGATTACACCCTGGTGGCCGATGCCCCTGCTACCGGCCCTGATCGTATCGCCCTGGACCGGAGCATCGATCAGGTGGTCAATGCCTATGCACCGCCGGGCTACACTATCGAAACCCTGGGCGCGCAACAGGGCAGTGACTGGACGCGGCGGGTCGGGTTGCCAATTCTGTTGCTGCTTTACGCGGTGCTGGCGATTACTTTCGAGTCGCTCACCATGCCGCTGCTTATTCTTCTGGCGGTGCCGCTTACCCTGTTTGGATCCACCTGGGCGTTGGTGTTCGCGGGTCTTGGGGTCGATGTTATCGCCGCCATCGGCGTAATCGTCCTGCTGGGACTCACCGTCAATCCGGCCATACTGCTGGTGGATCGGATGCAACAGAAGCTGCTGAAGACTGGGTGCAGCGGCGGCAGCGCCGCCATGACGGCCGTGCGCGAACGGGTAAGACCGGTATTAATGACCAGTTGTACCACAATCGCGGGGTTGTGGCCCCTGGCCATCGCTACCGGGGCGGAATTCGAAATCTGGCCACCGTTCGCCACCGTGGTCATGGGCGGCCTGGCGACATCCACCGTGCTTACCCTGCTGGTTATCCCCGTCGGCTATGTCGCCCTGGCGCGCCTGGACAGAATCTTCGGCCGGCTGGGTGTCTGGGTCATCCTGTTGTGGGCCGGCGTCACGATGGCGATTTTCGCTCCCCTGTGGATCAGTGGCCTGATCACCTCGCTCAACTGGCAGCTTCTGACCCTGCTACTCATTGCCGCTGCGCTTTTGTGGCTGGTGCTGCGACTTTTCCATCGGCGCGAACCGGTGCCCATGGACACCTCCCCCATGGTGGTGGAGACGCGTTACCTCAGCAAGATTTACGGGCAGCCGGGCCCGGTGGGTGAAGCCTGGCAACGCTGCGCGGACTACTACCGCAAGCTCGGTTTTCTCAGCCTGCAGGACAGAAAAGACCGCCTGGTGGTATTTGCGCTGCTGTCCGTGGCCTCGGTGTATCTTGCCATCAGCCTGCAAACCTGGTTCTGGCGCGGGGTTTTCGCCTTTGTCGCCGCCGCGTTCATCAGTCGCGGGGTGATCGAACTGCGGCAGTTGCTGGGTAACGCCTTCAGCAACAGAACCGGCCGGGGCGGAGTAGTCGCCGCCGCTTCCTCAGGCACCGTTCTTACCGCCGCGCCCGGCAAGCTGCTGTTTGATCGCGTCACGTTGACGGTGATGCCCTGGCTTGCACTGGCGGCGATTGCCGCGGGCTTTACCATTATTCCTTCACTCGACGGCAACGCCCGTTATGTCCCTGCTTTCGTACCGGCGCTGTTGGCCATACTCTTGCTGGTATTCCAGCTTGGGCGCCGCGACGCGGCGTTGATCGCCAACGGCAAGCTGCAAACCTTGCTGCGCAAGGGACGGCTGGCCAGCCTGCGTTCGGCATGGCGCCTGTTCTGCCGCAACGTGCTCGGTTTCGATTTGCCACGCCGCGAGTTCACGGCGCTGTCGTCGGTGAATATCAGGATGGAGCCTGGAATGATCGGTATACTTGGGCCCAATGGCGCCGGCAAGACCACGCTGTTGCGACTGCTGGCGGCGGTACTGGATCCCACTTCCGGCACCGTGCATTACGGCGGCGTAGAGCGGCGCCGGGTGCTGGACCAGCTTGCCTCGGTGATCGGTTACCTGCCTCAGGAATTTGGTCTGCCCGGACACCTCACCGCCCGGGAATACCTGGATTACTACGCCTTGTTATACCGGGTGGGCGACAAGGCCCAACGGCGGGAACGGGTGGAAAGGCTGCTGAACGACGTGGGGCTCGATCTACGACAGCACGAAAAGATCAGCGGCTTCTCCGGCGGCATGCGCCAGCGAGTAGCCGTCGCCAGAACCCTGTTGCGTGAGCCGCCTGTGATCATCGTCGACGAACCCACGGTGGGGCTGGACCCCAGGGAACGAATTCGTTTTCGCAATATGCTTTCACGTCTGGCCAAAGGCCGCATCGTGCTTTTCTCGACGCATGTGGTGGAAGACGTGGCGGTTTCCTGTCAGCGGGTACTGGTGTTCAAGTCCGGCAGCGTGGTGTTTGACGGCACCCCCCAGGCTCTGGCGGAACAGGCCCGATCCCTGACCTGGGAACTGGTCGTCGCCGAGACGGTAATCCCGAATATCGCCGCCCAATTCAAGATTGTCACCCAGGTGCCTGACCGCTCGGGCCTGGTGCGACTGCGGCTGCTCAGTGAAATCCAGCCCGGCGCCAACGCCAACCCCGTGGAGTCCAACATCGAAGACGGATACTTGCATCTGCTGCACGGCAAACCGACCAACCAGGGAGACACGCCATGAATGCCTTGTTGCCGACACTGGCCGACCGCGCCGAATTGTTGCTGCTTTCCCTGCGCAACCAGCTCGGCAGGCGCTTCATTGTCGTGCCCGCGCTGGTGCTGGTGTGGCCGGTATTCAACTGGGCCATCACATTCCTGTTCGGGGGCACGGTGAACTTCGATGAAGAAGAGGCGCAGAACGTTATCATCGGCCTGCCACTGTACGTTTTGGCGGTGGCCCTGGGCAGCGGCATCATCTGCAAGGAACTGGAGCAGCGAACCCTGGAAGTGGTCTACACCATCCCCGGCGGCGCACGGCGGGTCTGGATGCTGAAGCTGTATGCTTCCGTAGTCGTCATCCTGGTTGCCGAAGCGCTGATGGCGGTGATGACCTGGCTGGTTTTCACCGACTACAGTCTGGCTTCGCTGTTGGGGGCATTTCGGGGAGCCTTGTTCTTTCTGGTCCTGTCCATGGGCATCGGCGCCCTGGTGCGAAGTGAGCTGTTCGCCGCCATGCTGTCCGGAGCAATCTGCTGGGGCGTGTTCATTTTCAGCGTTTCCTTTGGCGACTCCCGCTGGTCTCCTTTGTTTGACCCGGCGTTCAATGATGAGATCACGCAGTTGCAAATTCTTGCCTGGTCGGTGCAAAATACCGTGGGGATGACGTTAATGATCATTGCGATTACCGCTCTCACCTTTGCTCGCGCGGAGCGGCGGGAGAAGATGCTGGATTATTGAGTGCTGGCGGTTCTGGCGATAGAGTGCCGGTTCACGGCTCCCGGTACCTGTCCTTGCACCAACCGCAGGCGCTTTCCTGACCGCCATTATCCACGATCGCATTCCACAAACGGTCTGTTTCAGCCTGGTCGTCAGTAGCAACCTGGAATGAGAACGCCTCGGTGGCTTGAACTCTGGCCCGCCATTCAAGCCGAGACAAGAGACGCCCATCACCGTGAACTCAACCGTCAAGACATCGCCCTGTTCGCCTGAGGGATAGTCGCCCGGAGCGTAATGGACTGCGCCCACTTCGCTGTCGGGAAAGGTAATAGTCCTGAAATTTGTAGGATTCGATCAAATATTAGAAGGCAGCAACGATACCCCTGATCCACGTCTCTATCCAATTCCTTGAATACCACTTTGGCACTTCTCGCCACGGGGTCCTTACCCAATCTGTTTCAGGAAACGCCGGAGTTCACGGCGTCGGCAGGACGTAAAGCCTCTGGGTATCACCGTTGGGAAAGTGCATCAGAACGTCGATGCTGCCGTCCCCGTTGAGGTCACCGGCGGGCTCGAACAACACCGGCCCCGCGGGTGGGTCTCCATCGCCCGGATTGACCATCCCCGGCGTAACAAGATAGTCCGCCATCCCACTCACAACACCGCCGTCCAGATGCACTGTGATCAGGCCGTCACCGCCGATGTCGGCATCCTCCGCGCCGGGCAGCGACAGCAGGGCTTGCGCCAGGGCGGACCAGTCGGCGGGCCAGGGCGCCAGGCGCTGCTCCCGGCGCGTGCCGTCCGGGGCGTCATACACCAGAGAGGCTTCCGGCACATTGGCCAGCAGCATGGAATCCACCAGGCGCAGTCCCAAGGGGGTCGCTGCCGGCACAGGCAAGGCCAGCACCTCGGGCCTGCCCCGGAACACGGCCGTCCCGTCCCTGATCCACGCAATGCCGCGGTCGTCGAAGCTCAACGCCGTGGTTAGTACCGCCAGGGCGTCCTGCAGCGCCGCAAGGTCCCCCGGCACGGGGTAGGCCGTGATGCTCTGGCCAGCGGGCGTGATGAACAGCAGATCGCCGTTTTCATCGAACGCATAGCCAGGCACGAGGTTGTCCGTCTGGGCAATTCGCGCCAACAACAGGTGGCCGCGAACGCCGCCGCTCAGCAATACCTCCAGAGAGGAGTTCATGTCCTGGATGAAGATGGCCGCGGGATCGATGGTCTGCAACAGGGTTTCCAACGTCGCCAACACGGTCTCGCCACCCTCGCAGCTCAGGGAACGATTCAGGTCGAGACCATCGACTTCAAGGTTGCCCGCCCAAGGCACCGCCGGCATCATGCCGCTGAGATTCAGGCCTGAAGGAATCACGGTGGTGGACTCGAAGCAGACCCCTTCGCCCAGCACGGCGTCCGGATGAATGAGGGCATTGGCGCCGATACGCACGTGGCGCAACACCGTGCCCGCAGTGATTTCGGCATTGATCCGAGCCGGGTTGTCGGCACTGCCGGTGATGGTGCCGCTGACACGGCCGCCTTCTATAACCGCGTCACCGGACAGGGACACATTGCGGATCTCGCCTGCATTGGTGATCGTTCCCGCCAGCGTGCCCTCTTCCAGAATGCCGTCAGGGCCAATCACGGGATCAATGAGGGTGCCGGCATTGATCACATGGCTACTGATGGGTTGGGGCTCCGCAGGGATCTCCA
This sequence comes from Pseudohongiellaceae bacterium, assembly GCA_040879025.1. Lineage (GTDB taxonomy): Bacteria > Pseudomonadota > Gammaproteobacteria > Pseudomonadales > Pseudohongiellaceae > JBBDLF01. The sequence continues at coordinate 18,263 of JBBDLF010000014.1, forward strand.
CCGGGGGTTCCACGGGTGCCGCAACGAACAGCGCCGTCACGGCAAGGTCGGCGGTGATATCAGTATCGACCCGGGCGCTGACGGTACTGCCATCGCTCCAGGCCTGAAACAAAAAGCCGGCGTCAGGCACGGCGGTTACTGCAGTGGCGTCGTTGCCGTGGGTCACCGTCTGCGCGGTGGTGCCCGTCAATGAGCCGTTGGCGCCAGCGGCATAACTGAGATTATAGGTGACCACCTGCACATCGAGGATCACCTGGCCGCCGCCCGCGGTCAGGCTGTAACTCAATCCAGCCGCCGGCGTAGGTAGATTCAGATCGTTGTCGGTGAGCGTTCCGGTATAGGTGATGAGGGTATAGCTGCCAGCACCGAAACCGCCCAGGTCGGTAATGCTCAGCGTGCCGTCCAGGGTCAGGTCGCCGGTGACGGCGATCAGGTCATTGACCCCGCCGCCGACAACACCCGGGGTATCCAGTTCGAAATCGAGCGCGGAGGCGCCGTTCAGTACCAGCGTGCCCGTATTGAGCGTATCGGGGCTGATGCCGGGGGTAATGGCACCGCCGTTCACCGTCACGGCGCCGACGCTGCCGCTGCCGCCCAGGGTGCCGCCGGCGTTGACGGTGAGGGTCGAGTTGGCGAGCGTGCCATTCACCACCAGTGTGCCGCCGCCGACGGTCCAGGGCAGTGCCGTGGCGTTGCTGCCGCTCAGGGTCCACTCGGCCGTGCCGGCCTTGCGGAACGTATCGAAGTTCAGGTACTGCACGCCGATCAGCGCCGCGTCCAGGCTGGCAGTGCCGCTGCCGCCCAGCTCGAAGACATCGGCGCCGCCAGCGAAATCGACGAGGCCGGTGATGCTGGAGCCCGGCTGCAGAACCAGGGTGTTGGCGCCATCGCCGCCGGCGATGGCCGTTTCGGCGTCCGTTTCGGCGGCGATGGTGCCGCTGTTGATGAGGATCCCGCCCGTGCCGTCAAAAAAAATCGCCTCCCTGCCATTGTCTGGCTGCACGATGGATCCATTATTGGTGACAGTGCTGTTATTGCCGAAAACCTGCAGAGCCCGGTAATCGTTTGAAACTATCGAACCGTTATTGGTAATGGCGGCATTGTGGCCGGTGCTGGATATACCGCTACCGGGCTTTATCTGTATGCTTTCGCCGAAAGACCCGTGGGGCCCTGTCGTGGAGATCGAGCCGTCGTTGGTGATGGTGACGTCGTGTCCAGGGGCAAAGATCGCGGCTACATCGGTGGTATTCAATTCCCCGCCCGCTTCGATCAGGCCGGTGCCATTATCATTGAGGATCTGTTGCGTGCTTCTCACCTCGCCGTCGGCAATGGTGAACTGCGTGACGGGCACTGCGCCCGGAAGCACGTCGATGATGTAGTCGACGACGACATAGCCGGTGTTCGCGGTCGGCTGCGTGTTGAACAGTATCGTCACAATCTGGTACGCCGTACCGGTCTCCCCGGCATCGGGCAGGAACTTCACGTAATAGCCCTTGTCGTCGACGTCCACCGAGCTGGGGAAGAGATAGATGGGCGACGCTTGGTCAAAGGGCTTGCATTCGACCGTGGATGTCGTGGTGAGATTCAACCTCTCGAAGTCGGTGATCGTGCCCGTGCCGTCAAAATGGATGGCCTGGCTCGAACCGGTCGGAAAGATGGTTTCTCCCTGCGCTGGGTCGCAGCCCATTGCGAAGGGGTAGTAGTCATCCGCACCCGGGAAGAGATCCATCCCCAGCAGGTTGCCCCCGCTTACGTGCATCCAGAGCTCCGTGTCGACCGTGGCGTCGAGATGCATGGTGCCGTATTGGATGTCGAGCGGCACCGAGAAATCGGCGTCCCGCAGGAAACTGCAACCTCCACGGCCGCAGTTCGGTACGGGGCGGGCATCCGTGAGGCCGGCGCTCCCCCGCCTGGTGCTGAAGCTGGGGCTGTCGTTGGGATCTCCCGGATCCGAGATATCGCCCGGATACGAGCGCAGGCTGGCGAAGGTGTTGATGCGGTAGGTGGCGGTGTCGCCCGTCGCGCTCCCCTGACCGTATTCCAGCGCCAGGGTGGCGCCGTTGAGGGCCGTGCCGCCGCTGAGCGCCGCGTCGATGGTGATGTCGTGGTCGGCCCTGAGAGTGAGGACGTTGGCCTCCCAGGTCAGCGCGGCACTGACGACGATGCTGCCGTCCTCGCTGCCGGCCCCCGCCGTACTGATGGTCACCGGGCCGTCGTCCAGGCGAGCTTCGACCTCTGACGCGTTCACGGTCGAAGCGTTCGCGCTCGGCGTCCAGGTGTCGCCGACCCACGCGCCGCCGCTGCTTGCGCCCGACACGACGCTTACGTCGTAGGCGGCCCGCGCGTCGGCCGTGAGCAGCAGGCCGCAAAGGGCCAACGATGCGGTTACCGCAGTGCGCCGAAGCCATGGAAACGAATAATACGTGTGAAGCGGCACGCCATCGGATGCGCCAATTACGTGAGTATGTCTTGGTGTCATGTGTTCCCAGCCCCGGTTGACAGAAGATTCTGCAACCCTGGACATTCTAGGGAACGATGAAGCGTTTGTGACGTTACTGAATAGTAGGTATTTCCAAGCGGGTAGGGAGCGTGTGGTCAGACCAGTCGCTTGCGATCCTGAACGACGGTTTTGGTTCTCATTCTGACGTCCATTCCAGTCTGCCCGTCAATGCCCCAGCCACAAGGACAGGAGCCCGGCGCGGCCCCTGACACCCAGCTTGCGGTACAGTTCCACCGCGTACTGGTGCACTGTGCCGGGACTGAGCTTCAGCGTGGCCGCAATGTCTGCTTCCTTCGCGGCGGTCAGCAGCAGCGCCAGCACACGGCGCTGGGAGGGGGTGAGACGGGTGTCGGCCACCAGCAGGCCGTGGCTCAACATGAGATGGCGATGAAACCATTTCAGACCCCTCAAGGCATGGCCCGCCAGTTCCGCATCGACCGACGAAAAGCGCCGCCGGGTATGGTAAAGATCGAACAGGAAATAGGATTCAGCGTCTTCGTTGACCGGCATAACCACCCAGATACGGTCTGTCAGTCCCGCCTCTTGATAAAAGGTTTTGTAATGAGCGGTTCGCCTGAAGCGGGCGAAATCCACGAAGCCGTCGCGCAAGCGGTGCACCCGGAACTCACCGGCCTGGGCCGTGATGGTGCGGGTGGTCATGCCGGGGTCGGTGTCCTGCTCCCGCATGGCCCGGCGAGAGAGTTGCTCCTGAGGAGAGGTGTGGGGGTACAGTGGGCTGAGCACCCGGCCGCGCCAGCCATGCTGGGGGTCCTGTCGGCCGACGGTGCCGGCGGCGACGCGCACGCCGCCTATCCACAGGGCGTTGTCCGCACGGAGCCAGCCGCACAGCGTTTCCATGAGATGGACCAGGGCCTCGCCAGTGCGGGATGCGGGAAAATCAGCGAGTTCGTCCCAAAGGCGATGAATCTTTATTTGAGCGGCCGGGGGGCTGTCTGCATCCATGGTGGTCTGGAGTGAGTATGGAAGCAGCAACGGTACCCCTGATCCACGTTTCTGTCCAATTCCTTGAACACTACTTTGGCACTTCTCAGCGCTAGCGGAAAATGGGTCCGGTGCTTGCGCTTGTTCAATTTTTCAGACTCTTCGACTCTTCGAGAGCAAAATCACGCCTAATGGCTGAGCGGATGATAAAGTAGGCTAATAGTCCCAAGGGAGGAATTACGAGGACGCCTATGCAACTATCGTCGCGTGCAATTGATTGTTATGTGTATAGATGCTATAAATCATACACCATGATGCGAGATGAAACGGGAGTGAGCCACCCATGCGCACGAATATAGATATAGATGACAAGTTAATGGAAGATGCCTTGAAAGTCACTGGCCTGAAAACGAAGAAGGACGCTGTAGAACTGGGCTTGAAGACCTTGGTGAGGCTGCAAAAGCAGGCTGAAATAAGAAAATTCAGGGGCAAACTCAAGTGGGAAGGTAACCTGGATGATATGAGAAGTGCGTTGTGATATTGGTCGACTCCAGCGTTTGGATCGACTACTTCCTCGGCAATGACACCCCTCAAGTGGAAATCCTGGACAGGAGCCTTGGGGTGAGGGCAGTTGGCGTCGGCGATCTGGTACTTACTGAAGTTCTGCAAGGCTTCCGCAATGACAAGGACTACCGGATTGCCAAATCGATTATGGACGGACTTACCATAGTTGACATGCTTGGCAAGGAATTGGCCATTAAAAGTGCGGAGAATTTTCGCAAACTTCGAAAAATGGGCATTACCATACGCAAGACGGCCGATGTCATTATTGCTACCTATTGTATTGAGCATAGCGCGCCTTTACTTTTTTCTGACAAGGACTTTAAACCTTTTGTTCAACATCTTCACCTCGCCGAGGTGCGATGACACCTAACGAGGCAGTAGAAAAATCAGCCTATAGATCATCCTGCAGCCTGTTCCTGTATGAACCAAATGCCAGGCACGCCGGCGTGTTTCGCCACTTCGGAAATATCCATCACCACCCTTGACCTCAAGTTAACTTGAAGTTGTACGCTACCACCACGTCCAAATCAAGACGACTTCAGGAGAGAAACATGAACAATCTGCTATTCACCTTATTCATCGCGCAAGCAAAAGGCGTGATAACATCCTTTGGTCGCCCAGAAACGCATTGTTAGCAGCGCTCATCTCTGAGCACCTTTTTTATAAATAGCCACTTCTTCCTAGTATACGCATCTCTATCTGTGGGTTCCTCTTCGACCAGAGTGCGCTTTAGCTTTGCATATCTTAGAGCAATCTCAGGCTGGCCGATTAATATTTCTCGAAACCTTATCCGCTCCTGCCAAAGATCACTCTTATAAGGGACCAAATGTAGATGGAACGTTCTGAGTTCAGGGCTTGGCTTACAGAACCAGTGCATAACATCGGACTTGTACGGATAGTAGCAATAGTCAATCCGTTGGAGGATATCTATCGCCGGCTCCGCGTGCTTTAGGCTACGGACACCAAACATTATGTCGATGGTAGGTTTCGCAAGCATGCCAGGAACCGCGGTGCTGCCGACATGCTCGACGGAACCGTTTAGCCACGCACCGACCTCTTTTAAGATAAGCTCCTTTTCGCGATGAAACATTTTTGACCAATCAGCTTGGTACTCTTTGAGCTCTATGGTCATGTACAGAGTCCGACAGCCTGCTAACGTTAGATTGGGGTCTGCGATCGATTGATCGATTCCGCGGACACCCGGGTCTGTTTCGTCTTCCCACCAGCCGTCACCAGACCCGAGGGCGATGTACGACTGCGCGTACTCTTTTGGGACCCGCCCCAGCAATGCGATGTAGGGAGTGACCCGCTCCTTCGCAAGCACACAGGGCCTGGACTACCACCCGCATGTGCATGTGGTGGTGCCCGGCGGTTGCCTCAACCCGGCAAGGAAGCAGTGGAAGACCCTGCGTGGCCGCTATCTGTTCAAGGCCCGGAATCTGGCCAAGGTCTTCCGCACGCGCCTGCTGGAATCCCTCCGGCAGGCCGGTCTGGCATTGCCTGGCCAACTCCCGTCACAGTGGGTCGTCGATTGCACCCGCGTCGGCAAGGGCCTGCCGGCCCTGACCTACCTGGCCCGCTACCTGTACCGCGGGGTCATCAGCGAGAACAACATCCTCGATGACGACGGCACCCACGTGACCTTCCGCTTCAAGGACTCCCGGACGGGCCGTTACCAAACGCGGACCGTGGCCGGTGAGGACTTTCTCTGGCTGTTGCTGCAGCACGTATTACCCAAGGGCTTTCGCCGGGTGCGCGACTTCGGCTTTCTACACGGCAATGCCCGGCAGCGATTGACGAGGGTGCAGGTGGCCCTGGGCGTCATCGCGGCGTCGGCAATTACGCGCGCGCGGCCACCGTTCCTGTGCTTCTGTTGTCATCAACCCATGACGATCGTTGCCTTCGTGCGGCCCGCCTGGCGATCTGGCTAGCGCCCCGGCGATGGTCTTGAACCCTGAATACACCCAGCAGGGAGGACGCGCTACACACTGAACAGAGACTGATTTTTTATCGCCAATGCCGGGCGAGGGGATAACTCGTCCGGCAGAAAGTGATTCCCCCTCGGGCTCACCGATAGCCCATTCGTCCTGCCGAGATATTTGCTATAAACAGTGCCTTGATTCGCGACGGGCTTGTCCAACTACAGGATAAGGTCGCGGCTGCGCGCGATATCCTTATTTGTTAGGCGCAATTGCCGCAAGATTATTAGCGACCATGTGTTGAAATCCGAGTAAGAAGCAATAATTCGTCGAGAGCCAAAAACAGCATCTCCAAGGGTGGCCAGTATGTTTTATTTCCATCATTGAAAAGCACCGTATATCGAAGTTGGTGGTGTTTATGCTGCTCTGAAAGACCTGAAACAACCATCTCCGTTTCCCCCGATACGGGTAGCCCTTTCTCCTGTATCACTGAAAGCAACGCAGAGAGATTGTGGCGGAAATCAAACTTCTTCAAATCGCTTTCTGCGAACCCTCGTTTAAGAAGCGCAGCTTTCAAGAACAATTCAGCGGCCTGGCTAGCCAGGTAATACAACGGTATAGCCGTTAGCTTTGTTGGTCGCCCAAGATCGTCTAGCTCAATATCTTGCTTCAACTTCTCAGCACTTGAGCGAAAGTTGATTCCGTTCATATAGTAGGCAACGGCAAGGGTCAATGTATCTTGTTGCATGAAAATGGCTCCGATTGAAACGCCGTTGTTAGGCTGCATTGACTTCAAGCGGCCATACCTCGACGACGCCGTTTGCGATAGCGCACGGAGTTTTGGACATCATATCTATTGCTTCAGCCATGGTGGATGCCTCGATTACCGTGAAGCCAGCGACAGGAAGCTCTGGAGTCATGTAAGAGCCCTCTTGCGTCTGGACTTGTTGTCCCTGGTGATTCCGGACCTGCACTGGTGAGACTGCGACTCCCATTAAAGCTCCATCTTCTCGAAGCGCCTGATCATGTGCATGAGCTGCGTCTCGAAGTAGTTTGGGTGTGCAGTCGTAACCTTCCCGATCGCCGTAGCCTATGGCAATGAACTTCGGCATTTGTACCTCCGTCAGTCGGTGGAGAGAAACTGTATGTGCAGCCTAACGCTCGCTTCAAGTGCGCGGTGAAACCGCGTCACTATGCAAGCGCTTGTGTACGCCCAGCATGGGCATGAACTTATGGGGTGAAAGTCCCCTGTAGGAAGATCACCGTCGAAAACCGCGTTGTGATTAGACGATAACTACTAGCGAATGGCAAGGGCTCCACCGCGAGGCTGGGTCTGGAGGAAGCCGCTAGCAAAACTGTGAACTGATGAACAAGAACATCATATGAGGCGTAGGCTGAAGGCGAGCTGGCACAAGACAGCGAAGCCATGTGATCTAACGGCCACCGTAAATGATGCAGCTGCGCAGTGAAGGTTCATGCTCTTATCTGGGGAGATCTGCTTAACAGGCGATCGGTAGGAAACCAGTAAGGCTCTGGTCTATAAGTGCCTTGGCTCCCAAGCCTCATCAACTTGGGAGAGCAAACCGATGAAAACCGATAGCGCCCACCGGGGCAACCCCGCGGGTGATTAAGCAGAAGTCAGCAAAGGGCATAGTAGCCAAACGCTAGCCGTAATGGGCTGGACAGGGTGAAGGCCTGAACATTCAGAGAAAGGAGGAGCCTTGTCAGACTTGAATACACGAATGTCGACAGGCAGTGACGTGACTCAGCGTATTGACCCGAAGCCAGCCTTTAGCAGCGATCTGTTCGAACAGATGTTCTTGCCTGCGAATTTACAGCGGGCATGGCGACAAGTTCGAGCCAATAAAGGAGCCGCTGGAGACCCGAGAAGGTGTTCCACAGGGCGGCCCACTGTCGCCACTGTTGGCCAACGTCATGCTCGATCCTCTGGACAAGGAACTGGAGCGGCGCGGTCACAAGTTCTCTCGATACGCAGACGACTTTATCATTTTGGTAAAGAGTCATCGTTCGGGAGAACGCGTGCTGCGCAGCATCACACAGTATCTGCAAGACCGCTTAAAGCTTGTGATTAATACGGAGAAAAGCCAGGTGGTGAAGACCTCAGAAAGTAAGTTCCTGGGCTTCACCTTCAAGAACGGACACATCAAATGGCACCCGAAAACGCTGCACAAATTTAAGCAGCGGATACGGGAACTCACCAACCGAAATTGGGGTGTCAGTATGCGCTATCAACTCTTTAAAACCAGTCAGTTTATTCGTGGCTGGATCAACTACTTTGGAATCGCCAATTGCTATCAACTGTGCTGTGATCTGGATCACTGGATACGCCGCAGAGTTCGGATGGCGTACTGGCGACAGTGGCGTAAGCCGCGCACCAAAGTACGAAACTTAATGAGGCTGGGTGTCCATGTGCAAGCCGCAGTTGCGTGTGGTATTACAAGCAAAGGCCCGTGGCGAAGCTCCAAAACTCCCGGAATCAATCAGGCATTATCAAATGATCTGTTGAAGAAGGCGGGCTTGGTATCGCTGCGCGACGGATGGATCAAGCTTCACTACCCTGAGTGAAACGCCCTGTGCGGACCCGCATGCAGGGCGTTGTGGGGAGGGCGGGCTAAACACCCGTCCTTACCCGATTATAGCAAACGAAACTGCGCACCTTGAACCAACACAGCGCTTGTTGTTGATCAACACCTGCCGAACAAACCGAAGCCTGCGGCACCTACAATTTTTACTGAATGCTTGACCAACTAGCCAAGTGCCACATTGCTGCCGAGCAGTATAAATGCTGTTCGTACTATACCAGGGAGCTTAACGAAACTGCGTTGAAAAACTCCTTGAATTACGCGCTGAACTTTTAGAATGGTTCAGTCCGTACGCCAACTGTAGGATATTGTTGCCGATTACCGCAATACCAGCTTTTTACCAAACACCAGAAGGCTATAACGCCAGCCAGCTGCCGCACCCTAATCTACGCGTGAGTGTAGGTTAGGGTGTCGGACAGACTGGCTTTGTTACGTGATTAATGCAACCTACTTGCGATGAGCCTGTTTAGGCTTACACCCGCTTCTGCTGCTTGGATTGCTAAAGATCGATGTGTCTGAGGGGGCACGCGAACCATGAACTTGCCGCTGTAATTTTTAGTAGAAATAGGTTCCGGAACTATTTCGCCGCTTGCCTCCATATCGTGAACACAACCTTTAACCAACTTTCGTATACCTGCCAGCGCCTTCTCCGGAGTCTTTTCAAGCCAGCTCAAGCTGGTAAGTTCTGCGCACAACCCCACGTATTCTTGATCCTCTTCTGACCAAGTGACGCGATAGGTATAACGATCAATAAATTTAGCCATTTTCAACCTCCAAACGCTCGATAGCAGCTAATACTTGCCGCACCTGATATGGCTTGGCTTTACCCTTGGCATTTTGGATATTTACTCTCGGATCACCCTGCCAAGGAGTCTTGTAGACTCTATGGCTGGAGCCGGATTGGCGAGCCCGGCCAAAATAGGTATCGCAGACTTTGCATAAGTCATTGAAGCGAATGCCTTTTGGGCTGGCCCGCATGCTTGTAAGGATGTCTTCAATATTTGCCATACCCAAAATGATATCATTAATGATACTGTTGTCAAGTTTTGATTATGGTGGGTTGCTCAGGGGATAGGGCACGTAACGCCCGGCTCACCGAGAAAATTTTTGATGGCGGCTTTTGTGCGTTTTTTCACAAAAGGTGACAGCGGAAATTTGTCCGGTGCAGCCGTTTGTTAGCTGCCGAAACCAAATAATTTCTTCAGGTCAACACCGAAACCACTGATATTTGGTTCAAGAATTACAGCATCTGCTGCGGAACGCCAGCCGCTCTTTTTCTTTATTTTCTTTTGTACTGAAAAATCCACCAGCTCTTTTTTGCTTTCAATATCTTTGAATATTTTATGGATTAGTGAAACCACGTCACTTGTGGTTTTGCAGCATTTTTTCAGCGGTATAAGTAACAGTTTGTCGTCAATTTCACCACTCTCCCTCCATGCATGATTATTCTCTTGGAAGTATCTTGGATGCAAGGTGGTAATCATCAATGCTGGCAGTATTTCTTCACCATGCTCACCATTGATTCCGTGATACGAGAAAACCTCATTTTCAAAATGAATCGGCTCTACGCCAGCGATGACGACAGACTTAGATTTGGAAGCAAGCCTAGCCATATTCGTGAAATTTGCCCGCATTGCTGCTGACAAGGGCTCATGCCAACCATAGTCGAGCATGTAAATAAAATACTCCCTTTCCGCATCAGCAGGAAGATTACCTAAATTGTGAACATGTAAACCCATGCTGATTCTCCATAGCAGCTAACGCCACAAACAGCCGACGCTTACAGCGGTCGGCTGCTTAGTTTTGTGTACGCCCAGCATGGGCATGAACTTATGGGGTGAAAGTCCCCTGTAGGAAGATCACCGTCGAAAACCGCGTTGTGATTAGACGATAACTACTAGCGAATGGCAAGGGCTCCACCGCGAGGCTGGGTCTGGAGGAAGCCGCTAGCAAAACTGTGAACTGATGAACAAGAACATCATATGAGGCGTAGGCTGAAGGCGAGCTGGCACAAGACAGCGAAGCCATGTGATCTAACGGCCACCGTAAATGATGCAGCTGCGCAGTGAAGGTTCATGCTCTTATCTGGGGAGATCTGCTTAACAGGCGATCGGTAGGAAACCAGTAAGGCTCTGGTCTATAAGTGCCTTGGCTCCCAAGCCTCATCAACTTGGGAGAGCAAACCGATGAAAACCGATAGCGCCCACCGGGGCAACCCCGCGGGTGATTAAGCAGAAGTCAGCAAAGGGCATAGTAGCCAAACGCTAGCCGTAATGGGCTGGACAGGGTGAAGGCCTGAACATTCAGAGAAAGGAGGAGCCTTGTCAGACTTGAATACACGAATGTCGACAGGCAGTGACGTGACTCAGCGTATTGACCCGAAGCCAGCCTTTAGCAGCGATCTGTTCGAACAGATGTTCTTGCCTGCGAATTTACAGCGGGCATGGCGACAAGTTCGAGCCAATAAAGGAGCCGCTGGAGACCCGAGAAGGTGTTCCACAGGGCGGCCCACTGTCGCCACTGTTGGCCAACGTCATGCTCGATCCTCTGGACAAGGAACTGGAGCGGCGCGGTCACAAGTTCTCTCGATACGCAGACGACTTTATCATTTTGGTAAAGAGTCATCGTTCGGGAGAACGCGTGCTGCGCAGCATCACACAGTATCTGCAAGACCGCTTAAAGCTTGTGATTAATACGGAGAAAAGCCAGGTGGTGAAGACCTCAGAAAGTAAGTTCCTGGGCTTCACCTTCAAGAACGGACACATCAAATGGCACCCGAAAACGCTGCACAAATTTAAGCAGCGGATACGGGAACTCACCAACCGAAATTGGGGTGTCAGTATGCGCTATCAACTCTTTAAAACCAGTCAGTTTATTCGTGGCTGGATCAACTACTTTGGAATCGCCAATTGCTATCAACTGTGCTGTGATCTGGATCACTGGATACGCCGCAGAGTTCGGATGGCGTACTGGCGACAGTGGCGTAAGCCGCGCACCAAAGTACGAAACTTAATGAGGCTGGGTGTCCATGTGCAAGCCGCAGTTGCGTGTGGTATTACAAGCAAAGGCCCGTGGCGAAGCTCCAAAACTCCCGGAATCAATCAGGCATTATCAAATGATCTGTTGAAGAAGGCGGGCTTGGTATCGCTGCGCGACGGATGGATCAAGCTTCACTACCCTGAGTGAAACGCCCTGTGCGGACCCGCATGCAGGGCGTTGTGGGGAGGGCGGGCTAAACACCCGTCCTTACCCGATTACGTGTCGTGTGGCACTTATTTCTTTGGTTCGACAACGACGCCAATTCCTCCATCCTCACCTCTATTAAGCTTTTGCACGTATTCTGACATCTCTTTCTCGAACTGTTCCTCGATCGCGCCTTGGGCCTTCAAGATTGAGCGACCTAAGTCGCTTTCGTAAAAATCTAGCAATGCATCCATCTGTTCTTCTGAATAGTATTCCGCAAATAGTTTTATTCTAAGGTCCCGATATCCATCTGATAGAACATTCCGCATCTCTTGAATCTTAGGTGGAGCATTAGGCATAGTCGGAGGAAATCTGCCTTTATCAGTCAGCTCAAACAATTTCTCGGCCTTGTCTTTCATATTCTCAACTGCCACTTACTCCAACCAGACACGTAACGCCCATGTTCACGAGCCAAAGTGCGCTGGCGTGCCTCTTGCGCTTTCTGCA
>JBBDLF010000015.1:0-127706 GCA_040879025.1 Pseudohongiellaceae bacterium
ATCTTCTATACATGCGATGATCTGTACCGGCCCCTGACACTTTTCGCAAGTTTCGGCGAGGTGACATCACCGGAGTCTGTCAGCAACGGCGATAACTGGTTGTATGAAGTTACCGACTTCTAATCTTCATCCTGATTTGATTTTAACCTGATCAGTTGAATTGGCGGTCAGTCATTCGTGTATCGCTGGCCAATGCCTCCAGAATCCGGCATTCTGCAATTTGCCCACCTGCACAGCTGGCGGAGATACGCCGCAATGCCTGTGCCATTGCATTCAGGTACTTTATACGTCCCTGTATCGCTTCCAGATGTTTTTCCGTTATTACATCCACGGTATCGCAGGGCAGCTGTCCGCGCCGTCGGTGACAGCAGGCCAATCCGCTCGTAGTAGCGAATGGTCTCAATATGGCAGCCTGATTTCTTTGACGCTTCCCCGATCAACATCATTCACCTCTTGACTCTGTAGCGGCTACAGGCTTTAGGGTAACAGAACTGACTGCCTGATTGGAGCACGGAAATGAGTGAAACATGCTGTGATGTCAAAACTGTCGATCAACTGGTCATCAGTGGGCGACGCAAGACCTTATATGTGGTGCTGGGAATCAATGCGCTGATGTTTGCCGTGGAGCTGGCCGCCGGGATCTGGGCAGATTCCAGGGCTCTTATCGCCGATTCGGCAGATAACCTGGGCGACAGCCTGGTCTATGCCATGAGCCTGTTTGTGATCGCCCGCAGTCTCCGGTGGCGCGCTGGCGCGGCGGTGGTGAAAGGTTTGATTCAACTCGTCTTTGGGCTGGGCCTGGTGCTGACTATTGTTGCCAGCCTGCTGGGTGAGCCACAGCCCATTGGCTTGGCGATGATGGCAGTCGCTGGACTGGCACTGGTCGGCAATGTGATTTGCCTGGTGTTGCTTACCAAACACCGCGGCGAGGATATCAACATGCGCTCGGTGTGGCTGTGTTCACGCAATGATGTGATCGGCAATATCGGCGTGATTCTTTCCGGCGGGCTGGTTATGCTGCTCGACTCATTCTGGCCGGATATTGTTGTCGCCAGTCTGGTAGCGGCGGTATTTCTGCATACTGCCTACGATGTTCTGCGCGACGCTTTGCGAGCGTGGAGACAACAGCCGGTATTTCGATAGAAGTCTACTTCCGCACCTCGTGGCGAAGCGCAACCATGCCGCTTTGGTAGGCCTTTACTTCCACAAGATGCAGGGCGATATCCTTGTCCAGCCCCTCGAAAAATGAAATTCCATCACCAATGAGGACAGGCATAATCGAATAGCGAACTTCGTCGGCGAGCCCGAGGCGAAGGCATTCACCGGAAACTTCACCACCGCCCACGAACCAGATGCTGCGGAAAGCAGATTTTAATCGTTCGTTCACTAACTTTGCAATGTCACCCGAGTAAAACTTGACAGTGCCCCTGTTTCTCGGCAGGTCGCGCGTGGTGAGCACAAAGGTCGGCTTGTCGCCGTAGACCCAGCCGTGCCCCTTGGACTCGAACCCCAATGCGGTTTCGTAGGTTCGCGAACCCATCACATAACAGTCGATAGTCTTGAGAAACTCCTCGACGAATTCCGGGTCCATGGTGTCCCCACCTTCGAATTTGTCCGAAGTCTCAAGCCAATCCACGCTGCCGTCCCTGCGAGCAATAAAGCCGTCGAGACTTGCGACCATATGGATTGTTACGCAAGAATTCATGCTCGCCATAATAAATAAAGTCAGAGTAAAAATACAGTAGTATGGGTGTCCTGGCCTGTGGCTACTATACTCATACGTAATTATGTTGGTTCAAGGATGGAGGACATGGCGGTCTCGCACATGATGCAGCAATGTACACCTTTTGGTCACGTCAACGTTGACGGCGAGCTGCTTCAAGATATCCGTTACGCCTTGAATCAGGGATTGGTATTGAGAACCGAGAGATTCAAAACAGAGGTCGAAGAATTGACAGACAGGCGTACGCGACCAATGAAACGTGGACGCCCCCAAAGTAAACTACTGTATTTTTACTCTGACCCCATTTATTACAGGCGAAGTTTGATTCCACCGTTGATGACGAAGCCGTCGAGAGGGGCATAGATATCGTTGAAGACGGGGTTGGAAAGCGATCCACTATAAAGCGGTCCATAGCGTGTCTGTCGAGTATCCGAAAAATTTTCGAAGTTCAGGAATACAGAAAAATCCTCCCGCATTATCTTTTCCATCATCAGCCCGACAATCCAGTAATCCCGGCTTCTGCTTCCGTCATTCAGTGTCTGCGGTCCGTAATAGTAGGCCTCCAGTCCAATCCGCAGATCGTCTTCGCGCTCGTATACCAGCACATTATTGACCCGATGTTCTGGCACCAGCGGATACTCATGGACGCCGTCAATGCGATGTTCCCGCACGTCGGCGTAGGTGTAACCCAGGAAGAAGCGCAGGTTTTCCCAACTCCACACCGCATTGATCTCCGTGCCTCTTGTGTCCAGGTAATCATCAGGCTGGCGGAAGGCAAGCCGGTCCTCGCCCTGCGGAACCAAACGCAGGGGATCGTCCACCCTGGTATAGAACAGCAACAGGTTAAGATCCAGAGACAGCTGACCGCTTAACTCGAACGAACGATTCACGTCGAGGTTTAAACCCGCCGACCGCTCTGCGTCGAGCAATTCCGGTTCCAAGGGCAGCACGCCCTGGTATTGATGCATCTCCGCTTCTTCGGTAAACAATGTGGGTTCCTTGTACCCAAGCCCGCCACCTATGCGCAGCGTGGTGTTGGGCGCCGGCGTATAAAGCAGCGACACCCGGGGCAACAGAAAATTCCCGTAATCGGAGGTGTGATCGAATCTCAGGCCGGTCTCGACTGTGAACTGCGTTGTCAGGGGAAAGGTGGTCTGAACAAATGAGCCCAGAGTATGGCTGTTGAAATCGTGCCTGAAGCCCGGCACCGCGTCCTCCTGCTCGTAATCCTCCGTCCACAGATTGAATCCGGCCACCCAATCCGTGGAGCCGGTCGCGCCTAACACATGGGCTTCACTGAAACTGGATAATTGGGTTCCGGAAAAAGTGAAATCCGGTACCGCCAGTTCCCGGCGAAAATGGCTGAAACTGTTCCTGAGTACCAGTTCACTGCCGGCGGGCAACTGTCTCACCAGTTCAGCCTGGGTGGACAAGCGCTTGGTGGCGCTGTCTTCGAAGTAAGCAGGCCTCGTCTTGTCGCCGTCAATGTACTCCATATCGCCGCCGAGACGATCCTCGACAACCGCACTGACACCCAGGCTCGCGTCGGTGTTGGCCCCCTCGAAGAAAAGGCGGGGATTGAAGGTCCAGCGCTCAAACTCCGGAATGGCGCTAAGCCCGATATCGGCCGGATCATAGGCTTCACTCCTGTTGTACGAGGTAAACACGGTGGTGCCAAAATCGTCATGCCAGCCCGAATAGAAGCCACTGGTATCCACGCCGTCGGCAGAGGTGAGGTTAAGCAACAGCGCCGTTTCGGGCTCCGTGCCCGGCGACCTGGAGATCAGATTGACCAGGCCGGAAATGGCCCCTCCGCCATAGAGCGTGGAACTGGCGCCTTTGATCACTTCAACACGCTGTAAGTCCAGTGGCGCGATCTGCAGTAAACTCAATCCGCCGGAAAAGCCACCGTAAAGAGGCATGCCATCACGCAGGATCTGTGTGTATTTGCCATCCAGTCCCTGGATGCGAATGCTGGAATTGAAACTGGTGGCTGAAGTCTGCTGCACGTGAATGCCGGTGCTTTCATTCAACAGCATGCGGATGTCGCCTGGCTTCATATTGGCTTTTTCGTTGATCTCTTCGCCGCCGAGCACCTCGACACGGGTGGGTTGCTCGTCGAAGCTGCGGCGATTGCGCGTGGTGGTGACGGTGATTTCTTCTATCTCGTCTTCCTCCTCGCTGTCCTCCTCGTCGAGACGCTCTTCCTGAGATTCGCCCTGCGCGACATTTTGCGCCAGCAGAAGATCCGACCAGGCCAGGTTCAACAACGTGAAGCACAACACCCACCCGAGAAGGCCGGTTGCAGACCCGGCCTTTGAATTAGCGCCACGGGTCCCGGTATTTATTCTCATAAATCCAACTATATCACCAAGATTTTTTGACCGGGGCCATTGTTGCAGCATTGACTGGTGTTGTCATCACGACGTGTGTCAGCCCCCCGACTTGATGAGTTCCACCATCTGATCCAGCGCGGTTCCCCAGCCCTCGCTAAAGCCCTGCTCTTCATGAGCCCGGGCGCCCTCGGCGCTGCTGTGCCGGGCGATCACCGTGTAGCGGGTGCCCTTGCCGCTGGGTTGCAGCAGGATGGTCGCGGTGAAGAAATTATTGAAACAATCGTTGGGCGCGGACGCTGGCCGGTATTCCGCCTGCAGGGCGTCGGTCCACACCAGTTTCTCGTTTTCGACGACTTCCAGGTAGCAGCCATTGCCGTCGCCCATGCGCTCGCCCTCGGGGGATTCCATCACGGTGCGGAAAAGGCCGCCGGGGCGCAGGTCGATCTCGCACTCGACGGTTTGCCAGGGCCGGGGGCAGAACCACTTCATCAGAATGTCGGGAGTGGTCCAGGCCTGCCAGACCAACTCGCGGGGTACATCAACCTCGCGCTCCAGCACCAGGTCCAGTTCGGGGTCGATCGGATAATCAGAAAGCGGCATCATTCGTTCTCCTTTTTCAGTGTCAGCAAGACTTCATCGAGTTGATCCAATCTCTTCTCCCACAGCGTCCCGCGCTCCTCGAGCCAGGTGGTGGCCAGTTTGAGGGTATCCGCGCGCAGTTGGTAGGTGCGGCTGCGGCCGCGCTTCCGTGACCGCACCAGACCATTTTTTTCCAGCACACCCAGGTGCTGGGTAAAGGAGGGCAGGGCCATGTCGAAAGGACGCGCCAGCTCGCTGACCGCCGCCGGACCCTCCGCCAGCCGGGCGATGACGGCCATGCGGGTGGGATCGGCCAGGGCATGGAAGATCTGGTTCAGTTCAGTTGATTGCTTAGGCATATGCCTAAGTATAATGATATTGATACTTAGGTCAACACCTAAATGATGGCTGGGCATGTTGAGCAATGACGGTGCTGCGGCTGTGCCGGAGCGAACTCCGCCGTTCTGGACCGCCTGGTGCAACAAAGGGGCACAACAAAGGGGACATTGAGAACTTAACAATTGTTAAGTTCTCAGCGGCCCCACGGTCAGGTTTATATATTCTTCAGGGAAGAGGAGTGTGTACGATGAGTTACCTTAGATTCGGCGCCATGATTCTCACCTCCACCGTGGCGATGCTCGGACTGATGTACTTGAACACTTATCAGTTCAGTCACGTATGGTACAGCGAAACGCGGGTTTACATGGCCATCCTGATGGGCGCGACCATGGCCGTGATCATGTTGTCCTATATGTTGTCGATGTATAGCAGCAAAGCGGTCAACCTCGGCATTTTCGTTGGCAGCGCCGCCGTGTTTGCCATCGCGCTGTGGCTGGTGCGAAGTCAGACCACCGTTCAGGAGGTTTCGTGGATGAAGGCGATGATTCCACACCATTCAATTGCCATTCTCACCAGCGAGCGCGCCACACTTTCAGACCCGCGGGTGCGGGACCTGGCGGACCGGATCATCCAGGCCCAGCGGGAAGAAATCCTCGAGATGGAGTTGCTGATTGCCGAGCTGGAAGACAACTGATCCGCCCGGAGCACGATCAAGTTGTAGTTTCAGGTCTATGTCCTTATAATCGCGAATCTTTTCGAGATGATTCCCAGGCGCGTAGCTCAGTTGGTTAGAGCGCTACCTTGACATGGTAGAGGTCACCAGTTCGACCCTGGTCGTGCCTACCAATTCGGAAGACGGAAGACAGAGGACAGAAGACAGAGAGCGAATTACCCCTTTGCCCATTTTTTAGTTCTGATACCACATCATGCCCCAGATCACCTTACCAGACGGCAGTGTACGCGCGTATGACAGCGCGGTGACCGTCGCCGCTATTGCCGAGTCCATCGGCCCGGGTCTCGCCAAGGCGGCGCTGGCCGGGCGCGTTGACGGGCGGCTGGTGGACACCTCCTTTATTGTGGAGGACAACGCCGAAGTGGCCATCATCACCGAGCGGGACAGCGACGGGCTGGAAGTGCTGCGGCATTCCTGCGCCCACCTGATGGCCCAGGCGGTGCAGCGGCTGTTTCCGAAAGCCCAGGTGACCATCGGCCCGGTGGTTGAAGACGGCTTTTTCTACGATTTCGCCTACGAGCGTGCCTTCACTCCGGATGACCTGGAACAAATAGAAAAGACGATGGGCGAGATCGTCAAGGAAGATTTGCCGGTTGAACGTACGGTCATGAGCCGCGACGAAGCGGTGGCGATGTTCAAGGAAATGGGTGAAGAGTACAAGGTGGAAATCATCAGCTCCATTCCCGGCGATGAGCAGATTTCTTTCTACCGGCAGGGCGAGTTCATCGACTTGTGCCGCGGACCGCACGTGCCCAGCACCGGCAAATTCAAGGCCTTCAAACTCACTCATGTGGCGGGGGCCTACTGGCGCGGAGATTCCAGCAACGAAATGCTGCAGCGAGTTTACGGGACCGCCTGGGGATCGAAGGCCGACCTGAAACTGTATCTGCAACGCCTGGAAGAAGCCGAAAAGCGCGACCACCGCAAAATTGGCAAGAAGCTGAATCTGTTCCATTTTCAGGAAGAAGCGCCCGGCATGGTGTTCTGGCATCCGCACGGCTGGACCATTTACCAGACCATTCAGTCGTACATGAAAAAATTGCAGGACAGCAATGGCTACCAGGAAATCCGCACACCGCAGTTGCTGGACTACAGTCTGTGGGAACGCTCCGGCCACGCCGACAAGTTTGCCGAAGAGATGTTCAGCGTCGAGTCCGAAAACCGGCTTTACGCCATCAAGCCGATGAACTGCCCCTGTCATATCCAGGTGTTCAATCAGGGCTTGAAAAGCTACCGCGACCTGCCGCTGCGGCTGGCCGAGTTCGGTTCCTGCCACCGCTACGAACCCTCCGGCAGCATGCACGGCTTGATGCGGGTGCGCGGTTTCGTGCAGGACGACGGCCATATCTTCTGTTCCGAGTCGCAAATTCAGGAGGAAGTGGCCAAGTTCACCGCGCTGCTCTATCGAGTGTACAGCGACTTCGGTTTTGACGAGGTAATCCTGCGCCTGTCGACCCGGCCCGAAAAGCGCGTCGGCAGCGACGAGATCTGGGATAAATCCGAGCTGGCCCTGAAAAAGGCCTTGAACGATGCGGGCCAGCCCTGGGAATTGCAGCCGGGGGAGGGCGCCTTTTACGGGCCCAAGATTGAATTCTCGCTGAAGGACTGCATGGGCCGACTGCAGCAGTGCGGCACCATCCAGGTGGATTTTTCCACCCCGCAGTTGCTTGGCGCTCATTATATCGACGAGAACAGCAACCGCCAGACACCGGTGATGCTGCATCGCGCCATACTCGGTTCCTTCGAACGTTTTATCGGCGTTTTGCTCGAACATTACGCCGGCGCATTGCCCACCTGGCTGGCGCCGGTACAGGTGGCGGTGCTGAACATTACCGACAATCAGCAGGCATATTGCCAAAAAATTGAAGAATCCTTGAAAAATAAAGGGTTTAGAGTGATAGCGGACTTGAGAAATGAGAAGATCGGCTTTAAAATCCGCGAGCACACAATTCAGAAGATTCCTTATCTCCTCGTAGTAGGAGACAATGAGGTGGAATCACAGACGCTGGCAGTTCGCACCCGTGGCGGCGACAACCTGGGTCCAATGACATTGGATGACTTCAGTGCTCAACTGAGTGAGGATGTCGCCCGGTTTGGCCGCAGCATCGACGCAAGTGAAAACGGCGACGACGATAACAAGGGTAAGGCGACAGCGACAGCGCTCACTGAGTAACCGACAACAACCCACTAGTGAGGTAACTAAAGCATTGAACAGGAGACATAGCGCCAGCGCAGATTATGAGGAGTAGTGCGAAAAAGCTCGTCGTTAACGAAAACATTGATGCTGAAACGGTCCGTCTGGTAGACGAAAACGGAGAACAGGCCGGTATCGTATCCATCGAAGATGCCAGAGCCGCCGCCGCGGCCGCCAAACTCGATCTGGTGTTAATTTCACCTGAAGCCGATCCACCGGTCTGCAAGATCATGGACCACGGCAAACATTTGTTCGAGCAAAAGAAGCAGAAAGCGGCCAACAAGAAAAAGCAGCGCCGTGTGCAGGTTAAAGAAATCAAATTCAGACCAGGGACGGAAGAAGGGGACTATCAGGTAAAACTACGCAACCTGACGCGTTTCCTTGAGGAGGGCGACAAGGTCAAGGTATCACTTCGATTCCGTGGCCGGGAGTTGGCCCACCAACATCTTGGGCAGGAGCTGGTGGACCGGATTCGTGAGGATCTGGTTGAGTACGGCACTGTGGAACAGGATCCCAAGATGGAAGGTCGACAGATCGTGATGATTCTGGCACCGACCAAAAAGAAGCCGTAACAACCGTTGCTGCTTGAGTTGCAGCTCAAGTTTCAAAACCAGGTTTCAAAACCAGGTTTCAAAAACCAGGTTGAGCCGGCATTTATAAACAGTCAGCGACTCGCCGGCCTCAGGAAGGCCACAGGGCAAGCCGCCAATGCGGAGTACGAAATGAGTAAGTTAAAAGCCCATAGCGGCGCGTCCAAACGGTTCAAGAAAACCGGGTCCGGTTTCAAGCGCAAGTGCGCCTACAAGAGCCATATCCTCACTAAAATGACCACCAAGCGTAAGCGGCATTTGCGTGGCACCCGTCCAATACATCCGTCGGACGAGCGCAAAGTCAAACGCATGCTTCTTATCAGCTAAGGCTCACTTTCCAGAGGAATTCATCATGGCTCGAGTTAAACGAGGCGTCACCGCCAATCGTCGTCACAAGAAAGTACTGAAGAAGGCCAAGGGTTATTACGGTGCCCGCAGCCGCGTCTATCGTGTTGCCAAACAGGCGGTTACCAAGGCAGGGCAGTACGCCTACCGCGACCGCCGCGTGAAGAAACGCGTATTCCGTTCACTGTGGGTCACGCGCATCAATGCGATGGCGCGCCAGAACGGCATCACCTACAGCCAGCTTATCGCCGGGCTGAAAAAAGCCAATATCGAAGTGGACCGACGCGTGCTTGCGGACCTGGCTGTCCATGACAAGCCGGCGTTCAGCGCGATTGCCGAACAGGCCAAAGCCAGCCTCGCTGCCTGATATTGATCCGGCCCGCCGCCAGGCGGGCCCATAACAAGAAAGCAATATGGCGGACAGCGACTCTTTATTGCAGCAAGCCCTTGCGGCCATCTCCGAATCCGGTGACGAGAAATCACTGGAAGGGTTGCGTGTGCAGTATCTGGGCAAAAAAGGCCGCCTCACCGCCGAACTCAAGAACCTGGGGCAACTGCCCGCCGAGGAACGTCCGGCGGCCGGCGAACAGATCAATCTCGCCAAGCGCCAGGTGCAGCAAGCACTGGAGGCGCGCAAAAGTGAACTCGTGCGCGACTCGCTGAGCCGGCAACTGGCCGGCGAAGCGCTGGATGTCACCCTGCCGGGCCGGCGTCAAAGCCAGGGCGGGTTGCATCCGGTGACCGTGACTATCGATCGTATCCGCCGCCTGTTCGAGGGCGCCGGTTACAGCGTGGCCGAGGGTCCGGAGATCGAGGACGACTACCACAACTTTGAAGCGCTCAATATTCCCGAACATCATCCCGCCCGCGCGATGCACGACACCTTTTACGTCAGCCCCGGCACGGTGCTGCGCACCCATACCTCGCCGGTGCAGGTGCGGGTGATGGAAAACGGCAAGCCGCCGTTTCGCATGATTTGCCCCGGCCGCGTGTACCGCTGCGATTCCGACGTCACCCACACCCCGATGTTTCATCAGGTGGAAGGATTGCTGATAGACGAACAGGCCAGCTTCGCCGACCTGAAAGGCACGGTGGAAGACTTTCTGCGCGCGTTTTTCGAGCGCGATCTGGCCGTGCGATTCCGGCCGTCCTATTTTCCCTTCACTGAACCGTCCGCCGAGGTGGATGTGGCCTGTGTGAGTTGTGGCGGCAAAGGCTGCCGCATCTGCGGCCAGTCCGGCTGGCTGGAAGTGATGGGCTGCGGCATGGTTCACCCCCATGTGCTGGAACTGTCGAAGGTGGATCCACAGCGCTACACCGGTTTCGCGTTTGGCATGGGTGTGGAGCGTCTGGCCATGCTGCGCTATAACGTCAGCGATTTGCGCACCTTCTTCGAGAACGACCTGCGCTTTCTGAGCCAGTTTCACTAACGGAGCCTCTGATGATCTTCAGCGAACAGTGGATTCGTGAATGGGTGGCTCACGACCTGGCACCCTCCGAGTTGATGGAACGCCTTACCATGGCGGGCCTGGAAGTGGACGCGCATCAGGCGGTGGCCTACGACTTTGACAACGTGGTGGTGGCCGAAGTGACACAGGTGGCCGCGCATCCCGATGCCGACAAGCTCAGTGTGTGCACCGTCAGCGACGGCGAGACCACGGTGCAGGTGGTGTGCGGCGCGCCTGATGTCCGTGTCGGCATGAAAGCGCCGCTGGCGAAAGTGGGTGCGCAGATACACGACAAGCCGGGTAAAAAACCCTTCGTTATAAAACAGGCCAAACTGCGGGGTGTGGAATCCGCCGGCATGTTGTGCGCCACCGACGAACTGGGATTGTTGACCGCCCGTGCCCCGAAAGAAAAAGCGCCCGGCCTGATGGAACTGCCGGCCGATGCCCCGGTGGGCGAAAACCTGCGCGATTACCTGCGCCTGAACGACACCAGCATCGAACTGGACCTGACACCCAATCGCGGCGATTGCCTGGGCATTGCCGGATTGGCGCGCGAAATTGGCGTGCTGGCCCGCCAGGACGTCAAGCCCCCGGCGATGCCCGCGGTCAAACCGGTAATAGACGACACCTTCCCGGTAAGCATCACCGCCGCCGATGGATGTCCGCGTTACCTCGGCCGGGTGGTGCGGCGTATCAACCTGAATGCCGCCACCCCGTTGTGGATGCAGGAAAAGCTGCGGCGCTGCGGCCTGCGCAGCATTGATCCGGTGGTGGATGTCACCAACTATGTGTTGCTGGAACTCGGGCAGCCCCTGCACGCGTTTGACCTGAACAAACTGAAAGGCGGCATCGATGTGCGCCTTGCCAGGGCGGGGGAGAAACTCACCCTGCTGGATGAAAAGGAAGTTGACCTCACTCCCGATACCCTGCTCATCACCGATGAAACCGGGCCGGTGGCCATGGCGGGCATCATGGGCGGCTTGGGCACCGCCGTGGATAAAACCACACGTGATGTGTTTCTGGAATGCGCCTTTTTCAGTCCGCTGGCCATCGCCGGCCGCGCGCGGGCTTACGGGCTGCACACCGATGCCAGCCACCGTTATGAACGCGGTGTGGACCATGGCATTCAACACAGGGCGATGGAACGGGCCACCGCCTTGCTTCTGGAGATCGCCGGTGGTGAATCCGGTCCGGTAACCGAAGCGACCGGCACCATCCCGGCCCGCCGCGAAGTGGTGTTGCGTACCGGTTCTATCCGGCGGCTGTTAGGCATCGATATCCCCATCTACGATGTGCTCGAGATTCTCGAACGCCTGGGTTTCGCCCTCAGCCATTCCGGCGGCGAAATCAGGGTGGGTGTGCCGCCGTTCCGGTTTGATGTCAGCCTGGAAGCCGACCTGATTGAAGAACTCGCCCGCATCTACGGCTACAACAAACTGCCCAAAAGCGGCGGACTGGGCGAACAGGCATTGACGGCCCAACCCGAAGCCGTCGTGCCGCTGAATCAATTACGACAACATCTTGTCGCACTGGGTTACCAGGAAGTGATCACCTACAGTTTTATCGAACCGACTCTCGCAGCGAAACTGGGGTCGGAACACAGCGGCGAACCCATCACCTTGCAAAACCCCATTTCGGCGGACATGGCCGTGATGCGTGGCAGCCTGCTGCCCGGGTTGATTTCCGCGCTGAAGCACAACGCCAACCGCCAGCAAACCCGGCTGCGCCTGTTTGAAAGCGGCCTGGTTTTCCTGAAACCAGGCGAAGGCGAGGGCGCGGACCAGTGGGCCCGGACACAGCAGCCCGCGAGGATAGCCGGCCTGATTTGCGGCCGGAAAAACCCTGAAAACTGGAACCAAAATAAACAGTTAGTTGATTTTTATGATGTAAAAGGTGATGTAGAGGCTCTGCTCGCCCTGGGCGGCGAAACGGCAGCCTACCGGTTTGAACCCGCCGAAAGCGCCCCCTATCAAACCGGCCAGTGCGCCCGCGTCACCCGCGAGGGCGAAACGGTGGGCTACCTGGGCGCGCTTCACCCCGCCACGCGGCGTGAACTGGAGCTGGACAGCCCGGTATTCCTGTTCGAACTGGCCCTGGAACCGCTCACCCGCCGCCGCCTGCCCCGGTCACACGAGCTGTCGCGCTACCCCGAAGTCGGCCGCGACCTGGCTGTTGTGGTGGAAAATGCGGTTCCGGCCACGGATATTCTGGCCGCGGTAAGGGAGAATGCCGGCGAACACCTGAACAGCCTGAGAATATTTGATGTTTATCAAGGGGATGCAGTGGGAAAAAACAAAAAAAGTGTCGCTTTGGGCTTGACGTGGCAACATCCTTCACGCACTCTTAGCGACGAAGAGATAAACAGCATAATTCTTAAGTGTGTCAACGCTCTAGAACAACAATTTAATGCGGTTTTAAGAAGCTAGCAAGGATCTACCCATGGCAGAAGGCGCCCTCACCAAAGCAGAGATGGCCGAACGGCTGTACGAAGATCTGGGATTAAACAAGCGCGAGGCCAAGGAACTGGTGGAACAGTTCTTTGAAGAAGTACGCCTTTCCCTGGAAAACAACGAACAGGTGAAACTGTCCGGCTACGGCAATTTCGACCTGCGGGACAAAAAACAGCGGCCCGGCCGCAACCCCAAAACCGGCGAGGAAATACCCATTCGCGCCCGGCGCGTGGTCACCTTCCGACCAGGGCAGAAACTCAAGGCGCGAGTAGAGACCTATGCTGGAACCAAAGAATAACGACGAACTGCCCCCGATTCCGCCCAAGCGGTACTTCACCATAGGCGAAGTGGGTGAGCTGTGCGCGGTGAAACCCCATGTGCTGCGCTATTGGGAACAGGAATTTCCCCAGTTGAAACCGGTGAAACGCCGCGGCAACCGCCGCTATTACCAGCGCCAGGACGTGATTCTTATCCGCCAGATCAAAAGCCTGTTGTATGAACAGGGCTTCACCATAGGCGGCGCCCGGCAAAAGATGAGCGGCGGCACCAACGACTTGCCCAAACCCAAAATGAACACCGCCGAAGTGAAATCACTGATCCGCGACCTGGAGGCGGTGATTCAGCGAATGTGAGGGGAAGCCAAGGCGTCAAAAAAACGACAACTCCCTGTCAAAATTGGTCACTCCACCACGGCAAATACTTTATCGAAGCAGGCCCTTCTCTGGTACAATTCGTGTCTCGAAATCGGCGAGCAGGGTGCCTCGGTTCCGTCGCGCAAGGCGGTAAACCGCGGAGAAATCAAAACTCTGATAAGGACTTGGACGGAAGGTTAGCCGCCGTTCAGTGCAAGGAGTCAATCGGGGCGTAGCGCAGTCTGGTAGCGCACTACACTGGGGGTGTAGTGGTCGTCGGTTCAAATCCGGCCGCCCCGACCAATTAAATCAATAGGTTAAAGGATATTTTGCCTAAACCAATTTTCGAAAATCTAGGTGCATTTATCTAAAAGCCCTCGGTGGCAACACTGTACCGGTTCGATTCCGGTCCCGGGCACCAATAAAATCAACGCGTTATGTCTTATCCAATTTTTCTTCGATGGGTCGAGGGATCCCTATATAGAACTGGCGTAGTTTCGGCTTCCGTGCTGAATACCCACCAATTGATAGCTGTGATAGAATCGGCGGGTTTCCTCGCGGCACCTCATTTCCAAAACGTATATATAACAAGGAGCCGGCCGCATGTCGCAGCGAGCAACTACAGAAAAAATAAAAGCTATCAAAGATGAAGTAAACGAGTTTCACCCCCTCCTTCACGAGATATTCGCTAAAATGAAATCATTAAAGGGTGTGTTTTATACACACGGGCCTAATGAAATGGGTGCAGACTTCATCTTGGTGAGGGTTTGTGAAGAGTTAGGTGACACCGAATATATAGCTGTGATTGCAAAGATCGGGAAGATTCTCCAAAACCACGAGGAAATTGAGCGGCAAATTAAAGAATGTAAGGTCAAGAGATTTCATCCGACGGGTAAAAAAGAAATTTATATTTCAGAAATCTGGGTAGTGTCTAACGGCACAATATCTAGTGGGGCGCAGAGAAAGATATTTGAGGAGTACCATAACTATAAGGTCAAGTTTTTGGACTTGAATGTTCTATCCAAGCTGATCGATCAGCATCTACCCAATTATGTTTTTGAAATTTCTATACATGAAGCTCAATTCATTGAAAGAGAAAAAATTGGTGCGAGGGAGCGGGACAAGCAGTTTAACCTTATGCCAGCTAATCTTTCAGAATTGTACCTGGATCAGGAAATATCTGAACTTGAATTCGACGAATATGGGCAGCAAGTAGTAGTCTCAAAGAGCGACCGTCGAGTCAGCATACACGATGCCCTCGGAAGACATCGCATTCTAATGGTTGAAGGTTCAATGGGAGTCGGGAAATCAAAACTTCTGAACAAATTAATCGAGCACTATTGTAAGGTTGACGTGTTCCTAGAAACTAAAACATTCCCGGTTTTCTTCCATTTTGAGCACTTCTACGAAAAAGCGATCACCAAAGGGTTCGATGGTATTCTGGACGAGATCCGAGTAAATAATAAAATTGGGGACGGGGAATATAACTTCTTGATCGCAATTGATGGGCTTGATGAGACTAGCTTTCTAGATGGTGAAAGGTCAATTGAGCTGAACCAACTATTTTCGGAAATCTATAAGAAAGAAGATGTAAAAGTCGTCATAACGACTCGGCAGTTCAATGGCTCGATTCTTGATGCCCCAGTCGCGAAAAAAGTTAAGAGATATGAGTTAGAGCCACTTACCTTAACTAAGATTTTGCGATTTATTGAAGAGATTTGTAAAGGATTAAATATCTCAAAAAGACTGATTGAAGATCTAAAAACCACATCGCTATTCAATTTTCTTCCAAAAACACCAATTGCAGCAATCATACTTGCCAAGCTGATAAACGAGCACCAGGAAGACCTACCATCGAATTTAACAGATTTGTACGCGCAATATACTGAACTTTCATTAGGTCGCTGGGATGAGCGGAAGGAGCTTATCACTCAGAAGGAATATCATGCTCTTAGCTCCATTTTGCAAAATCTTTCCGTGTATATGCTGGATAATGAACTAAGATACCTGTCTATTTCAGAAGCAGAAGGTTTTTTTGTTGACTATCTCGACCAAAGAAAAAATCTTAGTCTTGATAGCGAGCAATTATTCAATAAACTAATTTCTCGGTCAGATTTGGTATCCAAAGATGAGTTTCGTGGAACGTTTGCGTTCAAGCACAGATCGTTCGCTGAGTTTTTCTATGCACAACATCTCTACAAGCAAAAGGAAGTCCCAATAACAATAAAGGTTTTCCATCCCTATTGGACCAATTCTTACTTTTTTTATGTTGGTTTGAAACGTGACTGCCCGGGGCTCCTAAGAGAAATAATTTCGTTAGACGCAAAACTTGAAGGGCAAAGATTTCTTAAGCTCATGAATCTGGGCCAATTTTTATTGGCCGGATTTGAGAGTCCTTCTGACGCAATCGACGAAGGAGTTTATTGTGCATTCAATGAGGTTGTCGAATTTTACCTTGAAATAATTGAAAAAAAGGAAGGAACTTTCTTTACGCAGTTTTCCAAAATGCAGCTTCTTGGCATCTTTAGAAATATTATGAAGGACACTTATTCTTTTCTATTTTTCAAGAATTCTATCAACAATCTGATAGTAAAAATTTGTTCCTCGGATAAGAAAACTATTAATAATTCTTACATCCTGTTTCTCGCTGATCTTGCAAGTAGTGAGCTTGGGGGAGAGGTGGTGTTTGATGATCTCGTCGAACTCTATAAGGACGACCTTCCGTTAGAAGTTCAGTTAGCTATTTTTCACGAAACGAGAAACAACGTGAAACTGTTGTCATCCCCAATCAAAAAACTTGAAAAGAGAATGAGGAAGCACGGAAAATCATCTCGTGCGTTTAGGAACCAAATTGAGAGCCTTTATGATCAGCCGATCAAGCCGAGAAAGCCTAAAACGTTGTCGGGAGGTAAAAAAACTAACAAAGAAAAGCCCAAAGAGACTTCTGAGTAATATTGAAGCGATCCGCGATCCGTAGCGTATAATTATTGACAGAGCCCCCTTGTGTGTCAACCTGATCCCGTACAGCTACCGTTCTAGCCAGAAGACTTTACCTATATGCCTCAATTGATGTTTAATCCTTGCGGCATTACTGGGCCAGCGGATCTATTGCTATCAATACATCCGACGTACGTGAGCCCCCCTCAAGATCATTTAGAAAAGGAAGAAACAGTTGGCCGAGTCAATCGAAGAATTAAAAGAGGGCTACATCCTAGACTACATTAGTGGAAGTCCCGTTCGTGCTACCCCAGAAGAATTGGAAGCTGTACAAATTTTCTCAAAGATTCTAGTGGAGGTTTACGAGTATCCAAAAGATCGGATCCAAACACGTCCTCAATGGAGAGTAAAGGTAAGGCCGTCTGATACAAAGAAAGAGTACCCGATAGATATAGCTGTATTCTCTAATAAGGCGCATACGGAAGACAACATACAAATTATCATTGAGTGTAAAAAGAAGAACAGAAGGGATGGTAGAACTCAGCTACAGGATTATTTGAGATTTTCCAAAGCAAGCCTCGGTGTGTGGTTCAACGGGGAGGAAAGGTTATTCCTTCAAAAAATTGAAAAAGGAGGGAGGATTGATTTTGCAGAGCTCCCGAACATACCCCTCTGCGGAGAGCGCGTTGAAGATATTGGGAAATTTAAGAGAAAGGATCTTCGACCAGCGGAGAATCTTAAATCTGTATTCAAAACAATAAGAAATTATCTTGCGGCGAACGCTGTAGGAATAACTCGTGATGAGGTTTTTGCTCAACAGTTGATCAATCTAATATTCTGTAAAATCTATGATGAAAGGTTCACAAGAAAAGCAAAAATTGTCACATTTCGTGCCGGGGTTGGTGAGAAGCCCAAGGAGGTTAAGAAGCGAATAGTCGGCCTATTCGATAGCGTTAAATCTCAATACGATGACGTAATTGATAAAGCAGATGCGATAGTCCTTGACGATAAATCTCTCGCATACGTTGTAGGGGAACTGCAGTTGTATTCACTTCAGGAAAGTTCGAGGGATGCTGTAGGTGATGCATTTGAAGTCTTTATTGGCCCTTCACTTAAAGGAGCTCAGGGGCAATTCTTTACTCCACGAAACGTAGTTAAAATGATAGTGGATATGGTAGACCCATCACCTGACCAGAGAGTCATTGATCCTGCTTGTGGTAGCGGTGGATTTTTGATTGAAGGCTTGAGGTATGTATGGATGAAAATCCAACAGAGGGGCGATGAGTTGGGGTGGCCTGAACACGAAATCGAAAGCGAAAAGCAGAAAGCAGCTATCAGAAACTTTAGAGGGATCGATAAAGATAACTTTCTGAGTAAGGTCGCGAAAGCCTATATGGCTATACTCGGAGATGGTCGTGGCGGCGTATTTTGCGAGAATAGTCTCGAGATGCCCGCGAACTGGAATAACAAATCACGCTCAGAAGTTCAGCTTGGCGCCTTTGATCTCGTAGTTACGAATCCTCCGTTTGGTAAAAAACTTGCAATAGACTCTGCTGAGCTGCTAAAGAATTACGATTTGGGCCACAAATGGATTTACAATGAAAGCACGGACGAGTTCTCAAAAGCTAGTCTACTCGACAAGCAGCCTCCGCAAATCCTATTTATTGAACGATGCCTCGATCTACTTAAGGAAGGTGGTACATTAGGTATAGTGCTTCTTGAGAGCATTTTTGGAATGCCTAAGTATAAGTATGTGGTTGATTATATTGAAAAAAACACCGATATTTTAGCCATAGTCTCGCTGCCAGAGGATCTTTTTCAGCCTCACACTCATGCGAAGTGTTGTGTTTTAATTTGCAAAAAAAACGGGAAAGATGGATCAGGAAACCCATCGATCTTTATGGCTGATGTAAAGTGGTGCGGGCACGACAGCAGGGGTAATCCAACATATAGGAAGGATGCAACTGGTGCTCTAACACTGCTTGATGAAGTACCGGAAGTGGCGCCTCTGTATCATGAAGGTCTGAACAAATGACTACATTTTGGTTGAGCAAATCGAGCGTTAAGTCACGTACGTATATCCCTAAGTTTTATGATCCGCAGATTTCGATTACGTTGGCTGGTCTTCGTGGTACTCATGACTTGCTTCTCGTGAGAGAATTGGTTGAGTGCGATATTATATCGGTGAGCACTGGCCACGAGATTGGGAAACTTGCTTACGGTACTGGAGATATACCATTTGTGAGAACTTCAGATATATCGAACTGGGAAATTAAATCCGCGCCCAAACAAGGAGTTTCAGAAGAGATTTATTCGGAATACGCCGCTAGGCAGAATGTTGAGATTGGTGACATTTTGGTTGTGCGAGATGGAACATATCTTATTGGAACTAATTGTATCGTTACGACGCTCGACGGGAAGATACTTTATCAATCCCATATATTGAAGATAAGAGCCATTGATCAATCTTTCTTGGATCCTTTCTTGTTCTTTATAGCTTTGAATTCAAGTATTGTCCAGAGCCAAATTCGTAGTTTTCAATTTACAGCTGATACTATCGACACGATAGGGAATAGGTATCTGGATCTAGTAATTCCGCTTCCAAAAGACCAGAAGCGGAAAAAGAAAATGGGTAAGGAGGTACGAGCGCTCCTTGAAGATAGAGAAATAGGGAAAGCGTTTATCAAGCAGGCTCCTATCCTAATTGAAAAAACACTCTGCGAGAATAGTATCAATCCAATTGAGACCTTTCTTGCGAAAGAATGGGACGAGATTCTAACCGATATGACTCAGGGGACTATAACCGCTGAGTTTGGTCATTTCGAGACATTCTGGCTCTACCGTGACGAAATAAAAGAAAGAATATATTTGCCAAAATACTACGATCCTGAAATTTCAGATGAGTTAGATCAGTTGCACGAAACTTGCACTTGCTTGTCCCTGGGAACACTTTTGGATGCAAAAGTTATTCAATGCAGCACTGGCGACGAGATAGGAAAAATGGCTTACGGAACAGGTTCCATTCCTTTCCTAAGAACTAGTGACTTTTCCAATTGGGAGATCAAGCACGATCCTAAACAGGGGGTTTCTAAGGAAATCTTTTATGAATATATGAAATCGCAGGATGTCAAAGTTGGCGACATATTATTGGTACGCGACGGCACATATCTTATTGGTACTTCATGTATAGTCACTGATGCTGATTCGGAGATGCTATTCTGTGGGGGGCTGTACAAGATTAGAGTTATCGATGAGTCAGTGCTTAATCCGTGGTTATTATTGGGGTTGCTGAATTCCTATATCGTGAAAAGGCAGATACGCACAAAGCAATTTACCAGGGATGTTATAGATACGATTGGTAGACGTCTGTACGAGGTTATTCTACCAATTCCGAAGGATGTAGAAGTACGAGAGAAAATGACTGAACAAATAAAAAAAATAGTACTTTCTCGTATTTCGGCGAGACAAAAACTATCTGAAATGTCGGAAGAAATTGTAAGTTAATCTTGGAATCGATAATAGCTATTTCAAATAGCGCTCAAAAACGGTCCTCAAAAGGGTGCTGACAGCTAGAGGGTGAGTCCAATGAATGTAACCACAATCCCACTACCCGAGGAGCCTATCAGCATATTAGCACCAGGCCTAATTCGTCCGTCCTTTTGCATTAAATCAAAACATACCGGTATCGTCGCTGACGCTAAATTTCCGAGTTCCGGATAGGTCGCAATTGACTTATCTTCCGTAATGCCTGTCAGTTCTAAGGTCTTGATAAAGGGTTTAACGCCTACTTGGTGCGGAATAAAGAGATCGACGTCATCCGCTGTCCAGTTTAAGGCCCGGTATGCAGGTTCGATTATGCGTTTGGCTAGCCTAAGAGTAATTGCGCTTACTTTCGCCATATCCATATTAAATGATAGGTTACCGCCGTGGTTTGAATATTTGCATAAATCGAAATGTTTGCTTTCTACTTGCGTTTCTATATGCTTAATTCCACTGGTCCCTGACGCTGGTCCTAGTATAATTGCACCCCCGGCATCCCCTACCGTAAACGCACCAATATGGTCATCTAATTCAACTTTTGTTGGTTTATTAAGTTTAAACTGTTCAATAGTTTTGTAAGTTACTTTGCTGGACAATTCAGCCGTAACCAGCATGACATAGTTAATACCGTTATTTCCGATTAGAGACCTTGCAACTTGAATGCCGCTTGCAATACCGTGACACGCGTTAGAGACATCCAAGCAGATTTTGGGGCGCAGGCTAATTCTGTCCGCTATAATGTTAGCAGTAGCTGGTTCTGAGAAGTCTCCTTCTATGCCGCAATATATTACTGCGTCGATGAGCTGACTCTTGAGATTTGACCTTACAAGCGCTTTTTCAGCAGCGGAGATAGCTGCCTCGGAATGAATTTTGCCTAATGGGTAGTGTCGGACTGTTCGTATTCCTAGTGCTGATTCCACAATTTCGCAATTTTCGATCCCAGCTTCCGCAAGAAGATCCCGAGTTGCTACTGAAATTGATCCTAATTCGGATGCTACTGAATAAATATTGACGGTAGGCATAACGAAGTTTCCTATTTGTTCTTGTATGGTCTAGTTTCTTTACATTTAAATTGTGGGTAGAAGAAACCATTCAATTATAATCCCGTCAAATGCAATGTAGCAATTATTGTGGGAGTATTTGCGCGACACTTTAAATATATACGAACTTATCCGGGAATTAGGTCGTAAGTCAGGCTATCCCGAACAGACATCCCACCCATCCCGTCAAATCCTTGCCAGAAAATTACCAGACCTCTTCTCCGCAAGCCGCTCCTATATTGTATTGGGCCCGCTTTCTGTTAGAGTCATTGCCTTCGAAAAAAAGGGTAGTGTTCGTGGGCCACCACGATCGCGGGTTAGCTGGTGTTGTAAAGAGAAGGCAGCACATCTCACATTTTAGGGTTTGCGGTTCGAATGGCGCGGGCCGACA
Organism: Pseudohongiellaceae bacterium; assembly: GCA_040879025.1. GTDB lineage: Bacteria > Pseudomonadota > Gammaproteobacteria > Pseudomonadales > Pseudohongiellaceae > JBBDLF01. The sequence goes on from JBBDLF010000015.1 coordinate 21,278, forward strand.
TAGCCATATTTGTATATGGGGTTCTGTCAATCTGACAAAACCCCGAGTTTTTTCGGGGTAAATCGCTGCGCGGTTGCCACACGGCAATCAATTAAGTAGGGTGAAGGCCGGCGCAGCCGATGGTTCGGCTGGCGATACAGTAGTGGGTAAGGAGTTGCGGGGCATGGGCGAGAACGACAATAACAACAATAACAACACCGATAATGAAACGGTCGATCCCATAGAACAACAGGTGGGTTCATTGCCCTCGCCGGAGCAACTGGCTCAGCAGGAGGAAACGGTCAAGATTACTTTGGCGCTCAGCCGGGTGAGTGTGCGCTATTTCAAGGAACAGGCGAAAAAGCACAACACGTCTTACCAGAAAATGATTCGCCGCTTGCTCGACTTGTATACCAGGGAGTACAAAAACCGCGACAAGTGAGCGGTTCCAGTGCCCCGCCATTCGGGTGAGGATCGGTCAATACGGTCCGGCAATGGCAATTTTCCTACAGATATATGCGGTTTTGCGGTAGATATGGGCCGCAAGTGGTTGGAATATTTCGATTAATCACGTGACTCACCATACTGGAACGTATAGTATTTTAGTGCGAAAGCTGAAAGGTAAGGATCAGCTTTGGTATATGGCTACGAGGGTGCTTTATACCAACAATAGAGGGATCTCCTGGATAGACGCGTAACAGCGAGTTAACGCAGGCCTGCGTTGTTTGCCGGCCGGGGAGTGCTGTTTGAGTGTATCAATGGGCGCAAATAGTAACGACGATGTGGTAAATGACGATCCCGGTGGTGCCACCAAGGCACCTACCCTGATCGTCGCTGACGATGAAGCCGAAATAGCCGAGGTGATCGAAACGGTTGCCGAAGACATGGGCTTTGTCGTGGTTTCCAGTATCCATGAGGGGAGCGCGGTGGCCGCCACGGCCGAACGTCTGCGACCCGATGTCATTCTGCTCGACCTGGTGATGCCCGGCGCCGATGGCGTGGAAGTGCTGCGGTCGCTGGGAGAGATGAACTGCCAGGCCAGCATTGTGCTGATGAGCGGCATGGACCAGCGTACCCTCGATTCCGTCGGTGCACTGGGCAAAGACCACAAGCTGAAAATTACCTCCACACTCACCAAACCCATGACCATCGAGGCCATCGAAGCCGCGTTGAGTCCGTTGCTGAAGCTGCGTGCCTCGCGGTTGTACGAAAAGAAAGCGGTGCCGGAAATCAACTACGGTCTGCGGGCGCTGTTTCAGCCTGATGTGCCACTGGACAACGAGCCGGTTCACGCACTGCAGCGGCTGAGTGTCAGCCCCGGCTGGAAACTGGACGGGCAGGAGATAATCAGCGGCACGGAATTGGTCGAATGGGCGGCGCAACAGGGTTTTGCCAAAGGTCTCACCAATATGCTGGTGTGCCAGGGGCTCGAGACCCAGCGCCTCTGGGCCAAGCAGGGTTTTGAACCGCTGCTGTCGATGCACATAAACGCCGAATTGCTGCATGAATTGTCGCTGCCCGACATTCTGGCCAATGCCGTGGACAAGTGGCAGCTTCCGCCCAACCGTATCATTGTGGAAGCCCCGGAGTCTGATATCGTGGGGTCGCCTGACCACGTCATCGATGTGTTGTCCCGTCTGCGATTAAAGGGCTTTAAAATTGCCATCTGCGTGAAAGGGTCGGGTGACGCTATTTTGCCGATGTTGGCCCGGTTGCCGGTGGATGAACTGGTGGCGGACTTGTTGCCGCTGATGGACAAGTCTCTGATAGGCGCTGATATGGAATTGGAATTTCAGTACAGTTCGCTCACTTCTCTGGCGGCCAAAAAAGGCATAGTCACCTGTGCCCGCAATGTGGACAGTGAAGCCCTGCTGGATTTTGCCCGCCAGTGCCAATTCAAGCGGGTGCAAGGCGCGCAAATATGCAGGCCGTTACCGGCGGATGAAATAGAGGCGCTGTGTAAGTCAGGCCGCCTGGAACTGACGGCGTTCAACCGGAAGGCAGCCAATGGGACAGGTTCCTGATTTTGGGTTCTGACATGATTACGTCTAAGGAAGAACCCGCCGGGCAAGCGCTGTGGGCGAGCCAGCTCAATCACCTGTACCGTGAGTTGCCTGTTGTGCTGGCGGCGGACGTCATTACCGCCGCCTGCCTTTTCGGCATTTTGCAAATGATCACCTCGGGCACCACAGCCGCCACCTGGCTGATACTGATAGGTGCCTTGTCGGTGGTCCGCGGGCTGTTTGTGTATCTGTTTCTGCGCCAGGCGCGCGGCACTGCCAGGTTGGATATCTGGTATTCCCTGCTGGTGACGGGCGTGTTCCTGTCCGGGTTGCTGTGGGGTTTTGCGTGGGTGCCGGTGGCGGCCTCAAGCGACATACTTCACATCGGTGTCACGCTGCTGTGGGTATCCGGCACCCTGGCCGGAGCCGCCGTCACCTTGAGCGCTATCCGTCATGTGTTTATCACCTACGCACTGGCTGCCGTGTCACCCGCGCTGCTGTTTCTGTTGATGCGGGGTGGTTCCGCCGAAGGGGTGTTGGCCTCGGCGTTGGTTTTGTACCTGTTGTTCACTATTGTCATCGCCATTCGCAGCAGCGAGGCGTTCCGGCGTGGTTTTGTGCTGCAAATTGAAAACGCGAACCTGATGCAAAAACTGAATCAGGAGAGCCACTACCTGATGCAGCAACAAAAGGAACTGGACGAGCGGCTGACCACTGAGCTGTTTCTGCGCGACAAGGAAGCGCAACTGACACAAAGCATGCAGGTGGAGGCGGAACGCGTACAGATGATTCTGGATTCGGTGGAGGAGGGTATCTTCGCGGTGGATGCCGACGCCAGAATTACCGCGGCGAACAAGTCGGCGCAACGGGTGCTGGCGTTGAGCGAGGCTGAACTGCTGCAACAATCCGTCTATGATTTTCTGCCTCAGTATGTCGAGCAGCAAAGCGAGGCTTCACCCGCGACCGTCATCGCCAACTGCCTGGAATACGGCACGGCCGCCAAGCAGATGGAAACCGAGTTTCAGAGCGCGGCCAACCCGCAACTGCCTGTGCGTTTTTCCTGCAAACCCATCTGGAACAAAAGCCGGGGCAGGGTGGAAGGCGCGGTGGTGAGCTTTCTGGATATCTCGCGCCACAAAGTGCTTGAAATGCAGTTGCTTCAGTCACAGAAAATGGAAGCGGTGGGACGTCTGGCCGGCGGGATCGCCCACGATTTCAATAATCTGCTCACAGTGTTTACCGTGAACTCCCAGTTGCTGCAAATGTCGAGCCGGGTTCGCGATGAATCCTACAAGATGGTTGAACAGATGTTGCACGCCGCGCGGCGAGGCGGCGAGTTCACCCGGCGGCTGCTGGATTTTTCCCGCTATCAGGTGCAGGAAACCCGGCCTGAAGACATCAACGAGTTGGTGACGGGTATGCACGACATGCTCACCCGGTCGCTGGGGGAGCGGGTTGAGTTACAGGTGGACACCTGTCCGTTTGACTGCATCGCCACCACCGACCGCAACCAGTTGGAGAACGCGCTGCTGAATCTGTGCATCAACTCCCGCGATGCGATGTCCGATGGCGGACGGCTGGTGATCAGTGTCATGCCACGCACACTGGATGCGGCGTACACACAAAATCAGGATAATCTGGAAAGCGGAGAGTATATCGAAATAGCGGTATCCGACACGGGCGTCGGCATGTCGCCGGCGCTGCAATTGAAAGCGATGGAACCTTTCTTTACCACCAAACCCACCGGACAGGGAACCGGTCTTGGTCTCAGTTCAGTTTATACCTTCCTTCAGCGCACCGGCGGACACATGCATCTGTACAGCGAACCCGGCGTCGGCACCACGGTGAAACTGTATCTGGCCGAAGCGGTCGGCCAAAAGGTAAACCGGCCGCCTGGTGTACGTACCGCGCTGACCATCGATCCGAGCAAATTTACCATATTGGTTGTCGAAGACGACGACAGTGTGCGGGATGCGGCGGAGCGGATTCTGAAAAAGCTGGGGTTTGGCACATTACTCGCCGGCGACGGGGAAAGCGGTCTGCAACTGGTGAAAACAACGCCGCGGATAGATCTGGTGTTTTCCGATGTGATTATGCCCGGTGCGATGACCGGCGTGGAACTGGCGCTGGCCGTGCGTGAGCAACGGCCGGGTCTGCCGGTGTTGCTGACCACTGGTTACGCCGACACCGCCCTGGTGGGTCGGGAGCACCTGAAGCAGGAGTTTCCGTGCCTGTCAAAACCGTATGACACGGAAACCTTGCTGCTGCACCTGAATGCGCTGCTCGCCCCCGAAGCCATCCGTCAACCCGAGTAGAGGCCCGCCTGATTCACACAATCCTGGCACACAGCCGGCAAGTCAGTGAATGCGGTTTGCGGTGACTTCCTCGCGCCGCTTTTTCACTGCCAGGCGTTTTGCTTTGTTCTCGCCGTACTTGTTAATGGAGAAGTAAGCGTTTTTCTGGCGTCGTTTGGCCCCGCTTCCTTCCTGCCAGGTGGCCACCCAGGAGTGATCTTTTTCGGAGTAACTCACACCGATTTCACCCGAGGAGTTCAGTGGAGAAACTTTGCGCGGGCTGTATTTGGCATACGGCCAGTTGGAGCCGTAGATTTTTTTGCCTTCTTCATCCCGCTTTTCCTTGGCCGCTTCTATCGCTTTCCGTTTGCCGCCGAAGCGTTTAAACGGAAATGACTGCTGGAAGCTCTTGCCGTCGTACTTGATTCTCACCCAGGCACAGTTGGTGCCGCGGGACTCAATGATGCTGATATGATGTAAAGGGCTGAGTTTTTTCAAAAGAACCTCTCTATATGTCAATCGTTAATGTCCATGTTAACAGTGACCGAGGGAAATAATGCCCCGGATTAACTTCCTGCAAATTGACTTACGACAACTACGGGCCTTTTGCGTTACCGGTGACCACCGGTAAGAGACCACACAGTTTTCAGGGACTTAGGAAAGTACTACACGAATCTATTTTACACCTTCAGACGTGACTTGCCATATGCTGGATGACTCCAGGCTTGCGGCATTCCACCTTACAGATGCTATAGGTGTAGGTTTTGGCACAAGGGTCGATAACTGCCGCTTCATCAATCGCAGCCGCAAGATCAGCCTGGGCAGCCTGACGGGTCAGGTAGGGACCCGAAATGTTAACCTGCAGAGTAGGCTCGTTGGGTGCGGTGGCTATGATGTAAAAATTCTCGGCATTCATCGGTGTTGCTTTCTCATGCTATGGACGTTACGGAAAGTGGATGACACGTCCGGGCCGGCTCGGGTTTCAGCACTTAGGGCTTACTATCGGCCGGGTATTTAAAACCATCAGTCCCTGTAATACAAGATCGGAATTCCACATTTTTCCTTACTTTTACCCGGTAAAGATTATTCTGCTCCCCACGTGATGAATTGAAGCTGAACTAACATCGGCCAAGGGTGTACTGCTCGACACCCCCGTCCGCTGACTGTCCGCGATGGTCGATTCAAGGCAGTAACGCGCCAGCCACCGGGAGTAGGCACCGACCCTGATCTGTCATAAAATCATGCCCGCGATGGTCTTTATGAACACAACAAAATTATTGCCAAACAGGCAATGGACCTGACCGCAACTCATTTGAAGGCCGCCATGCTAGATACCCGCCAGCTTTTGACAAGTACTGATTTCCCTGGTATTTCCCGTGGCCGCTTGCAAACGCTGCAAATCAACCTGGGCTACAAATGCAACCTCAGTTGCACCCATTGTCACGTGAATGCCGGTCCGCGCCGCACCGAAATGATGGACCTGGAAACCGTCGACCTGGTGTTGGAATTCCTCTCCAAACATCCCGTGCAAGTTTTGGACCTGACCGGGGGTGCTCCCGAACTCAATCCTCATTTCCGCTATCTGGTGCGTGAAGCACGCGCCACCGGTATCGAAGTGATCGATCGCTCCAACCTCACCATTCTGCTCGAGCCGGGGCAGGAAGACCTGGGCGGGTTCCTGGCGGAGCAGGGCGTCACTGTCACCGCTTCCATGCCCTGTTACCTGAAACAGAATGTCGACAACCAGCGCGGCAAGGGTGTGTACGAAGACAGCATTACAGCTCTTAAGCGGCTCAATGCGTTGGGCTACGGCAACACCCCCGGGTTACAACTCAACCTGGTTTACAACCCCGATGGTCTGAATTTACCGCCGCCCCAGGAAGCGTTGGAAGCAGAGTATAAACGTGAGTTACTGGCAACTCACGGCATCATTTTTAACGAATTGTTTACAATTACCAACATGCCTATCAGCCGCTTCGGCAGCATGCTGCTCAGCAAGGGGCTCTACCCGCGTTACATGGAAATACTGCGGGAAAACTACAGCGAACCTAACCTGGATACCGTGATGTGCCGCACCCTGCTGAGTGTGGATTACCAGGGTTACGTGTACGACTGCGATTTTAACCAGATGCTGAAGATGCCCCTGCAACTGGACAGGCGCCCCCGCCATTTGTCTGACATTATGGAGCGCGATCTGGAAAACAATCCCATCGTTGTGGCGGAACATTGCTACGGTTGCACCGCCGGCCAGGGCAGCAGTTGCGGTGGCGCGTTAAACGAGTGAATCCGCTCAGTATCATTATTCCCGTGCTGAATGAAGCGGAATTACTGCAACGCCATCTTCCCTCTCTGCAGCCATTGCGCAGCACCGGTCACCAACTGATCGTGGTGGACGGGGGCAGCCATGACGATTCCTTGCGGATTGCCGCACGCCAGGCGGACATGGCGGTGCAAACGGAATCCGGCCGCGCCGGCCAAATGAACCACGGCGCCGGATGGGCCGACGGCGAGGTGCTGCTGTTTCTGCATATTGATAGCGTATTGCCTCCCGGCGCTGACCAACTGATTCTGAATGCGCTGGGCGACCCTGATCGTGTGTGGGGCCGCTTTGATGTGACGTTCGACGCCCCAGGCCGCGTCTACCGCAGCATCGCCGCGCTGATGAACTGGCGCTCGCGTGTGACCGGGGTGGCCACCGGCGACCAGGGCATTTTTGTACGTACCGAGGTGTTTCGCCGCAATGGGGGTTATGCCGACATTCCGCTGATGGAAGACGTGGAACTGAGCAAACGGTTGCGGCGGCTTTCACCTCCGGTTTGTGTCCGGGTGCCTGTTACCGTATCGGCGCGGCGCTGGCAACAGCACGGACTGGTAAAAACGGTGTTACTGATGTGGTGGCTGCGGCTGTTGTACTTTCTCCGCATACCGCCCCGCTTCCTGGTGGACCGATACTATGGGTCGTAACCGGTGTTGTGTCGTTGTTGTTGACCCGCTCGGCGGTGGGCGGGTGTTTTGAGCTTCTCCCATCCCCGGTCCCGCCTTCTGCTGTTTGCCCGGGAACCCGTCGCCGGCGCGGTTAAAACCCGGCTGCAGCCGAGCCTCGGGCCGGAACGCACACTGGCGTTGCACTGTGATCTCATCAGATACACCTGGCGTGCGTTGATCGCAGCTCGTGTCGCACCGGTTGAACTGTGGGTGGCGGGCGATCCCCGGCATCCACTTTTTTCCGGATTGTGTCCCGAAGACAGGATTCATCAGCAGCAGGGCGAAGACCTGGGAGAACGGATGTCATACGCCGCGGCGGATGCCTTGTCCCGCAGTACCCGGGTGGTGCTCGTGGGGGCGGATTGCCCCGTGATTGACAAGGCTTACTTGATTGAGGCCCTGACAGTGCTGGACCACGGAAGGGAAGTGGTCATCGGTCCGGCTGAAGACGGCGGCTATGTTTTGCTGGGCCTTCGCGGCCCTTCGAAAAACATGTTAAGGGACTCATCGCCGGCTGTGTTTGAGCAATTGTTCAGCGGCATACCCTGGGGGACGGAAACCGTCACCGCGGCGTCTATTGAACGATTGCAGGGAGCGGGCCGTGACTTTGGCTTGCTGGCACCGCGCTGGGATGTGGACCGGCCAGAGGACCTGGCGCGGCTGCGGGCGCTGTCACCTGTCTTTGGCGAGTATTGATTCCAGCCAGATTTCCAGGTCGAGCAGCTTGTCCGCCACTTCGTGGGCGTCTATTTCCAGTAATCTGCTCTCCAGCCTGTGATGAATATCCACCAGACGGGCGGCGTCCATATTGGGAAGCGATTGGATTCGGGTTTTCAGTTGTGCCAGGTCTATTTCGGACGACCGGATATCGCGCTTGCCTGCCGACCGCCCGGTCTGTGTTGCCGGACGCTCGAATGGCACAGCCCCGCCTCGCCCGGTCTGGGGCTTGCGTGCGGAGTCTGGTGGTTGTGAGGGCCTGGTTCCTTTGCTTTTCACTACTGCTCGCTTCAGTATTTACGCGCCCCGTGGGGAACAGGTTTTAATTATAACGACCGGTGTAAAAATATCTTTAAAGCAAAGCGAAGGTAAGGCGAAAGTAAAACGAAGGTAAAACGAAAGCAAAGCGGGTGGGAAAAAGCAGGGGTCCGGGGGTGGTGCTGTGGCGCGAGAACACGGCGGAAACTGATCAGTATTTGTTCAGTGATGGGTGATAACAGCGCCGGAAAAGATATCAAGAAATTCCCTCGGCAGCCGGGTGGCCTTTCCCGTACTCAGGGTTATGCCTGCCAGCAGCCAGTGGCCGCGCAGTACGACAGCGCTGGTATCGTTGTTCACGATCTGAAAACGCCGTTCAATGCGCAGTTTATCGTCACAGTAGGTGAGCCAGGTGGCAACCAGCAGTTCGTCGCCCTCGAAAGCAGGCCGGTAGTAGTCATAGCCCGCTTTTTGGATCACCACAGCACGGTCCAGGCGGTGATAGTGGGCAAGTGTGAGCCCCAGACTTTCTGAATGACGCCAGGCGCTGCGCTCGCACCAGTTGACATAACAGGCATTATTAGCGTGACCCAGACCATCGAGGTCGGAGTTCTGTACCTTGACGCGGGTTATATACGGTTCCGGGTAGTCGAACAAATGGGAGGCTTGATTGTTGAAAACCATGATGTCTGTATTCGCAAATTATGGTGCCCCGGCCTTCGGTAGCCGGGGCTGTGACTGGCGACAGATAGAGTGATACATGGCGCTTTATACCGACTTCCACCAATGTTGCAGTGTAGTGGTTCGTACCGGGCACATCAATACCTTGCTGTAAATTCCGGTTGACTGCCGGTGAGCCCCTGACCGCCGGCAGGGCCCCGTTGACTAAGCCGCGGGTTCAATGTCTAATTGGTGTCAGGCGTGGGGTCGTACAGAAACACAACACTGACGGAACAACACTCGCATGACCGAAACACAGGTTCTCCTGATTGATGACGACAACGAATCGCGCGGCGAACTGGCAGTGATTCTGAAGTTTCTCGGTGAGCACGTTATTCAGGCGGACAGCGGAAACTGGCGACAACGGGTCGGGAGTGCACCCGGTGATGCTGAACCTCATTACATTGTTCTGATGGGGTCCCTGACCGGGTTGCCGGTCGCCGCATTCATCACTTCGGTCAAGGCGTGGAACGCCGACGCCGCATTCGTTTTGACCCGGGGATCGTTCGACAATCAGACTGACGCCGAAGCATCCACGGCAACGGTCGCCGGCGATACTTCTCTGGTGGCGACAGTGAATCAACCCTGGTCCTATCAATCACTGATGGACGCGCTGCACAAGGCGCGCCTGTATCACCAGCGTGAGCGGAATGGCGGTGAATCAGACCACAATGCCGCCGTGTTTCACAGCCTCGTGGGCAGCAGTTCGGCCATTGCCGCCGTGCGCCGCATGATGTCGCAGGTCGCCGACAAGGAAGTGAGTGTGCTGATCACCGGGGAGTCGGGAACTGGAAAAGAAGTAGTTGCCCGCAACCTGCACAGAAACTCACTGCGCGCTGGCAAGCCTTTTGTGCCCATCAACTGCGGTGCGATTCCCGCCGAACTGCTTGAGAGTGAATTGTTCGGACACGAAAAGGGCGCTTTCACCGGCGCCGTGGCTTCCCGCATCGGCCGCTTCGAACTGGCGGACGGCGGTACCCTGTTTCTGGATGAGATCGGCGACATGCCACCGGGCATGCAGGTGAAGTTGTTGCGCGTGTTGCAGGAACAGGCGTTTGAACGGGTGGGCGGAGTCAAAACCATCAGCACCGATGTGCGTATCATTGCCGCCACTCATCAAAACCTTGAAACGATGATCAGCCGGAGTGATTTTCGTCAAGACCTGTATTACCGCTTGAACGTGTTTCCTATTGATGTGCCGCCGTTGCGGGAACGCATCGAAGATATCCCGCTGTTGCTCAATGAGCTGATCAGTCAACTGGAAACGTCCCGGCGCGGTTCCGTGCGGTTCAATTCCTGCGCCATCGCTGCGATGTGCACTTATCCCTGGCCGGGAAACATCAGGGAACTGGCCAACCTGGTGGAGCGGATGGCGATTCTGCATCCTCACGGAATCATCGGCCTGAAGAACCTGCCGGAAAAATTCGGACGCGCTGCCGGCATCCCGACCGCCACCTCCGACAATGCCGTAGCGGAAGCGTCAATAGAGGCGCAGGACGCGGCGCGGCAAGACCCGCCTTCGGCGTTGTTGCCTTTGTCGGGACTGGATCTGAAACAGTATCTGGGCAATCTGGAACAGGAACTGATCGAACAGGCGCTGGGTGATTCGGACGGCGTCGTGGCCCGGGCGGCGGAGCGCCTGCATATACGACGTACCACCCTGGTGGAGAAGATGCGCAAATATAACCTGTTAAGAAAAAGCGAGCAGGATGAGGATCAGTTCGTCCGGGTGTCGGAATAAGGGTTGAATGCGGCCGCGAAGCCTGCGCTTCAGGGCATGGCGGTAACCGGGTCCGCTCCGATGATGGCGTTGCTCAGCAGCAATTCGGTTTCATCGCCGGAACTGGAAGTCTGAACCAGACGCGTCAACAGCATCCCCCATTCCCGCGCCAGCCATATGGTGGTGCTGCGCCTGCTGCTTTCATCCCGCACCCGTTCGATACGCAGACAGTTGATCGGTCCCAGTCCGGTGCTCACCACCTCTTCACCCGTCACCCGCCAGGTTTGCATGTCGATCTGGTCGCTGTCCGCTATCGCGAACTCGAGATCGGTGAGCGACGGATTCCGTTGCAAGCGCTGACGCAGTGAAAACTGGAAATTCAGCGGGTCGTACACTGTGTTCGACTCTGGCAGGGGCGACTCCCAGGTTTCACTCTCTTCACTGCCGCGGACGACATTCGCCTCCCAGTCGAATTCAACCGATTCCCGCTGCGAGCGAATGCCGGACTGAGCGTAGGTGTAGCGCAGAGACTGCACTGTTTCGTTGTGCCAGAGAAATTCGCTGGTTTCTTCAATACGGCCCAGCGTCGCGCCAAGCACCTCTACGGTCATACGGTTCACCAGCGTGTAGCGATTGTCCTCGTTCCCGGTCAACAGGCGCCGCGCGGTGGCGGTGAGACCATTGGAACGGGCGGTGTACTCGGCGCTGTAGATTACCGTCTCCGCGGCGATGACAGGGGTGGACAGGGTAAATACGATCATCCACGCAAACAATCGTGACATCGGTTCGCTCCCGGTGTGCTTCTCACACCTGGTTGGGGCTTAAGGATTCGAAATCGATACCGCAGGGCGGCAGCGGTTTGCCCTCCATTACAGCCTGCTGTCCCTCCATCCGCAACAGCCCGGAAGCAAACAGTGACACCGCATACGGATAGATTTTGTGCTCCCGGGCGGCAACCTTGGCCATCAGCGTGTCGTCGGTGTCTGTTGCGGTTACCTTGACTTTACCCTGAACTATCACCGGACCGCTGTCCAGTGCTTCCGTGACGAAATGGACGCTGGCGCCGTGGTCCCGATCGCCGGCCTCGATTACGCGCCGGTGTGTACCGGTGCCCGGATACAGTGGCAACAGTGACGGGTGAATATTCAGAATGCGTCCATGGAAATGACTGACAAACATCGGTGACAGAATGCGCATGAAACCGGCCAGCACAATGAGATGATTCTCATGTTTTTCAATTTCACCCATCAGCGCGGTATCGAAGGTTTCGCGATCGCGAAACTGGCGATGACTCAGAACCGCGGTCGGAATACCGGCCCGCCGCGCGCGTTGAAGACCGAAGGCGTTCGGGTTGTTGCTGATCACCGCCGTCACGTGGTAGTTGGAGTCAGTACTCTTGTCGATAAGCGCCTGCAGGTTGGTGCCGTTTCCTGAAATCAGTACAACTACCGCACAGCGGGCATCAGTCATTGCATCAGTCTCTCTTGCCAATTCCCTGTGTCGAGCTCAGCGGTGATTCATCACCACAGTGGGTTTCGAGGAGTTGCCGTTGTCAGTTTCGATATGGCCAACGACGAAGGCGCCTCGATTATGTTGATTGAGAATCGCCAGCGCTTTGGCTGCATTGTGTTCCGCCACACAAATAATCAATCCGATACCGCAGTTGAAGGTACGGTGCATCTCGGTGGTTGCGATATTGCCCTGTTGTTGCAGCCAGCCAAAAATCTCCGGCTGTGGCCAGGCGTCGGGGTTGATAACAGCGCGGCTGCCCTCCGGTAACACGCGGGGCAGGTTCTCGGTAATACCGCCGCCGGTGATATGCGCGATGGCGTGTACGGGAACGGCAGCGGTCAATTCACGCACCGCTTTCACGTAAATTTCCGTCGGGGCGAGCAGGCAGTCGCCCAGCGTGCTGTCGGCAAATGCCTGGGAAAGCTCGACCTGCTTCAGTTCCAGTACTTTTCTGATCAGCGAAAACCCGTTGGAGTGAGGACCTGATGAGGCCATCCCGATCAGCTTGTCTCCAGGTTTCACCTTGCTGCCGTCAATAATGCTGTCGCGTTCCACCACGCCAACGGCGAATCCGGCCAGGTCGTAGTCCTCGCCGTGATACATGCCCGGCATTTCCGCGGTTTCGCCCCCGATGAGGGAGCAGCCGGCCTGTTCACACCCCTTGCCGATACCCGTCACCACCGCTGCGGCTGTATCCACGTCAAGCTTGCCGCAGGCATAATAATCGAGAAAAAACAGCGGCTCGGCACCGCAGACAATGAGATCGTTGACGCTCATCGCGACCAGATCAACTCCCACAGTGTCATGTTTCCCGGCGTCCAGGGCCAGCTTCAGTTTTGTGCCCACACCGTCCGTCGCCGAAACCAGCACCGGCTGACGGTAGTTGAACGGTATCTGGCACATCGCGCCAAACCCGCCCAGCCCGGACAGCACCTCGGGACGGCGGGTACGCTCCGCCACCGACTTGATTTTGCTGACCAGGGCGTCGCCGGCGTCGATATCGACGCCGGCATCACGGTAAGTCAGGGAAGGGGTTTTGGTCTCTGGCGCGCTGGAATCGTCGCAGGCTGACATATCGGTTCCTTTGTTACCCGCGCGGGTACAATTCCCGATCGGAGCGGTAGCGAAGTGTGAAGAGGGGTGAATTTTAACAGGACGACCACACGGAGTCAGGAATTTTAACTCCCAGGGCCGGTCTGTCGATCGAAGGTGTGCCGTCCGCTGGCGCCGACGGGAGCTTCCCCTGTATCATTCGCGTCATGAGTTGTGTGATGAACCGAACCCGGACAGGTTGTTGTGTCTTGCTGTTGGTTGGTGTTGTCTTGCTGGCAGCCTCGCCCGTGATGGCTTTGCCGGTGACCGGGCTTTACAGTCACGATGTCGCCGTGTCGGATCAGAGCGATGCGGAACGCGGTCGGGCCTTCCGCGAGGCGCTGGAAGCGGTATTTGTCAAAGTCACCGGCGATGAGCGCTGGCTGCAAAACAGCCGCCTGCAACAGGCGCTGGACAATGCCCAGAACTATGTCGCCGGCATCAGTTACCGTTCCGAACCCATGCCTCCGCCCACCGGCGACGTGGGTGTCCCCCTGCCACAGACCACACCCAGGGCGCGGGAACAAAACTACCTTAATGTCGGCTTTGCCAGCGACCTGGTTGATCAACTGCTCAGCGACGCCGGAGTGCCGATATGGGATTCAAGCCGACCGGGCATCATGGTCTGGCTGGCGTTGCAGGACGCCAATGGTGAGCGGCGTTTTCTGAATCCCGTCGCGGATCAGGAAATCGTGAATATCATGCAGGAATTCAGTACCCGGCGCGGCGTGCCCATCATGTTTCCGCTGCTGGATTTTGAGGATCGCCGCAATCTCAGTCCAGACACTGTGTGGGCCCTGGACGAAGAGGCGATATTGCAGGCCAGCGCGCGTTACGACGCCGACAGTGTGCTTGCCGGTCGCGTGCATTTCACACCCAGTGGCGAACTGGTGGGACTGTGGAAGTTTATATTTCAGGATCAGAGGGTGCAGATGGACAGCGTGGAAGACAATCTGGCGGATTACATCGGTTTACCGCTGGCGCGCGCCACCGAACAGTTGGCCAATCACTTTGCCACAGTCCGCAACAGCTTCGACCGGCAGCGTGTCCGTGTGCACGTCGACGGTGTGCTTGACCTGTCGGACTATGCCGGCCTGATGAATTACCTGCAATCCATGGGGCTGGTTAACAGCGTGACACCCCGGATGATTGACGGCAATCAACTGGAGCTGGAAGTGGATGTGACCGGCAGCGGCTTGCAACTGAATGAATTGATTCTGTTGGACCGCAACCTGATGCCGGTCGCCGGCGTCAACAGCGACAGACCCGGTATGCATTACCGCTGGACCAGATAGCCGGATGAAAAAGACTCCTCAGCAATTGCTGCTGGGCATCCGCCTGGATGCCGGTTCCACGGCCGCCAATTTTTATGTCAGTGACGCCAACGCGCAACTGTATCACTGTCTGTTCGACTCAGAGCCACGGGAACAGTTCGTCTATTTGTGGGCGGGCGAACCTGCCGGGCGTACTCATTTGCTGCAGGCGCTTTGTCACCGCCTGCATGACACGAACGGTGGCGAGCGGGGTGCAAGACTGGATCCACGAGAGGGTGCAGAAGGGCGTGCCGAAGAGGGCGGCGCCATCTACATCCCGCTGAAGGAGCGCGAACATTTTACTCCGGCAATTCTCGAAGGGATTGAATCGCTGTCTCTGGTGTGTCTGGATGATATCGACAGTGTCGCCGGCGATGGTGACTGGGAGCGAGCGCTGTTTTCCACCCTGAATCGGGCACGGGAATGTCAGACCACGCTCGTCGTCACGGCCGATAGCCCACCGGCGGGTTTACCGATGCAACTTGCCGATCTGCGGTCGCGATTGCAATGGGGAATGGTTTTCCAGGTACACGGTCCGTCGGATGAAGACCGAAAAACAATTTTGCAATTGCAGGCCGTCAGCCGCGGATTCGAACTGGACGATGCGGTCTCCGATTATATCTTGCAACGCAGCGATCGCAGCCTGACGGTGCTGGCGGACGTGCTGAAACGTCTGGATACCCGTTCGTTGCAGGATAAACGCCGCGTTACCCGCCCCCTGGTGAAGGATGTCATGGGTTGGTGAGCAGGCGCCGGCATTGAGCCTGTGATCAACCGGGACCACACGGTCAGGTTCACAGCGGTACATCGAAATGCCGGCGGTAACCGCGTATATAGAGCAAAAGCAAGATAAACAGCGCACAGCACAAGGTGACATCCAGCAGACCCAGTATCAGGCGGTCTAGATCGAAAGCCAACAGCACCGCATGCATAAAATACAGCAGCACGACAAAACTCAGCCACCCGTAGGCGCGAAAGTGGTTGCCGTGCAGGGACGGCGCAAAGATCAGCAGCGGGAAACTCTGAATAATCCAGAACACCGGGGTCGCCGGGTTCAGTCCCGCCGTAATGTAAAGGCTGTTGCCCAGCAGCACGAGAATGATCCCGTAGTACGCCGACAGCACACCCAGCCGGAGGCGCGCCAGGGTGACGCGCATCTGTGATTCCGGGGTGTCGTTGTGCACCTTGTCGTGTGTCCCGTCAGGCCAGTTTCAGTGCCAGCCTGGCAATCCGCTTGCCCATGACAATACACAGGGTAGCTTCGTCGTCGATGATTTGCTTGTCCGATTTGGGTCCGGCATGGTGGCTGGCGCCATACGGCGTTCCGCCGCCAGTGGTTGTGTTCAGCGCTTCCTCGCTGTACGGAATACCGGCGAAGATCATGCCCTGGTGGATCAGCGGGTTGGCCATGGTCAGCAAAGTGGTTTCCTGGCCGCCATGGAGCGACGACGTTGATGTAAAGGTGACCGCGGGCTTGTCAATCAGCGCGCCGGATGTCCACAAAGATCCCGTGGAATCGATAAAGTATTTCAGCGGCGCGGCCATATTGCCAAATCGCGTTGGACTGCCCATTGCCAGTCCGGCGCAGTTTTTCAGATCGTCCAGTGTGCAGTAGATTGCACCTTCTTTTGGCACCTCGGGTTCGGTTGCTTCGGTGTCCGGTGAAACAGAGGGAACCGTTCGAATACGCGCCTCCATTCCATCCACTTGTTCCACACCCCGGGCAACGAGTTGCGCCATTTTGGCGGTGGCGCCGAAGCGGGAATAATAAAGTACCAGAACATACGGATCAGCCATTTTTCTTTCTCCTTTCCCTATCCATTTCTTCCTCAATTTCCATTGATCAGTTTCAGCACGTTTTCCGGCGGGCGTCCAAGCACAGCCTGATCGCCCTTGATCAAGACAGGCCTTTGTAAGAGTTTGGGGTGACGGCTGAGAATATCAAGGACAATTTCCTCATCCAGTGTTTCGTCATCCAGGCCCAGTTCTTCGTACTCACTTTCGGTGGTGCGGATGATATCCCGTACACTCATACCCAGTTTATTGAGTAACTGTTTCAGTTCCTCAACCGTGGGAGGTGTGTCCAGATAAAGCACGATTTCCGGAAACACGTCATTTTCTTCAAGCAAAGCCAGGGCCGCTCTGGATTTTGAGCAGCGGGGGTTGTGGTACAAGACAAATTTTTCCATTCCGCCTCCTTCCTGCGGTGGCTAATCCGGAAAACCTCCGGGCAATCAGGTCCCCGGGGTATAATTGGGTTCGTCGACAAGTTTTTCCTTCCCCAACTCCCTGTTTACCACAGCATCGAGCCGGTGGCGAAATTCCCTGACTCGTTCCAGCGAGGGCAGGTTGGTATTTTCTGTCAGCAAGGCAGGATGATACTCTCGTAACGCCCGCCAGATTTCAACGAATGTACAATCGCTTATGGACGTACGCGGCACATAGCGCGGAGGGTCATCGCCGGTCTCGGTAAGCAGCCCCACCTGCAACAGAATTCTCATGGGTTCTTCGATGGTTTGCACCGGTAAATCCAGAGTATCGGCAAGCCCGTTAATACTCAGCGGTGCCTGACGGTCATGAAACCGCTTTGAAATCAGTGTCGCCAGAGCCAGCACCAGGTCTTCCTGCTGTGAAATACTCAGCACCACCGGCTGGCGACCGGTGCGCGTGCGGGACGGAAACTGATGATAATAGGCGATACTGGAGCCGATCAGCGCGACCAGCCAGCCAATGTAAATAAAAAATACGGTGGCAATAATGGAGGCGAACGCCAGGTAAATGGACTGTCTTGAAGTGCTCAGAAACACTTCCTGAAAAAACGCACCCATCATTTTCCAGATAAGGGTTGTTACCAGGCCACCGATGAAGGCGGAGATAAAGTTTACCCGGGTGTTCGGCAGGAAGCTGTAGGCAAAGGCAAAAGCGAGCGACATGAACAGGATTGGCGATATCATGCCAAAAAATTCCAGCACTATTGCGCCGTAACTGAGATCTTCCAGTATCCGCTGAAAGAAATTGGTATTGACGTAGGAACTGATGCTGATGGAAAGAAACAGCAGCAGGGGGCTGACAATCACGGCAAACAGATATTCGCTGAGGCGACTGGTCCAGGAGCGGGAACGTTGGACGGACCAGATGTAATTGAACGAGGTTTCCACCTTCAGCATCATGTCCAGGACAATGTAGAGTAATAGTCCGATACTGAAGATCCCCAGCAGTTCAACCTGTATCTGGTCCACAAAGTTAATGATGTCGTCCGTAACCTGTTCGCTACGGTCGCCCAGCGGTTCCAGCAGGGCCTGCAGTGTAGGTTCCATGGCATTGTGGACGCCAAGTCCCTTGAGTACGGAGAACACCAGAGCGATCAATGGCATAAACCCGATAATGGTGGAGAATACCAGGCTCATCGCACGTAACTGAAGTTGCCCTTCCATCAGATCCCGCCCGATGGCATAACAGATTTGCAGAGCGCGTTTCAGCACACGTTTCCACAAGGGCGCCGACTGATCATCGGTGTGCCACAAAAATTGGTGGACACTGTGGCGGGTCTTGTCGCGCAGATCGGACACTCTGTGCAGGGTTGAATTCATAGGGAAATGCGATGGATGGGTGTGGAGGCCATTATACGGTGTGGAAGCTTGTACCACAAAGGCGCCGGCCCCGTGCGACCGGATCCTTGACCGGAACCTCCGAATTGGCGAAACGAAGACCGTGAGAAAAGGAGTGCTATGTCGACAGTCTGTCTGCAGGGAACAGTGACCGGACGGGTACAGGGGGTGTTTTTCCGTGCGGAAACTCGCAACAAGGCCCTGGAACTGGGCGTCGGCGGCTGGGTCAGAAACCGGGAAGATGGCAGCGTGGAGTTGCTGATTTGCGGAGCGCAAACGCAGGTCGACGCCATGCGGCGCTGGCTTGCTAACGGTCCGCCTATGGCCCGGGTGGATCAGGTTTCGTTGCAACCGGTGTCGAGCGAGCCCGCAATGGAATTCCGGATTATTGACTGACGGAAACCTTGATGCGGTTGGTCAGAAATGACTCCAGCCCGGCCAGTGGCACCATTTCCTCAACCTGGCTGCCGCGATGTTTGTATTCCACCTTGTCTTGTTCCAGCCCACGTTCCGAGACGACGATCCGGTGTGGTATGCCGATCAGTTCCATGTCGGCGAACTTGACGCCGGGACTGGTCTTTTTGTCACGGTCATCCAGCAGCACTTCGATCCCCAGTGCTTCGGCCTGCGTCATCAACGCCTCGGCGACTTCCTGCACGCGCGGGGATTTGTGCGCGTTGAGCGGGATGATGGCGAGATGAAAAGGGGCGATATTGTCGGGCCAGATGATGCCGGCGTCATCGTGATTCTGCTCAATGCACGCGGCGACGATACGGGTAACGCCGATGCCGTAACAGCCCATCGTCATTGTGACTGCCTTGCCGTGTTCATCCAGTACCGATGCGTTCATGGACTCACTGTATTTGCGGCCCAACTGGAATATATGGCCCACCTCGATACCGCGCTTGATTTCCAGCGTGCCTTTGCCATCAGGGCTGATATCACCCTGGCGCACTCGTCTGAGGTCGGTCGTTTTGTCGTAATGGCAATCCCGGTCCCAATTGGCATTGACGAGGTGCCTGCCTTCGCTGTTCGCACCGCAGACGAAATTGCGCAGTGATTCAACGCTGTGATCGGCGATAACGGAAACAGTAAGATTTACCGGCCCGATGCAGCCCGGTTTACAACCGATAACCGATTCAATCAACGCGTCATCCGCAAATTGGAGCGGGTTTGCCACTTCAGGCAGTTTTGCCGCCTTGGTTTCATTCAGGTCCTGATCGCCACGCAACAACAAAGCGACCAGTCGGGGGGTTCTCTCTTTTCCGATGCCTTTGCGCTTTTCCTTGCCCGAGCCTTCCTTGTCTCCGGGATCGGCACCATGGACGAGCAGGGTTTTTACGAGACGTGACGCGGGCACGTCGAGCACGGAGGCGACCTCCTCTATGGTGCGGGCGTTTCCCGTAGCCACTGTTTTTACCGCTTGTACAGGTTCATTCGGCTCTTCGTTCCCCGGACGATCCGGATCAGGTAATGTGCCGGTAGCCAGTTCCATGTTGGCCGCATACTCACTGCCGGTGCTGAATACGATTTCATCTTCTCCGGAATCCGCCAGCACATGAAATTCATGGGAGCGGCTTCCGCCTATATTTCCCGGGTCGGCAAGCACCGGCCGGAAATCCAGGCCAAGCCGGGAAAAGATATTGCAATAGGTCTGATGCATCAGTTCGTAAGTCTGTTGCAGCGAGTCGTCATGAATATGGAAGGAATAGGCATCTTTCATCAGAAACTCGCGAGCCCGCATCACGCCGAAACGAGGGCGGCGTTCATCGCGAAACTTGGTCTGGATCTGGTAAAAGATCACAGGCAACTGTTTATAGCTGCTGAAATCATGCCGCACCAGATCGGTAATCACTTCCTCGTGGGTTGGTCCAAGGCAGAAGTCCCGCTGGTGTCGATCCTGAAACCGCAATAACTCGGCGCCCATGGCTTCCCATCGGGAAGACTCCTGCCACAACTCGGCCGGTTGCACCACCGGCATACTCACCTCCAGCGCACCGGACTTGTCCATCTCGTCACGCACGATATGAGTCACTTTATGCAATACACGCAGCCCCATGGGCAGCCACGTATACAATCCACTGGCGAGTTTGCGAATCAAGCCCGCGCGCAACATCAACTGGTGGCTTAACACTTCAGCGTCGGCGGGCGTTTCTTTTACCGTGGCTATGAGATATCTGCTGGTTCGCACTAGGCTCTCTCGGGTTCTGGTTTCTGCGCGGAATAATACCACTTTGTACTGTATCGCAGGGTAGTCCACACAAGAAAGGCAGCCCGTGGGCTGCCTTTCTGCGAACGACGATCATTTACCAGCTATGGCTGCTGTCGACCTGATACCCGTGAAGTCTCAGGGTCGGCCATTATTGTACGAACTCTTTGAGCTTCTTCAGCGGAAGAACCTTTACGCGTGTGCTGGCGGCTTTTCTGGGGATATCCATGGTTTCGCCAGGACGGAAAGGGTTGGGAACGTTTTTGCGGGCTGGTCTGGCAGGCCGCACAACCGATTTGATTTTAAGCAGGCCGGGCAATGTAAATTCACCCACGCTGCGTTTTTTGATGTGCCGCTCGATCAGCACAGCCAGTTCATCCAGAACAGAAGAAACCTGTTTCTTGGTAAGATCTGTGTTTTGAGCAATCTCGGTAAGGATTGCGGTTTTAGTGAATTTTTGTTGAATTGCCGGAGTCTTGCGAGTGGTCACTGCCGCTTTTTTTGCGGCGGCTTTTTTCCTGGATTTTTTAACAGCCATACCCGTTCTCTTTTAATCTTGATTTCAGTTTACCGCCCTCGATTGAGGGAGCGCCCGATTTGTCGTCCGATACAACAGAGTGTTCCGTGTTCCTATCCCTGGCTACAGGGTTTGTATTTATAAAGCATTCAAAGTCGGCTAGCAAGTATTAATCACAACTTTATAGGCAATAAATGTTGACGGTTAAATGCGTCTGGTAACACGGCTGTGAATCCGGATTTGACGCGGAAAAAAACGGAGGTTTCCGTCATATGTCAATATCCGGCAATCATTTATTGAACAGGGTTTTTCAAACGCTGGTTCTTTGTATTTCACGCGCCGCGGCAAGACTGCGCAATCGGTAAATTCCCGCCGGGTTTTCGTGGAGCGATGGTAAACCCGAGGTAGGGTTATGGGTAACTGCGCACACTGCAGTATCACATTGGCGAGCGTTGCATTTGTGGAAGTGACTGGGATTGTCATGAGCGACAGACCTTCATCAAGCTGAGGGTTTTGCTACATGCTTCGGCGACATCAGGTATAATACCCGGCTCTCGCGTTCCCCGGCAAATTGGCGCTCCCCGCCTTCAGGCAAGCCTGAAACGGGCCTTATTCGGTTCAATGAGCGCCTGCGGGGAGCAGGGTTGACCCGGGTCAGAACCGGCCCGGTCCTGTTAACAAAGGTCGATTTTGTGGAGAAAAGGAAGCAATGCCCATTTATGAATACGAGTGCACCGGCTGCGGGCATCACCTCGAAGCAATCCAAAAATTCAGTGATGAGCCCTTGAGGGAATGTCCGCGATGCCATCACCAGTGTCTGGAAAAGCAGATATCCGCTCCCAGTTTTCGTCTTAGGGGCGAGGGCTGGTATGAAACGGATTTCAAAACCGGAAATAAAAGGCAGTTGGCTGACCGTGGTGACGGTACTGATAAGAACGGTGACAAACGCGATGAGAAGAACAGTGACAAAAACGGTGGAGGAGACACGGCCGACACCGGGGCAAGGTCGGGAAAAGACGCCGATAAGCCGGTTGGCGGAGCAACGGAAAAGGTATCGGGGGAGACTCCAAAAACGGCCTCGTCGGATAAATCACCTTCAGCCGGTGGGGCTGTTTCAGCATGTCGAGTAACAGGAAAACGGGAAATAGGAAGCCAGTAAATAGGAAACCAGAGTATGCGCAGTCATTATTGCGGTGAGTTACGGGAATCCCTCACCGGCCAGGAAGTCACTTTATGCGGTTGGGTACACAGAAGGCGGGATCATGGCGGCGTGATCTTCCTGGATTTACGTGATCGCGAGGGAATTGCCCAGGTCGTGTTCGATCCGGATACCGCGGACAGTTTTGCCACCGCCGAAGGCGTACGCAGCGAATTCGTCGTCAGGGTCACCGGACTGATACGAGCGCGTCCACCAGGCACTGTGAACAAGGAGATGCCCACCGGGGCGATCGAGGTGCTTGGAAAGGAACTGACCATTCTCAATGCTGCTAAAACGCCGCCTATTCAACTGGATGAACACACGGAAGTCGGCGAGGATATCCGTTTACGCTATCGCTACATCGATTTAAGGCGTCCGGAAATGGCTGAACGTCTGCGGTTTCGATCCAAGGTGACCAACACGGTGCGTAACTTCCTGGATGAGGGTGGATTTCTCGATATCGAAACACCGCTGCTGACCAAGGCCACGCCGGAAGGTGCCAGGGACTATCTGGTTCCGAGCCGGACACACTACGGCCGCTTTTTCGCCTTGCCGCAATCACCGCAGTTGTTCAAGCAGATTCTGATGGCGGCGGGAATGGACAAGTATTATCAGATCGCCAAGTGTTTCCGCGATGAAGACCTGAGAGCGGACCGGCAGCCTGAATTTACCCAGATTGATATAGAAGCCTCGTTCGTCGACGAAGACCAGATAATGGCCGTGACGGAAGAGATGATACAGAAGGTGTTTAAAAAGCATCTTGATGTGGAACTTGGCCAGTTCCCGCGCATGACCTTTGCTGAAGCGATGCGCCGCTATGGTTCGGACAAACCCGATCTGCGTATCGATCTGGAACTGGTTGATATAGCCGACCTGATGGAGTCGGTCGATTTCAAGGTTTTCAGCGGCCCGGCCAGGGATTCCGGCAGCCGTGTAGTCGCCTTGCGCGTACCCGGCGGCGGCCGGCTTTCTCGCAAGGAAATTGATGATTATGCCCGTTTCGTCGGTATTTACGGCGCCAGGGGCCTGGCCTGGATCAAGGTAAACGACCGGTCAGCGGGCATGGAGGGTCTGCAGTCGCCCATCATCAAGTTCATGGGGCCGGATATTGTGGAACAGGTCCTGTCACGGGTTGATGCGCAGTCAGGAGATATACTTTTCTTCGGTGCGGACAAACAGAAAGTTGTCAACGAGGCCATCGGCGCGTTGAGAATCAAAGTAGCCGAAGACCTGGATATGGTCAGGCCGGGCTGGGCTCCGCTGTGGGTAGTGGGTTTTCCGATGTTCGAAAGGCTTGGCGACGGTAGCCTGGGCGCCCTGCATCATCCATTTACCTCGCCGGCCTGTGATATCGCTGAATTGACCCGGGCACCAGAGGATGCTCTTTCATGTGCCTATGACATGGTGCTCAACGGCACGGAACTGGGCGGCGGCTCGATCCGTATCAATAATCCTGAGTTGCAGGAAGCCGTTTTCGGTTTGCTGGGCATTAATGAAGCGGAAGCTCAGGAAAAGTTCGGTTTCCTGCTGCAGGCACTTTCTTACGGCTGCCCCCCTCACGGAGGCATTGCATTTGGTCTGGATCGCCTTATCATGTTGATGACCGGTTCCACATCCATCCGGGAAGTGATCGCATTTCCCAAAACCCAGTCGGCGGCTTGTTTACTGACCGATGCGCCTGGATTGGTTAGCAGCGCGCAACTGCGGGAATTGAATATCCGTATCAAGGAACAGCCGAAGGAATAGATAACGTATATAAAGGAAGAACGCCACAAGAGGCAAACTGTCGCGAGCCGGTTGTGCCGCGGCCGTAGGAGTCAGTAATGGCAGGGCACAGCAAATGGGCCAACATAAAGCACCGCAAAGCCGGGCAGGACGCCAAACGGGGCAAGATATTCACCAAACTGATCCGGGAGATTACGGTTGCTTCCCGACTGGGCGGAGAGGCAATAGCCGATAACCCCCGGTTGCGTGTTGCGGTGGACAAGGCGCTGGCGGCGAACATGACGCGGGACACGATCGACCGTGCGGTTGCGCGGGGCGCGGGTACCGCCGACAGCGATAATCTTGAGGAACTGGTTTACGAAGGTTATGGCCCCGGAGGAGTCGCTGTTTACGTGGAAACGCTCACTGACAACAAGAACAGAACGGTTGCGGATATTCGTCACGGATTTTCCAGATTTGGAGGCAGTTTGGGAACTAACGGTTCGGTTGCCTACCTGTTCGATAAAACGGGTATCATAACTTACGATCCGGGGTCCGACGAAGACAAGATATTAGAACTGGCACTTGAGGCCGGCGCACACGACGTTAAGGTTAATGACGACGACAGCATTGACGTAATGACCACGCTGGAAACGTTCGGTGCGGCGCAGGATGCCCTTGCCGGCGGTGGAATGAAACCCGCCAATGCCGAAGTGGTGATGCTGGCATCAACCGAGGTTGAACTCGATTTGGAAACCGCCGCGCAGGTGATCAACCTGACAGATCACCTGGACGATCTGGATGACGTTCAAAGCGTTTATTCCAACGCCAGTATTTCCGACGAAATAATGGGCCGGCTAAATGAATAATGCAGCCTGTCAAACAGGCGCGGAGCAGCCACATGGCACTAATTCTCGGAATCGATCCCGGTTCCCGCAAGACCGGGTACGGCATTATCAATTCCGTCGGCAGCAAATTGGAATATATTGTTGCCGGGTGTATACGCACCACGGGTGAGCCTCATTCCGAGAGGCTGAAACAGATATTCGATGGTCTGTGTGACATTATAGAAGAGTACAGTCCGCATCAGTCCGCCATTGAAGAAGTGTTTATGGGGCGTAATGTGGCATCCGCCCTCAAGCTCGGACAGGCCAGAGGCAGCGCCATGGTGGCCTGCCTGCATCATAACCTGCCCCCGGATGAATATTCGGCACGCCAGGTTAAACAGGCTATAGTAGGCCGAGGCGCCGCCGACAAAGCCCAGGTGCAGCATATGGTCAAGGCCCTGCTGCGCATCAATATCAAACTGCAGGAAGACGCGGCGGATGCACTGGCGGTGGCCATTTGCCATGCCAACACCCAGGCCAGTCTGATACGGGTTGCCGGAGCCCATTCATTTCGAAAAAGCAGACTTCAGGGCTAAGGAAGCCAACACAGCAGGTCAATAATGATAGGCAGAATTCGCGGTACCCTATTGACTAAACAGGCAACGGACATTCTGGTGGACGTCGGCGGTCTGGCTTATGAAGTTCATGTTCCCCTGAGCACTCTCTACGTGCTGCCGGATACGGGCGCTGAGTTGATTTTGCATACTCATTACGTGGTGCGCGAAGATGCTCATCAGCTATTCGGCTTTGCCGAGGAGAAGGAACGCCGGCTTTTTCGCGGCCTGATCAAGGTAAACGGCGTGGGTCCGAAACTGGCACTGACCATCCTTTCCGGCATGGAAGTAGACGACTTTGTGCGCACCATCAGCAGTAACGACATCAATTCACTGATACGGATGCCCGGGGTCGGCAAGAAAACAGCGGAAAGGCTGATAGTGGAGATGCGTGACCGTCTGGCTGAATGGCACGTGGAGGGGGCCGGCGTCACCGATGGCGGTTTGCGGGCAGCGGACAACAGATCTCAACTTGTCCGTGATGCGGAAACCGCGTTGACCAGTCTCGGTTACAAACCCGCCGAGGCAGCCCGGGCCGTGTCACGGGTCAGTAAGGAACGTGCCGATATATCGGACAGCGAATCACTGATTCGGCTGGCACTGAAAAGTATGGTGTGACCTGTGGAAGATGAGATGAACAGCATTGACAAGCTGGATGACGCTGATCGCCTGATCAGCGCCCGCGGCCGTTCCGGTGAAGAACCGCAGGATCGTGCGATTCGGCCGCTCAGGCTGGAGGAGTATGTCGGCCAGCGGGAAGTCAGAAAGCAGATGGAAATTTTTATCAACGCGGCCAGAAACCGCCGCGAGGCGCTTGACCACACCCTGATCTTTGGTCCCCCGGGGCTGGGCAAAACCACGCTGGCCAACATTATCGCCAATGAACTGGGCGTGGCGATCAAATCCACGTCCGGACCCGTACTGGAGAAAGCCGGTGACCTCGCCGCCATGCTCACCAACCTGGAAGAAGGGGATGTGCTGTTCATTGACGAGATCCATCGCCTCAGCCCCGCCATCGAAGAAATACTTTATCCCGCGATGGAAGACTATCAGTTGGACCTGATGATAGGCGAAGGCCCGGCGGCCCGTTCCATCAAACTTGATTTACCGGCGTTTACCCTGGTGGGCGCCACCACGCGGGCCGGCTTGCTGACTTCACCGCTGCGTGACCGTTTCGGCATAATCCAGCGCCTGGAATTTTATTCCATCGACGAGTTGAGCACCATCGTCACACGTTCCGCCGGTATTCTGGGTACCGCGATCGAAGCGGAAGGGGCGGTGGAAATCGCGCAACGGTCACGAGGAACTCCACGCATCGTCAACCGGCTGTTGCGTCGGGTGCGGGATTTCTCGGAAGTCAAACGGGATGGTCGTATTGATCTGGCGGCGGCCTCGCAGGCCCTGGACATGCTCAGTATTGACGGCAACGGATTCGATCACATGGACCGCCGCCTGTTGCTGACGATGATTGAAAAATTCGATGGAGGCCCGGTGGGTCTCGACAGTCTCGCGGCGGCCATCAGTGAAGAAAGAGACACCATCGAGGACATTCTGGAGCCCTTTCTGATACAGCAGGGCTTTATCATGAGGACTCCACGGGGAAGGGTGGTCACCAATCTGGCCTGGCGCCACTTCGGGCTGGAACCGCACACGGGTCTGAAGCGCGGTCAGAGGCCGGAGGCCGGAGAATCCGACCTGTTTGACGGTAACTGATCCGGAGCGGGGTTGTATCCCTGAACGCGCCGCCGGTTGCCTCCCGTGAGATTTATCTGTCCTGCCATTATTGCGCCACAATTGATCTTTTGATTGCCCGTTTCTATCCGCAAGTAGCAACAATTTCGCGGTTTAATGCACATCGCTATACCGGTATTTTGTTGTGGCGGGATTATCCCCAAACTATTTGGCTGATTGGCCGACTACACTCTGTAGGCAGAAATCCCAGGCGGGACATTCTAGGCAGAAATTCTAGGCAGAAATTCGGAAATTGCAGTTTGAGGAGAATCACCAGGTGAATGAAGCCTTGAGCCCGCTGGATCTCATTCTTAATGCCAGCCCACCGGTGCAGTTCGTCATGTTCATTCTGTTGCTGGCCTCGGTAGTTTCCTGGGTCATGATCGTGCAGCGCTGGATGGTGCTGACGGCCGCGTCCAAGGGCGTGTTCAGCTTTGAGAGGCGGTTCTGGTCGGGCATGGATCTGAGCCAGCTCTACAAGGAAGGCAGCCAGATGCAGAAGGACAATCAGACTCTCACGGGAATGGAAATTATCTTCCGCTCCGGGTTCAAGGAATTCATGCGTTTGCGGCAACAGGCCGGCATTGACAAGGAAGCGGTTATGGAGGGCGCTCATCGCGCGATGCGTGTGGCGTTTTCACGTGAAGAGGAAAAGCTGGAAAAGCACCTGGCGTTCCTTGCCACGGTCGGTTCGGTTTCACCTTATGTTGGATTGTTCGGCACGGTAATCGGGATTATGAACTCATTTCTCAGCCTCGCCACCCAGAGTCAGGCCACATTACAGGTGGTGGCGCCGGGTATTGCCGAGGCGCTGATTGCGACGGCGATGGGTTTGTTTGCGGCTATCCCCGCAGTGGTAGCCTATAATCGCTATTCATCGAGGCTGGAGTCAATTTCCAGTTCCTACGCCACGTTCAGCGACGAATTTTCCAGCATTCTGCATCGGCAAATTCACACCCATGCCACGTAATCCGCTGTAATCACAGGTACTTATTGCAGGTCTTTTGACACATGGAGATGGCAAGGAAGAAGCGCAAGCCGATGGCGGAAATCAATGTGGTGCCCTACATTGATGTGATGCTGGTGCTGCTGATCGTCTTCATGGTGACTGCGCCGCTGTTGAACCAGGGCATCGACGTGGACTTGCCGGAAGCCAACAACGAATCGTTGAATGTGGACGAAAATCTGGAAACGCTGGTGATCACGCTTACCGCGGACCAGGAATACTATATCAGCCTGGGTGCCACGGGTGAGGACCGCCGCTCGGTGCCGCTGGAGACAATCGGGCAGCAGGTGAGCCAGATAGTCAATGCCAACCCGACTATCCAGGTATTTGTGGAAGGGGATACCGATGCCAGTTATGGTGCGTTCATCAATCTGATGACGGTGCTGCAGGGAGCCGGCGTGGCCAGTCCCAATCTGGTGACCCAGCCCCTCACCAGTTTGTAGGTTTTGAGAGCCGGTGGGTTGAGCGGCTTGTGTCGAGCAGAATGTCGTGGATCATACAGGCGAATGGCGGATTTTTTTGAAATGAATAGTACAGGCCAACCATGATTATCTATAACGGATACCCGTTATCTATTGTTGTGGCCGTGAGTTTTCATACTCTGGTGCTGGCCGCGCTACTGTATTTGCAGCGGGATAATAGAACAGATGTTCTGGATATTGAGACTCCGCCCGTCATCAAGGCGGTTCTGGTAGCCGAGAATCCCCAGGTGCGCAATGAAGAACTGGAACGCCAGCGACTGACGCGAATTGAAGATCAGCGCCTGCGCGAGCAAAGAGAAGCGGAACAGCAGCGTCAGGCTGATCTGGAGCGTCAACGTCAGCTTGAACAGGAGCGCCAGGCTGCCGAGGAAGCGGAAAGGCAGCGGCAGGCCACTCTGGAAGAGCAGCGGCAACGCGAACTGGAGCAACAGCAACAACGGGAACGGGAACAGGAAAGAGAGCGCGAAGCCGAAGAACAAAGACAAAGGGAATTGGCGGAACAAAGACGCCGCCAGGAAGAAGCCGCGGCGCAAGAGCGGCAACGTCAGGCCGAAGAGGAAGCCGCGGCTTCCGCGGCGGACATTGCGCGTACCGAGCAGGAGCAGGTGCAATCATATTCCGCATTTATCAGCCAGGCGGTTACCGGCAGCTGGTCACGCCCGCCCAGCGCACGCAACAATATGACGGCCGTATTACGTCTTACGATGATTCCGACGGGGCAGGTGCTGAACGTGGAGATTATCCGGTCCAGCGGCGACCCGGCGTTCGATCGCTCGGCGGAAGATGCGGTACACAGGGCTAAACCGTTCAGAGAACTGCAAGGTATGCCGATTAAATTGTTTGAGGATTACTTTCGCACCTTTACTCTGACCTTCAGACCAGAGGACTTGTTAAATTGATCAGATCAGCGTTGTTTAGTTTTACTCTGGTGGCTCTGCTGGGCATGACGTCCGCCGGCCACGCCGAGTTGAACATCCAGATAACCCAGGGTGTGGATAATCCCATCCCTATCGCTATTGTACCGTTTGCCTGGCAGGGTGATGGCGCTCTCAGCGAGGACGTGGCGGAAATCGTCAACAATGACCTGGAACAGGTGGGGGAGTTTCGTGCCCTTTCGCGCTCCAATATGCTCAGCCTTCCCAAACAGGAAAGTGAAGTTTACTTTGGCGACTGGCGCACACTGGCCCAGGACTATCTGCTGGTGGGTCAGGTCAGCCGTGCTCCAGGAGGCCAACTGGTGCAGGTGCAATATGAGTTTTTTGATATCAATCGCGAGATAAAACTCGCGGGCGAAGTTCTCACCGGTAGTGTCACTCAGTTACGTGATATCGGTCATGAAATCAGTAATGTGGTGTATGAACAGGTTACCGGAATTCGTGGCGCCTTTACGACGCAGATATTGTATATCGTGGCGGAAGACGTCAGTGGCCAGACGGTATTCCGCCTGGAAAAGGCCGACTACGACGGTCAGCGCGCGCAGATGTTGCTGGAAAGCCGGGAACCCATAATGTCTCCGGCGTGGTCTCCCGACGGACGCCAGGTGGCTTATGTGTCGTTCGAAACCAACGTGCCACGAATTTACATTCAGGACATAGCCACTGGAGAGCGCCAGCAAATTACTGATTTCCCCAATATCAACAGTTCACCGGTATGGTCACCGGATGGTACAAAACTGGCAATGGTGCTCTCCAAGGACGGTAGCCCGGATATCTATGTGCTGGACCTGAACAGCAATCAATTGACGCGTGTCACAGACCATCCGGCCATCGAAACCGAGCCCGCCTGGTCCACAGACAGCCGTTCCATCGTATTCACGTCGGACCGCACCGGTCAGCCCCAGATTTACCAGATGGAACTGGGTGGAGGTTCATTCGGTATCGAGCGCCTGACCTATGATTGTCACTGGTGCATGAAAGCCCGGTTTTTGCCGGACGGCGTCAATCTGGTGCATGTGCGCCGGGCAACGCGCGAAGACGGCTTCAGCATTTCAGTTCTGAATATCGAGACTCTCCGTGTACTCACGTTAACGGAGACATCTCTGGACGAATCTCCCAGCATCGCCCCGAATGGCAGCATGATTATGTACGCGACGCAGGCCAATGGCAGAGGCGTTCTTGACGCTGTTTCCATTGACGGACGCGTAAAATTCCGGCTACCATCCACGCGGGGCGATGTACGGGAGCCGGCCTGGTCTCCTTTCCTGAACTGAAATAAAAAGAGGGTTTAAGCAAGAAGGTTTAAACAGGAAAAACCAGTATTTTACTAACAAGGTGAGAAATTAAATTTTTTGGAGGGTTGGAAGAGTGGGTATACAAGTGGGTAAGCAAAGCATGTTCAAACTGAGTATGGTTCTGGTGTCGGTGTTGGCACTGGCCGCATGTGGATCATCGGGCGATATGGAAGACTCTGCTGCGGATGATATGGCGAGGAATGCCGCGAGCACATCGGGAGCCAACACATCACCGGTTATCAATCAGCAACCAACGGCGGAAGAAAGGGCGCGCGACAGGGCTCTGCGCAACACGGTGTTCTATTTCGATTTCGATGTGGCGGAATTCCGTCCGATCGACCGCGAAACACTCACCCACCATGCGCGTGACCTGGCAGCAAACCCGAACAAAAGGGTACGTCTGGAAGGACATGCCGACGAACGCGGCACACGGGAGTACAACCTGGCGCTGGGCGAAAGACGCTCCAACGGCATTTTGGATTTTCTGATCGTCAACGGCGCTTCACGTTCGCAGCTTGAAACCGTGAGTTACGGTGAAGAGCGGCCGTCACGACGCGGCACGACGGAAGAAGCCTATCAGGCCAATCGCCGGGTTGAAATCGTAGCGCAATAGGTCCATATAAGCTGTATGAAACGGATTGCTTCAGTTCCTGTCACGAAATTTCTGGCAGTGCCAATGACACTGGCCGCCCTGGGGATCAGCGGTTCTGCGCTGGGGCAGGGCACGGTGTTTGAGTCACAGCCGGCGGTTCCCGGGCGGGAAACTGTGGTAACCGGTCAGCCGGCGGCCCAGGTAGGCAATGATGCAATGAATCTGCTACTGGACCAGCTTCAGAGCTTGCGGGAGGAAGTTCAGACCCTGCGCGGTATGGTGGAGGAACAGGGTTTCGCCATCAGGCGCATGGAGCGTGAGGCACTGGACCGTTACACTGACCTGGATTCCCGGCTCACGGAACTGAGTCGCACCGTTCCTGAATCTTCTCCTGTTTCTCCACCCCGCGGACAGACTTCGTCTCCGGCGAACAATGCGGGCAACAACAGCGGAACCGGCTCGAACGGCAATTCCACCAACCAGACCCCACCCGGTAACCTCGGCAACAGCCCGTCGCTGGCCGAACCCACGATACCCGCGGCTCCAGCCTCCAATGCCAGCCGCGCTCCTGCTCGAGGTACCCTGGAGCCGGCCGAGTTAAGTGAGCAACAGCTATATCAGATGGCTTACGAATCCGCCATCAACAGCCAGTTTGACCGTTCCGTCGCCCAGTTCGATCAATATCTGAGCCTCTATCGCTCAGGGCGGTTCGTGACGAATGCCCACTATTGGAAAGGGCAATCCTATCTCTATCTGCAACAATACGCCGAAGCGCGGCAGGCTTATGAAATTATTCTGGAACAGTATCCGAATGATCCCAAGGCGCCGGATGCGATGTACGGACTTGCGCTGGCCTATGAAGGGCTGGGCAATGTGCAGCAAGCCAGACAGGTTTTAAATGACATCAAGCGCCAGTTTCCCAATACAGGTGTTGCCAATCTGGCGGACACCAGGCTGTTGTCTTTGCAATAGGATTTGCCGGACGTGATTCACGTTCCGTCGTTCGGTCCATGGAATCGCTTCTCGCCACACCATTATATTAGAAGGATTAGTCAAAATTGACCGTGCCGCCCCGGCAAGGTCACCGTCCCGGCACCGATGAAGACAAAATCCGAACTGCGAATCACCGAAATTTTCCACTCCCTGCAGGGCGAGTCCAGCACCGTGGGACGTCCGACCGTGTTTGTCAGGCTTACCGGTTGCCCGCTTCGTTGCCGTTACTGCGATACCGCCTACGCATTTTCCGGTGGTGAAACGATGAACCTGGCGACGATAGTGGAACAGGTGACAGAGTATGACTGCCCCTTTGTTACCGTGACTGGTGGTGAACCTCTGGCACAACCGGAATGCATCGGGTTGCTCACCGTATTGTGCGACCGGGGTTTTGCCGTTTCGCTGGAAACCGGCGGCGCCCTGTCGATAGCCGAAGTGGATAAACGCGTGTCGGTGGTGCTGGACCTGAAAACACCGGGTTCGGCGGAGTCGCATCGAAACAGGGAAGACAATATTCCCCTGCTTAAACCCGCTGACCAGGTCAAGTTTGTCATCTGCAGTCGTGAAGACTACGAATGGGCCAGGGAGAAAGTAGAGCAGTTCGGGTTGCACGAAAAGGTGGGAGAGGTGTTGTTTTCCCCGTCGTTCACCCAACTGCCGGCGCGACAGCTGGCCGAATGGGTGCTGGCTGATCGGCTGCCGGTGCGCATGCAGATGCAATTGCACAAATTGATTTGGGGTGATGTCCCGGGACACTAGGATGAACGGGAACAGAAACAGGAACGGGACCAGAAATGACAACGCGGAATAAAGCCGTGGTGCTGTTGTCCGGAGGTCTGGACTCAAGTACATGTCTGGCTATCGCCCGTGAGCGCGATTACGCCTGTTACGGATTGAGCTTCAATTACGGCCAGCGTTCGGCGAGCGAACTTGATGCTGCCCGAAGGATCGCGCAAGGGCAGGTTGATGAGTACCGCGTGATTTCACTGGCGATAGGGGAACTGGGCGGTTCGGCCCTCACAGATTTCTCCCTGCGAGTGCCCGAAGAAGAAAGCGAAGGAATACCTGTCACTTATGTGCCGGCGAGAAACACCGTGTTTCTGTCCTGCGGCCTTGCCTGGGCCGAAGTGCTGAGTGCTGATGCGATTTTCATCGGCGTCAATGCGCTGGACTACTCCGGGTATCCTGACTGCCGTCCGGAATTCATCGCCGCCTTCGAGGCCATGGCCAACCTCGCCACCCAGGCGGCCGTGGAGGGCCGGCCAATCCGGGTCGAAGCCCCTTTAATGCATATGAGCAAGGCGGAAATAATCCGCAAGGGAACTGAATTGGGTGTGGACTACAGTCGCACCGTATCCTGCTACCAGGCGGACAGTGAAGGTCGCGCCTGCGGACGTTGCGACAGTTGCCGGTTGCGCAAAAACGGATTCACCGTGGCGGGCGTGGCGGATCCCACCCGGTACCTGTAGAATTCACGGTATTCCGTCGCCAGGGAGGATGGAACAGACCGGAGGGTTTGCTCCGATGGGTTTAGAAGCCGGAACAGGGCTGCGGGGCTTGCCTTTTCCGATTTAGATAGTACTATGTCGCCCTTCCGTGGGTCGTTAGCTCAGCCGGTAGAGCAGTTGGCTTTTAACCAATTGGTCGCGCGTTCGAATCGCGCACGACCCACCATATCTCCAATAAAATTAAGCAGTTAGCGTTCACCGCCTAGCTGCTCTTTGTTGCAGTACCACCAGTGCCAGAGTTTTGCCGGACTTTCCTTCAACGGCGCGGATAAGCTCCTCCAACTCCGGTGCTGGAGGTGTTCCCGCCGTTGAGATTTTTTCGGGTAATACGAGTCACTTGCTACGCGTCACGCCGATGGCATTGGCGACGGTTTTCATTTCCGGAAAGGGCAGTTTTGCGTTGTCCCACCAATATTTGAGAATGAATACCAGGATATTGAACTGGATAGGCGAGATTTTTAATACGGCCTGACGCTCGAGCAGAATATTAAGGACGAACGTCCACCCGGCGACGACTATGGGATTACCCCATTTTCCCGGTTTCCTTCTTCCTTAGTCGTTTGTGTATTGGACTTCGCGATCGGCATCACCCGCATCACGAACACACATGGCCATGATCATTGACACTCACAGCTATGGCAATTAACAATCAGGGGGAAAGCGCGGTATTTGTACTTCTTTACCAGAGCTAGAGTGTTTGAGAAAATTTGACAGATTTAACAATTGACTTGATTTGTAGCATTCGTTTAACTTGTCTCAGTTCTTTTTAAGTCAAAACTTATTCTCTATGCGATTCATTTGTCTGGCCTTACTCATAGTTACTTCTGGACACGTCACGAATGCCGTTGCCCAGGAACTCACTGAAGAGTCCATCATTCGGCTTGTTAACAGCATGCCTGAAGTACTGAGGCCGCTGAGGTCTACTAAATTCGACAGAACGGAGTTTGAATATCCATCGGGACAGCCATACGCTCCTCTGTTCAATACCGTTAGATATTTTAAACAATACGATGAAGAAACCTACAGTCAAATGACTAATGCTGCAGAGAAGTTTGGTTTTGTAACCCTCGAAGAATGGGCACGAATTGGTGATCGGGTATCAGTCACAGAGATCGCATTGAAAAGGGAAGCAAGAGGTGAAGAGATTCCAGATATTCCCTCTGATACTGTGATTCAATTTGGAAGTTTTCCGGAAGCGAGTCGGATTTATACATTATTAATTAGAGGGCTCCAGAATGTTACTGAGTCGGATAAAGAAATAGTAGCACCGCTCCTCGACCTACTTAACAATTCCAATTGATTCAAAACCCCTACTGATACAGCTTGAGTTTTCTAGTTACTTCCTCTATTCATCAATTATTACTTTTCGTTTGTGCCTATCGTTCCATTGTTTTTTCATTTTGTCACAAACTTCACTACTGGACCGACCAAGGAAGATAGCTATTTTCTTGCGGTTTTCGATCCTCATAATTGTTCCACCACTTTCCCAACTAGACCAGGTACAGGGGTCTATTCCGAGATTCCTGGAAGCGGTTCGCCGAGACCAACCAAAAGTTCTTGTCTCTTTGCTGCCAGATTCAATAAAACAACAAGGTAGGTTTCGGTAGGTCAGCTTTTAACCAATTGGTCGCGCGTTCGAATCGCGCACGACCCACCATATTCCCCCGGTGAACCTTCCTGCTACGGTGTGGTGTTCACCGCAGGCATCAACTCCCGAACAGCACACTCCACACCAGTTGCAGCAACGCGATAACCGCGTAAATCAACAGCACCACAACGACAACAATCCCGAGAAAAAAAAGAAAATTGCTGATGACGCTGCGTTTGTAGGTACTCTCCGGGTTCCGGTTGTAGCGTTCCATCAGCCGTGAATTACGCAAGTTGGCCTTCCAGAAAAAATCGAAGAGATCGCCGATAATCGGAATGGCGCCGACCGAGCCATCGATGATGACGTTGATCACCATGCGGGCCAATACCATTCGCCGGACATTACGCTTGTATGCCTGGTAGATGATCCAGGTGGACAGGCCGCCGCCGATCGCGTCACCGATTCCCGGAACCAGGCCGATAATGCCATCCAGCCCAATTCGGTAGCCCCCGGGGATGGGAACACTGCTGTCGAGTAGCCAGGCCAGCCAGTCGCGTCGTTTCAGTTGTTCATTTTCGTCAGTAGACCCGCCATCGTCCGGTGCCGGGTCGGACCTGCCATGCGGCATCCGAACTGGCTTGTCGTCAACACTCACTGATGGCTACGTCCCGGGCGTGGTCGGGCCAGATCCCTCCGGCCGGCACGATGCCGCGGAATCCCTCAAGCTTGTGCAGAAACAGATTCATCTCCGCATCGACCACGTCTTCACACACCTCATAAAGTACGTTGACGCCGGCGAGGTCATCAATGTGCAGATCCCCACGTTGCAACACCGGCGCCATCAGCGCATCGGGATTGAGGCTGTGAGCCAGCCCCACACCGTGGCCCACTTCGTGAACCATCACGGCGTCGATATTGGCGCTGGTGACTACGCTGGTAAACACTTCGATATCAAAATCGAGGATTCTGCTGTGCAACCAATACAGATGCGTACGGCCACCGATAGCGTTGCCGGTTCCCAGTTGCAGCGGCAGAACCTGGTAATTTATTCCGGGCGGAAGCTGGCGCAGGCTCTCGGTGGCTTGGTCGCTGCAATAAATTGTCGGCCGTCGGTCGTATTCATGTTGCCGGTGGGCACCCTGGTATCTGAAGTCCACGACGTCCCATTTGGCGAACGCCGCAACGGCGGCTTCGCGAACATAGTCAGGGCAGTCGGCATCATCATAATGCCAGTCAACGAGGTCGGGGAGGCGGGGACAGCCGTCGTAGCATTCAAAACCATGGCTGTCGTCGATTGGGTCAAGGACGGCGCCCAGCATGAATGAGGCCAGCATGACCGCGATCAGGGTCCACATTCGTTCCCGACCCTGTTGCTGTGGAGTCTGTCCCGTTTTGGGAAGCCTTCGCATCCGTATCGTTCGCGCCCTTGGTGTCGGTGGACCGGGAAACCCGGTTTAATTCAAAGTGGGAAGGGTCATTCAAGCATTTCCCCGTACAGCACATTGCGGCAGAAGCAGGCACCAGGTGAGGGTGAAAACCCGGTTTTGACAAAGACTTTACCGGACTCGTGTTAAGCTTTTGATATTATTGGTATTATCGAGTCGGCAGACAACAAAGGCACGGATTCGCAATCAAGGCCGGTCTTCTGGTATACGGGGCGCGAGCGGGAAATCCGGCGCACATGCTATGATTCAGCTCTGCCACGCGGATGACATCTATGTTGAAGACAGCTTACAGCGAAACCGACCTGGCGGCCGATCGGGACGAGGTAAAACAGCACCTGAATGTTGTGAACCTGCCTGGAAGACGGACGCCCAAAGAAGAGGCCGGTTATTACGAAGCCCTCCGGGCCCTGCTGCGTGAGCGGGACGCCACCCTGGTGGCACATTATTATACTGATGCGCACTTGCAGGAATTGGCGGAAGCAACCGGCGGATTCGTCGGCGATTCCCTGGAGATGGCCCGTTACGGCCGCGACGCGGACTCGTCGACGCTGGTGGTGGGCGGCGTACGCTTCATGGGGGAAACCGCCAAGATACTCAGCCCTGAAAAACACGTATTGATGCCGACGCTGGAGGCAACCTGCTCACTGGACATTGCCTGCCCCATAGATGCGTTTTCCAGGTTTTGCGATCAGCACCCCGACCGGACAGTGGTGGTTTATGCCAACACGTCCGCCGCGGTCAAGGCGCGGGCGGACTGGGTGGTCACTTCCAGTATCGCCGTGGACGTGATCGAACATTTGAAGGAGCAAGGGAAGAAGGTTATCTGGGCTCCTGACAAGCACCTGGGGGCGTATATCGAACGAGTCACCGGTGCCGACATGCTGTTGTGGAATGCGGCGTGCATTGTGCATGAGGAGTTCAAGGCTCGCGGCTTGCTGGACATGCGCGCTGTCTATCCCGATGCCGCCATCCTGGCTCACCCGGAGTCACCACAGTCGGTGCTGGAAATTGCCGACTTTATCGGGTCCACCACACAAATCATTAAAGCGGCATGTTCAATGGAGAACCGCCGCTTTATTGTGGCCACTGACCAGGGCATTTTTCATAAATTGAGACAGAAGGCGCCGGAAAAGGAATTTATCATCGCGCCCACTGCCGGTAATGATGCAACGTGCCGCAGTTGTGCCAACTGTCCCTGGATGGCGATGAACTCGCTGGAAGCGACCTACCGCTCCCTGCTCAACATGAGCGACGAGGTCAGGGTGGAGAAGGGCGTAGCGGCGAAAGCGATGGTTCCGCTGCAACGCATGCTGGATTTCGCCGCGGAAAATCAGCTCGCTGTGCGAGGCAAGGCCTAGGCCGAATATTTCATCTTCCTCGGCGGCAGTTCCTACTCAATCCGCATGCTGCCCGTATGGCAGACCCTGACTCTGTTCAGCCCGGTACTCTACCTGGTGAGCGGCTTCCGCTGGAGTTTCTACGAGTCCTCGGATGTCAATGTGGGGGTCGGCCTGTTCATAACAGGTCTGTTCCTGCTGATCTGCATGGCAATCATGCACTGACTGAGTATCGTTTGGAAAAATGATTTACGAGGGATGTCGTCCCCTGGTTATGATACGATCCGTTCAAATCTCTGCGGTACGGATCAATAGTGTCCCTGGCGCCAATCTTGCCGAGTAAGTGAAGCGATACAGTTTGTATTGGGTGTTGCGGGGTGCTTTCGCAAGCTTGCAATCACTTTGGGACTGGGAAGAAACAGTTACTATCGTGCCATGTAAAACAAGGACGAGAGCGCGCTCCACTCATGCCTGATCAACGGTTTCGCAAGATCCTTCTGGCTGTCAGCGGCATGTCGCCGCAGATCATCACTGAAACAGTGTATGCGCTGATCCAGGGAAAAGACTGGATTCCGGATGAGGTGCGCCTGATCACCACGGAGCAGGGGCGGCAAAATGCCGTATTGCAACTGCTGGAGGGTGAAAGACATTTCCAGCGGCTGCTTGATGACTACCTGGTTGACCAGCCAGTCGAATTCACTGAACAAAGTATAAATGTGATACAGGACGTGGGAGGTCATGCCCTGCCGGACCTGCGCACTCCGGAAGACAACGAGGCCGCCGCCAATACCATTTGTGCGGAAATTCGTGAACTGACCAACGACTCCTCCACTGAACTGCATGTGTCCCTGGCCGGGGGCCGCAAGACCATGGGGTTCTATGCCGGGTATGCGCTTTCCCTGTTTGGCCGGCCACAGGATCGGCTGAGCCATGTGCTGGTGAGTGAAGACTACGAAAACAACAGGAACTTTTTCTACCCAACTCCCCGGACACGCGTTATCCATGATCGTGATGATCAACCTTTGGATGCCAGCGCTGCCAGGGTATGGCTAGCGGAAATTCCTTTTGTGCGCCTGCGCAGTGGCTTGCCGCAAAGCCTGTTGGAGGGACAACACAGTTTCGGTGAAACAGTGGAACTGGCCCGCAAGGCAACAGAGCAGGCCAGGTTGATTCTTTTTCCTGCCGCATGCCGTTATCAGCTCAATGGCGTCTCCGGAAAATTGACCTCAGTGCCCATCGCCATTCTACTATGGGCTGCGGTGCGCGAGACTCCCATTACGCCGCTGGTTGAGGGTGAAAAAAGTGCCGAGTATGCCAGGGAGCTTCTACGGTTGGTTGAGCAACACAATCTGCCGTTACATGGCAGAACTGAACTGGCTTGGGAAAAAGGCGACGTTACCAAATCTTTTCTGGAAACCCATATCTCTAAACTCAACACAACACTGGCCGCTCAGCTTGGGCCTGAACTGAGCCGTTTATGCAAGCTTGCCATTGTCCAGCGCAATGGATATTCCGGCTATGCTTTGCCGGAAAATCTTGAAATCGCAATTCAGTCATAGGGATGTTTATGAAAACGCTTGAATATACCCTCCGCTTCATCACCCCGGCTTTTCTTGGCAACGCTGAGCAAAACGGCCAGTGGCGTACGCCGCCGTTCAAGGCGCTGCTAAGGCAGTGGTGGCGGGTGGCGTATGCAGCGGAGCAGGGATTCAGGATGGATACTGCTGCGATCGCAGAGATGCGCAAGAAAGAAGGGATGTTGTTTGGCCATGCCTGGCTTGAAGGTGACCGGGATGATAAAGGCAGCAAGGTTGCTGCACGCAAAAGCTTGGTTCGTATCCGGCTGGATGATTGGAGTCTGGGAAAACTCAACCAGGCGCCCGTCATAGGTGCGGTAGCGATGGGCAAGAACCAGATTCCTGGTGCGTTGTATTCGGGCTATGGCCCGGTTGTACCGGGCCCGATGAAGGCTGGGCCGAAGCTGAAAGCCAATGCTGCAATCCAGTCAGAAGAGAAAGCCCTCTTTCGTATCGCCTTTCCTGAAGGAGCCGGTATCGAGGAGGCAATAACATTAATAAACGCGTACGGCGCTTTAGGTGGACGCAGCCGCAATGGCTGGGGTTCATTTGAGCTGAAAGGGGATATCCCAGCACCGAAGGACTTTGCCCGGGACTGGAAAGAAGCCATGCAGCTAGACTGGCCGCATGCCTTGGGCAAGGACGAAAATGGTGACCTGGTCTGGGAGTCATCGCCACAATCGAAGTGGGAAGATGCGATGAAGCTGCTTGCACAGGCGCGCGCAGACATGCGCAGGGCAGTCCCTGATCGGTTGATGCTGGCTTATCCCGATACCAGAGACACTATGAAGGGCTGGGGAAAAAATGATCGGGTACCCAACAGTTTGCGCTTCAAGGTGAGATCGGGCGGGAAACAGTTCATTGCGCTGATTTTTCACATGCCATGCCGACCGGGAGCTGAGTTGTGGCAGAAGCTCTCCACTCAGAAGCAACAAGGTTTTGTTGCCTGTTTTTCGGCAGCACACGCCTTCCTGGACAAGCATCAACAATTTCATCGGGTGGGGGTGTAGCCGTGACTGATAACAATGACATCCTCTGGCAAACCAAACTCCACGCCCGTCTGCATGATCCGGCGGAAAAAGCGCTGGTTCTGTTGCGTGACCCCGCTGGCCATGAACGGGGGACCTCTCGCGTGTTGTGGCGAATGGCCCGTGCCGATGAGATGCCTGCGGAGGGCAGCATCGATAATGACAATGCCGATGTGCTGCATGCGGTGGCCTTCGACAAGGGCATCAGACCTGCCACTTACAAACTGGTGCAGCGCGCTGACTGGTGGGCGGCAGCAGCGGACCGCCCCCAGTGGCCGCTGCAGGAGATCACCGTCACCACCAAAAAGGGAGAAGAGAAAACACTGTCCGTTGCATCCTGGGCGCAGGTGCGATGGGCAAATAATCCGGTCCTGATTCACCCCCTCACCGGACAGAAATTCGATCTGGGCAAGTATGGTGCTTTGAGCGATACGGACTTCCAGGACATCAAACAGCGTAGCTTTGATCACTTTTCCAAACTGTTGG
Organism: Pseudohongiellaceae bacterium; assembly: GCA_040879025.1. Lineage (GTDB taxonomy): Bacteria > Pseudomonadota > Gammaproteobacteria > Pseudomonadales > Pseudohongiellaceae > JBBDLF01. Next base: position 62,551 of record JBBDLF010000015.1, read on the forward strand.
TTCGCGACAACGGCAGTACCGACTTCAAGAAATCCGTGCTTGCCTTTTGGCGGTTTGGTCCGGAAGTAGGTGAAGCAGATGACAACGGCAAACTCGGGCCGCTGTGGAATCTGTTGCCCGCCGATACCCGCGTTCCCGACCACAGCATCTGGGATCACCTCGATCTGACGTCAGCCTTTGCAGGTGCCTTCACGGCTGACCCCGATGGCGAAGCCGCTTTGCTATCACTTGCCATTGGTCCGGTTCAGCCCTTTATCGCCGCCGCCCGCAAAATGGACGATCTGTGGGCAGGTTCCCACTTGCTTGCACGTCTGTCATGGGAAGCCATGAAGGTGGTCTGCGAGGAATTGGGGCCGGATGCCATTCTGTTTCCACGCCTGCGTGGCATACCTCAAGTGGATGTATGGCTGCGTGATAGCTGTAACCTTCCACGCGAGCTGTTCAAAGGCTGCGACTGGAACAGGGGTGGGACTGATGCCAACCCCCTGTTCTCTGCTGCCCTGCCCAACCGTTTCGTTGCAGTGGTACCGGCAAGTCGGGCCAGAGAGATTGCACATCGGGTTGAAGAGGAAGTACGCAATTGGTTGCGTGAACTCGGAATTAAAGTTGTCACAGAACTGCTCACAGAAGCGGGTTACGAAGGGGAACAGGAAAATATCTCCACACCCTACGACCAGGTGAAAGAGCAACTCAAAGGCTTCCCGGAAGTCCACTGGGCGGCGGTCCCCTTTTCACTGATCCGTTGCCGCGATGAAAAGAAACAGCGCGACCTGGATGTGGTGCAGCTTTCTGAGTCCATGAAGCCCTTCTTCACGGGCAATGGAGAGCCGGGCTTCCTGGGCTCCCATGCCTGGGAAGTGCTGCAAAAAGATTTGCAATGGGGTGACAACACCACGTTCTTCGCCCCCAATCCAGGTGTGCTCTATCCTGCCGTACATGACCTGGCCGAACGGGTACTGGCGGCGGCAAAGGCAAGTCGCACCTTTGAGCAAACGACTCAACATGGCTGGCGCTGCTCGCTGACAGGTGAAAGCGAATGGCTGACTACAGAGAGAACACAATTGGCCAAGTCCTATCGGAATCAGGACGATACTCTGTGGGCCAGAGTCTCCAGGACAAAGCCGGCCTGGGCAAAGCAAGGTGAGCATCTTGGGGCGCTGTCCGCCATTAAGCGGCTGTGGCCAACTCTGTTTCTTAATGAAGTCAGGGAGGCTCTCGGTGAAGCCAATATGGACAAAGATGTTCAGCGGTTCGTTGTCTCCACCCACACCATGGCGCTGGCCCATCAACTTAACCATTTCTTGGAGAAGGGTGGAACCATTAATGGTGAACTGGCAGAGAACCTGCGGAAAAATGATCGTGTAGCGCTACCCAGAAAATTGGCAAGCAACATAAAGGTCAACCCGGAACAGCTCAATCTGGTTGCTCGTATTCCCGGCTGGCTGGACGCGGCCAGGGAGTCCGCCAATGAAGGTGATGAACAAAACCTGCCAGAAGTTCAAAAAGCTATCAAGGAATTATTGGGTAGCAAGGCGGAAGCCTACTACGCTCTGACCCTGATGGACGGCGACCATATGGGGGCAATTCTATCCGGTGATGAAAAGACGGCGATTTCCTACCGGGAAAGCTTCCATCCTCAAGTACAGGCAGGGTTCGACAAACACGCCGGGCGGCAGTCAAAAATCGAGCGATACGGCAAGCAGCTTCGGGCCATATCGCCTAACCGCCATATGGCCATTTCCGGCGCCCTGAACGATTTTTCGCTTACCGTGGCGCGTCATGTGGTGGAACAGGAGTATCTGGGGCGCCTGATTTATGCTGGAGGTGATGATGTGCTGGCCATGTTGCCGGTGGCTGATTTGCTGCCTACCATGCAGCGCCTGCGTTATGCCTATTCCGGCCATGATCCGGAGCATGAAGGTGGACGTGATGAAGGAGGGCTGACCCTGCACAATGGTTTTGCCATTCTGAAAGGCAGAAAATTAATGCGCATGATGGGCGAAAACGCCACGGCTTCCTGCGGCGCGGTCATAGCCCACCATCAGGCTCCACTCTCTGCCGTGCTGCGCGAACTGCGCAGCGCCGAGCAACGTGCCAAGAATGAAGGCGGGCGTAATGCCTTTTCCATCACCATTATCAAGCGTTCTGGTGGCGCCCTGTACCTGACCGAAAATTGGGGCGAGCCGGTGAATCTGCTGACTATTCTGCGTGACTTCCTGATGTGCGAAGACGTTTCCCGCCGCGCTGTGTATCACACACTGGAATGGCTGAACGATAAGGAGCTGCCCGCAAATACCTTTGAAAGCGGCATGGCGCAATGTCTGCTGGCCTACCAACTGGATCGGCAGGCCAAAGGCGATGTCAAGCAAAAGGTAGCAGGACTGGCAGACCGACTGATCAGGCTCGCACTGACATGGCCACAGAAAAAGCGCATCAAGAAACTGCGCAACTTCCTCTCCGTCGCCGAATTCCTCGCCCGTGAAACCCGCACAGGAGGTGAGGCATGAGCACCATCGAATACCGCTTTATCGAACCGCTGGATGTGCTGTTCCTGCGCGGCAACAAACTGTTTGGCGACCCCGGCAGTTTCGGCGAATGTCTGATTCCGCCCTGGCCCTCCGTGGCGGCTGGTGCCATTCGCTCGCGAATGCTGGTGGACAGGAATATCGATCTGGCCGCCTTTGCGGCTGGAAACGTTACCGCTGATGACGAGTTGGGTACACCGGTAAAGCCCGGCAGCTTTACCTTGGCCGGGTTTTATCTGGCGCGCAAATATAAAGACGGCAAAACGGAAATTCTGCTGCGGCCGCCTGCGGATCTGGTGATCAGCAAAACAGAATCAGGCGAGACGATTGTCAGTCAGTTAACACCGCAAGTTACTAATTTGTCATCGTCTTTCCCGCTGAAGCAACTTCCAGTGCTTGCACAAGGCGCAAAGCGCAGCAAACCGGAAAGCGGCTACTGGCTGACCCAGGCCGCTTGGGCAGCCTACCTACAGGGCGAAGTACCAAAAGCTGAGCAACTGGTGCGTTCATCAGCACTCTGGAGCTTCGATGCTCGTGTCGGCATTGGCATGAACGAAACCACCCGCAGCGTGGAAGACGGCAAGTTGTTTTCTGCTCAGGCGGTGGTGATGCACAAGACAGAAAACCGTATTGGAGTCGACAAGGAAATCGGCAGGCCACGGATTGCTGATTACGACGTGGGTTTTCTGGCGGTGGTCGGCGGCGCCATACCACCAGCGGATGGCCTGCTGCGCTTTGGTGGCGATGGCCGCGCCGCCTCTATTTCTATTCCAGCCGAAAGCGTCACCTTACCGGGACCGGATTATGAAACCATCACCAGCACGAAACGCTGCCGCCTCGTGTTGACCAGCCCCGGCCTGTTCCCCGATGGCTGGAAGCTGCCCGTCACTAATAGCGGCAACCGGGTGGCGCTGCCCGGCGGTATCACAGCCAAACTGGAATCCGCTGCCGTGCCCCGTGCCGAAACCATCTCCGGCTGGGACCTGGCCAAATGGGAGCCGAAGGCAGCCCAGCGCGTTGCCCCCACCGGCAGCGTCTATTGGCTGAATGAACTTGACGCCAGCCCAGGCCCCATCGCGGATGCCCTTCGCAAGCTTGTAGAAAATGGCCTGTGGGGCGAATCGTGCGAGGATGCAGCGCGTAAGGCTGAGGGTTTCAACCGGATTGCCATAGCCACATGGAAGTTAGGAGAAAGTTGTGAGTGAACTACTGATTTACAGCATGGATAACCAGGAAGTCAGCGTCAGGCTGGAGGGCGAGACCGTCTGGTTGACCCAGCGCCAGATGGGAGACTTGTTCGGCACTACACCGGAAAACGTGCTCATGCACCTGAAAAATATCTTTTCTGACAATGAATTAGAGGAAATCGCAACTACTAAGGATTTCTTAGCAGTTCAAACTGAAGGGAAACGTCAGGTGCAACGTAACCTTAAACACTACAATCTTGACGCCATCATCTCAGTCGGCTACCGGGTCAACTCGAAACGCGGCGTGCAATTCCGCCAATGGGCCACCCGAACGCTGCGCGATCATCTGGTGGAGGGCTACACCCTCAACCAGGCCCGCCTGGCAGAGCGCGGCCTTGCTGAAGCAGAACAGGCGCTGAACCTGCTGGCCCGGACGCTGGAAAATCAGGCGCTGGTCAATGAAGCAGGCAAGGACGTGGTGGCGCTGATTACCGGCTATGCCAAAACCTGGCGCCTGCTGCTGCAATACGATGAAGACCGCATCGGCTTGCCGAATACCTGCCGGCCCGCCCGCAGCGCGTTGGACTATGACCGGGTCAAACAGGCAATTGCCGAATTGAAGCAGGCACTGCTTGCAGGCGGTGAAGCCACGCCACTGTTTGGCCGTGAACGTGAGGAAGCGCTGCAAGCCATTCTCGGCAATATCGAACAGACCATGTTTGGTGAGCCGCTGTATCAAAGCCGGGAAGAAAAAGCCGCGCATTTATTGTACTTCGTGATCAAGGACCACCCCTTTACCGACGGCAACAAACGTATTGCTTCCTTTCTGTTTCTGCTGTATCTGCAACAGGAAGGTATCGTCATGACCATTAACGAAAACGCCCTGACGGCACTGGCCTTGCTGGTAGCCGAAAGTCAGCCTGGCAACAAGGATTTGATGATCCGCCTGATCATCAACCTGCTGGCCGCCAGCGATACGGACAACTAAAGGAGAGAACACCATGTTCCAGAAGCAAGCTGCTGTTTTTCTATACGCTGTCAGCCCGGTGCACATGGGGGCTGGTCAGGCGATTGACGTGATCGACAACCCCATTCAGCGTGAGCGCCATACCGGCCATCCCTGCTTTGCCGGTTCCGGCATCAAGGGCGCTGTGCGTCACAGTTTCGAGGCCTTGCTTACTGGCAGTACGGGTGAGCATGCTGAAGCAATGCGGCAGGATGTGAGCAAGACTATTGACCGCCTGCTTGGCCCGGAATCCAGCAGCGGTGAATTGCACGCGGGTGCCGTCAGCTTCGGTGACGCCCAACTCGTCGCGCTGCCGATTCGTAGCCTGAAAGAAGGTTATGTGTATGCTACCTGCCCACAGGCCCTCGCGCGGGCGCAGCGATTGTTGAAAGTGGCGGGCGCGGCAGTGAACTGGGAAGTACCAACCGTGAAAGAAGGAGAGGCATTGGTTATCAATGATGGCCTGCTCTCCGATGGTAAGCTGCATCTGGAGGCGTTTGAATATGCCAAAGGCGACGATGCCCGCCAGCTGTCAGATATCGCCGCTGATCTTGCCAGCAAGGCACTGCCTGATTCTAAACCAGATGCCAAGGAATACGACTTCTTTCGGGAAAAACTGGAGAAGGATTTGATCGTATTGCACGACACCGACTTCTCCTACTTCGCCAAGCACGCCATGCTGGTGGAGCCTCATGTGCGTATCAACCCAGAAACCGGCACGGCCAGCGATGGCGGCCTGTTCTACACCGAAAACCTGCCGCCGGAATCCATCATGATCGCACCGCTGATGGCCAGCCAGACACGCACCGGCAAAGGTAAGGATCAGGAAATACCGGCAGAAGGTGTGCTGAGCCAAATCAAAACACTGATCGATACCAAGCTTCTGCAAATTGGCGGCGATGCCACCACCGGGCGCGGTCTGGTAGTAGCCAACGTGGTGGGGGGGTAAGTCATGGCTCACACATTAGAACAAGAGCGCGCTCAGAGCGCATGGGACGTTTCCGCGAAGTATGACAAGGAGCATGTCAACATCGCCAAGGGACTGCCTGCACTCATCATGAACAGCGGTTTGATGCAGGTGCTGGCATTTGCGCACGAGAAGGGCAAGAAGCATGAGGTGGTTGCCACAGACCTGCGCATGTGGCTGGTCAGGCGCATCAGCGGAAATTCTGAAGCTGCCGATCCCGGCTTTGAAGCGTTCATTAAAGTACTGATGCAGGCCAAGCCGCAAAGCTATCAAACCATCAACGGTGAAGCCCTCGCCTGGCTGAAATGGCTGCGCCAGATGGCGGCGGCCCGCAAAGGAGGTGAATGAGATGGCTATTGCGGCCGTACCTGGTTATCTGCAGAGTAAGGATTTCAGCACCGCATCACCGGGGCTGCGTTTTGGTATGTTTCTGCAAGTGTGGCGAAATGGTTTTGCCAAAGAGAAAGATAGCATCAGAGAGACGGGTAGCGTCGAGCCATTGAAACGAGCAGGCAAGTTGAACAGTAATGATGTCGCAACAATGAAATACCTGCTTGAACGTCAACAGGCTGGTTTCAATTCGGTTTCAGCCAGTACAACCACCTTGCAACTGGACGCCATTTCCACCTCCCCCTTCACCACCGGCCTTGGCAACGAGCACCCAACGGAAAACGGCTTTGCCTTTCTCAATCCTTACGGTCTGCCTTATTTGCCCGGCAGTGGCGTTAAGGGTGTGTTGCGACAGGCTGCGCGAGAGCTGGCATCTGGTGAGTGGGGTGAAAGTGGCTGGACGGATAAAGGCATCACAGCCTTGTTTGGTCCAGAGCCAGGTGCTGATGAGCTCAAACGCGGCGCACTGACCTTCTGGGACGTGATTCCGCAAATCGCTCCTACAGCCTCAAGGAAGCCAGATGAAATCAGCCTGTCAGTGGAAATTATGACGCCGCACCAGAAACACTATTATCAGGATGGCCAGTCACCGCACGACTCTGGTTCACCCAACCCGATCAGCTTTCTCACCGTACCTCCCGGCTTCGGTTTCACTTTCCATGTGCAGTGCAACCCGGCCTTGTTGCAACACACGGCTCCGGAACTTGCAAAAAATCAACAATGGGAAGTGCTGTTGCAAGCGGCCTTCCAACACGCTTTCGCCTGGCTTGGTTTTGGTGCCAAAACCGCTGTAGGTTATGGAGCCATGCAAGAAGACAAAGCCAAAAAAGCTGAACGAGAGAAGCAGCAGGCTGAGCAGCGGGAACAAGAGAGGCGGGCGACCTTGAGCCCGGAAGATCTGGCCTTTGAGGAAAACCGGCCCATGATCGAGAAATTCCAGGAGGCATTCGAGCAGGCACGCAAAGGCACTTACCAGCCCGGCCAGGAATTCGACAGTAAGCGCAATGAATTCATCCAGACCGTCACGTCCTGGGAGGAACCCCGCAGCCGTCTTGAAGCCGCAGAGGTGTTGGCAGAAACCCTGACATGGGGCGTATCGAAAAAAGGCAAAGATCGTTTGAAAGCAGCGGTAGCACAACTGAAAGGTGGCCCGGACTGAAGCCATGAAAAAATTCAAAACACACTTCTGCATGGTCTCGCAACAGGCCGCTCCCAACCTGCTGCCGTTGCTGGATAACGACATGAAGCCGGAAAAAGTAGTGCTGTTGGTGACACCACAGATGCAGCAGCAGGCGGGGTATCTGGAGCAGGTTATAAAACCGCGTGGCATCAAGGTGGTTCAGCAGCCCCTGAATGTAGTCGACGACTTTGATGCCATGGAATATGAATTGATGGTTTTGATTGGAAATGAACCGACTGACGAGATCGCACTGAATGTAACGGGAGGAACAAAATGGATGGCCATTGCCGCTCAGGAAGTCTTTCGTGAGAACGGGTCAGCGGTGTTTTATGTGAAAGTGGAGGATGACAAGGTGCTGTTTCTGGATGGTGATCCGGCCAGCCACAAGCTTTCGCAACGCATTGATCTGAAAAGCTACATCCAGGCTTATGGGTATGAGTTTCGCGAGACAAACCAGGTAAGTGGCTTGCCTCAGAACTTGCGTGATTTGTGTGAGCGCCTTGTATTGAAAGTAGAAGAGTGGCAAGGGGCCATCGGCCAGTTGAATCATTTGGCCAGTGTGGCAGAAAGCAAGAATACACTATCGTTGGTATTGAAAACGGTAGTCCCCCACTCAGATCCCCAGTTGCCGATTTTGTTGAATGAATGTGCAATCGCCGGCTTGTTGCGGGAAAAAATAACGGATCAGATACACTTTGCCGGTGAGGTAGCCCGCTCGTGGTTGAATGGTGGCTGGTTGGAATCCTACATCAACAGTCAGCTCAATGAGTTGAAGAAAGACGGGGTCATCCAGGACAGCCCCCGTCTCAATTTACACATCCATCGCAGCGGAGCCAGTTCCCACAATGAAGTGGATGTCTGCTTCATGGCCAAAAACCGCCTGCACCTGATCGAGTGCAAGACCAAACGCATGGCGGGCAAGGGAACGGCCGAGGCTACAACAGACACCGTATACAAGTTGGACTCCATCAGCGACCTGGGAGGTCTGGGTACCAAATCCATGCTGGCCAGCTATCGAAAATTGAAACCAGCTGACCGGCAGCGAGCCAAAGATTTGAGAATCAGCGTGATCCAGGGCGTGCAGATCCGGCAATTGAAACCTGCACTGCGTGAATGGATCAACCAGTGAATGTCAAGAGTAGCTTGGAACCGGGAAAGGTGATGCGACTCCAACTAGCCCGCTACCGCTTTCACTGGCAAATTAACACCCCCTTGCAGTTACCACCCTACGCCAGTTCCACCTTGCGCGGCGTGTTCGGGCGGGCGCTTCGGCATCTGGCCTGTCTGACCCAGGCCAGCGAGTGCCGGGGTTGCGCCATGCTCGCGGCTTGCCCCTATCCGCAGCTATTCGAGCCGCAAACGGTTCCGCGCCCATCAGGTGGGCCGGGCAAAGGGCAACCCGCGTTGGCACCCTATGCCATTGAAACGTCCTTCCCCAGTGGCAGTCAATGTCCACCAGAAAATCATCGTTATTATCCGGGCGAACACTTCACCTTTGATATGGTGCTGATGACGCCCGCAGCGATCACCCGGTTGTCGTTGATCATCGCCGCCTGGAAGCAAGCCTTTGCCAAGGGAGTCGGCAAAGGCGATGGCACAGCAGCGCTAATACGGGTGGAGCACTTACTGGCAGATGGCGCACCCTATGCCGTCTACAGCGCGCAAAAACCGCAGTTGCAGCACCACAAGGCCGAGTTGTCGGTGCCGAAGTTCACCAGCACAGAAGATGTGCAACTGCACCTGCAAACACCTCTGCGCATCGAACAACAAGGTAAGCTGATCAAAGAACAGGATATGACTGCAAGTCTGTTCCTGCGCCACCTGATTCGTCGGGTCAGCTTTCAGATTGGCGCCCAGCAGGCTGATGCCTTCTCGCTGGCCGAGATTCATCAATTCAATGCGCTGGCGGATCAGGCGCAGGAGGGGGAGCGGCAGTTGCAATGGTGCGACTGGTCCCGCTATTCCTCGCGCCAGAAGCAAAAAATGACATTGGGCGGACTGCTTGGGCAGCTTCACCTGCAACAGGTGCCGCCACAACTTTTGCCCTTCATTTACCTGGGCCAATGGCTGCATGTAGGCAAGGAGAGCACCTTCGGGTTGGGTAAATATCAGTGGTCATCATCTCCTTCCCTTCTCGGTGCCGCCTGATCCATTTCATTGCAAGCTTGCCAAGTCATGTAACCTGACAAACTTCGATCATAATAGCCCCATGCTTTTGAATGAGTTTGCACAGGATGTGCAGCAAGGAGCGGTCTGACCAAGGGTAATGGCCCCTCATTCAAAAGCTCCTATATTAAGGGGCTGTATGAACTACTTGATTACTCGCCATCCCGGTACGTTTGAGTGGCTGAAGCAAAAAATCACAGAGCCGTCAATCTGTCTGGATCATCTCGACAATCTGAGTGTCATTGGCCGAGGTGACACAGTAATCGGCACTCTGCCCATCAATCTGGTGGCTGAAGTTTGCCGTCAAGGTGCACGTTATCTACACCTGGAGATCGACTTGCCACACCACCTGCGTGGTCAGGAATTGACAACACAGCAATTGACTGAACTAGGTGTCGAACTGGTCGAGTACCATGCCCACAGGCTGATTCCAGATGAGGATATGCTAAGACCCGCCGCTGATCAGGAGTCATGGTAATGACCCGACAGCTTTATCTGGTCGCCTACGACGTGCGCAATCCGAAGCGGCTGCGCCAGACTCATCAGGTGCTCAAGGAATTTGCCTGTGGAGGGCAGAAGTCCGCTTTTGAATGCTACCTGACCCAGGCTGAACGCGATGAACTGGTCGGCAGAGTGGGGCAGTGTATCGATGCTGACAAGGATGCCCTGCTGGTCATCCGCCTGACCGATGGTGACAACGTATCCACTTTGGGCATCGCGGTGAAACCGGCGGACGAGTTGTATACCTACCTGGGATAAATCGGATCAACGGCCACGGGGACTGATCGTGCAGACACTGTACATTGACCGCAAGAATTCCGAACTGGACATCGAGGGTGGTCGCTTGCAAGTACGTATTGCGGGCAGCGACAAACCGTTCTTCGTGCCTCTGAACGTGCTGGAATTTCTGGTCATTAGCGCCTCGGTGAGGTTCTCATCCACCTTGCTTTCCCGGTTGACTCTGGCAGGTATCACCGCCGTGTTTCTCAATCCGCGCAAAGAAGAAGCGACCTGCATTGCCTATGGTTTGCTGCACAACGCCGCCGACCGCAGGCTGATGCAATATCAGGCGATTAGTGATGCGCCATTGAAACTGCGCTACTCCACCGCCCTGGTGCGGCAGAAGCTGCGGGGCCAACGGGCCATGCTGCTGCGCGCCCTGCGTCGTCGCCCCGACCAGCGCCACGCGCTGTACAAGGGGATGCAGCGCCTGACTGGGTTGGAAGCCCGATTGGACGGCGTGACCAATGTCGAGTCGCTGCGGGGAATCGAAGGAGCCGGTGCAGCCATGTATTTTGAAGCCTATCAGCGTATCTTCGCTCCCCGCCTGGCGTTCAATGGGCGCAACAGACGCCCGCCGCGTGACCCGGTCAACGTGGTGTTATCGCTTACCTATACGCTGCTGCATGCCGAGGCCATTCGCGTCCTGGTGTCTACCGGCTTCGATCCGCAACTGGGAATTTATCACCTGCCGAGTTTTGGCAGAGAGTCGCTGGCCTGCGATCTGGTTGAAGTGTATCGACCGGTGACTGAGTACTGGGTTTGGCGCCTGTTCGCCGGCGAAGTCTTGCGTCCTGATCATTTCGCCCTGTCTGTTGGAGCGGACAAACCCTGCGTACTGGGCAAGGCCGGGCGGGCGGAGTATTACAGCCACTACGAAAATCGGGCGCGTCGCTGGAGGAAGATGCTGCGCAGGACCGCACAGCACTGGCTCACCCTGCTGCAGCAGGATGTATCGGTACTGGCACAGCAGCCATATCTCGCCGGACCTGTTGCAATCAATGATGTGTTCGGAGCAGGAGCATGAGCGACGCTGCGTTCAGCTCGTTGGTGATAGACACCCGCAAACTGCTTAGCATGGGTATGGACGGGCCTGCGCTCAAAGTCGTCATGCGTGGCTGTAGCCCGGTGCTGTTTCCGCTGCGCCGCCTGCGCCGTATCCACATCCTGGGTACACCCGGCAGTGGCATGGAAGCGTTACTGTTCTGTGCAGAGCAGCAAATTCCCGTGGCGTTCTTTAAATCCAATGGCCGTCTGCGTTGTCGTCTGAACCCGGCAGCGGGAACCCCGGCGCTGATTGACCACTGGTTTGAGCATGTAGAGTTCGACCCGCAGATCGGCCAGCTGTACGACGACTGGGTGCTGCACCAGGGACTGCATGCCATGTCCCGGTTAGGCATCAACGCTGGGGCCTGCGAGTCCCGGAAGAAGTTGGTATATGAAACATTGCGGGGGTTCTGCCGCCAGAAGCTGGGCAGGGGCAATTTGAAAGCAGCACTGGAGTGGCTGGATGGCCTGCTATGCTTCCATCTGGAGCAGGTGATCGAGGAGTTTGGCTTTGTTCAGCAGCGGGGTAGGCTGAAACTGTTGGGGGATATGAAGCCCATTTGTGACCTGTGGCTGCTTCACGCCCTGGCCGGGAGTTTGCAACAACGGGCGAGCTTCAATGTCACCGCACAAAGCATGACAGCATTCTATCAACAGCAGGCAGATCAGCTTGAGTTCGCCTCACGGCGCATGCTGACCCAACTGGTGAACCGATTGGAGGCGGTGGTCTGACATGGCTCACTACCTGGTTTGTTACGATATTGCTGACCCCAGAAGGCTGGGGCGTGTGCATCGGCGGATCATCAAGCACGCCATGTTCATTCAGCTTTCCGTCTATTATCTGCAGGGCGACCGGCAGGCCTTGGAGGCATTGTTGAATGACTTGCAGGATGTCATTGATGAGGGCTACGATGACGTGCGAGCGTACGCGGTGCGACCATTGTCAGATGCTTTGCAGATAGGCTGTCCGTGGCTGCCTGAAGGGATTGGACTGTTTGAGTGATACTAACTTTTCAAATTCGTGGTTTTTCTCGAGACCGTACTTCAAGATTTTGACTTTGATGGTTTTTTCAGGGAGTGCGGAGTGAATGACTGCCCCGTTCAAAGGGGATTAAGACAGCTAGCTGTTAGAGTCTTGTCGTACTCTATGAGTGAATGACTGCCCCGTTCAAAGGGGATTAAGACAGCCAACAATCTTAACAAGAACCCCCTGACAGGAGTGAATGACTGCCCCGTTCAAAGGGGATTAAGACTTCCGTCTTCCGCCGGGTTCGCGTCACAGACAGGAGTGAATGACTGCCCCGTTCAAAGGGGATTAAGACCAAAGTGTCGCCCTCGCCCTCGCCCGTCAGAAAAGAGTGAATGACTGCCCCGTTCAAAGGGGATTAAGACAAGGCAGCGGAGTTAACCTTTGTCTTAATGCTTGGAGTGAATGACTGCCCCGTTCAAAGGGGATTAAGACGATCAAAGTGCAAACCACTCACCGCTTTTTGCGAGTGAATGACTGCCCCGTTCAAAGGGGATTAAGACGGGTGTCGCCGTCGCATTCCACAAGCGCTTCATGAGTGAATGACTGCCCCGTTCAAAGGGGATTAAGACTCTTGTTGGCGGCTGCTTTCTCGGCGTAGCGGGGAGTGAATGACTGCCCCGTTCAAAGGGGATTAAGACATAATTAGGTCGTTTACATTCATTTGGATTGCTCGAGTGAATGACTGCCCCGTTCAAAGGGGATTAAGACGTTAACACCGTCGTTATCCTCGTCCTCCATCATCGAGTGAATGACTGCCCCGTTCAAAGGGGATTAAGACGCGATTCATTCCATGCTTCGATAGCGGCCAGTTGAGTGAATGACTGCCCCGTTCAAAGGGGATTAAGACAAACAGGTAAGTCATACCCGTTCACGCCGCCACGAGTGAATGACTGCCCCGTTCAAAGGGGATTAAGACAGAATCTGAGAGCGAATAGCCTCGTCCAGCGACGAGTGAATGACTGCCCCGTTCAAAGGGGATTAAGACTCCGAGTGTTGGCGGGACTCTGGTTGCGTTGTTCGAGTGAATGACTGCCCCGTTCAAAGGGGATTAAGACCGCCGGGCGGTCAATCCCGGCGGACCCCCCGGAGAGTGAATGACTGCCCCGTTCAAAGGGGATTAAGACCACCAAACTCGCTTTTGCCGTTGGTGTAGTTGAGAGTGAATGACTGCCCCGTTCAAAGGGGATTAAGACGAAGACCCTGGACGATGGTTGTTGGACGCGCCCTGAGTGAATGACTGCCCCGTTCAAAGGGGATTAAGACGAAGATTTTGTTAGCGATAGACATGATGCCGATGAGTGAATGACTGCCCCGTTCAAAGGGGATTAAGACTATGGGTTTGTTGCAAGTGGAGCATATTCTCCGAGAGTGAATGACTGCCCCGTTCAAAGGGGATTAAGACCTTATCGTTCCCACCAACTCCCCAACTTGTGCCGAGTGAATGACTGCCCCGTTCAAAGGGGATTAAGACATGCTCATCCTACCTGTACGGGGGTTGGCAGAAGAGTGAATGACTGCCCCGTTCAAAGGGGATTAAGACTCTTCGCCATTTCCCACCCTCCAAATCGTTGTGAGTGAATGACTGCCCCGTTCAAAGGGGATTAAGACCTGCTGACACGGCGTTACCCTCGACCAAAAGCGAGTGAATGACTGCCCCGTTCAAAGGGGATTAAGACATCATAGTGACGCACCCTTCGCGCCTGAGTATGTGAGTGAATGACTGCCCCGTTCAAAGGGGATTAAGACTTACCGTCCTTATCGATAGATGGCCAGTAATCGAGTGAATGACTGCCCCGTTCAAAGGGGATTAAGACATCAACAAAGGCACCAAACTCGGTTTTTCCGTTGAGTGAATGACTGCCCCGTTCAAAGGGGATTAAGACGCGATGATATTGGCTGTAGGGCTAACTGAAATGCGAGTGAATGACTGCCCCGTTCAAAGGGGATTAGGACTTGTTACGCAGTTGGATGTACAAGCGGTTGGGAGTGAATGACTGCCCCGTTCAAAGGGGATTAAGACGCCGAAAGGGCCCATTTTGTGATGGGTTGTCGGAGTGAATGACTGCCCCGTTCAAAGGGGATTAAGACGCCACACCAGTGTTCAGGGCACAGCCCTGAGTTGAGTGAATGACTGCCCCGTTCAAAGGGGATTAAGACCACCCCTGGTGTGGTATAATTCTTGAACATTATCGAATCATAACCTTGGTCCCATGCCTCCATCACCGTTGACGCAATCTCTTGATTTGTCTCAGTCCCAACCAGATCAATCACGCCTGGACGCTCTGCTCGATGCAAAACCGGAATTACGTTCGCGCCTTCACTTCCGGCTAGACGCGCAAACTCGGAGCCAGTGTCAGGGTCAAGCGCGAGCGAAACCCCCAATTGTCCGACCGGGCTACCGCTAACATCGCCGCCCTTCGATAAATCGAACGCCTCAATATCCTTGTTTGTGCCGTGAAAGAATGAATGACTGCCCCGGCCACCTGCCCTAATAGCAGTGCCCCTCCGAGGCGATATCGCCGCCTTGGAAATTGACCTCAACCTTGCGGCGCTTAACACGTGGAAACTTTTGGTGAAATATCCGGGCTAGCAACTATAGAGTAGGTCTGAGGTTCCCCCGGCTGGAGCCTGGGGTGAAATCAACAGATACCACCCGTTGGCGACTGCCTAGCCGGTAGCCTGTTGCTGTAATTCTTCCACTTCCCGAATACGCTGGCGCAGTGCGGCGACGAGTGGTGTGGACGAATCAGGGGCGGCGTTTTCCGTTTCAATGCGCAGTGCGTACTGCAACTGATCCCGTGCGTTGGTAAAATTGCCCGTCAATACGAAATACTCCGCGCGCGCCTGATGCACACCGCTGATGTCACCCGCCAGGCCCTGGTATTCCGCCAGCAGATACCACAGGTGGTAATCGTCAGGTCGACGTATGACATGTTGCTTCAGCAGGTTGACGGCGTCGGTATATTGCCGGGATTCCACCAGCGCATCGGCATAGGCCATGATCAGGGGATGGTTGCCGGGGTTGATGGTGCGGTGCCGCTCCAGAAACTGCAATGCCAGTTGCGGCTCGTTCTGGGCAGTCAGAATCTCCGACTGGGTCACCACATAACTGATTCTATTGGGTTCTTTTTCGAGCAGTGGCGCCAGAGCTTCAGCGGCTTGGCCATACTGCTCGTCTTCCCAGTAAGCCATCGCCACTCCGTAGCGGTTGCCATCACGCTGAACTTCACTCTCACTCGCTTGCAGCGCTCTTTGATACTCGGCGATGATGGTTTTTTTGTTCGTTGCGTAATGGGTGCGGGTTCTGGCGCGCATGATCAGATATTCAAGGCTGTCTTCGTATTCACCCCGGGGATAACGCGAGGCACGGCCACGGCTGTCTGAAATTCGGGATTCGGTGACCGGGTGTGAAAGTAAAAATTCAGGAGGTCGTGATCCATAACGCCGCATGGACGCCAGGCGCTCGAAGAGTGCAGGCATGGCATGGGGGTCCAACCCGGCTTCGTACAACGTTCGAATGCCTACGCGGTCCGCCTCGGCCTCATTGCTGCGGCTGAATCGCAGGCGGTTTTCCACGGCTTGCCCTTGTGCCGCCATTATAGCGGCCTGACCGTGCTCGGCATTGCCCGAGGCCATTATCATCACACTGGCCAGCAGGGTGGCAATCTGGGGAATGCGGCTGCGCTGCGCTTCTTCGACACTGCGTGCGAAATGGCGCTGACTGACGTGTGCGATTTCGTGAGCGAGCACGGAAGCGAATTCAGCTTCGGTTTCCGCGTTGAGGAACAACCCAGTGTTAACCCCGATGATACCGCCGGGCGCGGCAAAGGCGTTGAGGTTTTCGCTGTCGATAACGACGAAAGCCAGGCGGTGGTCCTGCAATTCGCTCTTGGAAGCGAGCCGGTAAGTCAGGTTCTCCAGGTAGTTGTTCAGCAACGGATCGGAAATAGTCGGGGTACTGCGACGGATGGAGCGCAGGAACTCCCTGCCCATCTTGTATTCGTCTTCCATGGAAACGAAGCCGGATATCCGGTCGCCGAGAGAGGGCAGTCTGGATTGCGCCATACCTGACAGCGGCAAACTCAGCAGCATGGCCGTGGTCAGGGTGATCACCCCGATTCCCGCGGGAATCGCAGCGAGGGAGCGCAACAGGCTTAAGTGTCCGGATTTCTTCATAAATTTGGCCAATTTGGCGGGTGTTTGCATTAAGACCTTCCTTATCATAATTAATTCCACTCCCGGAGTTAAGGCACTTGCGCTGAAATGTAGGGAAATCGACACCAATCTTGCTAGAATGCGCCCATGAATATTCCGGTTGATGTTGAATTGGACGTGCGGGAGCTTCAGTGTCCGCTGCCTTTACTGAAGGCAAAGCTGGCGCTTAACTCCATGGAGCCGCAGCAGGTGCTCAAGGTTATGGCGACTGATCCGGGTTCGGAGAAGGACTTTCATCTTTTTGTCCAGCAAACCAGCCACCGGATCCTTGAATTCCAAAAGGATGACAGCGGCTATTTTTACTGGATAAGAAAGGGATAACCGCCGGTTTATTGAAACCGGCTCAGTCCGCCATACAACCCACCCTACAATCCATCCATCAATCCCGGCGAAGTACGTTAACCCATGCGCAAGTTATTCCGAGATTTCTACGATCGCTATTTTCATGATGAGGAGTCCATCATACTCCTTATTCTGCTCACCTGCGGACTGGTTATACTGGCAACCCTGGGTGGCGTGCTGGCCCCGCTGATTACCGCTATTATCATCGCCTATCTGATGCAGGGTCTTGTCAATCTGCTGGTCAGGTATCATGTCAAGCCGTTGCTTGCCTTTGTGCTTGTGTACGCCCTGTTTGTCAGTATCTTCCTCGGCATCCTGCTGATATTGATGCCCCAGGTGTGGATTCAGATGGCCCGTTTTGTCAATGAACTGCCACGCCTTATTGGCCAGTGGCAGGCTTCGCTGTTGCTGCTCCCCGATGCCTATCCCAATCTCATCACGGACGACCAGATACGGGAATTGATCAACGGCCTGCGCGGAGAATTGGCGGCGTTCGGTCAATTGATGGTGACCTATTCCATCACCAGCATTCCGGTGTTTGTCACCTGGATTATTTTCATTGTGCTGGTGCCGATACTGGTGTTCTTCGTCATGAAGGACAAGGACCAACTGGTGAGTTGGACCGAGAATTTCCTGCCCCGCAACAGGCCGTTGATGACCCGCATCTGGCAGGAAATGGACCAGCAGATAGCCAACTACATCCGCGGCAAGGTGGTGGAAATCATCATCATGGGAAGCGTCAGCTATATCGTCTTTACGGTGTTACAGATCAACTACGCCCTGTTGCTGTCGGTGCTCGTGGCGTTTTCGGTGTTGATTCCCTATATCGGCGCCACGGTGGTCACGATTCCGGTCGCGGCAGTGGCCTATGTGCAGTGGGGTCTGAGTGGAGACTTTTATACCGTGCTTCTCGCTTACGCTATCATGCAACTGATTGACGGTAACATGCTGGTGCCGATCATTTTTTCCGAGGCGGTCAACCTGCACCCGGTGGCAATCATCGCCGCTGTGTTGGTGTTTGGTGGCCTCTGGGGATTGGCCGGGGTATTTTTTGCGATACCGCTCGCCACCCTGATCAAGGCCATCGTCAACGCGTGGCCATCCCGGGTGCAGTCGCGGGCGGACAGAAGTGGCAGGAATTGACGCCTGCAAATCACCCCCTCACTATGATAGTCTCTGCCGCGTGAAGCGCGGCCCGGTTGAGGATGAATCATGATACAAGGCAGCATTGTTGCGATAGTAACGCCCATGCGTGCCAATGGCGCGGTCGATTTTGATGCACTTGACAGGCTGATCGAGTGGCACGTCGAAAGTGGCACCAACGGGATCGTTGCAGTAGGCACCACCGGTGAGTCTCCCACCCTCACGGTTGAAGAGCATCTTGAGGTGATCAAATATTGCATCACCCGTGCGGGTGGCCGCATCCCGGTGCTAGCCGGTACCGGCTCCAATTCCACGGCCGAGGCGATCAGCTTTTCTGCGGAATCGGCCGCCAATGGTGCCGATGCATGTCTGCTGGTGACTCCTTACTACAACAAACCGAGCCAGGAGGGACTGTATCAGCATTTTCGCGCAATCGCCGAAGCGGTTGACATTCCTCACGTGCTCTACAACGTTCCCGGCCGTACCGCCTGTACGCTGGAACTGGAGACCACCCGGCGGCTGGCGGCGATTCCCAATATCGTCGGAATCAAGGAGGCGACCGGAAAAGTTGAAACGGGTTTGCGATTGATTGAGGAATTCGGCGACAGTTTCGCGGTCTATGGTGGTGATGACAATATTGCCCTGGCGTTGATGCTGAGAGGCGGACGGGGAACCGTTTCCGTTACGGCCAATGTGGCGCCCGCGCTGATGAGCCGGATTTGCCGGGCTGCCCTTGAAGGTAACGAAGAGGAAGCCAAGACGCTCAATGAACGGTTGATGCCGTTACATGCCAATCTCTTCCTGGAGGCCAATCCGGTTCCGGTTAAATGGGCGCTGCGGGAAATGGGCATGATAGAGTCCGGTATCCGGCTGCCCCTGGTGGAGCTGAATTACGCCTATCACGACAAAGTCAGACAAGCCCTGCGGTTCGCGGGGATCGAACTTACATCGGCCGGTGCAGTGGCCGGTTAACTCTCGGGTTTTTTGATGATGATTTTTCGCGTCAGTTTGATGTTGTCCCTGGTATTGCTGAGCGGGCTGAGTGGCTGCCGCTATCTCACTTGCGATGATTGTATGTTTCGGGATCGTCAGTCGGATTACCTCGCCGCGCCGGTATTGCCGGACATGCAGATACCCGAAAACCTGGATCGCTATACACTCGACGAATTGTATGTCGTGCCGCAGCGCGCCGATCTGGCGACTGAAGACTTCCTGCGCGCGCCAATGCCCAGGCCGATCGAAACCTCGTTTCGCGAGGGCGTGGTAATTCAACGATTTGATGGCCGCAGCTGGGTGGTTGTCGATGCTGCTCCGGGGCAGGTGTGGCCGCGGGTCAGGGATTACTGGACCGAGTCAGCCGTGCAACTGGATTATGAAAATCCGGTACAGGGCATCATGGACACCAGTTGGATTGACAGCCCGGGGGACATTACCACCCAGGAAAAAGTACGCGTTCTTATTGAGCCGGGCTTGCATCCGGGTACATCTGAAGTTTATGTCAGGCAAATAACGCGACCGCGCGGCACGGACGAGGGCTTGGCGACCTGGCCCGAGGAGTCCGATTCAGATGCCCGCGAGTTATTGATTTTGCAGGATATTTCGCAGTATCTGGCTGACCGGAATGATATTTATCAGGCCTCTTCAGTCAGTTTGCTGGCGGGCAGTATCGTCGCGGAGAGCAAGGCGCAACTGCGGGAAGATGAAACGGGTGCAAACGTGCTGGAATTGCGTATCGGATCCGCCCGGGCCTGGGCACAGGTGGGGCAGGCGCTGGATGGAGCCGGCATCGAAGTGCTGGAAAGCGATCGGGACGGAGCCTGGTACCGTGTGAACTTCTCGGGTTCGGCCGATGAGAATGAAACCGGCTTCATCGGGCGATTGTTTGGTGGCGGTGACGAAGAAGAAACTGAGGGCAATGTCTTTACCGTCAGACTCATTCAGCAGGACGAGGTCATTGATGTTGTTATCGAGGCTGCCAATGAAACAGAAGCGGGCAGCGCCCTGGGTGCCGACTTGCTAAGTGTTATCAATCAGAACTTGCGATAAGAAACCACCGGTGGTCGGGACAGCCACTCATTTTGAAAAAGTGCTGTCTCCGCAGGAGTCACTGGCGAAACCACTGAAGATGATTCCGGTGAAGCCTGCCGCGAGGCGGGTGAGCGCCCGGGTATGAACTTCGGCTGAGGTGATAATGACAACAAACGAGATGATCATTGCCGGGGGTGTTATCCTGGGCCTTTGCGTCATCGCGTTATGGCAATGGCGCCGGTCGGCCCTCCGCGGCGGTGAACTGGCGGTGCAACAGGAACGGCTGCAGGCGCGGGACCTGGAAATTCAGCGCCTCACGCAATCCCTTCATGACGCTGAATCCGAAAACAAACGCGCCCTCGACGAAGCCATGGCCTACAGGGAATCCGTGACCCGCCTGGAGTCGGACCTGAAGCACGAAAGCACCCGGAACGAGGAAAAGCTTGAATTGCTGACCGAGTCCCGGGAGAAAATGACCCTCGAGTTCAAAAACCTCGCCAATGAAATTCTCGAAGACAAGAGCCGTCGTTTTACCGACAGTAATAAAACCAGCATTTCGGAAATTCTCAAACCCCTGCAGGAAAAGATCCAGCATTTCGAAAAACGCGTGGAAGAAACCTACGACAAGGAGTCCAAGGAACGTTTCTCCCTGGGACGAGAGATTCAGTCGTTGCTGGAGCTTAATCATCGCCTGAGTGAAGATGCGGTCAACCTGACCAATGCGCTCAAGGGTGATAACAAAGCCCAGGGTACCTGGGGTGAAATCATACTCGAGACCATTCTGGAACGGTCAGGTCTGGTACGAGGCCGGGAGTATGAAATTCAGGTGAGCCTGAAAGCCGAAGACGGCAGCAGGAGCCAACCCGATGTCATCGTACACCTGCCCGAGTCGAAAGATATAATTATTGACGCCAAGGTTTCTCTTAAGGCTTACGAGGCGTTTTGTTCCGAGGGCGATGCGGAGCGCAAGGCGGAATTTCTGCATCAACATACCCAATCTGTGCGCGGGCATATCAAACTGTTGGCCGGCAAGGATTACCAGAAACTCAGCGGAGTGAACACACTGGATTTCGTCTTGTTGTTCTTGCCGATAGAAGCGGCGTTTTCGGTGGCGGTCCAGAGTGATCCTGATCTGTTCAGTAGCGCATTCGAGAAAAACATACTTTTGGTTGGTCCATCCACGCTCCTGGCTACTTTACGCATCGTGCAAAATATCTGGCGTCTGGCGCAGCAGAATGAAAACGCGCTTGTTATCGCCAAACAGGCTGGCGGACTTTATGACAAGTTCGTGGGTTTTCTCGAAGATCTTGAGGATATAGGCAAAAAGCTGGAGGCGACCCGGCTAACGTATGACAAGGCGCATAACAAGCTGCATTCGGGGCGTGGCAATCTGGTTGCCAGGGTTGAAACCTTGAAAAAACTTGGCGCGAATGCGTCCAAAAAAATCGACAGCAAACTGCTGACCGCGGCGGAAGCGGACTCCGCTGCCGAATTGCTCGGCCACGATATACCGGCTGAGCAATCTGCCAATGACCCACCGGAACCCGCGGATGACTCTATTGGTACGGATGACAAGAAAGGCAAGACCTCGTGAGCCGGAATCCCGATGCCACCTCCCCGGAAATGGACGCGCTGCTAAATTTTTTGCCTTGTCCGACACCGGAATCCTGGTTTGTTCAGGCCAGGGAAAAACTACCTCTGTTGCTGCTCGATCATGCCAATTGTGAAAAAAAAGCCGCGGCTACGGCAATGAATCTCATGTTCCGGTATACGAGGCATAACGAGTTGCTGGTTAAAATGTCACAACTGGCACGTGAGGAGTTGTTGCATTTTCAGCAAGTGCTTGAACTGATGGAGAAACACGGTATCCGCTATGAAAGGCTGGCCCCGTCACGGTATGCCGCTGGATTGCACGGACATATTCGCGCCGGCAATTATCTGCAGGCGCTGGTGGATCATTTGATCATTGGCGCCTTTGTGGAAGCCCGGTCATGTGAACGCTTCGCGGGTTTGGCCTCCCTGCTCGAATCGGACGTCGGGGCGTCGGCGCAAGCGGAATTCTGTGAAGACCTGTGCCGTTTCTACCGTGTGCTGCTGCGTTCTGAGACGCGGCATTTCAAGGACTATCTTGACCTGGCGGGAATGTATGCAGAAGAAGACCTGGCGCCGCGAATCGCCTGTTTTGCCGCGGAAGAGCGGACTCTCGTATTGAATAGCGATGAGCAGTTGCGCTTTCACAGTGGCGTGCCGGTGCAGGCATTGGATCCGGGCGTTAATCACACGACACCGGCCTGATCAGATTATTTCCCAGCTTGTCCTGTAATTGATCCAGATGCGAGCAGCGTAAACCGGTCACCCCGCTCAGATTCACGCTGGTCAGGCCCGGCAGGGTGGCGAGCAACGTAATGTCATTGATGGGATTGTCTTCCACGTTCAGCACACTCAGACGCGGCAAAGCCGTTACCGGCTCTATGCTGGTGATGTTGTTGTTGCCAAGATCCAGAAACCGCAACAGACTCAATTGTTCAATACCGCTGAGGTCCTGCACATTGGAATTCGGACAGGAAAGTACGGTCAATTGGCCGCTGCTGGTATTCATTCGCGAGGCCATGAAATTGATGCAGCCCTGCAGGTCTGCATCGGCGACGCGAACATCGTTCAGCGTGCCGGCAGGGTCGTATACCGGTCGGTTATTGATGCTGACGCTGTATTGACGACCGCAGCCGGAGACTGACAATGCAAGCGCGATCAGGAGAAAAACAGCTGGTTTCATGGTGAACGACCGATGTGACGGGACCGACAAGCATAACCCAACTGGAACGCGGATAACAGGCAGCGTGGCGGGGTACGAGACTGGTAATTCCGTAACAGGGAAGATAGTATTGACACTGTGTTGACGGCTGGACAGGACACACCTGTGAGCGGCCTCAACAGTTGAGAAGTTTCTGATGTCAAGTTCCTGGATTACAGTGCATGCGGTCAGTGACTTCCTACATTCGCCTAATCAAAGGACATGTTTATGAAAATTTTTACAGCCGCCGGCAGGCAGGGGCTGATGCTACTCGCAATGCTGGTGAGCATGGCAGCGAATGCACAAAACGATGTTGATCTCGAAAACGAAGAAAGCCGCATTGCCTATAGCGTGGGTGTGAACATAGGCCGCAGCCTGGTGCAGCAACAATTGTTGCAGGATATCGATCTGGATGCGTTTGTCGCGGGGCTTCGTGATGAAGCCGCGGGCGAGTCGCAGTTGAACGATGAGGAAATTATGGCGGCGATCCAGACATTTCAACAGCGCATGCAGGACCAACAGGCGGCGGAAACCGAGATGAACAGGGAACGCAGCGAACAGTTTCTCTCCGAAAATGCCGAGCGTGACGGTGTTGTAACGCTACCTTCGGGTCTGCAGTATGAAGTCATGGAGGAAGGCGCGGCAGACGCAGCTTCTCCCTCCGCGGACGATACAGTACTGGCTCACTACCATGGCACATTGGTGGATGGCTCTGTTTTTGACAGTTCGGTTGATCGCGGCCAGCCCGCGCAGTTTGGACTGAGCCAGGTTATTGCCGGCTGGACGGAAGCCTTGCAGCTTATGCAGGTGGGTGACAAGTGGCGGCTCTTTATCCCCGCCGATCAGGCGTATGGTGAGTCGGGTTCTCCACCGGTCATCCCGCCGAATTCCGCGTTGATTTTCGAAGTCGAATTGCTGGAAATCCTGTAGCACGCCCTACACGCTTCAGAGCAGACAACGTGGCAGAAACATGAATGGATAAGCAGGCATTCAACGAGGGGTTGCTGAATTTTATTGCAAATTCACCAACCCCTTTCCATGCGACGAAATCGATGACCGTGATGCTGGCGGATGCCGGATACACGCCGCTGGACGAGACGGAAAGCTGGGCGCTGGAAGCGGGTGGCCGGTACTACGTCATTCGCAACGGATCCGCCCTGATCGCATTCTCTCTGGGTAAGCCGACCCTGGACAGTCTTCCGGAATCCGGCATTCGTATAGCCGGTGCGCACACCGACAGCCCCTGTCTGAAGATCAAACCGACACCCGAAGTGATGGCCAACGGCTATCTGCAACTGGGTGTCGAAGTCTATGGCGGGGCATTGTTGAACCCCTGGTTTGACCGCGATCTGTCCATGGCAGGTCGGGTGCATTATCTAACCGCCGGCGGCGAGCTCGACAGTTGCCTGATTGACGTGAAAGACCCCATTGCCTGCATACCCAGCCTCGCTATCCATCTCGACAAAACCGCCAACGAAAACCGAACCGTCAATGCACAACAACATCTGGCACCTGTCATTTTCCGGCCCTCCGGGGACACGCCATTCGTATTCAAGGACTGGCTGCTGGAGAGGGTGCGTGACCGAATGGGTATAACCGGGGCGCAGAGCATACTGTCGTTTGAACTGTCGCTCTATGATACCCAGGCGCCGGCGATGCTTGGCATAGACAGGCAGTTTATCGCCTCGGCGCGGCTGGACAATCTGCTGAGTTGTTATCTGGCCTGCCACAGTCTTGTAGAAAGCCGGGGTGGCTTCAATATGATTGTCTGCAATGATCACGAGGAAGTGGGCAGCGTATCCACTGCCGGCGCCCAGGGGCCGTTTCTGAAATCGGTGTTGAGGCGGATAGTGGCGCAGGCGGCACAGGCGGATACGCAGGCGGATACATTTGACCGCGTGGTACGCCGGTCCCTATTGTATTCAATCGACAACGCCCACGGTGTTCATCCCAATTACGCGGACAGGCACGATGCCAATCACGGTCCTCTGCTCAATGCCGGCCCGGTCATCAAGATCAACGCCAATCAACGTTATGCCAGCAATGATCGTACCACTGCCGGGTTCAAGGCGCTTTGTGGCGAGACAGGGATCGCGTTCCAGGAATTTGTCATGCGCAGCGACATGGCCTGCGGTAGCACCATAGGCCCGATCACTGCCGGTACGCTTGGCATTGATACCGTGGATATTGGTGTGCCTACCTTTGCCATGCATTCCATCCGCGAACTTGCCGGCAGTGAAGATGCCGCGAACCTTGCCAGCGTGGTCACCGCCTGGTTCAACCGCTAGTGCCGTAGGTTTTGCTTCGCTTTGATTTTGCGCTGCACTGTGGTTTTATGCGGCGCTTCGGGTGCCCGCTTCGCTTTATGAAGCGGTCCGGGCTCAACAGGCTTTCGCAAACCCGGTCCAGTGGCGGATCTTCATCGTTGAGCAGACTGGCAAGGTATTCGGCGGCCAGCGGTGTGGTGGCCAGTCCGAGAGAGCCGTGGGCCACATTGACGTAGACCCCCACCGAAGCCGATCCCGGTAACCGACCCACCGAGGGCAGGTGATCCAGCGATCCGCAACGGCTTGACACCCGCGCGGCGGTAACGGCGGCGGGAAGTCCTTCAGGTGTTACCATCACCTCACGCACACGGTTCAGGTTTTCCACATCCTCTTGCTTGTGCCGGGCCAGATCCTGTGCGTCGAGCCGATAACTGGCGCCGAGTGTGTGGTTGCCATTGCATTCGGGCAGGATATAACGTGCACCGCAAATGACACTGCGGATCTTCCGGCTGAAGTCATTGGCCTGTACCGTGGTGACCTGACCAGGCAATTGTTGCAATGGCAGAAATTCCGTTTGTTCCAACTCGACGGCCTGATGGCTGTTGGCGATGACCACTGCATCCGCGCTGTATTTCTGTTCGGCTGCATGAACAACCCGAACCCCGCTCTGTTGGGTGATTCGCGAAACCCGACAAGAGTTCACCACGGAAATATCATGATGCGACACGTAAGCGCTGCACAGGGCTCGCGGGTTCAACCAGCCGCCATGCGGCATAAACAGGGCGGGAAACGCGAGCGAGACGCCGGCCAGCGCGGACGCTGCTTCGGCGCTCATGGCGCGGGCGATCCTGGGGGAATAAACCTGTTCGAATAGAGCAGGTTCAATCCGGACTTTCCGGTTCAAAGCCTCAGCCAACAGCAAGACACCGCAGTTTTGCCAGGCAAAGTTCATTTTTCTGGACAAACGATGATATTGACGCGCGGCGTAAAGGTAGGCGTGCAAGTACAACAGGGCCGGCGGGTCCGCTTGACGATAGAGCCGGCATTGCAGTACCGCCTGATCGTTTCCCGAGGCGTCGGCGGCGATACAGTCTGATTGTTCCAGAATCGTTACTCGCCATCCACGGTTTGCCAGATGCCAGGCGGTGCTGCAGCCAGCCAGCCCCGCACCGACAATCACGGCGTGCTTTGCTTGAGCCGTTGATTTTTTTGATGCCTGAGAAGCCAAACCGGTGTTTGTCGTTTCAATTGTGGCAAACAACATTTCCCTCTTGCCTGCAAATCCGGGCCGCTTTTCCACCGCGAATCCGGCCTGCCTGAGGTCGCGACGCAACTGACCGGCGACACTGTAAGTGCTGAGTGTGGTTTGCCTCCCGCTTTGCCGGGCCAATAGTTGCAGCAGGCTCAGGCTCCACATGTCTGGATTTCGCCGCGGCGCGAACCCATCCATAAACCAGGCGTTAACAGCATTCCACCGGCGCTGTTCCCGCTGCGAAAGCATCGCCAGTGCGTCACCGAAGTGGAGATCCAAAACGATGCCGCCACCAAAGTGAAGTCTGTGCACGCCCTTGCAGGGTTCCGGATACGAACGCAGCAGGGTGGCCGCCAATCCGCCGTCGGGTTTTCCAAACCCGCCCAGCAAGCGGGCGAGTGCATCAGCGGGTAAAGGATGTTTCTCGAAACCCAGATAATGCAAGCGGGGCGGCCGCTGTTCAGTCTGCTGCCACAGGCGGCAACAAAGCAGGAAATTCAGACCGCCACCGAAACCGAGTTCACCTATCGTGAAACGCGGCTCGCCACCGGATGCGGCCTGTTCCCAGCGGCGGGCCAGCGCGGCGGCATGGATAAACACATGCTCTGACTCTGCCAGCGATCCATAAGACGAATGATAGACGTCGCCGTACTGGCGTGAATAAGGCTGATTGCCTTCGCGCCACTCGATGTCCGCGGGTTCGAGAAACAGGGAGGGGGTCTCTGTTTTGGAAGCGAAATTTTCGGGCATTTTACCTGGCGCCAATGGAGTTCGGGCTTCCGGTACATTGACTGGTGGACGCCTGCCTGCAAAACTGCGCCTTGATACCGGGTTCGGCTGAGAGCCAGAGGTGGTACATAGTTATTCAGAGGCTCCTTAAGGTAGAATGCCGTCTTTCAGTGGTCAACACTCGTTCCCCCCAGACAACAGGACAGCTTTATGTTGGAAATCAATGCGCAATTGTCTCTTATTAAGGAATTGGCTGCCAGGGCGGAAAAGCTCAGGGGGTATCTTTGACTACCAGGGCAAAAAGGAACGACTGGCCGAAGTTGAGCTTGAACTGGGCGAGCCGGGTGTCTGGGACAAGCCCGAAATCGCGCAGGAACTGGGGAGGGAACGCGCCAGTCTTGAATTGATAGTCAACACGTTTGTGCAACTGGACAAGGGGCTGGAGGAAACCGCGGAACTGTTGGGCCTGGCGCAGGAAGAGTCTGATCAGGAACTGATGCAGGCTGCTGGCCGCGACCTGGACCGCTTGTCGAACACACTGGAAACGCTGGAATTCCGCCGCATGTTTTCAGGTTCCATGGACGCGGCCGGTGCCTATCTGGACATCCAGGCCGGCTCCGGGGGGACAGAAGCCCAGGACTGGGCTGAAATGTTGTTGCGGATGTATCTGCGCTGGGGTGAAGACAAGGGATTTAACGTGGAACTGATGGAAGTGTCCGCGGGCGACGTGGCCGGGATCAAAAGCGCCGCTATCCATTTCGGCGGCGAATACGCCTTCGGCTGGTTGCGTACCGAGACCGGCGTACACCGGCTGGTGCGTAAATCGCCGTTTGATTCAGGCAATCGGCGCCATACATCGTTTGCGTCGGTGTTTGTTTCCCCGGAAGTGGACGATGATATCGAAGTCAACCTGGATATGTCCGACGTGCGGGTGGATACCTACCGCGCCAGTGGCGCCGGCGGCCAACACGTCAACAAGACCGACTCCGCCATACGCCTTACCCATGAACCCTCCGGCATCGTGGTGCAATGTCAGAGTGAGCGCTCTCAGCACAAAAACCGGGACAAAGCGATCAAGCAACTGAAGGCCAAACTGTATGAGATGGAAGAATTAAAGCGCCGGCAGGAGCAACAGCATATTGAAGACGCCAAGGCCGATATCGGCTGGGGCAGCCAGATACGCTCGTATGTACTGGACCAGTCTCGCGTCAAGGATCTGCGCACCGATGTTGAAACGTCCAATACCGGTGCCGTGCTCGACGGGGATCTGGACCAGTTTATCGAAGCCAGCCTGAAAATGGGATTGTAAACGCATGAGTAAAAACGAGAGTGGTCCAAGTGGTGGGCGCGGTGAAAGCGCTCAGGACGAGAACCGGCTGATAGCCTTACGCCGGCAGAAGCTGGCGGCGATAAGGCAGCGGCGCAACGCCTTTCCCAATGGTTTCCGCCGCCAGGCCTGCGCGACCGACCTGAAACGGGAGTTTGACGACAAGAGCAAGGATGAACTCGATACGTTGGCCCCGTCGACTACCGTCGCCGGACGTATCATTCGCATGCGTGGGCCTTTTATCGTGATACAGGATGCGAGCGGCCCGTTGCAGCTTTATATGAACAACAAGACATTGTCGGAGTCGTTGCTCGATGAACTGAAAGGTCTGGATTTTGGCGACATCATCGGCGCCCATGGACAAGTATTCAAAACCGGCAAGGGAGAGCTGACGGTACGTGTTACCGAATTTTGCCTGCTGACCAAAAGCCTGCGGCCCTTGCCTGAAAAAGTACTGGGTTTGTCCGATACCGAGACACGCTATCGCCAACGCTACGTCGACCTGATTGTTAACGACGATTCGCGCCAGGTATTTGTTATGCGTTCCAGAATTGTCAAGTTTATGCGCGACTACTTCGATCAGTTGGGCTATATGGAAGTTGAAACACCGATGATGCAGACAATTCCCGGCGGTGCCACGGCTCGCCCGTTTGTCACCCATCACAACAGCCTCAGTCAGGACATGTTTCTGCGGGTGGCGCCGGAGCTCTACCTCAAGCGGCTGGTAGTGGGCGGATTTGAGAAAGTGTTTGAACTGAACCGCAATTTCCGCAACGAGGGGCTGTCGACCAGGCATAATCCGGAATTCACGATGCTGGAGTTCTACCAGGCCTACGCGGATTACCATGAGTTGATGAACCTGACGGAAGACCTTTTCCGCCGTATCGCTACGGAAGTGGTGGGCAGTGCCGTTATTCAGTACCAGGGATCGGAATATGACTTCAGCAAACCGTTTGACCGCCTGACGGTTGTCGAGGCGGTGATGAAATATGTGGAACGGGTTGATGCGGCACAATTGGGAGATCGCGACCGTATCGCAGCGCTGGCGCTGAAGATGGGTCTGACGGTGGAAGACACCTGGGGCCAGGGACGCATTCTGATGGAAATATTTGAAGCACGCGTGGAGGAAAAATTGGACCAGCCCACGTTCATCACTGAATTTCCCACCGAAGTTTCACCATTGGCCCGGCGCAACGATGACAATCCCGAGGTCAGCGACCGGTTTGAACTGATCATTGCGGGACGCGAACTGGCCAACGGGTTTTCGGAATTGAATGACGCCGAAGACCAGGCCGAGAGGTTCCGGTCGCAGGTGATGCAGAAAGACGCCGGCGACAAGGAGGCCATGCATTTCGATGCGGACTATATCGCCGCGCTGGAATACGGTATGCCGCCCACCGCCGGAGAAGGGATCGGTATTGATCGTCTGGTCATGCTGTTTACCGATTCGCCGTCGATCAAGGATGTGTTGCTGTTCCCGCATATGCGCCCGCAAACCTGATGGATCGCCGCGACTCGAATTCCGATGCTTCCCGCATCATGCTGGAAGCCTCATGGAAGCAACATCTGGAAACCGAGTTCGGCAGCGATTACATGAAGTCGCTGCGCCAGTTTCTGCTTGGAGAAAAGCGCCGGGGTAAAAAACTGTATCCTCCGGGGCGGGAGATTTTCAGCGCGCTCAATATGACGCCGTTCGACCATGTCAGGGTGGTTATACTCGGGCAGGATCCTTACCACGGCGGCGGCCAGGCTCACGGCCTGTGTTTTTCCGTCAGACCGGGCGTTCAAATTCCGCCCTCGCTGACAAATATCTACAAGGAACTGCAGTCGGATCTCGGTATCCCGCCCGCGCCACATGGTTGTCTTGCACGCTGGGCCGAGCAGGGTGTGTTGTTATTGAATGCGGTATTGACCGTTCAGGCGGGTCAGGCGAATTCGCATCAAGGGAAGGGTTGGGAGCAATTTACCGACGCGGTGATACAGCGGCTCAACACGGAGCGCGAGGGCCTCGTGTTCATGCTGTGGGGCAGTTACGCGCAGAAGAAAGGCGGATCCATTGATCGCGCTCGTCATCTGGTGCTGGAAGCCCCTCACCCGTCTCCGCTATCGGCCCACCGCGGCTTTCTCGGCTGTCGGCATTTTTCCCGTTGCAATACTTATCTCAATGCAGGCGGTACTCCGGAGATCAACTGGCGGTTGCCGGCACTGCAGGAACCGAGGTGATACGCACAGCTGTCGGGCTCCCGGTGTGCTGATTGGTTTAATCCGGATCGTCAGCGTCTCCATGATAGATACACCCGCTGTTGCAGGTTTCCTTGATTTCAATACTGCTTAGCTCCGGCAGTTCCGGTTTTAGCCGCTGCCAGATCCAGCGGGCCAGATTCTCGCTTGTGGGGTTTTCCAGACCCTCGATTTCATTGAGATAGTAATGGTCCAGTTGGTTCAACACCGGTTTGAAGGCTTTGCCGATAGCGGCGAAGTCCATGATCCAGCCGCTGTCATGATCCACCTCGCCTTCCACGGACAGCCGCACGTGGAATGAATGGCCATGCAACCGGGCGCATTTGTGGCCCTCGGGCACCCGGGGCAGGCGGTGCGCCGCCTCAAAATCAAAGTCCTTGTAAATAATCACTTTAAGTCCTGATTCCCCTGAATAAAGGCACGATTCATGTATAGTATGGTTTACCATTATAATCGCTCCTGACTGCCGATCCAGCCACCAGCGGACAACTATGTTTTATTATTTTTCCAGGTACATCTCCCAGGGTAAACGTCTGCCCATTCTGCTGGGGTTGCTGTGTACCGTGCTTGTTGTGGGGCTGCACGTCGGCACGTTCAGCACCGTTGATCGTCTCATGCAGAGGCTGGAGTTTCTCATCTACGACCAGCGGCTGGCGCTGATGCCGAAACCGGAAGTGCCGCCGGAGAATCGTATAGTCATAGTCGATCTCGACGAACGCAGCCTGCAGGCCGAAGGTCAGTATCCCTGGAATCGCATCAAAGTGGGACAACTGGTTGAAAAACTGCGCGACAACGGTGTGCTCGTGGTGGGTTTCGATATCACTTTTCCCGAACCTGACCGGAATATCCGCGACTTGCTGGCCCCCATTGATTTACGCACGCTGGAGGATGATTTTGTCGAGACCCTTGAATCCATAGAACCCTTGATAAATTCCGATCGGTATTTTGCCGATGCCATGCAAAGTGGTATTGACGTGGTGCTGGCGATTAACTTCAATCGCCAGAATGACGTTGCCTACAACAGCCTGCCGCCCTCACTGGTACAGTATGATCGAGCGGTCGCCAGCCGTCTTCCCTTGCGTGAAATGTCGGGTTTTACCGGAAATATCGACATTCTGCAGTCTGCCGCACTGGGGAGCGGCAGTATGAACCAGTTACCCGACGCGGATGGAATCGTGCGCCGGGTACCCCTGGTGTTGCGTTACCAGGACCAGTTGTTTCCTACCCTGTCATTGGAGATGGTGCGGGTGTACAACTTTGAGGAAAAATACGAATTGATCACCGAGGATTTCGGCGGCAGTCAGCGGGTGACGGGAGTGCGGATAGGCAGCAACCAGGGCCGGTTCGAAATACCCACCAACAGAAGCGCGGAAGTGCTGGTGCCCTATGTGGGCGGCAGTTCGCTGACAACCAATGAACACTTTACCTACGTGTCGGCCACCGACGTGCTTAACGACAGGGTGGATCGCGCCATACTGGACAACAGCCTGGTGCTGGTGGGAACCAGCGCGCCGGGGTTGCAGGACATCCGGGCGATGCCACTCAGCCAGGTTTATCCCGGGGTGGAAGTTCACGCCAACATGCTCAACGGCCTGCTTAATTCGGTCACGGTGCTTGAGGTGGGGTCGGGCAGTGAAACGAGTACAGAATCCGCCTTTGCCGAATTCACTTCGGCCGATGAAAGTCTGTACTTCCCCTATCAGCCGGAATGGACACCCGGCGCCATTCTGGTGGCAATCGTTGTACTCGGTTTGCTGATGAGTTTGGCGTTTCCCTACCTGGGCGCGGGCCTGCTGACACTGGCGGCGATGCTGGCGATGGGAGCATTAAGCTGGGCTAATTTCACGCTATGGTATGAATACAAGATGGACTTCCCTCTGGTGCTGTTGTTGTTTCTGGTGCTGGTGCTGTTCGTCGTTAACCTGGCGTATGGTTTTCTGGCCGAAAGCGTGACGCGTAAAGCGATCAAGGGCATGTTTGATCAATATGTACCGCCTGCCCATATCGACTCCATGCTTAAAAACCCGGAGAACTACACTTTTTCCGGAGAGAGCCGGGAACTCACCGTGCTGTTTTCCGATGTGCGGGACTTCACCAGTATTTCCGAAAGCCTTTCGGCGACCGAGCTGAAGACCTTGCTCAATGACTATTTTACCCCGGTAACCGAAATAATCTTTGAATACAGCGGCACGATAGACAAGTACGTTGGCGACATGGTGATGGCTTTCTGGGGAGCCCCGCTGGAAGACAGGGATCACCGCCGCAATGCCATGGCGTCGGCGTTAAAGATGTTGACGAAGGTGGATGAACTCAAACCCCATTTCAGGGAAAAGAACCTGCCGGAGGTTAACATCGGCGTGGGTATCAACACCGGCATAATGAATGTGGGCGACATGGGCTCCACCTATCGGCGTGCTTACACGGTATTGGGAGACGCGGTGAATCTGGGTTCGCGCCTGGAAGGGTTGACCAAATTTTATGGTATTCGTCTGTTGGTTGGCGAGGAAACCCTGAGCGGTGTGGATGACTTCCTTGTGCGCCTGATTGACAAGGTCAAGGTGAAGGGAAAGGACACGGCGGTGAATTGCTATGAACCTCTGTGTTGGCTGCGGGAAGCGGAGGCGGATTTGAGTGATCGCACAACGCGCTACCATGCCGCGCTGGACTGCTATTTTGCCAGGGACTGGGATGGCGCCGAAGCCGGATTCAGAAAATTGCTGGAACAGGAAGACGTCCGCTTGTATCGTATTTACCTGGAGCGTATCGCTACGCTGCGAGACACTCCGTTGCCGGAAGAATGGGATGGCGCTTTTGTCCATACCAGCAAGTAGTCGCGACCTTGATGCTGCGCAAAGGTTGCTTTTCGAGGGGCATCGCAGGCATTTATTGACAACAATGGCTAAGACGGTACAATGCGCGTCTCTCTGCGCTATGGGTGGTTAGCTCAGTTGGGAGAGCGTCGCCCTTACAAGGCGAATGTCGGGGGTTCAAATCCCTCATCACCCACCACATAGTTAGTTTATTGTCGCGGACCGGTAGTTCAGCTGGTTAGAATGCCGGCCTGTCACGCCGGAGGTCGCGGGTTCGAGTCCCGTCCGGTCCGCCACTTAACTCCTTGATAAATAATACAATATAAATCAAACATTGCCAGATTTGTTGGTATTTTGTTGGTCACCCCTCGTCATTACGCTCCTCTTTCACAGGTGGCCTGTATAACATCTAGTGGATCAACGTCGTTACGTTCGATAAGTTCACGTGCTGAAACCGCGTTTGAACTACGTCCGTGTTCGAAAGAGCCTAATTCCGTGAGTAATTTCTGGTAGAATTCGCTGCCCAATTCCTGCCTTACATCTCTCCGGAACTGCGCATTCACGTTTTGCCATCGAGCAGCCATTGCTGCCTGATTTTCCAGGAAACCAATTGCGCTAAGCGCTCGCTGACTGGCACCGATGTCTCTGTTGGCCGGGTCTGAGAAAAAATTGCACATGCGCTGGGTGCGCTGCAAATCCCCCTCCGTATACTTCTCAAAGGCTGATTCAATAAGCTCGGAGAAGATCCCGGTCTCTCGCGGCGTCGGCGTGAAGGTCTGCAGACTAAGATCACCCTCATTCTGCAATGGCCGGGCATTCCAGCTTATCACTGCGAAGGTGGAGTCATTTATACCATCGCCTACTCCATATGTTTGCGTCGTACTCTCCTGTGAACCTGGCGGAGAAGAGTTGGGGGTTGATTCTGATTCGATGCCGTCCACAAAAAATGGCTGGTCTGCTTCTTGTGCCATAGCGATGGCAGTAGCTAATAGCCCGCTTAGGCAAACCAAGGCTGCTTTTTTCATTTCTGCTCCCGTTAACGGTTGCTCTTCCAGCTACCGGGGTCCAACGCTGGAGAGGGTTCATTGTAACGCGGGCGCTGTTTGTCGGGTGAAATACCGGGCCGGGGTGATGTTGTCGCTGTCCCTATAGGCGGGATTAGGTATAAAAAATCTTTATAAAACAGTGAGATAAAACACATAAACCCGGTGAAATATTTTGCGGGGCAGATCTGGTAAAAATTCCCACAAACAATTAGAATAGTCCAGGCAGAAGTTCGGGGGAATGTCCTCCGTAATGTAACGGCACCATGTTTCCTCACCAACAACGGCAATGGGCGAAATCAATCGATGAATGGGTTGCGCACAGGCGGCACAGGCCGGGCAGAATTGAAACACCTGCCGCCGGGAGGACGCCCCGCGCAGTCATG
This sequence comes from Pseudohongiellaceae bacterium, assembly GCA_040879025.1. Lineage (GTDB taxonomy): Bacteria > Pseudomonadota > Gammaproteobacteria > Pseudomonadales > Pseudohongiellaceae > JBBDLF01. Next base: position 97,403 of record JBBDLF010000015.1, read on the forward strand.
GCGGTCAAGCGCATTTCATCGTCTGACGTCTTTTATCACTCTCCTGGTCATTCCCTTGCTCCTGTCAGTGGGCGCTTATGCCCAGCCCGGTTCCGTTCTGATGGCATTCACCGATGTCGCATCCGCACAGCCACCAGGCTTTGCCGATGACGGGCAGGCTGTCGTTATAGATTCTCTGATACTGAACCGCCTGGTCAAAGGCGACCGGCACCGCATCCAGATCGGAGAGACCCGTTTCTCGGAAATTGAAATTCTCGGGTCCGAACGGTATTTGAACGGTGATGTGGTACACCGGGCAAGAGGCCATGAAGGAGGTGAATGGTATTCGTTGGTATTGACCCAGGGGACGCAGACCCTGTTTGGTCACATCAGCAGTGCCGGTGGCAGCTTTCAACTGTATGCCGTCAGCCAGGGTGATAATTACCTTGGTTGGGTATATCAACCGCGAGGCCTGCTTGAAGATGCCGAATCGTACGAAAACGATTACCGGATTCCCGCCGACCTGCCTGGGATATCCGGCATCAGCCCTCCAGTCGTCGGCGATCCGGTGGTGCCGCAATCCCTGCCCTTGGTGTTGGGTAATCCCGATTACCAGGCGACCCAAGTCTCGGCACAGACAGCCGGCGCGGTGGAAACAATTGAAGACGGCAACCTGAGAATCACCCAGCAGCCCAGCCGAAGCAGCGTCATCGTCGGGGGAGGTTTTGATGTGACGCTGCAAGTCGAAAATCTCAGTGCCCAGCCGCGCAGCGCGGCGGCGGAATTCTTTTTTGTACTGGAAGACAGTATCGTAACTTCCCTGCCGGCCAATTGTGAAACACGGTTTACTCTGGCGATGGAGGAAATCATTTATTGTGACCTGGGTAACCTGCCACCGGGCCAGACACGTACCGTCACGTACCACGCTGTCACCACCGCCGACTCCAAGCCTCACGTTTTCAGCACCGTATTCGTGGGCGAACTGCGCCTGGATTCCCACGTTAACGTAGTGGACGATATCCGGCTGGATTCCGACGGCGATGGCATCAGTGACTTCAATGAAGACCTGGCTGGAACCGACCCGCACAATGCCGCCTCGGTAGACAACGGCACGGTGGTTATCGATGTCATGGCGTTCTATACTCCCGGTGCCGCGGCGTTGTATCCCGGCGGCGCTGAAACCCGTATCAATCAACTCATCAGTGTGGCCAATCAGGTCTATCACGACAGCGGTGTGAAGATCACTCTGCGACCGGTGTATCACGGGCTGGTAAATTACAGTGACGATGCCGATATGGACACGGCGCTTGACGACATCGTTTACGGGAGACACCCGGCATTCGGGTCTGTGGACGCGTTGCGGCAACGATACGGGGGTGATCTGGTGATGCTGTTTCGCCCACTGGGTCCGCACAGTTATCGCTGTGGTCTGGCCAATGTCGGTGGTTACCGCACGCAGGGCGACTTCAGCAATCCGGTGGAGAAGGATTACGCCTATTCGCATATTGGCATCGATTGTCCGGTGGATACAGTGGTGGCGCATGAACTGGGCCATAATATGGGCCTGACGCATTCTCATGTAGAGGATGGCGGCGGTGGCACATTCCCTTTTTCAACCGGGTTCGGCGTTGACTCCCATTTCGTTACCCTCATGGCTTATCCAGGCGCATTCCATACCGATACCCGGCTGGCCCGGTTTTCCACTCCGCTCGCGGACTGTCTCGGTTTCGCCTGTGGCGTGGATGCGGCGGAGGAAACCGGGGCCGATGCGGTACAGTCACTCAACCTGGTCAGATACCAGATTGCCAATTATTTTCCTGCCCATGTGCCGCGGATGTCGGATAACAATACGGGCACACTGGACAATAGTCCGACCAGCGCGCGGATAGCCATTGCCGCGACAGTGGATGAAGGCTTGAGTTTTACGGGCGTCGTGGCTTCGGCGGATCTGGTTGACGTCATCGCGCGTGTTGATGTGGATGAACGCCATATCGGTAAAGCAGGCACCTTCCACGTCCTGCTGCAGATGGGCGATCAGGTGATGTTGCTGGATAACGAGGCGGGTCTGACCCCCTGGGATGGGGATGTCCAGAATATGAAACCCTACATCCAGCCGGGGCCGTTGCGAACAGTGGAATACCTGAGCTTTGTCCACGACTATCGCGTGAACAAGGCGTTCAACGGACAGAGCCTGGCGATTTACGTGGCCTACAAGGTCTCGAACACGGGCCAACTGGTTTATACGCTCGAGCCGCTGGTACTTTCATTTGTTGACTGATTGGCGGAACGTTCAGACCCTGTAATAGTCCCGGTACCAGCGGACAAATCGTTCGATTCCCGTTTCCACCGCCGTGGCGGGTTTGTAGCCCGTGTCTTCCATCAGCGCATCAACGTCGGCGTAGGTCGCCGGTACATCGCCGGCCTGCAACGGCAACAGGTTGACTTCCGCCTTCACTCCCAGACAGTTTTCCAGTATTTCAATATATCGCATCAATTCTACCGGATTATTGCTGCCGATATTGTAAAGACGATAGGGGGCGTCGCTGCTGGCAGGGTCAGGTGTATTACTATTCCAGTCCGGGTCGGGCTGCGCAACCTGGTCGAGTGTGCGAATTATTCCTTCAACAATATCGTCAATATACGTGAAGTCCCTGCGATGACGACCGTAGTTGAACACGTCGATCGGTTCACCGGCCAGCATATTGCGTGTGAACTTGAACAGCGCCATATCCGGACGGCCCCATGGTCCGTAGACTGTAAAAAACCGCAGCCCCGTCGCAGGCAACCGGTACAGGTGGCTGTAGGTATGAGCCATGAGTTCGTTGGCTTTCTTGCTGGCCGCATAGAGGCTGAGCGGATGATCGACATTGTGATGCACCGAAAATGGCATCGATGTATTGCCACCGTAAACCGAACTGCTTGACGCGTACACCAGGTGTTCAACCTGCTGATGTCGGCAGCCTTCAAGAATATTGGTAAATCCGGCGAGATTGGACTGGATGTAGGAATGCGGGTTTTCAAGCGAGTAGCGCACACCCGCCTGGGCGGCCAGGTTTACCACCCGCTGCGGACAGTGTTTGGCGAACAGCTCGGCCACGCCCCCGGTGTCCTGCAAATTCAACCGTACATCGGTAAAAGCGGAATGATCCTGAAGATGGCGCAGGCGATCCTTTTTCAGATTCACATCGTAATAATCATTCAAATTGTCGAGACCGACCACTTCGTCTCCTCGCTCCAGCAGCCTCAGGCCGAGTGCGTGGCCAATAAAACCGGCACTGCCGGTCAAGAGAATTTTCATAGACTGTGTTCCCTGCTCGGTGAATAGACGACACTGACATTCTGTCAGATCGTGTTACAGGCTGCCATCGACCCGTTCCGAGGGGAAAAGGCCCTTGACGTCAAATAACACACTGCGGTCCTTGCCATAGCCTTTCACAGCGTCAAACCCCAAGTCCTGGAAGGCGTTATGACCGACGGCGACGACCACCGCGTCGTAACGCCCCGGCTCGGGTTCGGTGACAAACGTGATATCCGGATTTTCCGCCTGATTCACCCACGGGTCGTAAACCTCTACATTGGCATGGTAGTTAGCCAGTGACTGGATAACATCAAAGACCCGGCTGTTGCGGGTATCGGGACAGTTTTCCTTGAACGTCAGTCCCAGAACCAAAATCCTTGAATCCAGTACATGAATCCGCCTGGACATCATCAGTTTGACCACTCGGTCAGCGACATACTGGCCCATGTTGTCGTTAATGCGGCGTCCGGCCAGGATCACGTCGGGATGGTAGCCAAGCTGCTGGGCCTTGAAGGTAAGATAGTAAGGATCTACGCCAATGCAGTGGCCGCCCACCAGTCCGGGCTTGAACGGAAGAAAGTTCCACTTGCTGCCGGCTGCTGCCAGTACCTCGCGGGTATTCAGGTTCATTTTATCGAACAATATGGCCAGCTCATTGATCAGGGCTATGTTCAGGTCGCGTTGCGTGTTTTCGATTACCTTGGCTGCTTCAGCCACCTTGATACTGCTGGCCCGGTGGGTACCGGCCGGGATGATTGAGCTATAGAGCGCGTCGATGAACTCAGCCGCCTCGGGGCAGGAGCCAGATGTAACCTTTACAATATTGCCAAGGCTGTGGGCTGAATCGCCCGGGTTGATCCGTTCCGGGCTGTAGCCCACATAAAAGTCCTCATTGCAGCGCAGTCCGGATTCCTGTTCCAGTATCGGTACACAGACTTCTTCGGTTGCGCCGGGGTAAACCGTGGATTCATATACCACAATGTTTCCGGCTTTCAGGCAGGAACCGACACGGAAGCTGGCATTTCTGATGGCACCGAGATCAGGCTGTTTCTGGGTATCGACAGGCGTGGGCACCGTGACGATGAATACGTCACAGCCTGAAAGGGATTCACCATCGCAGGTATACTCAATCGTCCCTTCGCGCGCCAGTTCTTCCGGAGTCAGGGCCTGGTTCACATCAAGGCCCTGGCGAATTTGTTCAATGCGCCGGGAATTGATATCAAAACCAAGGGTGGGGTACCGGACGGCAAAAGCATGAGCCAGCGGCAAGCCCACGTAACCGAGACCTATCACCGCGATTTTACAATCACCCGAAAGGGGTTTTAATGCCATGCTTATTCTCCCGCTGAACTCAGAAGCAGGAATTTTACTTGATTACACCGCTACAATTCGACTGTTTCCAGTAATTGATGTAATACAGCCGACACCGGGCGTACAGACGGAGCCCAAGCCACCCCGCGGTTCGTGTTATACTGGGCGTCATTCTCACGGGCGGATTTCAGATGTCAGAATTCTCCAAAATAGGGCTGGTCGGTCGACCGGGCCACCCCGGCGTCGTGGCGTCGCTGGGCCGGCTGTTGGCGCATCTCGCGGAGAAAGATGTCGAGGTTATTCTCGACCAGGTTATCGCCAATCTCCTGCCGGACAACGGCCATCAAGTCATGAGCCGGGAAGAACTTTGCCGTCTGTGCGATCTGATTGTTGTAGTGGGCGGAGATGGGAGCATGCTGAATGTCGCGCAACTGATCGCTTCGGAACATGTGCCGGTCATCGGTGTCAACCGCGGCCGACTGGGATTTCTCACCGATATCCGGCCCGACGACATCGAAATTCGCATGGACCAGGTACTCGGCGGTGACTATACCGTCGAATCGCGCTTTCTGCTGGATCTGGTAGCCCGAAGGGAAGGCAAGACCATACCGCTGGGCTGTGCGTTGAATGATGTGGTATTGCATCCGGGCAGGGCTGCCCAGATGATTGAATTTGAATTGTTTGTGAACGGGAGTTTTGTCAACAGCCAGGAGTCGGATGGATTGATAGTCGCGACGCCGACCGGATCAACAGCCTACGCGCTGTCAGCCGGCGGACCCATCATGCACCCCGGTCTCAATGCTATTGTACTGGTGCCGATGTATCCACACACACTCAGTAGCCGCCCCATTGTGGTGGACGGCGACAGTGAAATACGCATGGTGGTTCGTCACAAGCATTCGATCCAGCCACAACTCAGTTGTGATGGTCAGGTCAAATTCACCGTGATTCCCGGGGATGAAATACTGGTGAAAAAAAAGGCTGTCCAGTTACAGCTGATTCACCCTCCTGACCACAGCTTCTACAATGCCTGCCGCAGTAAACTTGGCTGGGGCAGCCGGCTGGCGGTGGATGATCAGGAGAGAGAGTCGGAATGATTAAGGCGGCAAGCCTGGATATTGATGTCAATCTCAAGGATTTCAGTACCTATCTGGATCAGCAGGGTATCGAACATCGCATTATCGAGGAATCCGGCAGTCAGGTTATCTGGGCTTCCAACCAGCCATTCGCGGATACCATTGTGAAATTACTTGACCAGTGGCAGACGGGCGAAATCCGCTTTGAAAACCGCGCTTCACCCACCACGTTACGTCCTCTCAGAGCCACCGGACTGGTCAACAGGCTCTGGCATGCCATTTTTGCATCGCCTGTCACACTCGGTCTGATGATCATTTCGCTGGTGGTGGCCGTGGTAAGCCAGCTGGGCTACGCTGCCCATCGCGTCGATTTCCTGTTCTACCCTTTACTGGCCTCCGACAGTCTGCCGGCGCTGCTTGCAGGCATCGACAGTCTGGGTGAATTGCTGCGCACGCTGGCGCCCATGTTTTTGCACTTCAGTGAATTGCATATCGTTTTCAACCTGTTATGGCTTTGGTATTTCGGCAAGCAGCTTGAACGGGTGCAACCGAGCTGGTTGTTCCTGGGAATTGTGCTGCTACTGGCTTTCGTCTCCAATACGACCCAGTATATGTACAGCAATCAGGCCAATTTCGGCGGCATGTCGGGTGTGGTATACGGGCTGGTAGGCTATGCGTGGCTGATCAATACGCTGGTGCCGGGTTACCGTTTGATGCTCAACAATGCCATGTTCGGCTTCTTTGTGGTGGCGCTGGTTGTGATGGAGGTGGTGGCCGGCTCGTGGATTGCTACCGCGGCGCACATCGGCGGGCTGTTAACCGGTCTGTTACTCGCGTTGCTCGTGGTGCTGTACACCCGGCTCGTTCCCGGCAAGGTTATCTAGTGTCCTGTCCCAGTGTTCAGGGCAAACTGGGAGAGTTTGAATCAAAATAGACGAGGAATTTTATGCTGGAACCTGCTGACAGTCTGACGGGGCTTGTCGATCAGATTGACCTTGAAACCTACTACCGACTGAAGTCCGCGGTGGAACTGGGCAAATGGAATAATGGCGAACGCTTGAGCCGGAAACAGCTGGAATATTGCCTGCAGGCGATTATTGCCTGGGAAAGCCGGCATCTGCCTGAAGATCAACGCACCGGATTCGTATGCAAAGCATAGGCAAGGGCACATTGCGTAAAATGCATGCGCGCATGGCGGCTCCCGTGAGCTACACGATGCCGCTGGGTGAGCAACGGGTTCCACTGAACGAACTTCTGGAACAGAAATTACAACTGCAATACAGCGGTGAAATCCACTGTATCCATTGTGGTCGCCAGACCAAAAAGAGTTTTAACCAGGGTTATTGCTATCCGTGCTTTCAGACTCTTGCGCAGTGTGATTCCTGCATTATTCATCCTGAAAAATGTCATCACCATCTCGGCTCCTGCCGTCAGCCTGAATGGGGAGATGAATTCTGCATGCAGGATCATATCGTCTACCTGGCTAATTCTTCCGGTCTCAAGGTGGGTATTACCCGGGCGACACAAGTGCCCACCCGCTGGATAGACCAGGGCGCGGTGCAGGCACTGGCGATAATGCGTGTGCGCACCCGCTATCAATCGGGTTGCATCGAAGTCATGCTGAAACAACATGTCGCGGATAAAACCAACTGGCGCGATATGTTGCGTGGGGGCAATGAGCCGATGGATCTGCCGGCTGAAAAAGCCCGGCTGCTCGAAGCCTGTAAGAACGAGTTGCGGGAACTGGAAAACCAGCTCGGTTTTTTTGCTGTCAGTGTATTGAACGGCGTGGCCCCCATTGAAATTGATTATCCCGTGGTGACATTTCCAGAAAAGGTGGCTTCTTTCAATCTGGACAAGGAACCACAGGTGGAAGGCGTCTTGCTGGGGATCAAGGGACAATACCTGATTTTTGACTCCGGCGTGATTAATCTGCGGCGTTATGCCGGTTACCATATTGAGTTAAGTCAGGGCTGAACTCCAATGACCCGGTAGGTAAGTAGGCAAACAGGATGAACTTTATGAGACATGCACAGGCAAAAACGGTCTACCTGAAGGACTACCGGCCTCCGGCTTATACTATTGAAACCACCGAGTTGGTGTTTGACCTGTTTGAGGAGTATGCCACTGTCGACTCAAGACTGGTGTTCGTGCGCAATAGCCGGCCGGATGACGTGGAAGCTGACACGCTGGTACTGGACGGCGACAATCTTGAGCTTGAGCGCCTTGTGTTGAACGGGATGGAACTGGACGCGGCGCAATATCGCATCGATGCGGATTCGCTGACTCTCAGCGGGCTCGCCGGGCTAACCGGCGGCAATACCGATCGCTTCGAGTTGGAATGCAGAACCCGGATATACCCGCACAAGAACACCACACTGGAGGGCCTGTACAAGTCGCGAACCATGTTTTGCACACAATGCGAAGCGGAAGGGTTTCGTCGCATTACCTATTATCTCGATCGGCCCGATGTCATGTCGGTTTTTACGACGACGATAAAGGCCGATGTTGAAAAATATCCGGTACTATTGTCCAACGGAAATGACGTTGAGCACGGTGAGTGCGATGGCGATCCGCAGCGGCACTGGATCAAGTGGCATGATCCGTTCAAAAAACCCAGCTACCTGTTTGCGCTGGTGGCGGGCAAGCTGGATCGGGTGGAGGACCGTTTCGTGACCGCAAGCGGCCGGGATGTGTCTTTGAGAATTTTTGTGGAAAGCAAGGATGTGGACAAATGCGGTCACGCGATGGATGCGCTGAAACGGGCCATGGCCTGGGATGAAGAAAACTACGGCCGGGAATACGATCTGGATGTATTCATGATTGTGGCGGTGGATGATTTCAACATGGGAGCGATGGAAAACAAGGGGCTTAATATATTCAACACGTCCTGTGTGCTGGCCAACCCCCGAACCACCGTTGATGGCGCCTTTCAGCGCGTGGAAGGCGTGGTCGCCCATGAGTACTTCCACAACTGGTCCGGCAATCGGGTTACCTGCCGTGACTGGTTTCAGCTCAGTCTCAAGGAAGGTTTCACCGTATTTCGCGATTCCGAGTTTTCCGCGGACATGGGGTCCCGCACGGTCAAGCGGGTGGAAGACGTCAATATGTTGCGGACTGTACAGTTTGCGGAGGACTCCGGCCCGATGGCACATTCTGTGCGGCCTGGCTCCTATATGGAGATTTCCAATTTTTACACGGTGACGATTTACGAAAAAGGCGCCGAAGTGGTGCGCATGATCAGTCAGTTGCTTGGGCCGGAAAAATTTCGTGCCGGCACTGATCTCTACTTTACACGGCATGACGGCCGGGCGGTGACAACAGAGGATTTCGTCAAGGCAATGGAAGACGCGAGCGGGGTGGACCTGACTCGGTTTCGAAACTGGTATGAGCAGGCGGGAACTCCCGTGCTGAACGTGACAGGAAATTATGACAGGGAGGCTGGTGAATATCATCTGAATATAGAGCAAACCTGTCCACCCACACCGGGACAGAAAACCAAGGAACCGTTTCATATTCCCGTGCGCATGGGCTTGCTGGACCGTGAAGGGAATGAGTTGCCCCTGCATTCGGGTGAAGACGATGGCGGGAATGCTGAAATGGTTCTGCACATCACCCAGCCTCGGCAGCAATTTGTATTCCGCCATATCGCCGACAAACCGATACCTTCATTGCTACGCGGATTCAGTGCGCCGGTGAAGTTGCATTACGAATACACCAGAGACGAGCTGTACTTTTTGATGGTGCATGACAGTGACGGGTTCAATCGATGGGATGCGGCCCAGCAACTGGCTGTGTCGATCATAAAGGATCTGGTGGCGGCACAGATGCGCGGTGAGCCGGCTGAGCTCCCCGGTATTCTGGAACAGGCTTATTCAAGAGTGCTTCAGGATGCGCTGGATCAGCCGCATGCGGACAAGGCCATGCTGGCGCATCTGTTGATGCTGCCAACCGAGCAGTATTTGATTGAGTGCTTCGAAGTAGCCGATGTCAAAGCGATTCATTCGGTGCGCCGTTTTCTGGCCGATACGCTCGGTATCCGTCTGCAGGAGCGGTTCGCCGCCTTGTACGCGGCCAATGTCCAGCAAGGCGAATATAAAGTGGACGCCCGGGCAATTGCCCAGCGCACATTAAAAAATCTGTGTCTGTCGTACCTCGCGAAATCCCACAGCCATGAGTGGCTGGAATGCTGCGGCAAACAGCTGGCCAACGCCAATAACATGACGGACCAGAGTGCCGCCTTGATTTGCCTTGTCAATTCAGATATTGCCCAGACGTCCGGCATGACGGCGAAGGCACTGGAGGGCTTTTACAAACAATGGCGAGACGAACCCCTTGTTATGGACCTGTGGTTCAGTATTCAGGCTCGCTCCCAATACCCTGGCACACTGGATACGGTGCGCGAACTGATGCGGCACCCGGCATTCAATATCAAAAATCCTAACAAGGTGAGAGCTGTAATTGGCGCCTTTTGTGCGGGCAATCCGGCGAATTTCCATCAACTTTCCGGAGAGGGCTACACGTTTCTGGCCGATCAGGTGTTACAGCTTGATCGCATCAATCCGCAAATTGCCGCAAGACTGCTGACGCCGCTGACAAGATGGAAAAAATACGCTCCGGCTTACAGCAAGCTGATGCTGGATCAGTTAAAGCGGATCAAGGCGGCAGGGGAACTGTCTCCGGATGTGTTTGAAATCGTTGAGAAGAGCGTTAAGTAACAGTTGCGCGGCATCACTGCAGTGTGCCGCCCGCTTCACATCCCTGAAGGTTTCCGTATTCTTCCTGTTCCTCCGGTGATCCGAATCGTTCCAGGGCAGTCTGCAACCGGGCCAGTTTGCGCAGCCGAAACATTTTTTTCACCTGGGTGGAAAGCCTTTCATTTTCCAGCAGCGCGGTGCCAAGCTGTGCTGCTTCTTCCTGAAGTGTGACCAGTTTTCCATAGGCCGGCTGTGAGGTTATAAACCCGTTCAGCTCCGGGATGCTGTCATTGAGTAACGTGTGATAGGAGGCCGTGCGTGGATACTTCAGTTGAGGCCAGTACAGTTCGATGACGGTTTGCAGTTCGACCTGCAGCGACTGGATATCGGCGTCGAGTTGGGTGCGCTCACCAAGCAAGGCCCTGTTTTCACGCGTGAGACGGTCTTCTTCAGCCAATGCCGCGGCCGTCGCGTCCTCGCCGGCCAGATCAAGATTCGCAGCCACTTGATCCGCCAGGATGGAGTATTCGTTTTCCGGGACACCGAGAAAACTGGTCCAGCGCAGAAACCACGGCTCCCATTCCTCGAGATAGACCTCGCTCGTGGACCGTGACAGATCCGTGCTTACCGCATTGCCCAGCGTGTACAAATGGGCTTCGCGGAAGTTGATTTCCCCGTCGCCGTCCAGGTCGGGGTCGGTAGCCAGCGGTTCGCCGTGTCGGGTGGCGCCGTCGATAGCGGCGTAGAAATACGTTGTGTAGTCACGGTAGTCGTTGGTGTCGATACTGGCTGAGCAACCCTCGGACTCCCGGTAGGGAGACTCGGCCATGAAACCACAGACTTTTCCACCCTGGTTCCAGGCGATGGATGCAAACGCGCCTGAAAAGCACTGGGTGAGTATAAACCGGAATTCCTGCTCCTCCGGACGCCGGTCGGCAATCGCGTCGAGTTCATTGACCGACAGCCGTTCGTCGTTCCAGAGCATCAGGGCATTATTGCGGGTATCACGGCCACCGAAGGAACCATGACCGTTATAGATCAGTGTGGTGCTGGTCTGCTCCGGGTCGAGCCATTGTTGTTCGAGAATCCGGGTCAGGCTGGACTTGCCGGAAGCGATGGTCGGTGCGGACAGACGATTGTCACGATACCGGTAGCCGTTCAAATAGTCCGAACCGTAAACACGAGCGATAACCTGGTAGGGATCCTCCGCGTCACTGACCGGTGCCCATTCCTGTACGTCCGGTACCGGACCATCGCCGTCGGTATACAACAGGTGAAATTCACTTTCCGGAGCTCGGCGCTGGACGATATCGTTAACCCATTGCACATTCAGTTCGATCTGCGCCTGGGAGTTGTCCGGCAGATTGCCGCCGCCGACCATGATGATCGCGGACGAAGGCGTTGCTTGCTCCCGAACCGGGATGACGGTTTCCCCGTTGGCAGCCGGGTCCGCGGTATCCGCTTCGGCGGAAGGATTCAGTGCCAGCGTCAAAAACACAGGCACTACCGGTAAGCTGGTGAACAGAAGGCGTTGTGCCCCATTGAGCACAGCGGGCAGTAACAGGAAAATCATCCCCGCGGCGAAGGTGAATGCCAGCGTAATCGCCAACGAGCTGCCGGTGACGAGGCTGATTGCCACTGTCGACAGCAAAATCAGAATGACGGCCGCTGCCAGCGCGGTTTGCTTTCCTGCGCGGGCCGCCGCCCAGTAGAAGGGAATGACAAGCAACACATACAAGGCGACAAACGGAAGCAATGAAGCGAGGTAATCCGCGATACCGCGTTCCAGTAACAGGCGTCGGGACATGAAACCGATGTCCCGCAAAAACTGGCGGTCACCGAACAGGGTGTCGAACAGAGTTATCAGGACAAGTAACAGCGGGAAGTAGAGAAACGGCGCCAGGTGGCCGAGTTTAAACCAGCGGGAGTTCATAGTTCTCTCATGTTGGGGGTGATTGTTATGGAGTCTCCAGATTATATAAAGTGAGACCCCGCCGGTGCGGCGGTTTATTTCATCACCGGGGAAAAAAGGCAGAACGGGTGTGAGCGGCGGCAGTCAGAGGGCAGAGGACAGAGGACAGAGGACAGAGGTCGGAGGTCAAGAGGTCAAGAGGTCAAGAGGTATCGGACCAGCCGATACCTCCGTGGTGAGTGTCAGGCCACTTCCTGAACGTCGGTCAGGGGAATGCTTTTTGCCCTGTCGGCGGCGTCCATATAGGCACTGATTTCATCGAAATTGAGATAGCGGTAAATGGTGCCTGACATGGTATCCACATTTTTCATGTAGCCCAGATATTCTTCCATGCCGGGAATTCTGCCTAACACCGCGCTGACCGCGGCGAGTTCGGATGAGGCGAGGAAAACATTCGCGCCCTGACCGAGCCGATTGGGAAAGTTCCGGGTGGAGGTGGACACGACGGTGGAATTGGGCGCCACGCGCGCCTGGTTGCCCATACATAATGAACAACCCGGCATTTCGGTTCGCGCGCCGGCCACACCAAAAACATTATAGATGCCTTCTTCGGACAACTGGTGCTGATCCATTTTTGTCGGGGGCGAAATCCACAGACGCGTCGGAATGACCCCGTTAATCTGTTTCAGTACTTCCGCCGCGGCGCGGAAGTGACCGATGTTGGTCATACACGAGCCGATGAATACTTCATCGATCGCCGTGCCGGCAACAGCGGAAAGCGGCCGCACATCATCCGGATCATTGGGGCAGGCCAGCAGCGGTTCGGTAATGTCGTCCAGATTGATTTCGATGATCCTGTGGTATTCCGCATCGGCGTCCGGTTCGAGCAGTTGCGGATCAGCCAGCCATTCCTCCATCGCGCCTGCGCGCCGCTCGAGAGTGCGGGCATCCTGGTAACCCTGATCAATCATCCAGCGCAGCAGGGTGATGTTGGACTGAAAGTATTCAATGATGGGTTCTTTGTTGAGACGGATCGTGCAGCCGCCCGCGGAACGTTCGGCGGACGCGTCGGACAGTTCAAACGCCTGCTCCACCTTCAGGTCCGGTAATCCTTCAATTTCCAGGATGCGTCCGGAAAAAATGTTCTTCTTGCCTTTTTTCTCCAGTGTCAGGTCGCCTGACTGAATCGCGGCATAGGGGATAGCATTGACCAGATCGCGCAGGGTGATGCCGGGTTGCAGTGTGCCGGAGAAACGCACCAGCACCGACTCGGGCATGTCCAGAGGCATGACGCCGGTGGCCGCGGCAAAGGCCACCAGCCCCGAGCCGGCGGGAAAGGAAATGCCGATGGGAAAGCGGGTGTGGGAATCGCCGCCGGTGCCAACGGTGTCCGGCAGCAGCATGCGGTTGAGCCAGGAGTGAATAATGCCATCGCCCGGTCGCAGCGATACGCCGCCGCGCGTTTGTATAAAGTCCGGCAGCGTGTGCTGGGTTTCAATATCCACCGGCTTGGGATAGGCCGCGGTATGACAGAACGACTGCATCACCAGGTCCGTGGAAAAGCCCAGACAGGCCAGGTCTTTCAATTCGTCCCGGGTCATGGGGCCGGTGGTGTCCTGGCTGCCGACCGTGGTCATTTTCGGTTCGCAGTAGCTGCCGGGTCTGATTCCGTCAACACCGCAGGCGCGGCCCACCATTTTTTGCGCGAGGGTAAAACCCTTGTCCGATTGCTCACCAATGACGGGTAGACGAAAAACGCCGGAAGCGGGCAGGCCAAGGTGTTCTCGCGCCCGTTGTGTCAAACCTCGTCCGATGATCAGGGGGATACGGCCACCGGCGCGAGCTTCATCAAGGAGCGTGTCCGTCTTGAGTTCAAATTCAGTGATCGCCTCTTCGCTGTCGTGCCGGGTAATCTTGCCAGTGTAGGGATGAATATCAATAACATCACCGGTGTTCAATGCATCGACATCACATTCGATGGGCAACGCGCCCGCATCCTCCATCGTATTGAAAAAAATAGGCGCAATCTTGCCTGCGATACACAGTCCGCCGGCTTTCTTGTTGGGAATACAGGGAATCTCGTCGCCGGTGAACCATAACACCGAATTGGTCGCTGACTTGCGGGACGACCCCGTGCCCATCACATCACCCACCAGGGCAACCGGGAATCCCTTCTGTTTTAATTCCGTGATCTGCTGTTCGGCGTTTTCGGCGCCCTCACGCGGATTTTTGTACAGGGCCTTCGCATGCAGCGGAATGTCGGGTCGAGACCAGGCGTCCTGCGCCGGTGACAGATCGTCGGTATTGGTTTCGCCAGGCACTTTGAAAACGGTAACGGTCAATTTTTCCGGAATTTCCGGTTTGGCCGTAAACCAATCCGCGTCGGCCCATGACTGCATCACGCGATTGGCGTTCCTGTTACCGGCGGCGGCCTTGTCGGCGACATCATGGAAGGCATCGAACATCAGCAAAGTGTGGCAAAGTTCGTCCGCCGCGTTGGCGCCCAGCTTGTCATCGTCGAGTAGTTCAACCAGGGTGGCTATATTGTAGCCTCCCAGCATGGTACCGAGCAGTTTCACCGCCAGGACCCGGTCGATCAATGGTGACGCGGCATCTTCTTTGGCGATTGCGGAAAGGAATGCAGCCTTCACATAGGCCGCTTCATCGACGCCAGGCGGAACACGGGTGCTGATCAGCTCCAGCAGAAACTCTTCTTCTCCCGCGGGCGGCTGCTTGAGCAGTTCCACCAGGGCGGCGACCTGTGCGGCGTTGAGGGGTTGGGGTACGACATCTTCGGCTGCGCGTTCGGCAACGTGTTCGCGATAAGCTTCTAACATGTAGGTCCTCGTTTACGAGATGAGAGTCGGCGTCCGCCAGGCTTTTTTTGAGTTGATAATGCGCTGGAATGCGGGCCGGTATTCTATTGTATTTGAACGATAAACACCAGTTGAGCGAGTATCAGGGAGCCTCTGGGACGCACGGCAGAAGCCTGTCGGGGGCACTGGGGATGTTTAACCGCGATGCCGTAGCGGGTACAATCCGCTGTCTGCTAAAGTCTGCTGGCCGACACCCGATTACCTGATTACCCGAGAGAGGAAGTCACCGGCGAGCACATCGATTGGGTGCTTCTGGAGGTGCTTCGCATAAAGTTGCCAAGATGGAAAAAGTCCGCACACCCTGTATCGGTATCTGCTCAACCACATCAGTGGGTGACAGCCTGTGCCGTGGCTGTAAACGCTATGCATTTGAAGTGATCAGCTGGAACAGCTACAGTAATCAGGAAAAGCTGGCGGTACTCAGTCGCATTGAAAGGTTCAGTGTGCAGATACTGGAAAACAAGGTACGTATTTTTTCGGTTCCCAATCTGCGCGAAGGTTTGCGGCGGTGGCGGATACCTTTTGACGAAACCCTGTCACCTTATTGCTGGTTGCACAATCTGCTGAAACGCGGCCACCAGAAAATCACGCGGCTCGATGAGTTGGGTGTCTATCTCAAGCCTGAGTTCGCGCGATTGACCCTGGCCGAACTCAATGAAGTGATCGATCGCGATTTAATCACCCTGGCGGAGGCGCACTTTGACCGCTATATGGAGATACCTTATCTGGACCGGTCCGCACTGGGTTCCGGCGAAAGCGCCTGAAACCTTAATCCCCTATCTCCGTCGTTGCCGGCTACGCCTGATGATTCTGCTGCCGTTGCTGGGGCAGGCTGCCACGGCTGCCGACAATATCGAGATTCTCGACCTTGATCGTACATTGCGCCCGGACTTCTCCGGTGCCTGGGAAAAGGATTTCAATCGCAGCGACAGATGGGACCAGGAGCTTACCCGCCAGATTGAACAGATGCAGCGGTTGTTGCAGAGTCAGTCGCGCGGTGGTGGGGCGGCAGTCGGTTCGGCGATAAATCTCGGGGGGCAGGGCGGTGGCGGTAACATTGTCGACCTGGCCCGACTGGCTGAATTCATCAGCCGCCAAACCACGATGCAAATCCGGCAAACCGATTCGCAGGTCATCATAGAGCGGGAGGGCGAAGCCGCGCTGGTGTGTGGTACACAGCTCGACGCCATGGAAACATTCACCAGTCCCTTCGGTTCTGAAATATGCGGCTGGGACAGACGCCAGTTACTGTTCCGGATCACCCTGCCGGAAGGGACGGGGATATTGCATCGCTTCAGTGTGTCTGATGACAAGCAATGGCTCAACGTCGCCACACAGATCTCACGCGGCAGTTCAACGCCGTTCAACCTGATTCAGATATTCTATCGCTATGATGCACCGCCGGAATCGTATTCTTGCCGACAAACTCTCAGTCGCGGCAACGTCTGCAGCCGCACGGATTCCACGGGCGATGATGACAGTGATCCCTTTGCCAATCCTTGATATGAACGTGCTTCAAGCGATCCGGTCCATGCCGTGGCACCTGCGGATGCCGATGCGTGCCGTGCTGCTTTCCCTGTCCCTCGCATCCTGTGCCGGACCCTCGCCACCGGCGATACCGCCACCGGAACCGTTGGGACCGGTCGATCTTCAAACAGCGCAAAATCCCGTGCAAGACCGGTTGCTTGACGTCGGCGTCCTGGTTTTTAACGCGCCCGATGACGGTGCGGCATCCGCTCAACTGGACGGCCGGGTCGTTACGGAAATAGCGGAAAAGGAAACGCATTATCTTCCCTATGTGTTGCGCAATACGCTGGTGGAATCAAACCAGTGGGGCGCTGTGAGAGTGTTGCCCCAGGACGACCCGTCGGTGGATCTGATTGTTCGCGGAACCATAATTCAGTCCGACGGGCTGGGTCTGCAACTGCGGATACAGGCGCAGGACAGTACCGGAAGAGAGTGGATCAACCAGGTTTATTACGACAGCAGTGACCTGGAGCCTGTGCGCTTGGATGAGGAAGTGGCACAGTCGCCGACCACGTTCGTTGATCCGTTCAGTGACATTTACCGGCAGATTGCGAACGATCTGTTGGGCAGAAGGGACGCCTTCGACGCGGCGGAGCTCGAAAATATCAAGCAGGTGTCACAGATGCGTTACGCAGCCGAACTTTCCCCTGAGACTTTCAGCCGTACCCTCGAAGCGGGTGCCGACGGTCTGCTCAGGACCACCAGTCTGCCGGCCCGTGACGATCCGATGTTGCAGCGCGTGGCGACGATGAAACTGCGGCATCATGTCTTTATCGATACCGTGGATGAATACTACGCTGCGCTGTACCAGGAAATGCAGCCGGTTTACGCCCTGTGGCGCAGTTATTCCCGTGAGCAAATTCGGGAGACAGAGGCGGACCAGAGGGAAGCCGCCAGATCAAGCCGCGGCTCCACAGGATTCACCGCGCTCAGCCAAAGCTACAATCGCTACAAATGGGCCAAGATCTATCAACAGGAATTCGCGGAACTGGCTGAAGGTTTCAATAATGAAGTCGCGCCGGCGATTCTGGAACTCAACCGGCAGGTTCACGGGTTGAGTGGGACGCTTGAGGAACAATATGTGCAGTGGCGAGGCATCCTGCGGGAGATTTTCGAACTCGAGTCAGGCCCTGCTCCCGTGACCGAGTAGGATCCGAGTCGGTATTTCGGATGCCAATGCCGAATAACTGTCGCTGCGCCATCGGAAACCCGGGCTTCGCTGAGCCCGAGCCTCCACGGCATTCCGTTTCCGTCTGATGGCCTAGAGCATTTCCTGAATGCGTTGCTGCAACTCAGGATCCGCCGACATCTGTTGCGCGATCATGTTGTAAGTCTGAACATCAAGACCGGCTTCCTCCACGGCCTCAACCATCTTGGTTTGCGCCTCCTGCTGCAATTCCTGTGCTTCCTCGGGGTCCTGGGTGGCACCGATGGATTCCGAGTATTCCACCTGGATTTCGGTCACTGAGCCCAGGGCATTGGCGAACTGACTCAAGGTCTGCTCATCAAGTTCAACCTGGGGCTGTTGTTGGGCAGGTGGTGGCTGTCCCTGCGGCTGGCCCTGTTGCTGGGCGTTGGCTCCCGACGACACAACCAGCGCCAGACCGGCAGCGGCAATCAGATTTTGGATAGATAGAATTCTCATGGATAGCTCCTGTGCTACATGGTTGACTACACCCGCGCCAGTGGCGGCTCAGATTAAGCGAGTGTCCCAATGCGAAGGGAGCAGTATTCATGCCAAGGTGGTTTTTTCGCCTGCGGATAGGACGTAAGTCATTATAATATATAATGTTAATTGATTGTTTAAGAATTTATTCCTATCCGTTATTCACAACGGGAGGGTTTGCTCTGTATCATAATGTCACATGACTGGAAACGGATAGTGACAAATGAATACAACCAGTATCTTTCGCGCGATACCCTGGCCGGCGACCCTTCAGTTTTCCATTCTTGGTTTTGTGCTGTTGCCGCTGATCATTATCTCCGCCGTCGGCGTCGGTTATTTCGTCAGCGTCAGTAGCCAAATCGAAGAAGACCGGCTCAAGGAAGAGCTGAGCCTGCTCGCCAGAGCCGTGCGACTGCCTATTGGCCAGAGCCTCGAACAGGCCGAGATCGACGATGTGCAGAGCGCACTCGATTCTGTGTTCGAGATAGGTCGTGTCTATGGCGCGTCAATCTACAACGTCTACGGTGACCGAATCGCATCGGCCGGTATCGCAGAGCGAAATCTGGTTAATACCCGGGTGGTTGCCGAAACGGTGGAGACGGGAGAGATGCAGGAACGATTCCGTGAAGTTGACGGCCTCGATGTTTTTTCACAATTCCTGCCGGTGGTGGACACCGGCGGGCGGATCAACGGACTGGTTCAGATTACGCGAAGAAGCAGCGACTTTGACGCGGCCATCCAGCAATTGCAGATTACCGCCTGGACCATCTGGTTTGTGCTGGTCGGAGTGATGACAATTATCGTGGTGCTGGGCCATTACGGCAGTGTGGGGCGTTATGTGCGCAACCTGCTGCAAACTATGGCGCAGGTTGAACGCGGTGTGCGCTCCAGGCGGGCGATACCCGCAGGGCCTCGTGAACTGGCCAATATCAGTGACGGTCTGAATCGCATGCTCGACGGAATTGAGCGGGCCAAGGCACAGGTCAGTTCGCATCAGGAAACCGAAAAGCAGCTTAACGAACGTCTGCGCGACCAGGAAAAAATGGCCGCTATAGGGCGTGTGGCCCGTGGCGTCGCTCATGAACTGGGCGCACCGTTGAGCGTTATCAATGGCCGCACCCGCCGGCTCAGAAACCTGGTCGGAAGCGACGTCGACGGTGACAGGCAACTGAACGCGATTCAACAACAGGTGCAGCGGCTGAATCGCATTGTGCGCCAACTGCTGGAATACTGCCGCCCGGACGCCGCCAAGCTCGGGCCGGTGGATCTCGCAGAGATTGCCGAGGATGCGGTGGCGGCACTGGCGCCAGAATTGCCAGGCCGGCAGGCCGACACCAAACCCGTATTTGAAATCAGTGTGGAAACCGATCCGTTACCGACGCTCACCGGAGATCCGGCGCGGCTCGAACTGGCGTTGGTCAACCTGCTGCGCAATTCCGCGCAGGCTGGAGCGAAACAGGTTTCTATCCGCATCCAGGCAAACTACACCAGTCTGTCATTGGTCGTCGAGGACGACGGTGCCGGCCTGCGCGAGCCGGCCGAGAAACTTCAGGAACCGTTTTTTACGACCAAATTGCCGGGCGAGGGTACAGGTTTGGGACTGGCGATTGTCGATAACGTGGCCAGTGAACATGATGCCAGCCTGAAGATAAACGACACCGGAGCGGGATGCCGCGTTGAGATTGAATTTCCCTTTAAGCATATCGAGAGTGAACAGGAAACCGCACACGATGGCGATTAACGAGAAAGACAGGGTCCTGCTGGTTGAGGACGATCAGGATCTGGCGGAACTGCTTTTTGAAGAACTGGAAGGCGCAGGTTATCAGGTGGACACGGCTTCCTCGGCTGAACAGGCGTTGGTCCGTATCAAGGAATGGCCGCCTGCGCTGGTGGTCAGCGATTTGCGGTTGCCCGGAGACAGTGGCATGAGTCTGTTGTCATTGGCGGGAAAGTCTGATACCGCGCCGGCTTTTCTTATCATCACTGCGTTTGGCACCATCAACCAGGCAGTTGAAGCACTCAAGGCCGGCGCCGACGAGTTTTTGACCAAACCTTTGGATATTGACCATTTTTTACTGGCATGCGAGCGTCTGGTGGATAACCGGCATCTGCGCTCAGAACTGCAACACTATCGTTCATTGATGGCCGGCGACGGGTTTCACGGCATCCTCGGTCAGAGCCCGCCGATGCGGAGCCTGTATCAGCAAATGCGACAGATCAGTGCGGCGGACGGGCCGGTACTGGTTGTGGGCGAAAGTGGCACGGGCAAGGAACTGGTCGCACGCGCGGTTCACGAGGAAAGCACACGCGCGCAAGGTCCGTTTCTGGCGGTAAACTGTGCCGGTATCCCTTCGGAATTGATGGAAAGCGAATTTTTTGGCCATGTGACAGGGGCATTTACCGGTGCCAGGAAAGCCCGGGAAGGATTGCTCGCACAGGCCGATGGCGGTGTACTACTGCTCGATGAAATTGCTGAAATGCCGCTGACGCTTCAGGCAAAATTGCTGCGTGCGCTACAGGATGGAAGCATCAGGCCTGTCGGCGCCAATGACGAGATCAAGGTCGACGTACGCATTATCGCGGCAACGCACCGCGATCTGCAACAGCGATGCACGGAAGGCAGTTTCCGCGAAGATTTGTATTTTCGACTGGAAACTTTCATGCTCAAGGTGCCGCCGCTGCGAGAAAGAGAAGGCGATATCGAACTGCTGGCCGACCATTTTTTAAACCAGAACCGGCAGAGAAATCAGCGCATTATCCGTGGATTCACTTCAGAGGCACTAGCCGCGCTGCAGGCGTACAATTTTCCCGGTAACGTACGGGAACTGCAAAATGCGGTGGACCGGGCGGTGGCGTTTTGCGATGCCAGCTTGATCGATGTCAGCCACTTGCCGCAACGGATCGTCGATGCGCCACTCAATTTACCGTCCACGGGGTCTTCGCCAGAGGCAGTCGAAATCACGGCTGGCTGGCGGATGCCTGCGCAGGCCGACGACCTGCCCAGGCTGGAGGCCGTGCAACGCCATTACGTTCAACACGTGCTCGAGCACACCGGCGGAAACAAACGGCGCGCCGCTGATATTCTTGGCGTCACCCGGCGCACCCTGTACCGCTGGCTGGAATCATAACCGTCTGACGCGGAACGAGCGCCCCTTGAGTTTACCCTGGCTTATCTTCCTTTCCGCGGTTTGCGCCGCCTCCCGGGTGACCGCCACGTAGGCGCAGTTATCGAACAGCGTAATCTTGCCGACTTCCCCGGCCGCGACCCCGTTTTCTCCGGTTAATGCGCCAAGAATGTCTCCAGGTCGCAGCTTCTGTTTTTTGCCTCCCTCAATCTGCAGGGAAACCATGTTGGGACGGGCGGGTTTCAGGGCCAGGTTGGCGGCGGGCAACGGAGAAGAAATCAGTTCCTGTTGCAGGTGTTTTGCCAGTGCTTCAAATTTGAACCGCTCTCCGGGCGTGTAAAAGGCGCAGGCGAAACCTTGCCTGCCGGCGCGGCCGGTGCGTCCAATGCGGTGCGTATACACTTCAAGATCGCGGGGAATGCGTAAATTGATGACGCAATCCAAAGCTTCGACATCCAGGCCACGGGCGGCGACGTCCGTGGCAACCAGCACCGAGACGCTTTTATTGGCGAAGCGTACCAGAATCTGGTCCCTGTCCTTTTGTTCCAGATCGCCGTGCAGCGCCACGGCACTGAAGCCGTGGCTTTCAAGTTCCCTGGCGACCTCGGCCGTTTCCACTTTGGTTGTGCAGAACACCAATGTCGAATCGGGCTGAGAGGATAACAACAGAGCTCGCAGGGCGGCCATGCGGTGGGAGTCGTCTTGCACCGGATAAAAAAACTGTGTGATATTGCCCTCTTCATGAACCTCATCGACCTGCACCATCACCGGTTCGGTCATCACACGCCGCGCGATGGACTCAATCTGTTTGGGATACGTAGCGCTGAACAACAGGTTCTGTCTTTGTCCGGGCAGATACTCGATGATCGCATCGAGCGCTGTCTGAAATCCCATATCCAGCATGCGATCCGCTTCGTCCAGCACCAGCGTGGTCAGCGTTTCGAGTTTCAACGATTGCTTGCGCAAATGCTCTTCGACCCGGCCGGGCGTACCCACGATGATATGCGCGCCATGCTCCAGCGAACCCAACTGGGGTCCGAACGGCATACCGCCACACAGGGTGAGTATTTTGATGTTATGAATTCCGCGGCCGAGTTTGCGCAGTTCCCGGGCAACCTGATCGGCCAGTTCACGGGTAGGACATAGCACCAGGGATTGAACCCTGAATTTTTTGACATCAAGCTTTTCCAGCAGCCCCAGCCCAAAGGCCGCGGTTTTTCCGGAACCTGTTTTAGCCTGGGCAATAATATCCTTTCCGGCCAGTACTGATGGCAGGCTTCGCGCCTGGATGGGTGTCATGGTGTGATAGCCGAGGGTGCCGAGGTTATCCAGCAGGGCGCCAGAGAGTTGCAAGATGGAGAAGCCAGTGGGGTTTTTTTCAGCCGCGGGTTTGCTCACGGTTTGGCTCTTGTTTTTGCTCGCAGTTTTACTCTCGGTTTTATTCTCGATTTTACTCACAGGGTATCCTGTTATGGGTTGCAGCGGCAGTGAAGCCTGCACGCAATGGGGCGGCAGTGTACAGCAAACGATGCGAGGTTTCAGACCAGATTATAAATAACAATGCCGACTGTAGCGGCGGTGATGATCAACGCGATACTTGCCAGCAGACCATCGCGGGCGATTATCGACAGGCCGAACATGGTCAGGGCGGCACCCGCGCCATTGGCGCTGAACGGAATAACTTCCATAAACGGCATCATGGCGGCGATCGAGAGACAGGCGACGGCAATGAAATGCACACCGCCGTTATTGATCACAAACTGCAGGCGAGGTCTTATCCAGCGATCGATGAACCGGGCCGGTCGTTTCAGCCAACCCAGCACTTTGCAGAGTTTGTCCTTGGAAACCGAGCGCGTGAGTATCCACTGAGGGAACCAGAAATGTTCGCGCCGCAGCAACAACTGTATCGCGACCAACGCAACCAGTATTCCCATGATCGTAGGTACGCCGGGGATATCGCCAATGAAGGGGGCGAGGGTAACCAGCCCCGCGACCAGCAATAACGGTCCGAGAGAACGGTGGCCAATCTCGTCGAGTACGTTGTCGAGTGAAATTTCATTTCTGCCCGACACGGCGTGCTCCACTCTGTCGACTAACTCCTCGAGATTCTCCGGTTGTCTCTCCATGCGCCGCTCCATTCCCTGTCATCACTTTATCACGGCCGCCTCTTGTTATGGTATATTCCGCGAATGCCGTATACATGGTCGCCAATGCGTTCACCCAGCCTGAAACTGGTCTGTCTGGCCGGGCTGTTGTTTGTCGGCCCGCCGGCCCTGTCGCAGGACTCCTCCCAGGCGGACCCTCGTGACAATGAAACGGCGCCTCCGATCGAGGCGATCACCATTACTGGAGAACGGACGCTGCTGTCGATGCGCATCCAGATAGAGAGTGCGGAAGAACTGCTTTACGGCATGTTCAATACGTTGAACAGTTCGGATGATTTTGATATCCACTGCCGTCACCTGCGATCCGTCCGCTCACATCTGCCGCGGCGGGTGTGTGAGCCGGTGTTTTTTTTCAGTTTGAGAAAGGACAATTCGCAGCAGGCGCTGATGGATATCAGGCAGGCCTATACGAGTGAGGGCATCGATCCGGTGATGTTGTCCAGTGGAATGGCGTTACTCGACTCCGACAGCGAACTGCGAAGCCTCGCCGAGGGCCGGTTTACAGAAATGAACGAGGAAATTCTCAAACTGGCGATGGAAAATCCGGCTTACCTCGAGGCATTGCTGCGGGTAAACAACCTGAAAACCGAGTATGAAGCCGAGCGGAAAGCGCGATTTCGGACCCGGGAGACCGACAGCGATTAGTGTCCCGGGCTCAGGTCTGGTGATCAACCGTCAGCAAAGGCAGGTGTTCCAGCCGTATTCCGTCACTGTCAATCAATCCGTACCAGGCCTTGGCGTGCCAGTCACCGAGTACGATGCGTCTGGCATCGCCGCGTTTGTTGACAGGATGGTCGAGCCTGATGGTGTGTATGGCCGGTCGATGGGTATGCCCGTGAATCAGAGTATTCACTTTCAGTTCCTGTAACCGGTCCACCACGGCCTGATGAGTGACATCCATGATTTCGGATGCATATCCCCGGGTGGCCTGCTGACTGCGGGACCGGGCCTGTTGCGCGATCATCTGCCGCTCCACCAGAGATTTGCCGAGAAAATCCCGCTGCCAGTCCGGGTTGCGAACCATGGCGCGAAACCTCATGTACTCGGTGTCGCGGGTACACAGGGTATCGCCATGCAGAAGCGCTATTTTGCCGACCGGTGAATCGAGCACGAAAGGATCCGTCAACAAGGTGGCGCCGCAGTTGGCGGCATAATCCCGGCCGATTAGAAAGTCCCGGTTGCCGTGCATCAGGTAAACCGACACACCGGCATCACCCAGAAGGCGCAAACGGGTTGCCAATTCGTCAGCCAGTGGATTGGGTGCGTCGTCGCCCACCCAGACTTCGAACAGATCGCCCAGAATGTAAAGCGCATCGGCATGGCCGGCGTGGGTGTCAAGAAACCGGAACAGGGTGGCCGTGATGTCCCTGCGTTCGGGTTCCAGATGCAGATCTGAAATCAGGTAGATGCCTGCCACGGGGTCAATCCCCGCCGTCGGTTTCGCCCTTCACTTCGGTGGATTCAACAACGATATCCTCCACGGGCACGTCCTGATGGCCGGCAGCGGAGCCGGTGGGAGATTTTTTTATCTTCTCGATGACATCCATACCATCCGTCACCCGGCCAAAGACCGCATAGCCCCACCCCTGACTGGATTTATCGCGGTGATCCAGAAACAGATTGTCAGCGACATTGATGAAGAACTGGGCCGTGGCCGAATGCGGGTCTGCCGTGCGGGCCATGGCGAGCGTTCCCGACAGGTTGGAGAGCCCGTTGTCCGCTTCGTTCTCGATGGGCGCAGCGGTCGTTTTTTGCTTCATTCCCGGTTCAAAACCACCACCCTGGATCATGAATCCCTCAATCACCCGGTGAAAAATGGTACCGTCATAGAACCCTTCACGGGCATACCGCGCGAAATTTTCCGCGGATTTGGGCGCCTTGTCGAAATCCAGCTCTACAGTGAAGGTGCCATGGCTGGTGTTGAATACAATCATTTGCTGTCCTTGATACACGCATCGGTTTTAACATGGGGTTTGAGACCGATTCCCTCTTATGGGAAAGGTCAGGAACCGGTATAATAAGCGTTTTAGCAGTTGTGAAAAAGCAGAAATCGCCCCATGAACTCTCCCCATCCGGAAAACAAAGTTTCCCGTGCATCATCCAATTTCATCAGACAAAAGGTTGAACAGGACCTGGCAGCGGGGAAACACGGCGGTCGTGTCCACACCAGGTTTCCACCCGAACCCAACGGTTATTTGCATATCGGTCATGCCAAATCGATTTATCTGAATTTCTCCCTCGCAGAGGAATTCAACGGTGCCTGCAACTTGCGCTTCGATGATACCAACCCCGCCAAAGAGAGCCAGGAGTTCGTTGACTCAATCAAAGACAACATTCGCTGGCTGGGTTTCAACTGGAACGGCAAGGTACGTTATGCGTCGGATTATTTTGATCTGTTGTACGATTTTGCTGTACAGCTTATCGAAAACAATCTGGCTTACGTCTGTGATCTGAGTCCGGACCAGGCGCGGGAATACCGCGGCACACTGACGGAACCGGGCCGTAACAGTCCCGGCCGTGACCGGTCGGTGGCGGACAACCGTGATCTGTTCCAACGAATGCGTGAGGGAGAATTTGCCGATGGCAAATACAGTCTGAGGGCCAGAATCGACATGGCTTCTCCCAATATGAATATGAGAGACCCGGTACTTTACCGTATCCGTCATCTGCATCATCACCAGACTGGTGACAAATGGTGCATTTATCCGCTGTACGACTACACTCACTGCATCTGCGATGCTCTGGAAAACATCACCCATTCGCTGTGTACACTTGAATTTGAAGACCACCGACCCCTTTACGACTGGATATTGCATCACCTGGAACTCGATTCCTTAAGAGAGGCCAGCGATCTGGGTGACAGCGGCATCCAGTATGTTTTGCCGGAGCAAACGGAGTTCGCCAGGCTCCGACTGAACTACACCGTGATGAGCAAGCGCAAACTCAGGGAACTCGTGGACGGAGGCACGGTGGCCGGGTGGGACGACCCGCGAATGCCGACGCTTTCCGGACTGAGACGGCGCGGCTATACCGCGGCATCCATACGAAATTTTTGTGAAATGGTGGGTGTCACACGCAGTGACAGTGTGGTGGATTTCGGTATGCTGGAGCATGCCGTACGCGAAGACCTGGACCGAGTGGCACCGCGGGCCATGTGTGTTCTGAATCCGCTGAAGGTCACCATAGAGACGTACGACCAGGGTCAGGTGCAACAGTTAAGCATGCCGCGGCATCCCAAAATGGAAGCAATGGGACGACGCACGGTGCCTTTCTCGCGTGAACTCTATATCGACCGCAGCGATTTTGAGGAATCACCGCCGCCAGGTTTCAAACGACTGACCGCGGGCGGTGAAGTGCGTCTTCGCGGCGCTTACGTTATCAAGTGTGAACGGATGGTAAAAAACGAAAGGGGTGAGACGGTGGAATTGATTTGCAGCCACGACGCCGATACGTTGGGTAAATCCCCGGAAGGTCGCAAGGTGAAAGGCGTTATCCACTGGGTTTCGGTACCGCACGCGCTCGAAGCGGAAGTACGGCTGTACGACCGGCTGTTCAGCGTGGAAAACCCGGATGACAAATCCATAGCGAATTATCATGACTGTCTTAATCCGGAGTCGCTGACCATTCTGAAAAAATGCTTCGTTGAGCCTTCCGTAGCGGAAGACGAGAACGCCGTGCCGTTCCAGTTCGAGCGCGAGGGTTATTTTCTCGCCGACAGCGATTCGGAAGGCCGGCTGGTGTTTAATCGCACCATTACCCTGCGCGACTCCTGGGCGAGGCAATAAACGAGGCAAGCATAATGGCAGCCGCCGAGATTACAATCTACAACACACTGAGCCGCAAGAAAGAGCTTCTAAAGCCCCTTGACCCGGGAAAACTCAGAATTTACGTTTGCGGTTTGACTACCTACGACTACAGTCATCTTGGACACGCCCGGATGCTGGTGGCGTTCGATGTCATTGTCCGTTACCTGCGCCAGCGCGGGTTTGAAGTAAGCTATGTGCGCAATATCACCGATATAGACGACAAGATTTTGCAGCGGGCCAACGAAAACGAGGAGTACTTTTCGGATCTGACCGCCCGGTTCATTGTCAGCATGCACGAAGATGAACGCGCGCTGGGAATACTGCCGCCTGACCAGGAACCGCGGGCAACCGCGTATATCGATGAAATCATCGCGATGGTGCGGCAACTCATCGACAAGGATTATGCCTACCGGACCGACAGCGGGGACGTCTACTACTCGGTCAGGAATTTTCCCGACTACGGCAAATTGTCAAACAAGAACCTGGAGGAACTGCTGGCCGGCGCCCGCATCGAAGTGGGCGAAGCCAAGCGCGACCCGCGGGATTTCGCGGTATGGAAAGCGGCGAAGGAAGGCGAAGTAGGGTGGGATTCACCCTGGGGTTACGGTCGGCCGGGCTGGCATATCGAATGCGCCACCATGACAACTCATTGTCTCGGCGATCATTTCGATATTCATGGCGGCGGGTCGGACCTGATGTTTCCCCACCACGAGAATGAGATTGCGCAGGCGGTGGCGGCCACCGGCGGCAGGTTTGCCAATGTCTGGATGCATAACGGGCCGCTGCGTGTGGACAACGAGAAAATGTCCAAGTCGCTGGGGAATTTCTTCACCATTCGCGACGTACTGAAAAAATACGATCCCGAGGTAGTCCGGTTCTTCCTGATCAGCAGTCACTACCGCAGCCCGATCAATTACTCCGACCAGAACCTGGAGCAGGCGCTGCGGGCATTGGGCCGCTTTTATACCGCGCTGAAGGGTCTGGACCTGGCGCATGCCAAGACACTGGCCAACAGCCGCTTTGAAAAAGAGTTTTACAAGGCCATGGATGATGATTTCAACACACCGGAGGCTTTCGGCGTGCTGTTTGACCTGGTCAAGGAAATCAATCGTCACAGAGAAACCGATTGCGAGCGCGCGGGTCAACTGGGGGTGTTACTGGTGCGGCTGGCCGGCATTCTGGGTCTGTTGCAGACCCCGGCCGAAGCCTTTCTGCAGGGCGACCGGCAGGAGGCTGTCGACCATGACGAAGTGGAGCAGCTGATAGTGGCACGCAACGACGCCCGCGCGCGGCGGGACTGGGCTACCGCTGACCAGATTCGTGATAAACTGACGGCGATGAAGGTGGCCATAGAAGACGGCGCGCAGGGCACCAGCTGGCGAATTGAGCGCTAATAGGGGCGGAAGCGCGGCACTGGGGCCAAAACGGGTGCCGTGCGGAATAATACAGCGATTGACTGACCTGAACCGCGTGAGTATGATGCCGACCTCTTGGACACACCCGTCGGGGTATAGCGCAGTCTGGTAGCGCGCTTGCTTTGGGAGCAAGATGTCGGGAGTTCAAATCTCTCTACCCCGACCACACAACGATGGCGGACAGCAGATCAAAGTCCGGTATCAGAACAGACGAAGGCGCTGACGCCTTTTGCCCAGAAGGCCTGGTGCCTTTGACCAGTTAGTGGTGACCGTAGCTCAGTTGGTAGAGTCCCGGACTGTGACTCCGGTTGTCGCGGGTTCAAGCCCCGTCGGTCACCCCATTTCCCGCTGGCGCCGGATTGCGCCGTCACCGCCACATTAACCCAGGAGCCGCCCCGGTGAAGCGCAGAACCGCATTGAATGGAAAGCGAACCGGAATCGCCAGGTTGAATACGAAAGTTGGCGGCCGTGGCCGTGTCCATGGCCTGCTGCAGAATGTTTCCCTGTTCATGGCGGGAATGTACACCGGCGTGCGCTGTAGCGGGACACCTCGCGATCATGTCTTTAACGATGCCGATTCCACCCCGGAATCAGAACGAGACCATAACCCCTCGTGACGGGTCTATGGCCGGTGTCCGATTAGGGTAAAATCGGCGTTTTCTCCCATGCGCCCGTAGCTCAACGGATAGAGCATCGGCCTTCTAAGCCGAGGGTTGCAGGTTCGATTCCTGCCGGGCGTACCAAAAATTCTTTAAAAACAATATGTTAAGTAGAGATACAGAATAATCGGTTTTTTCTCTTGATAGTTTCTGATAGTTTTTTCAGAGACTGCGCTGATCACTTCTTCTTAATAATCAATACTTTAATTTTTTGGCATAGCATAGAACATCGGCTTGTTTGTCCGATGTTTAAAGGCAGCTTGCCAAATCAACGCGTACCAGCTCCTACACTATTCTCTTCAAACAGGTCTATAACGTTGATGTGTCTGACTCCTAACTCTCGGCAGACCTCTCCAAGTCCGTAGGATGAGAGATTTTTCTTCTCCCCGGATACCACTGTGATATCTCCCTGCACGTGGGCGAGTGCAATACACCATGGATCAGCCCCACTCATAAACCTATCTCGGTGGCTATTGCTGTTGAATTTTGAATTGGCTTCGATCTCTTGAACCACTCTGGCGAATTCCCGTTCTATCGCCTCATCCAGTAAGAACATCTTTTCAGCTCGCGCGAGAAAGTCTGCTCGCCAGTCCTGGCTTTTCCGAGCTATTTCGTCTTTCACCTGCTCAACCGAAATCACGGTACCTTCATCAATACTGGTATAAAGGAATTCCCAAATAGGTCTGAATAATGGGAGCCGCTCAGGATAATGGCGTTCCCCAAGGTCCAAGAGGGCGCTAGTATCATAACCCATAAATATCGAAACATATTTATAAATTAGTATATACTGTC